>CAWAXV010000020.1:0-388863 GCA_963786095.1 uncultured Acidobacteriaceae bacterium | reverse complement strand
TTCGACAGAGGCCTTCTCGTCAGCAAGCTTGCCAGGTGACATCACGATGCTGGGTTCAGTGATCTTGAGAAAGAAGTCACCATAGAAAGTTGGCGTCAGCACCAGGAAGATACCCTTGTCCCGCATCTGCTTAAGCTGCTCGTCGGTCACGAAATTGCCATGCTCGATGGAGTCTGCTCCGGCATCGATGGCGGTTTGTATGCTGGCAGTGTCGGCTGCGTGGACGGCAACCTTCAGGTGCTGACGGTGTGCCTCTTCGACTATAGCCGCCAGTTCCGGAACCGTGAGGTTTTCATCGGCCGAGACCTTGATCACATCAACTTTTTGAAACTCATTCTGCCGGACTGCTTCCCGCGCTCGGTCTGTCCCACCAATGATTAGGAATTCCTGCTCGAGAATCGCCTGAGCCAACGCGGGATTGAGGTCCTGAAGATATTCGCCGCGCGTGATCAGTTTGCGTCCGGAAGCCAGCATCCTTGGACCAGGGATGCCGGCCTCGATTGATCGCATCGCGCAACTCAGTGTCGCCGTCAATCCCAGAGTGACCGAGGTTGCGGACCGTGGGTAATACCGCTCTCCAGGTCTTCGCGAGCCAACTGTGCGCCCATCAAAGCGCGCTTGCTCGGAGATTCCACGATGGCCAGCAATAGTCCCGGCGCAAACTCTGCATTGGAATGGCGCTGACTCTCCGCCTCGGGCGGCACGACGATGTCGAGAAACAGATGGGTATGAGCGTCAATCATTCCGGGGAGCAACGTGGCGGCACCCAGGTCAATAATTTTCGCGCCGTTAGGAACGCCGATCTGGTTGGATGATCCAACCTGCTTGATTTTGTTGCCTTCGATCAGAACGGCCACCGGCGCAATCACGTTACCCGTACCGGGATCGAGGAGCCGACCGGCTTTGACCAGAGTAATGCGAGCGGCAGATTGGGCACTCAGTTGCGCCGAAAGCAATCCTACGAGCACTAGCGAAAAGAGCCTGGCGATCTTTCGCATGCGATTTAACGGCGGCGGCTCACGCGACTCGAAAGCCTGACGTATAGGGATCTGCATGTCGCCTTATCTCCTACATACTACGGCAATTCTACTACACTACACGTTTGTACGACAAGTAGACTTAGCCCGTATATGAGCAATGCGACCAGGCAGCAATTATCGCTTGAGTAGGAAACAGCAGGCGGTATGCGCGATAGTCCCGAAGACTCCCGCCGCGACGGCGACGGCGAATAGTGTCGTCAGTAGAAGGCTTGCTGCACGATGTGTCGATGGTGTCGACGCGGCTAGGCGAGCCAGGCGGTGGCTCAAATGCGATGGATACCGTCGCCTGCAGAAAGGGCGCTGGTTCGGGGACTGCAAGCTTGGCGAGCGCTGACACAAGTGCCTCTCCGTGGGCACTCTGGATGACAGACTCATCGCACGAAAGCTCGCGATAGAGTGCCATCCGCATTCCAGCGAGCCAGATGAGCGGATGGAACCATAACGCGCACAGGGCGCCTTCGTAGAGTAGACGGATTAAATTATCGCGCCTTCTGGCGTGGGCCAATTCGTGCAGTAAGACAGCGTTCAGTTCTCGTTCATCGAGTAAGCGATCGATCCCGATCGGAAGAGAGATGTGTGGATAGAGAACGCCTCGGACTGCGGGAACCGGATGTCCATTACCGAAACTCACCGGGATTCCATCTGCTAAGAAATCAGCAACGGCCCGTTCCTTGAGGCCAGCCGTAGCTTCATCCTCGCGGCACTCCCTGCGTAGACGCGAAATCAGTCGTGAAAGCATGGCCAATGCACCAGTGACCCATATCCCGGCAGCCACTACTGCCGTCCGGCTTTGTGTCATCGTCCAAATGGGCCCGCCAATCACACCGAGCGGTGTGGCCCAGCTCAAATGCGGCGCCCACAGCTTATCGATGAGTGCGCCTATCGGCGCGATAAAATTGAGCGCCGTTATAACCCAGATCCAATACTTCGTGGTGGCACTCGCGCCGGGGATGGTCGTCAGCACCCACGCGGCAGCGCCAACGATGGACGCATATAGCAGGTGAACGCTGAGGTAATAAATCGCGCGAGCGATGTGCTCATGCACGTTTGCCTCCGCGGCTGCGACCGTTCTTATCACTTCGAGCCACACTCTGCAGCGCCTTGAGATCCCGCAAGGTTAGATCACCATTCTCCATCAGATTGGAGACGAGAAGGCGCGGCGAACCTCCAAACAGATCCAGCAAGTCCCGTACGAGCCTGCCCCGGTATTGGCTTTGATCGATGGCTGGCTGAAAGAGCTGAGCGTTGCCGATCTTCTTTACCCTTCTCAGAGCGCCCTTCTCCTCAAGTCTATAGACGAGCGTTTGCACTGTGGTGTAAGCGACACGTTCGTCCTCAGGGAGGTTCTCCAGGACCTCGCGCACCGATGCAGTCCCCAGTTTCCAGTACTGTTCCAGGATGTGAGTTTCAGCTTTTGAAAGACGCGGCTCTTTCATAATCTCCTACTGATCCCGGCAATGCTACTACAAGGAACGGCACATTTGGGCATGATTCTTCCGCGGGATCCGGCAAGAACAAGCGGGTGCTTGGTTCGCTAAACGCTTTCGCGATCACAAAAGCAGCCCGTTCGTGTATTGTCGGCAACCCTTACCTTATCGGATTACGGAAGAGTTGCTCGTCAGAACGAAGCCGCTGGCGCGGCGGACGCTGCCGCGTGGGTGATGTCAGCAGTTGTGTGATTCTTGCCCTCAGATAAATTGTGGGTCACAAGGAGGTGTCCTGTGACCCATCTACGCAAAATGATGCTGGAAGAACTCCAGCGACGTCATTACTCTGAGGCTACCACACAGCGTTACATTCGCTTCATCGAGCGGTTCGCCCAACACTTCCACTGCTCGCCCGATCGCCTGGGACCGCAGCACATCCGCGAGTACCAAGCCCAGCTCTTCACCCTGCACAAACTGACTCCCGGTTCGGTGACCAACCATCTCTGCGCCCTGCGCTTTTTCTACATCCAGACGCTCAAGAGGCCCTGGAGCATCGCCGACACTCCCTATCCCAAGAAGCGCTATCGCCTGCCCACCATTCTCAGTCAGGAAGAAGTAGCACAGCTCATCGATGCCGCGCCCACTCCCTTCTATCGCACCATTTTGATGACCCTCTACGGCACCGGCGCGCGCCGCACCGAGCTCACGCGATTGAAGGTCAGCGACATCGATAGCCGACGCATGGTCGTGCACATTCAAGACGGCAAAGGTCGGCAGGACCGCGACGTCATGCTCAGCCCCGTCCTGCTCGAGGAACTGCGCTCTCATTGGCGACGTCTGCGCAAAAAGTCCGTCTGGTTATTTCCCGGCAACCGCTGGCACAGCGGTGATCACCCCACGGATGACAAGACGCCCTACCACGCGTGTGTCGAGGCCGCCCGCCGCGCCGGGATTAAGAAACGTATCTATCCCCACATGCTCCGCCATTGCTTCGCCACCCACTTACTCGAAGCCGGCGCCGACCTGCACACCATCCAGATCCTCTTAGGTCATCACGATCTGAAAGAGACCGCTCGCTATCTCCACCTCTCGCAACGGCACTTGCATGCCACGCCCAGTCCGCTGGACGCGCTGGTGCTGAAGAAAGGCAGGTCGTCCGAGGAGGAGTAGATGAGTCAGCCACGGTTTGAGGTGGCCGACATTATTCGCAGTGCAGGAGCAGACTTCATCGCGCGCAACCGTCGCTGGCTCCGCTGGACCCACCTTAAGGTCCTCCGGGC
Organism: uncultured Acidobacteriaceae bacterium; assembly: GCA_963786095.1. Classification (GTDB taxonomy): domain Bacteria; phylum Acidobacteriota; class Terriglobia; order Terriglobales; family Acidobacteriaceae; genus Sulfotelmatobacter. The sequence goes on along the minus strand of CAWAXV010000020.1, from coordinate 385,116 downwards.
CATCGCGCGCTGTCGCACCGCCGCTCTCGGCGGCCACATCGATGAGTGCACCCACTGCGGACATCGTGCCACCATCTCCTACAACTCGTGTCGCAACCGGCACTGCCCGAAGTGTCAGACCAGCGGGCGCGAACGCTGGATCGCGGCGCGTCGTCGTGAACTGCTGCCCACGCCCTACGTCCACGTCGTCTTCACCCTGCCGCCGCAACTGGCTGCGTTGGCTCTGCAGAACAGGAAACTCATCTACGGTTTGCTGCTTCGCACCAGCGCAGAAACCCTGCTGGAGGTCGCGCGCAATCCTGCCCATCTCGGAGCCGAGATCGGCTTCTTCAGCGTGCTCCATACCTGGAATCAGAAACTCCAACTTCATCCCCATGTCCACTGTGTCGTTCCCGCCGGCGGACTCTCCCGCGATCACGCCCGCTGGATTCGATCCCATCCACGCTTCTTCCTCCCCATCGCCATTCTACGGCGCGTGTTCCGCGGCAAGTTCGTCGCCGGCCTGAAGTCGGCCTTCGAACGCCGTCAACTGCACCTGGCCGGAGAACTCGCGCCGCTCACCCATCCCAAGTTCTTCGCTGCCTGGCTGCGTCCGCTCTTCCGCAAAGATTGGATCGTCTACTCCAAACCACCCTTCGGCGGACCCGAGTACGTCTTGCACTACCTGGGCCGCTACACCCATCGCGTGGCCATCTCCAACCATCGCCTGGTCTCGTTGGCCGACGGCCAGGTTACTTTTCGCTGGCGTGACTCCGCCGACCACAATCAGCAGAAAGTGATGACTCTGGCGCGCGATGAGTTTCTCCGTCGCTTCCTACTTCATCTGCTCCCCAAGGGCTTCGTCCGCATCCGCCACTTCGGCTTCCTCGCCAACCGAAGGCGCGCCGCTCTCCTGCCACGGTGCTTCGCCGCTCTCCGCGCCACTCCACCAAAAAACGAATGGGAAACTTCGACCGCTCCTACCGCGCACCCGCTCTGGCGCTGTCCCAAGTGCGGCGGACCGATGGCCGTCGTCGAACGATTCACAGCGGCACAACTCCAACTCCGTTCTCCACCGCTCCTGGCCCCGGCTGCATGAAATCACTCGCCCACACACTGCACTGCCGGCGCGCTGCAGAGCGTCTCGCCGAAGTGTGTCTCCCTTACCTCCGGACATCTTCTTCCTGTCCTCGCCTAGGTTCACTTCGGCCCTCGCCTCGTCTTTGCACAGCTGCCTCAGCTCCTCCTCCGCCGGCCTTGACGACTCCCGCGAACTTCTACACCCCTCCCTCGCTCCATTCAATTTCCATAGGTTCCGCGTCCGCCGCGCCAGCGGCTTCCTTCTGACGGCTTTTTCGAACGCGACGCCTCACACCTTCTTTCAGCCTGAAGCACTCATCCCGGCGTCGCGTCCGAAAAAGCACTAGCGTCACCCGCTCCTGCACTGTGGCAAAGACCAGGAAATACTCAGATAGGTACTTTGCGCGTTGTGCGGGAATTCCTGGAGGCGTGCTTACTGCAACCGCTATCCAGCGTCTAACGATTCATGTCAGCAAGATATTTCTGTGGAGAATGCGCTATGAACAGGCTGCTTGCGAATTCATTTAAGTGCGTCCTCATTGGACTGTTGTCATTGCTGGCAATGGCGCAGAATCTCAGTGGCAAACAGTGGGTCGGAACGTGGGCTACGGCTCCACAGCCTCCGGAGCCCGGGCATGTCAAGAGCTTCCGGAACCAGACTCTGCGCCTTATCGTGCATATCAGCACTGGCGGGACAAGAGTACGGATTAAGATCTCGAACACCTTTGGTGATCATCCCTTGGTGATCGGCAGCGCACACATTGCCCGTCGAACGGACGTGGCGGACATCGACCCGAAGTCTGACCGAACCCTGACGTTCGACGGGAAGTCGTCCACGACCGTTGCAGCAGGATCGATGGTTGTGAGCGATCCGGTCGCGTTGGAGGCACCGGCTCTGTCGGATCTGGCAGTCAGTCTGTTCCTGCCCGAGAGCACCGAGGTGAAAACGCTGCACGTTCTGGCCTTGCAGACGAGCTACGTTTCCCAGACCGGGGATGCTACGGCGAAAGCGAAGTTTCCGGTGGCAGAGAAAATCCATACGTGGCCGTTCCTAACTGGAGTGGACGTGGAGGCCTCCGCGCGCGGCGCAGCCATCGTCGCATTTGGCTCCTCGCTCACGGATGGAGATGGAACTGAGTCCGACAGCAATGGGCGTTGGCCTGACGTGCTGGCGCAGCATTTGCAGAAAAGTTCCGGCGGGAAAGCGGAATTGGGCGTCCTCAATGAAGGCATCATCGGGAATCGGCTATTAAATGACAGCCCTATGGAAGCGGCCGGCGGTCGATTTGGGTTAGTTCTCGGACAAGCGGGCCTGACACGATTCGACCGCGACGTACTCGCACAATCCGGTGTTAAGTATGTGATCGTCGGCCTTGGAATTAATGACATCGCGATGCCCGGTTCGTTAACACCTGCCGCGGAGGGTATCAAGGCCGAAGATATTATCGCCGGCTATCGGCAGCTCATTTCATGGACGCATCAAAAGGGAATTCGAATCATCGGCACGACGAACCCACCGTTCGAAAACTCGTTTTTGGATTTGGGGCCGCCGGGGCCGCCGGTCACTTTCTACACTCTGGAGAAAGAAAAGATGCGACAGAAGGTCAACGCCTGGATTCTCAGCAGCGAAGAATTCGACGGCGTGGTGGATCTTGATGCGGTTGTACGCGATCCGAATCACCCTACGCAACTGCTCCCGAATTACGACAGTGGAGACCATCTGCATCCCAACAATGCAGGTTGCCGCGCCGAGGGAGATGCGATTCCTCTCGCACTGTTCCAAAGCCATTAAACTCGATTCAACGGATTCCGAGCCTCGGGTCGCTTAACGCTTGGCGTGCGACCCCACATGCCGAGTGGCCGGCAAACCGGAAGTTGGTCATAAAAGAGCGCTGGTTGGGCCCTGCAATGATTGGGCTCCTTGATCTTCTGGCTGCGTTAGTAATGGATCGTTTCTGACCAGGTTTAATGGCAGAGTTGCCGCCAACTGACCAATGAGCGCCTGCGTTTTGCCGAGGGGGTGCAGGCCCAGTCACATTGCAGCTAAAGGTTCTCTTGGATGAAGCGGGGACTGAGGTGAACGTCGAGTTGTACCAGTGGTGAATCGCCAACCGCCTTGAAGCTGTGGACCTCACCGGCCTTGATGACAAAAATGTCTCCAGCGCTGCCCTCGAAAGTCTTGCTGCTTATTGTCCACACTCCCCGGCCTTCACGGATAAACTGGATCTCGTCATAAGGATGCCGGTGCGGACCCGGTCCAGAACCGGGCTTTCCATGGAATAGGAACACCGAAACACTGGTGTTGCCCTGCTCAGCTCCGACAAACTCATGCGAGCTGCCAACAAAAGGCAAATTTTCTTGGCGCACGTGATACATCTTTCGTCACTCTCCTACCAGGATTTGATGACTGTGGCCACGGTTTGGCTCCGCAAATACTAATGAGTGAAATCGCGATGTTTCGCCAAAACGAGGCAGTGGCTTTGCCCGCCCCCCCAACGAGCCCATCTCTAACCCCTGTCAGAGACTTCAGTTGCCCCCTGTCAAAAATTCACTGGGCGATTTGTGAATCACAGGTGGCAGTTTTGCACCCCCTCGTAATATTCTTGGCTTAAAGGGGGTAGTCATGCGGTGCCAATCGTGCCAGTCCACCAGCCAGGTCGAGCTTCCAACCGAAATCGCTATTCACTTCCCAGGTCGTGAGAACCTGAACAAGCCACACGTCTTCGTATTCCCTGACATTGTCATCTGCCTGGACTGCGGCTCGACGAACTTCACAGTCCCAGAGGCCGAGTTGCAGTCCATACGAGAACGTGCGTCCCGGACGTACTGCGCACGCGCGAGCTGATCGACTCGACATCCCAAGGCGGCAAGTGTTTCCGAAGGTTGTTGACTGTTTGGCTTGTGGTTTCGCGGATCCTACTGTTCCTGAAGGGAGACTCAGGTATAGAGGGAAGGAATCGCGCCCCCTGACCGGAGCCTGATTGCCGCTGGCGGTTCGGGGTCTGCGTCAGTTGAAGTTCCAAATCGACAAGCCAAAGCTCAGAAAATGTCTGCCCTCATGAACCGCATTTACGGCAGCCAGGAGGTCGATTGCGGTTCTTTCTTTCAGAACGTATCCCCAAGCTCCTAAGTTGAGTGCTTCTCGCACCACCTCACAAGAAGACTCTTGGCTTACGAAGATTATCTTGGATTGCGGGGCTACTTTGCGAATCTGGCGAGCGGCCTCGATTCCATTTAGCGTTGGGAGTCCGATGTCAAGGAGGACAAGATCCGGTTCCAGTATTTTCGCTTTCTGAACCGCTTCCAAGCCGTCTGCCACTTCCTCGATGACTTGCACGTCCGGCCTCACCTCTAATGTCGAGCGGATAACCTCCCAAAAGGGCGCGAAATCCTCCACTACTAGAACGCGCATACATGACATATCGAGCCCTCTCTATAATTTGAGATTGCTCTCTTGATGCGGCTCTTGACTACTAGCAGTTGTTCTCGGACGAAACCAGATAACCAACTAGTCACCATACAGGTAGATCGTCGCCCGGCCTAGCGGTGAAATCCGAATAATTTGATTTTCGACAGGCGATTACACGCAATATAAAAAGGCGCCCACTTTTGCGGTAGGTTGAGAATGTTCGCACGACCAACCTAGCGAAAGGAGCGCCTTTATGAGTCAAGAAAAGTATATCGGCATGGACGTTCACCAAGCAACGATCTCAGTTGCTGTCATGGAGAGTTCGGGCAAGCTGATCATGGAATGCATCCTGGAGACCAAAGCGGCCACGATTCTAGAGTTCATCGCTGGGCTACGCGGAACTTTATCAGTAACCTTTGAAGAAGGAACTTCTGCCGCCTGGTTACATGACCTGCTGAAGCCTCACGTCAGCCATCTTGTAGTCTGCGATCCGCGAAAAGCGGCTCTGTTGAAAGAGGGGAACAAGAGCGACCGGATCGATGCGCGAAAGTTGGCAGAGATGTTACGCACCAACCAACTCAAGTCGGTGTACCACGGAGAGCATGGATTACGCACACTTAAGGAGTTGGGGCGTAGCTATCTGACGATCACCCAAGATGCCACCCGTTCCATGAATCGGATCAAAGCGCTGTACCGAAGCTGGGCCATTCCCTGCAGCGGCAGCACCGTGTATGCTCCCCGTCATCGCGCCGAGTGGCTAGCCAAGATCGAGCAACCTGGAGTTCGGATTCGAGCCGAGCGTTTGTACCAGCAACTCGATAGTTTGCAGCCGCTGCGTTTGCAAGCCCGATGCGAACTCCTGCGGGAGAGCCACAAGCATGCGGCAGTGCGGTTACTTCGTGAGATTCCCTCGATCGGTCCGATTCGCTCGGCTTTGCTGGTGGCACTGCTGCAGACACCGCATCGCTTTCGTACCAAGCGCCAGCTCTGGGCCTACAGCGGTTTCGCCGTGGAGACTCACGATAGCGGCGAGTACCGCTCAGTGCGCGGCAAATTGCAACGCAACCGTGAACGCATCACGGTGCGCGGTCTGAATGACAATCACAACAAGGATCTCAAGAATCTTTTCAAAAGTGCTGCCATCTCGGCCAGCACCCGTCCGGGTCCTCTGCAGGACTTCTATGTCGCTCTGGTTGCCAAAGGCATACGGCCGACGATGGCCCGGCTCACCCTGGCCAGGAAGATTGCCGCCATCACTTTGACCATGTGGAAGAAAGGAGTGAGTTTCGACCCCAAACAGTTGCATCGGCAAGCAGCTTGAGCCTCTCCGGCGAAGCAGGCTTTCCCATCTTCGCGCATTCTCTCCGATGGTGGGCAGTCGGGTTCTGGAGATGCTCGGTTCGAGAGGAGTATCAGTCAAAACGGTCTGGCCCTGCGTGCCTCGGCACCGAGTCACCCATTTACACTCTATGCCCTCTCGGATAACCAGAAATAGCCATAGGCCACGAGCCTCGGATAGAACCATGGTTGCCTCGGAAGCAACCAGCTCGCTTGCTGCTCTCTTAAACTCGACGGCAGCGTCACCAGCAGCAGAGAAACTCACGAAAATGGACAACAAGCCAAACTTCTCAAGAGAAGTGAAACTTCAGTGGGCTGGATCTCGAGAAAGAAATCTCGCCTCCAGTCGAGGCGGAGCTTTTTTTCTTGACATCCCTTTTTATAGAACGTTTTGACCCCGAAACCGGGGAGCTGGGTCGATGAGTGCTATAGCGATGTTTCGCCAGCTAACACCGTACTGCGCTCCCGAAGCCCGGCGGACGCTGCAGTGCAAGAAAGCTAGTTAGTTTTGAAGAGACGAAAGGCCGCGCCTGCGCCGTGCCATGCCGGATTGTTCCGCGCTGGCTATCTGCGGAAAAGCGATTCCCCAGAAGTTGTTCGCCGCATCTTGTTCAATAAATTCGATGGCATATCCGGAAACTCCCTGGGAAGCAGTCAATTGCGAGACCACTCGGGCAGAAACCTGAGTTCCACGCGGGTTTCGCACCACGATGATGGAACCAACCAACAAGTCGCGCGCTACCTGGATCGCTGCTCCATGCCTGTTGAGGTTAGTTGCCTTAGCCGGCAATGTGAAAGGGCACTTTTGACCATCGTGACCCGACAGTCCGATAGAAGCGCTTAGAGCAATCCGACTGCTCCTGCGTTTAGCAATCTGCGAGCGCGGGGTCGCTGGAATGATGGCCATTGGTATTTGGGGCTCCTCTTTCCAAAGTGGCGTACTACCTTCCCATGCCGTTCTGGTTGAGAGTAGAGCGGACGGGCAAGGTCCGCAACGTACCTTGGTTACCAGCAGCAACGTTACCTAAGCTTTCCGCCCGGCAGCGTCAGGCGCGACAATGATCAATCAATGGCGATTTCACTCCGTCGAAAGTCACGCCGTAACCCGTATGGAATCAATGATCCTTAGAAATGCACTTTCATCCCTATGGGTGGGCCGAAGGGCCCATGGATACTCAAAACGGCGATTTCACTCAACTCCTGCCCTGATCAGGACTACCTAACGCGGTTTTGCCAACTACGGTAACAAATGTATGGCACCATGCAAATCCCTGACGGCACGATAGCGAGGTGCCCTCCCGACGACTGGAAGATCGAATCCGGGAACTGTGCGATCTGATAGTCAAGACCAAAGACGACCAAGAAGATTTCAAGCTTGTCACGCTCGAATTACAGGCATGTCTAGCGATGTACTCCGAACCTGCTCGATTCCACTTCCCCGAACGCCGTCGCTTCACCGAGCTCTCGGAATAGTCGGGTGAAGAGCCCTTCCATCTCCGTTGACTTTTCCGGTGATGGCCAGTCTGTTCTGGAGACGCTCGGGTTCGAGGGTGAGTATGCCAGATGGCTTGTAGCACCCCTTCATGAGTCTCCTTTGGGCAGCCGCAGCTCGCCGAAACCTCTACCTTGACCGCTTGGCGGACACAGAGACCATGCGGGACGTTCATCTCTCGATTGAATATTTCCGTGAAACCGTGCGCTGCCGTCCGTGGGAAGCGATACCGCACTGAATCTTGTACCAGCATCCAAGGAATTTTGTCGGTAAGTCACCGACCCAACTCCTCAGCTGACGAAAACATGCCTAACCGCGACGTGCTCGATACCTTAAACTAGGGTTGGGGCGGGAGGAACGGTATCGAACCGTCATTCTCCGGGATGGAGTCCCGGTGCATTGCCATGCTTATACTGGTCCCACGAGGACCTTACTGCCGACACTGCCGACAACGCTATTGCATGTAGCTCTCTCCGTCAACCGACAGCTGGGTCCGGGCGCGGCAATCAGGCGTTAAAAGAAGAAGCGTTAGCGCTCGTTGCTCCCTTTGAGTGATAAAGCGATGTTACGTCAAGTTGCAGGAGTGCACATTAACCGGGCGCTGCACAAGAGGGTCCGTCCATTACACATATAGCAGGCTACGACGTGCGCCCCCAAGCCTGCGCCTCAATCTTCCAGACGCCATCGCGGTTCGCGAACGTGTACGCAAGGGTACCGGTCCGAACCACGGACTGGCCCTTAATCGTGACGGTGAGAGTCCCCGATATGACAGCATATGCAGACGAGCCCTCGACATTCCAGAAGCCCATCTCGTAGGACAGGTGCTCGTAGGTCACGCCAAGACCCTCACGCCATTTCTCTACATCAGCGAGCCAATTGGCGGGAGCATTTGGGTTCGACCAGCGATAGGGCGCAATGCCGTCAATGATGATTGCGGTGTCCCCGAAAACGCTGAGGAAAAGATTGTCGTCGTGAGTGTTGAAGCCGTTGATGTGGGCATCGATTAGAGTCTGGATTGCAGCCGGTGGCTTGCTGGTCACGCTGGTCACGGTAGCCATTTCATCTAACTCCGGGGGCAGAATACGCCAAGAATGAAGGACTGCAACTGCAACAACTAACAGGCCGAGCGATGCACCAAAGTCCGGCTAACCGTCGGGCACGGCCAGAGTGGCCGCATCCTTCATGCGTCGCACTCGGATGTCGGTCGAAATCAGGCCTTAGCACAAGCTTCCGCCGTCTGTTCGCCTCCGCGATTTTGAAGGGGGATTTTGAGTGCAGTGGTGATTTTTCAACAACAATGCGCCGGGAATTCGAGATTCTCTCGCGAATTCTCAAATTCGTCCGAAAAACCGGCATCCAGACCTGACATCACGCAGCCATCAGCGATTCGGGAGCAAGCAGAGTAATGCGGCCGCGCTTTTTGGAGAGCATCCCATCGTGCTCCCACTTCGAGAGGATTCGGCTAGTTGTGAAGTAGCCGACGTCGGAGAGAGAGCTTAGTTGCGCGTTCGTGATTTCAACGTTTATTCCTGAGCTTCCCACCTCGCCTGCCGATGTCGCGAGCTGGATCAGTTGGTTGGCGAGCCTCGACGCAGCGCTCTTGGTTAAGAAGTTGGTGTGCCGCTTCATGTAGGTCGCGAGATGGTAGAGCGCAAGCCGGAAACCATTCTCCATAATCGGAGGGTGCTCAGTTGCCAACTTCCGAATGGTATCGTGATCCCACACCAGGCAGTCACAAGCGGTGACCGTCGTCGTGTTCACCATATAGTTTGGAGGGCTCGGAAGTAGCGACACCAATCCGAGGACTTCACCGGGAGTTGCCCACAAAAGGACAGTTTCGCTGCCATCTTCGGCCAAAATGTAAGAGCGCGTTCGACCTATCTTCAACAGGAACACACGATCGGGATGTTCCCCTTGGACGATGACATTCTTGTTCGGGGCAAAATGGCGGAGGCGGGCAGTGTCGAGAAGCTGCCGCACGGCTGCATCACTCAGACCAGCGAAGAACTTCGATTTCACCCATGAAATATCGCTGTTGTCCATTACACTCCGTGAGAGTCGCATGAGCCAACATTACGGAATCAGGGGGATCTCGGATGCCAACTGGAGGTTAATCATCAGGGTCAGGCGGTTGTCGACCTGGTAAAACTTCGCCGCGCGCTTCGCACCGAGAGCCTTCTCAAACATCGGCCAATGATCCTCCCGGAGTTTCGTGAACTTGGCGTCGATGCCGAGCAGACGCTGCACCATGTCCCTGGCCTTGGCGTCATCCATGCTGTCGTAGTTCTTCGCGTAGTCCTTAATTAATTGCACGCGGGCGTCGCCGATCACCTGCTGGTCCCGCGAATAGTCCCTGTACAGCGGCCAGAATGCGGCTGATTCCGTTTCCGTAAACCGCATCGTATGAGCAATGACTTCATTTTTGTCAGCCTGCAGGTTCGACCGCAGCAATTGGATGTCAGTGTCGGTTAGGGGCTGCGCCTTGACATCGGCTGTCTGAGCCAACGCAGCCGTGATGAACATAGCGCACAGGATGCAAAGAGTCGTCGACGTTTTCATACGGTTTCTCCTGTTGATGTGGAGGATGCTTTGAACGCACGTGTTCCCGTTAAGGCGAGAGCTGATGCCGATGCCCACCTTCTGCTCTATTCCTCGGAGCGTATCTTCGGGAATGCAAATCCGTGACTGTCACTTGTTACAGTGTTGAGGATTGGTCAGAGTGTGTCCCCTGACGGCAAGCCGCTTGTGGCGGTCGATCAGTCAGTTGACGAAATCACGATAGCGCTCAAAACCCATGCTACGCGGCAAGAGTCAGAAATTGGACGCCTTTTCTGGCGATATTGACAGGTTTCAAGAGATTCCCCTTGCGAGTATGTTCCGTTTCGGGGGAACTTCTATGCTGCCTAACTCCCGGCAAGTCACTGCCATTTTAAGTTCCGTCGCTTTGGTGGTCGGTTCTATGGGGCTCGACGGCTGCACAAAGAAGGAATCGCAGGCCGGGCAGCAGGCGCAGGCGCCGACTGCCACCTATGCCGTGCCCACTCCAGACCAGCTCTACCAGCTTGTGGCTCCGATCGCCCTGTTCCCGGACAACCTGGTGGCCATCGTGCTTGCGAGTTCGACTTTCCCAGACCAGATCACCGCGGCCTGGCAGTGGATGCAGCAGAACGGGGGCCTCAAGGGCCAGCAACTGATGCAATCGGTGGATCAGCAGCCGTGGGACGCCAGCGTCAAAGGGCTCACCCAATTCTCTGACGTATTGCAGCAGATGGCGACTAACCTGTCGTGGACCTCGTCCCTGGGCGATTCGTATTTCAACGCGCCCCAAAACGTGATGAACGCCGTGCAGGTGATGCGCCAGAGGGCTTACCAGGCCGGCAATCTGAAATCGACTCCCCAGCAGAACGTTCAGGTCGAGAATCAGCCCGCGGGAACCGAGCCCGCTCCGGCGTCCTCAGGCGAGGAGCAGCAGCAGGTGACAGTAGTGCAGTCTCCTCCGCAGACGATTGTGATTCAGCCGGCACAGCCAGACGTTGTGTACGTGCCCAGCTACAATCCCACCGTAGTTTACGGCGACCCCGTCCCGCCGCCGCCGGGCTATTCCACTCAAGCCCTCGTCACCACCGGCCTAATCTCCTTCGGTGTTGGCATGTTGGTGGGCGCGGCACTCAACAACAACAACGATTGCTGCGGATGGGGTTATAACTCATGGAACACGGGCTGGAATAACTCCAGCGTCCACTACAACAACAATGTCTACGTCTCCAACTCAAATACATTCGTCAATCGAAACAACTACAACAGCGCCAATTACAACAACGTCAATCGGAACAATATCAACGCGAACAACGTCAATCGCAACGACCTGAACCGCGGCAACAGCCCGCAGTTCGATCAGAGGCGTAATCAAGCGGTCGGCGATCGCAATCAAGGTGTCGGCAACCGGAACCAGGGGGTTGGCGATCGCAATCAAGGCGTCGGCAACCGGAATCAGGGGATCGGCGATCGCAATCAAGGCGTTGGCAACCGGAACCAGGGCGTCGGCGATCGCAACCAAGGCGTTGGAAGCCGGAACCAGGGCCGCGGCAACCCGCGCCCTGAGCAGCGGGGTTACGGCAATCAGCCAAACCGTGGAGCCAGTAACAACGCGATGGGGAATTACCAGCAGGGCGGCAAGGCACGTAACGACAGCGCGCGGGGCCAGCAGAGCGTGAATGGGGGTGGCAAACGCGGCGGCGGCAATACAGCCCAGGCCCGTGGTGGTGGAGGAGGCGGCGGTGGCAACCGCGGCGGTGGCGCCAAAAGCGGTAGCGCCAAAAGCGGCGGCGGCCGTTCCGGTGGTGGCGGTGGCCGTCCCAAAAGGTAACAGGGAGCTAGGGTTGGTAAGTCCCTCCGCTCGATGCACCTCGGTCGCGATCAGGGAGACACAGCAGCGGTACCGCGAGAGGTCAGGCGGATGTCTCCGATCTGGTAGTCCGGGTTCAGGCCCAGGATGCGTTCGCAACCCGAAGAGTCAGGAGGAAGTCAGTGAAACGTAGCTCGCAACTTCACGAAAGGCGATTGCCCGATCACCTGGGCACCGTAGTGTTGTGTCTGGCCGTCTTGATCCTGCTCTGTCTCTCTTATCCTTCTAGTTCCCGTGCGCAGGCGGCGAATGAGAAGACTTTCTCCTCTCCAGGCGACGCGGCTCTGGCCCTTTACAAGGCGGCGAAGTCGGATGACTCCAGTAGCCTGAAGGCGATCTTCGGCTCGAACGCGGATAGCGTCTTGCACACTGGCGACGACGTGGCCGACAAGAACCTGACTGCAAAGTTCGCCTCCCACTATGAGCAGATGCATCGCGTCGTCATCGAGCCGGACCAGACTGCCACCCTTTATGTCGGCGCGGACAACTGGCCCATGCCCATCTCGCTGGTGAAGAACACGGGCGGCTCATGGTACTTCGACACCCAGAGCGGGATCCAGGAGATCCTCTACCGGCGCATCGGCAATAACGAGAACGGCGCCATCGAAGTCCTGGAAACGCTGATTGATGCCCAGGAGGAGTATGCCTCGCAAGATGACGAAAAGCACTACGCCGGCAGACTCTTCAGCACCGAAGGCAAACACGACGGGCTCTACTGGAAGACCGCCGACAACGAGCCTCCCAGCCCCGTCGGGCCGCTGCTTGCAGGCGCGTCGGACGAAGGCTATGCCCGGAAGGCGGGTGAGCCGACCCCGTTCCATGGCTACATCTTTCGTCTTCTTACCCGCCAGGGCCCGGCCGCGAGGGGCGGCGCCCGCGACTACAAGGTGAATGGGGTTCTGACCAGCGGCGTCGCGTTTCTTGCCTATCCCGCGGTGTACCGCACCTCCGGTGTGATGACCTTCATCATCAACCAGGATGGCAGGGCGTTTCAGAAGGACCTTGGGCCGGACACGGCAAAGGTGGCGGCGGCCATGTCGGAGTACAACCCCGACAAGACTTGGATGCCCGCCGAGTAAGGCGATTCGGCGATTGCGCAAGGCACCCCTGGCAAGGCTGCCGGGGTGTTCATTCTCGGGGTGGATTCCCCATGTTATGCCAATCATCATCTTCACAGTGGAACGACGATCCCGTCGTGGCGTGCTGCTCCAATCGGTCTTCAACAGCATGAAGGAGCGGCTGAGACTTATTAACGGGAAGCTTTTCATCGAATCGCACCCCAGGCGTGGCACGCCGATTCATGCTGGCGTCGCTCTCAGTCCAGAAAGCGATCTCGTGGAGGCTGTGAGCTAACTGCGAACTCGCTCTGCCGGCTTCGACACACCGATTCTGGTCCGGCAAACGCCATGCCAATCTGATAATTGTCGTAACATCTCGATTTCACTCATCTGCCCCTGCCAAGGGGTTTTGAGCGCTCTGGCCTGGTTTCGCCATCCACAGCGGAACACGGCAAACACTTGAGGGAGCGAGGGGTTAAGAACGGATCCGCCGTTCCCCAAGCGATTCCGGGGCCGGTTTAGAACGTAATCGCGGCAGAGATCTGGAGTGTGTATCCCTGGAAGGTAGATCTGCACTCGAATTCACGAAAATACTTAAGCCCGACGCTCACCTTCTGCTCCGGTAGTACTGCGTTTGCTGTGAACCCCAGAGCGTTTACTTTGTAGTGCGCGGCTGCCTGTTCCGGCGTAATGTTCGGGCCGTGTTTATCCGTCGTCTGCCACTGGCCGTATCCCACCAGCCCAAGCTGAAGGCGCAAGCTAGGTTGAAGGGGAAAAGTATGGGTTAGCGAATAGTCGAGGTTGAAGGTCTGGCCCGGGTGGACCATCGTGCCCTGTTGGGTACCGTGAAATTCATACATCTGAAAGGCAGATAAGGCAGTGGCTTTGCTCGGGTTGAGATAGATCGTCTGTCCACTCGCAACGACTGAGGTCCAGTAACCTGAACCGACATTCGTGTTGGCACCCGCGCTAAATCTTCCGGTCGGCGCCAGAAACCCATAGATCGCCCGAATGGCAAAGCGCTGCTTGCGCCAGCCGAGAATGAACGGTTGATAATAGGAATCCGCAAACCCGCCACCGCCGCTGAGGGCACCATTGACATCTGAAGTGAGCGAGTTGTTAGCAATCGGAAGCGTAGCGGATGCCGAGAATACTGCCCCGCCCAGGAGAGCCATTTCCTTCTTGCTCACCCACACAAAACTGTTCATGTCCATCATGATCGAGTTCTGGCCGGTAGCCAATATTTCGCCATGAGGGCCTTTCTCTTCATCACGCGAGAAGAAAACAAAAAGGTTTGAATAGGTGATTCCGGGTTCGGGTGTTACCCCAGAGTTCGTTGCACTCATGCCTACGGGATAGACACCTCTGACTTGCGCTTGCACGGGAGTCAAGACAACAAAGTTGGCGACCGCAACGAGGACAACTACAGCAAAGAGGCGCCATGCGAAATGTGCTCTCATCAACGTTCACGGGTTGTTCCAAATGCGGGGAAACTCTGCGGTCCCAAACCTGTGGTGTTCTAAACCGGAGTTTCCGCACTTCGAGTTCCTAAGACACGCGCCAGCGGCATGAGAATAAGCAGCCCGACGACGGCAACGACGACAATCATGACGAGTACTTTGGGGTCGTCGAAGTCCTTGCCGCCAACCACAAGTGCAGCGGCAATATTGCGCTGTGCAGTCGCTAACGCCAGCACGCCCTTTGTCCCGAGGCCCGGACCGCCGAGGAGCCACCCGATTCCAGCACCGGCGAAAAGAAAGAGGATGCTCGCCAAAATGCCGCGTGTTCCGAACAAGGAGATTACATTTTGAATGTTCGTCACCAACAGCAGCACGATCAGGAGTGCCAGGCTGAGACTGGAGATTCGGTTAAGCGGCGCGCGCATTCTTTCAGCAATGCTTCCGAACCGGGCGTTCACTGCAAGCCCGGCACCCAGTGGAAGCAACATGAGAAGAACCAGCGAGCGTGCTATTTTCATCGGGTCGACCGAAACGCCCTCCAAAAGCAGGGGCAGGACGAGAGGCATGTAGGCCACGGTCAAAACCATGAGTAGCACCATTAATCCCACGGCAAAGGCAAGGTTGCCCTTGGCGATTCCTGCCAGCTTGGGAAGGAATGGCGCGCCGGCAGCTGCGCCTAGCAAAAGCAGGGCTATGCCGAGCGGCTGGTCAAGCCTGAGAAGTCTGGCGATGGCTAATGCCCCCAGTGGCATCAGCACAAAATTGGCGAGCAATGCGAGAAAAACAAGTTTTCCATTGCGCAGAGGAGCCACAATCTGCCGAATGGTGAGACTCAAACCAACCGCCAGCATACTTGAAACTACAAAGGCGAGCATCGTGATCGGGACTACCTTACTCAGGAGTTCCATTCAACCTTTCCCGTGTAGTGCTTGTGCACTTCGCGTTTCGGATCAGGCGACAGCCTGAGTTTTCTTCGCTGGCATCCCGCTTGCCAGTGGCATCGTTGCCACGTTTTTCCAAAAGGTCTCCAACGACTCGACGCCGCCAAACAAGGTAGTAAATATCGTGGAGTCCGCCAGCAGGATGTTTCCGGCGCGTTGTGCATTAGGTGGCATCCAGATGAACGAGTTGAACTCGGTATTGCCCGCCTGGGTGAAAGGATGCGGTCGGTCCAGGTCAATCGGTTGGCGTGTAAGCACGTGGACGGACTTTGTGTCATCGGTAGTCAGCGCATAATGCGGCAGGTGGGGATGAAAATTAAATGTGGTAACCCCGTTGAGGAGGCCGAGCTTATCCAGGTCTTTGTTGATTGTCAGCGGCGCAATTTGTTTTGTGCCTTTGACGAGGGCCGGGCGAAGTCCGAATTGATTCATCACCGGCACCCCAAGTGCTTTCATCATCGAACGCGTGTATTGTCCGAAGCGCTGCTGGCGAGGGACGAGCGCATCCCCGTGGTGCGTATATTCCAGTTGGCGCTGCTTCAGATCTTCCGTAAATCCCACATCGTGATGGGGCCCAAGCAGAAGGCAAGTTCCTTCTCGTTTCAGCCACTCGCGGACCGCCTCGATCTCCCCAGAGCTCGCCTCCTGCTCTGAAACCAGGTGATCGAGACCGAACACCATCAGCGTGTCTGTGTCCGCCAGGATTCGTTCGTCGATCGGAAGCTTGTACCCGGCCTGGTCGATTCGTTGAAATACTGCAACCGAATGTCCGGTGACTTCACCAACGACCCTCTGAAACGCGAGCGTGGAGCGGTGGAACAGTTCCAGGGTTCCAGCAATTCCTTGCAGGAAATGCATCTCATCCCATTCCGTTCCCTCATACGCTGGCCAGGCGACTCTGCGGACCTCGGTCATGGTCGAGAAGCGATTGTCTAATTCAGTGGTGTCCCGGTTGGTTTCCCAGGGGTAACTCCACGTCCAGTAGATGGAAACTCTCCGTTTGCCCGGAGTGTACTTGCGGGGTGCATGATTCTGGTTGTAAGTACGCGGCGGTTGAGGACCGGAGCTCATGATTCCTCCCTTTCTGTACTTTTCAATGATCTTTGTTTCAAACGCCATCACTCAGCGACGCCAGGTATCGGAGCGCCTTGATACCGGGCAAAAAGAAGTAAGCGCCGCCTCGGATCGTGGTGAAAGCTGGCAGGCCCTTGATCTTTTTCCGAATGGGCCGCTTTGGGATGGTCATGTCAAAGCTGCCGTCCTGTGTACCGAAGATCGGATCGCGCTCGTTTCCCAGTTCGTGAAAGTTTGGGTCGTTCGCCCACACATTCATCGCAAATTCAAATTGGCGGACGAGGCTCGCACAGCCCACGAACGCGGCGATGCCTCGCTCTATGCCGTCGTCGGGGACACCTTCCGGCAGAGGCGGACCATAAGTCCCCCCTCGCCGGATCATCTTCCGCCGGTTCATGTTCACTGCGGTATCGCGCGGGTTCATGCGCCGGATGTGTGCCCCGAGCGGGCAGCCATAGCCGTGAGGGTCCATCTTTGCGTAGTTAAAATCGTTGCTGCGCTGAGAATCAGCGCCGAGCGTTGGATCGTCCTTATCCGGCGCCAGGACAAGCGGAGCGCCGCTCCGCCATCGTCCCATCAGCTTGGCAGCTATCAATTCCTGCTGTTCCGGTGTTTCGCCATGGGCTCGGAGGAAATCGCGAAACGCGCCTACGTGCTCTTCCATTCTCAGATAGGCAACATAACTGCCGTTGCGAGAAAGAATTTCCGGCTGCGGCAATCCGGCAGCAGGACCTTCTTCGTCAGGATAGCCAAGAAAAAATTCGCCTGCTTTGATCGGTGGGCCAGAGCCGGGTGTCGGTTCCGCTCCCGTTCCTTCGATGACCGGCTGTGAGAGCCGATCCCGGTAGCCGAAGTGTTCGTGAGCGTAATCGAACGGAGGAATAGCTTCCAGATCCAGAGCGGACAGCAGTTCGACTCCGTCGCACTGCGTCAGATAGTTTGCATGCTCCTGCTGGCAGCGCTCGCGTTCGGCGACATCGCGGGCGAACAGGATGACAATGGCATGCAGGTTCGGACTGGCAAGCCCTCCCACCCAGTGATCCGGATGATTAGCGCCTGTGATGCCGAGGATGTCCGCTCGGGCAGCCATCCCCTGACGAAACTCCTCGGGGAAGGTGGCCAACTGATGCTTCAGCCACGCCGAGCGCACTAAGGCCGTTCCAGGTGAAGCCAACGGTCACCCATCTGGAGTCAAGTAGGCTAGATCCGACTGCCCTTGCGGTGCCCACCTTGTCGATCAGGCCTGTCAGCCACGCGCGTCCCGCCTGTCGCACGCTGGAACGTTAGAAACTCGTACCGCGCTGCCAGCGCAGGTGGCCGCGCCATCAGGAAATGCTGAATATCGTCAAACTCAAGTGAATCTGGTTCTTCTCTTCGTTCGGTCAGATCCCCAGAAATCCCGTGTGATTGCTGCAAGATGCCCACGGCCTCTCCGTTGCGAGTGAAAAATAGTTTTGCTACTGCATTAGATCGAGCATGTCGCTAAAGGCCGCCTTGAGCTTCAGTGCCTTCTTGATTTCGTCCGCTGTCACGTATGGATACTCCCCGTATTCCAAGAAACTCGGACACTGGTGCTCACGAACGAATTTGACGAACGCTGGCACGTTGGTCTTCCAGTCTTCCGGAAATTCGTCAAGGTTCTCAAAAACGGTGTTCACACCGTACTTTGTGAACAGGGCGACGGCGTCCTCGGTGTACTTGTCGAAATCAGTGTCAAAGATTCCTTGGTACATGAAATATGTGTCTTTCCCGATATCAAAGAGAACCCACCGAAGGTAGTGGAGCTTAAGCGTCGCAAGCGCATCAGGAAGATCAGCAATCGCCTTCTCGATGGTCTTGCCATAAGCACGGATCGCGTCCTCTCTTCCCGGTTTGATCTTCGCGATGATGGTGAATCCATAGCAGGCTGGAGTTCGTGGATATACTGGGCCGTACCTCCCCTTTTCAGGCTCGAAGTACCCCTCCTTCGGAATCGCCATTGCCTGTGGTTTCGTCCAATCGCGCTCTGTGGACGTTGAGGGTGTTGCGGGCGCTACTGTGGCCATGTCAGTCTCCTATTCCGGTTCTTGTTCCCCGTGCCGGAATCTCCGCAGTGGATGCGGTTCTCCCTGAACCTGCGAGGCAGACTGTACTCTTAGCTGATAATCGGGCACATTTATACTGTTAGAACCTACAGTGAGTGGGTGAGCACTTCTCAGCAAGAAAAATTGGGGCTTCCGTTGGGTCGTTTGAATCCAGAGTCTAGCAGCCCTTGCTCGCATCTCGTGCTTGAGATGCTTATTCGTCAAGCCCTCGGTCAAGAGGCCGGGCGCTACCTGGAACTGCCGATTGGTAGCAACTCTTTGAGCGTCGGCTTGGGTTTAGTCATCCCTTTTGTCCCTGTGCAAACCTGCTTCTAACCTACAGCTTCTCCTTTTTGGGGTCCCCTCGATTCGGACGGTTGCGATATCCTGCCTCTACGCTGAAGGATATCTTTTGTCGTCCGCAATAGGTCGTCAAGATAGAAGGGCTTTTGTATCCACGTCAGTTCGCCATTCGAGCCCGGGAAGGTTCCTAACTTGTCGTCCGCGTATCCTGACATGTACAAAACATCGATATTGCCCCGCACGTCGGTCAGGCATCTTGCCAACTCCGGACCGCTCATCTGCGGCATGATCACGTCGGTGATTACGAGGTGAATCGGACCATCATGCCGGTCGGCCACTTGCAATGCTTCGACACCATTGGAAGCAACGAGGACCTGATAGCCTCTCGACTGCAATCCTTCACGTAGCAGGTCCCGGAACGCGGGCTCATCTTCCACAACGAGAAGAGTCTCAGACCCGGTAGGCCCAGCGGTTCTCGATGCCGAAGCGGCTTCTTGTACGGGCAGATCGACCTGCGGCAGATAAACATTGAACGTCGTGCCTCTACCCAACTCGCTATCGGCAAAAATGTACCCACCACTCTGTTTCACGATGCCATAAACTGTCGCCAGTCCCAACCCGGTGCCTTTCCCAGCAGGCTTTGTGGTGAAGAAAGGCTCGAAGAGAAGCTCTCTAGTGGCGGCATCCATGCCTGTGCCGGTGTCACTGACGGACAGCATCACATACTGGCCAGGGGGCACGGCAACGCCGTAAATATTGGTCACGTCTTCAAACTTGACGTTCTCTGTCTTGATCGTGAGTTTGCCACCTCTGGGCATCGCATCGCGCGCGTTGACCGCGAGGTTCATGATCACCTGCACCATTTGCCCCGGATCTGCTTTCGTCTTACCCAGCGTCGAGTCAAGCTCAACCCGCTGTTCAATATCTTCTCCCATGAGGCGCTGCAGCATCTTTTGCGTTTCTGTCACAAGCGAATTCAGGTTTAGAACTTTGGGCTGAAGAACTTGGCGCCGGCTGAAAGCAAGAAGTTGTGAGGTCAAAGAAGTGGCCCGCATCCCGGCCTTCTTGATAGTTTCCAGGCGGGCGCTAGCCGCGCTTTCAGAAGCCAAATCGACGGAGAGCAGTTCGCTGTATCCGATAATCACTCCCAGCAGATTGTTAAAGTCGTGTGCGACGCTCCCGGCCAATTGTCCGAGCGCTTCCAATTTTTGAGCGTGCCGCAATTGTTCTTCCAGTAGCCTGCGGGCCGTCACGTCCTCCGCGATGATCTCTATCACGTCGCCGTCGCTTCCCGGTCGCGTCAAGCGCCGTCCGCTGGCGCGCACAACCACCGGTTTGCCGTCCCTGCGCTTCCAGGTGAACTCGACGGCGCTGAAGAATTCGGCCAGCGTCGGTTGTGCGCGGAAAGTCGTTACATCCCCGTCGGAATACAGATCGCGCGAGATCGTCAGTGCGAGAACTTCCCCCTCGGACTTGTACCCGAGCATCTTCACCAGGGCGGGATTGGCGTGCACAAACCGGTCCTTTTGGACGGCAATGGTTCCGATTCCATACGGAGCATTTTCGACAAAAGATCGCAGTTCTGCCTCGGATCGACGAACTGCATCTTCAGCCCGCTTATTCTCCGTCAAATCAATTCCCACGATCGCGAGGTAAGGCTTGCTCTCCAGATCTACTCGGACTCCGGTGAAGTAATAGGGAGCGGAGGCTCCCTCCTGAAGAAGCAGATCGGCCTCCAACTGGCTTGAGCCGCGCTCGAAAGCCTCGTCCCTCGCCAGTTGCGCACGCTCTTTGAATCTGTCGGCGACGTTCCCTAACTCGGGAACTTCCTTGAGCCCGTAGCGTGTTAACCTTTCCGCGTTTTTATTCCAGCGCACATTCTTCCCAGACTTGTCTTGCAGGAGGAATATACCCGGAAGACTCTCAATTACCGCGTCCGCGAGAGCCTTCTCGCGTAGAAGCGCCTTCTCCGCGCCTTTGCGCCGTCGCATGCTGAACACAAGTGCCAGGATGAGAAATGTTTCCACGATACAGAGTGCGATGACACCAACAATGAGGTAACGGTAGCGTTCCCATATCGACGGTTCACGGAACAGTTCCAGGGCAGCAGGCGGCAATCGATTTTCGCTGATGTGCCAGCGCTGCAACTGACGCCAGTCCACCGTGCCCTTCTCAGAGTTATCGAATCCAATCGGAATTGTCGACGCCTTCTCGCCACCCAGTACCCGCGCTGCCGTCCTCGCAATCTGTCTCCCGGCATTCTCCGGATCGGTCATCCAGCCGCCGACGACACCATGCCCGATATCGTTGGAGTAGATCGCATACACTGGCACCCGAGCTGTTCCGGCTACAAGATCCAGTGCTTCTTCTTCCAGAAAAAACTCTCCCCGCGCATCTTCGAAAAAGAAAGTATTCAGGACCACACTGTGAGGTGGAAGTTCAGCAACCCGGCTGAGAACCTCCCTCATGGTCAACCCAGTGAGGTAGTCGACCTCCACCCTTTGGCGATAGGGCAGGAAATCCTGTTTCAGCTGATCGACCCAGAATTTTTCGACTGGCGAACAGCCCACAACGACGGCGACTCGCTGTGTGTCTGGTTGAAGTTGCAGAGCCAGTTCCAGAGTTTTGGCGGGCTCGTCCGTACTGGCAACTCCAGTAATGTCGCGCCCTGCAGTCCCGGCAGCGATCCGCCGTTTCACTTCCTCCAGTCTTCTGGCATTGAACAAAGACACGGCGGGCACTCCGGGGAAGAGATCCTTTCCTTCAGCCAGTAGAAACTGCATTGCGGCATAGGAGACAGGGATAATGAGATCAGGCTTCTGCTCGGAAAATTCCAGTTTCAACAACTTCACCAGATTTGCCGCATGCGCTGGGCTGGAGAACCTTACCAAGTCCAGATATTCGGTATAGAACTCAACCCGGTCCCGCACCCCCGATCTCAGTTCCGACCGGAGAACATGATCGATACGGGTATACATTCCTTCGTCCTTATCAAAGGAATAGAGAAGTAGAACTCTTTTTGGCGGTTTGCCGGAATCCTGCGCCGGGGTTTGCGAACCACCGAGGAGGATGACTAAAGCTGCGCATAGGAGAGCGCATCGCGCTGCGAGAATGCTGCGTCGGCAAAGAGGCGAGTCGAGCATCAACCAACCACCTGCGCTTTCGCGAATGCCAGTTGCTTTAGGACGTCAGTCGAACCCGAGTTCCGACCGGCGAATGACCACCCCAGGGGAGTGCCTGATATTAGACCAAATCCTTGTTTCTCACCAAATGGACGGTGCGGAATGATATCCGGGTTGAGTACTCCATCCTTTCTGACAACACCCTCCCCCCCCCAACTCGTATAATGTTCGCCTCGAAGAGCGAAACTATGTCTGCCACGTTCGTGAGCCGCAGAATTCTTCTGGTGGAAGATGACGAGGAAATACGCTACGCCTACGCCACTCATCTGACGGCCAACGGTTTCCTGGTTGAAGAAGCCGGTGATTCGGCGGGCGCTTACAGGAGTTTCGCAGCTACACGCCCCGACGTCGCGGTGCTCGATTTTCGCCTTCCGGACGGAGACGCCCTGGGTCTTGTTCGCAAATTCAAGGAACTGGAACCCACTGTCCCAATCATCGTCCTGACCGGTTTTGGCTCAATGGAGTTAGGCGTGTCGCTTATTAGGAGTGGGGCTGAACAATGCCTTGCCAAGCCCGTCGAAAGCTCGGCCCTGCTGATGATCGTGCACAAACTTCTGGAGAACTCGCGAAATCAGCAGAAGCAGTTGGCTAACAATACTCGCCGTCGGAGGGTGGTGCTCGATCCATTCCTCGGCGAAAGTCCTGCTATCCGGAGGCTGGCGGAGGCGGCTGCCAAAGTTGCAAAGAGTCAAAGCCCGGTCCTCATTCAGGGTGAGACCGGCTCAGGCAAGGGCGTGCTGGCAACCTGGCTTCACGAACACGGGCCGCGCTCAGAAGAACCCTTCGTCGACCTGAATTGCGCCGGGCTCACTCGCGAGTTTCTTGAGTCAGAGTTATTCGGTCATGAAAAAGGTGCTTTTACCGGAGCGGTCAATGCGAAGCTTGGCCTGCTGGAGGTTAGTCATCGCGGCACTCTGTTTCTGGATGAGATCGGAGACATAGATCCTAACGTCCAGCCCAAGTTGTTGAAGGTCGTCGAGGAAAAAAGATTTCGTCGCATGGGAGATGTTCGCGATCGCTTCATCGATGTCCGGTTGATTGCAGCAACTCACCAGGACCTGCGGCACTTGATCGAGACCAAAGTGTTTCGGAGCGATCTATATTTCCGTATCAGCACCGTGCCGCTGGCGATTCCACCTTTGCGCGAGCGGCAGGACGATATCCCTTCGATCGCTCAATCTCTGCTGAACAGAATCTGCTCCGACATGGCCCGTTCTCGCGCCCAACTCTCCCCAAAAGCTGTGGAGCGCCTGCGCTCCTACTATTGGCCGGGAAATATTCGCGAGCTGCGCAACGTCCTTGAACGTGCCCTCCTATTTACGGACGGTGCCATCCTCGAATCCAGCGACCTTGCTTTTGAACCGGGCCCCGACCATCGGTCGAACTCTTACAAGGCTGAGTGGACCCTGGAAGAACTGGAACGCTTCCACATTTCCTCGGCTTTCGCGGGCGAAAATCAAAATGTAGAAAGGGCCGCCCGGCGCCTCGGAATCGCTAAGAGCACGCTCTACCAGAAGCTCAAGGCCCTGCATCTGATCTGATTCGCGAGTTCGATTTCCGTAAGCGCTTTCTGGAAATCAAACTCCCCGCGCGCGCTGCTCCCGTCTGGCATCTTCCGCTAACAGATTTGCCCTCAGTGTTTTACTCTCGCTGCCGGCCCGCAAAGCAATTGGCCACGTGATTGCCATAGCACTCTGGGATCGAAAAATCTATCCCACAGCCGTTCCCAATCAACACTGGAACGTTAGAGGCCAACGAATGCCGAAGAAAGTTTTGCTCGTGGACGATTCAACAACCACACTGATGATGGAAGAAATGATTCTGAAGCAGCGCACCGCCTACGAATGCGTAACGGCGAAAGACGGCCTCGATGCCATCTCGCGCGCTGTTGTCGAAGCACCAGATCTTGTCCTGATGGATGTAGTGATGCCCCGCATGAACGGCTTTGAAGCCTGCAAGCGCATGCGCCTCGAGGACACACTGCGTGAGACACCGATCATCCTGGTTACTACTCGTGGCGAAGAGGAGTACGTCGAAGCCGGCTTCCAGAGCGGCTGCAATGACTACATCACCAAACCGATCGACAGCTTTGAACTCGTCACCCTGCTCCAAAGCTATCTCGGCGAATAGTCGAATCCGAAGGAAAGGATATTTCGAGGACACATGAGCAACACTTCCGACTCGCACGCGGAGCTCGACTGCACACGATCAACCGAGGATATCGGCTCGCAGGCGAAGGTGTACGCGGCGCGCATGCGGCTGCAGAAGGCCGTCGATCAAGCCGACGCGCTGGATGCCATTCGCGAAATTGCCGCGAACCTCATCGGCACAGAAGAAATTGCCGTGTTCAAGGTTGACCAGAGGCGCTCGGAACTTTGGCTTTACTGGTCCTTTGGCGTCGATCCCAACCGGCATTCCGTCCTCGAGGTAGGTCGCGAGCCCAAACTGAAGCACGTACTCAGCAGCGGCAAGTCGTTGTTTCGGGTCGGACGTTCCAATGAGAACCTGCTTTCCACGGAAGATCCGGTAAGCGCTCTGGTTCCTATTCTTGTCGACGGCAGCCCATCCGCGGTGGTCGTGCTGTTTCGTCTATTTCCCCACAAACTTGGAATCGAACCGGTGGATCGAGAGATTTGTGAGGTGCTCTCGCACTGCGCCGGCCGCGCGATTGAACCGTATCACTCACGTTAACGCTGGAGAACGATTGGAAATGACTTTCAAACCAAAAACACAGAGCTTCAACCCGGCGGTGCTGCCGATGGAGTACTTACCGCGTGTTCAGGACGCCTTCGACGACAAGCACGCACGCCACTATCTCATTCCCGGCAAAATCTTTGCCAGCGCGCAACCGTTTGCCATCAGCACCATTGTCGGTTCCGGTGTCGCGCTCTGTTTATGGGATTCCGAGCAAAAGATCGGTGGCGCCAATCACTTCATTCTGCCGGAAGGACCCGAGGACAGCGTCAATGCCACACGCTACGCCAACGTAGCGAACCCGACACTGCTAAAGCGCCTGCTCGATCTTGGTGCTCATCTGAATTCTCTGGAAGCAAAAATTGTTGGTGGTTCTTTGCCGGGCGTCACGTTCAGCACAGGAGGAGATTGCCTGGGCGACCGCAACGTCCATGCTGTAACCCATTTCCTGAAACTGAATGGTATTCGCCTCATACAGAGTGAGGTTGGCGGAACCCATGGCCGGAAACTGGTCTTCCAAACCGATGACGGCCGCGCATGGACGGAACAACTCTGATGGTACTGACGCCTCCCAATTCGCAGCCGCGCCGGTCTGCGGAAGTTCTCCAGTGGGCATCTCCAGGCAAATCCGCGATCGGAGACCGCCAGCGCGCATACCTGTTGCCAGGTCAACTCCATGCAAGCGCTGAACCGTGCCAGATCCGCACCATCTTGGGTTCTTGCGTGGCGATCTGTCTCTGGGAGAGTCGGCAGCGCATCGGAGGCATGAATCATTTCCTGCTGCCCGCGTCGAGTGCAGGTCACCCTGCCTCCACACGGTTCGCGGACGTCGCGACTCGGACGCTACTCGAGGCCTTGCAGTCGCTCGGGTGCCGCCCTACACAACTCGAGGCCAAGATCTTTGGAGGTGCGTCCATGTTTCAGAAAGCGGATCGAGCGGGCATGTCCCTCGGGTCGCAGAATGTGGCCGCGGCACTCGATCTCATGAAAAAAGCGGCCATTCCGGTGGTTGTTCAAGTGACTGGCGGCACCCAAGGCAGAAAAATCATGCTCAACACTGACGACGGCGCCGTCTGGTGCCAAAGCATTTAGAGGGAAGAAAGCGAAGCGATGGATTTTGATCGAGAAAAAGTCGTGGCTGCGTTCTTAGCTGAGTCCGAAGAGGGTCTCGAGCGCACCGAGCAGCACCTGATTGCCGCGGAAACTGATCCTGGCAACCTCGAACTGCTCGACGAAATGTTCCGTGTCGCTCACACCATCAAGGGCAACGCCTCGGCTCTGGATTTTTCAGAACTGGCAAGCTTCGCGCACGTCGTGGAGGACCTTTTGGAAGCTCTGCGCAAGCAGGAGGTCCCTGTCTCCCCGGAGGTGATCTCGCTTCTTTTGCACGGAGTCGATGCACTTCGTTCGCTCGTTCCAGCAGCTGCGGAAGGGAATGATCGTCTTAGCTCGTCTCATCAGGAACTGAAAAGGGCAATGGCCAGCCAAGCTTCCGGCAAGGAAACGGTGACGCGCGCAAACACCGTTACTTCCGATCAAGTGTCCTCCCCCAAAGCGGTTCCGGGTTTCGCACTCCTGGGAACCCGGAACCGCACGCTTCGAGTCGACACCGACAAACTGGATCACATGCTGAACCTGACCGGAGAAATCGCTATCGCCCAAGGGCGTCTGCGACGCATGATCGAAGATCTGAGGACCGATGCCGGGCGCAAGGTGCTCGAAGTGCATCGCGAGATTGAAGGGTTGCAAAAGACCCTGCAGGAACAGGTCATGGGAGTACGCCTCGTACCCGTGGGACCTTTGTTTCAGCAATTCGCACGCTCCGTTCGCGATATCTCGCAAAGCCACAACAAACTTGCAAGATTGCAGGTCGTGGGTGCGGATGTGGAAGTCGATACTCGTGTCCTGGAGCACCTCAAAGACCCCCTGCTCCACATGATCCGCAATGCCGTGGACCATGGCATCGAAGCCCCCAGAGTCAGACACTCACTCGGAAAACCTCCTTGCGGTTCGCTGACCCTAACCGCGTTCCACAGGGCAGGAAACATTCTCATCCAACTCTCTGACGACGGTGCCGGCTTCAACCGTCAGCGCATTCTAGCCAAGGCGCGCGCGCTAGGACTGTTGCCGGAAGGGGAAAAGATTTCCGACCAGGAACTGTTCAATCTTGTCTTCATGGCCGGATTTACGACGGCCGACTCAATCACTGATTTATCCGGACGCGGCGTCGGCATGGATGTAGTGCGCCGCAATATCGAACTCTTGCGCGGCAACATCGACATTCAAAGTACCGAGGGCCAGGGCACGACCATAACCATTCGCCTGCCGCTTACGCTTGCCATCATCGACGGCTTCTCTGTCATTGCCAACAACGAGACCTATGTCATTCCACTCGAAATGATCAGCGAATGCCTCGAGGTTCCTACGGACCAGATCTCCAGCGAAGCCGTCGGCGTCCTTAACCTTCGCGGTGAGCCGTTGCCGTACGTCCGACTGCGAGAAGTGTTTGGTAAGCCAGACCGGCGTCCCGAACGTGAAAACGTAGTGGTGGTCCATCGTGAGGGTGGTTATGCGGGCATCGCGGTCGAAACATTGTTGGGAGAATGCCAGGCCATCATTAAGCCGCTGAACCGGATTTTTCGCGATGTGCCAGGAGTGTCTGGTTCCACCATCCTCGATAACGGTCGCGTGGCGCTGATTCTCGACGTAAGCACGTTGCTGCGCGAGGTTACTGCTGAGCAGGCCCAGGCAGTGAATTGAAACGACAAGATTAGAAGTGGGAAGTCATCCGGCCATTCAGGAAATTGAGAAATTGAAAGGAACAACCGTATGTTGAAGAAGTCTTCGATCGCTAAACGTCTCGCCGTTGGATTCGGAGTCGTTCTGTTGCTGCTCCTCGTGGTTGCCGTGGCGGGCTACTGGGGCATGGAATCCGTGACCCGCGAGACCGTCTCAATGCTGCGTGGAGATTCCAAAATCTCTCAGCTGGCCGATGAGGCCAAGATCGCCACGCTCGAACTGCGCCGCTATGAAAAAGACACATTGCTCAACATGGACAACAAACCATTGATGCAAGGTTATCAGGAGAAGTGGAAGAGTCAGGTAGCGGACCTCCGATCGATCGTCGTCGATCTGGACGGTCGCGTCTCCTCCGACGGCAGCAAGCAACTCGTGACGGCAATGGAGCGCGAGATCTCAACGTACGAACGCGGCGTCGACGCGGTCGTGTCGGGGATCAACGACGGGACGATCAAGACTCCTCAGCAGGGCAATGCCAAAGTCACCGAAGTGAAAGATGAGATCCATCGCATGGAGGCGGCCGCTACCGATCTTTCTGAAAAGCATCGCAAGATCATGGCAGACAAGGAAGAGACGATCACCGCATTCGCGCGTCAGACCGCACTTGTCATGTTCACTGTGGTCCTGGTGACGTTCGTGGCAGCCACATTTGTTACGCTTGTGGTTTCTCGCGGAATCACGCGACCCGTCAGGGCAATGGCCGACCACCTTGTCGAGATGGCGCAAGGCGGCGGCGATCTGACCAAGCGCATCGAAATCATCTCTCACGATGAAGTTGGTCAGATGGCGAACTCTTTCAATGGATTTGTGAAGAAGTTGGAGGAGATCATTAGCGAGGTTCGCGTTAGCAGCGATGGTGTTGCCAGCGCGGCGTCCCAGGTCGCAGCATCGGCAGCCTCCCTATCTCAAGGAACCAGCGAGCAGGCGGCCTCCATTGAGGAGACCACGTCGAGCCTCGAACAAATGAGCGCCTCTATCACGCAGAACGCAGAGAACAGTCGTCAGATGGAACAGATGGCAGTCAAAGGCGCGCGTGATAGCGAGGAGTCAGGCGGTGCCGTCCGGGAAAGCGTATCTGCGATGAAGCAGATTGCCGAAAAGATATCGATCATCGAAGAAATCGCCTATCAGACGAACCTGCTGGCGCTCAACGCCGCTATTGAGGCGGCCCGCGCCGGCGAACATGGCCGCGGATTTGCCGTGGTCGCCACTGAAGTTCGCAAACTGGCCGAGCGCAGCCAGACGGCCGCGCAGGAAATCGGAGGCCTCGCAGCTAACAGCGTCGCTGTCGCGGAGCGCAGCGGCGAACTGCTGCGTGAACTGGTCCCCGCCATCAAGAAGACGTCCGAACTAGTTCAGGAAGTCAGCGCGTCGTCGAGGGAGCAGTCCTCCGGTGTCGTCCAGATCAACAAAGCTATGTCTTCCGTCGACACCGTCACCCAGCGGAACGCGTCTTCGGCAGAAGAACTCTCCAGCACTGCGGAAGAGTTGGCAGCTCAGTCGGAGGCTTTGCAGCAGTTGATGGCGTTCTTCCGAGTTGCGGGAGAGCGCATGGCGTCCGCCGCACGCCGACCAACGCCAGAGCATAAACCATTCCAGCATGTATCTCCGTCCCCATCGGTCCCGCCGAAGAAGGCTAATGGTTCGGCAGTAGAGCACAACTTCACCAGGTTCTAAGAGGACGAGAATCCCATGCAGATTACAAGAGAAGAAATCAACCACGACGCCGAGCAGAAGGTCCAGCAGTACTTGACCTTCATGATCGGAGGCGAGGAGTACGCGGTAAGTCTCCTCAAGGTAAAGGAGATTATCGAGTACGACACGGTCACTCAGGTTCCTAAAACGCCGGAATGGATTCGCGGTGTCATCAACCTGCGTGGCAGCGTCGTGCCCGTCATCGATCTCGCAATCAAGCTCCGGCAACCCCCCAGTGTTGCCGGCAAGCTGACATGTATCGTCATCACTGAGGTTAAAAGCGGCGACGAAGCAGCGGTAATGGGCATTATGGCGGATTCTGTCCGGCAGGTTATCGACCTTCGTCCCCAAGAGATCGAGACGCCACCCACATTTGGCACACATATTAAAGTTGATTACCTGCTCGGCATGGCCCGCTCCGGCAAGAAGTTCTGCCTCCTTCTCGACACCGAGAAGGTTCTGTCTACGGACGAACTTCTTGAACTCCCCGACTCGGAGGAACAAGCCGATCGGAACTCGCAATCTGAGCCGGAAGTTCCTGCCGCCCCCATTCTGGACCTTTCTGCGATGACCTCCACATCAGAAGAGACCGAACCCAGTAGTTCATTCAGTGATGCGCAGAAACCAGACAGATGCTTCTAACGGTGCTGCGGCTGGCCGGCAGCGTGCGATGACCGATCGTCCCACGCTGCCTGCAGGCTTGTTCAGGAAGTTTCAGCAGTTGATCTACGATGAGGCGGGCATTTGGCTTGCTACCCACAAACATGCCTTGCTAACCGGTCGGCTCGCCCGCCGTTTGCGCCTTCTCGGCCTGAGCAATATGCAGGAGTACTACCAGTTGGTGACGCAGCCCGACCAGCAGCGCGAGCGAGAGGTGATGATCGATTGCATTACCACCAACGAAACTCATTTTTTCCGTGAACCCCGACACTTCCAGTTTCTCGAGCGAGAAGTGTTGCCGAAATGGCAACGAGAAGCTGCAGCCGGGGAACGGCTGGCGCGGTTGCGGGTATGGAGCGCGGGTTGTTCGACTGGCGAAGAACCGTATTCCCTCGCCATGTTGCTGCTCAAGCATTTTCCTGAGGCCAAAGGCTGGGACCTTGAAGTTCTTGGCACCGACATTTCCACTCGTGTCCTCGAAAAGGCGCAAACCGCAATGTACCCCATCGAAAAATCGAAGGACATCCCTGCTGAATACCTCCATGCTTACATGCTCAAAGGCAAGGGCGACCACAAAGGAGTAATGAAGGTCAGTCCCGAGTTACATCGCGTGGTGCGGTTCGCGCATATCAATTTGCACGCCGATTCCTATCCGATCCTCGGTTCGTTCGATCTCATCTTTTGCAGAAATGTGCTCATCTATTTTGATCAGGAATCCAAGATGAAGGTGATCGGCGGAATACTCCGCCATCTTGCCCCATCGGGCCTCCTCTTTGTCGGTCACTCTGAGCACCTGGGGGCGATCGCACCCAACCTGAAGACGGTTGCGCCGACCATTCATGCGCTCGCCACCACGAACGTCAACATCACCCGAAACCGACCCGAAATTGCAACGACTGGCCATTCCTAGCCTGAGCGATCCTGTGATCTCTTACCCGCACAAGCCGAGAAGAACCGACGGAACGATCCACGTGCTCGTGGTCGACGACTCGGCCGTGGTCCGTCAGGTCATGCAAGGCATTCTTGGGACGGATCCCAAGATCAAGGTTAGCGTCGCGCCCGATCCCATCATTGCATTCGCCAAGATCGAAAAGGAAACGCCAGATGTAGTGATCACGGACCTCGTCATGCCGCGCATGGACGGTCTGACATTCCTGCGAAAGATCATGACGGAGCGCCCTCTGCCCGTTGTTGTCTGTTCCGAGGTAGCCCATCGTCGAACCGAAGACGCTATTTCTGCGCTGGAACTCGGAGCCGTCGAGGTAATTAAGAAACCCAAACTCGGAGTCCGCGATTTTCTGCAGGAATCCGCAGTCATGCTGATTGACGTTGTCCGCAGCGCCTCGCAGGCGAAGTTGGTGTCAGCGGCCATGCTTCCGGTTACGCCGCGCCTGAGCGCCGACGCGATTCTTCCTCTGGGCTCGCCGCGAAGTCACCATGGCGCGGGAGACAGAATCATCGCTGTTGGCGCATCTACCGGCGGCACCGAAGCACTCCGCGAATTCCTGCAGGCCATGCCCATCGACTGTCCCGGAATCGTCATTGTCCAGCACATGCCGGAGGTGTTCACTCGCGCTTTCGCCGATCGCTTGAACCGAGATTGCACCATCGAAGTCGTTGAAGCCGCAGATGGTGACCGTATCCGTAACGGCCGCGCCCTGATCGCCCCCGGAAATCATCACCTTCTCGTGCGCGGGGGCCCATCCGGCTACCTCGCTCAAGTCAAAGATGGACCGCTGGTCTCTCGTCACCGGCCCAGCGTCGATGTGCTTTTCCGTTCAGTCGCGAAATCCGTCGGGTCGCATGCCGTAGGTGTGATCATGACTGGAATGGGGAGCGACGGCGCGCAGGGTTTGCTAGAAATGCGGAACTGCGGCGCTGCAACGATTGCTCAGGACGAAACCAGTTGCGTCGTTTTCGGCATGCCCAAGGAGGCGATTGCCCGTGGCGCCGCTGTCGCCGTCGTTCCATTGCGTCGCATCGCTGAAACTGCCCTGAAGATGGCACTGAGCGACTCCCCGTGAATGTATGAAGCGACTGTTGTCGAAAGAGATACAGCAAGCGCCTGGCGGTGCTTCGTCCGAGCGCGAAACATAAGCAGAGTCGAACGAAGTCTTCATGGAGGCTGTTCGGAGTTTCTGTCCATCCCAAACAGGCTGCCTCAGCCCAACAGCAACTGCAGATTCAGGAATTATGGGGGGAATTGACCAGTTCTGAACCGCGATTCTGCCCGAATTTTTCCCCAACTCTTTGGAGAACAGCGAAGACACTACGCAGCGCGATCCACCGCTGGCTTGAACTTGAGAGAACAATGAAGAAGGGCAGCGTCCGCTGGTTTTCGGATGCTGCCCCGTTTTTGCACGTTCCGATGTTGATTCAGAACGACGCTGCTTCCACGTCGCCTTCTGCCTTGTCTGCTTGTTGACGTTGCTCTTCGAGCGCAGCCGACATCTCACTTGCAGACATCGGCGACACCCCCGCTAGCGTGGGCCGCGGAGGGGCAGCGACTGCGTCCGGAGGTGCGACCGGAATTCCGCCGCGTCCCTGATTGGCCGACAGCGACGCCAGACCAGATTCGATCTGGGAGCGGAACGAGTTCTGCATCTCCTGCAGGTCCTGAAGCGATACGCCGACCATGACTCCAGCAGGGCAATCCATCTGCTTGCTGCTGGCCACACGCAACTCCACGATGGGTGCGCCATTCGCCGGGGGAGCTACGAGGCGGAGAAGGTCGCCCGCCTGAAGTCCGCATTCTTGCATGTCGTCAGTCGTGACCTCGAGATTGCTCGACACGATGAACACGTGATTGGCCTGGCCAAGCACGGTTGGCAGTTCATCGTATTTGGTCTCGTGGGATGGATTGGCGGCCGCGGCGTTGTCATACTCGAGCTGCTGCTTCACTTCTTGGGCGATCTGGTCCTTCAGTTCCTGGCTGATGGGCGTGGTTGCGCTTGCCCGGAGCATGTCGGAGTCGTCGTCTAGTGCGGCTTCATCGGCGTGGAGCGCTTCGCTTAACAATGCATCTTCGTGCATTCGATAAGCGGTGGCCATCGTATCGCCCAGCATGTAGTCCGTCAGCCAGAATGCCGCGCCGGGATAGGCGGGATAGGCGGTGAAGAATGGATCGGGGCCGATATACCACGGAGCTCCAAACCATCCGAAACCGAAATGGACGGGAGCAGCCCAGGGGTAGAAGGTCCAGCCGTAGAACGCGGGTGCGTAGAACACCGGCGCTACGAAGTGAGTGAGCGTGACGCCGCCATAGTTGTAAGCGACGAAGGTGTTGGTCGTGATGCGCTCGTTGACGATGGTCGTGCGCTGAATGTACGTTCTGTTGCCCACCACCACGTTGCGCTCCACAAAACCGCTCTGGCGGCCGGTGCTGACCACGCGGGCATTGTCAGCGCGACGGCTTTCGATGGTGCGAACGCCATTCGCATCGCGGCGTACGGACATGTTGGCCGTTCGCAGCGAGCTGACCTTCCCCTGGCTGTTGAAGCTCACTGACTTCTCGCGATCACGGTACGAAGAAATGGTGCCGTTAGAACGCAGTCCAAACTTCCGTTCGCCGGATGCTTCGAGCGTGAGGTGGCCATTCGGATGCACGGTCACGTCCCCGGAGGGCAGAGGCTTCCGGTTGACTCCGCTCAGGTTGGCGCGCGCGGAGTTCACCTGTTGCAGAGTCGACTGCGAGCCACTCTTCGTCAGAGTCATGGCTCCGGTTGGAGTCTTGCGGGCAACAGCGCTGCTCTCCGGCGCCCTGTAGGCTGGAGGAGCCGCGCTGCGGGCAGGTTTGCCCGCGGACGTTGCGGGGTGAGACGACGGAGCGGGGTTCGTTGCTTTCTCCGATGCCTGCGGAGCAGCCGGAGTCATTCGCGCCGGTGCCTGGTTTTGCTGGACGGAAGGCGCCTTCTGCGTTGGTAGAGGGGAAGCCTCGTGTTGTGGGACCGGGGGCGCCGGGCGCTGCGGCACTGACGGCGTCTGCTGAATGGGCGCAGGCGTAGGCCGCGGAGCAGGGGCTGGAGCGGGAGCAGGCCGCGGGGCCGGAGCCGGAGCCGGTGCGGGAGCGGGAGCAGGTCGTGGGGCCGGAGCCGGGGTTGGCGCTGGGGCCGGTCGGGGAGCTGGCGCGGGAGCCGGCCGCGGAGCCGGCGGGGGAATGTAAGGTTTTTTGTTTTGAGCCTGGCTGGGAACGGCCAGACTAACCATAAGTAAGGAAAAGAACGCTAGGGCCAGGGCACTTTTCTTTGGCGTACTGGCAGTCCGATTCCGGTTAGGTGCGTTGAACAGCGAGAACAAGCTCGTGATTTGCTTTGCGTTTTTCATAACTTTCTCCTTTTGATTTGCGCTGCTAGGCAGCGTGATTTTGTTTGGCGAACCGGGTTTAACTTGCTGTCCCGTTTTCTGCCTTCACTGAGTAGCGCGACACGCGTCAGAGAACGGGGTCACCGTTGTGGAGGAATAGCTGGTGAAACGGAGCGCTGAATGAATGGGGCTCACGCAACCGAGAAGAGTGAAGCCTGGAACAATGCGTGAGGGCAAAGTAAGGATGGCGGGGCGAACCCGCCATCCCGATGACTACTTCGTGGCTGGAGTTGGTCTTGCCGACGCGCTGATGGTCAGTGGCGCGGTCTTGGCTTGGAAGTGCTGGTGGTTGTAGAGGCGGCGATACATCCGTCCCGCGACCTCAGCGGCTTTGGGGCCGAAGGTTGGGGTGCCACCTTGCAAGAAGACGACGACCACGATCCGGCCTACGCTGGTATTGGCATAAGAACCAAACCAGCCGAAGCGGGTGCCGGCGCGAGAACAGGTCCCCGTCTTGCCCAGAACCTCTCCCTGCGTGAAGCTGTAGCGGACGCGGCGCGCGGTGCCATAGTTTACGGCTCCTGCCATACCGTCGGCGACTTGGTCGACGAGAGGGCCGATTTCCAGTTGCCGCTTAACGACTGGCCGAAAATTGACCACGTCTTCCGGAGTGGTCGGATGCTGGAGGTAATAGAGGGTCCCGCCGTTGGCAATTGCCGAAACTAGGGCGCCGAGTTGCAGAGGAGTCATGGAAATGCCTTCGCCAAAGCTGCACATCCGGCCGACGCCGCCGAGTTTCGAGGAAATCTCGCGCGCCGGATAAACTCCGGGTTTTTCGCCCGAAATATTAATCCCAGCCAGCTCGCCGAGGCCGTAATGGTGAGCGTACGAACTGACTTTCTCGAAGCCCAGTTGACGACCCAGCGCCTCGAAATACTGGTTGTTCGAGCGGGCCAGGGCGGTGGTGAGGTTCATCTGACTGCCCGATTCGAGCCTGACCGGCGTCTCTTTGGTGATGATGCCTTCGCTCAACGCAGTCAGCGCGACCGACACCTTGATGGTGGAACAGGGCTCGGCCCCGCCCGAGAGCGCGAGCTTTTGGTTCACCATCGCGAGAATGCGTCCGCTCGCCGGATCGATGGCCAGCACGGTTCCGTTCATATTGCCCAGAGCGCCAATGGCCGCCTGACGCACCACCGGATCTTCTCCGTCGGTGACGTCGCCTTCAGTGATGTGGTCGGCGAATGAGCTGGTGTAGAAAACCTCGCCGCTGGGCGAGACGGTGATGGCGCTGGAAAGGCTCACCTTGGTAGCCTGCGTCGCGAGAGGCAGAGAGTCAGACACAGTCTGTCCATGGAGAAACGCAGTCGCAACCGCCAACTTGAGCCCCAGCAGAATCAACGATGCCACCACCCATTTCGCGGTTCGTAGGTTTTTCATGGTGATTTCTCCTCGGGGCGTCTTCCGTTTCTGCCCTCACTTTCAAGCGCGACACTCGGCGAGAAGCGGGGTCATTCGAGGGGAAAAGGGATTTCGCAGCGAGACGCAGTAGGGGGGCGAACGGACGTGGGGGGCAATCAGAAATGAAAATCCCCGCCTAGGCGGGGATCGTCTCCCTTTTTTCTAAGTTTGTTACTGGTCGTCACCTCCATCACCCGGGTCGGCGGCAGGCGGATCGGGCATCGCGACGGGCTGGCCCATGCCGGCAGCCATTCCGGCCATGATGGCAGTCGAAATCCCCATCCAGTCCGTGTGTGCCTTGAAGTGCGCTTTTACAGCCCCATCGTTGTAGTCAAGCGCATAGTGGTCCTGATCACCCGCCGCGCGGGCATCGAGCTTCAGTCGCAGCGCCTTTTTGCAGTTCTTCGCGGACACGGCACCGAGCTGAATGCTGCTGTTCGGCTCGATTTGCATGGTCTTTCCCATTGCCTTCAGCTGGATCGCGGAATCGCTTGTGTTTCTAACGTCGGTCGTCCACACCGCGTGTTTCGAGTCGCTCACCTGGCACGAGCTTTGGATCTCAACGGCGCTGTAGTTGCCGTCTGACGCCCAGGGAAGCGCGCGACTCTCTGACTGAGCGTCGCTGGAAACGGCTGAACTCGCCACGAGCAATGAGACGAATGCCAAGAACAATGCCCCCTTGATAGCGGTTGGGGACGAGGATCGATTCTGGTTGACTCCGTTGGCTGTAGAGAAAAAGCTCATCATTTTCTTGGTGTTTTTCATGACTGCCTCCCGTTTGGTTGCGCCTGCTCTGCAGGGCTGAGTTTTGGCGAATCCGGAGTCTTTGTGCTCTCCCCGTTTTCTGCCTTCACTGAGTAGCGCGACAGGCGATGAAAAACCGGGTCATCCCGTCGGGTAGCTCTGGCCGGAGGCTTGGGCCAGACAGTGAATTGAGCCGCGGGTCGCCGAAAATCTGATAGAATCGCTCCCCAAATTTGATGACGCTTCAACTAACGGAGAAGGGAAAGGGCATGGAGCCAGAGGCCGTTGGAGAAGTAACTGTCCTGCTCGGCGAGTTAACGAAGGGAAACGAGGACGCGGCGGGCAAACTGATTCCGTTGGTGTATGCGGAATTGCGCCGCCTGGCCGGCAGTTACATGCGGAAGGAACGCCTCGACCACACCCTGCAGGCAACCGCTCTCGTACACGAGGCCTACTTGAAACTGGTCGAGCAACGCGCGGTCAACTGGCAAAGCCGAGCCCATTTTTTTGGAATCTCCGCCCAGATCATGCGCCGGATTCTGGTGGATCACGCCCGCGGACACTTGCGAGATAAACGTGGTGGCGGACAACAAGAAGTTCCGCTGGACGAAGCCATCGTTTTCGCGCCACAGCAGTCCGGCGAACTGGTGAAGCTGGATCAGGCGTTGGATCGCCTTGCGGAATTAGATCCGCGGCAGGCGAAAATCGTGGAACTCCGCTTCTTCGGAGGCTTAACCGTCGAAGAGACATCGGAAGTCATGGGAATCTCACCCAAGACCGTAAAGCGCGACTGGAGCGTTGCCAAAGCCTGGCTTCACGGAGAGTTGAAGCAAACCCATGCCATTACCGCCGGAGAGCTGGGGCAGAGTTAAAGAACTTTTCGAGGCCGCGCTGGAAGAGCCGCCGGGAAGCCGTTCCGGCTACCTCGAAGAGCACTGCTCCGATCACACCCTCCGCGCCGAAGTCGAACGCCTTCTCGCTGAACACGATCAGGCGGGTTCCTTCTTGTCTTCTCCCGCGGTCGGCAACATCCTTGACCCTGAGATCTCAACGGCTTCGGTGGTTGGGGATACCATTATCCCTCCGCGGCGAAAGCACGAATTATCCACCGGAGAAGTGCTGGCAGGACGTTTCCGCATCGTGCGATTTATCGCCAAGGGGGGTATGGGCGAGGTCTACGAAGCGGAAGATCTCGATCTGCACGAAAATATCGCAATTAAGACCGTGCTTCCTGCGATCGCTTCCAGTCCGGCAGCGATACAGCAGTTCAAGCATGAAATCCAGCTTTCTCGAAAAGTAACGCACTCCAATGTGTGCCGCATCTTTGATCTGGTGTACGATCCTCGCCCGTCCGGGGCTATCACGTTCCTCACGATGGAATTACTGGACGGAATTACTCTGGCGCAGTACATCGAGAAAACCTCGATTGTCCCTCTCGACGAAGCCATTCAGCTGGGCCGCCAAATGGCGCAGGGTCTGGATGCAGCCCACCGCGCAGGCATCATTCACCAGGATTTCAAATCTGGAAACGTCATGCTCATCGCTGCGGACGACAAGGTTCATCGCCATGCTGTGATCACCGACTTCGGGCTTGCCTACAATGCCCGTGCGTCGGGACGCAGCGCCGGCCAGCACGGCGGAACTCCTTCCTACATGGCGCCGGAGCAGATCGAAGGGCGCCCGCTCTCCACCGCTACCGATATTTACGCCCTCGGGGTGGTTCTGTATGAACTCGTGACTGGCCGCATGCCGTACAGCGCCGCCAGCAGAGAAGAATTGCTCGTGAAGAAGCTCCAGCAGCCACCCATCCTCCCTTCCAGATTTGTTCCAGAGTTGCCTGCGCGAGTGGAGCGGACGATTCTTCGCTGCCTGGAAAGATCTCCCGAAAAGCGATTCAAGAACGTGATGGATGTTATCGCGGAGCTCGATCCGCCGCGCTCCCGTTGGCAACTCCTGACGGCGGCCTCCGTCCTCTTGATGGTTGCAGGTTTGGTGGGTGGATATCAGTGGCGCAAAACGCATTTGAGTTTGCAGGATCCGACCGTGGCTGTCGTCGGTTTCAGGAATAACACGAGGGACTCCAACTATGACTGGCTCGGAACCCAGCTTAGTGAGAGTCTGACGACTGATGTTGGTGGTTTCAAAGGCGTCCGGTCCATCCCGTCAGATGAGGTTGCCGGGGTGAAGACCGAACTCTCGTTGGGACAGAGCCAAAGCTTGGAGCGTGAGGATCTTTCCAGCGTGCGCGAGGCTCTGGGCGCTAATTACCTGCTGTTGGGCAGTTATGCGGTTGAATCAGGCCAGCAGGAACAGAATCTGCACATCGAGGTGCGGCTGCGCGATGCTAGCGGCAAAACAATTGCCGGAGTTCACGAAAACGGAAAAGAGGTCGATTACCCCCGCCTCATTGCTGACGCCGCCTCTCAGATTCGAGACAAACTGGGCGCGGCCCGGCTGTCAGACTCACAAGCCGACGAATTGCAGAACGTCTATCCTTCCGACTCTGAGGCGCGCCATCTTTATTTCCAGGCGCTCGACAAGCTGCGTTCCTTCGATCCTCCGTCAGCGCTGGGTTTGCTGGGGAAAGCGGTCGGTCACGAGCCCAGCAATGTCGCGATCCACTCCGCTCTCGCCGACGCCTGGACACAGCTGAGACACGACCCGGAAGCGGCGCAAGAAGCAAACATGGCCGCCGATCTTGCCCAGAAGGCGGCCTTGCCCCCGGAGTACATTGTGCTGTCCCAAGCCCGGGCCGGAGAGATGAACAAGCGGTGGGATGCCGCTATCGAAGATTACAAATCCCTGTATCGCCTCTTCCCGCACCATCTCAACTATGGTTTGAAGCTGGCGGCAGTACAGATTGAGGGATCCCATGCAACTGATGCGTTGACTACCCTGGACAACCTGGCAAAACTTCCCCCACCCTCGGGAACGGATCCTCGCATTGAAATGACCAGAGCCATTGCCCACGGCACGCTGAACAATTTCAACGCGGAGCTACAGTCGGCTCAGCGCGCCTTGGAGGAAGCTCGCCGGCGAAACGCGCGACTGATGCAGGCGCGCGCGCAGTTGCAACTCTGCTGGGCGCATCGCAATCTCGGACATGTAGAAGAGGCGTTCGCTGCCTGCAACGACGCTCAGAACCTGTTTTCCGCATTCGGCGACAACGTAAGCGCTGCGGTCGCATTGAATGACGTCGCAACCTGGCTCTCAGATCGCGGACGATACGTAGAAGCCAAGCAACTTTATGACCGCGTCATTCAGGTAAACCAAACCGCTGGTGATCAGAAGGATGTGGCTGGAGCCTCCGTCAATGCGGCGCGAGTGCTCGACCGCATGGGGAATGACGACGATGCTGACGACTACATCAAGCGAGCCCTGCAA
Organism: uncultured Acidobacteriaceae bacterium; assembly: GCA_963786095.1. Classification (GTDB taxonomy): domain Bacteria; phylum Acidobacteriota; class Terriglobia; order Terriglobales; family Acidobacteriaceae; genus Sulfotelmatobacter. The sequence goes on along the minus strand of CAWAXV010000020.1, from coordinate 345,593 downwards.
GCGGCGATGCCTATTGGAGACAAATACGACGAGGCGCTGGCGCGAATCCTGCTGGGAGGTGTTCTAGCCAAGCGAGGGAAAACCTCCGCGGCGGAGAAAGAATTGAAGCAGGCTCTTGGACTTGCACGGGACATCAAGAACCAGTCCATGGAAGCGATCGCCTTAAGCAACTTGGCACAACGCCAGTCGGAGACCGACACTCAGGGAGCACTGGCAAGTTATCGCGAAGTCCTGAAATTGCGCCAGGAAAAGGGTGACCAGGCCGCCATGGCGGTCTGTCTCACGAACATGGGAGATGTGCTGTTTCGCCGTGGAAACATCGACGAGGCGAAAGAAAACTATAAAAAGGCTCTCGAGATCGATAGTCAATTGCAGGATAAAGGTTCGATCGCGCTCGACTGGGTCTCCTTGGCGGAAGTTGATCTTGAGCACGGCAAGCTGATTGATGCTCAGGACAAGTTATCGTCTGCCATCAAGGAGTTTCACCGGCACCAGGATAACGACTCCGAAGAACTTGCCAGCTCTATTCTCGTGCGGGTTCTCATCGCGAAAAAGGATTTGGCGGGCGCTGAATCCTACGTGAAGCGGATCCAGGAGATTGCCAGTAAAGATCCGGAAACAGACTTCAACAGCCGTTTGAGCCTGGCCGAGTATCTCAAGGCGGTGGGAAGACGCGAGGAAGCAATTCAGAAAATCACGTCCCTTCCAGCGGAGGCCAAGAGTGCGGGCATGAATTTCCTGTCTCTGAAGGCGCGCCTCGCACTGGTGCAATTGCAGATTGGAAGGGATTCGGCCGTTCAGCTGAGAAAAGAAGCCACTTCCATTCAGAGCGAAGCCAAACGCGCTGGATTTGACCTTCTGGTCCGGGAGGCTAGGAGCGTTCATTCGGCTCTTACCTCCACCTAGTAGGCGGATCCCTTTCGTACGACAACGCGACACCGCAGAATCGCAGTTTGCGGGCGCCACCGCAGGGTGGTAAAGCCTTCATGGGGGAGACCACGTGCACGGTACGAGGCGAGGGAGCCTATGTGCTCCCTCCTTCCTCGCGACGAAACGAATGGTACCGTACTACTTGCCTCGGGTCGCTGCAGTTTGCAATTGATCTCTAAGGGCCTGCAAGGTCGCGGCCTGAGCCTGGATGATCGTCTCTTGTTGATGCATTTGGCTGAGGAGGTCGGAAATCTGTAGGCGCTCCTCCTGAATCTCTTTCTGCTGCTCCTTGACAGCCTCGATCAATATTGGCGCTAGTCGGCCATAGTCGACGCCGTTTACTTCACCCTCCTTTGTTTTGGCCACGATTTCCGGGACTACCTGATCGACTTCCTCCGCGATTACTCCGATCTCGTGCTTGCCATCTCTTTTGGACTCGTAAGTAACGCCACGCAGGCGTTCGACTTCTAGAAGCGCATTACCGATGGTCTGAATGTTCTTCTTATACCGCCTTGAACTATATGTCTGCCACCCGTCGCTCAGCGCTGCGCCGAGGCCTTGGCCTATCTGCAAAATGGTTGCAGGGGTAGAGGTTCCGATGCCCACGTTAACGGCGTAGGTACCTGTGCCGCCGAGCACTAGCGAATTGCTCTGGGTGGCGAGGGCGTGACTGCCGATCGCGGTTGCATTATTTACGGGGGTCGAAGGATTGCCGAAGCTTGCCCAGTCGCCCAAAGCTGTATTGTGGCTGCCCCCTGGATAGTAGTTTTGATTGGTCACTCCTGACTCCTGACCAATGGCCGTGTTGGACGAGCCGGTAGCATTCCCCCCATTGGCGTACGTGCCGACAGCGACGTTATCGGAGCCCGTAGTATTTTGGTTGAGCGCATTCATCCCGAGGGCGACATTTAAGGAGCCAGTGGTGAAGTAGCTTGAATAGCCCCCGATCGAACCACGTTCGAACCGCCATGCTGGTTCCAGTACAGAGCCGCGGTCCCGAGCGCAAGGTTGTTGACGCCGTCTGTATCGTTGTACAGGGTAGTGAACCCCATAGCTAGGTTGCCCGACCCGCTGGTGCTTTCCTCGAGCGCTTCTGGGCCAATCCCAATGTTTTCCTCACCGGTTACTGTGGAGTTTCCGGCAAAGCCGAGAAATGTGTTTAAGAGTTGGTACGAACCAAACGCGAAGGGATGGCCTCCAAGGCTGAAGCCCATAGCCGAATTGATTCCACCGTTCACATCGAGCGTAAATCCAGGTGCTGTGGTGCCAATTCCAACGCTCCCGGAGACCTCAGAGATCGCGGAGTTTCCGATCGTGTGCGCAGCCGTGAATTTTGCGACCTGATTGGCGGTGCCGGCTCCAGAAATGGGTGACTGTGCGACGGCCAGCGCAGCGCTGAGCAGAAGAACGACCAAGACAGTGAATATCGTTGTCCGCATTGAGTACCTCCTTTTGGGCAAATTACCGAGAACTGAGGGAGTCAGGATGCCACAGATCCCCCACAGTTGCAAACATCCCCCCGAGTCTAGACTTCTTCCGATTAGACGACTCCATCTCTTAGCAAAGAAATCGGACCTCTTGACAATTCATTCAACCTAGCTAAACTGTTACGACTTTTCCTGGGGCATTCGAAACATCCCTCTTTCGAATCCAAAATAAGAAGGTAGATTTGCATGCCATTCGTCAGCAGAACTGCACGTATCGCCTTGGTCTTTTTCCTGTTCGCGGCTACGCTGCCTTTGTTTGCCGTTCGAAAACCCGATAACGGGAGTTCGCAGAATGGACAGAGCCACTAGTATCCCGAATTGCCCGACCGACAATGCAACGCCCAACTTTCTGATTTTGGATGGGACCTCCAATTGCGGGGCGCCTTTCACATCGCGAGTCAGTGACCCTTACGGATGCCGCAAATACCTTTACTCTCACAATTACCCCGGCGCTGTGGGCCAACGAGTTTGCTTTCTTTGATGGTGTGTTCGGCAACACTATCCTTAACATCCAACTAACCAATACATCGAAGACTGCGACGTCTATCTCTTCAGATCCCTGGTTATCGGAACGCTTCTAGATGGCGCAGGTTATGTAGTGTGCGACAACGTTGTGGGGCAACAAGGGGATTTGAATAACACAGCATTCTGCACGCAACCGGGCTTGAATGGGGACAAGGTTGCGCAGCCGACCCCGATCGTTGCGGCTGACCTCACGACTACCCGGTGGGACTTCGCCCAGGCTCACCGCTCTTCCCGGGCGGTACGTCCGCTACATTGTCTCTCGTTGTCAGGCAGTCTTCCCGCGGAGTTTATGCCCAGTTACACCACCTCGGGCGTCACAACCAACCCGAACAATCTCGTCTTCGCCCCCAACGCTTCCCCGACTCCGTTTCTGGCAATCGTGTCGAATGGAACAACGTTGCTCACCGCAGGCACAGTGCAGCTTCAGACTGCACCCGCGGCGGGGAACGATCTGATCGCCAACGCAAAGCTGATCACGGCATCTTCTTTCACGGATTTCATTGACACATCAGCGTCAAACCCGCAGGAAGTCCTGAGCGGAGCCGGCGTAGGAGGGGAGACGGTCAACCAGAGTGACCCGATCCCTCAGGATCCTGTGCCGCCCAACACTGGCGCGACGAACTGCACATTCACCTGGACGAATCGAAATCGTCAAGTTGTCTTCCGCAGCGTTTGGTACAAGTTCTCGGTAGCCAGTGCAAGCACGGTAACGATCCGCACCGATGGAAGCCGCTACGATACCGGCGTATATGTGTTCCCTGTCGGTTCCACCAGTCCAACGGCCTGCAACGACGATGGAAGCCCGATTACGCTGAACTCAGCGAAATACAACGTAAGCTCCGCCGACCTATCATTTACGGCCCAGCCCGGCTCTTACTACATCATGGTCAGCGAAGCCCCACCCGACGTTGACCTCACTCAAAACATAGCCGGTCCGCTGGCCAACGACGCGACCTTGAACTTCAGCTTCACGAGTACCGTAATTCCTCCAGCTGCCAATCCCGTGCCTTACATTGACATCGTGAGTCCCGTTTCGTCGCCGATGGGATCGCTCATCCCGGCGCTTACGATTTCCGGGACCGGGTTTGCCTCTGGCGCGACCGTGGAGTTTAACGGAGCCAGCTTGAGCCCGAGCACGCTCTCCAGCAACCAGATTGTGGTGGATAACGTCACGGCTCCGTCGGGCGTGGTCACGATTCCGCTGACGGTTTTGAATCCGAACAGTCCCCCCGCAGTGGGGACTTCCAATGTCGTGCCGTTCCCGGTGAGCAAGCAGACGACCTCAATCAGTCTGGGGCGAACCGATCTTACGAGTGGCGGAGGATATTCGCCGATCGCTGCAGATCTTAACGGCGACGGCAAGCTCGACGTCATCTCGGCGGGTGTGGGCAGCAGTTCGGTCAACGTTTTGCTCGGCAATGGCGATGGCACGTTTCAAACTCAACATCAATATTTGACCGGCTCTTCACCGATTTCGGTCGTGCAGGGCGACTTCAACGGAGATGGCAAACTCGACCTGGCGGTGGCGAACGAGGGCTCAGGCACCGGCGGGAATGTCTCTGTTCTGCTGGGCAACGGAGACGGCTCCTTCCAAACGCACGTTGACTACGCTGCAGGGAGCATTCCAGACGGCATCGTCACCGCAGACTTCAACGGCGACGGCAAGCTCGACTTGGCCGTGGCGAACTTCGGTTCGAGTACCGTTTCGATCCTTCTCGGCAATGGTGACGGCACGTTTCAATCCCACGTTGACTTCCCTGCCGGATCTCAACCGATTTCGGTAGCCACTGGCGACTTCAACGGCGACGGCAAGCTGGATCTCGCCCTCGCCGGAGGACAGGTCGTTTCGATCCTGCTTGGCAACGGGGACGGTACGTTCAATACTGTGAAGACTTATCCAGGATCATTTCCCGTCTGGGTGATCACAGGAGACTTCAATCGCGATGGCGAACTCGATGTCGCAACCGCCAACGCCGCTGCCGACACAGTCTCCGTATTCCTCGGCAATGGTGACGGCACTCTGCAGGCGCGCGTTGACTATGCAACACCAGCTTATGCGTATTCCGTCGCAACGGCGGATATGAACGGCGATGGAAAGCTTGACCTGGTCGCTGGAACGATCAGTTCCAATGTCCCGTTCTTCCTCGGAAACGGCGATGGGACATTTCAAGCGGCCAAAAACTATACGTCGGGAATTTCGAACGGCGCGCTTGTGCTGAGCGATCTGAACGACGATGGCCGGTTGGACATCGTTGCTAGTCTGTCGACAGGAATCTCCGTTTTGATGCAGACTCCAACTGCATCTCTATCGGCGACAAAGCTGACGTTTGCAACACAACTCGTCGGCACTACCAGCGCGGCGCAGAAAGTCACACTGTCGAACAAAGGAACCGCGGAGTTGCTGATCTCCAGCATTACCCCGACCGGCGACTTCCACGAAACGAATACCTGCGGAAACGGGATTCAACCCGGGGCTAACTGCACCATCAGTGTGACCTTCACGCCGACTGCCGGAGGAACCAGAACAGGTTCGATCACGATTAAGGACGATGGAGGCTCCGGCACTCAAACTATCTCGCTGACCGGAACCGGAACCGTGGTGCAGCTGTCGCCGACCTCGCTGAGCTTCGGTTCCGTCAAGGTGGGAACTAAGACCCGCTGGCAAGAAGGTGACCCTGACCAACAAAGGTACGACATCGCTCTCGATTACTTCGATCACAATTACAGGTACCAACCCCGGCGACTTCAGTCAGACCAACACCTGTGGCACAGGAATTGGCGCTGGAGCAAGTTGTACGATCTCGGTCTTTTTCAAACCGACCGCGACAGGCGCAAGAAGTGCCACATTGAGTGTCACGGATAACGGAGGCGGCAGCCCACAGACCGTCAAATTGTCCGGCACTGGAATATAAGTGTGCGCATTCAATTCGCTGACGGCGACGAGCACTGCTCAAGTCCCTTAGTGGCGGAGCAGCCAGCCGGAAGTTACGACTTCAAACTCGGCCACCACGGAGCACAACCAGCCGAAATACTAATAATGGGCTCTTGTGCGGGCTGGCTCCGTTCGCCCTGACTTGACTCTGCAGCGCAGCGGCATGACGTCACAGTGAACGCGAGGTCGGAAGTTGCCACGGCAGTTCGGGGCATGCACAGGAGGCGGCCGCGCATCGCGATGGGGGTGTAATGAAGAGGCGGAACCCTGCGATTCGGATCGAATTTGAGAATCTTGGCTGACATGGTGGTTCTCCTTTCGAGCATTTACAAGGGGCGCTTTCAATTGGCTACCGGTGATTTCAGTTTCAACCGCTGCTTCTGAATCGTCCTCACTCATATACGCGATCTCCCTTCACAGACGGGGTCACAGCTCTTTACAGAGAAGGGACATTCACACATATAGCCAAGATGAATGGCGCCAATGGCAGGCACCCGGAGGTTATCGACCCGCCGACCTAAGAGCACCCCATAGAAGATTTACGATCGCCAACTGGAAGAAGAAAGCCCTAGCGTTCAAATGAGCAGGATGCGAACGGAAAAGACCATACCTTCGGCAACTTTCAAAGCGATATTTTCAGAAAACAAGCACTCAACGGTCCGTAAAAACCTGAGCATCCGCTTCTGCTCGGCATCGGTCATGAAGGCTTCCTCGCATTGTGGTTGTCCCCCATGGCCCGGCAGTACACCCAAAGTTTTCGTTTCGGATTTGTCCGGGCAACGATTAAGACTTTCTGGACGGCAGTGAGTCTGTGCGGAATTGTTCACCGCGTAAGGATGTGCGGAAAGGAGGTTCAACATGGACAAGTCCGAGCGTCAATGCCAGCACCCATTCGCACGTTGGCCCATCACCCAGCAGGAATCGCCAACGTGACAGCAATTGAAGTCGCCGACTCATTATTCCCAAATACTACTTAGAAACTGTTTCTTGCTTACTTCGAAAGTACATCTGTGGCGTGGTTCCCAGCATCTTCCGGAACATTTCAATAAAGGCGCTCACGCTGTCGTAACCAACTGCAACAGCCGCCTCCGTTACAGATTCGCCCTGGGCAAGCATTTCCAGCGAAGCGAACAGCCGTGCCTGCTGTCGCCAACGGCCAAACGACGTACCTACCTGAGCGGAAAATGCACGCATGAATGCGCGGCGGGACATACCAGCAAAATGCGCCCAGTCGTCCAACCTGCAGTCGTCGCCAACATCATCCAGCAGAGCATGTGCAACTCTGGCCAGCCTCTCGTCCTTGGGCAGGGCCAAACGCAAAGGCTGTTGTTCAGGCTGCGCAATCTCATCGCGAAGAACTATGATTAGGCGCTTCCGTGCTGGGTCGAGTGGTTGCCGGGGATTCCACGCGAGAACACGATCAACGATGGAAAACAATAGTCCTGATGAGCTAAACAGGCACGGCTTCTTGGGCAGGCCACGGCACATCTCGGGTGACAGGTAAACCATGGAGCCGGCAACGCCTCCCACCGAACGCGCCTTGTGCATGCAATCAGGGGGAATCCAGGCACAACGTTGCGAGGGAAACATCCACCGTTCACTACCCGCTTCCACCACCAGCAGTCCCCGAGTCAATGCGAAGAACTGCCCACGTGCGTGACTGTGTTCGGGTGCCCAATCCTCAGCCCCGCGCCTTTCGAAGGCAAATGCGAGTACTGGTATATCGCTCTCGACCAGGCGGCGCAGTTCCTCCACATTCTTGGGGACTGAGAACATGAAATTTGCGAGATCGACCCTTTCCCGATAAAAATCGCCACTTTCTCGTTAGCAGGCCAAGACGAACGTAGCTAGAGTACGGGGCAGATGAGCGAAAGGCAAGAAAGGGAATCAAACACACTTCGAAGAATTTACTGATCGAAACAAATTCAGACATTGTGAAAGGGCGAGATCATGAACGCTGCTGTGCTACACACCATCAATCAACCACCTCACTTCGCGCAGTTTCCGGAACCCGTTGCGCAAGAAAACGAGGTGATCGTTCACGTTCGGGCCGCCGCGCTCAAACCCATCGATAAGCAAATGGCCAGCGGCTCGCATTATGCAGCGAACGGTAAACTGCCGGCCGTGTGCGGCATGGATGGAGTTGGGCGCCTTGACGACGATACGCGGGTGTTCTTCGGTGGCCCTCGGCCGCCTTACGGTAGCATGGCGGAGCGCACCGTCGTGTCGCGGGCGCGCTGTTTTCCGATTCCCGACAATGTTAACGACGATATCGCCGCAGCGGTCGTAAACCCTGGCCTGTCTGCCTGGGGTGCGCTTGTCTGGCGTGCGCAACTGGTTCCCGGTGAGAGTGTCCTGATCCTCGGCGCAACCGGAGTCGCGGGCAAACTCGCCATACAAACGGCCAAGCTCCTCGGCGCTCGGCGGGTGATTGCGGCCGGACGGAATGACCAAGTACTGAATACCCTTCACGACCTCGGAGCCGACACGACCATCCAGCTCGGGAAGCCCGGCCAGGATCTTACCGAAGCGTTCGTTCGTGAAGCTGGTGACAGTGGCTACGACGTCATCATCGACTACCTTTGGGGTCATACCACCGAAGCTCTTCTCGCCGCCATTGCTCGCAGAGATTTGACGCCAGCGTCATCCAGAGTCCGGTTGGTTCAGGTTGGCGAGGGAGCGGGCCCTACTATTTCGCTAGCTGCGGCCGTGCTGCGAAGCTCTCGGTTGGAAATTCTTGGAGCCGGATCTGGCAGCGCCGCAGCGTCACCCGAGATGTGGATCGAAGCTGTTCGGCAGCTGATGTCCAACATCGGTCGCGGTGCACTACACATCGACATCGAGCGTGTGCCGCTAGGTGAAGTGGAGAAGGCTTGGCATCAGGAGCAGCACGGCCGGAGAACGGTCATTATCCCCTAGTCGGGCGGTCGCATCGGGGACCATCTAAGAACGGAAGACGTCGGTCACATGTCGACTTTCGATCGCGCCCTTACAGAGAGTCTACCCGCGCCATGCACCTAGAGTGTCCAGTCACCTTTCTCCCCTTGCACTTCTACAGCAGCTGGTGTAACTTCTTGTAGAAGTAATAGGGGAACATGATGCCATCTCGATCCATTGATCTTCCGCAGGGCACGCTTGACCTGCTCATCCTCCGCACTCTGTCGCTCGAGCCGCTCCACGGCTGGGCCGTTTCTGAACGCATCCAGCAGATTTCCAGCGACGTCGTGCGTGTGCAGCAGGGCTCGCTTTATCCCGCGCTGCACCGCCTCGAGCGCCGCGGCTGGATCAAAGCCCGCTGGGGCACATCAGAGAATAATCGCAGAGCAAAGTTCTACGAGCTCACCAAAGCCGGACGGCGCGAACTCGAGATCGAACAGCACGCCTGGCAGAAGCTGACGGCAGCCGTGAGACAGATTCTCGAAACTGCCTAGGAGGTCGCGTGTGCTACACGACTTATTCTTCCGGCTTCGTACCTTGATGCGGCACTCTGCCGCAGAGAACGAGCTCGATGACGAGCTGCGCTTTCACGTCGAGCGAGAAACCGACAAATATGTGAGGTCGGGAATGAGCCGAGCCGAAGCCGTGCGTCGCGCCCGGCTGGAGTTTGGCGGCCTCGATCAGGTCAAGAATGAGTGCCGCGAGGCTCGCGGTGTCAGCTTTGTTGAGACGCTGGCACAAGACTTGCATTACGCCGCTCGCACCCTGCTTCACGCGCCCGCGTTTACGGCTTGCGCTGTGCTGACGCTGGCACTCGGGATCGGAGCCAATACTGCGATCTTCAGTGTCGTCAATCGGGTTTTGCTGAATCCGCTCCCATATCCCAACCCGCAGGAGTTGCTGGCTGGACGGCAAAACGAATCGCTACCCAATCTGAAAGACATGCAGCGCCAGACTCACTCGTTCACCAGCAGCGGTGGAATCAATATCGAGCCTGTGGACTTCACGGGCAATGGCGAGCCGGTGCGTGTGCACGCCGCATGGCTTGATGCGGGTCTTTTGGCGACACTCGGAGTCCAGCCGATGATGGGCCGTTGGATCTCCGCCGAGGAAGACGTGAAAGGCGGGGCACGAAATGTCGTGCTGAGTTATCCGTTCTGGCGGGACTTCCTGGGCAGCGATCCTCATGTGCTGGGCAGAGGGATCCGGCTGAGCGACAAGACCTACACAGTGATTGGCGTGATGCCCAGGAATTTCACTCTCCCAAGGGAGCTGGCGGATGTCTTCATTTCGTTGTGGGCGGGATATCCCGAGGCCGCACCCGAGCGCGGCGTGCATTTCATGCACACCTACTGGCGGCTGAAGCCGGGCGTGCCCCTCCGGCAGGCGCAAGCAGAGATCGCACAGGCGGACCACCGGCTTGCTGAGGAGTTTCCGGACACTGAGAGGGAGCGTGGCACCGTACTGATGCCACTGCATGAGTTACTGGTGGGGGATGTTCGACCGGCGCTGCTGATTCTGTTTGGAGCGGTCGGGCTGGTGCTGCTGATTGCCTGTGCGAATTTCGCGATGCTGCTGATGGCCCGGGCTGTGACACGCCAGCGCGAGCTGATGATTCGCGCCTCCCTGGGCGCCCGGAATGGTCGCCTGATTCGTCAACGGCTCACAGAGAGCACTTTGTTGGCGCTGGTCGGCGGAGCCGCAGGACTGATGGCTGCCAAGGCAGGCACAACGTTGTTGCTGGCATTGAAACCGGCGGAGTTGCGTCTCTCGGACGCAATTCCCATGGACGCGCGGGTCTTCATGTTCGTATTCGCCATCTCGCTGCTGACCGGGCTGCTGTTCGGACTTCTGCCAGCATGGTCCGCATCTCGCGGCGATATGGCGGAAGCGTTGCGCCAGAACGCACGCACCACCGCCACGGGTGTCTCGCGCAGTCCCTTGCGCAGCTTGTTGGTGACCGCCGAGCTCGCCCTGGCGCTCATTCTGCTGGCGGGTGCGGGATTGCTGATCAAAGGCTTTCTGCACCTGCGATCCGTCGATCCGGGATTCAATCCCGCGAACGTTATCACCATGTATCTTCAGCTGCCGGGAACCCGCTATCCGCAGATTCCCTTGCAGACGAATTTCCGCCGCGAGTTGCTCGAACGAATTAACTCCTTTCCCGGCGTGGAGGCGGCGATGATCACCGACCTTCCCTTGGCCGGAAATTATGTAGACCATCGCGTCGCGATCGATGGACAGCCCACGCCTGCGGTGGGAGCGGAACCAGAGGTGCAAACCCTATCGGTCATGGGTAATTACTTCGGCGTCATGCAGATTCCCATTCGCACCGGACGCGACTTCAGCGCGATGGACCGCGAACAACAACCCCGAGTGGCGATCGTCAATGAGGCGTTCGTGCGGCAACTTCTTCCCGGCCAAGACCCAATTGGAACCCGTATCGACTGGGCCCGAAACGAAACCCACCAGTGGATGACCATCATTGGTATTGCGGGCGACGTGAAGCATTCCGGGTTGAACCAGCCAGTGGATCCCGCCGTTTACGCTCCGTTCAGCCAGAATGACGAGGCGTGGCGGAAATGGATGACGCTGGTCATCCGGACGCAAGTTCCGGAAGCAGCCTTCGTCAAGGACGTGAAAAAGCAGGTCTGGAGCTTGGATAGCCAGATTCCAATAAGCGGCATTCAATCCATGGACGATCTGTTGGCAGTCTCGGTCGCGCAGGAGCGCTTCAACATGTTGTTGCTCGGGAGCTTTGCCGCGCTGGCGGTGGTGCTAGCCGGAGTCGGCATCTACGGCATGGTTGCGTATCGCGTCAATCAGCGCACGCACGAAATCGGAATCTACATCGCTTTGGGCGCGCAACATCGCGACGTCCTGCGGCTGGTAATGAAGGATGGAGTGAAGCTTGGGCTGCTAGGCATCGTGTTCGGGCTTGCTGGCGCAATCGCGCTTACACGGGTGATGGTCAGCCTGCTCTTCGATGTGAACCCTACCGATCCCGCAACCCTGATTGGTGTGGCGTTGTTGCTCGCAGCAGTCGCTATGCTGGCCTGTTACATCCCGGCACGGAGGGCCTTGAGCATCCATCCCATGACTGCCTTGCACCGCGAATAATCAGCCTCGCACACTGCACAAGCTCAGGTTATCTGCAGATTCAATTGGTCGGTTGTCGGCAATTCGTAAGTTATCTGGTTATTGGCGGCCATCGCTGCGGTAGCTTGGTACAATCCCTCGCGCATACTGACTCAATACACACAACCTCAGCGTTGACTTGTTGAATCGCTCGCTCGGCCCGTTCGGGTAAGTTGTGGTAGGCGATGACCTGGAGAGCATTCCGAATGTGGTGGTTTAGTTCCGCAATACGCCGCAGCCGACCCAGCATCGCTTGGTAGCGTTCCTGGATGTCAGTCAGAAGCTGGAACACCACGGCCAGAGCCACTGCTCCTCCACCCAACATCAATGATATTCGGGGAAGATATTGATGTGTCACGAACCAATCGAGCACGCCTCCACTCAAGAAAATGACGGCTCCGACGGCGAAACCAACTAGTGCCCGCTGCACTCGGGAAATGATCGCAAACCATGGGTGTTGGATGGGAATCTGGAGTTGAGGCCGCCCGGAGTCGGAGGACTTTTGGCGAAGAATCCCGTCACACTCATCATGACCTTGCGCTGGGCACTTGAGTGAAATCGCTGGTTTCGCCAAACCATTGCCTTTCCACTCCGAATCTGGGCGGAATTAACAACGCGGGACTGACCAGCGGTCGATCCTTCACTTATTTGTTTGGTGGGAATTTCTTAAGCAGTTTGGAGATCGCCTTCTCGACTCTCTTCAGGCTGTCGTTCTTCTGTTCAATATCCAACTTCTGCGATACCGTGCCGCTCCATACAATCTTGTTCATATTCGGGTCAACAAAGGTCAAAATCAAATTCCCTTCTGGAACGTAAGGCGCCGTTCGGAGATTTTCTGGTCCTGCGGATCCGGTCCACATCGTCGCGTTTAGGGAAGGCGGGGGGCCACTGTAGGTGGGCAGGATGGGGGTTCCGGCCGCGACATTTGTACCGAACTCCATTCCGCCCATACAAATCAAGATCAGATCGCCGCCAGACTCAGACGCCACGAAGTGTTTTGCCTTCAGTTCGTTGTAGATCGCCCCCATCACAGTCGAGTAAAGCACGGGCCTTGTGGGCTGCATGGAGGGTTTGGGAATGCTATAGGTCTTGTATTGCGAGAAGTTGATGGTTTTGTCGTATCCGACTTCCACTTTCTGGCTGAACGCGGGATAAACGACAGCAATCAGTAGTAACGACATCCAGAGTTGCCGTTGATGCTGTTTTCCAGACATACGATTCCGCCTTCGCAGTCCACCTTGCCCGTTATGCCGATTGAAACGAAAGAGTATCTAGACGCTTGCAACCCACTCACGATTGTCGGAGAGCTGCCGGGTACATGGGCACTGTCAAAAATGCCAACTCGCCCAAGCTTGCGCGTTTAGCAGGTCAACTGGCGTAATATCTCGATTGCCTCATTGACGCCGGTCGTCAGCGTAGTAGATGCTCGCTTCAACGATCAGGCTTTCTTCAATAAGCGGGTGATCCAGACCAAAATCACCGCACCAACAAAAGCCACAATGATGGAGCCAATCATGCCGCCGCCGGGCCAGATTCCTAGCATCCCGAAGATCCAGCCGCCCAAGACGCCGCCGAGTATGCCCAGAATAATGTCTACGACTATGCCGTAGCCGCCACCCTTCATGACTTGGCCGGCAAGCCAACCGGCGACCAGTCCAACGACAACCCATGCGAAAAACCCCATGACGATCCTCCTTGGGTCCGACCTAGGCGGCCCGACCGAAAATGTATTACTTGGCGGTATCGATCTAGACGGGCATTGGGCCGTCTACTGCTGAAATATCGCCATATCACTTGGACGACGGAGATGAAAAAGTAATTTGGGCCGAAAGTCCCAGGAACCTCATGAACGCGCCTGTTTGACGGCCTTCAAAATCTTGTCAAGAAGCCAAATCCCGAGCGCCACTTCCAATAATCGTTCGAGAGATCGTGTCCAGTTCATTCTCGGCTCCAGACCCAAAAAATTAGCGAATCATTCCCTACCCGATTCTCGAAGTTGCAAACGAGGGTCGTCAGCCTGAGAGTTCTGTCACCGCCGCCACTAGTCGCCTTCACGCAAGCTGAGTGGTGTAAACATAGCCGTTATACTCATCGACCTCGGTGGGTGTGATCCTCAGGGATGGCGATGAGTCATTTCGCTAAGGCTTCGCGAAGTTCCTTGACGCTTTCTACCCCGCTCCGGCCTGCGGTATCGATTACGATGTGTTCGCGATTCCAGGGTTGGTATTCCCGCTCCATAACCTCCTGCCACGGCGGCGGTCTCAGTCCATCGATGTCGGCAATCCTTGTTTCGACCCGCCGTTGATGTTGAGCGTGGCTCATCATTGCTCATGCAACACGACTTTTAGCCTCTGTAGTACTGTCTTCGACGGCTGCCACGGGCCCGTTCTTCATTACCGACTGAATCCCGTTCTCCATTGCCGAGGTCGAAGAATACATTTCGCTCTTGCCGATAATCTGGCCATTCGTCGCTGTCAGAACGAAGTACGGCTGTCCGTTCTTCGCCGTTTTGCGTTCGTATCGTATGTCGTCGCCGGCGTTAGCCTTCACAGAGTCGATGCCAGCAATAGCGCTCTGTTTTTGCTTGTACAGTTCGCTAGTTAGAATCACTTCACCGTTCCCTGCTTTGAGATTGAACATGAATTGACCATTCTTGCCTTGCTTCAAGTCGAATATAGCCGCCCTGTTTTTTCTCCTCGTGAACTGATCGACTGTGTTCGATTCCGCTTGTAGTTGTTCCTGACGCGCCGGGCTAGAGTCGGTTGTCTGGTCTGCTCTCGTTTCAGCAATCGCCCAGATGAGGCGCTTTGTGCGCTCCACGAAAGCCAAGTTATCCGCGAGGCAGGTTTCCAGGAGTGCGGCGACTCCATAGTGGCCAGAGACGCCAGCAGCCGCGATGAGCGTCTTGTATTCGGCGGCGCGCATATGAACAAGGTTGTTAAGTTTCGCGAGGATGTAGAAACGCCGCGTCTTCGTATCTTGAATGTCAGCTACTTCGTTGCGGAAGTCCTCGGCGAGCACATCGTACATCCGAGTCCTCGTTCCATTCAGCGTCACCGGCTGCTCCCCGATAAGCTTGAAACATTGATCGAGAGTCTCGGCGATTTTTTGCGAGACAAAGATGCGGGCCTCCAGCGCCTGTTTGATATCGGGATCTTCTGCGAGGTGTGCCAGGTTCTGAAAAATACTAGTCGTTTTTTCTGTACCCTGCCGTAGATCGCTGAGCATGAGCACGAAAATCTGTTTCGGATTCTTGAATGGCATTGAAAGTCTCCTTACGTCACTGTTCACTTCAGGTGTTGGTTTTGAGTTGTTAGGGAAAGAATGGCGTTCGCTAGGATTAGCGCAATTCTCTGTCAAGGGGAGAACTGCCACAAGTACCAGAGAACCGCCCTCAAAAATCCCAGGGGTTGTCTCCGCGCGGCTCGTATTGTGTCGAGCGAATCGCAGATCGGGCGGCGCTCCGGCACCCGAGGGAGGTCAACTGTTCGAGAAATGTTCTCATGGTACTGATCGGCGGCGTCACTTGCGGCGGCGGGGGCGGAAGCACAGGTGGAGGTGGCGGTAACAACAATCCAGGCTCAACCACCGGTAATTACACCGTAACGGTGTCAGCAAGGGGGGCGCATGCAGTTCGAGTTCGGTGACGGTGTCGTTGCAGTGATATTTATGGGAAATTGGGACCTCGCCATCGCCAACTTACTGACCAAGCGCCAGTCCCAGATCGCTGCTCCGGGTGAGCGGCTGATGAAACTGCCCTACTACAACGAGCAACAGAACGTGACACTGCCTTCTGCGTGCTTGCGCTGGCGGAGGCTCCCAAGGCGTCCCAAACGGAAGACACCGGTTTCATTGAAGTCCTGCGCGCGAATTCGTTGTCAAGAATCCCGGCAAGATCCCCGGAATCGGGAGAACAATATCGCTTTCACTTCAACATGGGCAAGTGCATCGGCTGCAAGTGCTGTGTAGTTGCGTGCAATGAGCAGAATGGTAATCCCGCGGAGATCAACTGGGGGCGCGTCGGTGAAGTCGAGGGGAGCTGGTACCCGAACACGCGAAGGTTCCACATGTCCATGGGATGCAATCGCTGTTTGGAACCTTCGTGCTTGAGCGGTTGCCCGGTGGAGGCCTACACCAAGGATTCGGCGACGGGCATCGTCCAGCACAGCGCGGATGCCTGCATCGGATGCCAGTATTGCACTTGGAATTGTTCCTACGGAGTGCCGCAGTACAACCCGGAGCGAGGAGTCGTCGGAAAATGCGACATGTGTCACGGGCGTTTAGCGGAGGGCCGTGAACCAGCCTGCGTCTACGCCTGTCCCGAAGAGGCGATCAAGATCGAATTGTAAATATCGAAGAGTGGAAGCGAGACCATGCCAGCGCAAATGCCCCGGGGCTTCCCTCGGCCGACGACAGCATTTCCACCACAAGCATCACGTTGCCGCGCAACCTTCCGCCCGATACAAGGAAGTCTGATATCTATCGCGTCCGGACCGAAGCGCCGCACTGGCCATTGGTGGTGATGACAGTTCTTATGCAGCTCTCCGTCGGAACGTTCGCCACGCTTTGGCTTTTGCAGATTTCCTCCAGCTGAGCAGCGCGTGGCGCGCAACTTGGACGTCGGCCGCGGTCGAACGCGCCGGCATCTTCTGCTACCGCTCGTTCGCCAAAAGTTGGGCCAGCAATGAAAACTGATCCGGCCTTGGCATCCATTCCTCGAAACTAGCGTGGATCGTAGTCGGTTGTCGACCACCGTGCCATTTCTGGTTGGGATGAAAATCCACATTCATGTCATCCTGACCGATAAACGTGCTTTGGACCAAGTGGTCTATGTCGATCCTGACCGGCCCGGCGCTATGGAATCGCACTAGAGAAACCGGGAATATCTGGGGAGTGTTTTTGTACTTGACGATTGGGCTGAAGAATAGCGACTTCTATCGTAAAATGCCTTGTCATGCAACGGCCAATCTTCCGGAGTAGGGTCAGTTTCAAAGGCGTAGGTTCAACTTCGCTGGCAAGATCTCGAGTTGGGATCATTGTGTGTCTGCTCGCTCTCCTGTGTACTTGCGTGCTTGATCTGCCAGTACATGCAGGGAGTGGCCACTCCAGGGCTTCTTCAGAATCATCGGCGGTTCTTCCTTCGAGCGAAACAAATCCCCCTGAGATTGTAGTCGGCTTCCTAGGTGGTTTTGTCCGTCACGATGAGCCGCACCACCCCGAAGTGCAGCTGATCCAGAACCTACGTCAGGAGTATCCCCAGGAGGTTTATTTCGGCCTGTTTGAAAACCGCAAGGTGGGCGTAGCCTACAACACCATCCTCAAGTTACTGGGCACAAAGCAGGGCGATGAACGATCGGATGACAAAAAGCGGCGAGCGCGCATCGTATTGTTCGGGCACAGTTGGGGTGCTTCGGCTGTAGTAAGCCTGTCCCGGAAATTAGAACGGGCAGGTATCCCGGTCGCGCTCACAATACAGATAGATAGCGTCGCAAAACCTTTTCAGAATGATTGGCTAATTCCGGCCAACGTCCGCGAAGCGGTGAATTTCTACCAGACACATGGCCTGATTCAAGGTCGCCGAAAAATCGTGCCTGCCGATCCGACGCAGACGACAATCCTTGGAAATTTCCTTTGGGAGTACAAAGGGGAGACCGCAGAATGTTACGGGTTCTCCTGGCGTGGGCGCCTTTTGAGTAAAGGCCACACTCAGATCGAATGTGATCACGAGGTCTGGTTGCGAGTAAAGACCTTGCTGGGTCGACACTTGCCGAACCCACTGGTTACTCAGACTGACACCGGCGAGCCGGCCCTTCTGCCCTCGCGCAATGACCGCGATGGCTCTCCGCAAAGGTAGTGCCATTACACACGCGCGAGCGCTCTCGATCGGGTCGGTTAGCGTTTCGACGGGCTCATTCCTGTACTTCCTGCTAGTTATGCGCCTTACGATGTTGGCCTAGCCTCACTCTGAGGCTGTCTTGAGACTTGGGAAACTAAGAGCTGTTCTCCTCTTCTGCTTGTGTTCGATTCCCCGCGCGCAGGCTGGGGCGACCCTGTTCTTGGGAGAGCCGTACGGTTACGGCGGCGCTCTTTTGGGAGCCGGTCATTCCGCCGTCTACCTCAGTGGTGTCTGCGCCACATCCCCGGTTATCCTGCATCTCTGTGGCCCAGGCGAAACCGGAATCGTTCTCAGCCGTTACCGCAGTATCGCGGGATACGACTGGATTGCAATTCCTCTCGTCCCTTACTTGTACGCTGTAGAAAAACAAGAAGACATTCCGCTTTTTGCCGACAAGAAGCTAGTTGCGTTTCTGCGCGATCGCTACCGGCGCAATCATCTGGAATCGCTGGCTCCCGATCTTCCCGATGACGAGACGCCTGATGGAGACTGGTACGAATTGATCGGAGCTTCCTATATCCGCACGATCTACACATTTGAAATCGAGACTAGCCCGGAGCAGGATGCGAAGCTGATTCGCACCCTCAACGAACGCTCCAAGCGCCATCGCTGGAACTTTGTTACAGCGAACTGTGCCGACTTCGTGCGGCAGATCATTAATTCTTACTACCCGCATTCCGTACACCGCAGCATTATCGGCGATCTGGGCATCACCACGCCGAAACAGTTGGCAAGAACGCTTTCCAACTATGGCCGTCGTCATCCAGAGTTGCAGACATCGACATTCGTGATTCCACAAGTCCCGGGGACAATTCCACGGTCGAAGCGGGTCCGCGGTGTCTTGGGGTGTGTTTATACGGGACACTGCTATTTCAACCCAGGGAAGCATGCACTGATCCTCGATTCAAACCATCAGTTGGTAGCGCCCGTAACGAGTGCAGACCGGCGCCTTGTTCAGGACCAACTAGAGGAACTGGTCGTCGCTGCGCCTTCGGCGGCTGTCAACGCAGATAAGCGTCAATGGACGTCTTTACAGGCTGCGGCCGAGCCTGTCTTCGATGCCTTCGGAGGACCCGCCCTGCAGGTGCGCGTGGGTGGTGAAGTCATATGCGTGGGGATTGCTCGATCCAATATTCTGAACGTTCCAGCCAGTTCCGAATTCGCCGCAGGCCTAATGAAGGCACGTCTTCGCGAAGAATTGAAATCTGGCGCTGCCCGAAAGACCGCGCACTCCGACGCCGAAAGCGATCTGGTGCTGCTCCGGGAACTGCTGGCGCTGCAGTCGAAGGAATTGGACCGCGTCGCGCGTTTGGCCGCAGAGCACCGCACTCTGTCCTCAGAGGCTACCCACTGACCCTGCTCCGGTATAGCGGCTGGAGCCTTGCCGATAATCCCACAATCCACTCTTCCATCCATATTGAATCACGGATGGGATCATGCTCTGACGGTCAAAACGTCCGCTTCGACCGTCATACCGGGCAAGGATAACTCCAGCAGAGGTTAGCACGCTGCCAAGTAGCGATGGCCGCGATAAAAAGTAAGCAACCCGCAGCGGCGACTTTGCCCACCAAACTTTATGCCGCTGTCTTGAGCCGCATGGCTTGCGAGTTTCTGTTCTGCTGCACTGAGACCACCGCTGGGGTAAAGTGCAATGCCGCCTTGAAAGTTTCCCCGGCTGTAGTGGCCCCCAAACACCCGTAGAATGAGAGTCCGCCTTCAGCCTTTCGCATCTCCTCCGAACTGCCGCAGAAGATAATCGGAATTCCTGGGAAGAATCTCGCGCGCGATTCAATCATGAAACTGGAGGGACGCCGGGGCCAACCACAATGATCAAGTTTGGCTTGCGGTCCTGGTACCTGCGAACGTACCACTCGCGAATGTGGCGTTGGGACGCTTCGTCTGTAAACAGGTTAGCTCCCAGATTCTCGTCATAGCATTCGATCTGATAACGCGATTGGCTAACAGCAGTGAAGATTCCTTGATCCAACAGAGCGACGCCGGGTGACGCGATGGGATCAAAGTCGTTGAAAACTAAGACGCGGCGGACGTCATCAACCTCGGCTGGAGCAACGTTTCGGAACAGAAGAAAGAACGCCAGCACCAAAAAGCATGAACTTCCGAGGGCGACATTGTCTATGCCACAATTGAGCACGAATTTCTGGACTGTATCGATCAAACCGCGAACCCATGGATGTCATCTTTACAATCCGGTTCTTAGTCGTTCGCTGCGTTTTTTGGCAGTCGCACATCGTCCTCCTAGGAAATACTCTTCAGAGACGGTCGTGGAGTGTTCATGCCGTCGAGGAAAAGCCGGAGCCAGGCCTTCCCGTGCAGCGCGGGTGGTAATTGTGACTCGGAAAGTGAACAAAAAACAAATCGTCGCACTCGCCTTTCTTTTACTTACGCTGAGCACGTCTGCTCAGAACAACATCCCCGCCTTTAAAGTGGAGACCAAGAGCGCACTCGTATGGGATGAAAACCTCCTCGAGAGCACCGCCTCCTCAATCCGCGATCCGTTGTCAGGGAATGAGATTCACAGATTAAGTTACCGCGGAATTGAGGTGAGCTCCCGTGTGGGATACGAGAGAGTCAGTCCCAGCAAAGAGGAGAAGCTTATCAACTACACGACAACGGTCGCGAACAACACTGACTCTGACGCTTCGGTGCAATACGGCGGTGTTAGTATTGACGGTCAAATCGCTCTGCCGCTTCGGATTGCTGCGGACAGCAAACGGCTCAGCAAGCATGATCGCAGGGATACGTGGGACCTAACCAAGATGCACTGCTTTCAGACCGGCTTTGCTTCGAAAGAGAGTGTTTTCTCTCCCTCGGCAGCGACCCAAGTCTTCACAGTTCTCCCAAAGACTTCGATCACGATCTCTTTTGTAACCAAAGATCCTCGCACTGCCGCGGCCATTTGTTCTATGGACGGTTGCCACCTGAAGGGCAAGGTGCGCTACTACGTATCCGTCAACCTTAGAGACTACGTTTTTGTCTGGTCCGGCCGTTCCGTAGTTTACTGCGGTGAATAACCGGCTCTTTGGACGCATGTCATGGCCTGAGATCCCTGGCAGGGATTCTTCGAAACGCCTGCGCCCGCACTCTATGTTTCCACGCCAGACTGTCTGTCATTCGCGAAATGGCTCGTGCCGCGTCTTGCAGAGGAGTTCCTACGTGAGCAGCACTGTCCAAAAATTGCTCTCCGACGCTCCCCCGGCAAGCAATATCCGATAGCTGCGTTTGAAGCATTAAAGATTGCGCTCGTCCATTGCCGCTGTGACTGACCTACGACCCAAGAGTGTCAAATTCTGCTCGCGCGGTGAGGAGGATAGGCAAATCTTTGTCGGCGTCTTTCCAAAGATCGAACAGGTGCAAATAGGCAGCTTTGCTTTCGGCTCTTCTGCCCTGCTGCGCGTAGCAACGGGCGAGTCCCAACACGGAAAGCGGATACAAAGTGGTCACCGCATCGATACTGTGATGACTAATGATCTTTTGAAATTCTGTCTCAGCTTGGGCGGTTGCACCCCCGAAGCCGATTTTCGGCCTAGCTTTGTTGAAAGTCCATTTTGGGCATAACTAATGGGATGGTCCGCCGCCTTTACCAAGCAGCAGCTTGGGTATAAGAGGTGAACGGAGGAGGCATCCCATGGAACTACACACGATCGGCATTGATCTTGGCAAGACAGTCTTTCATCTGGTTGGGCTCAACCTGCGCGGCGAGGTTGTGGTGCGCAAGAAGTTTTCACGCAAACAACTGCTGCACTTCACTGCGAACCTGCAGGTGAAGTTGATTGGTATGGAAGCCTGCGGAGGGTCCCACTTTCTAGGGCGGGCTCTGAGAGAGCAGGGTCACGAGGTCCGGCTGATGCCGGCGCAGTATGTCAAGCCGTACGTAAAGACGAACAAGAGCGACTACATTGACGCCGAGGCGATTGCGGAGGCAGTCGAGCGGCCGAAGATGCGCTTCGTACCGATCAAGAGCGATGACCAACTGGATCTGCAGTCCCTGCATCGGGTACGGGAGCGTTGGGTAATGCGTCGCACAGCAGTCATCAACCAGATTCGTGGCCTGCTGCTCGAACGTGGAATCACTTTGCGCCAGGGGCGACGCCATATCGATGCAGCATTGCCCGGGATCCTGGAAGACGCCAGCGCCAAGCTCTCGGGCGCAGTGCGCTTGCTGCTGGCACAACTGAAGCTGGAGCTCGATCACTTGCAAATGCGGATCGACGAAGCCGATGCCATGATCAACAAGACTGCTGGCGAGAACGAAGCCTGCCGACGGCTGGTAGCGATTCCTGGCATCGGACCTGTGACGGCGACTGCAATCATCGCCGCGATCGGCAATGGAGCAGCTTTCAAAAAGGGGCGAGGGTTTTCCGCGTGGCTCGGAATCGTCCCGGGCGAATACACCACTGGTGGCAAGCAAAAGCTGCTGGGGATTAGCAAACGCGGGAACTCTTACTTGCGAAGACTCTTCGTGCAAGGGGCACGTGCTGTTCTGCAACAGAGCGCGAAGCAATCTTCCGGTCTGAGTGCGTGGCTGGCCCAACTCACAACCCGCACCCACAGTAACGTGGCCGCAGTAGCCTTAGCCAATAAGCTGGCGCGCATGGCCTGGGCCGTCCTCGCTAAGAATGAACACTATCGGCCCCCGATCGTTGGTCGGTGCAGCTACAGCATGACTGGCCTGCAGATGACGCCTGGCTGAGGCCAGGCTTGGAAATCGCATTCGCGATTCCCACATCTACAGACCAGCGGCTACTACGGAGTTGATGATCTTCTGCCAGGTCTGCTGGCGAACTATGAGATGACACAACGGTCGAACCCGGCGCTCTCGAAACCTGTAAACCGGAAAAGCCTTCCAAGGCTGCATTAACTAAATAGGACGAGCGCGCAGCGCATTCCATCAAGGCCAGGAGCTTGTGCTCCAACAAAGGCCGAATACATTTGCGCAGACCATCCTGTCACCTTCATTTTTCGCTTGCGACAAAGCGGCGGACCATACATTCCGGTTTGCCCGTGAGAACGAAGCCGCTGGCACGGCGGACGCTACCGCGTGCGTGAGGTCGGCAGTTGTGATTCTTGCCCTCAGATAAATTGTGGGTCACAAGGAGGTCCCTGTGACCCATCTACGCAGAATCATGCTGGAAGAACTCCAGCGTCGTCATTACTCGCAGGCTACCACACAACACTACATCCGCTTCGTCGAAAGATTCGCACAGCAGTTCCACTGTTCTCCCGACCGCTTGGGTCGGCAGCACATTCGGGAGTATCAGGCCCAACTCTTCACGGTGCAGAAGCTGTCGCCCGGTACCGTGACCAACCACCTGTGTGCCCTGCGGTTTTTCTATATCCAGACGCTGAAGAAGCCGTGGAGCATTGCCGACACTCCCTATCCCAAGAAACGTCACCGTCTGCCCACCATTCTCAGTCAGGAAGAGGTCGCGCAACTCATCGACGCCGCTCCGACTGCTTTTTATCGAACCGTGCTCATGACTCTCTATGCGACTGGCGTTCGGAACGCAGAGTTGACGCGCTTAAAGATCAGCGATGTCGATAGCCAACGCATGGTTCTCCACATCCAAGGCGGCAAAGGTCGCCAAGATCGCGATGTGATGCTCAGCCCGGTTCTGCTCGAAGAACTCCGCGCACACTGGCGGCGGTTGCGCAGGAGATCCAGTGTCTGGCTGTTTCCCGGGAATCGCTGGCACAGTGGCGAGCAGCCCATGGATACCAAAACCCCGCGCCATGCTTGCCAGCATGCCGCCCGCCGTGCCGGGATTAAGAAGAAGGTGTATCCCCACGTGTTGCGGCACTGCTTCGCCACGCACTTGCTGGAAGCTGGCGCCGACCTGCACACCATTCAGATCTTGTTAGGCCATCACGATCTGAAAGAGACCGCCATCTATCTCCACCTTTCACAACGTCACTTGCACGCCACCGCCAGTCCTCTGGACTCGCTGGTGTTGGAAGGCAGATCACAACCGGAGGGATAGATGAGTCGGCCACCTTTTGAGGTGGCCGATTTAGTTCGCACTGCAGGAAGTGCGTTCATCGAGCGCAATCGGGCGTGGATCCGCTGGACCCATATCAAGGTCCTGATCGCGATCGCGCGCTGTCGCACTGCTGCACTCGGTGGTCATATCGATGAATGCATCCGTTGCGGACATCGCGCCACCATCTCGTATAACAGTTGCCGCAATCGCCATTGCCCGAAGTGTCAGACGGGCGCCCGCGAATGCTGGATCCATGCCCGGCGCCGTGAACTTCTGCCCTCGCCCTATGTTCATGTTGTCTTCACTCTGCCACCACAACTAGCTGCGCTGGCCCTGCAGAACAAAAAACTGATCTATGGATTGCTGCTTCGTGCCAGCGCAGAAACTCTTCTCGAAATCGCTCGCAATCCAAGACATCTCGGGGCCGAGATCGGCTTCTTCAGCGTGCTTCACACCTGGAACCAAAAACTCCAGCTTCATCCCCATGTCCACTGTGTCATCCCCGCCGGTGGGCTCTCCCTCGATCACACCCGCTGGATTCCATCCCGTCCGCACTTCTTCCTCCCCATCCAAGTACTCCGACGTCTATTTCGCGGCAAGTTCGTCGCCGCTCTCAAGTCCGCCTTTCAGCGTGACCAGTTGCACCTCTCCGGCGATCTAGCTCTGCTCGCGCAACCCAAGATCTTCGCTGCCTGGCTCCGACCACTGTTCCGAAAAGACTGGATCGTCTACTCCAAACCACCCTTCGGCGGTCCCGACTATGTGCTCCAGTATCTCGGCCGTTACACCCATCGCGTGGCCATCTCCAACCATCGATTGGTCTCGTTGGCCGATGGCCAGGTCACCTTTCGTTGGCGCGATTCTGCTCACCACAACGAGCAAAAACTGATGACTCTTTCGCGGGATGAGTTCTTGCGCCGATTCCTGCTGCACCTGCTCCCCAAGGGTTTTGTTCGCATCCGTCACTTCGGCTTCCTGGCCAACCGCCGACGCTCGCGACTACTGCCGCTATGCTTCGCAGCACTGGGCACAGTTCCATCGCAGATCGCACCAGAAACCGCCGCCCAGGAATCGGACCCGCTTTGGCTTTGCCCCAAGTGCGGCGGACCGATGGCGGTCATCGAACGACTTACCGCTGCTCAACTCCAACTCCGTTCTCCACCTCCATCGGTCACCACTGCAGCATGAAACGGCTCGCCCACAACTCGAAACCTCCGCACGGTTCACCGCGCTCCGCTCCCGTCCGCCTTGCTCCTGACCCGATCTCTACTTCGCGCTCTCTATCACACCGTTTTCCAATAGCGACTCTCGCTTTCATACCCTCGCAGGCCCTCTCCTCCACTTCCGTGCTAACTCCCACCAACGGCAACACCTCTCCTTCGCTCCATTCAATTTGCATAACAACCGCGTCCGCCGTGCCAGCGGCTTCCTTCTGACGGCTTTTTCGAACGCGCGCCCCAATCCTCTGTTCCGCTCCACTCCGCTCACCAAGGGCGCGCCTCCGAAAAAGCACTAGCGTGATACATTCCCTATCCACTCTTCGGCGACGGTGCTTACGAGATAAGATAGGACCTCAGTTAGATATCAAGGATAAATCATGCTCGATCACATCGGCCAGATTCCGGCGCATGCGGCACGGTCGTTTCAGGACAAGGAGGCACTGGTATTCGAGGGCCGGTCGTTCAGCTTCAACGACCTCAACGCGCTGATCGAGAAGCTCGCCGGCGGTCTTCACAGCCTCGGAATCGCCCGGGGCGAGGTGGTTACCCTCTATGCCTCGAACTCATGGGAATGGGTCGTCAGCTACTTCGCCATCGCCCGCATCGGCGCGGTCATCAACCCGGTGAACATGATGCTGACGCCACCGGAAATCGAGTACGTGGTCAGGGATTGCGGCGTCCGGGCCATCATCACCTCCGCCGACAAGGCGTCGCCGATCATGCGTGTGAAAGCCACGTCGAACATCGGGACGATAATCTCGTTCGGTGACGCACCCGAGGGCGCCGTCTCGTTCGACGATCTGATCGCACGGAGCCTGGCGCCACCGCCTGCGGTCGAGGTTGCGCCGGAGGCACTCTCCACCATCTGCTACACATCAGGCACGACCGGCCACCCCAAGGGGGCAATGCAATCGCACAAAGCCGTCATCCTCAACGGCGCCATGGTCGCCCAGTTGCATATGCGCGGCCCGGACGATGTGGTGGTCAGCGCGCTGCCGTGCCCGCATGTCTACGGCAATGTGCTGATGACCGGCATGATGATGTTCGGCACCAAACTGGTCCTGCACAAGCTCTTCGATCCCGCCGCAGTGTTGGCGGACATCGCTGCCCACAAGGCGACGATCTTCGACGGCGTGCCGACCATGTACATGTTCATGCTGAACAATCCGGCCTTCGCCTCGGCCGATCTCAGCAGCCTGAAGCGCTGCTATGTCGGGGGCCAGACCATGCCGGTGGCCACGATGGAGGCGGTCGAAAAGGGGTTCAAGGTTCCGCTCTATGAACTCTGGGGCATGACGGAGATCGCCGGGGTTGGCTCGACCCATCCGCTCTACGGCAAGAACAAGCACGGCTCGATCGGCTGCGCGGTCCCCTACTGCGAACTCCGCATCGCCGATGTGGACGATGCTTCCCGAACCATGCCCCGCGGCGAGGTCGGCGAACTGATGGTACGAGGTCCCATCGTGATGATGGGCTATTTCGGAGACGAGGCGAAAACGCGCGAGACGCTGGAGCCCGACGGCTGGCTCCGCACGGGCGATCTCGGCACGATGGACGAGGATGGCTGCGTCTTCATCGTCGACCGCAAGAAGGACATGATCCTGACCGGCGGCTTCAACGTCTATCCCGCCGAGATCGAGCAGGTCCTGGCCACCCATCCCGACGTGGCGCTCGCCGCGGTGGGCCGTCAGCCCGACGCGATGAAGGGTGAGATTGCCATGGCGTATGTGGTCCTCAAACAGGACGCGACCTTGACCGAGCAGGCCCTGATCGACTTCTGCCGCCAGTCGCTGGCCGCCTACAAATGCCCGCGAAGGGTCCAGTTCGGGCCGACCTGCCGAAAACCAGTACCGGCAAGATCATGCGCCGGGAACTCCACACGCTGGATGATGTCTGAACACGGGGTGGTTCTCCCGCCAGAGCTCACACCCTGGCGGTCGATCTGCAGACAGAGCCTTCCCTCAGCTCCCGCAAGCTGCAATCAACGCCGAGAAGATCGCTTGCCGCCTTTATCGATCAGGAATTCCGGGTTTCAATCTCTCCGCCTCCGCTATCATGCCCATGGCCGTGGTGCTGAACTGGCAAGCGGCGCTGAAGAAGTAACGCCGAATGCCAGTTGGACGACTGATCTGGATCGCAGAAGACATTCCAGCTGAAACATCCGCTTTTGTTACTCAGCGCGGCCACTCACTGTTTTTGGGGTCAATGGCCGGATAGCTCCCTGTTGGTCGCTAGGCTTGATCGGAAACGCCTCGGGCAAGAACTCTGACAACGAAGTGGAACTCGATCCGAGGCGTTTTCGATAAGGAGACTAGGAGGAAGCCGCTGGCGTTTGCGGCGGACGCGGTGCGCTATGGGATTTGAATGCCAGTTGGCCGCTGAGTCGAGCGGTGGGAGAGCAGCAGAGAACGAGAAAAGCTGCATGGGCGATGATTGACAGGTCGGGCCTGGCTGCAGAAGGCGCGCGGACGGTGGTGGGAGGGCGTGTTGGCAAGGAGTGAGCACACGGATGCGTCGGTGTGCTGGAGCACATCCGATGAGCAGTAGTGAGCCCGCGGCTAGGAAGAATCGAAGTAGGAACATGCGGATAACTCCGCGGCCGTAAATCTCTGCATCACGATCATGGCCGCGCCACAGCGCGGGCAGTGCCAGAGAGATGATCTCTCGGAGCGGAGGTCGCGTGTTCTCACTTCCTGCTCTGTCGAGCCACCGGAGGCCAGCAGTTGCCGGGCCAAGGCCAGACGGGAAGCGCGAAAGCGATTGGCCAGAAAGCCGAAGTGCCGGATGCGCACGAAGCCTTTGGGCAGCACGTGCAGAAAGAAGCGACGCAGGAACTCGGTCGCAGCCAGCGTCATCTGACCTTGCTTGCCGCCGTGGGCGTAATCCTTCCAGCGGAAGGTCACGCGTTCTTGGTCGAAGGCCAACAAGCGGTGATTGGAAATGGCCACGCGATGGGTGTAGCGGCCGAGATAGCGCAACACCTGCATGGGCCCGCCGAAGGCAGGCTTGGCATAGACCACCCAGTCCTGGCGATGGAGACGACGAAGTAGTTTTGCGAACTGCTTGTGGTCGGCGAGCGCAGCAGCGGGACCGGCGCACCGTAGCTTCTTGCGGCGATAGAGCCGTTTCAGGCCGGCGAGGAACTTGCCGCGAAAGACACGGCTCAGGACTTTAACCGGTAAGAAGAAAGGATAGCGCGGGCGGACCCAGCGACGATGATCCAGCGAGAGTCCGCCGGCGGGAATGACACAGTGAATGTGGGGATGAAGGAGCAGGTTCTGTCCCCAGGTGTGCAAGATCGCGATCGACGCCGATCTCGGCCCGCAGATGTTTCGGATCGGATGCGATCTCCAGCAAAGTTTGCGCGCTGGCGGCGAACAACAGATCGTAAAACAGACGCGGGTTTTCTAAGGCCAGCATGTTGAGTTCGTGAGGCACGGTGAACACGACATGGAAATAGCTGGTGTCGAGGAGTTCGCGTTCGCGTGCTGTCAGCCAGCGCTCACGCGCTTGCGCTTGACACTTTGGGCAGTGCCGATTTCGACACGAGTTGTAGGAGATGACCTGATAACCGCAACTCTGGCAGGCATCGCGATGCCCGCCGAGGGCAGCCGTGCGACAGCGCTGAATGGCCCGAAAGGCTTTGAGCTGCTGAAAGTCAAACCCCGATCGATAGCGCTCCAGGAAGCAATCGCCTTGCGCACGCAGAATGTCGGCCACCTCAAGGGTGGGCCGAGTCATTCTTTGTCTGTTCGTCTAAAGCGACGACTGACGCTCTCGGTGCCAGCGAGCGTCAAACCATCCAGCGGATTGCTGACGGCCTGCAAATGCCGTTGCGACAGATGCAGGTACTGAGCGGTGGTCTCCAGATCTCCGTGACCAAGCAGAACTTGGATGGTCCGCAGGTCGGTGCCCGCTTCCAACAAATGGGTGGCCCAACTGTGGCGCAGCGTATGCGGCGTGACGCGTTTGTTGATGCCGGCTCGACGTGCAGCGTCGCTGCATGCGATCCAGACGGTCTTGTCGGAAATCGGCTCCTCCACTGGCAGGCCACGAGTACGGGTGGGAAACAGGTAGAGCTTCGGCTTCCGCCAGCGCCAGTACTCTCGTAGCGTTTCCAGCAGGGTTGGGCTGAGAGGCAAATCGCGATCTTTGCCGCCTTTGCCCGCCACCACACGGATGATCATCCGTTGGCTATCAATGTCGCCGACCTTGAGATGGGCCAGTTCGGAGCGACGCATGCCAGTGCCGTAGAGGGTCATCAGCAGCGTGCGTCGAAACAGCGTCCCAGCTGCGTTGATCAGAGCTGAGACCTCTTCTCGACTGAGCACCGTGGGCAATCGGCGCCGGTCTTTGGGATAGGGCAGGAACTCCCGAAACTGATGGCGCTTGAGGGTCTTAATAAAGAAGAACCGTAAAGCGGCTACACAGTTGACCGCAGTGCCGGGTGTTACCTTCCGTTCTTGGAGCAGGTAGGCTTGATAACTTCGCAGCTCATTCGGCCCGAGCTGATCCGGGGACTTGCCAAAATGGCGAGCGAACGCAGTCACGTACTGCAGGTACTTGCGGGTTGTGATCTCAGAATAGTTGCGGCGCTGGAGTTCCTCCAGCATCATCTTGCGTAAATGGGTCACGGGAATCTCCTTTCTCCGTGACCCAAACTACGTCAGTTGTGCCGGAAATGTCCGGGCCCACTACGCGGTAGCGTCCGCCGCGCCAGCGGCTTAGTCCTGGTCGGCCATCCGGAAGCGATCCGTTGCATCGATCATGCGGGTCCGCTGGCGGCGATTCTTCCAGGTGCCCTTCGCGGCCTTCGCCGCGCGCTCCATCACCTCGCCGAGCGACCGCTCGACGTTTTCGACGAACCGCTTGTCAGACGAGGATCAATTCGCGGGGCGGGCGCGCTGTTTTAATTCTTCGAACCAATTCACCACAGTCTCGATCTGGCGGGGGCCGGTTTGCGAATCGGTTTCGCGGATCAGAATGAATCCTTTGCCGTCGGGCGTGATGGCGATGTCGTGTCCGCTCTCGAAGTAGGGTCCTTCAAAGAGCAGGTGGGGCTGACCCGCCTTGAAGGCGGGTGCGGTCTCGATGGATACGGCCATGACGCGAGTCTTCTGTGCGAGGGCACGTTGCTCCAACTCCTCGGAACTCACGGCGGTGCGGTAGTAAAGTTCCCGCCCGTCGCGGGACCAGAGTGGATGGAGGCCTCCATTGGTGGAGATGCGCTCGCGCGGTTCGATCGCGGGATAGGGGGCGACGTAAACCTCGGGTTTGCCGGATTCGATCGAGTCGTAGGCAATCCACTTTCCATCGGGCGACAAGATGGCCCACTCGACTTCGAACTCGGCGGGAAAAACCGCGTGTGTGTGTTCTTTGTCGTGCAGCGGCAACGCGTCGATGTTCTGCTGGCCATCGAACTGATATTCCGAATAGAGCAACGTGCCGCCATCTGGCGAGAAGAACCATGCGTCCACGCTTTTGTCGCTGAGGACCAAGACCTCTTCCGGCGTGCTTCCATCGAGCGGTTTCCAGAAGACGGCGTATTTGCCATCTTTGTATCCGCTGTAGGCAATATGTTTTCCGTCGGCGGACCAGGAGGGATCGCGGTTTTCGATGCCGAAATTGAATCGCGTTTCAGTGTCGCGCGCGATGTCGTGGATCCAGCTGTTGGTAACCGGGCCTTCGATCGTGGTCGCAATAAACTTGCCGTCGGGCGAAATGGTGAAGTCTTCGTAGGGACGTTTGTTGGCGGTCAGCGGTTTTGCATTGCCGGCCTTGTCGACGAAAACGAGTTCGTGCTCTCCGTAAGTAACGCCGCCGGGTATGTAGACCAACAGTCCGTCTTTCGAGATGGCGTACTGGCCAGCGCCGATGCGCGGATTCTCGATGATTTTTTCGGCCACGGGAACGACCGCTCCCTTGATCTCGAGTTTCTGCGGGTCAAATGGTACCGCGAGCAGGACACCGGCCCGAATAAAGAGGAGGTGACCACTCGAGACGTAGTGCGCGTCGGTTCCCTGCTTGATCAGCATCTTGCGCTCACCGGTTGCAAGATTGACGGCTGCGATGTCGGCCTCGTCAAAAGAGGGCTGTTCCATGGTCCGTGCGGTGAACAGGAGAGCTTTCCCGCCGGGCAGGAGTTCCGGATAAACTTGATCGACTTCGTGGCGTTTGACGTCGAGTGATGTGACCTTCTGAGGCTCTCCGCCAGTGGCGGGCACCTTCATCAGTCCCCCGCCATTTGAGAAGTAAATTGTGTTGTCTAAGGCCCACGTGCCTCCCTTGAATGCTGTCTTGGCGATGGTGACGGTCGGGCCACCGGCGAGAGGAATTTTCTTGATCGCGCCGTCGGAGTAGGTTCCCAGCCATTGTCCATCGGGCGAAAAAAATGGCATGTCGGCGCGCTCGGTTCCTGGAATCTCTCGTCCCATGGCGTCGCCAATCGCTCGGAGGTAGATTCGCGATTCACCGGCACGATGGGCAACGTAGGCAATCCGAGAGCCGTCGTCGGAAATAGCCAAACTGCGATACCAGTACCAGGTGCCGCCGAGAGAATCTCCTTCGGGCAAGCTGATGCTGAATCGCATGACACGCTGCGCTGGGGTCGCTCCGTGGAAAGTGATCCAGGCCCATCCCGCGGCGACGACGAACAGTGCGATCAGGGCGGTCATGAGCCAGACGAGCGGCTTGCTGTTTGCACGGTGCTCGACAACTGG
Source organism: uncultured Acidobacteriaceae bacterium (assembly GCA_963786095.1). Taxonomy (GTDB): domain Bacteria; phylum Acidobacteriota; class Terriglobia; order Terriglobales; family Acidobacteriaceae; genus Sulfotelmatobacter. Next base: position 313,810 of record CAWAXV010000020.1, on the reverse strand, counting down.
CGCAGCTGTGCCTGGCGTGCTGGCATCGGTGATCCAGTTCAATTGCGTCGCGAGGTCACTCGCACTCTGCCAGCGATCGTCGGGCGTTTTCGCGAGGCATTTTCGGATGGTGCGATCGAGGGCGGGCGGAGTCATCGGCTTCAGAGTGCTGAGCGGTTCTGGTTCCTTTTCGAGAATCGCACTGGCCACGGTGAGCTGACTCTTGCCTTCGAAGGCGCGCTTGCCGCTCACCATTTCGTAGAGCACGGCGCCGAAGGAAAAAATATCGCTGCGGCCATCGATTTCCCTGCCCTCGACCTGCTCGGGAGACATGTACTGGATGGTGCCGATAATCGATCCGGCGGTCGTCAGCGGAGAAAGAGGACTGGCCTCGCTCATCGTGCGGGCGGCCGACAAAAGAGGCGCATTTGCGGAGGCCGAATCCAAACCGGCAACCGAAGACTTCGCGAGGCCGAAGTCCATCAGCTTGGCACCGTTTGGTCAGCATGATGTTCCCCGGCTTCAGATCGCGGTGCACGATCCCCTGCGGTGCGCCACGGCAAGGGCCTCGGCGACGGCAATCCCAATCTTGAGAATTTCGTTCAGCGGCAACGCACCCTTTACGAAGCCGCTCCGCCAGAGTTTCCCCTTCTAGAAACTCCATCACCAGATAGTCAGTGCCGGATCCTGTGAACCGATGTCGTAGAGATGGCAGATGTGGGGATGGTTCAGCGAAGAAATGGCGCGAGCCTCGCGTTCCATGCGCTGCTTCAGTTCGGGCGAAGAAGAAAGATCGGAGGCGAGAACTTTAATCGCAACGGTGCGATCGAGGCGAGTGTCGCGGGCGCGATAGACCTCGCCCATACCGCCAGCGCCAGCGGACGACGATGATTTCGTACGGGCCGAAGTTTCGTGCCAGAGGTTAGAGCCATTTGGTGTGCGCCATTATAGTCGAGAGTGCGGCTACGGGAGGAGGCGCCGATGCTGGGTAGTGGCTCATTCTGTTTTTCTTGGTGGCATCTTCGCTCGTCGATGGCGTCATCGTGGGCGTAGCCGTTCTTCATCCGGGGCGGAGGATCTCCCCCACGACGCGCTGTGCCACGGGAGATCCCTCGGCCCGCTGGTAGAAACGCGGGCTCTCGGGATGACGCCGCGCGCAATTTAGAGTACAAACCGAGCCACTACCCGATGCTGGACGGTGCAGTGCAAGGAAGGCAGCCTCTGCTAGACTTTTCTCTTACTTACTTTGCGGTTCAAATCCCGAATTTTCAATCCTGAGGTTCGTTGCCATGCGCGTTGGCGCGCTGTTTGTTATGGTCATGATTATGAGCACATTCGCTGCTGGAATCTCCTGCCCAAACTTTGCCTGCGCCGCAGGCAGTGACTGATCCGAAACAGATTGCATCGAAGCCGAATGCGCAGGTGGAACCGCGCAGCCTGACGATCGAAAAGCTTTATATGACGCGGCAGGTGGGGCGCGCGACGTGGTCTCCGGATGGCGAAGAGCATGGCGTTTGTCTCGAACATGAGCGGGCGGAATAATTTGTGGCTGGTTCCGGCCGAGGGCGGATGGCCGATGCAGCTTGACGGTGAGCGATCAGCGGCAGACGGCGCCGGCGTGGTCGCCGGATGCGAAATGGATCGCGTATCAGTCGGACTACGACGGCGACGAGCAGTGGGACATTTTTCTGGTCTCGCCGAAGACCGGCAAAGTGGTGAACCTGACGCAGACGCGCGAGATTGCGGAGCTGAATCCGACGTGGTCGCCGGACGGGCGGTATCTGGCGTACGAGGTGAAGCCGAAGACGTCGGCGGCCTATGAGATTGATGTTTACGACATGGTGATGCGCGAGGTGAAGCACATCACCACGGGGACGCCGCAGGACAAGGGCAATATCGGGCCGATCTGGTCGAAGGATGGGAAGTTCATCGTCTACACGCAGGAGCAGGCGAAGGGGACGGATTCGAATATTTTTATTGCGGACGTGGCGACCGGTAAGAGCACGCTGCTGACGCCGCACGACGGCGAGCAGCGCTTTGCGGCGAACGATATTTCTCCGGATGGCAAGCGTGCTGCTGCTGACGTCGAATGCGGCGAACGGGTACGAAAACATTGGCGCTGCTCGAGGTGGCGACGAAGAAGATCACGTGGCTGACGCAAGGATAAGTGGGAGATCCGCGGCGGAGAGTTCTCGCCGGACGGCAAGCACCTGACGTTCAGCGCCAATGTGGACGGGAACGAAGACATTTACCTGCACGATCTGGCGACCGGGAAATCGACTCCGCTGCCGATTGCCGAAGGGCGTGAATGAACCTGTCGGGCGGGCATTCTGCGTTTTCCGCGGACGGACACGCGGTTGCTCTATTACCACAATGGGCCGACGGCTCCGAGCGATTTGTGGGTGTATCACGTGGCGACCGGAAAGTCGCATGCAGTTGACGCATTCGCTGATGGCCGGGCGTGCGGTCGGAGGATATGGTAGAGCCGTATCTGGTGCACTATCCGAGCCGCGATGGCAAGTGGACGATCTCCGCGTTTCTGTATGTGCCGTTCAACATGGCGCGCAACGGGCAGAATGCGGCGATCGTTTACATACACGGCGGGCCGACGTCGCAGAGCATGAATTCGTTTCAACCGGTTCGTGCAGTTTGCGGCGAATCAGGGATACATGGTGCTGGCGCCGAACTATCGCGGGTCGACCGGATACGGCAAGGAATTTCAGCAGGCGAATTTGTTCGACATGGGCGGCGGCGATTTGCAGGACGTGCTGGCGGGCGTGGATTGGATCAAGCAGACGGGACATCTCGATCCGAAAAAGATTGCGGTGATGGGCGGAAGCTACGGCGGATACCTGAGCATGATGGCGGTGACGAAGGCTGCCAGATGTGTGGGCGGCGGGCGTGCCGATTGTGCCGTTCGTGAACTGGTTCACCGAGATTGAGAACGAAGATCCGGTGCTGCAGCAGTCGGACCTGGCGACCATGGGCGATGTGGTGAAGAACAAGGCGCTGTATGAGGACCGGTCGCCGATTAACTTTATCGATCAGATCAAGGCGCCGCTGCTGCTGCTGGCGGGCGGGCACGATCCGCGCTGCCCGAAGTCGGAAACGCAGCAGGTGGTGGAGGCGATCAAGAAGCGCGGCGGGACGGTGGACTCCAAGATTTATGAGAACGAAGGCCACGGCTTCGCGCGCGTGGAAAATCAGATTGACGCCTATAAGCGCGTGGCGGACTTTCTGCTGGCGCATGTGGTGCCGGCGGATTGTTGTTGCTCGGTAACGGAGTAGAACTGGCAGACTTATTCTGCTCCAAGCGACTTAGCGTCGCGCACAATTGCATCGATGAGGCCGGGGATCGTAAATTCCTTCGCTTTGACGTCGACTGGGAGGCCTTGCTCGCGCAAGAGTTGCGGAGGTGACGGGACCGATCGAGGCCATGTGGATGCCGTCGAGTTCTGGCATGGCGCGGGCCGAGGAGTTGCACGAAGTTCTTGACCGTGGACGAACTGGTGAAGGTAACGACGTGTGGGCGCTTCTTGGGATTTTCAGCGCGGCGCGCAGGCGAGTGCGAGAGGATTGCGGGACGACGGTTTCGTAGGCTTCGACGACGTCGACGTGGGCTCCGGCACGGCGGAGTTCGCGGGGGATCACGTCGCGGGCGACTTTGGCGCGGACGAGCAGAACGCGCTTCCCTTTTACTTTGCTCTTCAGGCTTCGCACCACCGATTCGGCGACGTATTCTCTGGGAACGACATTGACCGTCACGCCGCGCTCCTCGATCGCTCTCTTCGTGGCGGGGCCGATGGCGGCGATGCGCAGAGTGACGCAGGGCGCGCTTTGTCAGGCGCAACTTCTCGATACGCTCCCACATAGCCTCAACACCATTCACGCTGGTGAAGATCAGCCAGTCGTAAGTGTAGAGATTTTTCAGAGCGGCGTCGAGGAGCCTTGAAGGATTTTGGTTTGTCGGATTTCGATGAAGGGGATCTCGATTACGGCGGCGCCAAGTTGGCGGAGTTCGGTGGAGAGAGCGCCCGGCCTGATGGCGGGCTCGGCCGACCAGGATCGCGGATTCGGGCCAGGGGCAGTGGCTTCTTGCCGGCTTTCTGCTTTCTTTCAGGCTCATGGTTAGAGTTGGCGGGCAGAGGCGCCAGGGCCCCACACTAGCTCCTCCGCAATCATTTCTGATTCTGTTCCCAGGTCTTGTTCGCGCATCAGGTGCGCCACGCCGGAGACTGTCGTGTCTGCGGCTGCGCCTAGCGAGGCGATGATGTTGTGCTGTTCTTGTCTGCGTGCGGTTCTGGCTGAGTTTGAATTTGGCTTCGATGCTGGTGACGGTGATTTCGAAGCCGACGATGTGGCTGAGCATGCGATCGCGGTAGGCCTGGCTAAGACTGGCCCACTGGTCGGCGTAGGCGGGCTCGAACATGGGGATCAGTTCGTGGAGGACGGTGAGCAATTCGTCGGGGGCGGAGAAGGTGCGGGCGTTGCCGTAGACGTGGACCGCGCCGTAGTTCCAGGTGGGAACGACTTCGCGCGTGGTGTAGTTCGCGGGAGAAACGTAGGCGTGGGCGCCGTGGAAGATGGTGAGGCACTGCGGTTGCTGATCGAGGTGACGCCAGTGCGGGTTGGCTTTGGCGACGTGGCCGCGGAGGAGGAGATGGTCCCTGGGTTCGCGGACAACGAGCGGGGCGTGGGTGGCGAAGGGGCCATCGGGCGTGGAGGAAATCAGGATGGCGAACGGGTTCGCGTGCATGAAGGCGAGGGCGTCGGCGTGGTCGCGGACTCGGAAGTGTTCGGGGATATACACGGATTAATTTTCTCGTATTCAGTGGATCTGTGTCGTCCCTACGGTACTCGATAACTCTGGCTCACTCTGACCCGGCACTTCCGTGCCGGGCTTTCACATTTCGCCGCTTCGCGGCTGGTTTGGCGTGGACCGTTCAGTGCGGCGTGACTTCCGGCGCACTTGCGGCGTCTTTCTTGCGTATGTGCAACAGCTTTTCTACTTCGGCGATCACGGTTCCCTGCTCGTCTTTCACTTCTACGGTAAAAACGGGCTCGTATTTTGGGAGCGTCTTTAGTTTGTCACGAATGTCGGTCAGTTGGGCATCAGTGAGGCGGAATTCGGCGCGGACGGTTCCTTTCCCTGGCTTGCGATAGCGGATGCTGGCGGCTTTGTCCCAGACGATATAGTCGCGACCAAGGGTTGCCATCAGCATCAGCATATAGAACGGGTCGGTACATCGAATAGAGCGATCCGCCGAAATGAGTGCCGACGTAGTTGGCGTTCCACCAGCGGAGCTTCATTTCAACGTCGATCGCTTTCATGTCGGGCGCGATACGCTGGATGCGGATGCCCATGCCCAAGAAAGGCGGCCAGAGGTTTACGCCGCGGCGCAGAGCATGAGAACTGTTGGAGCCCCCTAAGAGCTTGAGAAGAACTTTCCGAGTCATGGCGCAAATTATGGCTGCGGGAGTACGGCAAGGCCTCGACCGTAGACGGCTTCGAGGATTCTATCGCCTCCGCGGGCGAGGAGGGCGGCGCCGGCGGCGTTGCCGAGCTTTTCGGGATCGTCTCCGTCGCGAGAGTCGCGGAGGAGTTGGGAACCGTCGGGGTCGGCGACGATGGATTCGAGATGCAGCTTACCATTTCGCATTTCGGCGAAGGCGCCGATGGGGACCTGGCAACCTCCGCCGAGGCTGTTGAGCAGGGCGCGCTCGCAGGTGGTGGCAGCGCGGGCGGCGGGGTCGTTCAGGAATGCGAGATGGTCGCGAGTGGCGGCATCGCCGAGACGGATTTCGATGCCGAGCGCGCCTTGTCCGGCGGCGGGGCACATGATTTCCGCGGGGATGATCTGCTTGACCAACTCCGTTCTGTCGAGGCGTTTGAGGCCGGCGGAGGCGAGGATGATGGCGTCGTATTCTCCTTGCTCGAGTTTGCGGAGGCGCGTGTCGACGTTGCCGCGCAAGGGATGAATGTCGAGATCGGGTCGGACGGCTTTGAGTTGCGCCTGGCGACGCAGGCTCGATGTGCCGACGCGGGCCTTTTGAGGAAGCTCTTGAAAGCTCTGGTAGTGGCGCGAGCAGAAGGCGTCGCGCGGATCCTGGCGCTCGGTGATGGCGGCGATTTCGAATCCTGGTGGAAGCTCGGTGGGCAGGTCCTTTAACGAGTGCACGGCCAGATCGACGCGTCCGGCCGCCAAAGCTTCTTCGATCTCTTTGGTGAACATGCCCTTGGTGCCAACCATTGCGAGAGCGACGTCAGTGATTTTGTCCCCGGTGGTATGGATAATTTCGATTTCGACTTCGTGGCCCTGGGCACGCAGGAGAGCCGAGATATGGTTCGCTTGCCAAAGGGCGAGTTGGGAGCCGCGGGAGCCGATGCGGAGTTTCGTGGGGGCGGGTGAGTTGGTCATGGGATATCGTTCGGTTTAGGTGCGCCGTCCCTACGGGACTCGGTGCTCATGACTCGGCACTGCCGTGCCGGGCTTTCCCATTCCGCCGCGTCGCGGCTGGAGGTTAGGGAGTACCTGGTTTTCTGCTCGTCCTCAGGGGCCTGTTCTTCGCCGCTTCCGTGCTCCTCGATGAAGCGGACCGTGATCCGAAAATTGACGGCGGCGTCAAGTGGGGAGGTACGGTAGGGATCCTTCGACTGCGTCTGGCGAGTCGCTTCGCTCTTCGCCAGACTTCGCTCAGGATGACAGAACTTTGAGGTCACGGGCGGGTACCTACCTCGTCTTTATTGGGGGCGGACGGTGCGGCTTTATTCTTATCCTTCTCTTTGTCGTGCAGGTTGAAGAGGCGGCGGACTACGTCGACCACCGTCGTCGCCTCGGACTCTTTCGCTGCTGTCTTCAGCGTAGTGATTGGCGTGTGCATCACTTTGTTGATGATGCCGCGGGTCAAGGCTTCGAGGGCGATCTCTTGTTCGGGAGTGAGCTGGCCCATGCGTCCGCGAACGCGATCGATCTCGGCCTGGCGAATTGTCTCCAAGTGATCTTGTAACGAAACAATCGTCGGCACCACGTCGAGTGTGTGCAGCTTGGCTTCGAAACGTTCCACTTCGCTCGTGATGATGGCTTCCGCGAGTTCAGCTTCCTTGCGGCGGTCGGCGACGTGGCTGGAAACAGCCTGCTGCAGGTCGTCGATGTCATAGGTGAAGATGCCGTCGAGCTTCGCCATCTCCGGAGAAACGTCGCGTGGGACGGCGATGTCGATGAAGAACATCGGACGATTCTTGCGGCGGGAGAGGAACTGCTCCCCGTGCTCGCGGCGGAAGATAGCATGCGGCGCGCCGGTCGACGTGAGGACGATGTCGGCCCGGTCACAGGTCGAGTAAAGATCTTCGAACTTGATGGCCTGCCCGTTGAATTTCTGAGCTAGTCCGATCGCGCGTTCATAGGTGCGGTTGGCGACGAAGATGGAAGCGCAGCCGTGGGCCATGAGATGGCGTGCGGCGAGTTCGCTCATCTTGCCGGCGCCGACGATGAAGACGGTTTTCCCTTCCAGCGTGCCGAAGATTTTCTTGGCCAGCTCAACTGCGACCGAGGCAATGGACACCGACGACGACCCGACGGCCGTTTCGGTGCGCACGCGCTTGGCTACGGCGAAGGCGCGACTGAAAAGCTGGTCGAGTTGTCCGCGGACGGCGCCGACGGCGCGGGCGGTGGCGTAGGCTTCCTTGACCTGGCCGAGAATCTGGGCTTCGCCGACGACCATGGAATCGAGGCTTGAGGCTACGCGGAACAGATGGCGAACCGCGTCTTTCTCGCGAAACTCGTAGAGGTGCGGATCGAGTTCATCCGCGGTGAGATGGAAGTGGTCGTGAAGGAATCCACGAAGGTCGGCGTGGCCATTGGACGTGTGGGCGACGATCTCCACACGATTGCAGGTGGAGATGACCATGCCCTCTTCGATTCCGGGATAGGCGGTGAGATCGCGGCAGGTATCGGGCAGGCGAGACTCGGGAATCGCGAGGCGCTCGCGAACGTCGAGCGGCGCGCTCTTGTGGTTCACGCCAATGAGCTGGAATCTCATGAGGCGGCGAACCTGTGGATCGCAGAGAAGTAGTTGGCGGCCCAGGCGGCGAGTGCAGCCACGAAGGCGAACGTTGCAAGGACAGCGGCCCGGCGTCCACGCCATCCGGAGTTCCAGCGGGTGAAGACCATCACCATGTAGACGGCCCACATCAGCACCGACAGCAAAATCTTCGGATCAAGGAAGTCCACCCGGCCAATCGACGGAGCCGTGATGGCGACAATCGAACCCGTGATCAAGCCCAGCGTCATGAAGGGAAAGCCGAGCAATAACGAGCGGTAGCCGATCTGATCAATCACTTCGAGCGCCGGCAGAAAGGCAATCAGGCTGGTCGGCTTCTTCGACTTCAGGCGCCGCTCTTGCAACAGATAGAGCAGACTCGCGCCAAAGCTCACCAGCAACGCGGCATACCCGGTAAAGATGAGGATGATGTGGGCGAACAGCCATCCCTTATTGGAAACGAACTGCGTTAGTAATACCGGTTGCTCATCCAACGCCGCAACAAAGGTCAGGAAGAATACCACCGGAAACACAACTACGCCGGGCGACGTGGTCTGATAAATCGCATAAATGAGCATGAAGAACGACATGGAGAGGAAAGCCAGCAGCGACTCGCCGTTGTGTACCGAGGTCCAGACGACTTGGCCGGAGAGGAAAAGTTCGGCCAATGATACGAAGTGGAAGACCATGCCGAGGCTGGCGGCATGCAGGGCGATGCGACTGAAGAGATCGCTGGTGCGGCTCAGCGCCACGAAGGCGTAGACCAGTCCGATGAAGTAACACCCCAGTGCGACACGCAGCCAAAGCAATGACATAGGCCTTATAAGTTCCGCAATCCCATGAGTTTACCCCAACTCGCGGGTTCGGACCCCTATTCCTCTAGTACCAGCATCATTTTCCATGCCGGCAAAGTTAAGGTAAACAAAGCGGGTCACTTAAGGGTGTGATTAGGATCACAGACTGGGGATGGACGGACGCCCTCAGGGGGCGATTGGAGGCGCGGAATCAATGAGATTGGGTGGGTTCCATGATTCTCAGGACGGGATGACCATCGACACTTTGGAGTGGGAAATAAACGAGGTGAGTTTGGGGGTCGACCGCAACCGTGTGGGCGTGAGGCATGGAGATGGAGCCTTCGGGGAGCAGGGACTTGCCTTGCTCGCGGAAGACGGTAACGTTGCCGGATTCGGCCGAGACGTAGAGGCGCTTGAGGCTGGGATCGAAGGCGAGCACGTCGGGATCTTTTCCGACGGGATAAGCGGCGAGCACTCGCATGCTGGTGAGGTCGAAGACGGCGAGGAGGTTGTTCTCTTCTCCGGCGATGAAGGCCAGGCGCGAGTCGGCGTCGAGGACGATGCCGTGGGGACTCTCGATGCCGAGCACGGGGTAACGGGCGATGATTTTTGCGGTCACGGGGTCGATGGCGACCAGTTCGTTCTTTCCGTGAACCGCGACGAGGATGTTTCGTGAAACGGGATCGTAGACGGTGTTGCCCGCTCCTCCGCCAAGAGGGATCGTCGCGATGAGAGAGTTGGTGGTGGCGTCGATGACAGCGTCGGCATTTCCGTGTTCATCGGAAACGAAGACTCGCTTGGCTGCGGGAGCATAGGCGATGCCGTCGGGATAGGTGATGGGTCCGGCCGTGGCGATCGTCTTGAGAGTTTGCAGGTTGACGATGGCCAGCTTGTGGTCTCCGGTGGCCGAGGCAAAGACACGATTGATTTCCGGAACGGCTAGAACGCCATGCACGTTGGTGAAGCCGTCGAGGTTGGCGACGACCTCCCTCTTGTTGACGTCAAAGACGACCAGGTGATCGTCGTTCATGTGGGCGAGGTACAGACGGCCGTGAGAGGGATCGAAACTCTGATAGTCGAAGCGGACGGCGCGACCGGGCAACGGGACGTCGGCAATTTTCTTGAGCGGAGCGGACTGAGAAGCGGCGGGAAGCGCCGCGAGCAGGAGGAGTTTCAGAATTGCGATCGAGCTAGGTTTGGGCATGGGTGATGAGACTCGTTAATTGCTTGGCGGTTTCATGGCATCGGTTTTGTGGGGATTTGCGGTGGTGGCGGAGTGTGGAGTCGACATGCCGGGAGGGATGGTTCCGGCGGTGTGTCCAGCTCCCATGGAACCCATGTCGCCGGGAGCGAAGCAGGTGATGCGTCCGCTGGAGGCGATACGAAGTTGCGAGGGGCAATCGCCGCTGGTCAGCGAGGCGGTCGGGCCCGCGCCTTGCGATTGCACGGTGAAGAGTTTGCCGGCGGCGTCGCCGGCGACTCCGACGGCCATGGCGGGCATGTCATAAGCGACGTAGAAAGCGTGTTTGCTCTGGTTCGCCTGCATGGCACAGTCGGCGGCGCTCTTGGATTGATCGGCGGTGGCATGGACGTCGAGGCGTCCGCAATCGGTGGCGCCGGCGCCGGCGGATTCCTGGAGCTTCTGCTGCACGGCATCGGGAACCGCGGGCGATGATGCGGCCGGTGATTGGCCAGCGGAGACCTTGGAAGATGCGGCTGAATCAGGGGACTTGTTGCAAGCCATCAGAGTAAAGAGAGTGAGCAGAACAGCGACGGCGGGAAGAGTTTTCATGACACGCAATTGTAAATCGAGCAAGGATGGATGGGCGATCAGACACCGTCGTAGTGAGACTAGAAACCGCACGAGTGTGGCACTTTCGACTGTTGCCGGTGGTTGGGGGATCGCATAGAATCGCGAGAGCGTTTTTTCGTTCCATCATTCGCGATTTAGAATGTGCGGCCTCACCCAGCAATCAAAAACTCTGTAAGCCCATGACCTCAAGCAGAACAACGGACGCGGCAAGCGGGTCTGCTCCGGCGACCGAGACCCTTTACGGCATGCTGTTTGAGAACAGCATGGACGGACTGATGTTGACGGCGCCGGATGGGACAATCCTGGATGCGAATCCGGCGTGCTGTCGCATCTTTGGACGAAGCCGGGAGGAAGTTTTGCGGGAGGGCCGGCGGGGGTTGATGGATGAATCTGATCCGCGAATGGCTGCCCTGGTCGCGGAACGTGAGCGGACCGGCAAAACCCATGGAGAACTGACCGCGAGGCGCAGGGACGGGACATTGTTTCCTGTCGAGATTTCGTCGCGAGTGTTCCAACTGCCGGACGGAAGCGCGAGAACGTGCATCATTATCCGGGACATCAGCGACCGAAAGGCGGCGGGGTTGGAGCGCGAGCGGCTGATCAGCGAATTACGGGAGGCGCTGGGGCGCGTGAAATCGCTGAGCGGACTGCTGCCGATCTGCGCCTCGTGCCGGAAGATTCGCGACAAGCAGGGCGCGTGGCACAATCTGGAAATTTATATTCTGAACCACACCGAAGCCGATTTCACGCATGGCATTTGCCCAGATTGCCGGCGAACGCTGTATCCGGAGACGCTGGTTAAGTGAAGCGCCGGCGTTGACACCCCCGGTCCCACCTCCTACGATTCTCGGTTCACGGAATCCTTTTATGACGAATCGTCAGAAGTTGCAGAGGTTGCTGCTTCCCTTCTTCGCCGCCGCGATTCTGGTGGCGGCGTCCGCTTCTGTTCCGCAGGCTGACTCGGGCCGCTATCTAGATGACATCAAGACGCTGGCTTCCCCTGAGATGGAGGGGCGGGGCGCGGGCACAAAAGGGCTGACGCGCGCCGAGCATTTAATTGAGAAGCGATACAAGGAACTGGGACTGCAGCCGGCGGGAGTGAACGGGTATGCGCAGGCGTTCACGGTCATCACGGGCGCACGCTTGAAGGGGGACAACCATTTTGTCGTACAGGCGGCGGATGGAAAGAGAGAGCTGAAGATCAATCAGGACTTTGTTCCAGCGAGCTACTCCTTGTCGGGAGTGGTGAAGGGACCGGTCGTATTCGCGGGATACGGGGTGACTGCCGACGAATTTCACTATGACGATTACGCTGGTCTGGATGTCAAAGACAAGGTTGTGGTCGTACTCCGCTATGAGCCTTCTGGGTTCGGGGAAAAGAACGGGAATCACGGACTTACGCTGCACGCGCAACTCATCACCAAGGCCATTAATGCGCGCAATCACGGGGCGAAGGCCATGGTGGTGATCAATGGCAAGCTGGGCGACGGAGAACAAGACGCCCTCACGCCGTTCGGCAGCGTCAGCGGACCGGAGAACGTCGGGATCGTGCTGGTGCAGGTGAAGAATGCGGTGGCGGATGCGTGGCTGCAGTCTGCGGGAAAATCACTGAAGGACGTGCAGGAGCAGATTAATTCCGGAACGAAGCCCGAGTCGTTTGCGTTGCCGGAGTCACTGCGGGTGGGGTTGCACATTGATATCGAAACTACGCGGGCGACGGTGCACAACGTTTTGGCGTGGCTGCCCGGACAGAGCGATGAGTATGTAATTGTGGGTGCGCACTACGATCACCTGGGCCGAGGCGATGCTGATTCGCTGGCGCCGTCGCAGATTGGGCAGATTCATCCCGGGGCTGATGACAATGCGAGCGGCACTGCGGGAGTGCTGGAACTGGCGCGACTGCTGGCACCGCAGCGTGGGCAGCTGAAGCGCAGCATTCTCTTTATAAATTTTTCGGGAGAAGAGTTGGGGCTGCTGGGCTCGGCGGAATGGGTGAAAGATCCGACGCGACCGCTGGCGACGGCTGTGGCCATGATCAATATGGACATGATAGGACGCATCAAGGACGACAAGGTTTATATCGGCGGCGTGGGAACGGGGACGACATTCAAGGCGGTGCTGGAGCAGGCGCAGAAGGATGCACCGTTCAAGATTGAATATTCGGCGGGAGGATATTCGTCGAGCGACCATGTTTCGTTCGTCACGAAGAAGATTCCAGTGCTGTTCTTTTTTTCGGGACTGCACTCGGATTATCACAGGCCCTCGGACACATGGGACAAGATCAATGCGCCTTCGGCGGCACGACTGCTCGATATGGTGGAGAGCGTGGTCGTGCAGTTGGCGAGCGCGGTGGCCACGCCTGCGTTTCAGGTAGTGGCGGAGGAAAAGCGCCCGGGAGGGGGAGGAAGCGGGTACGGTCCGTACTTTGGATCGATTCCGGATTTCGGGCAAACCGAGAACGGGGTGAAGTTTTCTGACGTCAAGCCGGACTCACCGGCGGCGAAAGCAGGATTGAAGGCGGGAGATGTGCTGGTGCAGTTCGGCGACAAGCCAATCAAGAATTTGTATGACTTCACCGACGCGCTGCGGCGAAGCAAGGTGGGAGATGTGGTGGAAGTGAGAGTTCTCCGCGACGGACAGCCGGTGACGGTGAGCGTGAAGCTGGAGCAGAGGAAATAGAAAACGGGAGGACCGCCGGGCGGCCTCCCGTGCATCAGAGCAGGTTAGTTGAAGGCGCAGTAGTTTTGTCCGCCCGACCGGACGCACATTGGGCACTGGACCGTGCAAGTGCCACATTGCACGCAGACGGGCCTGGTCTGGGGACTTCCCTTCGTGAGTTGAGCAGCAGACATGGCCGTCATCGCGGTCATGCAGGCCACCAGTAGATAAGTTGCGATTCGACCAGCTTTGCGTATCATTTCATCCTCCTTGCTTTCTTGCTTTGAATTACGAAGCCTTCATTGCTTTCGTGAGAGCGGTTCTGATTTCGGATAAATCATTGTCGGAAAGAGCGCCGGGCCAGGTGTGGACGACCCTGCCGGATTCGACAAGCACCGTTTGCGGCGTAGCGACCAGGTTGTAGCTCCGCGCGACTTTGGCGTCCAAACCGATGACCGTGGTGCGAGGGCTCATGTGGTGCTGGTCGAGGTAAGACTTGGGAACATCGTTGCGGAAAGAGACGAACGAGAAAGAGTGCTTGATAGAGGGATCGTTGAGGAGTTTGTCCCAGGCAGGCCAGTTTTCATCGCACACGTGACAGTCGGTGTTGAAGACGAGAATCACGAAGGGGGCGGACTCGGCGGGGGAAATTTCCATGGGCTTGCCGGTGATGTCGATGCCAGACAGGGATGGCAGAGTGGCACCAGCGGGAACGAACTCGTGGTCGAGTGCAGCCTGCAGGCGCCGCGACAGATCCGCATTCTTGAAAAGCAGGAGAGTATTGAGTGCCAACAGGCAAGCGGCAAGGAGTACGACTGCTACAGCGACTGGCCGGGAAACCGTCACGTTCACCTCTCCGGAATCGGTCAACTAGCTAATAAACCGCCAAAGGCTGTGCATTGTGGCATGTTTGTTTTTGTTACAGAATCCGGACGTTGGCTCTGCCAAAGCCTTGTCTTGCGGCAATTCCGTAAGGACGGACGGATTGTCGAGGAGTCGCTTTGTTACGGATTCGGAATGAAAGCGAGATTCAACCACTTGACCGGAGTGACGGGTGGAAATGGGCATCCCTTATAATCAACCGTTCCGACAGGAGAAACACTTGCCCTTCGACGACCTTCGACAATGGATCGCGGCGCTGGATCGTGCCGGCGAACTCAAGCGGATACAGACGGAAGCGGACCCCATTCTTGAAGTGGCGGAGATCACCGACCGCGTTTCGAAGAGTCGCGACGCGAAGGGCGCCCGTGGAGGGCCTGCGCTGCTCTTCCAGAATTTGAAGGGGCATGCGGGTTCGCAGGTGCTGATCAATCAGTTCGGGTCAGATGCGCGGATGAAGATGGCTCTAGGCGTCCAGTCGTTCGACGAAGTGGCGGCGCGGATTAGGATGTTCATGGATGTAAAGTCGCCGCAGGGATTTCTCGACAAGCTGAAGATGCTTCCGTTGCTGACGGAGATGGGGAAATTTTTTCCGCGGACGGTTGCGACTGGGCCGTGCAAGGAAGTGATCAAGCGGGATGGCTTCTCGCTGCTCGACTTCCCTGTTTTGCAATGCTGGCCTAAGGATGCGGGACGATTCATCACGCTACCGTGCGTGACGACGCGCGATCCGAGGTCGGGTAAGCGCAACGTGGGCATGTACCGGATGCAGGTGTACGACGAACGCACTACGGGGATGCATTGGCAGAGGCAGAAGGTGGCGGCGGAACATGCGCGGGAGCGGATGCGCGCGGCGGTCGAGGGAAAATCGGCGGCGGTCGATATTATGGCGCGCAGTTCCGGGGGCAGCGTTCTGGCGGAGGGCGAGCGGCCGTCGGGAAAGATGGAAGTGGCGGTCGCGATTGGGACCGACCCGGCCGTGACTTTTTCGGCGATCGTTCCTGCACCGCCGGACATTGAGGAATATCTTATTGCGGGCTTTCTCCGTGCGGCGCCGGTGGATTTGGTGAAGTGCGAAACGGTGGATCTGGAAGTGCCGGCGGCGAGCGAAATCGTGCTCGAGGGCCACGTCCATCTCGACGAACTCCGCAGCGAAGGACCGTTTGGCGATCACACGGGATTCTATTCGCTGGAAGATCTATATCCGGTGTTCCACCTCACCTGCGTTACGCACCGCAAAGATCCGATCTACGCGACGACGATCGTAGGCAAGCCTCCGCAGGAAGACGCGTACATGGGCAAAGCCGTGGAGCGAGTGTTTCTGCCGCTGATGAGGCTCACGATCCCCGAACTGGTGGACATCAACCTACCGATCGAGGGCGTCTTTCATAACTTGATGATCGTCTCGATCAAGAAGTCGTATCCGGGTCAGGCGCGGAAGGTGATGAACGCAATCTGGTCGCTGGGGCAGGCGATGTTTACGAAGTGCATTGTGGTGGTGGATGAAGACGTGGACGTGCAGGATCTGGCCGACGTCGTGTTGAAGCTCTTCAACCACATCGATCCGGAGCGCGACATTCAATTCACGCTCGGTCCGGTGGATTCGCTGGATCACGCGTCACGCTTGCCGAATTATGGGTCGAAGATGGGAATTGACGCCACACGCAAATGGGCCAGTGAGGGTTTTGCGCGCCCATGGCCGGACGAAATTGTGATGGACGCGAAAACGAAAGCTCTTGTAGATGGGAAATGGAAGGTGCTAGCGAAAGAACTAGGGATTGGGTAAGCCTCACCTTGGCGGCTAGTTATCAATCTTGATCTTCGCTAGAGCCTTGACCACGTCGACATCGTCGGACTCGCGCACTTCAAACCGTACAGCAGTTCCCTCCGCATAGCGTTTCGCTTCTTTGATGATCTTGAGAACGTTCCCAGGAAGCGTGCTCTTCCAGGCTGCCGCGAGAGCGTTTTCGCCCAGCGCAAACGAGGCCAGGAAACATCCAGGGCCCGGTGAGAGATAGACGATGTTGCGCTTCTTTAACTGCAGCCGCAGTGACCATCCTGCCTTGACGGAATAACTATTCCATTCTTCCTTATCCAGCTTCAGTTCACGCTTGAGGTCTGCTACAAGTTGCTGCCACAGGGCATGGGACTCGCCCAGGACTGAGGCTAACTGTTTTTCGGTAGGACATTTCGATTGCCCGACGAATGCGTTTCGCAGCATTAGCTCACCTTGTGCAGAAACTCGCTGCCGAAGTGTACGGTGCGACTCACCACTATGGTTGAAATCTCGTTAGCTGGCAGCGATACACGTCACGCTTCGTCGTTAAGCTTGTGGTTCGTAACCACGGCATTGCAAGACCGGAAGGCGGGGGTACTTGGGAAAGGACGCATCGGCCGTAGAGCGCTCACACAAGTAGAATATCGAGCCACGATCGGACTCGATCAGGCGTTTGAAGCGACAATCGGCGCAGAGACCCGCGCTGGCTGTCTTGGAACCTGTCATTTCGTTATTCACAAGTACAGAGTAGTTCTTGGTTGTGTTGCCTAGTCTACCAATACCCACCGGCCATCCAGGCGGAGCGTCGTCGGAGCCTTTCGAATCAAGAGATTTTGCTATCCGAAAACCTGAAAGAAAATTCACGAAACTTTCATGGCTCCAGTCCTTGAAGGCAGCCATTTCACTCTGTTATAAGGGCGACTCCCAATCAAGGAGGACGTTTCCGTGACTTCTCCAAGCCACTTTTTTTCTCCGTGTCGTCTGAAGTCCTACCTCTGGATTTTAACTGTCGTGGCGCTCGCCTGCTGTGGCTTATCGGGGTACGCGTTGGGGCAGCAAACGTTAGGCGCCATCACCGGCACGGTCACTGATCCGTCGGGAGCGATCGTCTCCGATGCGGCCGTGAAAGCGATCAACATCGCGACCAATCTCGAAGTTGTTGCTCATACCAAGGACGGCTCTTTCCAGATCCCCGATCTTCCGGCCGGAACCTATCGAGTTACCGTCACGAAAGACGGCTTCAAAACCGAAACGCATACCAGAATCCTGGTATTCGGTAGCCGTACCACGACCGTGGATACCAGTCTGGTGGTGGGCTCGGTCGGCACCACGGTGGAAGTCACCGCCGTTCCCTTGATGAACCAGGTCGACACTACGATCGGCTATGTCGTCGATGCCAACACCATCGAAAACACCCCACTCGGCACGGGCAGCTTTACGCAGCTCGCGATTCTTAGCCCCGGCGTTCATGCGGACTTCCTCGGTGGAGGCGGCGCCAACACCGGCCTTGGCAATCAGGCCATCTTCGCCAACGGAAACCGCGACACCAGCAACAGCTTTTCGTTGAACGGGGTCAGCACCAACAACCTCTTTAACGGCAATTCCACCAGCCAGGTAGGTGAGAACCGCTTCGTACTCAACACCGGTGAGAACTTCGGTGCGGGCGGTTCGATCCAAACCAGCACGTCGGTGTATGGGGCGATTGGCCAGGCGCTTCCCACTCCTCCTACCGATGCCATCCAGGAAATCGCCGTCAACTCCTCGCAATACGACGCCACACAGGGCAACAATAGCGGCGCGCACATCAGCGTACTGACCAAGTCCGGTGCGAACGCGCTTCATGGTTCCCTTTGGGAACAGTGGCAGAACAGCGATATGAACGCCACACCATACTTCTACAATGCGGCGGGCATCAACCCGGTCACCAATAAACCTTACCTGCCACGTCCATTCCTGAATCGAAATGCTTTTGGCGGCACCGTCGGCGGGCCGATTATCAAGGACAAGTTGTTCTTCTTTGGGTCCTATCAGGGAGTGCGCATTTCCGATGCGGAGGCTTCAACCAAACTTACGACCGTGCCTCTGGCCTTGACGGATGACCGCAGTACGCAGGGCATTATTAACATGGTGCAGACGAGCTACAGCACCACCATTACAGCGAGCCAGATCAACAGCGCTGCGTCGCAACTACTGAATGCCAAACTTCCCAACGGTCAGTATTTGATACCAAGCGCGCAGTACAACATGACACAGGCGAAAGTGTTAGGCTACGACGCCGTCGTGCAAGGCCCCAATACGCAAGCCACCGTAAGCCAAGGGATCGTCGGCATTGATTATGTAATAAGCTCCAAGGATCGCTTGGCGGCGAGATACTACGTTCAGAGCAATCCCACCAACAATCCTTTTGGCGCGGTCGGTTCGCTGCTGGGATTTGCCCAACAGCTTTCCGCCGGCAGCCAGGTGTTTGCTCTCTCGAACTCCGTCGTGCTCTCCCCCACCCTCACCTGGGAGCAGCATGTGGGTTTTACTCGCCTGCGAGCTCTCGCAAACACAACCAAAGCATTTACTCCATCTGATGTGGGCATCAGCCTGCCTGGTGCGGCGACCTTTCCGGACTTCAGCATTTCCGAAGGGGACCCTAACATCAGTGGCGATAACAGTGGGTTGCAATTTGGTCCCAGCACCAGCTTTGGCGATGGCGGCATGGTCCAGAATAATTGGGAATACGCGACCTCCGCGAGTTGGGTAAAAGGAAAGCATACCCTGACTGTGGGAATAACGTGGGACCACACCCAGCTCAATGTCCTCAATACCAACACTAATACCGATACGCTTGACATCCAGACCTTCCAAGACTTCGTAGAAGGCACCTTGCACGGCGGCACTGAGTTCGTTGGTTCGGCTAATCGCTACTATCGCGCCAATACCGTCGGCACCTACATCAACGACAACTTTAAGATGATGAAAAACCTCACGGTAACCGCAGGGTTCCGTTGGGACATCGACGGCGCGCTCTCGGAGAAAAACGGCAGGCTCACCGGTTTCGACCCTTCGAAATACAGTTACGTGCAATGCACCGTCAATGGAACGCCGGCCGACCCGGCTTTGAACACTTGCGACTCAGGGACTGACGTGATTACCGGCTCTGGTCTGGTAATCGCCGGGAATAACAAGACCGGCGCCACTGCAGGAGCCAACAATACGCTGATGAAAAATCACCAGTGGGGTTTCGCGCCGCGCATTGGCATCGCGTGGTCCCCGATGTCGAAGCTGACCGTGCGCGCAGGGTACGGTATCTACTTCGACCGCGGCGAGTTCTTCAGCTACCTGTCGCCGAGCGCGGGCTCCGGATTCAACGGCCCATTCGGCGTTACGCTTGCGCCTCCATTCGTGCAACCGATCTCCGTATTTAGCGGCGCCACACTCGATCAACCGTTCGGCACGACCCTGCCCCCGCCGCCGCCAGCCACAGGAGCAGCCTTCCAAGCCTACCTGCCCAACCTTGAGCAGACTGCGTGCGGCTTCCCGGGATGCTGGCCGTCCGGCAATCTTTTTGGTCCTTTTCTGTTTGGCGGTTACGATATCAACAACAAACTGCCTTATACGCAGAACTGGACACTCGACTTTCAATTTCAACCCTCCAACAGCTGGATCTTCGAGGTCGGTTATGTCGGCAGTCACGGCACCCATCTGGTGCTGCCCATTCCCTTCAACCAACCACTCATTGCCACACCGACCAATGTGGTGAACGGGCAGACCAGTTCCTACGGCGGTACCACTCCGCTGTTCCTGGATAACGAGCCCGTTTTTACGAACGAATTCTCCGGCAACGCACCCATCCGCGTACCCTATCCCGGATACGACATGAACGCCGTTTCGTATAAGGCGGAGGGCATCTCGAACTTCAATGCATTGCAACTCCAGGTTCACAAGCGCTTGTCCCACGGCCTGCAATTCACCTCGTCTTACACCTGGTCTCATTCGCTTGACGAGCAGAGCGGCCTGGGGCTGTTTTTCACCGGGAATAATCCGGCCGTTCCCCGCTCCAACTATGCATCCTCGGATTTCGATCAGACCCACGTTTTTCTGGTGAACTACAGCTATACAATTCCGAAGTTTGTGGAGAGCGGGCCGTGGGGATACGTCACCAACGGCTGGACCATTGGCGGCCAAACCGTGGCGCAAAACGGGCAGCCCTACAGCGTCTATGACTATTCGGGCTCGGTGGCGAGTCTGTACTACGGCACCAGCAACTACATTGGGAACCCCATAGTGCCGCTGCTACCGGGCGTAACCGCCAAGCAGGCAGCAAAGGGGGGTATTTGCCCCGCGGGAGTTGTGGGAGTTTCGACGTCACTCTGTAAGCTCAACGCCGCTGATTTTGGACCCCAATTTGTGGCTCCGGGGACCAACGGAGTTCCTGCTTGCGATGCAAGCGGCTGCGATCTCTATGAAAGCCTGTATGGAAATACAGGCCGGAACACTTTTCGAGGCCCATTCCAGGTGCGCTTCGATATGAGCTTGTCCAAGATGTTCCAAATCAAAGAGCGCTACCTGCTGAAGTTTGAAGCCGATGCTTTTAATATTTTCAACCATCCCGATTTCGACGCTCCGAACAACAATGTGGACTTCTTCCCCAATTTTGCAGGTCCACCATCGATCCCTCCACAAGGTAGCTTGGGCGTCATCCAGCACACGATTGGCAGCCCACGCTTCCTGCAGCTCTCGCTGCATTTGGCGTTCTGAGGTGTGATCCGCTGTTGGAGAGTTAGAACAAAACGACTGATGAGGGGCGATCAGGCTGGAACTGATTGCCCTTTGTTTTTGTGAAATGCGGACCCAGTTGGGGCGCGGCATTCTCATTTCACTGCGGGATCCGCGCTGCTCGATGGCGGAGAGTCTCTGCCGTGCTTCATTCCGGTATACTAATTTGGTATGCCAGTGCTAAAGAACATTGCGGCCATCGCCAAAGGCATGAGCATCACCTTCATGGAGATGTTTCAGCCGACGACGGTGGAGAACTATCCCGACGGCAAGGGACCGCTGCGTGGTGCGCGGTTTGAAGCCCGTTTTCGCGGCGCGCACGTGCTGCAGCGCGACGAAAATGGGCTGGAAAAGTGCGTGGCGTGTTTCCTGTGCGCGGCGGCGTGTCCGTCGAACTGCATCTATATTGAGGCCGCGGAAAATACCGCGGAGAACCGCGTGAGCGGCGCCGAGCGCTACGCCAAGGTCTACAACATCGATTACAACCGCTGCATTTTCTGCGGATACTGCGTGGAAGCGTGTCCGACGGACGCCATCACCCACGGGCACGGATTTGAGCTGGCGACCTTCAACGCCAGCAATCTGGTCTACCGCAAGGAGCAAATGCTGGCCCCCCGGCCAGCACATATGGGAGCCAACGTGGTATTCAATCAGGCCGACGTGGACGGTGGGGCTCCGGCGGAGATGGTGCAGGGGAGCTAGAGTTCGAGACAAGTTTCGAATGCAACGACACGCCGGTCCATCGAGACCGGCGTTCGTGCATGTGACGGGCGGAACGCAGGGTCCTTGGCGTGGCTTTGCCACGTTCGGAGTGGCAAAGACTTCATTTTTGAGCAATGACAAGGCTAATGGCTGACTTCTTACAAACCGTGAAAGAGCGCGTCGTCATTTACGACGGCGCGATGGGCACCAACATCCAGAAGCGGAATCCGACCCTGGACGATTACTGGGGCAAGGAGAACTGCAGCGAAGTGCTGGTGCTGAGCCGGCCCGACATTATTCGCGACATTCACGCCGACTTTTTCCGCGTGGGCTGCGACATCGTCGAGACCAACACGTTCGGCGGAACGCGGAATCGTGCTGGGCGAGTTTGACCTGCGCGATCGGATGCACGAAATCAACCTGAAGGCGGCGCAACTCGCGAAGGAAGTTGCGCAGCAGTTCTCGACGAAGGACAGGCCGCGATTCGTCGCCGGTTCGATGGGGCCAACGACGAAGCTGCCGTCGCTCGGACACATCGGCTTCGACGACATGGTGGCGGCCTACGAGGAGCAGGCGTGCAGCCCTGATCGAAGGCGGCGTCGATGTGCTGCTGATCGAGACGGCGCAGGACTTGCTGCAAGCGAAGATTGCAACGATTGGCGTACTGGAGGCTATGCGGAAAGCCGGCAAGCGGCTGCCCGTGCACGGTGCAAGTCACGCTGCAGGAATCGGGGACGATGCTGCTGGGCACCGAGATCGGCGCGGCGCTGACCGCGCTGGAACCGTTCGACGTGGACGTCATCGGACTGAACTGCGCAACCGGCCCGAAGGAGATGAACGATGCGGTCCGCTATCTCGGCGCTGAATTCGACCAAGGAGGTTTCGGTACTGCCGAACGCCGGGCTGCCGCAGAACGAAGGCGGGCACGCGGTCTACAAGCTCACGCCTGCGGAACTGGCGGAGTATCACAAGCATTTCGTCCAGGACTACGGCGTTCGCATCGTGGGTGGATGCTGCGGAACCACGCCCGAACATCTGAAGGCCGTGGTGGACGCGGTCTCCGGCGTGGAACCTGCGAAGCGCGACGTGAAGCGGTCGGCTGCGGCATCGAGCGCCTACACGTCGGTTCCGCTCGATCTCGATCCGAAGCCGCTGATCGTCGCCGAGGAAATGAACACGACCACGCGCGTGGAGCATTTCCGCAAGCTGGTGCAGGGCAAGAAATACGACGACATTCTGGCGCTGGCGAAGAAACTGGTGAACGAAGGATCGCACATGCTCGACTTGTGCTGTGCGATCGTGGGCGAGGACGAGAAGGGATACATCACTTCGATTCTGGAAAAGATCGCCACGCGCGTTCCCGCGCCGATTCTGGTGGATTCGACCGAAGCCGACGTGGTCGAAGAAGCGCTGAAGCGCATTCCGGGCGGGCGATCATCAACTCGATCAATCTGGAGGACGGCGAGAAGCGGACGTCGAAAGTTCTGCCCATGGCGAAGCGCTATGGCGCGGCCGTGATCGCGCTGACCATCGACGAAGACGGAATGGCGCTGACGGCCGACAAGAAGGTGGCGATCGCGCATCGCATCTACGATCTGGCGACGAAGAAGTACGGACTCGATGGCACTGACCTGATCTTCGACGCGCTGACCCTGCCGATTTCGACCGGACAGGAAGAGTACCGCACGGCCGGAATGGAGACGTTGAAGGCGGTCGAGCGGATCAAGAAGGAACTGCCGTCGGTGAAGACGATCCTGGGCGTCAGCAATATTTCGTTTGGTCTCGATGCCTATCCGCGGCGGGTGCTGAATTCAGTGTTTCATGCATGAGGCGGTCGATCATGGCCTCGACATGGCCATCGTCAATTACACGAAGATCTATCCGCTGTACAAGATTCCGCAGGAAGAAGTTGAACTGGCGCGCAAGCTGATTCATCGCGACGCGAATTCCGACGGCGATCCGCTGCAGAAGTACATGGCGCACTTCGCCGGAATGAAGGGCAAGCCCGCGGCGTCGACGACGGCGCACGTCGATACGCTCTCGGTCGAAGACAAGCTGAAGTTTGCCATCATCAACGGCGAAAAATCGGTGGGCGATGGAGCGCACAAGAAATCGCTGGAAGCAGCTGCTGGAAGAAGCGCTCGCGAACTACTCGCCGCTGGAGCTGATCAACACCGTATTGCTCGACGGCATGAAGACCGTCGGCGACCTGTTTGGCGCGCGCAAGATGCAGTTGCCGTCGGTGCTCGATTCGGCCGGCGTGATGAAGGCAGCCGTGGCTTATCTTGAGCCGAAGATGGAGAAGAAGGCCGGCTCGCAGAAGGGCACGATTGTGCTGGCGACCGTGAAGGGCGACGTGCACGACATCGGCAAGAACCTGGTCGACATTATTCTGTCGAACAACGGATTCAAGGTCGTCAATCTCGGCATCAAGCAGCCGGGCGACACGATCATCAGAGCCGGCGCAGGAGCACCAGGCCGACGCCATCGGGCTGAGCGGACTGCTGGTGAAGTCGACGCTCGAGATGAAGTATGTGATCCAGGATCTGGAGCGGCAGAAGCTGGAGTTTCCCGTGATCTGCGGCGGCGCGGCGCTGACCCGCAAGTATGTGGAAGACGATCTGCGGCGCGAATATGCGAATGCCGTCTTCTATGCGGACGACGCGTTTGCCGGGCTGCACATCATGGAAGACCTGGCGACGGAGAATGGAGCGAAGCAGAGCTCGCCTGACGGAGGGCCGCACGGTGAAGGAGTACGCCAAGGCCGCGGCCGTGGATGAAGAAACTGGACCGGTGTTTGCGGAGCGCAGCGCGGTGGTGGGAGATGCTCCGAATATTCCGACGCCGCCGTTCTGGGGCGTGCGGGTGCGGAAGGATTACGATCTGCGCGAACTGTTTCAATACATCAACGAGACGGCGCTGTTCAAGAATCAGTGGCAGTTGAAGACGGCTTCGCAGGCAGACTACGTGCGGCTGGTGGAGGAGAAGTTTCGTCCGATCCTGCAGCAAGCTGGAAGATGAGGTCGTCGCAGTCGGGCTTGTTCGAGCCGAAAGTCGTGTATGGATACTTCCCGGCGCAGGGCGATGGGAATGATGTGGTGGTGTATCGAGGTCCCGAGTCCCGGAGTCCGCGAGTGCCGAGTGACGGCCCGACCAAAGAACTCCTGCGATTTACTTTCCCGCGGCAGCGCGAGGGGCGGCGGCTGTGCATCTCGGATTTCTTTGCGCCGAAGGCTTCCGGGAAAGATGGACGTGATCGGGCTTGTCGCTGGTCACGATTGGCCACAAGGCATCGATCGAGACGCAACGGTTGTTCGAGGGCGGAGAGTACACGAAATATCTCTACCTGCACGGGCTGAGCGTAGAAACCGCCGAGGCGCTGGCGGAATTCCATCACAAGAAGATGCGCGAGGAGTTGGGCATTGCAGGCGAGGATGCGGCGGAGATTCGCGATCTGTTTCATCAGAAGTATCGCGGGTCGCGGTATTCGTTCGGCTATCCGGCGTGCCCGAACCTGGAGGATCAGACGAAGCTGTTCGCGCTGCTGAAGCCGGAGGAGAATGTTGGCGTGCGGCTGACCTCCGGATTCTTGCTGGAGCCGGAGCAGATCGACTTCGGCGATTGTGGTGCATCATCCGGGGGCGAAGTACTTCGTGGTGTAGTCGCAGGGGCCGGTGATGGATTCGTAGGGATGTGGAAGTCCGCTCTGGTCTGCCACTAGAAAGTGGTTTGCAGCCGCAGTGAGTAACTCCTTGGCGGGGCGATGGAATTACCGGAGAACAAACCCGCGAAATTGATTACGTTGAGGCGGTTGTTGAGATTCTGCACGTCGGCCTGAAAGCGTGTGGTGATCTGGTCGTGCTTCCAGAGGTCCACGCCAGCGGATGCGTCAATTGACAACGACGGCTTCACGCGGCCATGCGCGAAATCAACCCGGTTGACGATGGCTTGCCCGTATTGCGCAATGGCGTCGGAGACATCTCCCTCAAAGGCTACAGGCAATCCCGTTCCGTATTCTCCTCCAACGGCGATCCATGCGCGGCTTACGAGTTGGTAGCGAAGGCGTCCGTGAATCGTGTGGCGCTGATCCTGAGAATCCCAGAAACGATCGATGGGCTGGCTGAAAGCGTTCGTCGCATCGGAGCCGAGGAACAGTCCTCCAGTCACCGGCAGGTACGCGCTGCCAACGATGTAGGAGTAGCTGAGAAATCCGGAGAATCGTCGCCAGTGTGGTACCTCAAGCTTGCCTTCGACACCGTAGATGGAAGATTTGCGGAAGGAAATGGGGAAGCTGACCGCAGTGTTCAGGAGAAGATCGTCGTCGGCGTAGTTGTTGACGAATCGTCCGAAGCCGTTCATCTCGAACTTGAGGGTGTCGGCGAAAGCCTTCGTCATTCCCAGTTCGTAATAGTTTCCGAGCGAAGGCTTGACCGGGAGCCGAAGTACATTCGGGTTCAGCGAAACGACCGCCGGCGAACTGGCGAGAAGAATGTTTTCGAACGCGGGAGTTTGAAAGGCGCGGTCATAGGAGGCGTGCAGAACAACATTCGCCGAGGAAAAATATCGCGCGACGCCTAGGCGCGGGCTGACCGCGTTCTGATTGACCAGGAGTTGATAGTGGTCCCAGCGCACACCGGCGTTGAATGTCCATTTGCCAAGACGGATCAGGTCCTGCACGAAGGCTGATTGTTCAAGATCGAGACCTCGGCCGGCGAAGCTAAAGGTGGTTGGTGTGCCGGGATCGAACTGCGTTCGATCGGTGATGACGTCGCTGAAGCCTTCGCGAAGTTGGGTGAAGTCGGCCTCAAATCCGCCTTTGAATTCATGATATCCGCGGTGGTAGGAGACGGTTCCCTTCAGATATTCCTCGCGAAAGCCGCGATCCTGAAAAGCAATGATGGGCGTAGACTGCGGGTTGGAGTCGAGGCCGTCAGTATTACTGCGCATCATGAAGCGGATGTCAGCGAGTAAGCGCTCGGAAAAAATGTGCTGGTATGACGCGATACCAAGAGTCTCGAAGGTCATCGCGGTGCTGGACCTGTCCGGCCGCCTGCTGGATCTGTTCGTCAGGAACGAGGAACTTGGAGAACTCTCGCCGCAAGGTGGCGGAGAATCGGTCGTGGTTCGTGAGGTCACGATCGTAGCGCGCCGAAAAGTCCGACGTCGTGGCGGTGTTTGTGTAATTCTGCAGGACCGGAGGATTCAGATAGCGGTCCGTCATGGCCGCGTCGGCGCTGACGGCGATCGTATTTTGTCCCCAGCCGTATTGGGTGAGGACGTACCCATTGGCGGTACCGAAACTTCCGCCGGAGAGTACGGCATTGTCCATGCAATCCGGGGCGATCGTCTTTTCTGGTATCGACCTCAACCATGCCTCCCATCTTGCGGCCATATTCCGCGGGAATTCCGGCGGTGAAGATCGTAAGAGCGAGTCCACGTCGTCGGCTTCTATTTCAGGGCCGGAACTCGGCGATCGATTATCGGTAAGGGGTACGCCGTCGACCACGAACTGCACTTGATATTCGGATCCGCGTGGATGCAACACCGCACTGCCTTCGTAAACCCACCCGGGCTGGGAGTTGACGAGATCGGGCAAAGACCGCCCAGGAAGCGAGGTGTCGCGAGCAGCAATGGTTTGCAGGCCTCGATCCGATTGCTCGACGTCGTGCGGCTGGGATCGAGTAGCGTGCCTTCTGCGGTAACGTTCACCGCCGTGCTTGAGGCGGCGATGCTTAACTTGACCAGGTATTCCGTGGGAAGCGCCGAACGTATTTCGATTGGGCCACTGAAGGCAGAGAAGCCCTTCGCTCTCGACCTTGAGCTGGTAGAGGCCGAAGGGCAAATTGCGGGCCGTAAGCAAGCCAGCATCGTCGGTCATGAGGCTACGGTGGAGTTGCAGCGCCGTCACTGGACAAGAAACCGAGGCCTTCACTCCCAGTCCATGGGGGTCAGCACCTTCAAGCGGAGCTCTCCCGCTATTGCTCTGTGCATTAGCGGCAGAGCAAGTAAGACGAAACCGAGGTAAAGCAGCATGCGCAAAGTATTGGTTCGGGGGGAACCTTCATGATATCAGCCGAAGTAACGTATGCCTTCGATTACTAAGGGCATCGGCGAAGGCACAATGTTCCGCTAGCCCTTTTTTACAAAATGCAGACAGTTTCGTGACAAACTAGGTGATCCGGTTGGGCAAATTTTCAAATAGATGCCTCAGCGGTTGGGCGAAACTGCCAAACTCGCAAAGTTGTTTATAAACGTGCTTTTAAACGAGGATCGATAGCTTCAGGCCCTCCGTCACCGGGAGGGAATGGGGAAAAACTGGCGCTCGTACCGCAGGGGGTGCGAGCGCCGTTTTGCGTTCGCGCTGACGCCTGCAGGTGCTTGGCTAAGCACTGGACGCCTCCGGTCCGTAGCCGTCGAACATCTCTCAACTGTTACAATTTCTAGATCGGTCAGAACAGCAGATGCCTCCTCGCTCCGTGTTTCGCCTGTGTTGCGTGCGGAATGACGAAGAATCATGAGTCTCCGGCTAGATATCACGCGCCATGAAATGTCCTTTTTGCGGATTTGCGAATGACAAGGTGGTCGACTCGCGCGAAAGCAAGGAAGCGGAGTCGATCCGGCGGCGGCGCGAGTGCCTGAAGTGCGGCAAGCGCTTCACCACCTACGAGCGCATCGACGAAATTCCCTACATGGTCGTGAAGAAGGACGGCCGGCGCGAAAAATTCGACCGCCAGAAGGTGCTCAACGGACTGCTGCGGGCCTGCGAAAAGCGTCCGGTGCCGATCAGCAAGCTGGAACAGATCGTGAACGAGACCGAGAATCGTTCGTCATCGAATCGGCGGAGCGCGAGCGCAAGACCAGCGAACTGGGCGAGCTGATCATGAACCGGCTGCGGCGCTACGACAAGGTCGCGTATGTGCGGTTCGCCTCGGTGTATCTCGACTTCAAGGACGTGAAAGAGTTCATGAACGAGTTGAAGGATCTGGTGAAAGCGAAGGCGCAGTAGCCGCGTTACTCCTGGCAAGTTAAGTGCTCGAATTCACGACGAAGGTCAACGACAAATTCATGAGTCATAAAGTTACGCTGATTCCCGGCGACGGAATCGGGCCGGAAGTGACGAAGGCGACGGTGCGCATTCTGGAAGCGACCGGAGTCAAGTTTGAGTGGGAAACCTTCGCCGTCGGCGCCGAAGCGTATGAGAAATCCGGCGAATACATCCCCAAGGATCTGATTGAGTCGATCGAGCGCACTCGCGTCGGGCTGAAGGGGCCGGTGACAACGCCGGTGGGTGGCGGCTTCCCGAGCATCAACGTCGCGCTGCGCAAGAAGTTCGAGCTCTATGCGAACTTCCGGCCGATCCGCAATCTGCCGCATATTCCGACGCGCTATCCGGACGTCGATCTGATCATCGTTCGCGAAAATACCGAGAGTCTCTACTCGGGACTGGAGCACGAAGTCGTGCCGGGCGTGGTCGAGAGCCTGAAGATCATCACCGAGAAGGCCTCGACGCGCATCGCGAAGTTCGCGTTCGAGTATGCCCGCAAGAATCAGCGAAAGAAGATTCACGCCATTCACAAAGCCAACATCATGAAGCTGTCGGACGGGCTGTTTCTGCGCTGCTCGCGCAATGTGGCGAAGGATTATCCCGAGATCACCTACGGCGAGCACATTGTCGACAACACCTGCATGCAACTGGTGATGAATCCGTATCAGTACGACATGCTGGTGATGGAGAACCTGTACGGCGACATTATTTCGGATTTATGCGCGGCATTTGTCGGCGGGCTGGGATTTGTGCCCAGCGCGAACCTGGGCGATGAGTGCGCGATCTTCGAGGCGGTGCACGGATCGGCGCCGGACATTGCCGGGAAGAATCTGGCGAATCCTACGGCGCTGCTGCGCTCGGCGCTGCTGATGGTGCGGCATCTGGGCGAGCATGAAGCGTCGACGCAGATTCGCAATGCGCTGGAGCGCGTCTACCGGCATCCGGAGAAGCTGACGCGCGACATCGGCGGCAAGGCGGGAACGTCGGAGTTTGCCGATGCGGTGATTGAGGAGATGCAATCGAGCTCAGCTGCGTGAACGTCTGCCGTACTGACGGTCCTTATGATTCGGCTTGGATGGTGATCGTTTCCCGCCGCCCGAGTCCACGATTCCCGTGGCAATTCAGCGGCGCTTTAGGGCTTCCAATTCTTCCAGAGTGCGCGGCCAGTCTTCCAGTAGGCGGACAGACTTCGGTCTGCCAGAATTTTCCCGCCGGTCTGGCAGCGCGCACAATAATTCGTCTCTTTGTCGGCATAGCGAATGCGCAGAACCTTCTCTCCGCAACGGGGACATGGCAAGCCGTAACGGCCGTGCACGGCCATATCCTTGCGGAATGCGGTCACTTTTTCCGGGAAAGGCCGATTCCGCTTCGTCGCCCAGGCGAGTGATCCAGAGTTGCAAGCGTCTCGCGCGTCGCGGCGAACAGACGTTGCCAGTCGTCCGGTTTGAGCTTGTTGGTCAGCGTGATCGGAGAAAGTTGCGCCGCGTGGAGGATCTCGTCGGAATAAGCGTTGCCGATGCCGCTGAGCAGTCGCGGATCGGTCAAGGCCCGCTTCAGCGTGTGATTTTCCGCGGTGAGCACGGTGCGAAACGATTCGAGATCGGCGGCGAAAACATCAATGCCTCCGGCGTCGAACGCGGCAAGGTTCGCTTCACCACTCACACGTGCAACGACGCTCGTTGCTTTGCTGCCCGCCTCGGTGAGAACCAGGGAGCCCGTGGGGAAAATCGAAAGCCGCCAGGCTCTGCCGGCCCGCGAGCTTTGCGCCCGGAGGACGCCAGTGCAGCCGCCCGGCGATCATCAAGTGCAGCACCAGCCAGAGATCGCCCTCGATCCGAAGGCGATGCGCTTGCCGATTCGACGCAATTCTTCTACGACCGTGCACCCCTCCGCACTTTCGAGCGGAGGCTGCACGGTGCGCAGCAGAAATGGACTGGCCAGACGAATCCGCTGCAACGGCTGACCGACGACGCGTGACTCGAGAGCGGTGAGATAGGCGGAGATGTCAGGCAACTCGGGCATACGCAACAGATTGCACGGTGGCCGGAGATTTTTCAATGCATCCCTTGTGCCGTCCCGCAATCTGCACAGGAATTTGCAATTCCGCCATTGACTCTCGCGCTTGGTTGGGAGTAAATTCGCCCGTTCTGGGGATTCTGGGGGAAATGACGCGCACAACACGGCGTGTAGGGATAGTTCTCTTTCAGCTCGGTGGACCCGACACGCTGGAAGCGATCGAACCTTTTCTATATAACCTCTTCTGTGACCCCGACATTATTGACTTCCCTTTTGCCCGCATCGGGCGCAAACCGCTGGCCAAGCTGATTTCGACGACCCGTGCGCGCAAGGTGCAACATCACTACGCGACCATTGGCGGAGGATCGCCGATCCGGCAGCATACCGAGCAGCAGGCCCGAGCGCTCGAAACCGAACTGCGCAGTCAGGGGATCGACGCGCACTGCTTTGTGGCGATGCGCTACTGGCATCCGTTTACCCGCGAAGCGATCGAACAGCTGCGAGCGGCGGAATGCGACGAAGTCGTGCTGCTGCCGCTTGTATCCGCAGTATTCGTCGACCACGACGGGATCGAGTCTGAACGAGTGGCAGCGGCTGTTCTGCGACGACATCCCGGTGCATTGCGTTGAGACTTTCTATCGTAATACGATGTATCTGGACGCCGTTGTCGAGAAAGTAAATGAGGCGCTGGCCCGCTTTCCCGCGCCGAGACAGCCAGAGATCGTTTTCAGCGCGCACAGCATTCCGATGTCGGTGATCGAGAAGGGCGACCCTTACCAGCGGCAGATCGAAGAAACGGTTGCAGCTGCTGATGGAACGCGGCGGATGGAGCAATCCGCACCGGCTCTGCTATCAGAGCAAAGTGGGAGCCAGCCGCTGGCTGCAGCCTTCCCTGCATCAGACCCTACAGCAGCTCGCCGCGGAGCAAGTGCGCGAAGTGTGCGTCGTGCCGATCGCGTTCGTTTCCGATCACGTGGAGACGCTGGGTGAGATCGATCATGAAGCGCGCGAAGAGGCGCGACAAGCTGGGCATTACGCAGTTCGAAATGAGCGCGGGCCTGAATGATTCGTCCGAAATTCATACAGGCCCTGGGGCAGATCGTGCTGGAAGCCTTGGGCCAGACGGTTCGTCGCGATTCCAATTCGCGGTACGGGGAGACAGTTGGCGGAGCCGGAGTATGCGGCAGCCTCCGGTTTAGATTAGGGCTATCAATTGTCGTAGTTGCAGGAAGGCAAGGCACAGGAGGGAGTTCATGGCGGAGCCGGAGACCGATAAGGTCAATCCGAATCCCGAGGCGGCGAAACCCGCGGCCAAGGCGGCGGTGGATGCCACGAAGTATGTAGGCACGCCGGCGGTCGGAACCTCGAAAGCAGCGGCGTCCGCTGGCGTGGCTGGCACCGCTCCCTCGACGGAGATCGACCGACGCCGGCGGCGCTTTGTCTGGACGATGGTGACCGGCTTCCTGATCGCATGGTTCCTGGCGTTCTTCCGCTTCTTCCTGCCGCGCACTCTGTTCGAACCAAACTCTGTCTTCAAGATTGGCTATCCCTCGGAATTTGCGCTTGGAGTGGACACGAAGTTCCAGCAGAAATTTCGCATCTGGGTGGATCGCACGCCCGACCGGCTGTTCGTGATCTACGCGCGCTGCACGCACCTGGGCTGCACGCCCGACTGGAAGCCCAGCGAAAACAAATTCAAGTGTCCATGCCACGGCAGCGGATACGACAGCGAAGGAATCAACTTCGAAGGACCGGCGCCGCGTCCGATGGATCGCGCGCACATCGAACTGGCGCCCGACGGACAGATTCTTGTGGATACATCGAAGCTGTACTCGTGGCCGAAGGGGCAACCGAGCAAATTTAATGATCCGGGAGCGTTCTTGACGGGAGTGTAGTGGGCAAGCGGCACGATTGAGTGCGAGGCCGAGACGCCTTCGCATGCAATCGGCGGGACGACGACGCTACGAAGAATCAGGATCTTATGGCTGACGAAAACAATCCGAACGGCGAAAAGCGGGAACAAGACGGGAAGGTCGGTGATCCTAGATCAAGCGTCAAAGAGGACATTCAGGCCCTCAAGACCGACATCCCGACCAAGGCGAAAGAACAGATCGAGGGGCTGAAAGATCCGACGAAGACGCAGGTCTACACGTCGATCTTCCGCCACAAGCACGACGACACGCCGCGGAACCGGGCGCTGGGCGTGCTCTCGAACGTGTTCCTGCACTTGCATCCGGCGAAGATCAATCGCGATGCGGTGCGCTACAGCTACACCTGGGGCATGGGCGGGATCACGTTTTACCTGTTCATCATCCTGACCTACACCGGCGTGCTGCTGATGTTCTATTACCATCCGAGCAAGGTGCAGGCATTTCGCGACGTGCTCTATCTCGAGCACGACGTTCCCTTCGGAAAGATTCTGCGCAACATGCACCGCTGGGCCGCTCACCTGATGGTGATTGGCGTGTGGCTGCACATGTTCCGCGTGTTCCTGACCGGCTCGTACAAGAAGCCGCGCGAATTCAACTGGAACATCGGCGTGCTGCTGCTGGTGTTTACGCTGCTGCTTTCGTTCACCGGATATCTGCTGCCGGACGATCAACTCGGATTCTGGGCCGTCACCGTGGGCACGAACATGGCGCGCGCGACGCCGCTGCTGGGGCATGAAGGACCGTTCGGCTCGATGCTCGGCATGACGCCGTACAACGATGTGCGCTTCGGGTTGCTGGGCGGATCGATTGTGGATGCGAACGCGTTGCTGCGGTCCTACATCTGGCACTGCATCGGCATTCCGATCGTGGCCTCGGTGCTGATGATCGTGCACTTCTGGCGCGTGAGAAAAGACGGCGGGATTTCGGGCCCGGCTCCGGTCATGCTGGAAGCAGAAGCGGACAAGCCGCGAAGAGGCCGAAGGCGGCGGGAGAGTAATTGGTGAACGTGGCGAGGATGGCAGATTCCTCGGCTTCGCTTCGGAATGACAGAATTGGCTGTCAGACGAGACTTATGGATTGGCGACAACTTTGGGAGATCTGCTCGGCGCCGGACAACGTGCCGATCGTGGGCTTGATTCCGCTGCTCGGTTTCTACATCTATCTGGCGTGGAAGCAGGCGCATGCCAACGACCAGTTGATCGAGCAACTCGAGGCCGATCCCGCGATGGCCAAGACGCATCATCGCAAGACCTGGCCCTTCAAGCCGGGATGGGCGAAGGAAGTGCACGTCTGGCCGTTCCTGCTGCGCATTGAATTTCTCGCCGCCATCATCGTCACCATCATCCTGATGATCTGGTCGATCACGCTGAACGCTCCGCTCGAAGAGCCGGCCAATCCCAACCTGACGATGAATCCGGCGAAGGCGCCGTGGTATTTCCTCGGACTGCAGGAGATGCTCGTCTATTTCGATCCGTGGATCGCCGGCGTCGTGATGCCGACGATGATCATCATCGGGCTGATGGTGATTCCCTACATCGATACGAATCCGCTGGGCAGCGGCTATTACACCTGGAAGCAGCGCAAGTTTTCGATTTCGACGTTCATGTTCGGCTTCGTCATTCTGTGGGTCGCGATGATCATCATCGGGACGTTCATTCGCGGGCCTGGCTGGCAATGGTTCTGGCCGGGGCAAACGTGGGATCACAACCGGCTGATCTATGAAGTGAACCGCGACTTGCCGGATATTTTCGGCATTACGTCGAACCTGGGCAAAGCTGTTTTCGGCGCGATTGTGGTTGGCGGATTTTATCTGGTCGGCGGCGGTGCGGTGTACTCGCTGTTCCGCCGCAAAATGCCGAAAGATTTCCAGCGCATGAGCCTGCTGCAATTTTCGCTGATGGCGTTTCTGTGGCTCACCATGATCGCGTTGCCGCTGAAGATGGCGCTGCGGCTGTTGTGGCACATCAAGTATGTGTGGATTACGCCGTGGTTCAACGTTTGAGAACGGTCGTTGGTCGTTGGTCGTTAGTCGTCAGCACTTAAAAACATCTGCCGGCAGCGAACGACCAAGCGACTAGCGCCTAACGACAAAGTTGTCGGAGGAAGTGGTGCCTGAAAAACCCATCCCCGAGCAGGATCCGATAACCGGAAATCGTACGCCTCGCATTACCTGATCGCGACGGTGATTCTGATCGCCACGCTGTTCTGGGCCTTGTGGGACGAGGCCTGGGGACAGCGTCCGTGGAAGGCCTTTCAGGAGCAGTGGAAGACTCGCTACAGCGCGTTCCTGAACACGGCGCGGTCGAAGTCCGCGACGTCGGAAAAAGATGTCGAACAGAATCCGGACTACGCCGCGCTGAAGCAGACGTACGAAGAAGGCTAGTCAGGACTCCAAAGCGCAGGCCGAAGAAGCGCGCAAGAAACTGGACGACGCCAGCGCGCGACTGCTGGCCGTGCAGAGTGTGTTCACCGACCGGCGCGCCTACGTCAACGCCCTGACCTACGAACTCGAAACCAGCACCAGCGCATCGTCGAAGGCCAGCAAGCAGAAAGAAATCGACGAGTACAAAGCCGAGAAAGCCACCGTCGAATTCCCCGACGGCAGCAAGAAAGAGTTCACCTTCGAAGAACTGGAAAAGACCTACAACGAAATCCGCGACGAGCGGACAAAGCTGAGCCTGGAACTTGGCGACGTGCTGAAGCCGGTTACCGCACGCCAAGGCCAAGATGGATGAATACATCTCCGATCACATGGTCGACCTGACTCCGGCGCAGATCGACGGACTGAAGAAGAAGACTATCGGACTGGGATCCGACGATCGTCCAGATCAACGTTGCCGAGGCGAATATCGTCGACCGCTGCGAGTCGTGCCACATGGGCGCGCGCGAACCGGTGAAGATCACGGCCGCGGCGATGACGGCGAAAGGCGAGAAGAAGCCGGACGAATACGCGCAGGCGTTCGTCAGTCATACCGAGCCGGAATTGCTGAAGATTCACGATCCGGACAAGTTCGGCTGCTCTCCCTGCCATCAGGGCAACGGCCGCGCCACCACCAGCGTCGAGAAGGCGCACGGCAACTACGAGCACTGGCTGTGGCCGCTGTATCCCAAAGAGAATGCGCAGGCGGGCTGCCAGACCTGCCACGCCGCCGACATGGTGCTGGTCAGCGGTGACGTGCAGTTGCAGACCATCAACGACGGCAAGGACCTCTTCCGCCAGCGCGGATGCATGGGCTGCCATCGCTATGAGGGCTACGACAAAGAGCCCGAAGACCTGAATTCGGTCGGCCAGCAGATCAAGCAGATCGAGACGCAGAAGAAAGACAACATCAAGCAGACCGCGTACCTGATGAAGCAGGCCGACGCGGCCGAGTCGAACGAAGAAGCCAACAAGCTGAACACCCAGGCCGTCGATCTGAGAGTCGCGAACAGCAAGCTGGACGGCCGTTTGCAGCAGCTCGACTTCCAGTCGCACAGCCTGATGCAGGACAGAAAAAGGTCGGGCCGAATCTGAAAGATGTCCGGCTGAAGCTGAACAAGAACTGGATTCCCGTCTGGCTGAAGAAGCCGTCGGATTTCCGTCCGACGACGAAGATGCCGAACTTCCGCCTGACCGATCATCAGATTCAGGCGATCTCGGCCTACATCTGGCAGTCGGGATTCACCGATCGCACTGCCCAAGCACAAGCCCGGGCAACGCCGCGCACGGCAAAGAACTCTTCGAAACGCGCGGATGCCTCGCCTGCCACTCGATCGGCGAAGGCGACCAGATGCAGGGCGGAACGTTTCGCCGCCAACCTGACCCGCGTCGGCGAGAAGGCGAACTACGACTATCTCGTGCGCTGGATTCACAACGCGCGCGAGCGCACGCGGCCGTATTGCCCGTACGAGAAGAAAGACATCGGTCCCGAGGATTACGCGAAGAAGGGACTTCCCTACCAGTTCGATCTCGAGCACAGCAAGTGCCCGAACGACGGCCACGAACTGCAAGTGCAGAACATGACCGTGATGCCGAGCCTGCGCCTGGCTCCCGAAGACGCGGAGGACATCGCGACCTATCTGATGACGCAGAAGAAGCAGGAGCCGTCGTCGTATGCGGATGCCGCGTTCATGGACGATCCGGCGCTGAAGGAAGAAGGCAAGAAGTGGGTGCGCCACTACGGCTGCGCCGGATGCCACGAAATCTCCGGCTTCGAAGACGAAGGCCGCATCGGCACCGAGCTTGACGTTTGAAGGCAGCAAGCCGATCGAGCGTCTCGACTTCGCGCTGTTCACCGAAGCCTGCGCAACGCGGCGGCAAAGACTCGGAGCCGATCAAAGACAAGGAAGATCTGGCGCGCCTGCCCGATGGTCCGGCGAACAAGCCCTGGTACGACCACAAGGGATTCTTCGAGCACAAACTCGCCGAGCCGAACGTCTACGATCAAGGCAAGGTGAAGGGCGAGACCGAAGCTCTGCGCATGCCGAACCTGCACCTCACCAAGGATCAGGTGCTCGACCTCACGACCTTCCTGATGGGCAGCCAGGAGACTTCCCTGCCCGCCAGCTATCAGTACAAGCCGGGCGATGCGCGGCACGACATTCAGGAAGGCTGGTGGGTCGTCAAGAAGTACAACTGCATGGGATGCCACCAGTTCATCCCCGGGCAGAAGACGATCCTGATGGGGCTGAAGCAGTATCAGGATGCGCAGGAGCAGTTGCCGCCGAAGCTGCTGACCGAAGGCGCGCGCGTCGATCCCGAATGGCTGCGCAAGTTCCTGTCGAATCCGGCGCTGAGCACGACCGACACGAACCGCAACGGCGTGCGTCCGTATCTGAAAGTGCGCATGCCGACGTTCTCGTTCTCGGACAACGAACTGCGCAAGCTGGTTCGCTTCTTCGAGGCGTTGTCGCAGCAGCCGCTGCCCTACATTCCGGAGCAGGTGCCGACGCTCACGGCGAAAGAAACCGACATGGCGCGCAGCCTGTTCTCGAGCACCGCCGCGCCTTGCCTGAAGTGCCATGCCACGGGCGATCCGGCGCATGACAAGATCGCGACCGCGCCGAACTTCCTGCTGGCGAAAGAGCGCCTGAAGCCGGATTGGGTGGAGCGCTGGATCACCGATCCGCAGGCGGTCAGCCCGGGAACGTCGATGCCGTCCGGATTGTTCAAGCAGCAGAACAATCAGTGGGTGTTTGCCGGACCAACGCCACCGTCGTTCAACGGCTATGACGGGAGATCATCGCAAGCTGCTGACCGACTACATCTTCCAGTTGACGCCGGAAGAGCAGCGGCGCGTGGCGGCGTCGATGCCGCGTGCGAAGGCCGCCGTGCAGATCGCCACAGCGAACCGCAAACAGGCTGCAGCGGAATCGCATCATGCGGCGAGCGGTGGTTCGCGGTAGAATTGCCACGGTCCGGAGAGCAGGTTCCGCAGCCCGCTGTCGCTTCGCTCCGGCTCGCTCGGAATGACACGCAGAGAGTTCTGAACTTCAACTAGAAAGGGCGACATCATGAATAAGACAGGTTGGTCAAGATGCACGATTGATAGTCGGCATTGTGCGCGCTGCTGGTGCTTGGCGGCTGCAGCAAGAAAGAGAACACTGAGCAGTCCAGCAACACTCCGGCAGAGCCAGCGGCGCACCGCGCAGCCGGCAACTCCGATCGATCCGGCGACGGTCGCCACGGTCAGCGGCACGGTGAAGTTTGACGGCACCGCTCCGAAGGCCGCGAAGATCGACATGAGCCAGGACCCGGGCTGCAAGGGCACGAACGAGGCGGAGAACGTCGTCGTCAACGGCGGCGATCTCGCCAACGTCTTCGTCTACGTGAAAGACGGGCTGGGCAGCCGCACGTTCGATGTGCCCAAGGATCCGGTCGTGCTCGATCAGAAGGGATGCCAGTATCATCCGCACGTGCTGGGCGTGATGGCGGGGCAGACGGTGCAGATCAAGAACGACGACCCGACCACGCACAACATCCATCCCACACCGAAAGACAACCGCGAGTGGAATGAGTCGCAGCCGCCGTCGTCTCCGGCGATCGAAAAGAACTTCGCGCGCGAAGAAATCATGCTGCCGGTGAAGTGCAACCAGCACCCGTGGATGAAGATGTACGTCAACGTGGTGAAGAGCCCGTTCTTCGCCGTCACCGACAAGAGACGGCAAGTACGAGATCAAGGGCCTGCCGCCGGGCGACTACACCATCGCGTTCGTGCACGAAAAGCTGGGCGAGCAGGATCAGAAAGTCACGGTCGCAGCGAAAGAATCCAAGACGGTCGATCAGAGCTTCAAAGCAGCCGCCGAGTAACGGTCGATTGGTAGAACGCGTTTGATAAAATGCTGGGTTGGACGGAGAGCAGGTTCGCACGTCTGTGCGCAGCCTGCTCTGCCCGCTTCGACGCAGCGGCGGCGCGATTCCCGCCTCTGTGACCTTCCTGACCCAAGGGGCACTACTCTGAAAGCCATCGCGACAACCTACAATCGCGGGCATCATCGGTTCGCGGTCGTGCTCGCCTGCTGGACTTTTCTTCTGATCATTGCCGGAGCGCTCGTCACCAGCAACGACGCCGGCTTGTCCGTTCCCGACTGGCCGACCTCGTTCGGATCCTGGTACAAGATTCCGAAACTCGTCGGCGGCGTGAAGTTCGAGCACACGCATCGCATGATCGCACAGGTCGCGGGCCTGCTGACGATCATCCTTGCGGTCTGGACGTGGCGCGTGGAAAAGCGGCGCTGGATGCGGATATCTGGGCTTCGCCGCGCTGGGAACGGTAATCGCTCAGGGAATTCTGGGCGGGACTGACCGTTCTGTTCTTTCTGCCGCCGCCGGTCTCATCGGCGCACGCGGCCCTGGCGCAGACATTTTTCTGCATCGCCGTCGCGATGGCGATTCTTCACCGGCCAGAAGTGGATGGAAGAACAGCCGCGAGTCGAGTTCGACCAGCGGCGACCCAGCCTGTTCACCCTGACGCTGCTGTCGATTTTCGTGCTGTACGTGCAATTGATTCTGGGCGCGATGTTCCGCCACCACGGTCTGAGCTGGTGGCCGCATGTCGCGCATGCGGTGGTCGTCTCGTTTGTGCTGGCCTGGACGGCGGTCCGCGCGTCTGACGGTGTATTCGAAGATTGAAGCGGTCCGGCGGCCGGCGATCACTGATGCTGTCGCTGGTGATCGCGCAGCTGTGCCTGGGGTTCACCGCGTTTCTGACGCGCGTGGCCTGGGGACATGACGCGGTCCAGCCTGAACTGCCCATGGTCATCTCGACTGTGGCGCACGTCGCGGTGGGCGCGCTGCTGCTCGCGACGACAGTCGATCCTGGCCATCCAGGTGTGGCGGCATGTTCCGGTCGCGTTCGAAGAGAGGCTGCCACAGGCGCAGCGGGATCCC
The DNA here is from genome assembly GCA_963786095.1 of uncultured Acidobacteriaceae bacterium. Classification (GTDB taxonomy): domain Bacteria; phylum Acidobacteriota; class Terriglobia; order Terriglobales; family Acidobacteriaceae; genus Sulfotelmatobacter. Next base: position 274,043 of record CAWAXV010000020.1, on the reverse strand, counting down.
TCCGCGCATGCAGGAACATTGTTTAGCGACTGATGTTCTTGTCGCCACGCCGCAGTCTAGTCCCGGATTCTCGCCTGATGTCGTAAACTGGTTGTAGTCTCCCGGGGAATTGATTTGGTCTCGAAAGTCGCCGCACTCGCTGATGCCGGTCCGGAGGTCGAACAAGCTTCCGTTGCGCCGTCATTTCCGTACAAAATCTGGTCCACCGCTACGAAAATCGCACCGCGCTGAACGGCGTGTCGTTCGACGTGCGGCCCGGCGGAACTGTTTGGGCTGCTGGGTCCGAACGGCAGCGGCAAGACGACTCTGTTCCGCATTCTCTCGACCCTGATGATTCCGACCGGCGGTCGAGCGATCGTGATGGGATGCGATGCGGCTCAGGATGCTGCCAAGCCTGCGGCGCCAGATCGGCGTCGTCTTTCAGGCGCAGAGCATTGACCCGAAGCTGACTGCGTATGAGAACCTGTGGCATCAGGGACATCTCTATGGCCTGCGCGGAGGCTCGCTGAAGCGGCGTGTGAAGAGATCCTGGCGCGCGTAGGACTGGCGGATCGAGCCAAGGAACGTGTCGAAACGTTCTCCGGCGGCATGCAGCGGCGCATCGAACTGGCGAAAGGATTGCTGCATCATCCCGGCGTGTTGCTGCTTGACGAGCCGACGACTGGGCTTGATCCCGGCGCGCGCCGCGATCTTGTGGCAGTATCTGCAGATTCTGCGCGATGAAGAACACGTCTCGGTGCTGGTCACGACGCACCTGATGGAAGAAGCGGAGCGCTGCGACCGGCTGGCCATTATGAACGAAGGAAATCTGGTCGCGCTGGGAACTCCGGCGGAATTGAAGAGCGAAATCGGCGGCGACGTGATCTGCTGGATGCCGCGCACGATGCCGGCTTGCTCGCCGAGCATATCCAGACGCGCTTTCGCGTTGAAGCCACAGTGATGGGCAATCAGGTTCGCATTGAGCGCGAAGGCGGACACCGCTTCGTGCCCGATGTGGTCGAGGCGTTCCCCGGCGAGATTCAGGCGATTTCGGTGAGCAAGCCGGCGCTGGAAGACGTGTTCATCCATCGCACCGGGCACAAGTTCTGGAGTGAAGAGCGGGAGCCGATTCGAAGAAATCGAAAAACGATAAAAACGAAAAAGAGGAGGTAGCTTGCGTCCCTTGATCCTGGTGCTTTCTCTGGTGCTCGGTAGTCATTCCGTTGGCGGGTGTGGCGTGGATTTTCGCGAGCGGCATGATCACGCTCTCGCCGTTTTCGGCCACGGTGGACGGGCTTTTCATGACGCCTGATTCTGCTGACGCTGTCGGGGTGTTTCCTGCTGAATGCGTACTGGGAAATGCGCGACCGCGGACTGTTCGGCAAGAAAGCAGCAGCCCGCGCCAAAAGCTCCGGCGCAAGGCGAGTTAGAGCGAGCTAACGAATGGCAACTCAAGCAACAACTTTGACGCGACCGATGGCTCCCCGCATCCGCGGGAGTCATGCTGCCGGCGTTCACGCTCTGGTGGCGTGAGATCGTGCGCTTCTACCGGCAACCGGGGCGCGTGGTGGGCGTGCTGGCGTCGCCCCTGGTGTTCTGGCTGGTGCTCGGCTCGGGATTCGGAACTTCGTTTCGCTCCGGCGGCGGCGCCGAGCCAACAGCACTATCTGGATTACTTCTATCCCGGCACCCTGATCCTGATCGTGCTCTTCACTTCGATCTTCACCATGATGTCGGTGATCGAAGACCGCAAGGAAGGATTTCTGCTTTCGGTGCTGGTCGCGCCCGTGCCGCGAACGGCGATCGTGCTGGGCAAGGTGCTCGGCGGGACCACGCTCTCGGCGATCCAGGGAATGATCTTTCTGATTTTTGCGCCGTTCGCCGGCGTGCATCTGCGACGTCGTTGCAGGTCCTGCTGGTCGCGGTGGTGGTGTTCCTGGTTTCGTTTTCGCTGACCGCGCTGGGCTTCGCGATCGCCTGGCCGATGGATTCGTCGCAGGCATTTCACGGCATCGTGAATCTGTTTCTGATTCCGCTGTGGCTGTTGTCGGGCGCGCTGTTCTCCGCTCACTGGCGCGTCGGGATGGATTCGGGTCATGATGCACCTGAATCCGCTGACCTATGGCGTGGAAGCGCTGCGCGGACTGCTCTATCCGGGCGTGGAAACCAGTTTCCCGCTGTCCTCGTGCGATGGCGACGCTGGTTCTGTTTTCGCTGGTCATGTTTGGATTGGCGCTCCTGATGGTAAACCGCCGCACGCACGAGGCCTGCCGCTTGATTCCCGAACAATACGCCTACTTCCCTGCTCTGATCGCGACTCTGAACGGAACCAGCGCCGTTCTACTGCTGACTGGCCGCATCCTGATCATGCGAGGCAAGATTGCTGCACATCGCGCCTGCATGATCGCGGCGGTCGTTTCCTCGGCATTGTTTCTGGCGTGCTACGTTTATTTTCCACCTGCAGGTCGGCGACATCCGTTTTCTCGGCACGGTGGTTGGCACGTCCGGTCTATCTTTGCGATTCTGATTTCGCATGTCACGCTGGCGATCGTGATCGTGCCGATGGTGATCATCACGCTGAGTCCGCGGCCTGAGCGCGCAAGTATGACAAGCATCGCGCCATTGCGCGCTGGACCTGGCCGCTGTGGATGTATGTTTCGGTCACCGGTGTGATGGTGTACTTCATGCTGTACCAGTGGTTTCCGCACAGCTAGAGCTTTGAACGATTGAGATCGACAGGGACGCGGATGATCTCCTGAGATTTCGATCAGCGATCACCACTGCGTCCGTGGCAACAAGCATTCTTATGTCTATCCTGAAGCTCAAGATCGATGTTTCCGGCACTGTCGGCGACGCCGCGTGGCGCGAGATCAATCAGTTCGATCAGATTCAGAGCGCGGACTTCGGGCCGCAGTTCGGTAGCGGTGGCCGTTGCAACCATCCGCCGGATGCGCCCCACGCCAAGGGCGAGTGGATTGGAGCTGAAATCCGGCTCCAGACGCCGCTTCTGGCGCAGTACGCCATGTCGCACTACCTGGAGCAGGAGCGCGTGCTCGACGCGGACGTGGAGTGAACCGCTCTGCTATAGTTTCTTGCTTGGATTCCATGTCCGTTCAATCAGAGTCTCCCACACCCATCCCCGAGGCGCACGCTGGCACAGACGGCGGGCCCGCGCACAAGCCCAAGCGCTCGATGTCGCGCACGCAGAAGATTCTGTTCTTTGCGACCGGGCTGGCTGATCGTGCTGATGCCGTTTCTGTTCTGGTGGAACACCTGGTTCGGGCGGCATCTTTCGGACCAGCAGATGACCGAATATCTGCACGACGACAAGAAGCCGCGGCACATTCAGCACGCGCTGGTGCAGCTGGGCGATCGCATGTCGCACCACGACGCGGCGGCGAAGCAGTGGTATCCCGACCTGGTGCGGCTGGCGACGATCCCGTGGAAGAAGTCCGCAACACCGACGCGTGGGTGATGGGACAAGACACGTCCGGCGCCGGATTTCACGAAGCGCTGCTCAAGATGCTGCAAGATTCTTCGCCGATGGTGCGAGGCAACGCCGCGCTTTCGCTGGTGCGCTTCGGCGATGCGACCGGACGTCCGCAGATTGTGGCGCTGCTGCAACCTGCGCAGGTGCGCGTGCCGACCACCGGACGAATCGGACCCGACACTTCGCAAGATTCGTGGTCCGACAAGCCGCGGCGCCAGCGTAGTCGATCGGCGGCGGCCGGAATCGCGCATTCGCGCCGGGGGAGTCGTGGCAAAGCTCAGCGTAGCCGTATTTACCGACGAACCGGAGTGGTCGAACTTCGCTCGCCAATTCCCGGCCGCATACGATCGGTGGTGCAGCAGGGGCGCAACGTGCATCCCGGAGATCGCATAGCGGTCGTCGATCCGGGAACCGAGCAGGTGTGGGAAGCGCTGCGGGCGCTCTACCTGGTCGGGCAGCTCGATGATCTGCGCGGCGATTCGTCCGTACGAGCGCGACGTGCCGGAAATCTCCAACGACGTGCGCCAACAGGCGGTCGAAACCGAGAAGGCGATTCGCGCACGCGCCGCAGCGAATGCCACCCCGTAGCGCCAAGACAATTCGCGCAACTTCTCAACGATCGTAACTCAAAAAGATCATGACTCAGAAGTTAGGTTACGTTTCCCTCGTGGTTCGCGACTACGACGAGGCCATTGCCTTCTTTACCGACAAACTTGGCTTCCGACTCGTCGAAGATAGCGGCGCGACCGATCGCCAGGGTCAGCGATAAACGGTGGGTACTAGTCGCTCCACCCGGATCAGACGGGACTTGCCTGCTTCTGGCACGTGCGTCCACACCGGAAGAAGCCGGCCGCGTCGGCAATCAGACTGGTGGACGCGTCTTTCTGTTTCTGCACACCGACGACTTCTGGCGGGATTATCGCGCGATGGCTGCGCGCGGAGTGAAATTTCCCGAGACACCACGCGAAGAACCGTACGGTACGGTCGCGGTGTTCGAAGATCTCTACGGCAACAAGTGGGACTTGTTGCAACTGAAAAGCTGACCACGCTCGGCAGGGATGTGCGGAAACCCACTGCGGGAGCCTGAATTACGTGTTGAAGCGAAAGGGATCCTTCGACTGCGTTTCGAACTCACTTCGTGAATTCTGAAACTCCGCTCAGGATGACAGATGTATGAATGACGGGTGGTTATGTAGCGCTGAGTCGCCGCCCGCCGCCTGACGCCCGCTCTCAGATCGCCATCGGCCCGACTTCTTTTTCCACCTCGACCGTGTCGACCATCACGATGGCGTCCCAGGGGCAGCCGTCGAGGAAGCAGCCGTCGGGGCCTTTGCTCAGGCACTTCTTGCAGCCGATGCAGAGGATGGGATCGATCTGCGATGCGGCCGAACGGCGGATGGTCTTCGTCGGGCACCCAGAACATGCAGTCTTCCACCGGGCAGTATTCGACGCAGGCAGGCGAACCGGCGCAACCGGTGCAGCACTCGGTGATGACGGCCAGTTCTTTGGGTTTCTTCTTGCGCGGGGTGGCGAGGCCTTTGGACCTCGGTTCAAACTTCTGCTCGTCGGGAACCATCCCGACGGCCTTGGTCGCTCCGGGTGCAGGAGGCATGGTGGGGATTATAGCGCAAAAGGGCTGTCAGTTCTAAGCTTTCAACCGCCAGAATCCCATCCGATAGCCAGCAACGTTAGCGCCGCTTGAACTTGAGTTTGCCATCGGGATCGGGCTTGAACGCCGTTTTGTCATCGGCATATTTGCGAACGAATTTCTTTAGTTCCTTTGGCGATGCTGTGAGGGTTACATTCTCAAAATCTCCGCGCCCGCCAAGGTGAGCAAGCCTCACTTTCTTCTCTTTCATCGCTTGCTTGATCCAATCCTCGTCCAACTCGACGAACGACAGAGTGTCCCTCTCCTGCGAAATCAGCAAGAACTCGTGCATAGGCATGCACAGAGCGCAAACCTCGTCGGGCTGGGGAGAGACATCCAGAAATCGGTGGTTGTCCACACTTACGAGGTGTCCTTCAAAGCGCATCGGCTGCTCCTGGCTTTTACACTCGGCGGCCGGAGAGACAGTCAACTCGTAGGTTTGCTGGTGGGCCGCGATCGTTAGGAGCCAGAGGCACTTGTCATCCATCTGTCCCCATGATCCAACCAGGCTCTGGTCAAACGTAACGTCGGAAAGATCCGCCTCGTAAAGGGGATTAACGGAGTACACCCGACAACTGGGCAGCACAAGCAGTCCTGCTAGCACGAGAACAATTCGAGCAATCCTTGAAGCAAAACTTGAGTGAAATCGGCCAAGCAGGGACATGAGTTCCCTCCTGCGGACAGAGTTCAAACTTCAACCAATACTTGAAGGCGTCCAGCCCAAAATGATACTCCGTCCTAGGATTTGTGACAGCCAGCACCTTATCCACCGGCCTCGTTCTGTTATAGTTACCCCGGCAAAGGAGCACTGATATGGCAGGAAAGAGTCTGAACCGGGTTCAACTGATCGGAAATCTGGGCAAGGATCCTGAAGTCAAATACACGCCGCAGGGCACGCCCGTGGCAAAGCTGACCATCGCTACCAACGAGCGTTTCAAAGACAAAGCGGGTGAGTGGCAGGATCGCACCGAGTGGCACAACGTCGTGCTCTGGCAACGGCTCGCAGAGATTGCGGGCGAATATCTGAAGAAGGGCGGCAAAGTCTACATCGAGGGACGCCTGCAGACCCGCTCCTGGGACGACAAGACATCCGGCCAGAAGAAATACATGACCGAAGTCGTGGCCAGCGACCTGATTCTGCTCGGTGGACGCGGCGAAGGTGGCGGCGGAGGCGATTTCGCCGGAAGTTCGCGCTCGGCGTCAGGCAGTAACAACTTCGATCAGCGCACACCCGAGCATGAGCCCGCAGGAGCTGGTTCTGGTCCGATCACGGACGAAGACATCCCCTTCTAGACGCGTCAGTTTGACCCGAGCGATCACTGCCCGGCCGCAGCCTGCAGCACAGGCTGGTAGGCCGGGTAGAAACCGGGATAATTGGGGTCGTACGCCGTCAGCCAGTCCTGGTAGTAGATCTCGAAAATCTTTGCGTGATTGGCCACCGCCCATGGAATCAAGTTCACCAGCGATCCCGTCGTGCAGCTATTGTCTGGACAGCTCTGCATGTAGGTCTGCAACTCCGTGGGAACTTGCCCGCTGTACTGAGCAAACAAATCGCACCAATCAGCCGTTGAAAAGGCGCAATTGTTGACGTCGCTCAACTGCAGTCCCTGGCTGCCAAAGCCGATTCCATTTTGCACGGCTATGGGCGCCGCAAAGTCGGGTACTTGCGAGCCGGGATTGCCCATCGGGGTGACGCCCACCATCAGTTGCACGGGTGAGTTCAGCGATCCCTCGTAATTCAACATAGTCGAGAGATAACCTTCCCACGTCTGGATCGTCAACCCCCAGGAATTCACGTACGCCTGGCCGCAGGCCGTGGTGGTGTCGTTCCACACGGAGACCGGAAGACTTTCGCCGCCATGGCCAAGACCGAAGCGGATGTAACCGATACTCGGATTGCCTTTGTAGTGCTGAATCATCGCGGCCATGAATTTCTGGTAGTTGCTCTGGAAGGCCGTCGCCAGATAGTTCGGCATTTGCTGCGTGCCGAATTGCGAAACACAGCTGGTGATGTTCGAAGAACCGAGCGCAGCCCAGACATAGGCTGGAATTGCACAATTGCCGGTGTTATCGGTTCCGTATTTGCCTTCGGGGCCGCAGCTATTATTCGCATTGTCGGCGTTGGCCCAAACCACGAAGTTGACCTTCTTGCCGGCACTCACCCAGTCCTGCATCTGCGCATCCGGATACGTCCAGTCATACTGGTTCGATCCAGCGGAAGGGCCCTGGTCGCTGCCGCCCCACTCGACTCCAATCGTAGCGCCGTTCACGGTGGGATTGCTGAACAGGTACGTCGGAAAATCCTTGTACCAGGTAGTGCTCGTCACTCCCGGGAACTCCAGAACGTTCAACACCACCCCGGTCGCGGCCGCCGACACCACGAGCGATACATTTGCATTGTGCGAAAGGCTGCCGCTATTGCCCGAGATGGTCAGAGTATAAGTTCCAGCTACTACTGACGATGTCGACGTCAGGGTGAGTGTCGAACTGCCCGACGTTGTGATGGAAGCGGGCGCGAAAGCAGCCGTCACTCCTGTGGGCAGACCGGTTGCGGATAACGCCACCGTGCCGGTGAAGCCATTCTGCGCGGCGACACTGGCTGTAAATGTTGTGGATTTGCCTGCGATGACGGCCTGTGAACCTGGTGACGCGGAAAGTGTGAAATCAGCCGTGACTGTTGTCGCCTTCACCGTGACACTCACCGTCGTGCTGTGACTCAAGCTGCCGCTGGTGCCCGTGATGGTGAGAGTGTACGTTCCCGCCGCTGTCGAAGACGTTGTTGAAATGTTCAGCGTGCAAGTTCCCGAGGTACTGATCGACGAAGGACTGCAACTGGCGAGCATGCCTGCGGGCATTCCGCTCTCCACCAGCGCAACGGCTCCGGTAAATCCGTTTGACGCGCCAACGCTTACAGAGAAGCTGGTGCTGCTCCCGGCGGTGACCGTCTGTGAACTGGGTGATGCATTCAGCGAAAAATCCGGGGGAGGATTGCTGGTCAACGTTATGCCTACCGTTGTGCTGTGGCTCAAGCTACCGCTCGTGCCCGCGATCGTCAGTGTGTACGTGCCCGCAACCGCAGCTGCATTTGTCGAAACATTGAGCGTGGCGGTACCGGAGGAACTGATCGAAGCTGGAGTGAAGCTGGCCGATGTTCCCGCCGGCAACCCGCTCGCGGTCAGAGACTCGGTACCGGTGAATCCATTGAGGGCCGCGATATTTACGGTGAATTTTGTGCTCTGGTTGATGGCAAACGTCTGCGTATTAGGAGTCGTCGAAATCGAAAAGTCCGCCGTTTGGCTGGTGCTGGTAATGGCCAGGCTGAACGACGCGTTGTGCACAAGTGTGCCACTCATGCCGGTGAGGGTAAGCGGGTAGGTTCCCGGCGCCACATCGTTCGAGGTTGCAACAGAAATCGTGGGATCGCCCGATCCGGCTACGCTACTGGAACTAAGGCGGGCCGATACACCAGACGGCAACCCGAAAACGGTGAGTTGAACGTTTCCGGTGAAGCTGCCCTGTGCGGCAACGCTGGCGGAAAGGCTGGTGCTGCCGCCTTTGGCGACCGTCACGGTAGTCGGATTCACGGCGACTGAGAAATCCGCTGGAGGAGCAATGGTCGACTTTTGGGAAGAACTAAATCCCGCACAACCTGTCAGGCACAGCGATAAAGAAACGGCCAGCAAGCTGGCCAGTAACTTGGGGGAATTCATTGGCCCGCGCCTCCCGCACTAGGCGGTTACTTCAGTTCCGTTTGAAGAGCGTTTTACTTCGGCAACTGTGTCATGCGTGTGGGGACATGAAAACGTGCCAAAGGTGTTGCGGGAGACACGCATAGGGACGGGGATTAGCGGGCTATAAGGGTTTTAGTACCTTGCACTTCGGTGTGACTGCAGTGTTTTGAACCAGGGCTGCGAGAAGGCATCAATGCTGGGTGAAAGCCGGCGCAGCCGCACGAGCGGGGTTTCACGACGTCACGCTGACAACGGTGTGGTACGCGGAAGAGTCGGCATCATGCCGAGATGTTTTGTGCTCCAACCGCACATGGCCTCCATCACGGTGACGAGTTCCTTGCCTGCGTCAGTGAGCATGTAATCCACCTGCGGAAGCACATTCGGAGTGACCACGACGTTTATTTCCTTCAGCGGGACGCGCACGACGGAGCACTGGAGACGCGGGTTGTGCGGGCGATTCTAAAGGTTATTTTGAAGCCGAAATGAAGCATCGAGCTTGTCGAATCCTTCACTTCCCTTCTGCTGTCTGCTTCAACGCCTGCGCGTAATCAGTTCCGTATTGGCGATTCTGCGGATGGTTGGGGCTGAAAGCAATCAGCCAGTCTTCCGTATAGATTTCAAGAATCGTGGCATGGTTCTTGGTGGCGAAAGGAAGCAGTGGAACGAGCGATCCGGTCATGTTGCTTAGGCTTCCGAGCATGCCGCCGCCACCGCCACCCTGCCCGCGGCCCTGACCCCAGCGGCCTTGACCTGCTCCGCCACCTTGTCCCCCCCAGCGTCCGCCGCCCTGGTTTTGGCCCCAGCCGCCTTGTCCGCGACGCTGGCCCTGCCCTGGTCCTCCGCCGCACGACCCTTGCGGGCAACTCGGACCGAGCGTCTGCAACTGCAGTGGGACCTTGCCTTTGAAGCGCTCGAACAAGTTGCACCAGTCGGCCTGCATGCCCGTGCAATCGTGCATCGCCATAGTTGACAATCCCTGATTGCCGAAGCCGATGCCGTTCTTCACAGCGATGGGCGCGATGAAGTCTGAAACTTCCTGCGGATTCACACCGGGCGCGCGCACGGGAGTAATGCTGACCATCAACTGCTTGGCCGAATGCAGGCTGCCTTCGAAGTCGAGCATTTTTTCGAGGTAGGCGTTCCATGAAGATTTGTTCGAGTCCCCGACGGTGTATCCCCAACGTTTAGAGTAGGCCTGCCCGCAGGAATCCCCCGGCTCCTGCCAGCCTTTCGGCAGATTAATTTCGCCACCTTTGCCGAGCCCGACGCGGATGTATCCGACTCCGGGAGTAGAGCGATAGTGCTGAATGAGCGTCGCCATTGCTGCCTGATAGTTCGTCACATAGGCGTTCGAAATGAAGTTCGGTACTTGCGCGCCATCACAGCTCGTGAAGTTTGATTCGCCGAGCGCGGTCCACATCCACGCGGGCATGGCGCAATTGCCGATACCACCCTGTCCATTCGACCCGCTGCCGCGCTCGGGACACCTCGGCGGCGCACCATAGGGAATAGTGGACAGCACAAGATTGGCAAACTTTCCGGCGGCGATCCACGGCGCCATGGCGTCGTCCACGAGTTTGAAATCGTATTTCGTGTGTGTACCGGACTTTGTATCGCCCAAATCGAAGTCGGACCAAGCCACCTGGATTACCGCTCCTGAGATGAGCGGAAAAGCCGGCGAGTTTTTGCTCAGCAGATAAGTCTTCACGTCGTCATAGTTGCGCCCGTGCGAATCAGAGGGGGGAAACAGCACCTCGAGAACAGGAGTCCCAGTGACTGGCGCAGCGCTTTTGGCATCTCCACTCGGAGACGGCACTAGGAAGAGAGCTAGGGCGAGAGAGGCAAGGAAAATCTTCATAGGATTGTGTAGGGCGACGATATGCTATGCGATTTTAGATTCGCTGCTGAAAGTTTGCACTGCTTTTCAACTCGCAGCTTGAACCTCGCGGCGGCAGGCATGGTGCCCGCCGCCACTGCCGGTCTGAATATTTACTTGAGAACCGTCCACATCCACGCGGGCATGGCGCAGTTACCGCTACTGCTCTGGCCATTGGAGCCAGTCGAGTTCTGCTGACAGTTGTTGCCTGCGTAGGTCGTGTTTTGAAAAACCAGGTTCACTTTCTTGGCGCCGGCAGAGATCCAGTGCTGAATGGAATTGTCGGTGATACTCCAGTCGAATGAACTGGCACCCGTCGGTTGAATGTCAGACCAATCAACGTCGATCACAACTCCCGTCGGGGAGGACTGGCTCAGCACGTAGGTTTGAATATCCGGATTGCTTGCGTCTGGAAATAGCACCTGCATCGTCGCGTGCGCCGATGCAGCCTCAATCGCCGATTTGTAGGCGGCACCGTAGGTCCCATTATCCGGGTCGTTGGGGTCGTATGCGATCAGCCAATCCTGGTAGTAAAGCTCGAGATCGTTCGCCGGCGCAGGCACGACCGGTGAAACGACACCCGTGGCGAACTGAAGAAGCGGGGGCAGGGGGCCAGTTGAACTCTGCTGCTGGCTGGAGCACGCTCCAGCTCCCTGCGGACAGCTTTGGCCAATCGTCTGCAACTCTTTGATGACGGGGGGAGACTGTTGAAAGAGTTTGCACCAGTCGCCGCCACAGGCTCCGCCGGTACTGAAAGCTGTAATGTCCGATGCCTGTAGTCCCTGATTGCCATAGCTGATTCCATTTTGGACGGCGATCGGTGCAATGTAGTCATCGGTCTCGATGCCAGAGCTTGAGATCGGTGTGATGCTGACCAGGAGTTGCTTGGGAGAACTCAGGCTGCCCTCAAAATTGAGCATACCCGCCAGATACTGATTCCAGGTGGCATTAGGAGATCCGGCCGTGTAGCCCCACTTAAAATAGCCGCCGTAGCAGACTCCCGAGGATGAGTTATTCCATCCGTTGGGAAGGTTAATCTCGCCACCTCGCCCGAGACCGATTCGAATATACCCAACCTGCGAAGCGTATGACGCCTGGCTCACGTGCGTGACCAGAGCGCTGATGGCATTTTGGTAGTTCGCCTGAAACTGGCTGGACAAAAAGTTAGGGACCAACTGACTGTTTCCCGCATTGTCCTGGCAGGTGGTGTAATTCGTTCCAGTAGGAGGCGGTGGCGGCTGGCCCGGCACGCCTCTGGACCCTGCTGCTCCTCCGCCGCCACAGGCGGTCATAATCGCAGCAACAATCCACAACGCACTCACTGGTAACAGGGTTCGGGGGAACTTCATTCGTATTGCCTCCCAAGCATGGCGATTTCAATTTTTCGCGCGAAGACACGCTTCAACCTTTAGGGGGAACACGGCCAGCGCAAAAAAGTTGCGGCCTTTTCCTGTGATCTATTTTGACTGTTCTCTTTATCTTATTCTAAATAAAAGAGTTTTATAGCTGCAGAACAGTACACGAAAGGGCCGATTTTGTAAGCAGAGAATACCTAATTGCGCCCGGTCAAATAAAAAGGGCGGCTCGTGATGGAATCACGAGCCGCCCAATTGAAAATCCTGTTGTTGTTCTACTTACGGTTTCAATCCATAAACATCGAGCTCCGATGCCGTTGGTACGTAGACTTTGCCGTTGGCGATCGTTGGCGTGGCAAACTTCACGGCGGGGCCAGCCTGGTCGGTTGTTCCGTTCATCCCGCTGTTGTAGAGCTCGGTCACAATCTTGGTAGCATCGTAGGCGCGCAGGGTCGACGGTTTACTCGATGCCGCTCCGTCGGACTGCACAACCCACACGATTCCATTGAGCGTACCGTTACTAGAAATCACTGGCGTGGTGCCCGGGTAGCCGATATTGTCCGCCCCAATCGCCAGAGGTCCGCCGGACAGCAGGTTATTCGACAGCCCGAACTGCTTCAGGTTATCCTTCACGCCCTGAATGTAGATCTGACCGTTAAAATAAGCGGGCGTGCCCCAGTTGCCCGTCGGAGTCACTGCGCCTCCGATGGTCGTGTAGAGCGCTTGCACCACGTTGTCTCCAGTAGCGTTGAACTTGCCCATGTTGTCGCGGTTCACCAGGTAGATGGTGCCGGTCTTGCCCGCAAATATCGCCAGATGTGGAGTCGCACCGCTCTGATCGGGTAGCAACATCGGACCCGACGACGACAAGTCGAGGTTAATCATCTCGATAGTCAGATACGCCTGATTAAAGGGCGAGAAATAATCGGTTACGTTCAGCGTCGTTCCGCTGGGCGTCAGCTTTCCGAAACTGATGCCGCCGCCGATTGTGTTGTCGAAGCTGCCCGTGCCCGTGGAAACATAGAGATTGCCGCTGGCGTCAGCCGGGATCCCGCCACCGCCGTGCCAGATTCCTGCTTTGTTTCCCGACATGGCAGAGCAGGTGTAGCACCAGGTTGTTGTTTGCGTGAAGCCGCTTCCGCTGTAGGAGTAGCCTAGCACCCAGCCGTGATAAGGACTGATGTCCTCCAATGACGCGAATGCGATGTACACCACGCCATTGAGCAGTAATAGACCAGCGCGGTTGTTTTGCCGCATCGTATTGAAGTAGACGACGCCGCTGTAGTTGTCGTATCCGCTTCCCGGAACCTGCGCGCAGATCATCACAGGACTGCCCGGCTTCTCCGCTCCGGTAGTCACGTCGAGGGCGTGCAGGAAATGGAAGTAAGGACTGCCCACATTGTTCGGGCCCGGGCACGGCGCGGTACCCCGCGTGTCTTTCGTTCGAGCTTCCACGTAGAGAATGCCGTTTGCCGAATCGATAACCGGGGTGGACGTGACCCCAATCTCCGGACTGATATCGAGACCACGCTCAACGTCTGCCTGAGGAATCGACGTTACGCCTGCGGTTGGATTGATAAAGCTGGTGTGCCACAAGGCGGCCGTCGAGGAATCAGCATCGAACGCATAAACGCTGTCGTGTTGCGTGGCAACAAATATCACATTGTGCGGCACGCCACCGATGTTAACGTTCGGCACCCAGAGCGGCTCGGCGTAGATTTGGCCATCCACTGGCTGCGAGAACAGCTTGCCAAACTGCGTCTTATTGACGTTGCCGGTGGTCAGCGCGGTTTCGTTGTTGTTCTGGCCGGTCCGGAGATTGTCGCCGTGGTGCGTCAACGTTCCGGTAAAGCCGGAAACTACCACCGGCACAGAAGCGCCCTGCTTGGTGTTCGCGATGTTGACGGCTTTGATAGTGTGCGAACCCGCAGTAGCAGGCGGAGTGTAGAGCCCGGAACTCGAAATTGTGCCAACCGTCGCGTTGCCTCCAACGACATTGTCCACATACCAAGTAACGTTGGTGGTGACTACGTTGCTCAGATAGGCCGTGTATTGCTGGGTTTGTGCCTGCGTCAACGAGGCGATTCGCGGCTTCACTGTGACTGGCGCTGGATTTGCGCCTGCGCCGGTTAACGCGACCGTCTGAATTCCAGCCGGGTCGGTGAAATTGATGTTGATCCACCCGGGACGAGTCGAGTTATAGAACGGAGTGAACGTGACGTTGATGGTGCAAAACGCGCCTGCAGCCACGGACGTACCGCAGGTATTCGTCTGCGCGTAATCTCCTGAGGCGGAAATCTGCGCGATCAGCAGCGGAGCCGTGCCCGTGTTCGTGAGGGTCACTGGCTGCGCAGCGCTCGTGGTGCCCATCAAACGCGTCGCAAAGGTCAGGCTCGGCGGCGAGAATGAAGCCACTCCACCACTCATGCCGTTTCCAGCCAGTCCCATCACGTGCGGCGACCCCAGAGCGTTGTCGGTCATCATGATGGCCGCGGTTCGGCTCCAATTCCCCGTCGGCGTGAAGGTCGCCGTAATCGCGCAGGTCCCATTCGACGGCAAGACTCGCGCCGCAGTTGTTCGTCAGGGAGAAGTCGCCGGCGTTCGCACCCGCGGCAGCGATATTCGAAATGTTCAGCGGCGCCTGGCCCGTATTTGTAATGTTGATGCTCTGCGAAGCGCTGCCTGATCCGATCATCTGATCGGCGAAGGTCAGGCTCGACGGCTTCATGCTCACCGCAGGAGCCAGCCCCGTGCCCGAGACCAGGACTTTTTGTGGACTGCCTGTGGCGTTGTCGGTCACTGTGATGTTCGCCGATCGTGCCCCACTCGTGGTCGGAGTAAACGTGACATTGATCGTGCAGAATGCTCCGGCCAATACCTGTGGCGTGCAGTTGTTCGTTTGGGTGAAGTCGCCGGCGTTGGGCGACGTGACCTGGACCTTACTGACGTTCAGAGTTGCACTGCCTGTGTTGGTCAGCTTGATTGGCAGTGGACTACTCGAGGTGCCCACAACCACGCTCCCAAAGGCCAAACTCGTCGGCGAGAAGCTCACCGTCTGCGCTGCCGAGCTCGGTGCATTGCAAATGCTGACGATCGAAATTATTGCCGTTGCGAAAATCGAGCGTGTGGTCATGATCATTTCCGTGCTCCGAAAAACTCAAGTTGGGCAAGGCCTTGGCCTGATGCGAAACGCGCCTTCGTTCTTTGCTAGAAATGACAGGGCCGGACCATGCCCGGCCCTGCTCTAACCAGCTTATTGCGTCAGGACCGTGACTACATTCGCTGTCGCGTCAGCAGTCGCAAAGTCCAGTTTGCCGTTGTTATTGAAGTCCCCAATCACCAGCGATTGCGCACCCGCACCGGCAGTGAAATCGGTGTGAGTTCCAAAGGTACCGCCGGTCACACCCAACAGGACAGAGACCGTTCCTCCGGAATTGGCAGTGATCAGATCAAGCAGTCCGTCGCCGTTGACGTCCGCAACCGCTATCGAGTCGGGTCCAGTGCCGGTCGCGTATGGAACGCCGGTCTGGAACGTGTTGTTGCCATTGCCGAGGTAGACCGTGACCGTGTTTCCAGTCTGGCTAACCACGGCGATGTCCATCTTGCCGTCGAGGTTAAAGTCGCCTGCCGCGACTGCCGAAGGCGCAGAAGCAAGGTTAATCGCAGCCGCCGCGTTGCCGAAAGCGCCTGTGCCTTTGCCCGGCAGAACCGTGAGAGTGTTGTTCTTGCTGTTCACGATCATGAGGTCGGCGAAGCCATCGTTGTTGAAGTCAGTGGCCAGAAGTTGTACGGGTCCACTGAGTGCTGTAGCGAGCGGGGTAGACGTAATCCAGAACGAGGCATTGCCGCGGCCCAAAAACACCGTGACCGTGTTGTCCTGTCCGTTGGCAACCGCGAAATCCGAAAAGCCGTCCAGATTAAAGTCGGTCACGACAATGGATACCGGGTTCACCACAGTCGGAATGGTGTTGACCAACGTGAAGTTGCCAGCGCCATCGCCCGTGAAGACGTCCACGATGCTATCGGGACTAACTCCGACGAGAATGTCGAGCTTGTTGTCCTCGTTAAAATCCCCGACTGCGATCGATGTCGGTTCGGAAGTCGGGCTGGTACCCACTACGAAGCTGCTGCCAGCAGTGAAGGTTCCGTCACCATTGCCGAGCATGATCTGGATCGAGTGCGTGCTGCCGTTGGCGACCGCCATATCGAGCTTGCCATCGCCATTGAAATCACCGGCAGCGATCGACACCGGGTTCGAGCCTGCATTCACAATGTTCGTGACCGGAGCCGGTGTAAAGCTGGCGGTCACTGGGAACAACGCCGGAGCCGACGCTCCACCTCCCGGCGCAGGATTCGCGACAGTGATGTTGGCCGTCTGCGCTGAGGCGACCATCGGGGCCAGAATCGTGCCCGCCACACCGCGCTTGCTGACGAACTTCGTCGTCAGCGCGGTGCCGTTGAAGTACATTACCGACCCGGTGGTGAAACCCATTCCCGTTGCATTGAGAGTGAAAGCTGTATGTCCCGGCATCACCGTAATCGGCTTCAACTGCAGAATCGTCGGAACCGGACTCGTGGTCGGAGCGGCTCCTGTGCCTGTAAGTTGAACTGAGATCGGGCTATCCACGGAGCCCCAGACATTGCCGGTGCCGAAGAAGGCTGTTAGAACCGGATAAGTCGTCGCTCCCAAATGCAGGGGTGCGAAGGTGACTTGGATCGTGCAGTTCGTGCCCGCGGCCAGAGTAGCCGGGCAGTTATTGGTTTGGTTGAACTCGCCGAAGTCTTGCACACCGCCAATCGAAATGCTGTTGATCGGTATGCCGACCGCGGTTGTGTTGGTGATCGTGACTGGCAGCGGTGAACTGACGGCACCGACGGGCACGCTGCCGAAAGCCAGCGTGGTCGCCGAAGACGACATCGCGATACCGAAACCGGTCAGGTTCACGACTTGAGTCGCCGTAATATCGTCGTCGGTGATCGTGACGTTGCCCGGAACGGGTCCCGCGACCGTCGGCTTAAAGCTCAGATTGATCGTGCAGAAGGCGCCGGGGGCGATGGCGCCCACGCAATTGTTGGTCTGCTGGAACGGACCGGTTGGAACCACTCGAAGCACGTTGAGCGCGACGGTATTGTTGTTGGTCACCTTCACCGCCACCACGTTGCTCGTCGTGCCGACTACAACATTGCCGAAGTTCAGACCTGGAGTCGACAGGCCCACTTCGGTTCCTGTGCCTGTAAGGGAAATCGTCTGAGTTCCCAGGTTACTGGTCATCGTGATAGTGCCCGTTCGTGAACCGGTCGTCGTGGGCGCGAACTTGAACGTCACTGTGCAGAAGTGGCCCGGGTTCACTGCAGCGGTGGTGCAATTGTTGGTCTGCGAGAAATCGCCGGTCACGGCGATGCTGCTGAACGTGGCGCTCTTGGTGGACTGGTTCGACCAGGTCGCGTTATACGCTTGGCTCGTTGTGCCGACAACCTGCGGACCAAATGTGTCGGAACTCTCCACATAAGGGCACGAGAGTTGATTCAATACGAGCGGAGCATTTCCCGCTTGATTGAAATTGAATGTGTCGGAAAGATCGTTCACGATCAGGTCGCGCTGCCCGAGCGAGGGCAGTCCCCAGCGTTCTTCGATGAACTTCAACACGGAAGCCGATTCCGTCTGTACATGACTCACATACCCGGGCTTCGTGAATGGAGAAATAAATAGGATCGGAGCGCGGGGCCCGAGCCCATACATGTCTTCGATCGGTGGCGGCACGTGATCATAAAAACCACCGAAGTCATCCCAGTTCATCACGATCAGCGTGGGCTCGTTCACCCAGTACTGCGTCGACTGCATGACGGCATTGATCTGCTGCACTGCCCAGTTCTGCCCGAGGCAAGTACTAATCGGCGGATGCTCGTTGCCACCCAGCGTAACCAGCCAGCTCACCGCCGGAAGCTTTCCAGCCTTCACATCCGTCACGAAAGAAGTGTCTGGCTCATAAATCGAGTTCCAAACCGCGGTGTTGTTGTAGATGTGATTGATGGCGTTGTAGGCGTTGTAAGCGATGTTGGCAGGCGCGTAGGACTTCCAACTCACGCCGGCGGAGGTTAGCAGGTCACCAAGGGTCAGGAAGTCGTAGCAGGGATATTGGGCGGTGAGGTTGCCGTATTGGTCGAGCTGCTGCGCGGTCGCGCCTTCATCGGCGCGGCATCCGACTTCGGTCTTCGAGGGAGCGGAGGCCAGAATTCCCTGGCTGATCACGCCGCCGGAAGTCGCCGAGATCGTGTAAAGGTGGTTCGGGAAACTGGTCGCGTGCAGCGAGGTGAAGTGATTGTCGCCAAGAACAAAATTGTCGGCGTAGGCGTAGTAGTTGGGCAGGTCGGTCCCGTTCAGCTGCGCTTCGCACATCAGGATGCCGTTAGCCATGCAGCTCGGGTCGGTGTCGAAGCGGTCCATCTTGCCGAAGTCATCGTCGGAAAGGTTGCACTTCCAATCATGGCAGATATCGAGCGGCGAGGAGTCGTACAGGTGCGGTGCAGTGATGGTGGTGCCATTGGAGAGATGCGGAGTCGTCGATCCGTTGGCGCCGTTCTTGTTGTACGCGCCGAAATACACGTCGTAGCTGCGGTTTTCTTTCATGATGAACACGACGTGCTTGATGCACGACATGTCGCCGGTGGGACACACGGCCGTGGTCGGTGCAATCGTTGCTTTCGCTTGAGCTACTGCATGCTGAGAAATGCCTACCGTGATGAGAAGGGTAAGGACGCACGCCAGTTGAAATCCGGCGCAAGCTGAACGAAAGAATCGGGAAGTCATGAATAGTCTCCGCAAGTGGAGGTACGCCTCGGTTAAGAGCTAGGGCCGACATGCAACGCTCTGAAAGCAGAGCTAGGCGGGGGGACACATACGCGCACTACCTGGGCTCACAAAACGTGTTTGAGGGATGAACCTGAAAGCAACCCACTGCTCGATGGGGGATCAAGCTCGTATGAGTATGGCGGTGCTGCGGAAGGGGTGTCAAGATGCAAGAACTTGCAACCACAGGAAAACGCGGGCGGAATTAAGACGAGTGGAATCTTACAGTTAGGGGAATTGAGCGATTTCAAAGTCGCATGCCGGATCGCGGTATGGCACGAATGTGCCATACCACTTAGTCGTCAATAATGGACTTTACGCGCGGATCGGAGATCTCATCCGGAGGCGAGGGTTTGCGTTTGGCACGGACCTGGCGCGCGATCAAGGCGGGCCGGCAGTCGCACGCCAGGTTCGCCAACATACCGCGATGGCGGCGCTCGGCAATAAGCGATTTCATACGGGCCAAATCATTCGCCGGCCACATATCGTCGAGAGCCTGCCATGCTTTGTCTTCGCGTCCGCTGTAGACGTAGTTCAGCACGATGGTGAGAACCTTGCGGACGGTAGGAATCTGATCGGTGAAGAGTTTGTCGTGAAAGTTCGACTTGCGAAATTTCTCCAACTCGTCGGGCGTCAGTTGATTGCGCGCCAGTTCGATTTCCTTGTCATACAGCTCAGGATATTGAGCGCTGACATCTACCAGGTTGTTCCCTTCGGGCTTGAGCACTAACTGCGGAATAACGGCGTCAGTGTGCGGGACGATGAAATAGTCGAAGACGCCGTCAACGGCTCGAATCAAAGTGGCGCCGTCGGGTTGCCTCTCAAAGGTAATGGGCAGCGGATTGGCAAAAGTGTGCAAGACCTGCGGCGTGCGGCCGAGGCTCACTACTTCGTAGACATAGCAGCAGTGCAATCCGCCGGAATACCCCGACAGAACAAGTTCGGGCTTGCCATCGCCATTCAGATCGACGCCGGAAATTGGATCAAGATTGAGCGCCCATTCGTACGCAATCGTCATGCGCTTACCGCTGGCGGAGGTGAGCACAGCACGGCAGCGCGGATCGCCGTCCTGATCATTGTCGTCTTTATCTTTCTTGTCCGGAATTGTCGGCAGAAGGCGAACGGTGTAGCTACCGATCTTGTGCGGAGCTTGAAAGCCTTTTTCGTACGGGCAGGAGAATGTCATCCCAGCCGGCTTCTCGGTCGACTTCATAACCGGAGCGTGCGTGGGCTTCTGGTCATCATCATCGTCGTCGTCTTTGTCCTGGGCATGAGCCATCACGGAAAGAGCGACAACAAGACTGAGGAGCAGGAAAAAGAGGCGATTCTTCATAACTGATAATTCCCTATTTTAAGACGCTGGCGGGGGAAATTGTTAAACCACGAACGTTACGAACGTACGCGAAAGTAAACCCAGGTTGTCTACTACTTCGCTACTTTCGACGGTTTTGTTTCTTGCTGAGGCACCAGGAGGTATCCGACGTCCTGGTTGCTGCCGCGATCGCCAATGCCGATTATTTCTCCGCTGTCATTGATGTCGAGTGCGGTTTCCAGTATCCACTCCGAACCGACATCCGAAAGTTTGTTAAGGTCGCGGAAGCCGTTCTGCTGGTCCCAGATAAATGCGTGATTGAAGTCGGAAGCGACCCCGAATTCGCCGACGATAATATCGCAGTTATTGAGAGCCAGCGGCTGACTCGCCATGTCCGTTGAGAGACGAGCCGGGGTTAACTTGCCATTCTGACGAAGGAACACAGCATTGGGCGTGAAGGACTGAAGCAGCACGTGTCCCGCCTCATTGATGGCAAGGGCGGTGCTTCTGGCAGCTTCCGGCGGGGCAATCGATCGCAAGCCATGCGCGGCATCCCACTGAAACGCGCTGTAGCGGCCTTCTTTGTCGTTGACTTGGCCAACAATTTCTCCACGACTGTTGATGGCGCGCGCGATACCCCCGCAGCAACCGCCAAGCGGGATCGCCTTCTGTTTGCGCCACAGCGCGAGATTTTCTGCGTTTTGGCCAGCGACATCGCCGGCGTTGTTGATCGCAAAAGCCTTCGAGTGCTCTTCGGAAAGCAAGGAGAACTTGCCGTGGGAATACTGAAATGCAAACGGCTGATCGGAACCCTCCCGCGTGGTTGAGCCAACCAGATCACCTGCTTGATTCGTGCCGAGTGGGTCGGCGCCTGAGAATCCAGTAGGCAGTTCGATCTCGCGGAGTCCGTCCTTCTGGGTCCACGTAGCGGGATGGTGATCTTCGATCGTCCCGGCGATGACACCGGATTTGTTTATGCGGGCAGGACGCAGTGGGAGGGCGATGATTTTGTAGTGAGCCGAGGTGCAGGCGTTGTGCGGTGCCTGTGCGTATGCTGCAGGCACGACCAATGCGGCTGTGAGCAAGACAAAGCCCTTCATCAACGACACGGGCATGCGCACAATTTTCCTGGATTGCAAAAAGAATCCCCGAGTGCTCAGTCGCCGTCGCCTGTGTCAACGGAGATCATTTCGAGGGAGTGCAGCAGCGGGCTCGACTCCGAGACGAACTCCACGTGCCCACACTTGGGGCACGAGAGGATGGCATGGCCGTGCCCGTGGCCGTTGGGCACGAGGCTGACGCGCATCAACTGGTAGCGGTCGAGCTTCTGCTCGCACCGCAGGCAGCAGACCGTCTTCTGGTACGGGTCGTGAGAAATACCACTAGCAACGTCGATGGCTGGTTTCATACTGTCCTCATGAGCGAGATTGCGAGGGAGCAATCCCATTCGAACTGGGTGAAAAAGTCTACCATGCGCCGGGGCTGGTTGGGCCAGTAGATGTGCGCTCGCAGTTACCTCCGTGACAGGCTGCTGGCACCACGAAACTCTGGGTTCACCTTGCTGCCGGCGACGCAGTGGCTACCTCTATGCGTTTAGAGCACGGTAACGTGATCTTCCTGCTTCTGCAGAACTGGCCGGGTGTTCAGAATATGCGCCGAACTCGACTTGGTCAGCAGAAAACTGTCTACGAACACGGCGTCGATGCCCGAGCAGAAGAAAGTTCGAACCGCATCCTTCGGCCGGATCACCGGAGGCTCGCCGGGGAGATTGAAGGAGGTGTTCACCAAAATTGGCGCGGGCTCGTGATCGCCGAAGCGTCGCAATAGTTCCCACAACAGCGGGTCGGTTTCTTTTTCGACGACGTGCAGTCGAACGAGGCCTCCCGGCAGCTGCAAAGCGCGCGGTAACACATCGGAGTCAGGCCTCACCGACGCCAGAGAGTTCATCAAGCGGCAGAGCGGTGAACCTTCAAAATATCGGGCGCAATCTTCTTCCCGCACCGAAACGGCAAACGGACGGAAAGACTCACGATGCTTCACGAAGTCGTTCAGATTTTCCGTGACGTAGGGCGCCCACGGAGAAGCCAGCAAGCTGCGATGTCCGAGCGCTCGTGGGCCAAACTCGGTGGCGCCGTGGAACCATCCGACGATTTTTCCAGCGCGCAGCAGAGTCACCGCAGAATCGAGCTTCCGTTCCCCAGTGTTCTGCAGGTTGTAGCGAGCCTTGGCGTTGTCAAGCACTTCCTTGATCTCGGTGCGCGCATAGTTCGGGCCCCAATAGACGGACTTGACTTCTGGATTGCGCGGCTTGTCCATCTGCTGGTGCCAGATCCATGCGGCCGCACCAAGGGCGCATCCAGCGTTGCCCGGAGCCGGCGGAACAAATATATTTCCGACACCGAACTTGCGCTCGAGTGATGCGACCAGCAGCGTATTGTGGAATACTCCTCCGCCCAGGCTGATGTGCTGGAGTCCCGTCTTCTTCTGAAACGAGGCCAACAGATCTGAGATCAATTCTGTAACCGCAGCCTGCAGACTAGCCGCGAGATTCCGCTTCAACTCCGGGGTGAATTCTGACTTGCCCCCTGGCACGCCAATCTGATCGAAGAACAACTGCGATGGCTCGAAGACTCCGGTAACGTCGCGCCGAAAATAACGGAAGTTGACGCCGGGGAAGAAATCGCCCGGGCGGCGCAGCATGCCCAGGAAAACGTCTTTGTACATCGGCTCGCCTTCTAGGCTGAGCCACTGTGTCTTGTGCTCTTCCTTCGAGGGTACAAAGCCGAGCAGATCGGTAATCCGAGAGTAGATCCAGCCGACGGAGTTTCGGAACGGGATCGTCTTCTGGATCCGTACTTTGTTCCCCTCGCCGACGGCAAGCATTCCGGCCGTGCCGTCCCCTTCGCCATCGAGTGTAAGGATCAAAGCCTTTTCAAAGGGCGATAGAAAAAATGCACTGGCGGCATGACAAGAATGATGGTCGAGCGTGACGATCTTACGGGGATCACTCAAGCGCTGGCGGAGCGCGCGCAGGGCCGTCCACTCCCATGCGAACCGGCCCAGTTCTTTGCCTTCTTGATAAGTGGTAGCGATTGGCGCGAGAGGAGACAGCCGTGGACGTGAAAAAGCGCGCCGACTCCATCCTCGGGCCGCCTTGCTGGCCACCGCAACCACGTCGAGATCATTCCACGAAGCGCTTCCCTTCCCGAGGCAGAACTGAATGGCAGCATCAGGAATGCCGCGCGTTATCGCGGGCTGCAGCTTGGCATTCTCGATGGCAGCTTCAATGGCACCATCCCGCAAGAGGGCTGCGGCGGTGTCGTTTTTGAAAGAGGATAGGCCGAGTATCAGCATAGAAGCCTCAAAAAAGGTGGGGAGGGCTCCTCGACGGCCGATTCTGCATGACCGTCGAGGACCAACGTCAAACTTGTTGCATCACGCTACTGCTTTTGCGGGGCAGCAGCGACCAATTCTTTTTCCGCTGCGCGCCTAGGCGAAAGAGCGTCCGCGTTGGTACGGCCCTTCGAAGCGCGATACTTTCGCAGAATCCCGATTGGAAGATACGAGTAAATCAACGCAACACCGCCGTCGAATGTCCGCAGGCCACGGTAGGCAATACGATCAACCAATCGCTCAAAAAAGAACATGGATCCTGGCTTCGCGTCAGACGACTCGGGATAATGTGGCCAAGAGCCTCCGGATTCGTGCTTCCAGTAGGCGATGTAGGTCGCCACCTTGTGTCGAATATCCTCGGGAAGAACCTCGACCTTCTTTTTTCCCGCCACGATCTTCTCGCTGTTGACCATCTCGTGATGGCCGGCGTCATAGATGGCGGAGCGGTCGGCATCTTTGAGTGAAACCATGCGGCGGTCAAATTCGATTTCAAGGAAGCTGCAGACACCCTGCATCACGGCAGCCGGGTTCGCGACCAAGTCTTCGTATTGCACGGGGTAAACCTGAGCGCCGTTGGCAGCGAGAGTATCGTAGCCATTCTTGAGATCACGACAGCCGAGCAGCGCTCTCAGCACCATGCCACGCTTGGCAAAGAACGAGTCGCTGCGAGCGCGGACGACGCTGCGGCAAACATCCGCTGGATCGCGCCAGAGAACTAAGAATTTTGCGTTAGGAAACTCTTTTGCGATATGCGGCAAACAGTCGAAATAACTAGGCGACTTCGCCCCGCGAATCGCGGCGGCGGGGGCGTACTGAGCCCAGGCTGCTTCGCAGGCCTCGCGCAGTCCCGCGACATTGCGAGGAAGATCATCGAGGTTGAGCTTGTGACGGGACGGTGCCTGGTTCCAAAACTCCCAGCGTTCCGGCCAATCTGCCTTGGCTTTACCGAGAAACAAAGGCCAGAGCAAGGGTAGTTCATCCTCGTACATCAATTTGATTTGAGGATGCTGGTTGAGCAGCGCATAGAAAAGCGACGTGCCCGACCTCCACATGCCGACGACGAACACCGGTCCGTGGCCCTGCTCTGGCGAATGTTTTTCTTCCAAGGTGCGCAACCTTCCACAGAAAAAATGAACGGACTTGAGGTACGGCCGTAGCCGCACCCCTAGGCCTAGTTAGTCACCGGACTTTGCGAGCTCAGCAGCTTCGTGTTTCGACGACGCCATGGGCTTGCGCAGTTCGGAGGCGATCCACTTGTAGGTGACGGCGAGACCCTGAACCAGCGGAATCGACGGCTCCCAGCCCAGAACGCGGCGGGTGCGGCTGTTCTCGCTGTTGCGGCCACGAACGCCCTGCGGCCCGGTCAGGTTGTGCCGAATCTTGATTTTCTTGCCGGCAGCATCCGCGACCATCTGCACAAGCTGGTTGATGGTAACCAGTTCAGGCGTGCCCAAATTCAACGCCTCGTGATAGTCCGAAGCCATAATGCGCTTCAGGCCTTCCACGCAGTCATCGACGTACATGAAGGAGCGGGTCTGCTCGCCGTCGCCCCAGATTTCGACTTCGCCGCCGTCCGGAACCATGGCAACTTTGCGGCACATCGCAGCGGGAGCTTTTTCCTTGCCGCCGTCATAGGTGCCTAGAGGTCCGTAGACGTTGTGGAAGCGCACGATGCGCGTCTCAAAGCCGTAGTCGTTACGGAAGTAGCGGCAGAGCTCCTCGGCGAAGAGCTTCTCCCAGCCATATCCAGGCTCGGGATCGGCCGGATAGGCGTCCTCTTCGCGCAGCGGTTCGACGTTGGCATCCTTCTGCTTGCTCTGCGCGTAAACGCACGCGGACGAGGAAAACAGGAAGCGCTTGACGCTGATTCTTGCGCGCAGCCTCGAGCATGTTGGCGTTGATCAGAATGTTATTGCGGCTGATGGCGGCGTGATACGCCGTGATGTACCCGATGCCGCCCATGTCGGCAGCGAGGTTATAGACTTCATCAATGCCGCCGCGGGTGGCGAGCAGGCACTTGTCGAATTCGCGCAGATCGAGCAACTCGAATTCGTCGGCAGGACTGGCTTCGTACTCCGGCGATTTGATGTCGGCACCGCGAACCCAGCAGCCGTCGGCCTTCAAACGACGGACCAGATGATGGCCGATGAAACCACCTGCACCCGTGACTAGCACACGTTTTTGCGCACTCATTGAAATAGACCCCTTTCACCTTGGTTTGAGTTTTTCAGATTGCTGAATCCTAATGGGGGCGGGGAAACGAATTATGCGGTTCTTTGCTTCTTTCACAACTTGACCGCGATTCTAGCACGAAAGTTACTGTTTGAAACCGTTGAAATCCGTGAGCGGAACAGGGTCGGACTCAACTGAATTTTCTTACATTAAGCAATTCCAGGCCCACATTCCATAGGAAGATCGGGCCATTGACGAGATATCGGCGCCAGAGCCTTTTTGGTTCGGCATACAGCCGAAAGGCCCATTCCATGCCGTTTTCGCGCATCCAGGTAGGAGCTTGGGTCAGGCGTCCCGTGTTCAGGTCGAAAGCTGCACCTACGCCCAAAACGGCAGGTACCGTCAACCTCGGGCAATGCTCGTACATCCACTTTTCCTGTTTTGGTGTGCTGAGGCCAATCCAAAGCACATCGGCGCGAGAAGCCTCAATCATTTCGATGACGCCCTTATCTTCTTCGGGCGTAAGCGGTCGGAACGGCGGAGAGTAGCAGCCCGCCACTTCGACGCCGAATTTCTCGTGCATGACCTTGGCGAGAAGCTCCGGTACGCCTTCAGCGCCACCGTAGAAGAAGTGCCGGTAACGGTTACCCGTCTCGCGGCAGAAGGTCTCCATGAGTTCGGGACCGTATACCCGCCGGACCATGTTTTTATAGCCATGCCATCGGCCGAGCCAAACCAGTGGCATGCCGTCAGACACGACCATTGAGGCTCCGTCGAGCATGGCGCGGAATGGCTTGTCCACCAGCGATTCCGAGACTCCGTGCATTCCCGTGACCGCTACATAGCGCGATCCGGAGCGCTCGGCGATCCACTGCTTGAGGATGTTGATCGCATCGGGAATCTGAACCGCGTCCACGCGGACGCCGAGAACCTTAAACGTCGGTGTATCTGTCGTGCTTACATTGGCCGTGGATGGCATCGTCGTTGCGTGCATGAGAACCCCAGGAAAGTAAACTCTGACTAACGGTACTGCTCGACCATGATTGGACTCTGGTAGAGCTGAGTCGACACGGGCGGACGTGCCTTAAGCCGCCGGCGCATAAACTCCGCCCAGCCGAGAATGATCAGAAACAGAGTGGGATGGTGCCACGTCATTTCCACATTCACAAACGAGTGAATGGTGATGATGGTCATGACGCCGATCATCTCGAGCGTCAGTTGGCGGTCTTCGACGCTCAGCCAATGGCCGCGATAGTAGCGGATCAGGATTGCCCATATCCAAATCAAGGAAATAAGGAACGGTGCCAGTCCCCAGATGCTGGTGCCGACAATGACTTCGAGCCAGTCGCTGTGCAACTGCGGGGCACCAACGTTGGTGAGAACGGCGAAGCGGCTGCCTGCGTACGCGCCCAACCCGGTGAACGGATGCTGCATAAACATCTTGTAGCCGATGGCCCACCAATCCAAACGGCTCGACATAGAAACCAGTTCGGCCTCGCTTTGATCGCGCTGCAGATACGTCATGATCTTCGGTCCGAGCGACGTGAAGATCACCGCCGGCACTGCCAGGAACGATCCCCAAATCGCATAGCGAGTCCGACCCGCAAAAAACAGAACGACTAGCGCAGCCACGGCCAAGCCGCCGAACGCGCTTCGCGTCTGCGCCGCGATCATCGTCACCACACCGAGCAATGCCGTCAGCGCGTAGAACGCCTTGTTCTTGCACTGGCCGATCAACGGCCAATATCGAATGGCCGCCACAAGAATCAGAACGGCGCCCGTATCGCCAAGTTCATTGGAAGAAACGATGGGATACGCGCCCGCCAGCCGGCTCTCTTCGGCCCAACTTTGCTGCGGCCAGATGGGAAGCCCGATCCACACCCAGGCGATCGTCGCGCCTGCAATTACCCATGTCCAGTCGATGAAAGTCTTGTACTCGTCGCTCGTACGAACGATGGCCAGCACCAGCGCAATGATCGAGAGATCAAGCAGATACTCGAGCGATTTGTAGAGCGTCCACGAGAACTTCACTGACCACAGCGATGATATGAGGCAAACCGTCCCAAAGATCGCCATGGAACCAACGATCCCTCGAGTCATTGACGGGCCCCAGTCAGGTTTGCGGAACACGAGGCGCGCCAGCAGAATGCATCCTACGATCACTTCGGGGCCGAGGCGCAGCAGCGCGCTCGAGTCAAAAGGATTTTGCGCAATCTCTGCGGAACTGCGGTAGCGGAACACGAACGAACTGCTCAGGCTGAGCAGCCAGATCCAATGCCACCACTTCACTTGGGCGCGAAACGCACCCAGTACGCGCCAGACTTCTTTCAGGCCAACCCACGACGCCCACATCGCCGGCAAGGCCAGAACCATCCCCAGAGAGACCAGGCCGAGGTTCACGCCCTTCTCCATGACCAGCCACGCACCCGCAATGCTGCCCACCACTCCAACGATCAGAAAGGGCAGAAACTTCAGCAGCGCCGCAGCGCGACGAGGGGCGGGGCGGGGCGGCTCCGGGTTCCACGCGGGTTTTGTGCCTGTTGCCATGATGATGAATTATGCGCTTGCTATTGTATCGACGATATCTCCCGGAGATACAAGGTAACTAACGGGAGGCCAAGGCCGCCTCTTGAGGTTCAGTTTCAAGCGGGTAATGGAGACGGTTCAAAAGGTCGGTAGCGTGATCGCGAACCACCTTGACCTGAGCGTCCGTAAGTTTGCCGCGCCATCCGCCGACCGACCCGCTGCGAATGAACTGCCCTTTTTTCGAGGCGCGCTGTGGAGTTTCTTTTTCCTTGGCCTTCATGCGTTCGACTGAATTGTTGTCGATCGCCCGGCGGATCTGATCTTCATTTGGGGTGAGACCAAAGAATCGAATGATCTCAGCGACGCCGGGAACCGTGTCGCGGCGCAGGTCTTCGAATTTCACCACCAGAAGGTTTTCGCTCGGAATCGGTGCGGAGAGCCACGATTCGACGTGCGCCGACCACGAGGAGAACGGATTGACTCCCTTGGTCAGGAACACGCGAAGGTATTCGTCCAACGGCTGATCCACCAGGCCGAGCGCGGTCTGGTAAGCATACTCGGAAAGAGCCACATCGCGCGGATCGCGAACCAGGTACACCGCCTTGCGATATTCCGGATGAAATACTTCGTGCGTCTTGATGAGGCGCCCGCCATTTGGCATCAAGGGCACGCCAATCTTGTGCTCCTTCACATCGGGGATCGACTCGTTCACGTTGCCAAACCCCGAAGATTGCCCAACGATGGATTCGTAGAGCAGGAATCGCATCCACGTGCTGCCTGAGCGCGGATAGGACGCGAAGAAGATATCGTTGGCGCGAAGGCTCTTGTGGCGCATCCAGACAAGCGGTGCGCGTACTCCAGTTTTCGCCATTTCGTGACGCAGTTTTCGCAGGATCGGCATAGTGATCTCGTGTAAGAAGATTTGGGAAACGCTCGACGTCAGACTGGGGGAGAAGCCGGCTAGATCTGTTCTTCCACCGGCAGAGAAGCTGCAAATTCAAGATTGGAAGCACGACTCTCCGCGGCTTTGCGGCGAAGCAACACGATCACCATAACCAGCGCCGCCGAGTTGGCGAGGATGATGCTCCATACCACTCCCCAGAGTCCAAAGAACTTCGTGGCGGGAATGCCCACGACCAGCGTGATCACGCTGGCGCCACAGTTCGCGAAGAAAATATAGCGTGGCGCTTCCATGGCGCGCAGCACGATTGATGCTCCAACGCTGGCCGACCAGATGATGGTTTCAAGGGCGAAAAACGGCAGATAGTCGCCCACGCTGCCGTAGTTCCCTGCGTACAAGAGCTTCAAAATCGGAGCGCGGAATGGAATCACGACCGCCCAGTATGCGACGGCACCGACCGTGAAGAGCGCCGTCATGCGCCAAGTCAAAGCGTAGGTGCCGGCGGTTCCCTCTTTGCTCTGAACCCGCGAAGCATAGGGAAGAAACAGCATGGAGAGAGCCGCGTATGTCTGCAGCACGGGGCCCGCAAGATTCATCAGGGCTCGCAACTCGCCGGCGTGCGCGATGCCGGCGAAGATGCTGACGACCGAAAAATAGAGATAGGTGGGAATCCATCCCACGATCGAGCTACCCAGCGCCCATTTACCGTAGGACCAATGCTTGCTCCAGGTGTGTCGCAGATCGGGAACCTCTGTACTCGGATCGAGCACGCGCCGCAAGGCCAGCAGCAGTGCGATTCCGCAGGCCAGGGCAGCCAATCCCATCAAAAGAAACGCCGAAAACGAAGACAGCACGCGAAGGCGGTTGATGACAAACACTCCGCCAACCACCAGCACAAAGTAGAGCACCGCACCAACAGCCGCAGGCCCGGGCGAAATCTTCAGATAGAAGCCCCGACGTCCAAACCAGAAAAGGAAAATGCAGGGCGCAGCGACGGTCAGACCCGCAAGAGCTCCTGCCAATGCGGGTGATTTGCCGATCGCAAACGTTACGGCTGCAGCAATCGCGAATACTACGAAGATGACCGCCGAAATCGCGTTGTGCATCTTCAGCGAAGTGCGCATGTAGCCGCGCAAGTTTTCGCGATAGTTCGAGCCTCCGTACACCGACATGGGCTCGAGCAGCAACGCCTGATACAGAAACGACAGAAGCAGGAAAATGCTGAAGCCCAGGCCGTAGGCGCCATACTGCTCGGGCGTCATCCAGCGGGCCAGCAGGAATCCGAGCACGAAGTTCGATCCGGCGATCAGGCCATATTCAAGGATGGCCAGGCCGCCCTTGGTGCCCCAACGGACCATCTTCTGCATCTTCGCTTTGCCCGCAGCGTTGGACGCGCCATCGTCGGCGCGTTCCGGCGCCTCTGGCAGTACTGCGGAATTCGTATTGATGTTCTCAGGCAATGGTCTGTCCTAGTCGGGTATCGTTCGAGAAAGTGTTGGTTAGGAAATCTGCTCTTCGAGTTCGGGCTCGGATCGTTCCTGCTCCGCTTTATTGAGGCACGACCGCAGGCTTTCCGCGAGAAAGCTCACGTCCGGCTCTTTCAGAATGCTGCCGTGATCGCCCTCGATCTCGTGCACCTCAACTCCGCCTGTGACCCACTTCGACCAATCGTCGGTTGGATTGTCTACGCCGCGTAGGCCCTTCTCGGTGGCACGGAACCAGGTTGCCGATCCAAAGTAGACTTGCGGCTTGTATTTTTCTTCCGCGATGGCAAATACCCTGCGGACTTCTTTCAACGGCCTCGGAAGGAACAACGCTTCGAACCTGCGCTTGATGCCTTTGCGAATGCGCTTGATCCGCTGCGCCGCATAGGCCATTTGCTCATTAAAGGGAAGGCCAGCGAGCGTGCTCAACAACAACTTGTTGGACTTCGGCTTACCGGGATACGTATCGAGGAGTGCCAATACTCCGATTTCCTGACCGTCCGCCTGAAGCTGACGTGCCATCTCAAAGGCAATCAATCCACCCAGCGAGTAACCGCCAACGTTGTACGGCCCTTCGGGTTGCAGAGCGCGAATTTCTTTGATGTAGAACGCAGCCATTTCCTCGACGGTGCTGTGGAACGCGC
The DNA here is from genome assembly GCA_963786095.1 of uncultured Acidobacteriaceae bacterium. Classification (GTDB taxonomy): domain Bacteria; phylum Acidobacteriota; class Terriglobia; order Terriglobales; family Acidobacteriaceae; genus Sulfotelmatobacter. The sequence goes on along the minus strand of CAWAXV010000020.1, from coordinate 242,685 downwards.
GGTCGCCCTCAAGTCCCTGGGCCTGCACTCCGTAGAACGGCCGGTCGGTGCCCATGTGGCGCGCCAAGGCATTGAATCGAAGCACCGTACCACCTAGTCCGTGAATGCAGAAGAACGGCGCACGATCTCCCTCCGGTTGAATCGGAACCAGCGAAGCCTGCGATGGTGTCCAACGCTCCTGCTGCAACAGCGCTGCGAACTGCTCAATGGTGGGTGCTTCGAACAACGTGGTCAGCGGCAGCTTGCGTTTGAAATTCTGCTCAATGCGGCGCATCAGCCGGACCGCGAGCAGCGAGTGCCCGCCCAAGTCGAAGAAGTTGTCGCGTACACTGATCGGCTTCTTCGCCAGAATCTCTTCCCACATGGCGACCAGTTGCGCCTCCACCGGGTTGGTGGGAGCGATGTGGTCGGCAGCCGCTACGCTCGGTTGAGGCGCGGGCAGAGCCTTGCGGTCCACTTTGCCGTTGGGTGTAAGCGGAAATTCTTCCAGCACGACAAAGTCCGACGGCACCATATATTCCGGCAACTGCCGCTTCAAGAACTTGCGCAGATCAGTGGCATCGGGTGCTGAGCCAGCCGCGGGAACGATGTAGCCGACGAGACGTTTGTTGTTGATTCCCTCTTCGCGCGCGATGACCAGCGCCTCACGAACCGCAGCGTGCTTGGCCAGCGCAGCTTCGATCTCGCCCAGTTCAACGCGGAATCCTCGAATCTTTACCTGGAAGTCGCGCCGCCCCACGAATTCGATCTCGCCGTTCGCCAGGTATCGAGCAAGGTCCCCTGTCTTGTAGAGCCGCGCATCCGGCTGCGTGCTTAAAGGATCGCGCACGAATTTTTCCGCCGTAAGTTCGGGATGATTCAGATAACCGCGAGCCACGCCGGGCCCACCAATGTGCAACTCCCCGGGAATACCCACTGGAACCGGCTGCAGATTGCGGTCGAGAATGTGAATCTTGACGTTGCCGATCGGCCGGCCGATGGGCAACGGTGAGGGCAACACACCAGACGCCGGCGGTTCGTACGATGAAGCAATCACACAGGTTTCGGTCGGCCCATACGTATTGATCCAACGCACGCGGTTCCCGACGATTCGCCGCCACGTTTCAAGCGCTTGAATTTGAGCCTTTTCTCCGCCCACTACCACCAGACGCAGGCTCTCGGGCAATGCAGCACCCGACTCGGCAAGCTCGTGCACCAGTTCGTGCCAATAGGCGGTGGCGACGGTGATGAAGGTCAGCTTCTGCTGCCGGGCAAAGTGAAGAAAGTCGGAACCGGCCAGAGAAAAGTTTTCCGACCGCAAGACCAGCGTAGCTCCCACAGCCCAGGTGGGGAAGATTTCTTCAAAAGCAATATCAAAGCTGATCGACGAGAACTGCAGCATTCGATCGGTCGCGCGCAATCCATACAACTTGCTCACGGCGCCGATGTAGTTCACCAGCCCGCCGTGCGTCAGCATTACGCCCTTCGGCTTGCCGGTCGACCCGGAGGTGTAGATCACGTACGCGAGGCTGGCAGGCGTGACCAGAGGCTCGGGATTCTCCGAGCTTCCCTGCTCAAGAAGTTCTCTTGCTGAATGCAGACAGATTCGCTCGGTGTGCGGGCTCGCCAATTCCGGCAGAAGTCCCTCGCGCGACAACAGCAGAGGCGCGTGCGAGTCTTCCAGCATCAATTGCAGGCGCTCTTTGGGATACGCCGGATCGAGTGGCAGGCAAGCGCCTCCGGCCTTGAGCACCGCCAACAACGCCACCGCCAACTCAAGCGAATTTTCCAGGCAGATGCCCACCGGCACTTCCGGACCGATCCCGCGCTTGCGAAGATAATGTGCGAGTTGATTTGCCCGGCGGTTGAGATCCTGATACGTCAGCTTGTTGCGCTCTTGCAGCACGGCGATTGCGTCCGGAGTTTGCGCAACTTGAACCTCTACTAGCTGATGAATGCATTTCTCGCGCGGATACTCTGACTGCGTGGCATTCCACTCAACCAGTACCTTCTGCCGCTCGTTCTGGCTCAGCAAGGGCAACTCCGAAAGACGTTGCTCCGGATTGCTCGCGACTGCCTCCAGAATCGAATGGAAGCTATCCATCATGCGCCGGATCGTCGTTGCATCCAGCAAATCGGTGTTGTACTCGAAGCTGGTGGCGAACCCGTCATCCTTCGGAATGCAGGTACAGGTCAGATCAAACTTCGCGGTCCCAGTGTCAACGTCCTGCAGGTGCAGCGTGATGCCGGCCACCTGCTCGACCGGAGAAACATTGTTCTGCACGGCGAACAAGATCTGGAACAGCGGATTATAGCTGAGATTGCGCTCCGGTCTCAGCTCTTCAACCAGCTTCTCGAAGGGCAGTTCCCGATGATCGTAGGCCTCAAGCGCGGTCGCCTTCACGCGCCGTAAAAGCTGGCGAAAGCTGAGATCACCAGAGAGATCGGTGCGTAGCGGAACCGTGTTGACGAAGAATCCGATAAGACCTTCGACCTCGGCACGCTGCCGGTTGGTGAACGGCGAGCCGACAACAATGTCTTCCTGGCCGGTGTAGCGGGAGAGCAACACCTTGAACGCCGCCAGCAACGTCATAAACAGGGTCGTGCCTTCGCGCTGGCTCAGATTCTTGAGTGCACTGGCCGTGTTCCGGTCGAGATCGAGGGATTCGTTGGCACCGCGAAAACTCTGGGCTGCCGGACGGGGACGATCAGTCGGCAGTTCCAGCAGAGCAGGTGCGCCCTGTAGACGCGAACGCCAGTGTGAGAGCTCCTTTTCAAGCGAACCGTTCTGCAGCCATCCACGCTGCCATGCCGCGTAGTCGGCGTACTGTATCTTCAGTTCCGGGAGCGGCGATGGCTTGCCTTGCGTAAACGCTTCGTAGAGAGCGACCAGTTCGCGCACGACAATTTCGCGCGAAGTCTCGTCGCTCGCGATATGGTGAATGTTCAACAGAAGAATGTGCTGCTCGGGAGCCAACCGCAACAAGTTCGAACGCAGAAGAGGACCTGCGCCCAGGTTGAAGCTACGCTTCGCTTCTTCCGCGGCCAGAGTTTCAGCTTTCGCTTCCCGCTCCGCCAGCGGAAGCCGCTCAAGGTCGGTGATCGGCAATGGAATCGTCAGCGTTGGTGCGATCGCCTGCACGGGTTGGCCGCCTATGGTGGTGAAGCGCGTCCGTAAACTTTCGTGCCGGCGGATGATTTCGTTGATGCTGTGTTCAAGCGCCGGAACATCGAGTCGCCCGTTGATTCGCATCGCACAGGGAACGTTGTAAAGCGGGTTGCCTGGTTCCAACTGATCGAGGAACCATAGACGCTGCTGTGCGAACGACAATGGCGGATCGGTGTCGCGGGAAACCTGGCCAATGGGAAGCGCCAAAGACGAGGACCGGTCAGCACGTGACTGCTCAATCAGCGCAGCCAAACCTTCCACCGTCGGCCGTTCGAAGATCGCGCGCAGCGGAAGCTCGACGCCGAGCGCCGGCAAGATGCGGGAAACAACTTTCGCTGCGAGCAGCGAGTGTCCGCCCAGCGCAAAGAAATCATCGCGAACACCAACCTGGTCGCGCTGGAGCACTTGCGTCCAAATACCGGCTACAACTTCTTCCACCGGAGTGCGGGGCGCAACTGGGCCACTCTTTGCTTCAGATGCGGCGTCCGGCGCGGGAAGGCGTCGTACATCAATCTTACCGTTCGGCAACTCAGGCATCGCGTCAAGGAATACGTACGCCGAGGGAACGGCATGAGCAGGCAAACGACTGGCGAGGTGCGCGCGCAATGTTTCGGCAGGCAACTGCTCGGGCCCGGAGACGATATATGCGATTAGCTGCGGATTTCCCGGCTGAACTTCTCGAATCTGCGCGTGCGCGCGGCGAACTGCAGGATGTTCCCTCAGCGCCGCTTCAATCTCCCCGAGTTCGATACGGAAGCCGCGTAGCTTGATTTGACCATCGGTACGCCCGAGCCAATCCAGATTGCCGTCGGGAAGGTGGCGAACACGGTCGCCGGTACGATAAATTTTCTCCGCTGGACGAAACGGGTTGCTGACGAATTTTTGTTCGTTCAGTTCAGGCCGATTCAAATAACCTGCGCTGATTCCATTGCCTCCAACGTACAACTCTCCACGAACTCCTACCGGGACCAACTGCATACGCGCGTCGAGAACATACAGCTGCGTGTTCGCAATCGGCCGCCCGATCGGCACTCGCACCGCGCTCGACTGCGGTTCGCATTTGTACGCGGAGGACCAGACCGTCGCTTCCGTCGGACCGTACTCGTTGTACAACGCCGCATGAGGCAGCCGAGCAAAATGCTCGTCCGCCAGATCGTTGGGGCAAGGCTCTCCGGCAACGATGGCCACCTGAAGAGTGTCTAAATCACCGGTCGTCCCCGTTTCAAGAATCGTCTTGTAGAGCGACGGTACACACAGAAGATGGGAGACGCCGTGCGTTCGAATGAAGCCAGCCAGAGCATTCGGATTCCATCGCGACGAGTCGGGCGATAGAACGAGCGTTCCGCCTGTAGCTAGAGTCCAGAAGATCCCTGCCAGCGAACTGTCGAAAGCATAGGACGAGAGCAACAAGAAACTCTTCGGCGCTTCGGAATAGTACGTGGTGCGGGCAAGCGTCGAATTGACCAAGCCGCTATGTGTAACGCGAACACCCTTGGGTCGTCCCGTGGAACCGGAGGTGTAAATGAAGTAGGCAATATTTTCTGGACCAACGCCGCTCGTGAACGACGATTCTTTCCCGCCCTGAAGCTCATCTATGCGGATTACGCGCGAGTTCTGAGCGGGCACCTGAGTTCGCAACCGCGAATGTGTAAGTACCACGGGAGCTTGCGTCTCCGACAACATGAATTCGAGACGGTCTGACGGATACGTCGGATCCAAAGGCAGGCACGCGCCGCCCGCTTTGAGCACCGCCAGGATTCCAACCACCATCTCGATCGATCGCTCGAAATACAGGCCAACCGCGCAATTCGGACGCACTCCAGCGTCGCGCAGCCTGCTCGCCACCTGATTGCTGCGCCGTTCGAGTTCCTGATAGCTGATCGATTCCGATCCTGAGGTCACCGCAGTGGAGGTGGCGGACTGCTCCGCCGCCAACCGGACTAAATCGTGCAAGCACAAATCTGAGGGATATTGGACCTGCGTGTCGTTCCATTCGACCAGAAGCTGATGGCGCTCCTTCTCGGTCAGCAGCGGCAGAGAACCCAGGCTCTGCGAAGGCTCCGCAATGATGCCTTGGAGCAGCGTCGTGAAGCCAGCCTGCATCCGCTCGATCGTTTCTGGTCGGAAAAGATCCGTGCGATACATGAAGCGCGCAGTCAGCCCGTCGTCCTCATCTTCCATTTCAAGATAAAGATCGAACTTGGCTGCACCGGTTTCGACGTCCCACTGTCCGGCGCTCCAGCCTGCCGTCGGTGAAGCGACCTGCGGCACCAGCGTGAACGCCACCTGCACCAGAGGATTGCGGCTGAGATCACGCTCGGTGTGTAATTCCTTGACGACCAGTTCGAATGGAACCTCATCGTGCTGCAAGGCGCCCAGAGTGGTTTCGCGCACCTGGGCCAGAATCTTGCGGAAGCTCGGGTCTCCGCTAAAATCGCTGCGCAGCACCACCGGATTCTGAAAGCATCCCAGCAGGTTCTCAAACTCCGAACGCTTGCGAGCCCCCGCCAGCGTGCCGATCAGGATGTCCTCCTGCCCTGTGTAGCGATGGAGCAACGTCTTGAACGCGGCCAGCAGCGTAATGAACAGAGTTGAATTCTCGCGTTTGCTCAGTGCCTTCAACTGCTCACTCAATTCCTTCGGCAGATGCAGGGTCTGAATCGATCCGCGAAAACTCTGTACTGCCGGACGTGCGTAATCGGCAGGCAACTCGAGCGCTGGCAGATCACCGCTCAGCTTTTCACGCCAGTACTCCAGATGCTTCGAGAGGACTCCGTTGCGCAGGTAATCGCGCTGCCACTGTGCAAAGTCGGCATACTGAATCGGCAGCTCAGGTAAAGGAGACTGCGCGCCACGCGAGAAGGCATCGTAAAGAGCGGACAACTCCGGCACGAATACTCTATAGATGGAGAGTCCATCAAAAATCATGTGGTGTAGCGTGATGTAGAGGCGATATTCCTCGTCACCGAGACGCACGACCAGGACACGCAGAAGCGGGCAGCACTTGAGATCGAAGGGACGGCGTGCATCTTCCGTGGCAAGACGAAGCGCAGCCGTAGTCCGCTCTACCTGCGGCAAGTGGCGAAGGTCAACGAGCGGGAGATCCATTTGCGGGACGGCGTTGATGATCTGAACCGGTTCGCCGTTGATGACGTCAAACGTCGTACGCCACGCTTCGTGACGGTGCAGGATTTCAGAAAGGCATTTCTGCAAAACAGCGAGATCCAGCGGACCATCGCGATAGATCGTTACGGGCTCGTTATAGACAGGAACATCGGGCGCAATCTGCGAGTGCAGCCAGATCTGCTGCTGCGGGAACGAGAGCGGCGCTGGTTCAGTGCTGGTGCGTCTGGTAACGCGGCTCTGCTGGACCCGTTGATTGAGATATTTCTCAACCAGACTGTTTCGGGTGGCAGAGTCTTCCGCACTTCTCGCCGATGCCCTACTTGCCCGGGCAGCTTGAGGCTCCGCGCGCTCCGAGTGCCTTTCTGGAGCAGTTCCGCCATTCGACTTTGCACTGTCGAAGCTCACCTTGAGTGATACGAGCCCGCGCAGACCAAGATTCGTGCGCCACACGAGCTTCTGCGGCTCAAGACGAAGGTTTCGCAGCCGACGCAGCATGTGCTCAAAAGCAATCTGCCCTTCCGCACGTGCCAGAGGCGCGCCGAAACAGAAATGTGCGGCATATCCGAACGCCAGATGACGATTATCGGCGCGGGTAATGTCGAAGCGATCCGGATCAGGAAATCGTTCCGGATCACGATTTGCCGCGGCCATCACGGCAATCACTGCTTGCCGCTTCTGAATTTGCTTTCCGCCCAGTTCGCGGTCTGAGGGGGCGAGACGCGCCGTATGCTGGCTTGGACTTTCAAAGCGCAGCATCTCCTCGACTGCCGACGGAATCAGCGACAGGTCGCCGTTCAACCGCTCCATCTCTGCCGGATTCCGCAGCAGGGTCAGCAATCCGTTGCCGATCAGGTTGGTCGTTGTTTCCTGCCCGCCGACCATGGTGACGATCGAATTCGCAATGACTTCTTCTTCCGTGAGACGATCGCCGTCGATCTCCGCCGTAATCAGCGAGCGAATCAAGCCTTCGCGCGGATGGGCCGTGATGTCGCGGACCGCGTCGCGGAAATACCCGGTCATCTCCTCGACCGTCTTCAGCATCTTGGGCGCGTGTTCCGGATTGTGCTGGAAGTTGCCGAGCATCTCGGCAAAATTCGCGGACCAGGCCTTAAGACGCTGCCAGTCGCTGACCGGAACGCCGAGCAATTCCGCGGTAACGATCGCGGGAAGCGGCTCGGCGAATTCGGAAATAATGTCAACGCTTCCCTTCGGTTCAATTCCATCGAGCAGGCGTCCAACGATCTCGCCAATGTGGTCGCGCAATTGCTCGACACGCGCCGGAGTGAACGCTTTCGATGCCAGGCCGCGTAAACGCGTATGCGCCGCCGCATCCATGAACAGCATCTGCTTCACCATCACTTGCGCGATGGGATTGAGCTGCGTGAGACCCATGGCGGAGAGCTGTTCCGGCGTAGGCGTACGATCGGCGGAGAAGGTGTGCAGCACCTCCATCACATCGTTGTAGCGCGTGACGATCCAGGCGTGCAGGAACGGATCCCAATGCACGGGAGCTTCGCGCCGCAAGCGGTGGAAGAGTGGATACGGGTTCGCCAACACCTCCGGATCAAGGAGGTGATAAAGGCTCAGAACCGCGTCTGGCCGCTCAATTCTGGATGTGGTGGAGCCCGAGGACACTACCGGTATTCTCCTGCAGGTTGGGAAACAGCGGGGGCATCGCTGGTGGGGTCGATCTTGGCCATATCTAGCTTAGCTAAGATCAGTTTCTCAATTTCATTCGACATCTCGGCCAGCGTGGGGTGGTCAAAGATGGTGAGCAGCGAGAGTTCGACGCCGAAGGTCTCGCTGATGCGAGTGAGCAACTGCGTGCCGAGCAATGAGTGTCCGCCCAGCAAAAAGAAATTATCGTTCGCGCCCACTCGCTCCACGTGAAGCAAAGGAGCGATCAGTTCGGCGAGGCGCTGCTCCACGAGGCTGCGCGGAGCGACATAGGCTTCTTCGGGCAGCACGTTTCCGTTCGGCTCAGGCAGCGCAGCCCGGTCCACCTTGCCGTTGTTTGTAAGCGGCAGTGACTCAAGCCGGACAAACGTCGCCGGAATCATGTAGTCGGGAAGGTTCCGCTGCAGGTACTCACGAAATACGTTGGCCGTCGGCTGTGATTCGGAGCCGAGAACCAGGTATGCAATCAGCCGCTTCTCTTCCCTGTTCGCGCCGGCGACGGCAACCGCACTCGCTTTGACGTCAGGGTGCGAATCGAGCACGCTGCTGATTTCATCGAGTTCCACGCGATACCCTCGAATCTTAATCTGATCGTCGAGGCGCCCGAGAAATTCGATCTCGCCATTTGGCAGAAGCCGTGCGCGGTCCCCAGTTCGATACAAACGCGCGCTGCCGCTACCATTGACGAAGGGATTCGGCACAAATTTCTCCAGCGTCAGATCCGGACGATTGCGATAGCCGCGGGCCAGACCTGCCCCGCCGATGTAGAGCTCTCCGGCCGTTCCTTGCGCTACCTGCCGCATCTGCTCGTCAAGGATGTAGATCTGTGTGTTGGCGATGGCGCGGCCGATCGAAGGCGGTTTAGCATCGACGCCGACGATCGCGACCATGCCAGAAGTCGCGACTACCGTGCTTTCGGTAGGGCCGTAGTTGTTCACCAGAGTAAACGGCAATCCCTGCGGAGGACGGCGATGCAGCGTATCGGCTCCTGTGAGCAAAGTGCGCAATGCGCTCGTGGCGGACCACTCAAGCTGTATGAGAAGTTCCGCCAACGGCGTCGGGACAAATGAACCAGTGATCTTCTGCTCGACCAGCCAGTCACGCAGCGGTTCTACTTGGTTCCGCACGGCTTCGTCGGGAATATGAACGCTGGCCCCCGCGGTAAGATAAGGCCAGAGTTCCCAGACCGCGGCGTCAAATCCGACCGAAGCCAGCAAGCTGGCACGGTCGGCCGCAGTCACCTGAAACGCTTGCAGATGCCACTCAATCAGATTCTCGAGAGCGCCTCGCGTGATTTCCACGCCCTTCGGCTGTCCAGTCGAACCAGAGGTATAAATCACATATGCGAGGTGGCTCGACTCGGCCTCTGCATCGAACATCCGCCCCGAGTAGCTCGCGATGCGGTCCTGGTCGGCGTCGATCTGGATTAGATTCCACGCGCCAGACTCTAGCTTGTTGGCCAGCCCTCGCCGCGTGATCACCGCTGCAATCCCCGAATCGCGCAGCATGAACGCCAGACGATCCGTCGGAGACGCCGGATCGAGTGGCAAATATGCCGCCCCAGCCTTCAGCACGGCTAGCGAACTGACCACGGAGGCGACAGACCGCTCCAAACAAATTCCGACCAGCGAATCGGGTCCCACGCCCAAAGAACGCAGATGCTCCGCCAGTTGATTGGAGTGCAAATCAAGCTCGGCATAGGTCAGGCTTTCCGAACCGGCCTTCACGGCAAGAGACTCCGGTACCGACGCCGCATGCTCCGCGACTCGTCGAGTTACTGAAAATATTTCTCGTTCGTTAGGACGAGTGGACATGGGTAACCCGGGCTCCTTTGGCACGAGAAAGTACGCTCTCGTAGATTTCAGTGAGCATCCCAAAATTACGTTCCGCGCTGTATTTCGCTTCGAATTCGGCTCTGGCTTCGAGTCCCATGGTGCTGATCTCTTCTGGATTGGACCATGCCCACTGAACCTTTTGCGCCAGATCAGCGGCGTCGCCTGGGGTGAAGTGCAGCCCGGTGCGGCCATCATCCACGATTTCCTGCATCCCGCCCAGACGCGAGCAGAGCACAGGAACACCACAAGCGAAGGACTCGGCGATCGTCACCGGAAATCCTTCGTACCACTCACTCGGAAACATCAGGAAGCGCGCACCCTTCATCGCCGCCAGCGTTTCAGGGCGGGAAAGGCGTCCGCGGTAGTCGATGTTTGTAAGTTTGAAATCGGCAATCAGCTTTTCCATCTCCGGACGGTACGGGCCGTCGCCGGCAATAACCAGCGGAATCGACGCGGACAGCTTGCTCCATGCTTTGATCAGCGTACCAACGCCCTTCAAGTCAACCAGACGTCCGACGAAGAGAGCATAGTCGCCGTCGCTACTTCTAGGTCCGGGATCTGGCAAAACAAAATTCGGCTTGACCCGGATCTTTTCCGCAGGCAAGCCTCCCTGAATCATTTTCTCGCGGGCGAATTCTGTCAGGGCCACATAGCAATCAACCATCTCAGTCCACGTATTTTTCTTTCGGTGGACTTCAAGCATTGTTGCCAGCGCCGCGGTAGCCAGTTTCGACTCGCGATAACACCCGTACTTCACGGCGTGAAACGGCCCGTGATCCAGGCACTCTTCACAGATCTTGCCGTCCCGGTAAAAACTAGCCGCCGGGCATGCCAGCCGGTAGTTATGTAGAGTCTGCACCACCGGCACTCCCTCCTCTTTGCACGCGTAGTACACAGACGGAGAGATCACCGAAAAGAAATTGTGGATGTGGACGACATCCGGGCGCATATCGCGCAGCATCGTCTTAAACTTCTGGTGCCAACTCCGCGACCAAACACAATCCGCAGCCGCCTCGATCTTGCGAACCAGCCCGCTGGGATACGTCGTCTGCTCTTCCACCTTTTCGACCCGGACGCCGTTCTGCGCGAGCAGTTGCGACTCCGACTCGAAGACCTGGTCTTCACCACCCGGTTGGATGTAGCGGTTGTGCACGCACAACACGCTGAGATTTGCCGCCTTCACGGCAGTCGGGACAGTAAGCGTAGCCATAATGAAAGGAAAAGTTACGACGTCGGGGATAGACTAGGCGCGCAGGGGGAGTAGCGCGGCGCCTTTAGTTCTTCTCGATGATGAAGTTTTCCAGAACGAGCGCATCCATCTCGCTCTTGGTGAAGGTATTGTGCGCGTTGGCCGGAGTGTTGACGATCGGTTCGCCCTTCAGGTTGAACGAAGTGTTCATCACCACGGGCACGCCGGTCGCCTGGCCGAACTTCTCGATCATCTTGTAGTAGCGCGGGCTCTGGCTCTTGAAGACCGTCTGCAGACGCCCCGTGCCATCCACGTGGGTAATGGCCGGCAGCATCGCTTGCGCATCCGGCTTCACCGGAACCACGTACAGCATGTACCGCGCCGGCGAGTGCTTCATCGCGTTCGGCAGGTCGAAGTACTTCTCCGCGCTCTCCGCCAGCACCGACGGCGCAAACGGACGATACGGCTCGCGGAACTTGATCTTCGTGTTGACGATGTCCTTCATGTTCGGATTGCGCGGATCAGCCAAAATGCTAGCGGCTGCCCAGCGCGCGCGGACCCCACTCAAAGCGGCCCTGCGACCATCCGATCACGCTCGCGTTCGTCAGATGGTTGACGACTGCGTCGAGCAACTTATCTTCATCGTCGTAGCGCGTGTGCTTGATGTTGTTCTGGCGCAGGAAGTCGCCAATCTCCGCATCCGAGTTCGCGCGTCCCCAGTAAGCATGCTCCATCTGGAAGTTGCGCGGCTTGCCCAGAAGCGTGTTATAGGCCCACAGAGCAGCGCCCAGACGCACCGCCTCCGTCACCGGCCGCGGGCTGTACGTACAACTCCTCAAAACCCGACTCGTGCAGGATGCGCGTGTTGGCCACGCAGTTCAGGGCCACGCCGCCGGCCATGCACAAATTCTTCATCCCGGTCGTTTTGTGCAGATGCTTCGCCATGCCGACCAGCAATGTCTTCGGTCACCTTCTGAATGCTGGCCGCGATGTCGGCGTAGTGCTGGTTCAGCTTCGACAGCTCGTCGATGTTCCCCGGAGGCGCGCCGAAGTATTTCGGGAAGCCCGTGTCTTCCGTGAAGAACAGCATCTTCTCCGGACGCGGAGTCGCCGAACAAAGCCGCGAACTTGTTGTTGTAGGTCTTCTCGGTCGAGTGATGGAAGCTGAAGTAATCCATGTCCAGCGAGAACGAGCCATCGCTGTTCTGGTTGACCACCTTCCAAACTTTGTCCACGTACCGAGGCTCGCCATAGGGCGCCATGCCCATCACTTTGTACTCGCCCTCGTTGACTTCAAAGCCGAGGAACGCCGTAAACGCGCTGTAAAGCAATCCGAGCGAGTGCGGAAATTCGATCTGCTTGTTCAGCTTGATCTCGTTGCCCTTGCCCACGCCACAGGTCGCCGTGACCCACTCGCCCACGCCGTCGACGGTCAGAATGGCCGCTCTTCAAACGGTGAGCACAGAAATAGGCGCTGGCCGCGTGCGACAAGTGATGCTCGCTGAACAGGATCTTTTCCTTGCTAACCCCGATCTCTGCCTCGAGCGTCGTGCCGACCCAGAGCTTGTCGATCATCCACGTGATCATCGACTCGCGGAACACCTTGTACGACTGCGGATAGGTCTGCAGCGCCATCATCAGGATGCGGTCGAGCTTGCGGAATGGCTTCTCGAAGAAAACAACGTAATCGAGGTCCTGGCCTGTAATACCAGCCTGCTCCAGGCAGAACTTGATCGCTTGCTTCGGGAAGTCGAAGTCGTGCTTCTTGCGCGTAAAGCGCTCTTCCTCCGCCGCCGCCACCAGCATGCCATCGTTCAGCAGCACTGCGGCTGCATCATGGTAATAACAACTGATCCCTAGTATGTACATAAGCTCCTATTGTTTCCTCGCCCACTCTAAGTCGTAGGCCTCGTTGGGATGGTCCAGCCACGCTTCAGGCTTCTTCTTGATTCGCAGCGGATCGCTGAAAAACCGCGTCGCCAGCCCGAAGGGCAATACCAGGACCGCATAAAAGATCGATAGAATGACTCGCGCCTGGAAGTTCCCGATTTTGTGGGCAATATCCTTCCAGCCTTGCCACGCGCGCTTGTAGAGACTCCACGACTCGCTCGGCCCTTTAAAAATGGAGAGGACGGCGAAAATCACCAGTCCCACCGAGGCGAGGATCGCGAGCAGCTCCAACACATGCTTCAAGAAATTCAACAAATGCACCATTGCTTGCTCCTGACTGTATTTTTCTAATGAGCCGCTGCGCCATTGGAAGAACTAGCGGGGGGCGCGGAGTTCGCTACGCTGACAGACTGCTGTTGACATGCGGCTGTGTAAGCGGGGAGACCGCGAATCACGTTGTAAAGCTGATCGGCGATAATCTTGTGTCCCACCGCCGTCGGATGCACCGGATCCATGTAGAAATTTGCCGGAGCATTCGTCTTGAGCACGTCAATCATATTCACCATCGGCACATGATTGGCCTGCGCGAAATCGAGCATCGCCTTCTGAAAAGGATGCAGATCGTTGTCTTTCTGATCTTTGCTTGCCAGCACCAGAAGCACAAGTTGCGCGTGATGCGCGCGGGTTTCGTCGAGACTGTTTTGCAGGCTCTCGTTCACCGCGTTCACGTCCAGGTTGTCCATACCGCCCAGCGTGTCGAGCGTGCCGGCCATCAACACGTGCCGCATTTTGTAATAAACGACACGGCGAAGCAGGTCCTCGATCACGAAGTTATAGATGGCGCTGCGGCGGATGATCGACTTGAACTCCACTTGTCGCAGAAACTTCTCGCGCGCTGCACCCTGCAGTTTGGGCAGGCGCTCGAAGTTGCTGTTAAAGCTGTAGGCGCGAATCACAATGTCTGGTTGGAACGTCGGATCTTCTTCTACTTCTTTCAGCTTCTCGCCCACCAGAGCGTTGGGATAAGCATTCACACCCGCCGACACCGACAGGAAGTGTTCTCCTGGACAGCTGCTCTCGTTGAGCTTCTGTCCGAGGAAGGCGGCGTAGGTCGAGTTGTCATCTACACCCCAGCCTTGCGTCGCCGAGTCGCCAAATGCCATCACGCGAAACTCGTTCTTCGGCTTCGTGGTGAGTTCGCTGGCGTAGCGCAGTCCCTGATGGTTAATGGTAATGGGCAGGTGGTTGTCCACGGTCACGGTCCGACCGGGAACGGGCACCCAAAGCAGCCTTTCATCGGGGCGATAAATAGTGTAATTGCCATATCCAAAAAGGCGCAGCACTAGCTCGAAAGCGATGCAGATAGCAACAAACCATCCTAGCTTTCGTAAGAACCCGCCTTTTTTCTTGCCTTCGCTTGCCATGAAAATTCTTGATTCCTTCCTTCGAGTTGGATGCCGGCCGCGTCTTGTCTTGCTTAGCGAACTTCGCAGGAGTTCTTAGCGAACTCTGCGGTTACGTGCTTCTGACTGCAGCCGGCACTCCCGGTTCCCTAGAACATCGTGTAAATAAACGGAGCGAGCGAAGAGCTCTGCGCCACGACGATGAGTGCGCCCAGCAGGAACAGCGTCACGATGATCGGCAACAGCCACCAGCGCTTCTGCCTCCCGAAAAATCCGAATAGCTGGCCGGCGGTCTGAATGTTTCTGACGGTGGTGCGAATGAAACTCATGTCCTTCTCCTTGGGAATTTAAAAGAAAGTGATAAGTAACTGCTCTTCGGTGATTAGTAGTAGCTTCCGAACCTTACTGACTGGCCACCAGCCACTACCAACTTCTATGCTGCTCCCGATCCCTTCAGCACTGCCGGAATCGTCTTAACCAGAATTTCAAGGTCGAGCCATAACGACCATTTGTCGATGTACTGCAGATCGAGTTCCATCCATTTCTCGAACGAGATGGAACTGCGACCGCCAATCTGCCACAAGCAGGTGATGCCCGGGCGAACGCTGAACCGCCTGCGCTGCCAGTCTTCGCTGAAGCCTTCGTAGTCGCGGATCGGCAGGGGCCGTGGACCAACCAGGCTCATGTCGCCCTTGAACACATTAATCAACTGCGGCAACTCATCAATGCTGGTCTTGCGCAGGAACTTCCCGATCGGCGTGATGCGCGGATCGTTCTTGATCTTGAAAACTGGTCCGCTCACTTCATTCAGGTGCTCAATTTCTTTCATGCGCTTTTCGGCGTCGGTCACCATCGTGCGGAACTTGTAGATGCCGAAATGGCGCTTGTTCAGCCCTAGCCGCTTCTGCACGAACATCATCGGGCCGGGCGACGTCAGCTTGATCAGAAACGCCGCCAGCAGCAGTACCGGCGACAGAAGCACCAGCAAAACCGCCGATCCTACGACATCAATAACTCGTTTGACGACGACCGGCCAACCTTCAAGGCTCCCCGTATAGTGCGTAATCAGAGAATCGCCTTCGACGACTTCTTCGATACGCCGACGCGACTGCTTCAAGTCGAACAGGCTCGAGGCAAAGCGGATCAGGATTCCCTGCTCCTCACAAAGCGCCGCTACATCAGACGCCTCGGAGTGCATCGAGCGCATCGGAAGTGCAATCACCACTTCGTCGACTACGTTCGTCCGAAGAAACGCCGGCAGCCCGGCAAAATCGGCGACGCGCACAAATCCAGAACTTGCAAATTCCAGGGCCTCTGACCGCTCGTGATCGACGAAGCCCACAATACGGTAGCCGAGCGCCGGATTCGCTTTGATCTTGTTGGCAAACTGCAGACCGCGCGCGTTCGTTCCCACGATGATCATGTCGCGCAGGTTCCGGCCGTGAATCCGGACTTGCGCCAGGAACACGCGCATGACGAACCGGCTAAACACCGCAGCCAAGACACCCGCCGCCCAAAATGCTACGACGAACTTCGGCGTAATCAGAGCGATGTGAACCGTGTAGTGGCCGAGGAAAACTACGAACGCTCCAATCGTGATCGCTTTCCCCAGGTCCAGAATTTCATCTTTCCGGCTCGACAAGCGGTGCGATGCATACAGCCCGCACATCGAGAAAATCATGTGCCAGCAGAACAGCAAGCCCGAGAAGATAATGAAATTCTGAATCTTGACCCGCATCGCCAAGACCTGCTCTAGCGACGCCAGCGAGGCGTGCGAGACCACGATCGTGGCAAAGCTGAAGGCGAAGACCATCAGCGCCAGATCAAATAGCTTTAACAAGTTCAGAAGTAGTTGTCGCCGAATCGTACCCACAGAAATCCTCCACTCAGCTGGACGAGGTCAAACATGGGAATATTCGGGGCGTGGGGGGTGCGCGCCCGATAGCGCAAGAGGAACTTATTTCTTGATCTTGCTTACAACCATCTGCTCAATGGAGTCCACGCTCTTAAGGTTGTCGTGGGTGATTTCCTCATCTCCAATGCGTACACGGAACGTCTCTTCCAGAAATGCCACCAGGCGGAAAATGCCGAGGGAGTCAATCACTCCGCTCTCCATCAGGGATTCGCTGTCAGAAAACGAGCTGACCCCCTTGGCGCTCGCCAGGTCGCGCAGAATAAATTCGCGGATCTGATCTTTCACCGTTGCCGATTGCTCGATTGCCATGACTTGCCGTTCTCCTCTTAGGGTTAGGACTTGCCGGAAAATAAAACGAAAATGACTCAGTTGACGCTGCTCTGCGCCAGTCGTACGCGGTCGATCTTGCCAGTCGAAGTCTTGGGCAGTGCCTCCAGGAACTCGATCATTTCTGGAATCATGTACTTGGGAACGCGCGTACCGCAGAATTGCTGCAATTCGACGATCTTCAGTTGCTCCGTCTCATGGGGCGCCACGATTGCCTTAATCTTGTTGCCCACCAACTCGTCGGGAATCGCGATCACCGCCGCCTCCCGGACTCCGGGATGGCTGAGTAGCGCGCTTTCGATTTCACCCAACTCAATGCGGTAGCCACGGCTCTTGATCTGGCTGTCGCGGCGGCCCTGAAAGTAGTAGTTGCCGTCTTCCGCCAGCGTGACCAGGTCGCCTGTGCGATACATGGTCTCGTTGAAGTTCGCCTGGAATCGGTTGGGCACCACCATTTTCTTGGTCTTTTCCGCGTCGGCCCAGTAACCGTAGGTGACAGCAGGACCGCGCACATAAAGTTCGCCAGGCTCTCCCGGCTTGGTCACGATCTGGTTCTGATCGTTCACCGCGAAAACTTCCGTGTTCTCGCACGCGATGCCAATCGGCAATTTGTCCATGCCGGCCAGACGCTCGCGCTCGACGCGGTAGTAGGTGCAGACGTTGGTCTCGGTTGGGCCGTAGAGGTTGTAGAGCTCTACGCTGGGAAGCAGTTCCGCCAATTGCCGCAGGTATTTCATCGGAAACACTTCGCCGGCAAAGAGAATCGTGCGCAAGTGCGGAAACTTTTCCGCCTTCATGTTGGCATGCAGCAGAAGCAGCATCAGCGCCGAAGGCACGCAATACACAACTGTCAGTTGCTGCGTCTCGATGAAATTCGCGAGGGTGGTCGGGAACAACGCCAGGTCTTCCGTAACCAGGTAAAGCGTGGCTCCTGCCTCGATCGTGTTGTACACATCGAACACCGAAAGATCGAAGTGCAGTGGAGCATGATTCGACAGCCGGTCGTCCGCGCTAATCTTGAATTTCTCCGCGCACCACTCCACAAAAGTCAGCGCATTCTGGTGCGACAACATCACCCCTTTCGGGTGTCCCGTCGAACCCGAGGTGTACAGAATGTAGGCAAGGTCGGTTTCGGTAAGAACGATTTCCGGAGCCTTCGCCGACGGAAAATCGGCAAGCATCGCCCACGGCACAACTCTGTTGCCGGATCCGTTCGAGCCGGAATCGTCCGTCATCACGCAATAGTCGAGAGAGTTCACAACTTCCGGCGCGAGTCCAGCCCGGCGTTCTTTGTTAGTCAGCAACACATGAATCTGGCAATTCTCAATGATGTACCCGATCCGGTCGGCCGGGGCCTGTGGATCGAGCGGCACGTAAACTCCACCTGCCTTTAGCACTCCGAACATGCAGACCAGAGACTCCACGCACTTCGGAAAGAAAATACCGACCCGATCGCCCTTCTTCAGGCCACGCTGACGCAGCAAATGAGCCAGTTGCGTCGAGCGTTCATCGAGTTCGCGATACGTCAGGCTGCGCTTGCGGGCCCACACCGCCGGTTTGTCCGGGTACAACGCCGCACTTCGGGTCAAAAGTTGCTGAAGAATATATGCCACGGGTCCCTTATCCTTTGCGTCCTTGATTGTGGAGTTGGGGGATGAAGCCTGGGTTAAACCTGGATTAAATCTGCGTTACTCATCAGAGTCCGTGCAGGCCGGAAATAATCATGCGTTGAATTTCCGACGTGCCGGAGTAAATCTTGCCTGAGATCGCATCGCGCAGTTCGCGCTCGATCTGGTATTCGGTCATATATCCGTAGCCGCCGTGGATCTGAATCGCGTCCATGCAGCTCTGTATGCAAGCGTCTGCGACATACAGCTTCGCGATCGACGCCTCGCGCAGGGGATGCTTGCCCTGGCTCTTCATCCAGGCCGCCTTGTACAGCACGAGGCGCCCGGTCTCGAGGCGCACTTCCATGTCGGCGATTTTCGAAGAGATCGCCGGAAACTTTCCGATGTTCTCGCCGAACTGCCTTCGTTCCTTTGCATACTTCACCGAGGTTTCGAGCAACCGCTGCATCACGCCAAGATGGCTGGCCAGGATGCAAATGCGCTCCCACTCCATCGACGCCGTAAAGATCGCCGGAGCCGCGCCGTCTTTGCCTAACTGGTTTTCCGCCGGCACTTCGCAATCCACGAAGGAGAGCTCGGCCATCGGCGAGGTACGCAGCCCCATCTTGTGCAGCTTGCGGCTGATCGTGAATCCAGGCGTTCCCTTCTCCACGATGAAAGCCGAAATCCCTGCCGGCCCCTTCGACGGATCGAGCGTCGCAAATACGATCACCATGTCCGCATAAGACGCGTTGGTGATGAAGGTCTTCGAACCGTTCAGGATGACGCGGTCACCCTTGCGTTCGGCGCGCGTCTTCAGGCTGTAGGCGTCCGATCCCGAGCCAGGTTCGGTCATCGCATGCACACCAACCCACTCACCGCTAACCAATTTCGGCAGGTACTTTTTTTTCTGCTCTTCCGTTCCAAAAGACCAGAGCGGAATTTCCGAACTCCACATGTGGGCACCGATGGAAAAGATCAGGCCGTTGTCTCGGCAACCGTAGCCCAGAGCTTCAAGCCCACACACAGTAGTTAAGGTATCGGCGCCACCGCCGCCGTATTCAGCGGGCATCGGCAATCCGTGAATGCCGAACTTCGCGCACTTGTCCCAACCCTCGCGGGAGAATTTCTCTTCATGATCGTTCTCGATCATGTCGTAGTTGAGTTCTGTTTTGGCGAAGCGAATAACTTCCTTGCGGAAGTCAAGCTGTTCGTCACTCCATGCGAAATCCAAGGTTCGTTCCCTCTTTCTCTTTCTGGTCTGTTGCGCCGGCCCTTACCGAGCCTTGGTAACTGCTTCTTGCTGCGAGTGCTGATCTCCGTTTTTCGGTTGCGCCGCTTCTTTGCCGTTCGTTCCCTGCCCGTTTTGGGGCTTCACCGTGTTCCACTTGAAGCGCTTGGGGCGTCCGCCGGGGATTCGAATTCGCGCCGGCACTCCGATCACTGTCATGTTGTCGGGCACGTCGGTCAGTACCAGGCTGTTGGCCGCGACCACAACGTTGTTTCCGATCTTGGCGCCACCCATCACCTTGGCGCCCGCTCCGAAATAAACGTTGTCGCCGATCCCGCGCGTTCCCGCCGCCAGCACCACGCCGTTCTGCAGCGTGCAGTGCTCGCCAATCTTGTTGGGACCAACAATGATCCCGTACGGCGTGTGGATGACAAGGCCTGGCCCAATCTCCGCGTCCGGCGAAATATAGACGCCAACGAAAATCTGTACGAAGCGCTGGAAGATTCCCGCGATGATGCCCATTATCTGGCTCACAACGGGCGTATCCATCTTCGCTACCCAATGACCGAAGCGGTAACAAACGATGGCAGGGGTCTCCATGCGGAAGAATACACGCCACAGACCCATGCCCTTTTCCAAGACGCGATCTTCCTGCGAAGCGCGCAGATCAGCTTTTAAATTCTCAAACATGATGAGTCGGGAGTCTTTCGGGATTGGCCGCGATCGCGGCAGTGTAATTCGTTGGTTTTCGAGTTGGGCGCTAGAGTTTGTTGTAGATCTTGTCAGGAATCGGGAAGGTGCGCTGGTTCAGCACGGCGCCAAGAACTTTCACCTTGGCAGTCTGCAGATCACGTACCGCGCCCCGAGCACGATCTTTGCGCGTTGCATTGGCCTTGAGCACGAGCACCACTCCGTCGGCAGCCGACCCCAGCGCGATCGCTTCGTTGCTGACACCCACCGACGGGCAGTCGATCAGCACATAGTCGAACTCCGAGCGCAGCTCGCTCAGCCGCATGCGCATACGGTCGGAAGTCACCATGCCTTGCGCATCCTTCGCTTCTGAACCACAACTCACCAGCGCCAGATTGCGGCGCGAGAGCTGGCTGACGTAGCCACGGATCGATCCTGACTGCCGCAGCGAGTCCGACAGCCCATGATGATTGGAAACACCGAACTGCTCGTGCAGCGTGGGACTCTGCAGATTCGCGTCCACCAGGCAAACCGACCCGGTCACTTGGCTGGCCAGCAACTCGCCGACTCGCGCACAAATCCAGCTGCATCCACTGCCCGGGTCTGTGCTGGTGAACACGACCGTATGGTTATACTCACCGCCCGGCAGCAGGAAGACTCGCTGCACCACCTTCGAGAGCTCGGCAAGCTGCGAACTCTCCATCGCGAACTGAAGAGGTTCCGCCACCGGCGTCTGAAGCAGATCGGCGGCCGCAGGCTCGGCGAAACGAGGTTCGGGCAGCGGTTCGGAAAGTGGCGCACTCGCAGTTTCTGTCAGCTCACGCTCCGGCTGAAAGTAATCCTGCTCTTTCCCTATGTTCTGCAGTAATTCGAAATTGCGACTCATAGTTTCCTTGGGCCCCGTATTGCTATCCGATCAAAGTGTTCGAACCAAACTGACTTCTGAACTAGTCGCGCTTGATGCGGGCGCTCGAACGGTGCGCGGCCGGACGATCTGCACCGTGCTGCCAATCTTTCAATTGTCCAGACAACTGCTGCATGTAAGCCCTGGCTTCGGCTGGCGTGAGCGAGTCCATTCGGTCTGCGCTGAGCGGCGGAGTCGCCATGCGCGCCTGCGAAGGATTTCCCCCCATCATCGACGCCAGTTCCTGGAAATCCAGCGGCCTTGCCGGAGCTACCTCGGTGACATGCTGGTTGATGTCGAGATCGTTGATGACCTCTTCCACCAGTGCCAGGTCCGCCACCTTCTGCCGAAGGGCACAACTCAAAGAGAGAACGTTAAAGCAGAAATTATTGATGTTGCGCGGAATTCCTTCGGTGAAGCGAGCAACCGCGACCAGCGCATCGGGCGTAAACAACGGCACTCCGGTGTATCCAGCCACGCGCAGGCGATGATCGATATATTTCCGCGTCTCCTCAATCGAAAGCGGCGACAATCGGTTCAGCAACGAGACGCGCTGCCGAAGTTGGGCCATGTGGCGGCTGGCTAATTTGTCCGCCAGTTCGGGCTGCCCCGCGAGAATAATCTGCAATAGTTTGGCGCGCGGAGTCTCGAAGTCCGACAGCAAGCGCACCGTCTCGAGCACGCTTGCGTCCAGGTTCTGCGCTTCGTCGACAACGATGATGAAGCGCCGTCCGGCACGCGCCTCCTGCAGCAACATCTTGTTGAACTCTTCGTGCATGCGCACGAAGTCCTGGTCGTGGCTTTCGACGCCCAGTTCGGCCAGCAGGAACCGCATGAATTCGCGCGAGCTGCACTGCGTCTGAAACAGGAACGCGGTGCGCGCGTTGTGGCGGAATTTTTCCAGCAGGTGGAAGAGCAGCGTAGTCTTGCCCATTCCCGGCTTGGCGATCAGCGCCAGAAAGCCGCGCCCCGACTCGATCCCGTAGTAGAGCGATGCGAGGGCTTCGCGATGCGCCGGGCTCAAGTAGAGGAAGCGAGGATCGGGTGTGACCCCGAATGGCTGCTCCCGAAATCCGTAAAATTCCAAAAACATGTTGGTGGGCCCCTACCTACTGTTGCGGAGTTTGGAACGGAGCGGAATAGACTTCGAGCGGCTCATGCGCGGCCGAGCTCCCATTTCCGCCATAATTCGAACCGTAGCCGCCACTGACGCGATGTGGTACCGCGGCCAGAACCGGAATATTCAACTCGCTCAGCACTTCGGAAGGCGTGCGGAACGAGGGGTCAAAGTAGTCCAGCGCCAGCGCCAATCCTACGCTCATCACCGCCCCCAGAACCACTCCAAGCACCACAAAGACCATCCGGGAGCCCGTCGGCAGCACCGGAACCGAGGGCACCTCGGCCACCGCCACGTTCAGAATGTGGGTCTGGTCGAGCATGTCCGACATGCGCGCTTCTTCCCGCTTGTGCTGGTAGAGCAGGTAATTCTCTTCGTCGGTCTTGATGATGCGCTGCAGATCCTGCTCCTGAATGCCCTTCTGCTCGAGTTGTGTCGTCTGCTTCTTGTACAGGTTGATCACGCCTTCCATGGCAGCGGCGCGCGCCTGCAAACTGCTGTAGTCCGCCTTGGACTTAGCCAATTCGGTGCTGACGTAGGCGTAGGTCGGATTCTCGCCGGTCGTCACATCGTGCAGCGGCTGGGCCTCTTCCTTCGCGATCGCCGCATGGGTGTCGGCAATCTGCTTGTCGACTTCAGTCACCAGCGGATAGGTCGGCTGATACTTGGTGAGCAGCTCAGTACGCTTCAACTCCAGCGTCATCAGCATGCTCTTCATCTGCTGCAAGACCTGCGCGTCGTCGGTCGCACGCGACTGCGTAGTGATATTCGCAGGCATTGCGCCAGACTGGCTCTCGAGGGTGCGAATCTTCTGTTCCGTCGCCGACATTTCCGCCCGGGTGCTCGACAGCGTCGCGGTAAACTCAGTCAGCTTGGCCAGCGTTTGATCGCGGGCCACCAGCGGGGCCACGCCGCCCTGCTCGGCGGCAAAGTGCGAGAGTTGACCTTCCGCCTCCGCCAGTTCCTGCTTGTACCGCTCCGCTTCCTGATCAAAAAACTTGAACTGCCCGGCAGGACGGTTTACTTCCGCATGTTTCTTGATGTAAGCGTCGTTCAAGTTCTTCAGAACCAGCGCCGCCTGCTGCGGATCGCCGGAGGAATACGTGATGCTGATGAGATTCGTCTTCTTCATCGGCTCCACGATCAGGCCCCCGCGAAGCCGCTGCGCAGCCTTGGCAATCTTGCCGGCCTGATCTTCCCGGCCCAGGATCTTGCCCATCAGCGAGGACCGCTTGTCGAGCCCCGATGCGACGGCAACCTGCCGCATCACCTCGTCCCCCTCCAGCAACTCGACTTCGGAGTTCAATTCTTCCTCGGTGACTTCGTCCTTCACCATGACGGGTGCGGCCTGTCCCGGGCTGATCACGGGATCGACGCGTTCGCGCTTCACCAATATCTTGGTGTGGGCCTGGTAGCTGGTAGGCATCAGGATGCCAACCAGAACGGCGCCGAGAAATACCGCCAGGAAACAAAGAAGCATGGACCGCTTGTGGCGGTATCCAATCGCAACCAGGTCTTTCAAGTTGATCGAAAAACTCTGATCACCGGTATGGGATGAAAACTGCTCGCTCATAGTCTCCTCGAGGAACGCAACCGATCTTTAGTAGGGCCGGAAAAACGTGCCCATGCTCGCCGACGGGAAAAATTTGTCAATCTTTGACATCGTGTTCTTGGGAACGAACAGCATGTCTCCGGGATGGAGCAAAGGATCTTCCTTCAGATTTCCCGACTTCTCCATCGCCTTCACGTTGATGATCTTGGCTTCCATCCACTGATCCGAAACCCTGCGGAACAACAGAACCTGCGAATGCTTCGAGGCGTCAGTGAAGCCGCCCGCGATCGCGACCGCCTGGGTCAGCGTGATCTCGCCGCGCAGATCGTATTTGCCGGGCTTGCCCAGTTGTCCGTCTGCGATGAAATACGGCTTCTCAAAATCTTTGAGACTGACCGAAATTAGTGGGTCGTTCAGAATTTTGCTGTAGGCCGCGCGCAAAGTCTGCGTCAACTCGGGCACCGTCTGCCCCTGCACCTTGATGTCGCCGATGCTGCGCAGGGTCACATACCCATCCGGTTGCACAGCCACTGCGGTCTGGTTGAACTCGGGACTCAACTCAAAGCTCACGTCGAACGTATCGCCCGGCGCAATCTTGTAGCGAGTCGTGCGGCTCTGGAACTGAGGATCGTTTCCGCTCGCCGGCTTCGCAGCCGGAGCGCCGGAAACTACCTGCTGTGCCAAGCCAGCCGTCGCCGCCAGAAACAGCGCGACTGCGAGCCAGGCCACTCGAATTTTGTTAACAGAAAACATTGGGCTCCGAAGGAACGAACTCCGAATCAAAAAGGCGATTCTCATCACGGCAACGGGAAGAACGTGCCCATGCTCGCCGACGGGAAAAACTTATCAATCTTCGACATCGTGTTCTTGGGCACGAACAGCATGTCGCCGGGATGGAGCAACGGGTCTTCTTTCAGATTTCCCGCCTTCTCCATCTTTTTCACGTTGATAATCTTGGCTTCCATCCACTGGTCCGAGACCCGGCGAAACAGCAGAACCTGCGAGTGCTTCGAGGCATCGGTAAATCCCCCGGCGATCGCAATGGCCTGAGTCAGCGTCGTGTCCCCGCGCAGATCGTACTTGCCGGGTTTTCCCAGTTGGCCGTCTGCTACGAAATAGGGCTTCTCAAAATCTTTCAGAAGCACCGAGACAACTGGATCATTCAGGATCTTCCCGTAAGCCGTGCGGACCGTCTGGGTCAGTTCCGGAACGGTCAGACCCTGCACCTTGACCTCGCCAACACCGCGCAGCGTAACGAACCCGTCCGGCTGCACCGAGACGCCCGTCTGATTGAACTCCGGGCTGAGTTCGAAATTCAAGTCAAACGAATCGCCGGGCGCGATTTTGTAGCGCGTGGTACGGCTCTGAAACTGCGCTTCGCTACCACTTGCAGGCTTGCTAGCCGGAGCAGAAACGGCCTGCTGTGCCACGCAAACTGACACTGCCAGCAGAACGAAAGCCAGGGAAATACAGGGACGCCGAGTTTTCAATGGAAGTGACATAGTGAGATCGAGCAATGGTCGAGATCGCGAAAGACTGCACAGCCGAAAATGCTAACGACCGTGGCGTCTTACGACTGCACTTCGCCCGTGCCGGTCACAACCTTCAGCGCACCGTTGCCGGTCGGGGTGATGTTGTGGCGACGGATTTTGTAGAGCAGCCCGCGATAGCTGATGCTCAACAATTGGGCCGCACGCTTTCGGTTCCACCCTGTCTGCTTGAGAGCGCTGCTTATGGCATGAATTTCCGCTTCGTCGCGGAAACTACGTAGGGACGATTCTCCAACCGCGGACGCGTATCCGCTGCTCAGCTCGCGGCCGGTTTCCCAGCTCTGAACCTCGGTTCGCCCCCCGTTGGCGCTCGTCTTTGTGGTTTTGGTGTCGATTTCGTTCATAAATGAACCCTCTCTGTTCAACTGCGGCCAGGCCCTGAAGAGCTTGTGCCGGTTCGCCCACAAAACACTGAACCCACTCAAGCAACGGCGCACACGCTACGCCGCGGCTAAGTGCCGTGCGGGACTCTTGCTGTAGGGAAGGCAGGGGAAAGTCAGACAGGCTCAACGGCGTAGCCTTGAATGCGAACAGATAAGGACCGCTGGATGGGCTCCAATGAAATCACCAGACTGCGATCGTCATTCTGTGCCGAAAGAATTCCTTCGACTCCGTCCAGGGCACCGCCACGAATTCGAACCCGCTGTCCCACTCGCAGGAATGGTTGTTCCTTGAAGGGAAGATTGCTTGCCAGCAGCGTTCGAATGTCCTGGATCTGGTTCTCTGGAATCGCGGTACCGACACAGTTGATGCCGACGAATCCTGCCACCCCGTGGGTTTGCAGGACGCGCAGCCGGTCTGGGGAACTAAGCACTACGCGGACAAACGTGTAGCCGGAAAAAAGCGGCAGTTCGATTTCCTTTACTCGATCACTCCACTGACGCGACTGCTTCACCAGAGGCAGGAAGTTTTCAATTCCCTGCTTCTCCAGCTGATCAGCCACCATCTTTTCGTGGCGCGACCGGGTTCGTATGGCGTACCACTGAGCCCGTTCAGGTTCCGGACCCGCCCCATCGCCACCGAACGCCTCTTGAACTGCCTGACCACCGCTCATAGCTTCGCCCTCTGAGTCACATTTCGTGACCCCCACCCAAACAAAAAGAACTCCACACGGATCGGCTCGAAGGCCGACTCGGGCTCTACTCAAGTTCCATTAACGGGGGGGAGACTGCTTAAACTGCCGAAGTGAATACTTGGGGCTTTAAATCCCCTTTAATCTTGGGGCCGATTCTAGCCGCCTATGCAAATTACTGCAAGAGGCGGAAAGTGGGGAGAAGAAAGTCTCTAACACCCTGAACTTGCAGCTAAAGTAACCTTTGTAACCTATTGTTAACATTATACGTAATTTGCAATTTCGATTTTGCAAAATCATTCTTTTTCTAGTGCCCCGAGCCTGACAACGACACCACCTGTGGACTATTCGGGGCACTGTGACTAACAGTCACCGCACCCGTTATGGTGCCCGTCACAGTCGGTGAAAATGTCACTCCGAAGGTGCATTTTCCACTCGCACTCAGAATCATCCCTGGCGTGCACGGTGTCGCTCCAAACAAAACAGCTGTGTAATCACCGCTCGCTACAAAACTGTTTAGCGTTACAGGCCCCGTTGTGTAATTCGTGACTGTTACCTGTAATGGTGCGCTCGTCGTGCCAACCGTTACTGCGCCGAAACTGAGGCCGACCGGGGACAGAGTGATCGGCCAGAACGCCGTCGCTGCCAGATTGAAGGTTTGCACCGTCGGTCCCGACGACGCATTATCCACTGCCGTGACCGAACCAACGATCGATCCGCCACTGGTCGGCGTCAGAGAAACCGTGAAACCACACTTGGCTCTCGCGGCGAGAACCAGCCCGTTTGTGCAGGGCGTTACGCCTGATGGAGTCACACTGTAATCCCCCGACGCTGTCAAACTCGATAGTGTTATCGAAGACGTGGTGGCGTTCATTATCTGGGCGGACCCACTCTTGGTCGCGCTAATCGCTACGTTGCCGAAGTTCAAAGACGCCGGAGAGAACGTCAGTGGATTTGTTGCTGGTCCACCGCTGGCGCTTCCACTGAGATTGACCGATTGCGGATTGTACAGAATGCCAGAGGCCGTATCACGTACCGCCAGGCCTCCCTTCACTGCTCCGTTGAGGCCGTTGGTCGTGGGACTGAACGTCACGCTCAACGTGCAGGCGGAGGCAGCATTCAGCGTGCTTCCACACGGAGTCACGCCTCCGGGCACCGCCGCGAAATCACCGCCGGCCGCCCACGAAATGTTTTGTGCCGTCGCTGCGTTATTCGTTACCGTCACGAATTGAGCGGCGCTCGTCGTGCCGACTGTGGTCAAGGGGAAGACCAGGCTGACCGGACTGACCGCGATGGTTACGAGTCCCGAACCCGAGACCGGAAGGCGATGCGGCGCTCCATTGACGCCGTTATCGTTGATCGTGATCGCGCCCGTCAGGGTGCCAGTCACCGTAGGCGAGAACGTCACCGTAATGTTGCAAGATGCACCGCCTGCCAGCGGACTGCTACTGATGCAGTTATCGGTTTCCGAATAATCTCCGCTGGCCATAATCGAACTGATGACTAATGGCCCAGCGCCGCGGTTGGTCAGCTTCACGCCCTTGGGCCCACTGCTCATGCCTGTCAAGACACCAGCGAACTTTAAACTGGTCGGGGCCAGCGTCACGGCCGGCGCCGAGCCGATGCCGGTCATATTCACGACCTGAAAACTTCCGGGG
The DNA here is from genome assembly GCA_963786095.1 of uncultured Acidobacteriaceae bacterium. Lineage (GTDB taxonomy): Bacteria > Acidobacteriota > Terriglobia > Terriglobales > Acidobacteriaceae > Sulfotelmatobacter. The sequence continues at coordinate 214,794 of CAWAXV010000020.1, read as the reverse complement.
GCGTCATCGGTGACCGTCACCTGGCCCGTGAGCGTCCCCGATGTCCCGGGCCTGAAAGTAATGCTCATCGAGCAGGTTCCACCCGCTGGAATCGGGCTGCTGCTCACGCAGTTATCCGTTTCGGTGTAGCTTCCACTTGCCGCTACGTTCGTGATGTTGAGTGCTACGCTCTGCTGATTCGTCAGAGTCACCGACTGCGGCGCACTCGACGATCCAACGCTCACCGCCCCGAAGTACAACCCGTTCGGCATTAGCGTCACGACTGGATTGCTGGTGCATGGAGGAAACGAGAACGACGCGATGCGCGTGTGCCAGTTGTAATCACCACTCACCGGAAAATATTCGTTGGTAAACCAGAACGTGCAATCGTCCACCGGATCAACCGTCATATCGCTGTAGTCGCCCCAGCGGTTGCTGCCCACTTCCGATCCTGTTCCTTCAATGATGCTGCTCTCCGCCTCCATCGTGTTCAGCGGATCGCTCTGCAAACGCGCCGTATAACGAATCGCCGGATACATGGTCGCGCTGGACACGGAATATCCCAAGGCAATATCGCCCATCTGATCCATGGCGATCGAACCCATCCAACGGTTATTCGAATCGGGCGCGAAGGTTCCCTGCTGAAAAACGTACGGATTGCTCGCGGGACTCTGCACCTCATACCAGCGCGCCGCAATCGGAATCGCGCTATTGATCGAGTGCGTCGCAACCAGAGATTCGTGCCCGTCTGCAAAATGCCGGTACGCCAACCGGAACATGAGCCGGTCGCCGATACCATCTACCAGTTGGGTGGTTCCCAGTTGCGGGACGCACAACGATGACGCTTTGCAGCCGTTCGTAAATGCCGCCACCGGAATATTCGTCGGTCCTGTGATCGCACTGTTTGAGGGATTCACCCAATCCACGTGGAATTGCCACAGGTTCAGGGAGTTGGTCCCCACGTTCATTAAATAGTTCGGCGAGCCCGCGGGCGGCAGAATGCTCCCGTCCAGATCGGCTGGTAGCAGGCTGTTGTAGGTCGAAGCCAACTGAAAGCACTGCGCTGTCGCCGGCGACCCCACTAGCATGCTGGCCCGGTCCAGGGCGCAAACATAAGCACCCAGAGCTGCTCCGTTCGTGTTGCTCTCTTCGTTGATCGTCAGGTAATAAGCGTCGGGCCAAACCGAAATTTTTGGGTAATCCGGAAAATTACTGGGCAACGAGAAAACGTAGCGATGGTAGGGACTCGTCGCGTCTGAGGTCGTCGAGACTGCAATGCACTGATAGTTCGCACCCGTAGTCGGCGCGACGTGTTGTTCCAGTATCCATCTGTTCGCGATCTTGTCGTACTCCACAACGACATCGTCATCGTCAGTCGAATTGCACGGCGCGAACCCTTGCCAGATTGTGCTGGCATCCACCGGACCATAGACAGACGCGCCAGAGGTCTTATCGAAGACTTCGAACTGCGTGTTCACCCATTGAAAATATTGTGTGGCGCCGACGGCGCCGTTGGTATCAGGAACTGCTCGGCCTGCCGGCGCGGTCACACCATCAAAATTCAATCCCACGACTGGAGCGTGTGGCGCGCCAACCTGCGTCTGCGCCACGGTGTCTTTGACGTGCCCACCAAGTGTAGAGATCGCAGCACGCCCTTCCCGCTCTTCGCGATTTTCCGCCCCTTCATTGTGTCCAGCCGCGACCAGCATGTTGCGGCGCACCACCGGCTTCATGGAACGGAGGCTCGGAGAAATGTCGTGCTTGATTTCGTGCCGTACCTGGCTGCGCGGACTCTGCGCCGATATCGTTGGAACAGACGCGGTCTGCGCCGACACCCCGACTGAACCGGGTGTGCAGAAAAATGCGCAGGCACCTCCCCAAAGAATGATGCGCAACGTCGAATGCAGTCTTGGCACCAGCAGTGCTCCTGAGTAAGTGGTTAGTGGATCGCCCTGGGGAGGAAGTTCTGTCAGGGCCGTTTTACCGTCGTTGGCGAAAGTATCGGGTCCGCGTACAAAATTGTCAATGCCACCTAAGTTGCATTCTTTGGCATCGAATACAGCCGAAAGCGGTAACCATCAGGCGATTACCTGTGGTTTGCCGACCTACACGGTAGTGCCATTTACTCGGAGACGAACTTCTCTTACGCTCTGTGGAAATCTTGTGCACCGGACGCCTTGAGCCCGGGCCTGCTCTTATGTCTTAATCGTTGGCACGGCTGGCTCAACCCCCGACGCAGTTTCTTCTGGCCCAGAGATTTACGATGCACCGTCAGTTTGGTCACGACCCCAATATGGCTCACTTAACTGCGCTTCCCAATCAAGACCGCCTACGTGTTTTAGCTGCGGACAGTACTTCTATGAGCACACAGCTGCTGGTGGAAGCGCTGGGGCGCGACCCGCAATTCCACATGATCGAGTCCGCCTCCAATGGGCCCGCGATTCTCAATCTAATGAAGCGCGAGAAGGCGCAGATCGCCGTGATCAGCACCAGGCTGGGCGAGAACAATGGTGGAGGATACGACCTCATCCGCGAGATTCGAGCGCAGTCGCCCAGTACTCGGGTGATTGTGCTCATCGATGCCTCCGAACGCTCCTCTGTGATCGAGGCATTCCGCGCCGGGGCCCAGGGAGTCTTCTGCCGTACCGAACCACTTCGCCTGCTGAGCAAGTGCATTCAATGCGTCCATCAGGGTCAGGTATGGGCCAGCAGCGGTGAATTGCATTTTGTGCTTGAGGCGTTGGCCAAGCCCACGCTCGCCAACCTCCACACCAACGGAGGTTCGCTGCTCTCCGCGCGTGAAATCGATGTAGTCCGCTGTGTCGCCGAAGGTCTGACCAACCGCGAGATCGCGCAGCGGTTAAAGCTCACTGAACATACCGTAAAGAATTACCTGTTCCGCATCTTCGACAAACTGGGAGTCTCCAGCCGTGTCGAAGTTGTGCTTTATGCCCTGGGCGGCGGCGCGCCGCGCAACTCCGCGGCGCCCGCGAATCGCCGCCAATCCCAGCCCATAGCCGCCTCGTCAAAATCCGCCTCACCGATTCCAGTCACGATCCGCAAGACTGCGACATAGAACGGCGTCAGGCGTCGGCCCTCAGGCGTCAGCCCTCAGCCAAAACCAATAGCCGAAATCCGCACATGAAGTCGTACATCTGAAGTCTGGGGTTTGAGGTCCGAGGTCCGAGGTCTGACGCCGGATTTACTGCGGCAGCCTGAAATTCAAAGTGACCGTGGTTTGCATTTCGACGGAGCGCCCTTTTACCATGCGCGGTTTGAATCGCCACTGTTTTACGGCGTTCGTCGAAGCCGCCATTAGTTGGTCAGGCCCGCTCACGACCTGAACGTCTTGCACCGTGCCATCCACTCCGATGTGAACCTCGAGCACGACCGCTCCCTGAATTCCCTGCTGGCGCGCATTTTCGGGATAGGCCGGTTCGACCCGATGCAGCAAAATTCCCTCCGCTGCGGCAGGAGAAAGCGCGACGACCTGCTCCGACTCCACTGAGGCCGCTCGTTGCATCTGAGCCTCCGAGTCGGTCGCATTCTCCATTTTCTCAGCCGGCGGCAGGCGAAACACTTCCTTGCCGTTGTCGTACACGCGTAATCCACCAGGAGGAATTGCCGCGGAGGCTACCTTCACGGGAGCAGGCCTGGGCGTCTGAACCGGCGCGGATTGACTGACGCCGTTCGTGCCGCCAGTCGATGTCTGTGTGGCCGATGCTAAGGATGGCAACGCCGATCGATGTGGGCGCACCCTCGCCCTCTGCACTCCAATATCTCGGCCGAGCACGATTCCGAGCAGCACCGCACAGATCAGAACGGCTGCTCCGAGCGCCCAACTCGCGAAATCGAACCTGCGTACCGTCGCCACCGGTGCAATCTCATCGACTGGCTCAGCCACCGAATCATTCGGCTGATCAAGCACTCTCTCAATGGGCGGACCGGGCACCTGCGCCGCGCGCTGCAGAGCATTCAAAATGCGTCCCGCCAGAACCTCTAACGTTCCTTCATCGCGGTCGCCAAAAGCGTACGCCTCGGAGGAAAACAATTCGAATACTCCGAGCAGTTCGTCACGATTGATCAGTGGCATCACGATCACCGAACGCACACCCAACCGCTTCGATGCTTCCATGTCAACGCGCGGGTCTACCAGCACGTCGTCGCAACGCTGCGTTTGGCGAGTCTTGACGCACTCGCCGGAGAGTCCGGATGTCGAGTCGAGCCGCGCGCCCAGTTCTGGGGCGGTCGTCCCGCTCGAGGCGCGGCACACCATTTCTCCGTCGCGCGGCAACACCACCGCGGCACCGGTTGCGCCGGTGGCCAAGCAGGTTTGCTCCACGATTTCGTTGAGCACGATTTCGAGCGCAAGATCGGCGGAGAGTTCGGGCGATAATCCGCCGCCGCTTTTGGCTTCGAAACGCGCCGCCAGATCGGCGAAGTCGGTTTCAAAACTGGCGTCGTCGGGCTGCGCGCGTAGCACGCCAGTCGTGTTAGGCAGGGGTTTCGACGGATCGGGTCCCGACATCGGATGTTGCGGCATAGACGAAGAGGCTTCTAACGCCGGGGCAGCGTCTGTAGCGGAGTTTCCCCCGAAAACCGCGGCTTGTCAATACGGATTCCCGGCCGCTGTCTGAAGCGTCACGGGTCTCGATGCGTACCCCCTTTGTCCCAAAACGACAGAAAAAGCGCAATGGAACAATAGTGTTAGAGACTTTTCTCTCCTCGCCAGTGGTAGTCTTCTCCTGTTAGAATCTCAGCAATCTTGGGGCATAGTGGATGAGCTTCCCAAGCGGTTTTTTCTGGTTCCCCCCTTAAGCTTCCTCGCGGAAGCATCTCAAACTAAAGCTGTTTCAGAACATTTCCATCGGGGAGTTTGAACAATGCGGATCGCTGTCGTGGGTTCTGGATATGTAGGGTTGGTGGCAGGCGCCTGTTTCGCCGACCTCGGTCACGACGTCATTCTGGTGGACAATGACCAGCGGAAGCTAGCTGCGCTCAGAAATGGGCAAGTCCCGATCCATGAAAAATTTCTGCCCGGAATTGTTGAGCCGCCATCGCGGCAACCGCCTGACGTTTTCCGACGATCTGCAAGAAGCCGTGCGCCAAAGTTCGGCCATCTTTGTGGCCGTGGGCACACCGCCGACCGAAAGCGGCGAAGCCGACTTGTCCTACGTGGAATCCGTGGCACGCGAAATTTCCGGCGGCATCGACGGATACAAAGTCGTCGTCGAAAAAAGCACCGTTCCGGTCTACACCAGCGAATGGGTGCGCAAGATTATCCTGCGCAACGGCACCGATCCGGAGTCTATTCGACGTCGCATCGAATCCTGAATTCCTGCGCGAAGGCACCGCGGTCACCGATTTTCTCTTTCCCGATCGCATCGTGATCGGCTGCGACAGCGAACGATCAGCCGAGGTTCTGCGCGAGATCTATGCGCCGCTGACGGATGGCACCTACTACGAGCGCCTGATGCCATTCCCCGGCCCGACCGCGCCACGATTCCCGCTCCTATCATCGTGACCAGCACCAAGAGCGCGGAACTGATCAAGCACGCCTCGAATGCCTTCCTGGCGATGAAGATTTCGTTCATCAATGCGGTCGCATCGGTTTGCGAATCGGTCGGCGCCAATGTGAATCAGGTTGTCCACGGCATCGGCACCGATTCGCGCATCGGCCCGCGCTTCCTGAATCCCGGCATCGGCTACGGCGGTTCGTGCTTCCCGAAGGACGTGATGGCGTTTCGCGCGGTCGCGCGCGAATCCGGCTACGACTTCCGCCTGCTCGATGAAGTCATGCGCATCAACGAAGATCAGCGCCAGCGCTTCCTGCGGAAAGTGCGCAGCGCGCTGTGGACACTGCGCGGCAAGAACCTCGGCGTGCTCGGTCTCGCTTTCAAGGGCGGCACCGACGACATCCGCGAATCGCCCGCGATTGTTCCTGGTACAGGCGCTGCTGCAGGAAGGCAGCAAGATCACGGCCTACGATCCCGCTGCGCATGGAGCGCGCGCACGAAGTGATCGATGCTCCGGCATCGCCTTCGCCAACTCCGCCTACGAAGCAGCCCAGGGCGCCGATGCCCTGCTGATCCTCACCGAGTGGGAAGAGTTCGCGAACCTCGATCTCAATCGCCTTCGCCAGGAACTGAAGTACCCGATCGTGATCGACGGCCGCAACCTGTACGATCCCGAAGTCATGGCGGCGCAAGGATTCACCTATTACAGCGTAGGCCGCGCGGCCTCGCATCCCGACGGCGTGCCAGCCGCCGTGCTGAAAAACGGCTAGGAACGGCAAGAAAGCATGAGCCAACGACGGCGCTCTGTCACCGGCGGCGCCGGTTTTCTCGGATCGCATCTCTGCGATGCCCTGCTCGCCGAAGGCTGGAATGTGGTTGTCGTCGACAACCTGCTCACCGGCCGCCGCTGCCAACCTTGCGCATCTTCGCAACGAACCGCGCTTCGAATTTGTCGAGAAAGATATCTGCGAGCCCTTCGACGTGGGAAAGGTCGATTACGTCTTCCACTTCGCCAGTCCCGCCAGTCCCGTGGACTACAGCATTCACGGCATTGAGACACTGCAAGGTCGGTTCGCTCGGAACATTTCACGCCCTCGAAGTCGCGCACAAATACGGCGCGAAATATCTGGTCTCATCGACCTCGGAGTGCTACGGCGATCCGCTCGAGCATCCGCAAAAGGAAACGTACTGGGGACACGTAAATCCCATCGGCCCGCGCTCGGTCTACGACGAAGCCAAGCGCTTCACCGAAGCCGTGACCATGGCGTACCGCCGCTATCACAACGTCGACACGCGCATCGTGCGCATCTTCAACACCTACGGCCCGCGCATGCAGATCTGAACGACGGCCGCGTGGTTCCCAATTTCATGAAGCAGGCCCTCCGCGGCGAAGACCTCACCGTCTACGGCGACGGCAACCAGACGCGCAGCTTCTGCTATGTGAGCGACGAAATTGACGGTTTCCTGCGGCTCTCGAAATCGGACGAGCACCTGCCGGTCAACATCGGCAATCCGAACGAGTTCACGATCCTGGAATGCGCGCAGGTGGTGTTGAAAGTGACGGGATCGAAGAGTCAGGATCCGCTACGAACCGCTTGCCGCAGGATGATCCCAAGCAGCGCCGTCCCGACATCACCAAAGCACGCCAGTTGCTCGGATGGGAACCGAAGATTGATCTCGAAACCGGCCTGCGCCAGTCGCTCGACTATTTTACGCAGGCAGTCGGCGAAGAAGCGGCCAAGAAACGGGGCCGGGGCTAGCCCCCGAGGCAACATCGAGACGCCGGAGACTTCCTGGAATGCCATTTCCCGAGCCGTAGACGCCCCTAGGATCAAAAGTAAACTCCAAAACCGTCCTGGATACTGTCCGATACTGGATTGTTCGCCTACGGGCTTTTAAACGCGGATTTACGACTTTTCCAATCGTTTACACGAAGGCTCAACGACTTACACCAGGACTCAATGACTTACGAAGACCGGACTAATTCGACAAGCGCATGGAACTTTCGACGGCGGACTGGTTCAACTCTCAGCGTCGAAAGGTCGAAGGTGGTGAAGGATCGTAAGGTGGAATCTAGGAAGGGCTCGTGGTGCCGGCGACGTAGTCAGTCAGTTTCTTGACGTTGTCCCGTTCTTCTTTGGTCTTCAATTCGAAGGCGATTCCCATCCCATAGCCAGGATGCGACGCGTGCACCGCTCCACGCAGGCGCAACTTCAGCTCATAAGTTCGGACCACGATCTCCACCGACGAGCCTTGCGGGAACGGAAGCGGAACCTCGAGATAGCATCCACCTGCGCTCAGATCCGTCAGGCAACAATGATTGGGAACTGAGGTTCCAGTTTGATAGACCTCGGCGCCAATTCGGCAGGCGTACCGTATTTGCACGCGCCGGTTATCGGCCTCGTGTGGCGCGGGCGCAGCGGCTGGCGCTGGCACCGCCTCGTGCGCCGTCTGTTGCGTCATCAGATTTCCATGAGTCTGCTCGGCCACCGATACGGTCGTCAGTTGCAAAGGCTCTTCGACTTCTACGGTCACATCGGAGAATTGATCGTGCTCATGATCGTGCTCAGCGGGAAGGTTGGCGCTGAGGAACTCGGTCAGCAGGCGGCGCGACGATTTGGGCACGTCAACAAACTGTACGCCCGCGCAGCCGTTCCAATCCTGCCACACGACTTGCCCTGACAAACGAATGCTTGCCGGCTGCGGCGGCAGACGAAATTCAAAATAGACTTTGCTGGTCGGTGGAAGCTTCCTGCCGAACCGCACCGCCATGCCATCCTGCGCCAGATCCATCAGCGTAGCTCTTTCCTGCTGCACGTTGGCGTAATCGACGGTCGCGTGTGCGTGCACGGTAGCGCGGGCATTCTTGCGCTTTTCCTTACGCATGACGGAGCGAGCGGCACGCAGGCTGCTCAGCGCCCGCTCGTAGGCCACCGGCTTATAGATAACGAAATTGACGCCCAGCGAAAACATTTCACGAATGGCTTCTTGGCCGGGCACGACAGCAACCGCGAGGGTAGCGTCGTTAAGGCGCGACATCCGGCTTTCGCGCAACAGAGAAATCACTTCGGAGTTGGACTTGCCGTCGACGACCAGGACATCAAAGCGCTCCTGCGCCAAGCGAATGGCCGCGCGAGCGAAGTCCGGACAAGACTCGACCCGAATCTTGAGTTCGTCGAGCACGCGGCGCAACACCCGGGCCGCCGCCTCGTCCACGCACACCAGCAGAGCAGATAGAGTCATACCTGCCCCCATCGTAGGTTCCAGCAGTTCCCCCGACAAGTTACCAGGGTCACGATTCAACCGGTGTCACCAGGGTTCGCCGCCGTGTAACCGGCGTGTTGTCAATCGGTGCCATCAGTAACCACCAATCGTGACAAAAGGCCAATACCAAGTCATTGGCCCGTAGTGCTTTGACGCGGACCCAACCCGTTCCTAGGATGATCAATGACGCGATGAAGGACGCGAGTGCGCTCTGTTGTCGGGGCGGCAGGCAACCTTCACTGTGTCAGCGTCGCGAACGGGAGTTCAGGACGCATTCGATAAGCGGTTCCTCCTCCCCGAAAAGAGATTATGAAATCGACGAAAAATCGCGGGTTCTCGCTGCTGGAATTGATGATCGTCATGGCCGTCGGCCTGACCATGGCCGGCGTAAGTTTCATGGCGCTCATGCCGCTATTCAAGAAGAACCATGTGGACCAGGCCTACGACACGACGCTGAGTGTTATCCGCGCCTACCGCAATCAGTCCATCACGCAGAGCAAGCGCTACATCGTTTATTTCACAGCCCCTAGAACCATCACGGTGCAGTACTGGGGAGTGGGTGTTCCGGTCTCGCCGGCTCCCGTCACCGTTGCGACTTACACTTTGCCGCAGGATATTCAGTTCGCAGTGCAAGCGGGATTTCCGAATCCTGGTCCTGACAACTTCGGCACCGGAACGATCGCCAATTCTTTCAACGCCTGCGCGCTGACTGGTACGAACTGTTTGATCTTCTATCCCGATGGTTCCGCGCAGGATGACCTGGGCAACTTCAGCAACGGAGTCCTATACCTGACTCGTCCCGGCGACATGTACAGTTCGCGGGCGATCGACGTGTTCGGCACCACCGGGAGAATTCGGGGCTGGCGGTTGTACAACCAGGGCGGAGCCAACAAATGGGTGCAACAATGACGCAAAGCAACTCGCGCAAGTCCACACAGAGCGGCTTCACGATGATTGAAACCATGATCGCCATCGCGATCATGAGCATCGGCATCATGACCCTGGTCGCAGCGTTTGCGACCGCGGTCGGCGCAACCCAGAACGCGCAACAAAATCTGATCGCCCGCCAGAAAGCGCTGGAGGCGACGGAGAGTATTTATACCGCTCGCAACACGCAGCAGGTCTCTTTCTCGCAGATTGCCAACGTGTCGAACGGTGGCATCTTCAGCAACGGCCCAGGGTCCCTGTTGTGCGCCGGGCCAGACGGCCTGGTTAACACCACCGACGACGTCAACTGCCCGGCCAGCGGCCCCTGCGTAGCGGGACCGGAGTGCGTGGTTCTGCCCGGACCGGATGGCATTCTTGGGACCGGCGACGACAAGGCGATGAGCCTGGCCAACTTCACGCGCCAGATTGCGATCTCGAACGTTTTGAATCCGGACGGCAGCACCAATCAAACGCTGAAGCAGATTGTGGTCACCATCAGTTACACAACCGGGACATCGAGCGTACCGCGAACCTACACCGTGAACGCATTGATTTCGTCGTTCCGGTAAAAGCGCCCGATAAAGGCTAGTGATGGAAAACATGAAGATGCAAAAACAAAATCCGGAACATGGTTTCACGCTGCTGGAACTTATGGTTTCCATGGCGATCGGCCTGATCGTGATGGCGGCGATGGCCAGTCTTTTCAAATCGGGCATGGACTCCACCATGCTGGTCACGCAGCGCGCTGAGACGCAGCAGAACATGCGGGCCGCCATCGATCTGATGGTGAAAGACATCAGCATGGCGGGCGCGGGGCTGCCGACGGGTGGAATTCAGTTGCCCGCCGGAGCCGGATCGAGCGCGTCCAAATTCGGCTGCGACCAGGGTGGAATCTGCCATGTGCCGGCCTTCAACTATCCCGCCGGGAACTTTATGTACGGCATTCTTCCCGGCTACAGCAACGGGGTGGAAGCGAGTGCGGTAATTTCGGCGGCGCCGGCAGCAATCAACGACAGCGTGACCGTCATTTACTGCGATTACAACTTTCCGTTGTGGGAGTACAACGTCAACTTCACCAGCGCGACCAGCGGAGCGAATGTCACTCTCACGCCGAACGCCGTTTATTCACCGGCTCCGCCAGCGATTACCTCTGCCGGAGGAATTCAGGCCGGCGACTTGATCATGATCTCGGGTGGAAGTCTTACGGCGGTGGGTGAAGTCACGAACCTTACAGCTACCACCATGGCCTTCGCCAACCTCGACGCGTTGAACATTAATCAGGACGGCGCCACCTCGGGCAATCTGAAAGCTATCGCGGCCGTAGTGGGAACGGGCACTGCAGTCACGGCCTACCGGCTGTTCGCGGTGACCTACTACCTGACGGTACCCGCCGCGGGCCAGACGCCGCGCCTGATGCGCCAAGTCAACGGACTCAGCCCGGTGCCGGTGGCCGACGACATCATCAATCTGCAGTTCGCCTTCGACACTTACAACTCTGGGACCAATGCGCTCGACGCCAATCAGGCCAACCCCCTGGGTGTAGGGGAATCGCCCAACTTGATTCAGAAGATCAATCTGGTGGTGATGGGGCAAAGCATTATCAACGACGGAAACAAGTCGCAGAATCTGTATCTGGCGACCTCCGTCAGCGCGCGCAACATGGCATTTCGCAATCGTTATCAGTGACGCTTATTGGGGGCAGGAGACCAACCATGAGACAGGGAAACAATAGTTCGCAAGGGTTCACGCTGATTGCAGCACTGCTGATTCTGGTGCTGCTGTCCGGTGTGGCGGCTGGCCTTCTCTACACAGTCACCAGCGAATCGAAGATGGGCGGCAATGACATGGAGGCCAACATGGCCTTCTACGGGGCTGAGTCAGGCATGGAAAAGCTGACCTCGGACCTGGGCGCCCTCTATCAGGGAACGATGGTGCCGACCGCAGCTCAGATTCAGGCTCTGGCCACTTTTCCGCCGACGTCCGCCATGATTAGCGGCATGTCGTATAACGAGAACATAGTGGTTCCGACCAATCCGCTGACCGGCGCCGTGCTGACCAGCTGGAACACGATCAGTTCGGGAGCGAACCAGGGTCTGTACGCCGAAATCGTGCCCATGACCATGCAGGTCATTGCCACGCGTCCGGCGGGCGCCTCGGTGAACATCACGCGGAAAGTCGAAGTGGCGTTGATTCCCGTGTTTCAGTTTGGCGTGTTCTGCGGATATGACTGCAGCTACTTCCCTGGCCCGAACTTCAGTTTCGGCGGCCGCGTGCACACCAACCAGAATCTGTTCCTCGCATCCGGCGGCGACCTGGTTTTCAACGACAAAGTCGCAGGCGTTCAAACAGATCATCACCGACCAGTTGGAGAACGGCCACCCGACCTCGACTGGATACGGCGGAACCACTTACGTTCCCAACTGGGCCTCCGGATGTCCTCTGAACACTTTCCCGCCGACGGGAACCAACTGCGTGGCGCTGCTTGCGAGCAGTACCGGGAGACGCGAGCTGGAGCGGTGGCTATCCCACGATTGGCGGGGCGGCGAATCCGAACTTCCCCAGCCTGTCATCGGCACCCTTCAACGGATATCTGACGAACTCGTTGACCGGCGCCAGTAACATGCAGCTGCCGTTCGTGCAGAAGAGCTGCACCAGCAACCCTCCGCCCTGCACCGATCCGATTGCCATCATTCGTAAGCCGCTGACCGTGAAGTCGGCTACCAGTGCTCTGGGTAGCGCGCGCCTCTACAACAAGGCGCAGATCCGCATCCTGATCGCCGACACGCATTTCAGACCTTCACCCGGAGCGCGGAGCAGGCGCACTGGCCGACGGACAGGACTTTCAATTCCCCACAGCTGCGGCCGGGTCCCTCGCTCTTACTTCGGGCGCCACCGAATTCTTTGGTTGGGCAACCCCTGGAGCCAATGGCTGGGTCAATCCTTACACGGACGCCGGCCTGCAAAACTGGACGGCAACCGGATTTCCGCTGATCGGCGAACTGACCAGCCAGCCCACGAGCGTGGCACAGATGGGAAGTGCGGCCACGGCGGTCCTTGGATCCGTATCGAGTACTGCAGCGCAGCGCCTTGCAACTCCGCTGCAAACTGGGTGGGCGTTACCCAGGAGTGGTTGAAGTTAGGCTTCAGCCGCATCTTCAACAACCCGCCGACCACACCGGGATCGAATGCGGTGGATCCCAACGCGATCCTCATCCTGCAGCAACTGCGTCCCACACTAGCCGCGGCATCTGGCCACGGCGCGGGAACACAGGGGAATTTCTATCCCATCAATCTTTATGACACGCGCGAAGGCGAAATGCGCGATAACAACGTTCCCAACGTGACGCCCTCGAGCGGCAACGCGGGTTACCCCAATACCTACTCTTCCTGCTCGGCGAACGGCATCATGAACGCAGTTGAGCTCGACGTAGGCAACCTGGCCAAGTGGCTAAAAGGGACCATCGCCGGAAGTGGCACGAGCGTCAATTACACCGCGCAGAACGGATACGTTCTGTACTTCTCCGATCACCGCGGCATTCTGCCCTCGACCCACACCTCGAACGGTGGCCAGACCCCTGCGGGCATCGTCAATGGAGAATCCGGCATCGAGGACGTGATCAACTCGGCCAACAACCTGACCTCCACCGTGACGGATGCAGCTCTGGAGTCAACGACGTACTATACCTACTCGCCGGAGGACGTCGACCAGAACGGATTCCTCGACAACTGGGGCGAGAAGAATATTGGTTACGGCTTCGGAATCAACACCAACACAGCTCCGCTGAATCCGTATCAGCGAATTAGCGTTGCTGGAGTGGGCACCGCCGCGTCCACGGACTGCGCCAGTTACAACACCTCAACCGGAGCTCTGCTGACTGGCGTCAAGGACCAGATGGGTATGGCTAACCCCGTGAGCGGAGCTCGCCACGTACTGAAACTGGTCGACGCTGGCATGAGCGCCGCCGGGGCGAGCTATCTGCCGGTAATGCCGGCCGCCAGCGGATGCACGCAGTCCGCAGCCAACCCTACCGGATGCGGCGGTTTCACGATCGCCTCAGAGAATCCCGTATACGTACAGGGCGACTACAACTCCAGTGCCGCAGATCCGTTCTGGGGCACTGCAAACAACGTAACGCCGACGCAAACACCGCACTCGGCGGCGTCGATCATCGCCGACTCGGTCACGCTCCTCTCGAATACCTGGAGCGACATGGGTAGCCTGATGTACCCAACCGTTCCAAACAATCGCAATCCGAGCGCCGACGCGTATTACCGGACGGCGATTGCGGGCGGAAAGAACATTCCGTTCCCCTCACCGGGCTGGGCCAATACGGCTGGCATTAATGACTTTGGAACCGACGGAGGTTTGCACAACTTCCTGCGGTATCTGGAAGCCTGGGGTGGCCAAACGTTGCACTACAACGGATCGCTGGTGAGTATGTACTACTCGGAATACAACACCGGGACGTTCAAGTGCTGCACCACAGTTTACGGACCACCTGCCCGTAACTACTACTTTGACGTGCTGTTCCTGAACCCGACGAACTTGCCTCCAGCTACGCCGGAGTTCCAGGACGTCGTCAACCTGAGCTATCACCAGAACTTCACACCGCAATAAGTACGAGCAGCTTTATCGCCCCGGCTTCGCGCAAGCGGAGCCGGGGTTTTTCTTTAGCCTTCACAACTTCTTTCCAAATTTCGCTACAATCGTGTTCACGCTTTACAGCTTCGTCGTGCGGCGTGCAGTGAGGATTCTTGAATCGTCTCGACCAGTCTCGCGATCGCAATGGCTTGCCATGGCTGATATTCCTTGTTTCCGCAGCGGCTGGCATTGGATTGTTCTTCATCCCCGCATTTATCATCCGCCCGTTTACGCATCAGACACCAACCGGGCTGGGACTGGCGATGGCGCTGCGACAGCGTGCTCCATGGGGGACCTTGGCCGCCGCTCTGGTCTGCGTTGTGCTCCTGCTCGCACTGTGGAGCGTGGCGAACCGATGGCGCAGGGTCGTCCTCGCCCTGGTCATGGTGCTGGTCACCTTCTCTGCAGTCATGGCACGCCTGAACTATTTCGAGTGGATGTTCCATCCGGTAAGCAGCGCGCAGTTCGAGACAGCGTCCGCAAGCAAGCTCGGCAACAGTGAAATGATTCTGGCCGTACGCTACGGCGACGATGCCCGCGCCTATCCCATTCGCGAAATGGCGTACCACCATGTGTTGAACGACGTGGTCGGGAGCGTCCCGATCGCGGTCACCTATTGAACGCTCTGTCACACCGGTCTGGTGTGGACACGAACGGTAAACGGCTCGGTGCTGCATTTCTATCTGGCCGGCATCAATAACCAGAATTTCCTGATGCGCGACAAGGAAACTGGCACGTGGTGGCAGCAGATCACCGGCAAAGCCATCTATGGACCACTGAAGGGCGCGTCGCTCGAACTGGTGCTGAGCGACGAATTGACCTTTGGGGAATGGAAGGCCGAGGTTTCTGACGGCAAAGTTCTGGCTGAGGTGCCGAAGTACAAGAAGGAATACGACAGCAACTGGGAGCCGGAGGTGGCGAAGCTTCCGGTGGTGATCAACTTTCCGGGCACGGAATTGAAATCGCGCGATGTGGTTGTTGGACTCACGAACGCCGGGCCGAGCCGAGCGTATCCGTGGGAAACGTTAGTAAAGCAGTCACCTGTGATGGACCACGTGGATGGCACTCCCCTGCTGGTCGCGGTTGGGCCCGACGGCAAGTCGTTCCGCGTATTCGTCAGCCGAGTGGATGGAAAGGACACCGAGTTCTTTCTAAAGGGCGAAGCGGAGAGTGAGACGCCAGCGGCCGCACCGAAGGTAGACATTTCAACCGAGAGCAATGTCGCAACGGCGACCGGCGTGAAGCTTGCATCCGCAACCGCCGCACCCCAAGCCACCGCTAAGCCCTGGCTCTTGCTCGACACCACTACGGCCAGCGAATGGAACTTCCAGGGATGCGCGATCTCCGGGGCCGCACAGGGCAAATGTCTGGATCGGGTACCTGCCCTGAAAGACTACTGGTTCGACTGGCGGAACTACCATCCGGATACCAGCATATACAAGCATTAGCGCAACAATGTCTCATTTGCTCGTTGACTAGCGGCGGCGGAACAACCAGAATGTTAGGCGCGCGCAGGCGGATCCCCCCATTTGCCGTCTTAGGTGTCGGAGGCCTTCATGTCGGGTACAGGAACTTCGTCCCGTCTTACTCTTTTTTTCCATAGTCGTAGCAGCATTGCGCTTGCCTTCACTTGCGCGGTGACTTTCTGGCTGTTGAGCGACGGCATCGCTCGCGCGCAGGGCGACTCCTCCGCGGTCTCAAGCAACGGGATACCATTCATGAACGCGGGCCCAGACTCCGGGTTCGCGCAGATGGATTTCGCGCAGATCTATCTGGACAACGAAAATAAGAGAGAAAAGGCCAGAGCCGACGAGCAGGCCCGCAGGAGGCGTCTGGTGGAGGCTGGGACAGTTTCTGCGCTCGACCTAGAAGCTTCCAACAAAGCCGTCGAAGAATTCAATCGCGCTTCTACGCTCATGAAGGCGCAGCACTCCCGAGATGCGATCCCGCACTTGCAAAAAGCGATTGCAGCTTACCCCAAATTCGTTACGGCCCACAACACGTTGGGCCTCGCCTACCTGGATGCCGACGACCCGCGGGCGAAGGAGGAGTTCGAAGCCGCCGCAAAGCTGGACGACAAATTTCCCGGATCGTTCCTGAATCTTGGCCTGCTCGCCATGTCGGCAAAGGATTTTCCGACGGCGCAGTTAGAACTGGAGAAAGCTGCGTCGCTCAATCCCAAAGACCCCAAGATTCTTTCGGCTTTGGTATATGCGGAGAGCGGTGACCGGCAATATCAACAGACGCTGGAGACAGTTAAGCAAGTACATGCACTCGAGCATAGGGGAATGGCGAATGTCCATTACGTGGCTGCTGCGGCCGCCATGTCACTCAACGATCTAGACACCATGCAGCGTGAGTTAACCACCTTTCTGGGAGAAGATCCGACGAATGCGCTGGCGCCGACCGCGCACAGAAACCTGGATGCTCTATTACAGCGCAACAACGTTCCTGCTCAGACCGTCGGGACTCCGGGGCAGCCAGCGGCGCTTGGTTCGCAGACCTTGAAAACCTTCCCCAACACCGACCGGCTGGCCGCTCAACTGAATGCTGTGAAGGATGAAAGCAGTGCCGCGCCTGCAGCCGATGCCAACACGACTGCGTCGAACGCTAGTCCCGCTGCTCCCGACAATTCCTTCGCCGTTGCAGCCCGTGCGGGGAACGCGTTTACGATCCACAAGGTCGTGGACGAGACCACATTATTCTTCGCCGTCAGCAACCACGGGAAAATGGTGAGCGACCTGGACCTGAGCGACATTCAGATCAGAGACGACGACAAGGCTCCTCAGAAAATATTGCTGTTCACTCCACAATCGAAGCTCCCGCTGCGACTAGGTCTCTTGATCGATACGAGCGGATCGGTTCAGAGCAGGTTCTCGTTTGAAAAACGTGCGGCAAGCAAGTTTCTGGAGAAAGTGCTCAACGGAACCTCGGATTTAGGGTTCGTAGAGGGCTTTTCCGACGAGACGCTCATAACGCAAGATTTCACAGCCGCCTCGGCGGACCTCGGCAAAGGGATCGACATGCTCACCAACAGAGGAGGCACTGCCTTGTTCGATGCGCTGTCACTGGCGTGCTGGAAACTGGCGGCCTACCCGGAGCAGGAACGCGTGGCCAGGGTTTTGGTCGTGCTGAGTGACGGCGAAGATAATTCCAGTCATCGGAGTCTGAAGCAGGCCATCCAAGATGCGGAGTCGGCAGGGGTCACGGTTTACACGCTCAGCACCCGGGAAGACGTCGGCAGTAAGACCGATGCGGACCGAGTCCTGGAAGTTCTTGCGGAGCGCAGCGGAGGCGAATCCATGTTCCCCGGGGATATCCTCTCGCTCGACAAGTCCCTGGACCGACTACGGGAATTGATTCGCAGCCGTTACCTAATCGCGTACCGGGCAGCCGACTTCCAACCTAACGGAAAATACCGCACCGTGCACATTACAGCCGAGAAGGGCGGTCAGCGGATGCGGGTACACGCGCGCAAGGGATACTATGCCCGCGTTGAAGCGCCGTCGCCACACAACTAGGCCGTATCCACGCGACTTTCCCGCGCACGTGTGACGCGACTTCATCTACACTCTCCCCTACCCACTCTTGCTGGGGGAGGATTCCTGTGGATACGATTCGCGCGCTTTTCTGGGATGTCGGCGGTGTGCTTCTGAGCAACGCGTGGGACCGAACCCAGCGTACCGTGGCCCTCGAGCACTTTCACCTGGATGAAGCCGAGTTTCACGACCAGCACGAAATGGTCGTTTCGTCATTCGAACGCGGGAAAATTACGCTCGACGAATATCTCGATCGCACCGTGTTCTATCGCACGCGGCCGTTTACGAGAGATGAATTTCGCGACTTCATGTATTCACTGTCGCAGCCGTTTCCGGAGGTGCTCTCATTCGCGCAGGCATTGACTGACTCCGGGAAATATTTCATGGGCACCATCAACAACGAATCGCGCGAGCTGAATTATTACCGAATGCAAACGTATGGATTGCGGAAGATCTTCCGGCTCTTCGTTAGTTCGTGCTTCGTCGGCTTCCGCAAGCCAGAGCGGGATATTTATCGGCTGGCGCTCGAGACGACACAGATTCCGGCGGAAGCGTGCTGCTTCATTGACGATCGGGCACTAAATTTGGAATGCGCGACGAAACTGGGGATGAAGACTATCGAGATGGAGAACATCGCGCAGTTGCGCGTGGATCTGGCTAAATTGGGAGTGAGTTTGTAAGCTCTAATAAGATCGTGCCTTCTTCCCGCTAGGGATTCTTCCGACCTTGGCTCGACTTTACGCCGACTCCTGATGGCACGTCAGATTCCAGAGTAGTGAGTGTCAGATCGCTGCACCAACAATCGGCAGCTAACTTCCATTCGCCGTTACTTTGGCGGGCACAGACCCACAGGTACTTGCCGCGCTCTTCGCGGCGTTTGCCGGTTGCGCTGGGGATCAGCGCCTTGCAGCGTCCGGCTTCGTACGCCATGTCGCCGGCAACTTCGACGCGAAGCGGTTCGATCTCCACTTCGCCGAGCCCTGAGTCGAGAGCGGCAAAGAAAAACTCGCGGACCGCAGCTGCGCCGCGCACCGGAGGAACATTGGAGCGCAGTACGAAAGCATCGGCAATGTAAAGGTCGAGAAGATCGTCGAGGTGTTTCGTATTACAGGCCAGCACCCACTCGTGGGCAATGCGACGAACCGCCGCTTCTGCACGGCTCATGTCGCCTCTCAGCGCGGCCGTGGGACGCATCTTGTCGCCTTCGCGGTTTGGCTCCCCCGCGGAGCGTGGAGGCATGCCCTCTTGCCCACCGGGAAAATAGTGGTGGTGATAGTGATGATGGTAGTGATGCGTTTCTTGCCCAGTGGAGCGCGGCGCCATGGCCCTGGCCTGCGGCACGATCTGGGTTTCAGGTTCGGGCTCGGGTTCAGGATCAAGAAATGGATTGGGATGCAAAGCGATGGCGCGCGATGGCCTGCGCGCTGGCCGCGAAGAACCTGCGGCTGGTTCCCCCACTTCGCCAACAGCGACGCCGCACATTCCGCAGAATTTGTTGCCTCCACGATTGTGATATCCGCAAACCCCGCATACACCGGCAGTGGAATCAGTTTGAAGTTCCTGCGCCGTGTCATCAACGGCCTGCTCCGCATCGTTCTCCGATGCGAGTCGTTGGGCAGCCTCAAGGGCGGCGGCAAGGGCGTCCGCACTGGGTTTGGGACGACGCATTTCTGGAGTCAGCTTGCGGTAGAGATCGTCCATCTCAGAGCTGCGCTCTGGCGGATCGGAAGGCGAACCAGTATTTCTCGGAAGCTTCTTGTCTTTATCCACGAATGAAATCACCCCAACTCGGTTGAGAAGGTAGCGTCTGGGGTCATTCTAGCCTAGCGGCTTGTGCTACCGGCTGGAAAACTCGATCTTGCCCTCGGTCTCAGTCGGCACACCGTTGCAAGTCGCGGGACGATATCTCCAAGTGCGCACCGTTTGCAAAACGTGGCGATCGCCGGCGAGCCCAGCGCTCTCAAGAATCAGAGGGCTGTGAACGTGGCCATCGGTGCCAATGATGAAGCTGATCTTCACTCTCTTGCCGCGTACGGCGGGAGGAAAAAGTGGATCGGGCGTGGCCAGCGCCTCCGGTGGTTGCACATCTTCACACGACGGGCGCGAGACATGAGGAACATCGCTGAACTGCGCAGCGCGCGTGAGATGCTTCGATACCTGGCTTTCGCGCTGGTCGAGATTCGGCGCCTGCGCGCGAGGCGCAGGCGTTGTTACTGCGAGAGTAATGACGGGAACTAGGAAGAGCGCAACCGCTGGCCAGATTCGACGAAGCATGAGTTCTTACAGCCTTCCTGAGCCGGGTTCGCTCCTACGATTAGTGGCAAATTTATGACCACCGGAGAAGAAGCAGATATCCTTATGCAGCAATGACTTACGCGAATGACTGAAAGAAACACATGGCTCCGATGTGAAAGGTGTTGCATAGAGGGAGCTGGGAATTTTGTTAAACCGATCAAACCATTCGAGCAATAAGAAAGGCGGGGCCACACACGCCCCGCCTTTTAATTTTGACAACAACAAGACTACGGCTTGTAAACGTTGTACTGGTTGGTCAGGGTGTACAACGCGGTGCCATCCGTCGAGTAGAACAGCATGAACGCGGTGTGGTTGCCCACCGGGATCGAGGCTACGTTGTTGATCGCGTTTACGGCAGAGAACGAGCCGTCAGCCGCGTCATATCCGTCATAGGCGCAAGCGCCCACGATCGAACCGTCCAGGACCAGGCACAGTGCGCGATCGTCGTTGGCAATACCGCCGCCGGAAGTGGTAGCGAAAGAGTTCACGACCAGCGTGCAGGTGCTGGCTCCGGTGCTGCCGCACTGGAAGTTAACGTTATCCTCGATCGTGAAGCCGGCTCCCAAGGTGCATGGAGTCCCGCAGGTGACCGTGGTGATGAAGTTGGAGCGCAGTCCCTCAAAGTTCGTCGGGGGTGGCAGATGGAGGCTGGAGATATCGCGAGACGGACCGGTCTGACGGGTTCCGGCCGCTGAAACGACGAAGAACGCGCCAAGGAATAGAACCATCAGGGTGATGCCGAGGGCTAGCTTTGTCATCTTACTCATGTTTTCTCCTGTTTGCAGTTTGGTGAAAGGTGGCGTTGCTTAGAACTTCAACGCGTTTTTAGGGTCCCGTAAAGCGGATTGACGGTACCTTATATTGCGAGAATCTCAAAGAGGAAATTTTCGATTTCTGTGTATATCTTCTTGGGTCCGGCAAGCCGTTGCACAGTAGTGAAACTTTGTTGCAGAAAAAGTGAAGGCGGGCGTCTTTCCGCGCCTAGAGCGGCGAGTGGCGCAGGGTAAGCAGCGTAATTTCTGGAGGACAATTCAGGCGCACAGGAACGGCGACAGTGCCCAGTCCCGGATTGGTGTAGAGCGTGAGCGAACCGATTTTGTACATACCCCAAATATATTTTTTCGCCAGCTCCGGTAAGTAGAGTGGACGGACGAACGGCAGGCGTATCTGTCCGCCATGAGAGTGACCGGAGAGTTGCAGGTCGATCGCATAGCGTGAAACGTAGTCCGCATAATCGGGTTCATGCGCTAACAGGATGGTCGCCTCGTCGCGCGGAACCGACTGCAATGTTGCGTCGAGGTCGGCCGTGTGGCTCAAAACATCATTGACGCCGCTCAACCAGAAACGTGCACCGTTGACTTCGATGGCCACCGAGCGATTCGAGAGAACATGAATTCCTTGCGACTGCAGGGCCGCCGTCACGTGATCAGGATCGGAAAAATAGTCATGGTTGCCAAGGACGGCCCACAGACCATATGGCGCCTGCATTTGCCGTATCAAGCGCGCACAAGGATCCGCTGCCAAGGCAGCCTTTTCGTCATTGCTGCTGAACAACGGCAACGAAACGAAATCTCCCGTGAGCACAATCAAGTCGGGACGCAGGGCGTTGACCGGACCGATCGCGGCGCGAAGAGGATGAATCGAAAAGTAAGGATCGTAGTGAAAGTCGCTAAGAAGTGCGATCGTGAAGCCCTGCAGTCGCTCGGGCCAGCGACGCAGCGCAATGTCCTGACGGACAATGCGGGGACGAATCGGCTCAATGAGAGTGGAATCGATGGCGACAGCGGCGACCCCGGCGGAGGCCGCCAGGCGAACAAATTTCCGCCTGGTGGTAGGGAAAAAAGCCAATTGCGTACAGGCCTTCAGACAAAAGGATTGCGCGACTCGACTCCGCGCACTTCAGAATAACCCGAAGGTGAAGCTTCGGGATAGAACCAGAGAGATGCACCAGTCAGAAGCTGATACTGGCCTGCAGATCGATGCGACGATTGGCGGCACCGGTCGAGAACGGCCCTCCCTGAATCGAGTTGGGTGTATCAAAGTACGGCGACCCGAGAACACCGTTCGGGTTCGCGAGATTCACCTTGTTGAATACGTTTCGCGCGGACACTCCCAGCGTGAGGTTGTAGCGGCGATCGGAACTGGAAGAGATTCCCATCCCACCGCCGGTGCCGAAGAGAGGGCCGCGGGGGCCACCGCCGCCTCGACCTCCACCTCCGCCACCGCCATCCCGGCCGCCTGGACCACCTGCCTGGTTCGTCGCACTACTCTTAATCTTCGGACCGAAACCGAAGGTTCTGGTGAGGCGCAGATTCAGTGTGAAATGCGACGGGCCACTGGCGGAGTTGATCGGCACGAGCTTCGACGTGGCAGTTGGCAAAGCATCGAAGGTGCCCAACGGTGTGCAATAAACGCTTCCGGCAACAGTTGTGGTAGCGCAGGCCGTGGAAGAAACAAAGCCGGGCCGATCGTTAAAGAACGAGTCGCCATTGAGATCGTTGGGCGCCGTGATGTTGAAGGGAGATCCGGTGCTCGCGATCATAAACGGGCTCAGGCGAAAAGCGTATGGGAGCAAGATGGAGCCTCCGAAGAAGAGGCGCTGGCGCGTGTCGAATGTGGCTCGGCCGTAATCCTGGCTCAGGTTGTAGGAATTCGAAGCAAATCCCGCAGCCCCGGCTGTCGAGATGCCTGACGTATTGCTGTTGGCATAGTTCAACACGTAGTAGCCGAAGAGTTGCACCTTTGAACCAACGCGGATATTCGTGTTCGAAATCAACTGTCTTTGTTTGAACACGCCTTCGGAGACGTACTGGTAAATGTTGCCGTTCGTGGCCGGCGCGCATAACGGATAACAGGGCGTTCCAGGAAAAGGAGCGGTGGTGTTGATGGTGGTGATCTGGTCGAAGCCGCGAGAGGCCAGATATGTTACCGACAGAGTCGCGGACTTAGTGACTTGTCTCTCGACGCTAACCGCCGCCTGCAGGGTGTAGGGCGCGTAAAGAGACGGGCTGATCTGATAAATGGCGGAATTGCTGGCACTGGCCGGGCCGCAACTGGAGATGTCCGCCACATTGAAGGGCTGGTCAAGACCGGGATAGCAGGTCGGATTATTGATAATGAACTGCTGTTGGGTAATACCGTCGAGGCGCTCGGCCTGCAGGATGAGCGGCGCACCAAGCCGATCGTAGAAGACCCCCATGCCGCCACGAATCACGACTTTCGGCGCCTTGTTCCTGCCGCCTACGCCCCAGGCAAAACCCAGGCGTGGCGCCAGGTCCGCATGATCACGAATATGGTTTTGCGTCTCGTAGCGAAAACCTCCGCTCAGCGTAATGTTGGGCCGGATGCGCCAGTCGTCCTGAATGTAAAGACCGGTGTCGAAGGTCGTGACGGATGCATTGGGATTACCCTGAGTGATGGATAACTGCGAAGGCGTGGGTGGGCCACCGGCGAGAAGCGCCGCGCACAGCGCCGGGGGATTGGTCATGAGCGCACATTCCGCAGCCTGATAAGTCTGCTGTGGCACGGCCTGTGGATCGCAGGGAAATGCACCTACGCATAGCGATGGAAACGTAAATGTTCCGTTAAATCCATTTGTGGACGTATTGGAATCGTGCAATGCCCGGAAACGCACGCCAAATTTAACGGTGTGGTTGCCGTGAATCACTGAAGTGTAGTTCTGGACTTCGTAGTGGTCCTGGTGATCGGAGCTCACCGTGCCATTACCCCCGCCGCTGAAACCACCGCGCACGCCGACTTCCGGGTTGAGGTCGAGAGAGTTCTCACTGCTGTTCTCGCGTAAATATTGAAAGCGAGTTTCGTTGACGACCTTGGCGCCGAAAACTTGTGTGTCGCCAATCTGCAGCGTGTGCTCGGTAGACGCATCGTTATACGCTTGCGTCGCCAGGCTGAATTGACCGATACCTGCGTTGGTCTGCGTGTCGTGAAAATACTGATAGCGAGCCGTCAACGTGTTGTTCTTGGTGATGGCATAGTCGAGGCGAGGTCCGATGTTAGTACGATACCGCGGGTTGGGAATCGATTCGAGGTTCAACACCGGCAGTAGGGTGGTTGGGTCGAGGATGGTCGTATCGATGGACGCGACATCGCCGGTATTTCTTCGATCCGCGTTAAAGAAGAAGGACGATTTCTTGTTGATCGGGCCGCCAATATTTCCGTTGTACTGCACGGAGTAATAACCGGGTTGGGGTCCACCGAATGGAGTCGGCGAGTTGAACGAAGAATCGTTCCCATTGACCTGAAACTGTCCGTGATATTTATCGGTGCCGGGCTTGGTGAAGACCTCAATTCGACCGTAGCCCAGCTTGTCGTATTCGGCGGAGAACGGGTTCTGGTTGATACGAATCTCGCGAATCGAAGACTTGGGCGGCAGTTGTCCGGCGGTAAAGCCATCGATATAGAGTTGCCCGCCGTTGGGTCCGGCCGAAGGCCCAGCCAGGGCCTGCAGATCGGTGAGCAGTTCATCGGGATCGTCGGGCAAAGCTTCTAGTTCCTTGCCCGAAAGTACGATAGCGCCCGCATTGGCAGCGGGGTTCACGTCGATGGTCGGGGCAGTGTCTGACACATTGATTTTTTGTTCCTCGACGGCGATGACCATGGACACATTGAGGCGCAGAGGTTGGTCGGTAATCACGACGTTGTCATTTTCGTAGAGCGTGAATCCCTGCGCGACAACCGTTAGGCTGTACTTCCCGGCTGGCAGCGATCTGAATTCGTACATTCCCTGGGCATTGGTCTGGACCACGACGGGCGCACCAGTGGCAGGCGTCATGACAACGCTCGCGCCAGTGATGGCGGCGCCCGAGGGATCGGTGACCTGTCCGCGGAGAGAGCCCGGGGCAGTTTGCGCGAATGACGCACCCAGCGAGAGAACGATTAAAAGCAGAAGAAAACAAACGTATCTATCAACCGTCATTCCATAATTCCATTTCTTGATCGTTCCAAGTAAAAGTAAGAAAACATCCTTCCGATGAATGGCTATTGATTCGCGGCGTCACCGCCAGGCGCGCCACCGAGACTCCAGGGCGCCAGCATCATCGCCTGACTACCTTTGGGAGCAGCCTCAAGAATTGGTTCGACTCCGCTCAAGAGCGTAATCGCAGTTCCCGGGTTGGAAGCCGAGCCTTGGGTCGTCACCATCATCACCGCGTCGCCTTTGTGGAGATCGGCGAGTGCAACTACAGGCATGCGATTCAGCATTTGCTGCAAATCGAAACCGCCGCCCGAACGAGCGCCGCCATTACCTCCTCCACCAAAACCTCCGCCGGACGGACGCGTGCCGCCGGGAGTCGCTTGAGTTCCCTGCGCCTGCGGCGCGGACGTAACTGGTGAGTTCGACGAAGGAGTCCCGCCTGCGCCGGGCATTCCCGGCGGCATCGACGCCTTCAGGCGCATGGCAAAGCGCTGCGCGATTTCGGGGGGAATCTTGTGGAGCTGTGAATCGGAAGTAATTTTCACCTGCACGGTTTTCTTGCTCAACAAATCTTGAATGCTGACCGTGCCCGCACTTGCATCCACCGAATTCACGGTGCCGGCGATATTGTGAAAAGTTCCGGAGACGATTTCTTCCGCCGTGAATTCGGTACCGTCGGCGCTGCGCGTGCCGAGCGCTCGCAACTGGTCGCCGGGCGCGATTTCGAGCAGGGTTCCTGACTTGGCATCTTCGAACTTCACCGAATCAGGAGCATAGCGGCGGATAACGGTTTGCTTGGACGTGTGTACGGCGACGTTCTTGGTGCCGCCAAAACTGGTGATGGAAATTGTGACGGTGCCGGAAGCACTGTCGACCGCACTGACCAGGCCGCCCATTCCGCGCTTTTGCCAATCCTGGCGGATCTGCTCCTGGCGCGCGTCGAGGTCAGATCGTTTCATGACGACGATGGAGGAAGCCGTGAGAGACTTGGCATCGTCGGATCCCTTACCGGCGACGAGGATCCTGTCACCGACCTGCAACTCCGTTAGCTGGACTGGGGTCGCATTCTTTAGATCTTTCTCTCCCGGCGGAACGCGCATCATTCGCGTCAGCGGTTCCACGATCACCGCAAACTCCGGCCCGGAATCGAGAGTGAGAGTGATGGTCATGCCATTGATCGATTTGATCGTGCCGACGCGCCGAATAACGGCAGTCGGTGCCGCGTCCTGGGCTGGGAAGCCCGGCAGAGCAACGGCGAAACCTGCCGGCAGACTGCCAGCCCCAATCACCAACGAGAGAATGGTCACGATTACAGCGTTCTTGGCGGTCTTTTTATTGTCTGCGTTCATACGCCCCACCTTTAATCTACAGCCTCGCGAGTTGCGGAACTGCATGATTTACAAAGTTTTACCCAGATAAAACAAGTTTTTACGCAACGCCGAGCGATCCCATCGCGATGACCTATAGCCAACTGTGATTACTTTGTGCGCTGCGGGCATCCAGAGTGCCAATAGACGAGTCCTCCATCCCCAGCTACGATTTTTACTGGGAGATAGTGTGGAAAAACGGCCTTCGGTATGAGTGTCTCTATCACACGCTGTTTGCTTTGCTGGGCGATGGTTGTAATCCTGCCGTTGTCACTGCTGGGCCAAACTCCGTCCGCAATCCTTCACACGCAGGGAGGAGTCTGGGTCAACGGCTTCGAAGCAACGGACTCTTCCGCGATCTTCACCGGCGACTTACTCGAAACCAAACCTGGATTTTCGGCGACCTTGAATCTCGAAGGCTCTACCGTTCAGATTCAACCTGAGTCAGTAGGCAAGTTTCAGGACGATGTGTTTGTTTTGGATCATGGCAGCGTCTCGGTCGGAACATCGAAGATCTATAAAGTGCGGGTGCATTGCATGACGGTCGTCCCGGTCTCGAACGAATGGACTCAGTACGACGTAACTGATTTGAACGGAACAGTGCAGGTAGCGGCCCACAAGAGCGATGTGAGGGTCGAGCACGAGAGTAAAGAAAAGAAGACTTCACCTGACACAGAAGGGTCGCGCGGAACCATCGTGCACGAGGGCGAGCAGAAGAGCTACAGCGAGTCAGAAATCTGCGGTGCACCGCCGGAAGTCACCCAAGCCGGTACGAGCATCAACGTGAAATGGGTTGCGGCCGGGGCGGGCGGGGCCGGGATTTTGATTTGGCTGCTGCTGCATGGCGGAGGCGGGAAGAGTCCCATCAGCGCGTCAACACCGTAATCTGCACACAATCGAGCTTCGCTCGCCAGCCGTATGCAGATATCCCGAGATTCCCACTACAAAATACGTTCGTGCGTGTAGCCCGCGGCCACCAGTGCTGAGAGGAGTTCGGCGATGTGATCAGGTCCGCGCGTTTCCATCGTGATGTCGATCGCGGTGTCCCCGAGATTCACGCCATGGTACGCACGATCGTAGGCGGTTTCGACGATGTTGGCGCGATGATCGGCGAGGATTCCCGTTAACCGGTGTAACGCGCCAGGATAGTCTGGCAGGTGAACGCGCAGGCGGACCAGGCGTCCGTCTTTCACCAAGCCGCGCTCGATGATGCGCGAGAGCAATGTGACGTCGATGTTGCCGCCGCAGACCAGAACGGCGACTCTTTTCCCTTGCAGTGCCAGCTTGCGATTCAGGACAGCCGCGATCGCGGCTGCGCCGGCGCCCTCAGCCAGCGTCTTTTCGCGCTCCAGCAGCAAGAGGATTGCGTTCGCGATCTCTTCTTCCTCGACCGTGACGATGTCGTCGACATATTTTTGAACCAGCGGAAGCGTGCGGTCTCCAGCACGGCGCACGGCGATGCCGTCGGCAATCGTTTTGGCAGACTTCAGCGTGACCGGCTTGCCCTCGGCGACGGCAGCCTTCATGGAGGGAAGGCGGGACGGTTGCACTCCAAAGATTTTCACCGCGGGACTGATCTCTTTGACGGCACAAGCAATTCCACCGATGAGGCCGCCACCACCGATCGGCGCGACAACGACTTCTATGTCAGGATGTTGCTGCAGAATCTCCAAGCCCAGAGTTCCCTGCCCCGCGATGACAGCGTCGTCATCAAAGGCGTGAATGAGAGTGAGGTGCTCTTGCTGGCTCTGCTCGATGGCCTTTTCATAAGCCTCATCGTAGTTGGTACCGTGCAGAACAACTTCGGCGCCGTAGGCGCGCGTGGCTGAGACTTTGGTAAGCGGCGTGGGCAGCGGCATAACGATGCGCGCTTTGATGGCGTGGCGTCCCGCATGATAGGCGACTCCCTGTGCGTGATTGCCGGCCGAGGCAGCGATCACACCGAGGGAACGTTCCTCGGTGGTGAGCGTCAGCAGCTTATTCAGCGCGCCGCGTTCCTTGAACGCTCCAGTGCGTTGCTGGTTGTCGAGTTTAAGGAAGATGGAATTCTGAGTAAGACCAGAAAACGTCTCGGAGTGAGTGCACGGGGAGATGCGAATGTCGGAGCGAATTCTGCCCAGGGCGGCCTGGATGTCGGAAAGAGTGATCATGACGTTTGAGGAGTCATCTTACCTTGTATGCGCGTGCCATGGAGAGTTCCGAAGAGGGAGAAAGGCTATTCAGAAATTCAATCGAGGTCATAAGAATTTTCGAGGGCTTAATTCGGGTCGAGAGTGGAAGGAATACGGCATTGTGTCCGTTATAATCGGCTCACATTATGGACTTCGATCAGCTTGTAACGTTCCTGGAAGTGGCGCGGCAAGGTAGTTTTTCTCGTGCGGGAGAGAAAGTTTTTCGTTCGCAGTCGGCGGTGAGTGCCCAAATCCGCCAACTCGAACAGGAGTACGGCGATCGGCTGCTCGACCGCTCGGGGAAGACCGTGAAACTCACGCCGGCGGGACAAGTCTTCTACGAATACGCCGAGCGACTCAAGGCACTGCGCGACGAATCGTTGATGGCAGTGGCCGACCACAGCGGCACGCCTCGCGGCACGTTGCGCGTAGGCGCCAATGAAGCGACCTGCCTTTACGTGCTGCCTGAAGTTTTCGGCGAATATTGCCGGCGCTATCCGCCAGTCCAGATCAGCATCTACCGGAACTTCACGTACAAGATCGTCGAGAAACTCGAAAACGGAGCGGTTGAAGTCGGCGTGCTCACGCTGCCCATCACTTCTCCCAGCCTGAAGATCCAGCCAATCTTTCGCGACAAGCTGATGCTGATGGTGAGTCCGAAGAATCCGTTGGCGAAATATAAGGTCGTGCCCGTCCGCGAGATCGTCAAGCAACCGCTGCTCTTCCCGAAGACAGGCCACACGCGCAGGTTACTGGACAAGCTGTTTCGGCCTCATGCGGCGGAGCTGCAAGTTCGCATGGAACTGCCGAGCATTGGCATGATCAAGAGCTTTGTTGCGGCGGACCTGGGCGTCTCGCTGATTAGTGCCTCGTTCGCACGCGATGAAGTGGATGCCGGACGGGTCAAATTGATTGAGATTGAAGACGCTGTGCTCTACCGCGAACTTGGGCTTGCTTACCGTCGAGACCGGACCCTTTCTGTGGCCTCGACTGCCTTTGTCGGGCTTCTGCGGCAGTTCGCCACCCACCTGAAGAAGGCGGAAGACTAATATCCACCTGAGATTTCGATGCGTTGCATCGGAATTTTGAATTTCTCGCCGAACGGCGCGGCGAGTACGCTTTACGGGAGACGTACCTCCGTACGGATTCTATGAACACCATCATCCAGAAGGCCACGCGAATTACATCGACAGGCACAGGCATGTCGACACGAATTACGTGTCTTCTGGAGGACGGGATCGGATGAAGTAGAGCAATCCTAAGCAAGACCCGAACCCACCGCCAGAAGCGATCTGGCGGTGGGTTTTTCTTTGCGGCAAACATTCTGAGCCGAGCAATCAGGAACGGAGCTGGATATGAGCAAGCGACAAAGCAGATTCGAACAGAGCGACGACGTGGTGGTGATGAAATTTGGCGGCACGTCGGTGGAAGATGCGGCTGCGGTTCGCCGGCTGATTGGCATTGTGAAGAGCAGGCTCGGCTCGCAACCGGTAGTTGTGGTCAGCGCGCTGGCGCAAGTGACCGACCAACTACTTGAGGCTGGAAGCGCCGCTGCAAACGGCCATCTCGGGGCGGCTCTCGCGAGGGTGCGGGACATCTATGTTCGGCATGAGCAGTTGGCAGACTCTCTTGTGAATGACACTTCCTATAGTGTTCTCGATCGAGAACTGCGTTGCGAATTTCGTGGGCTGGAAACTCTGTTGGTTGAGTTGGAAGCTTCGCGCCACCTCGATCTCAAAGCAGAGGATGAATTACTGGGCTTTGGGGAGTGTTTCTCGAGTCGGTTGGTCAAGGAAGCACTCTGCGATGCGGGAATCTCCGCGGCGCATGTCGACGCGCGCTCGTGCATCGTGACCGACGCACGGCATGGTCAGGCCAGCCCTCTGTGGGAAGTGACCAATCAGCGACTGCAGGATGTTTTGAGTCCAGTGCTAAAGGCTGGCCAAGTACCGGTGCTGGGCGGTTTCATCGCGTCCACTTGCGAAGGCGTTCCGACGACTCTGGGCCGTGGGGGCTCCGACTTCAGCGCAGCGATCGTCGGTGCCGCGTTGTGCGCTACCCGTGTCGAGATATGGACCGATGTGGACGGTATCATGACCACCGATCCCAAGCTTTGTTCGGACGCGCGCGTCATCCGAAAAATGAGTTTCGATGAGGCGGCGGAGTTGGCGCATTTCGGCGCCAAGGTGCTGCATCCGGCAACCCTGGCTCCGGTGGTGCGGGAGAACATTCCGGTCTATGTTTTGAATTCGAGGCGCCCCGAGGGCGAAGGCACGGAAATCAAAGCCCGGTCAACGGGTGGCAATGTGGTCAGCGCCATCACGGCAAAGAGAAGCGTTGCGGCAGTTGAAATCGAATCACCTCGCGCAGTCGATTCAGAGCTGTTGCGCAGAATTTATGACGTGTTCGATGAGTACTCGTGCGCGGTGGACGTGATGACCTGGTCGCTCGGCCATATGTCACTGCTCGTGGGATCTACTGCGCCCCTTCCCGGAATCGCTGAGGCTTTGCGGGGCATCGTTACTGTGCGATGGGAAAATCACAAGGCGCTGGTGTGCGTGATTGGAGAAAATATCCGCCGACAGCCGGACATTGCCAGCCGCGCGTTCGCCGCGGTGTCAGATATGGACGTGCGTGTCGTTTGTCAGAGCGCTTCAGACCGAACGATTTCATTTCTAGTGGAGGAGTCGAAGGTGGAAGAATCGGTGCAGCGGTTGCACGGATTATTTTTCCCACAGCGCGAACAGTCACCCGACTGGGGCGGGATTTCCACTGCGTTTTGCCAGGCGGGTTGAAAGAACACGAAAGAATCGCTTGCCACGGATTCGCACGGATCTATACGGATGCAACGACGAACTGGCTTATCTGCGATGATCCGCGTAAATCCGTGGCGCGGTTAGCTTCCGAACTTGGCCGCTTTCGTCGACACCGAATTTGGCACGGGTTCGATGATGTGCAGACCACACTCCGTCTTCGCAAATCCTGGCCAGCGGCCGGCGCGCGGATCTTCTCCGGGCCTGACGGCGCGCGTGCAATGCGTGCAGCCGATGCTTGGGTAATCCTGATTGTGAAGCGCGTTGTAGGGTACATCATGGTCGTGGATGTAGCGCCACACTTGCTTTGACGTCCAGTCGACCATCGGGTTGATCTTCACCAAGCCGAATTTTGCATCCCATTCAACCCTGCGTGCGCTCGAACGAACCGAGGTCTGGTCGCGCCGAATGCTCGCGATCCAGGCGCTCAACTCGCTGAGCTTGCGGCGAAGCGGCTCGACTTTTCGCAGGCTGCAGCAAAGATCGGGATCTCGCGCCCACAGCGCGGAGCCGTGCATGCGTTCTTGCTCGTCGGGAGAAAGGACTGAGTTCACCTTCTCGATCGAGATGCCGTATTTCTCTTCGATACGATCCATCAAGTTGTAAGTCTCGGGAAAAAGGAATTCGGTATCGATCGTGAAGAGGCGGAAATCTTTGCGAACGCGGGAAGCCATATCAATCAGCACCATGCCCTCGGCGCCGAATGCTGAGGAGATGGCGACGCTGCTGCCAAAGTGGTCGAACGCCCAAGTGAGAGTTCGCTGTGGGGTCCAACTCTCAGCAGCATTTTGGATGCCGGCAACATGGTCCTGAATCTGATCAATGCTCAGAGTGGCAAGTTGGTGGTTCACGAAAGTGACTCCTCATTTCTTCCAAAGTCAGCAAACAATGACGCAGGGAGCCCGTCGCCGCTACCCGGAGAGATGGCCGGCGTGACGAAGCTTCGTACCGGGGCGGTTGCATCAGCGAAATGCAAGACTTCCCCTACAACCAGAATGGTCGGAGCCGGCAGTTGCGGCGACCGGGGCAAATTCGCCATCGTCGTGCGATGTGTCTGCTGGTACTGGGTCGTAGCCCGGGAAATCACGGCGCACGGAGTCTCGCCGGGAAGACCTGCAGCTTTCAGCTTGGCGGCAATCTCGGTGTAATTTTGGCCGGGCATGTAGATCACGAGGGTCGCGCCGCTTCCCGCAAGCTTGTTCCAATTCGCGCCATCGCTTTCTGAGGCATGGTGGGCGGTGAGAAGAACAAGCGCTGACGAGGCCCGGCGATGCGTGAGGGGAATCTGAGCCGTGGCTGCCGCGCCCAGCGCGGACGTGATGCCTGGGACAATCTCATAGGGAACATTGGCTTGTTGGAGAGATTCGATTTCCTCTCCGGCACGGCCAAAGATCATGGGATCGCCGCTCTTCAGGCGAACCACACGCAACCCGGAGTTCGCGAGCGCGACCATCAGGAAATTGATCTCTCCCTGCAGGATTTTCTTCTTGCCGCAGCGTTTGCCGACGTTGTGCAATTGCGCCGTCGGCGGAATCAGTTTCGAGTATTTCGGGAACGACCAGGTCGTCGTACAGCACAGCCTCGGCCGTTCGCAGCAGACGCAACGCCTTCACCGTAAGCAACTCCGGGTCGCCCGGTCCTGCGCCTACTAAATAAACTTTCCCCTTCATGCTCCTTCTCCTTCCGCGGCCAGCTCGGGCTCGGGCAATTCGACCAAGGAGGCTTCAAACGCTTCTTTGCTTGCCAGTGAGTGCAGCAAATCCAGCTTGCGTTCTTTGTCGAGGTCGCTGGCGAGGATGAGTTTTCGTGTCTCGCCGAGCTCCGCAACCCACGCGGCGTATGCCGGGCCGAATTGCTTTTCCAGTTGCAGGCGAATTTTCTGCGCGAGCGATGGACTTTGCCCGGCCGTCGAGATCGCAATCTGCAGATCTCCGCGGCGAACAACCGAGGGATAGAAGAAATCGCAAAGGTCGGGAACATCCACGACATTGCAAAGCACACGGCGCCGCTGTGCTTCGTGGTAGACGCGTTCGTTCAGGCTTCGCGAATTCGTCGCCACGACAGCGAGAAATGCTCCGTCGAGATCGTCGGGAGAGAAGGCGCGCAACTCGAGTTCGATCTTTCCCTCACGCGCCCATTCGCGTACCGCGGGGCTGGCGTCGAGTGCAACGACGCGGATTCGCGCACCGGTTTCAAGCAGGCCTGCGATCTTCGGCTCGCCTATTTTTCCGGCGCCCACGACCAGGCATTGCCTGCTCGCCAACTTCATGAACATGGGAAACAAGCTAGTCACCGCTTCCTCCTGCTGATTGCGCCACAACATGACTCGACACAGGCAAGTCACGAACGACGGCATCCAGAACTTCTCCCGCCAGGAACTCCCGCAACTGGGTATCGCTATGGCGAGCAAAGAACCGGCGGAGATTCTCATCGGGCTCGCGTTGGGCGAGATAGCGGCCCAGAAGGCGCTCGAAGGCATCGGGTACTTCGGTTGCGGCACAGCGATATCCGACCGGCCGCGCAGTACCCTGATGCAGGCCAAGCGCGCCGCCGACGCAGAAGTAGTAGGCATCGACCATGCGGTCGTCGGACTTTGATCTTCTTGCCTTCGATGCCGATGTCGGCGATCCAGTGCTGACCGCAGCTGTTGGGGCATCCGGTGACGTGGAGCTTCAAGTGCTGATCGAAGCCGGGCAAGCGTTCTTCCATCTCTTCGACCAGCCAGCGCGAGAAACTCTTGGTTTCGGTGATCGCCAGCTTGCAGAACTCCGTGCCGCTGCACGCCACGATGCCACGGTGCGAAAGAAGATCCGCCAACCTGCAAGCCGATGGCATCGAGTTCTTTCGCCAGGGGCTCGGCGTTGAGCGTCGGCACATTGACGACCAGCAGGTTCTGCATGTTGGTGGCGCGCAACTCGCCCCCGGCGAAGCGCTCGGCGAGATCAGCGGCAGACTGCATCTGATCGGCGGTAATTCGACCGCGCAGGGCAACCGCTCCAACGTAGGAAAGGCCAGGTTGCTTCTGTGCATGAATGCCGACGTGATCGCGGTAAACATCGTCAGGCGGATGCTCTTCGACCGCGGGATCGAGTTGGAATCCGATGCGGTCTCTGCAGTTCGTCCAGAAAGCGGTCCGCCGTCCATCCGTGACGCAGGAAAAGAAACTTCAGACGCGCACGCTCGCGGTGTTCGCGCAGAACGTCGGAGTCACGGAACAGTTCGGCGATGCCCTTGATCACGGGCAGCACCTGGTTCCAGCGAACGAATGCATTCAGTCGCGCGCCAAGATAGGGTTCGGTCGAAAGTCCGCCGGCGACTCGCAGCGAGAATCCAACTTCCGGCTTGCCGCCAACAGTGCGAGTAATCGCGGTCAGGCCGATGTCGTTGATCTCAGGATAGGGGCACCACACGCGGCATCCCGTGATCGAGATTTTGAATTTGCGCGGCAGGTTATAGAACTCAGCGTTGCCTGCCAGCAGTTGCGAGGCCTCGCAGTACGAGGGGCGAAGCGTCGAAAATTTCGTCGGCATCCACGCCTGCGACGGGGCAGCCCGTCACGTTGCGAGTGACGTCTCCGCAAGCGCCGGTTGTATTCAGGCCAACCTGCCAGAGGCCATCGAGCACTTCAGGAAGCGATTCGATGGTCACCCAATGCAATTGAATGTTTTGACGGACAGTGAGGTCGGCAATTCCGTTGGCGTGGCGGCGCGTGAGGTCGGCGATGGCGCGGAGTTGGTGCGAGGTCATGATGCCGTTGGGAATTCGGATGCGCACCATGAAGCGCTGCAGAGCCTTGCCCATTCCACCTTGCCCGCCGGTGACCCCGGCACCATCTCCCTGGGTGTAAACGCCCCACCAGCGGAAATAGGTGCCGATCCATTCAGGAGGGATGGACTGAAACCCTCGCGGGCGAAGCGGCGGATTTCCTCCAAGCCGTCCCACGGATTCCTGGCGCGCTTCAGCCGCTCGACTCGCTGCGCCGTCGTTTCTTTCTTCGTCTGTGTGTCGTCATAGTTTTCTCGGAAAATAAAAAACCCACCGCCAGGATCATCTGGCGATGGGTTCATGAGTGCCGGTGTTAAGAAAAATCTCTTAGGTCAGCAGCCTCCCCGCGCCAGAGCACACGCATGCACAACAACAACAAGTGCAGCAACACACCGCGCGGTAGGTGGAGCTATCTGACATTGGAGTATGCAGTCTATGTCGAACGGCTTCCGCCGTCAACTAGCTTACGTAACGACTTCGATGAATATTTTGGATGAAAAGAATCATAAATTTTGCGGACTTGCGCTGTCGGCATGAGGTCCTTGTAGAATCAGCAACTTGGACGACTCAACAGATGTTGCGTGATAATCTTCGACTGGTTTGAAAAGGGACATTTTGACCCGCCTTGAAAGTGAGTTTCCGATGAAGCGTTTTTCTACCTTATTACTGTCGTCATTACTCTCGTCGGTTCTAGTTCTTACCGCGTTTGCGTTTTCCCAAACCTCGTCCGGTTCTGATCCTTACAAGGAGACCATGGATCGTTTGCGGGCGCTTACGGTGCAGGGCGAGACCGATTGGCGATTCCACGGCGACCTTCCGCATCCGGAGGACTCGGGTCTGAATGATTCGGACTGGGGAGTATTCACGGTGAAGAACGTGTCGGGGCCGGGCGGGAAAAATCCGAACGAGGAACACTGGAAAGGGACGCGGGTGTTCCGGCGCTGGATTCAGATTCCGGAAAAGATGAACGGGTATGCCACGGCGGGAGCGCGCGTCATGCTGGACTTGCGGTTCGGCAGCCCCAACGGCCTGGCGATCACCGTCTTCTCGAATGAGACGATTGTCTATCGAGGAAGCGACGACGACATTCTCCCCGTGCTGCTGACTCAGAGTGCTCGCCCCGGCGAGAAGTTCCTGATCGCAGCGAGAGTGGTGGGCGGGGACGATATTCAATCCGAGTTTTTTCACAGCGAGATCACGATTGAACCGCCGCACACACGTCCAGATCCGTCGTTCCTGAGGATGGAGGTTCTTGCAGCGCGTCCCATTATCAGTGCGTATGAAGACGGCAGGGCGCAGAGGCAGGAGCAACTTGACGCCGCGGTGAAGGCAATTGATTTCTCGCCGCTGGATCGTGGAGATCAGGCCGGGTTCGATGCATCGCTTAAAGCGGCACACGCCAAGCTGGAAGAGCTTCGGCCCTGGTTGCAGCAATTCAATGTCCGCATCGTGGGCAATTCGCACATTGATATGGCGTGGCTTTGGCCATGGACCGAAACCGTAGAGGTAGTACGCAACACATTTCAAAGCGTGCTCGACTTGATGCGCGAATATCCAGATTTCAAGTTCACCATGTCATCGGCGCGCACCTACGAGTGGATGCAGGAAAAATATCCCGACCTCTTCAAACAGATTGAGCAGCGGATTAAGGAAGGGAGATGGGAGGTCATCGGCGGGATGTGGGTTGAGCCGGATTTGAATATGCCCGACGGTGAATCTCTGGTTCGGCAGATTCTGGTGGGCAAACGATATTTTCAGAAGAACTTCGGTATCGACGTCAAGATCGGGTGGAACCCAGACTCGTTCGGCTACAACTATCAACTCCCGCAGATCTACAAAAAATCTGGGATGGATTACTTCGTCACGCAAAAGCTGATGTGGGCGCACGAATTCACCACGTTCCCATACAAGTTTTTCTGGTGGCAATCGCCGGACGGAAGCCGTCTGCTCACGTATTTTCCGCACGATTACGCGGACGGCATCGACGCCGAACCGATGGGGAGTCAGGTTGCAACCTGGATGCCATCGATTTACGGCAAGAGCATTCCAGACAAACCCGAAATGATGCATTTGTACGGTGTTGGAGATCATGGCGGCGGCCCGACTCGGATCATGCTCGATCATGCCGACCAACTTCGTTCGCCGGATGCAGTCTTTCCGAAACTAGAGTTCAGCTTTGCGCGTGACTTCTTCGCTGACATGGAGAAGAAGCTTCCAAACATGCAGATCCCGACCTGGGATGGCGAACTCTATTTCCAATATCACCGCGGGGTGTTCACTACCCAGGCTGAAACAAAGCGGAGAATCCGACGGGCCGAGGAACTTGTGCTCAACTCAGAGAAATTCTCGTCGTTGGCGTTCCTCTATGGCCGCGCTTACCCGCAAGAAGGCATGGAGCGAAACTGGAAGAATCTACTGTTCGATCACTTCCACGACATTATGCCGGGCTCGGGGATCGCCGTGAACTATCTGGATGCGAAGCGGAACCTGGAGAATGTTGACCGGGTCGCCGAGGATTTCACCGTGAGTTCACTGCGCGAAATCGCAGCGCATGTGAATACACAGGGCGACGGCGTTCCAGTGATGATCTTCAATTCCCTGTCGTGGCCGCGCACGGAAGTGACCGAGGGGGAGGTCCAACTGCCTGCACCGGCGCGCCAGATCGAAATCGTTGATTCGACTGGGAAGCCAGCCGAGGCGCAGTTGCTCTCGCTCGATCCTGAGACTCATCGGGCACATTTTCTGTTGCTGGCAGATACGCCGTCGCTGGGGTATCAAACTTATTTCGCCCGTGCGGCGACCAGAGCTCCCGCGGTGCACTCCCTGTTGAAGGCGACCGGGAACACGCTGGAGAACGAATTCATACGAGTTAAGGTCGATCCGCAAACCGGATGCATGACGAGCCTCTTCGATAAGCGGAGCGGCACGGAATCGCTGGCCCCTGCCGAAACTGATACGGGGGGTCCGAAGACGTCAACCTGTGGGAACCTGTTGCAGACCTTCGTCGACAAGCCGCAAAAGTGGGATGCCTGGAATATTGACGCCGATTTTGAGAAGCAACACTGGGATCTCGACAAAGCGGATGAAGTGAAGCTCGTCGAAAGCGGCCCTCTGCGGGCTATCATCGAGGTCAAGAATCATTTTCAGAATTCAACGTTTGTACGTGACATCATTGTGTATGCCGGTGTGCCTCGCGTGGACGTGAAGGTGCAAGCAGAATGGCACGAGAAGCATATTTTACTGAAAGTGGCGTTTCCGCTCAGCGCTCACAGCGACAAGGCAACCTACGAGATTCCCTTCGGCTCGGTGGAGCGCCCGACGACGCGCAACACTCCTGCAGAGCAGGCGCAGTTTGAGGTTCCGGCGCAGCGCTGGGCAGACATTTCCGACGCCAAACACGGATTCAGCCTGCTGAACGACTGCAAGTACGGTTACGACGCCAAAGGCAACGTGCTTCGCCTGTCGCTACTGCGTTCGCCGGAGTGGCCCGATCCTCACGCCGATGAGGGTCATCATGAGTTCACATACTCGCTGTACCCGCATGGTGGAGGGTGGAAGGATGCGCTCACGATCCGCCGCGGCTACGAATTGAACTACAAGTTAATTTCGTTGCCTTTCGGTAAACATCAGGGAACTCTCGCGGCGAAACATTCGTTCCTACAGGCGCAACCAGACAACGTCATCGTGACTGCGGTCAAGAAATCCGAAGATGACAACGCTTTAGTGTTTCGTTTCTATGAATGGGCGGGTAAAGACGGAGAAGTGAAGTTGCAGCTCCCCCCGGGAGCGCAGTCGGCATCGGAAACCGATTTGATGGAAAGGCCGATCGCGAACCTTCCGGTTGAAAACGCAGCAGTCGCGTTGCGGACAAAGCCCTATGAGATCAAGACCATCAAAGTGCAATACCCGATGGTGCAAGGGGCAGCGCAACCATGACGGAAGGCTCAAGCGAGAAGGAACCGCTGCTCGGGGTTGACGTTGGCGGAACGAAAGTTGCGGTTGGCCTTGTAGATCGCAGCGGCAAGATACTCACTCAGGGGCGAAAGCCCATGGTGTCGAATAGCACGGCTGAAGCGGCATTGCGAGCAGTAACGGACGCGATCGATTCTATTTCCCCCGCAGCGGACGGCGGCATTCGAAGCATCGGGATATGCGCTCCGGGACCTCTCGATCCTAAGTCTGGCGTGGTTCTCAATCCACCGAACCTTCCCTGCTGGCGGAATTTTCCGCTCGCCGAAAAAATAAAGAGTATCTACAAATTGCCGGTCAAGGTCGACAACGACGCCAATGCAGCGGCGCTGGCCGAGGCTCGATGGGGCGCGGCGCGCGGATACCGCTACCTTTTCTATGCGACGATTGGAACGGGAATCGGAACCGGAATTGTTTTCGACGGCCGTATTTACCATGGCAACACAGGGTCCGCGGGCGAAGGCGGCCATGTGAGTATCGATTACAACGGCCCGGTGTGCGGATGCGGGAAACGAGGATGCATCGAAATTCTTGCCGCGGGGCCCGCAATCGGAGCACGAGCGCGAGCCAAGTTCGCGGCGTCCTCTCGCCCATCCGCCATTCTCGATCTGGCAAGTGGCAACGTTGCCGCTATCACGAGCGAACTCGTGGGAAAGGCGTATGCTGCTGGCGATTCGCTGGCCCGCGAAATTCTGCAGGAGACGGTCGAGCTCCTCACGCCGTGGATTGGCAACATCATCGACTTGCTCGACCCAGACGTTCTTGTCATGGGGGGTGGCGTTGCGGCAATGCTGAGTCCTTTCTTTGACGAGATCAAGAACCGCCTTCCGCGCTGGTGCGTAAATCCGAATGCAACCGATATTCCGCTGGTGATGGCACACTATGGTGCGGACGCAGGAATCGCCGGGGGCGCCGCTCTTTGTGCCGAGGAACTTCCCTAGCTCCATTCCATTTCATTTATTACATAGAGGACACTGAATGCTCGGTCGACAACAGAAGAACAGGCTTGGCTCATTGGCTGTTCTAACGCTTCTCGCCGCTGTGCTGCCAGTCGGCGCACAGAATCTGGCCAAGGCTCCGCAGGCCGAGGTGTTCACACTCAGCCCCGGCGTCGGGGCTTTCACGGAGCCGGCGATTGCAGTCAATCCCGCGAACCCACAGCAGGTGGTCGCCGTCTATCAGGACAACGTTCATGCTTCGTATTCGACCGATTCAGGTCACACGTGGCAGCCGGCTGAGGGCGCAGATCCAAAGAATTATCGAGTTTCAGGCGACGTCTCGGTGACATTCGACAATCACGGTCACGCTTTTCTCTGCTACATCGCTTTCGACAAGCTGGGAACGTTCAACTACTGGGCGCGTGGCGCAACGCGCAATGGCATCTTTGTGCGGCGCTCGCTCGACGGCGGAAAAACCTGGGAAGCCGATCACATTCCGGTTGCGGAACAGCCCACAGCGGTAGGAATTCCTTTCGAAGATAAGCCGTACATCGTCGCCGACAACACGAGGAGCCGCTACTCGGGCAATCTTTACATCGGCTGGACGCGCTGGAGATTGACCGACTCGCAGATGGTGATTTCCCGCTCGACCGACGACGGGAAGACGTGGTCGAAGCCGATTGAGATTGACGCTCATCCTGGCTTACCCCGCGACGATAACGGTGCGGCCGAAGGATTCGCGGGCGTGGTAGCTCCGGACGGCAAACTCTACGCGATATGGAGCCAGGGCGATGACCTTATG
Source organism: uncultured Acidobacteriaceae bacterium (assembly GCA_963786095.1). Lineage (GTDB taxonomy): Bacteria > Acidobacteriota > Terriglobia > Terriglobales > Acidobacteriaceae > Sulfotelmatobacter. The sequence goes on along the minus strand of CAWAXV010000020.1, from coordinate 173,874 downwards.
CTCACAACCTCGCGTGATGGCGGCGAGACATTCTCGCGTGCGCACCCCGTGATTCATACGGCACCCATCATGTTTGCTGTAGATACGCTCGAGAGGGCAAACGGATTTCCGCAGATCGCGATCGACCCGAAGACAAAACGGTTGTATGTCACCTGGAGCGACTATCGCAACGGCGACCTCGACGTTTTCGTTGCGACGTCAGGTGATGGCGGTAAGCGCTGGACGGCACCGGTGCGAGTAAACGACGATCCAGTACACAACGGCTCCGAACAATTCTTCCAGTGGCTGGCCGTGGATCCGACCGACGGATCGGTCAACGTTCTTTTCTACGACCGGCGTGGCGATCCGTTGAACCACAAACAAACTGTGGTATTGGCACGCTCCACGGACGGCGCCCACACATTCACCAACTACGCCTGGACCGACAACCCCTTCGAAGCCAGTGGAGTTTTCTTCGGAGACTATACAGGGCTTGCAGCCTACGGAGGTCGCGTCTACGGCATCTGGACTGAGAAACCAGCACCAGCCCCCGAGACGACAAAATCCGAAGATGGAAAAGAGAAAGAGGCAAAAGACAGCAAGCTGCAACCGCGCGGCACGGTCGTCAAGGTGGGAACTGCGGACTTTTCGGCGCACGCTCAAAAGGGCGCTCAGTAGAACAAACTACGCGGAGAACCAATTATCGGCTGTTACGAAATCCGAACAAACGTAGCACTGACACATCCTCATTTACGTGTTGAGGTTCGGAAGTGGGATTTCACTCGTCCTTTTTCACTGAATCTGATCCTTGCCGTTAGATAAAACGCTGAAATGGCTTGCTGCACGCGACCCCTTTACCTGAGTGTGACGGGATGGATGGGAGTCTAGACGGTACCCCACGGTGGTATTTTGGTGGACGCTGGTCACATGCGGTTACGATAAAATTCCGGAAAGTAGAACAAGCAACGATCGCGTGACTCCCCAAAAGCGTTGATGGTATTTTGTTAGTACTCGCGCAGCCCCCCGTCATCGATTAGGAGTTGCTATGACCTCACCAGGGTCGGACCTTGAGCTGCGAAGTGTGTTTGCACGCCTAGGATTCATTACAAATTCCCAGATCGTGACGTCGGTGCTGCGACGTGCCTATAAGGCCGCCCACGTTAGCGACGTGACAGTTCTTCTCGAAGGTGAAACCGGCACGGGCAAGCAAGTTCTTGCACAAGGAATTCACCAGCTCGATAAGAAAAGAAATGCTTTCCCGTTCGTAACCGTTCATTGCAGCACGATATCTGAGGCGCTCGCCGAGAGCGAACTCTTCGGACACCAGCGTGGTGCATTTTCCGGCGCCATCACTGAGCGCAAAGGCCTGTTTCAAACGGCCGAACATGGCACTCTATTTCTCGACGATGTGAATGACTTGCCGCTAAACCTTCAGCCCAAACTACTGGATGTAATCCAGCGAGGCATGGTGCGGCCGGTCGGATCCGATCGAGAGATGCGACTTGATGTGCGCATCATTGCCGCCTGCAATCAACCGCTCGAAGGTCTGGTGCGGGACGGCAGATTTCGGTCCGACTTGTTCCATCGTCTCAATGTTGTGAAGCTTTCTTTGCCACCGCTTCGCAGCCGACCAGAGGACCTGTCCGGTCTCATTCTTGCGTTCGCACATCGCCATGGGTCGCTCTATAGTCCTATTGAACAGGTTGACGCACAACTGCTCAACTTTCTCGAGACCAAAATGTTCCAGGGGAATGTTCGTGAACTGGAAAACGCCGTCCAGAGAATGCTTTTCCTGAAGAGTGAGGGAGCGTCATTGGGAATAGGAGATTGGCGGGCGCAGTCGACACCGGAGACGACCGAAGCAGATTGCGATCTCTTTTCCGATGCCGCGAGCGCCGCGTGGAAGATCATTTCGCTGAGAGGGGTGCCATACGCGCAGGCTTTTCAAGAAATCGAGAAGAGAGTACTAGAGACGGCCATTAAAGTTCACGGGCCTACCCGCCGCGAAATCGCTCTGCGCATGCACACCAGCGAGCGCACACTCTATTACAAGCTCCGGGCACGCGGCATCAGCGGCACGATGCCAAAATCCCAACGGTGCGCTGCTTGAGCCAGGAACAAGAATGGCAATCGGACTGCAATAGCTTGCAGTCCCGCCAGAAGCCTTGAGTATGCGCGTCCTCAGTTCGCCTCGAAGGTAGTTTCCCTTCATTGCCCCATCAGCATCACAACATTTGACTGCCACAAGTTGCAGACGACTCGCCGCTAGCTAAGAGACTTCAGCGTCCACCGAGGCGCTTCGTCGAAATTTCTTCAAGTGCTGCTAACTGCTTGTGGCGCACAAAGCATCGTTGATCCCACCTCTTTCGAATTAACAGTTTTCCACAATTAAATCTCAACATGGTCATTGCGGTGCACAGTTCAACGCAAAAGTCCTGGCGGTAGTCCATCGACGCCTGTGGGGCGGAAAGGGGCATCCGACGCGCGAAGGAGACCGAGTGCGCTTTCATTTGTCGGATGTATTTCTACCCACGCCGGAAGAGGTGTGTGCGTTATCTGCCTCGGACATGGAGTTGGAAGGGACCATCGTTTCGTTTTCCGATTCTGGTCAGAAGGCTGACTACTTTGCGGTTGTGGATGTGGTTCGAAAGCAGTCGGTGGTGGTAGCGGTCGACAAACTGGATGTGCTTCTCGAAGGACGCAATACGGACACTTGAACCTGAAGACGAGAGAACAGACGAATATGGCGAACACTTATCCCATAAAGCCTGAAGACACCGATCCCGCACGACGCGCCGCCTCAAGCAGTGAGCCAGTGGGAACCGCGGACGGGGGCCAATCTTATAGAAGAGGTGGAGAAATCCCATGCCAGTGACACCGACTTATCCAGGTGTATATGTCCAGGAAGTTCCGAGCGGCGTTCGAACTATCGCCGGTGTTGCCACATCGATCGCGATGTTCCTGGGGATGGCCGATCAGGGTCCGATGTCAGACCCGCTGGAATTCACAAACTACACGGATTTCGTCCGCACATTTGGTGATAACACCGCGACCACGCAGATGGCGAACTACGTCCGGATGTTCTTCCTGAACGGCGGGACTGACTGTTTCGTGATGCGCATAGCGCATGGCGCAACTCAGGCAAGCGTTACGCTTGAGAACGAAGCCGGCGTTGGAGTTCTGGTCCTTACAGCGCAAGATGCGGGGCTTACTGGCGAAAACATTCGTGGCATTGCCAGCTATGGCGGGCTCTTGCCGGAAACAACCTTTAGTCTCAGCCTGTTCCAGTGGGTGACGGATTCCAGTGGTAATCGCACGCAGGCCAACCAGGAGTCGTGGAAAAACCTGAGCATGGACCCGACGTCGTCGCTCTACGCTCCGACTTTCATCACACAGAATTCAAAACTGGTTTTCGCCGCCGTTGCCGGAACGCTGCCCGCCGTTACTCCGGCATATTCGCTGTCGGGCAGAGCGGTGGCAAATGGAGGAGCATTCACAGCCTCGTGGTCGGTGCTGCTCGGCAATGGCGCGGGCGTAAACACGAATCGGATGCAGATCAGCGTGAATGATAGCCCGTTTGTGGAAGTTGATTTTTCGGGAATTACCGTGGGCACACAGGCAAACCTGATCACCGACATGCAGAACGCGATTACGAATGCATTCGCTGCCAAGGGCATGGCGGGAGTCTCCGTGGTCGTGAGTTTCCCGGCGGCCGGGCCGGCGAATACGGTTCGTCTTCGATTCGACACCGCAATGGGAGACGTCTATGTACGGCCTGGGTCCGTCAACGACCTAGCCGGCCCGCTGATGATGGGCACCTCTCAAGGCGGACTCGAAGTGTCCAGCTTTGCCATGCAGCGTCCCGCGCCCAACGGAATTACCTTTCAGCCCACCGACGTGGCGCTTTTCGATTTCGCAGCTCTCACGCAGAACGGCTTCGCCAACATCAAGATCGATGTCATGCAGAAAAATGGCGCGTTTGTGCAAGATACAGTGCCACTCACCGGAGGCACACTCTCCGTCATTACGACGGTCGGTACCGACAGTATGGCGGTGGCCAAGGGCGGAGGACCCGACGGAATCCGCGAGAAGCTAGGAATTATCGCGCAACTGATCTCCCAATTTGTTCCAACCGTTGTGGGCAACGTAAACAAGTGGACCGTGTCGGTGGCCAACTATCGCCTGACGCTGACGCCAACCAACGATGTGGCTGACAATTTCGTCTCTACCAACTTCTTGCCTTCGGCACTGGCGACTCATTTCCCGAGCCCGAACGTTCACTACTACACCGTCGGCGTTGGCGGCCTGAATCAGGGACGGCAAATCTCCGCAGGCGCACTCGCGTCTGATGGAACTCCTCCCCTCCCGGCCGATTACGACGCTGCATATCCGATCATCGACAAGGAAGTGGACCTGTTCAATTTAATGATCCTGCCTCCGGACATCCCCGGGACGGACATGAGCCAGTTTTATGCGGACGCGAGCGTGTTTTGCCAGCAGCGGCGCGCATTCTTGTTGATGGATCCACCTCCCTCATGGCAGAGCGCAACCGACGCGGTGAACGGAATTGCGAATCTGCGTGTCGGCCTGGTCAAAGACTACAGCGCAGTCTTCTTTCCGCAGATCACGGTGGTGGACAACACGACGCAGTCGCAGTTGGATATCGGTCCCACGGGCGCCATCGCGGGATTGTGCGCCCGCATTGATGGAACCCGCGGCGTGTGGAAGGCTCCGGCGGGCACGGAAGCGACCATCAACGGAATCTCTGCGCTCGAGCAGAAGTTCTCCAATGCCGAACAGGGACTGATGAATCCGCGCGCCATCAATACCCTCCGCGTCTTCCCCAGTGGCATTGTGAACTTCGGCGCCCGCACGATGGACGGCGACGACGATTTCGCCAGCGAGTACAAATACATCCCCATCCGCAGGCTGGCGCTTTACCTGGAGGAGAGCCTGTATCGCGGGTTGCAGTGGGTGGTGTTCGAACCAAACGATGAACCTTTGTGGGCCCAGATCCGGCTGAATGTCGGGTCGTTCATGCACGACCAGTTTCGCAAGGGAGCGTTTCAGGGAGCTACGCCGACTCAAGCCTACTTCGTTAAATGCGATGGTGAAACCACAACGCAGAGCGACCGCAACCTGGGCATCGTGAATATCTGGGTGGGATTCGCGCCGCTAAATCCGGCCGAGTTTGTGATTCTGTATCTGCAACAGATGGCCGGACAGATCCAAGTTTAAGTTTGAACGGAGTGAAAGATGGCAGAATTCACAGTCAATGCGCAACGCTTCGATCCGTACAAGAACATGAAGTTTCGGATCAAGTGGGATGGAAAATACGTAGCCGGCGTCAGCAAGATCAGCGTCCTCAAGAAGACGACGGAACCCGTGACCCATCGCGAAGGTGGAGACCCGAGCACGAACCGGGTTTCGCCCAGCATCTGGAAGTTTGATCCGATCACTCTGGAGCGTGGGCTAACTCACGATCCGGAGTTCGAGAACTGGGCCAACTTGATCTACAACACCGACGGCGACGCGGCGATCTCCCTCAATAACTTTCGCAAAGACCTCACCATCGAACTGCTCAATGAACAGGGAGTGGTTGCCAAGGCCTATAAGGTTTATCGCTGCTGGGTGTCGGAATATCAGGCGCTGCCTGAACTGGATGCCAGCGCGCACGCCATCGCCATCGAGCGCATGGTTCTCCAAAATGAAGGCTGGGAGCGCGACACAGCCGTTCCTGAGCCGACGCAGACTTAGATATGGACGACCGAGAGCAAACAATGGGTGCAGCCGCCTTCCAGATTCGCGAACTGACCGGGTACGACGAGCAACTCGTTCAACAGGCCGACACAGAGACGGCGATTGTGCTGTTGGAGCGTTTGTGCGGCTTTGCCCGTAAGGATGCGGTCCGCCTCGCGCCGGGCGAGCGAGACCTGTTGCTGGCGGCAATCTACCAGAGGGCTTTTGGCTCACGAATCGAAGGCACGGTGCGATGTCGTTCCTGCAACCAGCCTTTCGACGTACATTTCTCACTCGACGAACTTTTGCGGTCGGTGCAGCAGTCCACACATGACGCTTCCATTGAGCGCTTACCCGATCACACCTTTCGAACAGCTGACGGAGTGCGCTTTCGGCTTCCGACAGGCGAGGATGAGCTCACCGTTCGAGGTCTGACTTCGTCCGCAGCAGAAAGCGAGATGCTAAGGCGCTGCGTGATTGAGGCGAATGACGGCCGCGATGCAGGCAGTGTCCAAGGGGCGATGGAAAGTGTGTCGCCCATTCTCGATTTAAGCCTGGACACACAATGTCCCGAGTGCGGCGTCAAGCAGAAGGTGCAGTTCGATTTGCAGCTTTACCTGCTGCAGGCCCTGGCGCAGGAGCGCAAACAGCTGTGGCGAGACACACATACTCTCGCGGCGGCGTACCACTGGAGCCCGAATGAGATTTTCGGACTTTCGCGAAGCGACCGGCGTTTTCTGGTATCGATCCTCGACGGAGAGGCTACCCGCCGCACAGGAATCTAGATGCCAAGTTACCTGCAAAAACTCGTCGCGCGGGCGGGTGCAGCAGCGCCTTTCGCTACCTCCCTGCAACCGGCGTTGCGCGCGCAGGCCGAGTCTGGCCCTCTCGACCAACTCCCGGAAGTAGTAGAGCCCTCATTCCTGGACCTGTCGCCGCCTTCCAAAGCACCACAGATCGTCGCGCCTGCAGTGAGTCCTACGCAGGAGGCGTCAGTACACACGGTCGAGTTCCGGAACGAGGCAATCGCGCCTCCACCACAAGTGATTCGCGAGCGGATGACGGAGCGAGTCGTTGAGAGTCGCGTTGAACCCAAGCGGGTACCGAACACGCCAGTCGAAGTGCCTCCCATAATTAAAGTCAGCACTCAAGCGGAAATTAAAGAAGCTCCATCTCAAAATCCCAAGCTTCCACAGCTAAAGACGACTGAGAACTATGCCTCGGAGCACAACGTGCTGTCAAAGCTGATGCCTCAGCTCGAAGCCTGGTTCAACCAACCCTCTCGCGCGGAGGCTCAATCTGAGTCTCCGATTACAGAAGCGCGCATCGATCCGCCGCGTCGTGAGACGGAACCCGCACCATCACTTCGCCAGGAGGAAGCCCGGCTGGTGATTGGACAGATTCGCGTTGATGTGTTGCCGACGCCGCCACCTGCTCCTTCCCCTTCCCCACGGGTGGTACGCGTTCCGATTCGATCTGGGCAATCTTCTGCGGTAGCGGGAACGATTGCAAAACTTGGCTTCGGCCTGGGGCAAATGTAGGATGCCGCTCCTCGACGCTTCACTTGTGACGCAGGCGCTCGTGAACCTGATCACTCAATACGTCAACGCATCCCCTGAGGCCGGCAAGGTAGCCGGGCTCAATGTTTCGCCGCTGTCCCCTGACCGGTTGACAGGAGACCATACGATCGGCCTGTACCTCTACTACATCACCGAGAACCAGCAATACAAGAATCCAGCGCCAGCAATTTCCGGAACTAACTTTCCAGAGCGTTTCACGCCGATGGGCCTCGACTTCCACTACATCATGACGGCCCACAGCGAGCTTGTCGGAGACGCGGCGGCCTTCCAGGAGCAGATTCTCATGGGCCTGGGAATGAAGACGCTGCACGACTTCCCTCTGATCGACGACAGCACGCAAGTCTCGGGCATCACTATTTTCCCGGCGGACCTGCAAGGAGCAGGAAACTATTTTCGTATCACGCTGCAACCGGTGCCCGTAACCGAAGTGATGGGTTACTGGAATGCGGGAACCGAGGCCCTGCGCCTTGCGGCCTATTACCAAGTGACTCCGGTTTTGTTGCAGCCCGATCAGCCGGATTCTTTGAACGGGCGTGTTCTCACTTATGGCGTTTTCACGTTTGCCCGTGGAGCACCGCGCCTCGATACCAGCCAGAACTTTGTGACGTTCACCGTGCCCGGCGAGACCACGCCCCGCAAAGTATTGGTGCAACCCGCCGAGGCAGCGGTCGGCGACACTGTAACGTTTCTGGGATCGGCGCTCACGGGAGACAACACAACCCTTCTGTTGAACAACCGCCTCTTTGCGCAACCGATCGAAGTGGGCATGGACTGGGGCGTGTCGGCTACTCCCAGCCAGATCACGATGGTGATCCAGGCGAAGGCTCAGCTAACGACGATCCTGCCTGGCGTTTATTCCGTCCGTGCCAGCGTCTCTACGCAAGGCCGGCTCTCAGACGGATCGCTGGAAACGTTCGTAAACAATTCCAACGAGATTCCCTTCCTGATCGTCCCGACGATTACCAGCTTCGCTAATCTTTTGGGAACCATCACGGTGACGGGTAGTGTCTTTCAGGATCCGGCCATTCCGGCCGATGCCGTACAGGTGTTTTTAGGCTCGACCTTGGTCACTTCGAAGGCAGGTTTGATTCTCAATCCCGGTGAGTTTGAAGTCACGAGCCCCACCACGCTGAACTTTCGCTTCCCCTCCACGGGCTTCGTCTCGGGCACGTTCACACCATTCCGGCTGATCATTAACGGCTCGGAAAATTCTCCCATATGGGTGCAAGTGCCATGAGTGCGCAGGTTACATTGCCGGAGATCGAGGCTACGAACCCAACCGCCGTGCTGCCGGCGGAACTTGAATTGGTGCTGAGGGGCTTTCGGCTGCGCGCCCAACGTCGGAAGGCATGGCTGCAGAATATATGGAGAGCGGCAGAGACGCAGAGTAACCCGACACCGGAACTCGCAGACGCCGATTCCCCCATCGAAGAGGCACGGTGGATGGCCCAAGATGCGGCCGTTCAACGCCTAACCGAAGAAATCTTAGCCACCGAAGCGGCACTCTCGGCGTATTCAAAGACGCGGCTACTTTTGATCGGCAGAATCTTCGGCTTCTCCGCCGAAGACTTTGATCTGCTGCAGGCGTGCCTCGCTGTGTCGCTGGATCCGTCGCTGGCACGCAGTTGTGCTTATCTGCAGGACAATCCACAGAAAGCATTCCTGACAGAGGAACTGGTTTCGCGACTGTTCGGACGCGGACGCTGCGGCGCGTGGAGCGCGGAGTCAGCGCTGTATCGTTGGGAAATCATACGGCGGCGCGAAGTGTCAGCAGTAGAGTCGCCCGCACTATCTCTGGATCCCTTCATACGCGACTGGATCGGGGGTTCAAACCCGCTCGATGAAACCCTGATTGGGCTAGCCACTATTCATGCACCACGGGAGCCTCTGCGTTCGTGGCAAATCGATCAGCTCACGGCAACGCTGCAAGCAAAGTTACGGAGCGAGAAGACCGACCGAATGCGAGTCCGCATCGCGGGACATCGCGGGAGTGGACGGCGCACTTTTGCCGCGGTGGTTAGTTCCCGCCTCGGCTTGCCTCTGCTAGCCATCGATGCAGATGCGGTTGACGACGCTCACTGGCATCAGGTCTTCTGCCGCGCTCAACGGCAAGCCTATCTTCAGCGATGTGTGCCTGCGTGGGTAGGCGAATCGCTGTTGCGCCGGTCCTGGCCTGCGGCCGTCCTCGCGTTTCCATTGCAGTTTGTGATCTGTGAAGGGCATGCCGACCTACCCCCGGCACGAGATATCGTTGAGTACCGGGTCGAGATGCAGAGTCTCCGCATCGAGGATCGCAGCGCTGCCTGGCGGCAGTTTGCTCCGGAGTCCTGGTCGAACGAGCAGATTCACTCGTTGGCGGAGCGATATCGGGTGGATGTAGGCGATATCGCGGAGGCGTGCGCCGGAGCGCCAAGCAACCCGGACGACGCAGGGTTGCGGGTACGTGAAGCCAGCCGCACACGGCTCAACCAACTCGCGCAGTTATTACGGTGTCCGTTCGGATGGGAGGACCTGATCCTTCCCCCGCCCTTGAAAGAAGATCTCCGCGATTTCGTATTCGAGGCGCAGCACCGCATCGAATTCTGGGAGCGTAAGGAGGCCCAACGTCTGTTTCCACAAGGTCGCGGACTGGTCGCGCTTCTCAGCGGCCCACCCGGCACCGGAAAGACAATGACCGCGCAGGTCGTTGCCGCCTCGCTGGGCTACGATCTTTTTCGCATTGATCTGGCAGCGGTGGTCAGCAAGTACGTTGGCGAAACCTCGCAGAATCTGGAGAAGATTCTCTCGCGCGCCGCTCGCATGGATGCGGTCCTCTTGTTTGACGAAGCGGATGCGCTCTTCAGCAAGCGCGCAACCGAGGTCCGCGACGCGCAGGATCGTTTTGCCAATACCGACGCCGCCTATTTGCTGCAGGCCATCGAGAGCTATCCCGGAATAGCAGTGCTGGCGACAAACCAGAAGGCCAGCATCGATCCCGCGTTCCTGCGCCGGTTGCGATATGTCATGGAGTTCTCGAAACCAATTGCGGTGCAACGCCTCGAGATATGGAAACGCGCTCTAGGCGAACTCGCGGGCGAAGAACGCACTTCCGCATTAAGAGACGCCCTCGTGATGCTGTCGCAGAACATAGAAACCACAGGCGCTCAGATCAAGAATGCGGTCCTGGGAGCGATTTTTGTTGCGCGCCGCGCGGGAGTGGAGCTGGGCATGCCGCAATTGCTGCGCGCTCTCGACCGGGAACTGGCTAAAGAAGGCCGCACGATCGGCACGAAGGATCGCGAAAGGATGCGTAAACATGCCCCGTGAAACTGTGCACGTCGAGCAGTTGCACCTACGCGTCCCCGGCATGAGTCGCACGCAAGCGGCAAGGTTCGGTGAAGAAGTTGCTAGTGCGCTACAGCAGGGTTTCGGGAAGCAACAAGTCTCCAAACAGATCGGCTCGTTGAATCTTCGAGTCGCCGGATCTGAACGCGGGGCCAGAAACGGTCTCGCGGCCTTGGTGGCGGAAAGAATTCTCTTAGGACTGCGCAGATGAAGCACGTCCTATGTAAGAGCAAGTTATAGATTCTCACTCCTATGGCAACCGGGTATTCACGCAGTCCAAAGTTACTGAAAGGCGCACTGATTCAGTTCTCCGCGCCACTGCTGATTCCTATTCCAAACATCATTGTCTTTCAGTACAACCCGGGGTCTCTTACTCGATCGCTCACGCCCTGGGGACCGCCGACAAAGCCGGACCCGGAGCATCCTGACGACAAACTGGTCAATCAACGAGCCCAGCCATACGATCCGCAGGAAACTTTTAGCCTCGCGCTGGAACTGGACGCGACCGACGACCTCGAAGATCCATCGAGCCATCCCGTAGCCGTCGTATCTGGGGTGGCCGCACGGATCGCCGCGATGGAGATGCTGCTGTATCCGCCAGGGCAGAGCACGCTGGGAGCGTTGTTGAATGTTTCCATCAATGTTTCGATCGGATCGGGCGGGATTAGCGCATCGGTCGGAAAGGCCGTTGACACCGTGCCCCAGACCACCGTCCCGGTCGTGCTTTTCTTTTGGGGTCCGGGCCGCATCGTGCCGGTTCGTATCACCAGTTTCCAAGTGGAAGAGGAAGCGTTCCTACCGACGCTTTATCCATTGCGCGCCAAGGCAACAATCGGACTCAAGATTCTCGACACCACTGCGTTCGATGCGAACGACACGAGCGCGGCCGTCAAAATTGCGAAGGCTTGTTACACCTTCACGCGCGCGCAGAAGGAAGCGCTCGCTCTGGCGAATGTTGCCAACAGCGTGGAGTCGATTATGGGGATGCTGCCGTTCTGACTGCGGCGTTCTGAGGAGGAACTGTGTTTTCTGCGACCAGTCGCTACAAAAGCTTAACGCCTTACACCGTCGAAGATCACCGAGGGCGCCAAGTTTCCGTCGTTCCCGTCCCGACGGATCCGCAAGAAGGCTTGCTGGGAATTCATGTCCTGCAGCAAGGGCAGCGACTCGACTACCTGGCGGCGCTCTACCTGTCAGATCCCGCTGCCTTTTGGCGCATCTGCGAACGCAACGAAGTGATGCTGCCCGAGGCGCTGACCGAGGACCCAGAGATTGAGATTCCCGGCAGGCAGGGCTGAGACGACATGGGACTCGGCGTTGCCATTGCCGTTGGCGGAAGTCCAGATCCGGATCTCGCCAACGCAACTTTGGTGGAAGTGACCGAACGCATGGGAGAGACAACAACATACCGCATCCGATACGACGTTGACGTGAGCAGCGGCGACTTTCCCTTACTCACCGACTCCCGCGTCGATGCTGGCTCCGAACTAGCGATCATTGCACCTTTGGCAGGCACCAATAACTATCTGGTTAAGGGACCGGTCACTGGCCAACAAGTCCATTTCGTGCACGGAAGCTCAGGATCGTACCTCGAAGTTCATGGCGCGGACACATCGATCAAGATGGACCGCGAATCGAAAGCCGTGATCTGGGCCGACGTGACCGACAGTGATGCGGCCAATACGATTCTTTCGCAAAACGGGTACACGGCCGACACAGACACAACCTCGGCCAGCCATCCAGAAACAAAGCACGCCCTCATTCAGCGTGACACCGACTTACAGTTTCTTCGCCGCCTTGCCCGCCGCAACGGATTTCTGCTGTGGATTACCTGGGATACGGACGGAAACGAAACCGCGAACTTTAAGAAGCCTCCTACCGGAGGCGACACGACCAGCGATCTCATCCTCAACCTCGACAACAACAATCTCGAGTGGCTCGACCTTTCCTGGGACGTGGAGCGGCCCAGCAGCGTGGACGCGGCGCAGGTGGACTTGAATGACAAGTCAGACATCGACGGGTCAGTATCGAATCCTCCGCTCGACCCGCTTGGGTCTGAGGGCCTGCAAGACATTGCACCTGACACACATTTGCTCCACATGGTCGCGCCCGTGGACGACGCGGGCGACCTGACTAGCCGCGGAGACGGCGCGCTTACAGACGCAGGGTGGTTCATTCGCGCGAACTGCGAGACGACCGTCGATGCGCTGCAAAACATTGTGCGCGCTCACACCCTGGTCAACGTCCGGGGAGTCGGCAGCCGCCACAGCGGAACGTATTTTGTTGCCGGAGTTAAACACACGATTGATACGACTGCGTACCGTATGGAAATCGAACTCGTTCGCAACGGATGGGGGAGTTAATGCCGCAGGACGCTGCCGAAATCGTACTGCACTGGATCAGAAGCCACTACTTCGGAAAGTATCGTGGCACGGTGAGTGACAATTCCGATCCTGACAGTCGTGGGCGCCTGAAAGTGACAGTGCCGTCGGTGTTGGGATCGCTGGAAGTGTGGGCCATGCCCTGCGCTCCGTACGCCGGCGATGGAGTTGGTTTCTATAGTCTGCCGGAAGCAGGCACGGGCGTATGGGTTGAGTTTGAGGCTGGCGACCCGTCGTATCCCGTTTACAGCGGCTTCTTCTGGGCCGACAACGAGTTGCCGGACTCGGGTGGGGCCGCAGTCAAGATTTGGAAGACCGGATCGCTCACAGTCCGCCTCGACGATGACACCCCGGAATTGAAGCTCGACAACTCAGGTGACGCCACGATCACGATGGGTTCCGACATCGAGATCGTCACCGATCCGGGGAAGGTAACGGTATCGACCGACGGAGTCAAGAGTGAGTGTTCAGGACAAACGGTAGATGTCTCATCGTCGTCAGTCTCGATCAACGACGGCGCGTTGGAGGTGATGTGACATGGCGGGAAATTCCCTAACAATAGAAGCCACACTGCAGTGCCCGCACGGAGGGACAGTGCAGATCGTCAGCAGCAACTCGTCAACATCGGCAGATGACGCGTTCATGGCGACGGCAACCGACACCTTCACCATCGTCGGATGTCCGTTTCAGATTCCCGCGACTCCGCCGATTCCAAGTCCATGCCTGACCGTGCAGTGGCTGGTCACTGACATGCGCGTCACGGTGAATGGCGTGCCGACACTCAGTCAATCGAGTACCGGGCTTTGTTTGGCGGGGACCATGCTTCCGCAGGGCCCCGTTGTCATTGCAAACACGCAGGCGAAAGTGAGCAGCCAATGAGCGCGCCGTTCACCAGCATTCAATATCCCATCGGCATCAACGCCGGTCTGGGTCGCCTGCAGGAAGAGCTGAACTATCCCGCGCACGTGGATCAACTCATCAAGCAGGTGCTGTTCACCAGTCCCGGGGAGCGCATCAACCGTCCCGATTTCGGTTGCGGACTCAAGCGGCTCGTGTTCGCTCCGAACAGCGATGTGTCTGCGAGCCTGGTGCAGGTCACGGTTTTTGAAGCGCTGCAAAAGTGGCTTGATCCTGTAATTAGTGTCTCTGACGTCACTGCGCTGGCGACCGCTGACACACTGCAAGTTTCTATCGTCTACATCCTCAAGGCACGCCAGGAACGACGCTATCTCAACCTGGAGGTCACCATCTAATGGCTGCGCAGGATCGTCTGGAAGCGCTGCTGGCGCAAAACGCGGTCACCGGAATCGACTTTGTCTACGTCTATTCCAACCAGACGACCCTGGATATTTATTTTCTGAACTCGCCGGCGACGGTTCCGATTTCGATGATCAATGACGTGCCGGCCAGCGCCATTAGAATCTACAGCCCGAGTGGGGGCGAGACGCTGCCCGTTGTTCCCGTGACCGCAGCACCTGTTTGGGTTGTGATCAATACGCGTAACGTGATGCGCGTGCAGACTACGACTCCGGGCGACTTTTCGCGGTATCGCTTCCACATCGAAGACACTCGCGTTGATCCTTATTTCAACGATGTATGGTTCAGCTTCAAGGCGAACTGTCCCAGCCTGCTCGATTGCGCGCCTCCTCCCCATGAATGCCCGCCCGATCCCGTCGTCGATTTTCCAGTGGACTACACGGCGCGAGACTTCTGGAGCATTCGGCAGGCGTTGCTGGATTTCGCCAGCCAGCGCTATCCCACATGGAAAGACAGGCTCGAAGCCGACGTAGGCGAGATGCTGGCCGAGGTGATGAGCGCACTCGGCGACGAGTTCGCCTACATTCAGGACCGCTACGCCCGCGAGGCGTACCTCGAAACGGCCACGCAACGGCGCTCTCTGCACCGGCTTGCGAATCTGGTCGACTATCAGCCTCAGGACGGAATGGCGGCGAGCACGTGGCTCGACTTCCAGATGAACGCTGCCGACAACATTCCTGCGGGAACAAAGGTTTCCGAGCCGGGCGGAACGATCACCTTCGAAGTTGGGCGTGGAATGGCCGAATCGTTTCCTCCCGAAGCGCCGAAGCTCTACGCCGTGGATCCCGTTCGCAACTCATTCGACCCACATATCTGGGACCTGAACGCCGAGTGCGTGCCCGTAGGATCGACCGACATATTCATCGAAGGACACCACCAAGCCGATATTCCGCTCGACGACACTCCGCCCGGACAAGATCCCGGCAAGTGGATGCTGCTCATCACGAATCCCACGGACCCCGCGGTCGAGGCGCGGGCGTGGATGGTGCGCGTGACTTCCGTGCAAGACACGGTGGACCCTGTATTCGCCGTGAACATCACGCACTTGCAGTGGGAAGCAGCCGAGGCGACTCCGTTTGAACTCGACATGACGGTGCTTGAGATTCACGGCAACCTGCTGCCAGCCACCGCCGGAAGTACGGTCGGGCCGGTGCGCTTCACGACTGGGCCCGACCCTGATCCGCTGGACAATTTTCCGACAACGGTCGAGCGAGTCGGCGCTGATGGCGCGCTCACCCATTTATTCAGCCTCACCGGCTCGGATGCGAATCCAGTAGCGTGGCTCGGCGCTACCCCAGACGTTGCCGCACCCGAAGTGCGACTCCGCATAACTCACAAAGTAGCTGGAGTCTGGGTTCCTGTGGCGAACGGCGAATGGACATGGCAGCTCTCGCTGATCGCCCCGGTTTCCGCACAGCCTACCGATACCGTGTTCACGTTAGACGACGGCTATTGGAAACGCGTCGTTGGCTATCAGAGAATCGGCACGGAAATCGTTCACCAAGACTACGCCTCTGGGTTGGGTAAGACGATTCGTTTTGGAGATAGCGTGTTCGGGGAAATTCCTGCCGATGGAACTGTCTTCGAAACTTATTTCCGGCTGGGAAATGGCGCGATCAGCAATGTGCCTGCGGGCTCATTAACTAAGTGCGCTCTGGGAACCGTGAAGTCGGTGACGAACCCGCTCCCGGCAACCGGGGGCAGCGATCCTGAAACCGCCAGCCAGATCCAGCAGTTGGCTCCCGAGCAATTTCGCTATCTCACCTATCGCGCCGTGATTCCCGCCGACTACGCGGAAGCCGCGGAACGACTTTCGTGGGTGCAGCGGGCCGGCGCGGCATTCCGATGGACGGGAAGTTGGACGACCGCCTTCGTCACGCCTGATCCAAAAGGCGCGTTCTCAATGACGGCGGCACAGCTCACGGAGTTGGAAGATCAAATTGATCGCTTCCGCCAAGCGGGGCGGCCAGCCTTCGTTCTCGAGCCGATTTACGCCACGCTCGATCTACAGATCACGATCTGCGTTCTTCCAAACTCGTATCGCGGAGATGTAGAAGCGGCCGTGTTGCTGGTGTTGTTTGGCAGCGGCGGAATTCGCCCGAAGACGGGATTTTTCTCGCCCGACAACTTCACTTTCGGAACGCCACTCGAGCGCTCGGAACTTGAAGCGGCCATACAGAACGTTCCCGGTGTGCGCGCGGTAGAGGAGATTCTGATCCGCCGCCGCGGATGGTTCGACTGGCGGCCTTTCAGCGAGTTGACCTTTAGCGTCGCGCCCGACGAAGTGATCCGCGTACAGAACGATCGATTTCTGCCGGAGCGCGGATCGGTGACGCTCATTTTTGAAGGGGGCGCATGAACTGTCCCTGCGACCAATTGATTTTTCCGCCGCCGCAGACGATTCCGGCTGGATTGAAGCGGCTGCCGCTGCAGATCGCATCGTTCCCGGAATTCCGGCAGGCGATGCTGCACGCGATCTCTACGAAGCCTGCGTTGCGCAACTGGCGAGCGCGAAGCAGTGACGACTTCGGCATCATGCTGCTCGAAATGTGGGCCTACGTCTGCGACTCGACAGCGTTCTATCGCGAGGTGATCGGAAATGAAGAGTACCTGCCGACCGCGCAACTTCTGCCCTCATTGCGAAAGCTGATCGGTTTGCTTGGATACATACCGCGTCCAGCCTCGGGCGCGATTGTGGACCTTTCTGTCTTTGCGGATGGCCGCCAGCCGGTGTTGCTCCCGCAAGGCACTGCCTTCCGCTCGGGCGCATTTCCCGGCAGTGCGCCGCAGGTCTTCGAATTGAATGCGGACACCAAGATCCATCCGCTGCTCAATCAGTGGACACTGGCGAAAGATCGCCCTTCCAGAGTCGACGCCGGGGAAGGTTATTCCACACTCGGACTGCATTACGTATGGGCTGAACCGAAGACCGTCACCGTGAAGGCCGGCGCACCCATGCTGGTGACGGCGACTCTAAACAATGGCTCGATAACACACGCCGCCGCTTCTGTGCTGAGCGTGAATGACTTCCCTGCCCAGGACGGCGTGACCTACAAGCAGATTCAATGGACGCGCCCGGTACAGATGCCGGGCAGCACGCTACTCGCCAACTTGCAACTGTTGGCCCCCAGTCAGAAAGCCACGCTTTGGAAATTGCCGGTTATCAGCGGCGACCCGAACGTAATCGATACCACCAACGCGAGCGCAACGAAGATCACGCTCGACGGCATCTACCGGAACATTCCATATGGGCAGATCGTGATTCTTTCCAAGGGCACCGACCTCCGGTGGTTTGTGTGCACGTTCGACGAAGAGCAGCGTCAACTGTCCGCCGCCACGACAACTACTCTCTATGCCGCCGACGGCACGACCGTAACGGGCACGATTGCCACACCCGCGCCCAAGACCAACGTGACGGTACTGACGCTCGACGCGTCGATCAACGACCCCAGCCGCAAGAGCACAGGAGGCAGCGACTGGGCGTCCGGTGACGCGAGCTCCATCGTGGTTCAATTCGGCTTCCAGACAGCCGCTGTTCCCGTCATGCCGGCGTTCACGACTCTGATTGCCGGCGATGCTCTGCAGGTTCCCATCCCGATTGAAGCGCCTGCGGACGGAAGTACTGCGAGCGTCTTTCAACTGGAGGACAAGAACAATCTCGGCGCGGAAATCTCTGGCTTGCTCAACTTCACCACCGGCGCTGTGACGCTCGATCAAGAGTCATCCATCACGGGAACCCTGATCGTGCCAGTTCAGATGTACGGAAATGTCGTCAAAGCGAGCCGAGGTGAAACCATTCCATCGGAGTTGCTCGGCACGGGCGACGCCACCATTCTGAACCAATCGTTCACGCTCAAGAAGAAGCCGCTCACCTACACACCGTCGCCCACTGCCGGAAACGAACAAGGCGTAGCCAGCACGCTCAAGGTTTACGTGGATGGCTTGCAATGGACGGAAGTTCCCTCGTTTTATGGAGTCGCACCCACGGATCAGGTCTACATCGTGCGCCAGAACGATAACGGCGAAAGCATGGTCACGTTCGGAGATTCGTTGCGCGGCATGGTGCTGAGCACCGGTGCACAGGTCACAGCCACGTATCGCTTTGGCGCGGGAGCTCTGGCTCCTCCTGCAGGTTCGATCAACCAGATCGGAAAACCGTTCAAAGGCTTAAAGAGCGTCCGCAATCCCGTGGCGGCTGGGGGTGGCGCAGATGCGGAGACGGGCAACCTGCAAACCAATGCGCCAGCGTCTGCACTGCTCTTGGGTCGCGCAATCTCCATCCAAGATATGTCGGCCGCGGCAGCAAATGTTCCTGGAGTTCGTGCTGTACGCGCGGAATGGCGCTGGAACGACACCAAACAACGGCCGGTGGTGCAGATCTGGTACATCGGCGCAGCGAGCGTCGCTACGCTGATTCGACAGACACTAAGCGGATTGACCGATCCTACCGTGCCGATCTCGGTGGACGAGGCGACTCCGGTTCCATCGAATCTCGCGATCTCGATTGAGATTGATCCGCGGCGACTTTCGAGCGATGTGATCACCGCCGTGCGCACTGCCCTGACGAACACTACGACAGGCATGCTGGCGCCGGAAAACATCGGCATCGGCGCGGCGCTGTTCCGCAGCCAGATATTCGAGGCCGTGCTGGCCGTGCCCGGCGCAGTTGCGGTCGACGGTCTGCTGTGGAACGGAGCACCCTTTGATCCATATGGGATCGCTTCTGCTTCCGGCAGCTATTTCGATCTCGAGAATGGTGTTCTTTCTCTGAACTGACGGACAACCCAAATGTCGAGAGTCGCGAACGACCAATTCGAAGCCTACTTCACGGAGAAGATCTGGGAGATGATCCCGGAGTTCTACCGTGACGAAGACGGGCTTGCCGACAATCCGGGCGTGCTGCGGGCAATGGTCGAGATCATTGCGCAGCAGGCGGCTTTGCTCCGGCGCAACTCCGATCGTCTCTGGGAAGATCCTTACATCGAGTCGTGTGATTCCTGGGCCGTTCCCTACATCGGTGCGCTGGTCGGAACCCGCATGGTGTCAGCACTGGACCTGCGCGGCCGTCGC
This sequence comes from uncultured Acidobacteriaceae bacterium, assembly GCA_963786095.1. Lineage (GTDB taxonomy): Bacteria > Acidobacteriota > Terriglobia > Terriglobales > Acidobacteriaceae > Sulfotelmatobacter. The sequence continues at coordinate 154,484 of CAWAXV010000020.1, read as the reverse complement.
GTCGATGTTGCTAAGACCATTTATTACCGCCGTCGCAAGGGCACGCTCCGGGTTCTGGAAGAATTAATCAGCGATATTGCCGGATGGGAGGGCAAGGTCACCGAAGAGTTTCAACGCCTGGCCCGTACTCAACATAGTCTCGACCCGAAGCCTGCCGGGCGCGAAGGCCATTTCACCAAAACACCTCCGATGGGATGGGCCGACCTTCGCGACCCGCGCGGCGCAGACCTCTCCGACGGTCCCTTCGACGAATATTTTCATTCGGCCGACATGCGCAAGCACCGCGGCGGACTCGACGGGCGCTTCTCCATTCCGAAGATCGCCTTCTGGCTCTATCGCATTCCAGCTTTTTCGGTCACGGGAGTAATGGCGCATCCGGGTCCGAACCCTCAAGCTTTCACGTTCGATCCATCGGAACGCAATATCGCCCTCTTCTCTCGCAGAAGCCGGCAAACGACTTTTGACTGGGACCAATGGGCTTCCCTCAAGCAGTGGCAGACGCCCGCACCGATTCCCTGCCGTTTGCTCGCCGACGCGCAGTTCCTGATCACTGAGACCGTTGTCCTCACGCTGATTGGCCTGGGACTCTCTGCGGGAGCCGCGACGGATTTGAGGAAACTGCGCAACATTCCCCTCGACAACGAAGCCGATCTCAAGACTGCTCTCGGAACGCTCGGTTCAAGCGCTGAACTGTTGGCCGATCCAGCTTATACCGGTCTATTGCGAAATGCGCTTATTCAAGATTGCGGCAAGAGCGCGCTGCTCACCAGTTTCATTCCGCCAGAATCGCTGAACGCAAAATCGATTCGAGTCACGGTCGGCGGCATAGAAGTTTCGAGTGACCGTATTGTCGCCGGCACGCTGCAGACATGGACCGCGACCGCCGCTAACAAAGATATGGTGATCGATCCTGTGCTTGGCCGTTTGCTGTTTCTGAACGGCGCCCCGGCCGGTCAGGTTCTGGTGGACTATTACTACGGCTTCTCGGGGCCGGTTGGCGCCGGAACATACGATCGAAGCGCAAGCCTGCTGCCTCACACCGCGCCACTGATCAGCGGAGGAGGAGCAATCACTGCCGCGGCAGTTGATCCCGGTACGCTCACTCCCGCCGTCGTCGGAGTCACCGAAGTCACAGACGACCTCACTTACACTCCAATTGCAGACCTTCTAAATATTAAGAATGCGATGCTCCAGGCCAGCAATCTGCGACGACCCTGCCTGAGCCTTGCGGGCAACTGGACGATCACCGCAGCGGTTGCGCAAGCGAACCTCACGATCGATGGGCTTTGGATCGGTTCGTCCGGCAACTTCTCGTTACTTTTACAAGGATCGTTTGCGACCGTCACGCTGCAACACATAACTCTCGATCCGGGTGGCCTGGACGCCAACGGGAATCCGATCAACCCCGTGGTGCTTGAGATCGATGGCGACGTTCAACAGCTTGTGATCTCCAATTCGATCACCGGCCCTATCAAGCTCGGGGCGGCGGGAGTGGTGGACTCACTTTTGATCCAGGACTCCATTGTGCAGGCCGTTGATAAGACCGTCCCCGCGATCGATTTAACTGACACCAAAGCGCAAATATTCCGTTCGACGATTCTGGGGGACGTAGTGCTGGATCGACTGTATGCATCGGAAGCGCTGATTACCGGTGTGGCCAACGTCGCTGACACACAGGATGGGTGCTTTCGCTTCAGCGCGGCTGGCACGGGAAGCCGCGTCCCGCATCCTTATGAGTCGAAATTCTACGACGATACCGGCTACTTTTTTGTGTCGCGCGACTTCGGGAATTTCGGTTATGCGCAACTGAGCCAAGCCGCTCCGCCGGGACTTTCGCAGGGCGCGGAAAACGGTTCTGAAATCGGGGCATTCAGCAGTTTGTTGAATCCGATCCGGCTTGCCAGCCTGCAAGCCAAGGTCGAGGAGTTCCTGCCGTTTGGACTGATCCCGATCTACATCTTCGAAACTTAGGAGCACGGCGATGTCCACGATCGACCTGTCGAGATCCGCAACCGATTACCGAAAGCACTACAAGAGCGTGCGCGCACAGCAGGGCCGCGTTTTCGTGGACGACGATCACAATGACAACGAGCGCATCCACACCGAAGAACAGCGCCGCGACCTAGTGGATATCATCGGACCGACCGGTGTGCCCGGCAATGGATTTGCCATTTCAAACCCGGGACTGACAAACGGCAAGTTGGATTTTCAGATCGCCGCCGGCGCCCTCTACTTAGGCGGTAATCGTTTGCAGATCGAAAATCCAGGCACAACTTATCAACTTCAGTCGGACTGGCTTGAACTGTTCGGTTCTCCGGATGCGGTCAACCCGCCCGCAGCTAACCGCACCGATCTGGTTTATGTCGAAACCTGGATGCAACCAGTTGCCGCAGTCGAAGACAGTGAGCTATTCGAGGTAGCGCTAGGCGGCCCTGACACCTCGACGCGGATGAAGCAGATGCAGCAGATCCGCCTCTTTACCGGGATCGCCGGGTCGGACTGCCAATCCGGGTGGGCCGCTTTTGTCGTGAATCTTGCGGCCCAAGGTCGGGGCACACTGAACGCAGAAGATGAGTTGATTCCCAATACTCAGTTGACTGTGCAGTTCGGTGGCGGCGGACAGTCTGACCTGTGCTCGCCCCCGGTTGCCGGTGGTTATCTCGGTGCGGAAAATCAGGCCATCCGCGTTCAGATTGTGGACGCAACCCATTTCACCTGGGGCTTCGACAATGCCGCTCCGTTGTACCGAGTGCAGTTAAGCGCCGACAAAAATGGCAATCTTACCGTCATCACGATGATGACCGAACCGAAAGATCAGGCCCACTGGCCGTTGGCGCAGCAGGTTGTGGAATTGCTGCCGTGGTCCGCGGTATTGCCGAATGAAGAGAAGACCGCCGACCTGAGCGGTTTCATGACACGCGTAGCCACTTCGTTCGATCCGGACACCAAAGAATTCACAATCACCGACACAGTTCCTGCGACCTTTGGAAATGCCTGGCAGCAACGGGCTGATGCTGCCGCCCTGGGCACGCCCTTCTTTTATTTGCGCGTTTGGAATCGTGGATCGGACACCTCTTCCCCTCCCGGCATCCCTTTTACCTCAGGTGTTCCTGTGACTCTAGGAAATACCGGATTGCAAGTGGTGTTCAACGGGAGCGACCGTCCCTTCGACGACTACTGGATCATTGCGGCCCGTCCCGATTCGCCCGACCTGGTTGTTCCGTGGCAACTGACGACTGGCAAAGGTCCGAACGGATACCGTCGCTACTTTGCACCTCTCGGAGTCATTCAGTGGACCGTTCCTGCGGGAGGAGTGGCGACAGGCACGGTAATTGACGATTGCCGAGTACCGTTTCAGCCGCTCACCCGAATCCGCTCCTGCTGTACTTTCACCGTGGGAGATGGCAAGACCAGTTTCGGAAAATTCACCAGCATTCAGCAAGCCATCAATTCTCTGCCAACGTCGGGTGGCGAAATCTGCATTCTCCCTGGCACCTATACCGAAACGATTTCGATCAACGGGTTGCACGACGTCATCATTCACGGCTGCGACCGTCAAACTGTGCTGACCGGCGATGGCACTACGACGCCTGTCTTCACCATTCAGGATTCGCAGCGCATTACGCTTCAAACCTTCAGCATCCAGACCAACACTGCACAAGCTGTTTTCATGCGGAGCACCGCCGCGGGACTGCAGAATGGCACCGGGCTGATCACGATTCACATCTACGATCTCGATATCGCAGTACGCGACGCATCTGCTGTTTACTGTCAGCAAGCGCAATATGTGCGCATCGCCGACCTCAACATCTGGGTCAACAAACTTGCGGCCCCATTGAGTGCTTCCAGTCCAGCTGGGCTCTCACCCGCGATATTCCTGCAGGCCACACAATCAGAGATTCTGCAGAACTCCATCCGCTCTTACACCTTCGAGCGATTAGATGCCGCTCTCGGAGGCATTCAGATTGGCGGCGGCTCCATTGACGTCACTGTTCGTGAGAACCTCATCGAGGGTGGGAACGGTAACGGCATCACCCTGGGCAGTATCAGCTACATCAGCCAGGCCGATACAGCCATCCTCGCGACGAACTACAAAGCCGTCAGCCTACGCATGCTCCGTAAGCCGATCAGCGCTGCGGGAATCACCATCGATCCAAACGGCTGTATTCACTGGGGCGGAGGCGGGAATCCAACCGGGCCAGATGGCAATCCGCTCACCCCTGTATCCGATGGAATGCTGCAAGACATTCGCATAGTCGATAACGAGATCACGACAATGGGTGGCAATGGCATTGCGACCATCGATCAACCTCCTGGACTTCAAGGGACGCTGCTGATCGCGGGCCTCGAGATCACTCACAACCGAATTACTCTGAACACGGTCATCGACCGAACGGGCAACGTTGTAGCCGGAGCGATCCTTCCGGGAAGGGGCGGCATTTCCTTGCTCGTCGCGGAATATGTCACGATTCTCGACAACTTCATTGAGGGCAACGGCCACGACTACACACGCTCGATTTGCGGGATCTGGGCGGCTCAGGCGAACGGAATTCTCATCGAACGGAATCAGATTCTCGAGAACGGTCCTCGAACGTCATTACTTCAACCGCTCGAGCCGGGTCCGCGCGGAGGCATAATACTCGAACTCGTGCATCAGCCGTCTCCATTGGCTTACCTTCGCACCGCTGCAGTGGAGGATGGTTTTCCGGCCTTGCGCGTGCACAACAATGTTGTAGTCTCCGCCTCCGGCCCGGCTTTGGCTGCGATGGTTCTTGGTGTAACGTCCGTGCAAGACAATCAGTTCACATGCACCGGACTCGACCAGCCTTCCACCTCACCGTACACACTCGACATTTGGCGCAGCGTTACCGGGGGAGCCACGGTCTTTCTCTTAGACATCGGCAAGATCGCGGAACTGTCGAGCGCGAGCGTGGACTTCGCTTCCATGGCTCTACAGGCGATGCCCGATCCCACAACTGTGGACGCCTCCGTGATTACCGAGTCCATTTTCGCGGGTGGCGATGTGATGTTCAACGATAACTTCGTGTTCCTGAACGTTCCTGAGTCGGATAAGACCGTCATTGGAACGTCGGTCACGATCATTTCGTTCAGCGATATTTCATTCGAAGACAACCAGTGCGATGCTCGAACCGGGGCACACCTCTTGCTCAGCAATGTATTTTTGCTAGGTTGGTCAGCACGAATGGCGGACAACCGCTGTCAAGACAGATTCGATCCATTCGGCCTCTCCGGGCTCACCATCGCCCTGATGAACTCAACGACCGACAATCAGGGCACGCGATGCTTCCTGGCGCTGGGTTTGGCGAGCCTTCTGGTCAGCTCACCGAACAAGTCGCTGATCGACGTATTTTCCAATGAATTTTGCGCAAGCCTGGCGAAGTCATTCCAAGGCGCATTGGCATCCACAGGCATGTCGACCCAAGCATGAAGGAGATCACCAACCGTGGCTACGAGCAATCAATCACAGATTACTGACGGATTCGTAAAAGCCGTTCAACAGGGAGCGCCGCTGCGTGTTCAAGCCATTCAGGCGATGAGCAAAGCGGCTCAGGATCAAGCGGCCGCCCTCAAGATTGAACAGAGCCGCGTTGTGAATCTTTATGGCGCGAACTCGCATCAAGCCGTCCTCTTGGAGGAGCGCATCGTCGAACACTCGATCCTTATTTCGGCCATTGCTGCAGAACTTCAAACGTCGCAGGTCCGCGTGCCACAAACCTCGGCGGACGAATTTGTTGTGTATGGGCGAGTCCTCGATAGTTCGGGCCGCCCTCTCAAGGACATGGAAGTCTCCGCCACCGATCCTCGGGGAACCATTCTGGTGAATGCCGTGTCCGATCCCAACGGCCGGTATGAATTACATGTTGCAGCTGCAACTCCGGCCGTACCGGCGGCCGCAGCCGACGCTCTAAAGGCTGCCCAGCCCACGACGTTCCAACTCGTGGTTTCCGACAAGAGCCGGACGACCATCGTTCGTCCTGCTGAGACATTGAAGTCCTCTGCGGGATTTTTGGCGTACCGCGAGATCACCGTGCCAGCAGCAGCCAAGTGATCAGGGACCGGAATTCTTCTGCCCCTTCGCTTGGCTCTTGAACTGCTGCTCGGTTCCGACGAAAAACTCTTCATACTTTCGTTTGCCGGAGGAACCAGCCGCCTCGCCATTAATCTTTCCCCAGATGAGACAATCCGGGCCTGCATCAGGAATCAAGTGCATACCCGCGCTCGAATAAAAATAGTACGAGTCTTTCGCCCAGCCGTATTGTTCCAAAGAGGAAGTTTTCAAGGAACCGTCAGGCCCGATCGTAAGGACGTACTGACCAGCATCCACTGGCAACGGAGGCGCGCCCTGAACTTCGAACTCGACGCGCACCCATCCGGTATACCCTTCGGGAATAAGGAATCTCGACGAGCGCCGCACAGTGTGCCGAACGCTCAACGAAAACCACGCCCCAATACCGACTGCACAGATGAGTGTGGCAACACATAGGGCGATTCGAGTTCGTCGCGCTGCGCCCGCGGGAAAAATCCAGGTTGGTTCCGCAGGTTCACGCTTCTGCCGGAAGCTCACGATCGCGGCATACACGGTGGCGATCAGCAGCACGACGATGGCGAGATAGGGCAGCAGCATTCGACGTTAGAACCGCTTGTCTGCAGACCATCGCATGAGGTCGGGAACAACCGCCGGCTTGGCAAGCCGCGTGTGAACCGTTCGCGCCGTCGCGGGGCTGTAGAAGCACCATGTCGCGAGCGCGGCGATCAGTGCGATCCGCGCCGCGGCCTCCGGCTTGAAGAGACTGACATAGGCGGCAATCATCAGGCCAAGCGATCCAAACAGCGCAACAAATTCCAGCGGATTGAACGGGGCCCCGTATACCGCGAGCGATAGCAGCGTGTAAACATGGAACCCAGTAATAGTGCCGGCTATGAAGTAAATTCCAAAGGGCAACATAGAGGAGCATTGGACCACACGCGGCTATTCTAACGACTTCTGCATGGGCAGCACATAGACGTAGTACACCAACACGAAGATGAGAGCAACCAATGCTCCAATGGAAAGCGAAAGAAGAATTCCTTGCCGGGCAGTGAAGGACGACCGTTTCTTTCTCTTTGTACTTCTCACTATGTACTTCAACTCTGTGCCTCGGGAATGGGGCTAGTTGAACCGTCCAGCAAGAACCGCTTTGCGGGTTCGATCCGCCAATCCTGTCTGAAATCCGAACTCTTCTAAATGCCTGTCGTCTCGTACTGGAGGACCGCCAAAGCCAGGCGGTAGTCGTAACCGGCGGTAACGTTGCTGATCTGGGCCTGTGTCTGCTGCAACTGAGCCTGGCTGAGTTCGACGATCGACCCAAGCCCAAGCTTGTATCTCGACTGCGCAAGGTTCAGTGCGAGGTTTGCCTGATCCAAAAGTTGTTGCGTGACCGCAAGGCGGTCGTAAGCGGTCTTGGCGTTGAGCCAACTAGTGCGGACGTCGCGAGAGATTCGGTCACGAATATCCCGGAGCCTTTCTTGTGTAGCCTGCGCTCGGAGCGAAGCCTCGTGGGACCTTGCCGTGAACAAAAAGCCGTTGAATACCGGTATGTCTACATTCACTCCGACGGCGCCATACCAACTGGAGACGACCGGATTACGCACTGGCGTGTCTCCCACTGCCCCCAGTGCCCGGATATCCGGAAATAACAAATCTCGTTCGGCCTTTTGGAACCTTCTCGCGGACTCAGATTGAAATTCGAGCGCCAGAATTTCCGGCCTCATGGTGAAAGCGCTAGTAATCAGATCATCGACGTTATCGGCGGGCGTCGCGACGGGGGTCGTGTCTTCGGCGAGTTGAAAGTTTTGCAGGTTTGAGAACCCCAGTACCGCGGAGAGTGCGGCCTGTGCCGAGTTGACGTTGTTCTCCGCATCGAGCAACAGGAGCTTCGCTTGCGCAAGGTTCACATTGGCGAAACTATAGTCGAGTTCAGATTTCAGCTTGCTCTTGAAAAGAGCTCCTACTTGATCTGAAACCGTCTGGCGATCTTTCACGGTTTGCTGCGCCACCGTCAGCACCGACTGGGTTTGCAAGGCGTTGTAGAACGCCTGACCTACCGCGAGCAGAATCTGCTCCTTCGTTGCGAGCGCGTTTTGGTTCTCCGCTTTAGCTGCAAGATTGGCGCTTGCCACCAGGTTCGTGGTCCGTCCGAAATCGGTAATCAGTTGACTCACCGTGGCACCAACCGCCGCTCTCTGGTAGATGATCGGGTTATTGAGGGCGCCCGCCGTAATTCGGCCTCCAGGGTCCGCACCCACTGCTGTGAGATCAATACGCGCCGTCGGCCACAATGCGGATCTCACCTCGCGCGTTACCTGTTGCGACGCCAGGGCACTCAGTCGTCCTACCGAAATCTGGGGATTGTTCTTCAGAGCCAGCGCTTGTGCATCCCTCACTGAAAGAAGCGTTGGGGTTGGGGGACCGTTCTGTGCCGTAGCCGGCTGAGACGGCATCGGGGTGACGTTCGATCCCACGGTCTGTGGCGCCGCTTGCGGGGCAGGGGCCGAAGGAAGGGGGGAGGCGCTGCTGTCTCCGGGTTGTTGTCCATAGCTCCAGATTGGCAGGGTCAACATCAGCAAACTGATTCCTAGCGTCTTCATCCTGCGCAAATTCCTCTCGTGATGACTTTTCTTCATCCTTGCGTCTCCGTGGCCAACGCGGGCGGATTCTTCTCTTCCCGTTTCCCATACACCAGCAAATATGCCGCGGGCACAATGAAAATGGTGAGCACTACGGAAGAGGTCAAGCCCCCGATGATGGCTCGCGCCAGAGGAGCGTACTGTTCGCTTCCAGTGCCGAGCTTTAATGCCATTGGCACCATCCCGATGATGGTGGCCAGAGACGTCATAAGAATCGGGCGCAACCGCACTCGACATGACGTAATGATGGCGTCGCGAACGGACTTCCCTTGATCCTCAAGACGATGAGCGAATTCAACAATCAAGATGCTGTTGGAGGCCGAAATCCCGACAAGCATGAGCACACCCATGAGCGACATCACATTGAGGGTTGTACCCGTCAGAGGCAGAATGACCAGCACCCCAATGAAGCCCATAGGAATCGCCAGCATAATAAGGAGGGGATCTTTGAACGATTTGAACTGTGCCACCAGGATCAGATAGAGCAGGACTACCGAGAGGGACAGCCCTATGGCAAAGCTGCGGAACGAAGCGTTCATACCCTGCACCATGCCGCGAAGATTGACGCGAACGTTCTCCGGCATCTTTGTGTTGTCCAGCACACGCTGCACTTCGTCCGACGCCTTTCCCAAATTCTCGCTGGACGGCGTCACGTAAATATCCGTTACGCGCTGGATCTGGTAATGGTCGACCTCCGTGGGAGTTTGAATATTCTCTAGCTTCACGACGGCATCAAGCGTCGTCGGTTCCTTAAGGTTAGGAGAACGGATCGGTATATTCGTCAGGTCTGTAACGTCGTGAATTGCGGCCTGTCCCCGCTCGGAATACTGTACAGTCAGAAAATAGTCGTTTCCCGTCTTGTGATCGACCCAGTAGTTCGGCGCGATCATCGTGTTCGAGTTCAGCGCGGTGATCACGTTATCGACAATTTCCTTCTGGGTTAATCCCAGCTCGGCAGCGTGTACGCGATCGACATTCAGACGCAAGCCGGGATAATTCAGGTCCTGCGGGATGTACACTTCGCCGACTCCTGGCAGATTTCGTATCCGGCCGGCCAGGTCCTGCGCCACGGCGTAAGTTTGATGCAAGCTTCGGCCGCTCACCTGAATGTCGATCGGAGCTTGCATTCCTGAGTTCAGGATTGCATCAACCATCGAGCCACTGGAGAGGAAAGTCCTAATTTCGGGAAACTGTTCTGCCATCGCCTTCTGTACGCGATCCATGTACTCAAAGCTGGTGTATTTGTGATCATCCTGCAGAGCCACCTGAATGGTGGACATATAGGGACCTGCGTTCGTTGTATAAAGCGATGAGAAATCAGGTACGACGCCTGAATTCGAGACGATCATCTTCACATCTTTGGCGCCAACCTCGCGGCGGATAAGGTCCTCCACCTTCGCAACGTATTGCTCCGTCACTTCCAACCGCGTGCCCGTCGGCACTTTGAGATTGATCGTGAACTGGCCGGCATCCGTTCTGGGGAAAAATGCCAAGCCAAGTAGAGGATAGATGGCAAGGCTCACAACGAACGCACCACTGAGGACCACTACCGTAAGGCCGGGCCGATCCACTGCGCGCTTCACCCAGTATTCGTAATAGTCCAGCAGCTTGTTAAAATGTCGGTTGAAGCCGGCTGTGAATCTGTCCCACCACGATCTCCCCGTCGCGGCAGTTGGCTCAATTTCATATTCCTGCTTTTCGTGCGTGGGGCTGTGAGGTATCGCCTTTAGGAAGCGCGAACAAAACAGCGGAATCACAGTCATCGCGACCACATAGGACGCAAACAGCGAGATTGCCACCGCTATCGCAAGCGCGGTGAAAAGAAATTTACTGACACCATATAGAAAAGTAACTGGAAAGAAGACAACGATGGTGGTAAGAGTCGCCGCGAGAACAGCCAGGCTCACCTCGGTGCCGCCGATCTCAGCCGCCGCAACTGGAGTGGCGCCAGCCTCAAGGTGGCGATAGATGTTTTCAAGCGAGATCACCGAGTTGTCAATAATTCGGGAGAAGGCGAGCGCCAGACCGCCCAGGATCATGGTGTTCACCGTGCTGCCTGCAAAGCTCAACACGACAAATGTCGCCAGCGCCGAGAGCGGGATGGACAGAAAAACCGCCGACGTTGCGCGAAAACTTCCCAGAAAGATCAGGATCATCAGACTGGTCAGCGCCAAACCAAGCACCCCTTCATGCAGCAACGTCTTGATTGCTTCTTTCACGAAAGCAGACTGGTCGAATACAACGCTGGCCTTCAGTTGCTTGGGAATGTCGTAAAGATGTTGAATGGCGTCCCGAATGCCGTTGACCACCTCAATCGTGTTGGTGTCGCCTCCCTGCTTCATAATCGGCAGATATACGGAACGCTGACCGTCGACCCGTACGAGGTTGTACTGAATCTGGTTGGCGTCTTCCGCTTTGCCGATGTCATTCACCGTGACCCACGAGGTTCCTACTGTCTTTACCGGCAGCTTCGACAATTGATCCATGTTGTCGACCAGGCTGTTGGAGTACACGTAGTAATCGAGAGGCCCCATCTTGACGTCCCCAGCAGGCAAAATAAGATTGGAGCTATTAATTGCGCCGACGACGTCCATTACGCTCAATTGCCGCGAAGCCAGTTTGAATGGATCGACATAGACCATGATCTGGCGATACTTGCCGCCGAACGGTGGCGGAATCTCGGCACCTTTTACTACCGCAATCTGGTTGCGAATGGAAAACTGGCCAATATCATGGAGTTCGGTCTGATTCAATCCTTCGCCCTTGAGCGTGACGAGACAGACCGGCAAACTCGAGGCGTCGAACTTCAAGACGACCGGAGGGAGCGTGCCAGGCGGCAATCGCTTCAGATCGGCCAATGCCAGATTTGAAATCTCGGTTACGTCCGCGTCGGCACTGGTTCCGGGCTGGAAGTAAATTTTGATGATGCTGACTCCCAGTAAAGAGCGCGATTCCATGTGGTCGATCCCGCTGGCCAACGTAAAAAAACGCTCCAGCGGATCGGTGATATCCATCTCGATATCCTCGGGCGGCATACCGGAATAAAACGTGGCCACCACCACTTCAGGCAGATTGATGGCCGGGAAAAGATCGACCGGCATGCGTGCCAGGCTGGTGATGCCGATAACGGTCAGCACCAGGCAGATCACGATGACGAAATATGGATTACGAATCGAGAAACGTGACATGGATACCCTTTTGACTCGCCGCTAACTGCGCCTATTCCTGGTTGCTTTCGTGGTACTGCACCACCTGTACGAGTTGCGGATGAACCTTCTCTCCTACCTTCAATCCGCCGCGATCGCTGACCACCACCTGCTCGCCCTCATGCAGTCCCGAGACCACCTCCGCATCGCTGGCGGATTGAATGCCGAGGCTGACAGTCCGCTCCTCGATCTCGTCATTTGCATTCACGACGAAAACGGAGGTTTTATCGCTGCCATGGCTCAACGCTTGCAAAGGAACGGTCGGTACACCATCTCTCTGCTCAAGGGTCAGCTGCGCTTCCGCGTAAATGCCCGGCACGAGCGAACCGTCTTTGTTTCGCACATCGACTTCGGTATGCATGGTTCTCGTATCCTCTCGAACTTCCACCGAGAAGCGCGCGATCTTGCCAGGGAACGTCCTGTTGAGCGAGGGCACCTGCACATCCACCGGATCGCCCAGATGGATGAACCGGACGTACGATTCCGGGACGGGAATCACCAGCCGAAATAGATCGTCCTCGGACAACTTGACGATAGGCATGGCCTGCGTGCTCGAGGTAGTACCGGCTTGTACCAACGTCCCGAGATTGGCGTACCGTTCCGTAACGATGCCAGCGAAGGGCGCCGTGATTTTGGAATAGTCAAACAGACTTTGATCGTGCCCAAGTTTTGCCTTAGCGACGGAGAGCTGGCTCTGAGAGGCCTCGAGAGCTGCCTGCCCAGCATCCACCTGTGACGATGCTGCCAAGTCTTTCCCCTGCGCGTCATCCACTTCTTGCTGCGCTACGATGCCGGGTTGACTCTCGAACACTTCATTTAATCGCGTGTATTGCAGATGCAGAGCTTTGTACTGAGCTTGATAGCGCGTCAGCTCGTGCTGCGCCCGGGTCACCTGATTCGCTGCATTCTTGATCTCTGCCTGGTCTTCCTGCAGCTGCGCCTCCAACTCGGGAATCTCGAGAATCGCCATGACCTGCCCAGCCTTCACGTGGCTTCCGTAGTCAACCAGCAACTTCTTGACGTAGCCGGATTCCTTGGCATACACGTCAATCTCCTGAAATGGCACCAACTCTGATGAGAGGGTGATGTGCCGGCCCAGGGACTTCTTGACTACCTTGGTGACACCGACAGTGATGGCCGGTCCGCTCGCCTGAACTTTTTTGTCCCCAGTTCCCGAACAGGAAGACAGAGTGACGCTCATTGCAATTGCAAGGGCCACAACAACAGTGGCGATCGATCTCTGGCTCTCGCGATCTTGCCTGATGCCGCGTTTGCTACCGTTTTGAGTCATCGTGTCTATTAACCAGCCTTCTCTGCCGCTCCCCGGCAATCATCTCCGAAACAACAGTAAAGCTTTGCTAGCCCAGCTTCTTGATCACCTCGCCCAGCTTTGCCACAGAAAAATCGCTGGAGCGACAAAACTCGATCACCCTCTGTTCCGCAAGTTGCAATTCGGCTGCAACTTTCGGGACAGCACCGGCGATCTGAGCGGGTATCGTGAGAACACCATGGCGGTTTCCGTGCAACAAATCTCCCGGACGAACTTCCATCCCGCCCACGGTGATCGGAGCCCCGATGTCAAAGATGTGGGCATAGGCATGCGAGACAGCGACGTTTCCCGCGAAAAGTTGGACTCCCATCGCGCGCACCGACGGCAGTTCCCTGGCGGCGCCGTTAGTCACATAACCGATGCATCCCAGAGCCCGCAAAATCGCGGCATGCATGTCTCCAACAAAAGCGCCGCGGCCCGGCGGATTGTCCATGTCTTCCAACACCAGGATGCGAGGAGCGGGAATTTCAAGAATGCGATTCCAGAAATCTGCTCGGTCATGGTAAGTGCGACCCGTGATGGGGGGCTCACCGCTACGAACTCTGGCCGTAGCCGCGTAACCGACCATGGGCGGAGCATCTTCGAACATGCATCGAATCCTGGCGTCGGTAAAGCCGGTGTTACGCAGCCTAACGTTAAAGGTCTCGACCGCGTTCGCTACCACGCAAGTATCAAACTGGCGGAGAGCATTCAACTCTTCATCGGTCAACAGCGATCGAACCGCCATCTAGTTTTCCTTTCATGATTCGGTTTGATGTTCGCAAATTGCTCGCTCGCAAAACCGCATTCAGTCCAATGAGAAACACAAAGGTCGCTCTGTGGTTCTCGTTTGGATAACTCCGGTCCAGGTTCGCACCAAAGCGTGCGAAACGCTACAAACGGACCGATTTATCGAATGCGTAACGGCAACTGCGAACTGCTCTTATGAGAGAGAGTCAGAGGAAGGAGAAGGAGGAGGACGATTGTACAGGCTCTTTTCGAGCAGCAGGCTCGGTATTGGAGGCCCAGCCGGAGCGATTCGCGGATACGAAGTAGGAGCTTCAAGAACCACAGAACGGACGACCTGAGGAATCCAGTTCGTCGTACTCTGGGTCAGGTGTTGCCGGCTCGGCTCCGGCGACGAATGCTTGTGTGCCGTTCTTACGGTGTAAACCGGAACTTCTCCCGAGGAGTAGCGAGTGGCCACGCTCACCGTGAGCGCACACACGGCCAACAACACAACGAGCGCACTCCAGCGTACGCTTCGCGGATTTTCGGGATTTGTTAGGTGAAGCATCCTGAACTGCAATGAGCTTACTTTGTTTTTACCATATAAAAATCAACCCCGACAAGCAAGTACCCTGGATGTGACCACGGTAACTGGATGGGAACACTTGGTTAGATAGTCTCCTACGACGTTGGTTGCATGATTTTTGGCCGGATATTTGTCGCGAATGCACTCCTTCTGCGTCAGCGCGATGAATGTCTGGGCCATCGCGGTTTTTGCCGGGTCAAATAGATTCAAGACAACGCCATAGGTATCAATCATTCTCGCGAAGGGCGTAGGACTTTGCGTTAAACAGCCTGCGTGCTCCCTGAATGGTTGCGAAACGTGCTGGCGTAAGCGAAGGATAAAGGCCGATGACGACTCTCAGCCGGCGATCGTTTCTGGAAATGGCCATTGCACTCGGTGCGACCGCGGCCTGGAGGCAACCGCTGGCTATACGCTCTAGTGTTCCATGGATGCGGAGGTTCTCGAAGGTGATCCTAAGTTTTCCGTCTGAATAACGCTGAAAGTTTCACTTGAGCATCGCGCTAACGTCTTGCGGCGTCGCCGCCTGATTCGCGAACGTAAAGGTGCCGCTCTCTCGCATCTCCCGACCGGCCCGGAGGAACGCACCAAGCGCGGTTCGACAAAGTGCGCTGCCTACGCTAATGCGTTTGACTCCGATTGCAGAAAGCTCGGCCAGACTGAGTTGTACTCCCTTGAGTCCCATCAGTACATTCACGGGCCTATCCACGGAACTCACTACTGAGGCAATTTCCTCTTTAGCAGCGAGGCCCGGTGCATAGAGAACATCGGCGCCCGCCTGTTGATACGCCTGCAGTCTTCTGATCGTGTCTTTCAGTTCCGGCCGGCCATGCAGGTAGTTCTCGGCGCGCCCGGTCAGCGTGAACACAAACGGAAGCGAACGCACTGCCTCTGCGGCGGCATGCATTCTCTCGACGGAGTGTTCCATTTCATAAATTGGACGATCCCGCACCCCAGTCGCATCTTCGATGGAACCTCCAACGACGCCGGTGCGCGCCGCCATCGTGATGGTTTCAGCCACAATTTCTGGAGTGCCCCCAAAGCCGTTTTCTAGATCGGCGCTGACCGGCAGATCGGTTGCTGACACAATCGCCGTCAGATGTTCCATCATTCGGTCTCGATCAATGGTGTTGTCGAGTTGTCCGGCGGAAAAGGCATATCCCATGCTGGTGGTCGCGAGGGCCTCAAAGCCGAGGCGCGCCAGCATGCGCGCTGTGCCCACATCCCAAGGGTTGGGAATGATGAAGGCATGGTCCCGCTCATGTAATGCGCGGAATGCCCTCCCTTTTGCAACGTGCGTCAACTCGTCCGCGATCATTCACCTGCTCCTAGCGTCGAAGGCAGTCCAAAAGTTCCCTCGACCACTTCGACGAAAGTCCTCTCTTCTCGAAGGATAAGACGTTTGCTGTGAGCCGCGGAAAAATTCTCGCGAGCTTCTTTATCTGACCTCAGGCGTGCCCGGTATGCCTCATAAGAGGCTAGGCTGTCGAATGCAATGAGGCCCAGGCCACGTCGTTCGTTCCTTCATGGGGAAGAAAATATCCGACAAGATGGCCGCCGCATCGCGGGATGATGCGTCCCCAGTTCTCGGCGTACTTCTTGAACTCCTCCCGCTGAAACGGATCGATCTGATAGCGAATGAAACATGTGATTCTCATAGCTGTCCTCTCAGGAATCGAACTTCCGGCCGAATCGCCGGGGTTGAGGAGAAGCGCCACTCCGGTCGTCGCGATGAGCGACAGCACTTCTCGGCGTGTCAAATTCACCCTTTTTGCCACGGCATTCTCTCTTGCTTCGAGTATGTCGATTGCATGACATCAACACTTCGTTTACCATCCAACTATGAATGTAAGCGCACGCACTGACGCACGTGTATCAATCATTGCCGCAGCAATCGGCGAACTGGCGCGGGCCCGCATGCTTTATTGCTTGATGGATGGGCGTGCCCGTACTAGCACGGAGCTTGCCGTCGTGGCCGAAGTAAGTCCGTCGACGGCCAGCGTCCACCTGAATCGACTGAAGACGACGAATTTGGTTCGCGTCTTGGTCCAGGGAAAGCACCGGTACTACAGTCTTCAAGGAGAAGATGTGGCCACCGCGCTTGAGGGATTGAGCGTACTGGCAGGAGGGATCCCGTCAAAATTCGTGCCCAGTACTCCGGACCGCCTGCGAGTCGCCCGAATGTGCTACGACCACCTAGCCGGCACGATCGGCGTTTCACTCCACGACAGGTTCAAGGCGTTGGGATGGCTTTCCATCGTTTCACCCGAGAACGATTCGTACGACCTCACGCGAGATGGCACAAAGGCATTCGAGTCCCTTGGAATCGACGTGGCGGCTTCAAGAATGCTCCGCCGCCGCTTTGCATGCGGATGTCTAGATTGGAGTGAGCGGAAGTTTCATATGGGAGGAGCGATGGGTGCAGCTTTCCTGGGTGCTGCTCTTAAAAAGAAATGGCTTGTCCGGGAACTCGACAGCCGGGCCCTAAATGTTACAAACGTTGGGCACCGCGAGCTTCGAGCGAGATTTGGCCTTCATCTCTAAGGATTTGCCCAAGCGAAACTGCCTTTCATCCCGCTTTCCATCGACTTCCGGCCTTGCGAGGGAATAAGGCCATGGCGGCATCGCTGAAATTTTCCACAATCTCACCACTTCAAAGTCCAATCGCCTAATTCGCCGCAATTCCTGTCGTACCAGCAAGATGGAGCAGCACTCGCAAAATCGGGTGATGACGGTCACAGCCCGATGTGACAGACGTTGCTGACCCAGCCCGCAAGTGGCGTTCTACTCTGGGAACGAGGTGAAGTATGGTGGCGGCCCGGACCCAACCAGTTACTACCTTCGAGGTGTTTCTCACGCAGTTGCGCGAAGCTCACGAACTTTCGGTCTACGAAGCGATCGAGAGACTCGTGCAATCGGCAGAGGCGGCAGGGTTCGACAAAGACACTCTTCTCCGGATGCTTGCTCGAGGCATGAGCTTCGAGGAACTGCTCGAACTGATCGAATCCAAAATGAAATGTTCGCATGCGTCAGCGTAACCCTCCGCAGAGCGTCAGGGCATAGCGGTGATCCGACGAATCGTGAGGTGGCTTTGTGAGTTTTCAGGAATGGTCGCAATCCAGTGTTGAATACGGCCGCAAACTCGTGGACTCCGCAGTAGCGGGGGCACGCAGTGGCGAAAATGAATTTCTCAAAGAAGAATTGCTCACCCCGTATCTGAGCGAGGCCGCCCGGCAAGCCATTGGACCCGCCATGATTGGGGCATGTCTGGGCGCCGTGGGCGGATACCTGCAAAGCGGGCAGCGATCGAAGAGCAGAGGTCTTGCCTTCGGTTTGCTTGGGGCCGTCATCGGTTTCGGTACAGGCATGATTTGGGACAGCCGGGATTTCACGGCGAGCGTCGCCTCCGGCGCATGGAAGAACATCCGCAGAACCCGCGACGAACACTGGTTCGAGAAGAATCCGATCGACTACGCGTAAATCCGCGAGATTGCTCGGACACCGTCTCTTATAGCGAAGACTAAAAGCATCGGGGTTTAGACCGTGGTAGGTAACTATTCACCCGCGCAGATCACAGACTGGTTGGTCCCCGGACGCAACCTCTTTCTGACCATCCATGCCCTGGGTGTTGCATGTTTCGTTTACATCGTAGCAAAGCGAATGGTGCCGTTGCTGCGGGCCGAGCGCGATCCTCGGTTTGATCAGCCATTGGCGCGCCTGCAGCGAGTCTTCAAGTTCTGGCTGGGACAGTGGAAGCATCCGCGTTACAAGCTCGCTGGGACGATGCACATCCTTATTTTTGCGGGATTCATCCTTCTGGCAGCTCGCGCCTTCACCACGCTGCTGGTCGGAGTCTCAGAGAATTTCGTGATGCCGGGTCTCTCGGGGAGGACCGGCCGCATTTACGACATCGTTACGGACTACGCGGCGACCGTCGTCTTCCTCTGTATGGTGGTCGCCGCAATTCGCCGGCTCGTGTTCAAGCCAGCCCGGTACGGGGTGCCCGCCAAATACGGCAAAGGCCATACGGCTGATGCCGTCTTTCTTTTAGGGCTCATCGCGGTTCTGATGGTAGCTGACAGCCTGTTCGCCGCGAGTCAGGCGGCCGGACATGCGTTGCAGGGCCAACCCGCGGAGGACTTGGCGTTCCTGTCGCTGCCGTGGCTGTTGAAGGTTGCTTTAAGCTCAACGCCGCTAGCGACACTCTGGGCTGTCAACGTGACGGCTTATCTCGTGCATGCGGTGACATTTTACTTTTTGCTTTGCTACCGGCCCTTTGGAATTCAGTTCCACGTTGAGACATCTTTGTTCAGTGTTTACTTCGCGAAACTTGAGCGCGGGACGTTAAAGCCGGTGCGCTGGGACGTGAGTGACGAGCATCTCGATCAGGTGAAATCTTTCGGGGTGAAGAAATTTGAGGACTTCACCTGGAAGCACATGCTGGACTTCTACTCGTGCGCGGATTGTGGTCGCTGCGCCGACAACTGTCCGGCGAATGCGGCAGGACGGCCACTGGCACCGCGATTCCTCACTCTCAAGGCCAGAGATTATGCGTTTACGCACTATCCGGTGTTCGGCCGTATGAAGGAAGCCACGACGCTGATGGGCAACGTGTACTCGGAAGATGAAATCTGGTCGTGCACCACCTGCGGCGCGTGCGAAGAGGAGTGTCCGCTGCTTGTCGAGTATGTCGACAAGATCGTCGACCTGAGGCGCGGCATGATCGATGACGGAAACGTTCCGCAATCTCTGCAGAAACCTCTCAAGGCGCTGGAGAGCCGCGGCAATCCCTACGGCAAGTTGGAAAAGAAGAAGGCCGACTGGATCAAGGCGCCAGAGTTTCGCAAAGGCTGCGTGGTCAAAGTTCTCGACGGGAAGAATAGTGCCGACACGGTTTACTTCGTCGATAGCATCACTTCTTACGACGACCGCATGCAGTCGCTTGGACGATCTACCGCCAGAATCCTCGACCACATCGGGGTGGACTTCGGAATTCTCGGCGCGACGGAGAAGGACAGCGGGCACGAAGTGCGGCGGTTTGGTGAGGAGACGCTCTTCATGGCCCTGCGCGATCACAACACCGACGCGATCAAGGTCACGGGCGTCAAGCGGATCGTCACCGCTGATCCTCATGCTTACAACGCGCTGAGGCACGACTATAAAGATGTCCCGCCGGTTGAGCACATCAGCCAGGTCATCGCCCGGGAAGTAAAGGCCGGGAACATTCAATTCAATCCGGTCGAGAACGCAAACAGCGTGTACGCCTACCACGACCCTTGCTATCTGGGGCGCCACAACCAGGTCTACGACGATCCTCGCACTGTGCTGGATGCGATTCCTGGATTGAACAGAGTAGAGATGACACGGTCGCGAGAGCGGTCGTTCTGCTGCGGCGGTGGCGGGCTGATGTTGTTCTACGAACCAAAAGAAGAGCAGCGAATGGGTGTACTGCGGGTTCGCATGGCGGCTGATGCGGGTGCGAACGTGATTGTGACGGCCTGCCCATTCTGCATGGTGAATATCGAAGACGCCATCAAGGTCGCGGGACTGGAAGGCAGGATGTCCGCTATTGACCTGACGGAACTGGTGGACCAGCAGATCGCGCGCGCGGTCGACACTGAGAATTTGGAAACAGCGAAATTAGAAACAGCAACTTGCGGAGGGTGAAACGTGGAAATTCTAGTTTGCGTGAGAAGAGTACCGGACACTTCGGAGAACGAGATCCAGCTCAATGCGGCAGGAAACGACATTGAACGCGACGAACTTGTCTACTCCATCAACGAAGCGGACAACTATGCGGTCGAAGAGGCCTTGCAGATTCGCGACCGGGTCGGCGGCAATGTCACGGTCGTCACAGTCGGGGCCGAGGATGACGAAGAGATCCTGCGCCGCCAATTGGCCATGGGTGCGAACCAGGCGGTGCTGCTCTATGATGAAGCCTTCGCAGGATCCGATGGCAAAGGCATCGCGACCGTGCTCAAAGACTTCGTACAGAAAGGTCATTACGACCTGATTCTGACTGGAGTGCAGGCCGACGACGGCGCCTGTCAAGTCGGAGGAATGCTGGCGGCGATGCTCGACTATCCGTTTGCGTCTCTGGTGAATGCAATCACCGTCGAAGACGGAAGGCTGAAGGTCAGCCGGGAAATCGAAGGCGGCAACCGCGAGATCAACGAAATCGATCTTCCCTGCGTTCTTTCGATTCAGACCGGAATCAACGAGCCGCGTTACGTCGGGATGCGAGGCATCCGGCAGGTAGCGTCTGTGCCCATTCCAACTGTCGGAGCTTCAGAGCTCGGCATTGACGGAGGCACCGTTGGCGAAGCAGCTGCGAAAGTGAAACGAACCGACTACTTCATCCCCGCGCTGAGCAAGGGCGCGGAAATGTTGAACGGAAGCCGGGAAGAAAACGCCGAGAAGGTTTTCGAATTGGTCGGAGCGAAGGGAGGGCTGAAGTAATGACCCGTATTTTTGCTTACATCGTGCACAGAGGTGGGGTCGCCGACGATTCCGCGACCGAGCTCTTCGCCGCCGCGAAGAAAATCGACGCCAGTGCATCGCCGACTGCAATTCTCACAGGCTGGGGCCCAGACTTCGATGCAACCTGCAGTTCCCTTCGCTCTTCCTTCGGCGAGATATGGAAAGTCTCGACTCAGGCGCTCGCCTACCCTAACGCGGAACTAGTTCGTCAGGCGTTGGTCAACGTTCTGCCGCCTGGGTGCATTTTGCTGGTCTCGCACGATCATTTCGGAATTGATCTGGCGCCGGGACTTTCCGTCAAGCTGAATGCGGCTTTCGTCTCCGATGTGCTCGCGATCGATGCGCCGAAGGCGACGCTCTCAAGTTGGTTCGCCAGGAATTCGGCGGACAAGTGAGCGCTCATGTTCGCTGCGATATTTCCTCGGGGGCGGTGATCAGCATCCGGCCGGGCGCATTCAAACCCGAGGTCGGCGCTGCTGCTTCTGGAACAATCGTCGACAAATCCTCCGCCGCAGGTGCTCTGTCTGCGCGCCGCCGCTATGTCGAGACGATCGCTGCCGAATCCGGCGATGTAGATATCACCAAGCACAGCGTTCTCGTCTCCATCGGCCGGGGCATTCAGGAGAAAGAGAACGTGGTCATCGCCGAGGAACTGGCCGAGGCGCTGGGCGCCGCCGTCGAGTTGCTCGCGGCCGGTGGTTGACGCGAAGTGGATGGAGAAATCGCGCCAGGTCGGCTCGTCCGGCAAAACCGTGAAGCCCAAGGTCTACCTGGCCTGCGGCATCAGTGGTGCGTTCCAGCACCTGGCCGGCATTAAGGGAAGTCCGTTCCTCATCGCCATCAACAAGAATCCCAAGGCGCCCATCTTTCAGATGGCGGACGTCGGAATCGTCGACGACATTCTCGAATTCCTGCCGGAACTTGACCAACAAAGTTCGCGAAGCACGCGGCGTAGCCGCGAAGTGAGGATGCGCTAATGATTGCCAAAAGACACTGAAACTGAGCGTGAAGTCGCTCAAAGAGTTCGCCAAGAAACGGCTGCCCGACGAGACGCTGATCGAACTCGACGAGCGCGACGAGTGCCCGATCGACATCGTCCGC
Organism: uncultured Acidobacteriaceae bacterium; assembly: GCA_963786095.1. Classification (GTDB taxonomy): domain Bacteria; phylum Acidobacteriota; class Terriglobia; order Terriglobales; family Acidobacteriaceae; genus Sulfotelmatobacter. The sequence continues at coordinate 132,388 of CAWAXV010000020.1, read as the reverse complement.
GACATGTGCAGCCCCGACAAAGCTGGGGATCCAACTCCTCTTCATTCCGGAGGAGTTCGGCGGGCATGGGCGGGGGCACGTTCGACGTCTACTGCATTTGCGAAGAGATGGCGCGCATCGATCTGGGGATCGCGACCTCGGTGCTGGCGACTTTCCTCGGCAGCGACCCGATCACCGTGGGAGCGACGCCGGAGCAGAAGAAGCTCTGGCTGAGCCGCATCGCCGACGAAGGATTGCTGTTCGCCTACGGCGCCACCGAACCGGAAGCAGGCAGCGACCTGGGAGCGCTTCGCACCACGGCCGACCCGGTCACAAAAGATGGCCGCATCGTCGGCTACAACATCAACGGCAATAAGCAATGGATCAGCAATGGCGGCAGTCGCCGGCGCCTACACGGTCCTGGCGAATACGCCGAGTGGTCCGAGTTGGTTCATCGTCGAACGGGGCGCGACGGGCTTCACGCACGATAAACCCGAAGACAAGCACGGCATCCGACTCAGCAACACGGCGGCGCTCGCCTTCAGTGACGTCTACGTAGATGCCGACCGGCTGATCGGCGGCGTAGAAGGACAGGGACTTGCTTCAGGCCCAGGCCGTGTTCGGTTACACCCGCCTGATGGTGGCGGCCTTCGGTCTCGGTGCGGGATGGGCCGCGCTCGATCGTGCGATCCCGTATTCGACCAAGCGGATTCAGGCCGGAGCGCCGCTCTCTGAGAAGCAGGGCTACACCCACAAGCTGATCGTGCCGAACGTGGCGCGACTGGAGGCCGGCCGCGCTTACATCGAGCAGACTGCCGAGCGCATCGATGCCGGTGAAGGCAAGCTGAACACCGAGGGCGCCATCGCCAAGTACATGTCGACCGAGGCCGGGAACCCGGCTGCCGACGCCAGCATCCAGGCGCTCGGCGGCTACGGCTACACCCACGAATACATGGTGGAGAAAATCAGCCGCGACGTTCGCATCACCACGATCTACGAGGGCACCTCCGAGATCATGGAGATGACCATCAGCCGCGACCGCTGGCAGCTTCACCTCAAGACGCGCGGCCAGCACTATCACGAGCGGGCACGCGAGTTCGAAGTGCTTCACGCGAAGCATCCCACGGTCGGCGCAGATATCGCCGCCCTCGCCTTGCACGCGCTGGCCGAAGTCATGGAGAAGGCGCGGATCGGACGGCTGACCCGGTATCAGCACATCCTGCTGCGCATGGGCGAATGGATCGCCTACGCGGAGGCGCCGCCACCCTGGCGCGTCGTGCGGCGCTCGTGGCCGAAGGCCGGCTCAACGAAAAGGCCAACCGGCGCTTCGACGCGGCGCCCTGGCGGCAATCAGCCGGATCTTCGCCCGCGAGGCCGCGCTCAAGGTGCGCCGAAGAAGGTCTGCGCTGGATCTGCGGCGCCGGTGGCGTCACCGACGCCGAGACGTGCCAGTTTGAGTCAGCGCTTGGAGTTCTCCGCCATCCACCGCGCCCAGGCGGGCCTGATCTCTGACATGGATCTTGTGGCTGATGTCCTCTACGGCCGTGCAGCCAAGCCAGCACTCGCCGCATAGATAGCGAGACGCCTGCTATCTTCGCCCGCAACCGGACCCCCGGGGCAAGGAGAGTCAACATGGAAGACACAGCTTAATCGAGCGATCGCGATCGTGGGAGTGGGAGCCATTCTGCCCGATGCGCCGAACGTCCCGGCGTTTTGGAAGAACATAAAGACACGGTCGCTACAGCATCAGCGAAGTCTACGCCGGACCGGTGGGACCCCGAGCTTTACTACGATCCCGACCCAACGCGCCCGACAAGACCTATTCGAAGATCGGCGGATGGGTGCGCGATCCGCTGGGACCCCGACTGAAGTGGCAGCTGCCGATCCCGCCGCGCGTCGCGACGCGATGGACGAGGCCCAGAAGTGGGCGATCGCGTGCACCCGCGAAGCGCTGGACCGACTACGGCTATCCGGAGCGGCCGCTCGATCCCGACCGCACCGCCGTCATTCTCGGCAACGCCATGGCCGGGGAAAGGCACTACCTCACGACCGCTGCGCGTGCACTTTCCGGAATACGCCCAGGAACTGGACGAGATCGCCAGCTTTCGCCGCGCTGCCTGCCAAGTTGCCGCGGACTCACGCGCGAGTTGCACGACCGCGTCGGTAAGCACGTTCCCGCCATCACGGAAGACACCATGCCGGGCGAACTGGCCAACTGCATCGCCGGACGCATCGCCAACCTGCTACAACTTCCACGGTCCCAACTACGTGTGCGACGCGGCCTGCGCCTCAGCGATGGCGGCGATCCAGCTCGGCGGTCGGAAGGACTGGTCGCAGAACGACTTCGACGTGGCTGTCACCGGCGGCATCGACCGCAACATGGGTGCGCCCGACCTTCGTGAAGTTCTGCAAGATCGGCGCCCTCTCGGCCACCGGTACTCGGCCCTATGCCGAAGGCGCCGACGGCTTCGTCATGGGCGAGGGCGCGGCGATTTTCTTGATGAAGCGGCTGGCTGACGCCGAGCGCGACCGGCGACAAGATTTACGCCGTGCTGCGCGGCATCGGCGGGTCGAGCGACGGCAAAGGCAAGGGCATCACCGCACCGAATCCGGTCGGCCAGAAGTTCTGCGTCGAGCGCGCCTGGAAGAATGCCGGCGTCTCGCCCCGCCACCGCGACGCTGATCGAAGGTCACGGCACCTCGACCCGCGTGGGTGATGTCGTCGAAGCGCAGAGCATGGCCGATGTGCTGCCAGTGCGAATCTGCCCGGCCACCTCGGTCGCGCTCGGCTCGGTCAAGTCGAACATCGGTCATCTCAAAGGGGCCGCCGGTGCTGCGGGCATCTTGAAAGTCGCCTCGCCCTTCGCGACAAGGTGCTGCCGCCTAGTCGTGCACTGCGAGCATCCCAATCCGGACATCGATTTCGCCACTCGCCGCTCTACGTCAACACCGAACTGAAACCCTGGACGGTGCCAGCCGATGGGGTCCGCCGCGCCGGTGTGAGCGCCTTCGGTTTCGGCGGCACCAACTTTCACGTCGTGCTGGAAGAGTACATTCCCGGCACCGGCTCGACCGGCAACGGCAAGCGGTCGGTCGCGGTCGGTGATGCTCCCGCCGAAGCTCCGGCAAGGAGTAGTCGATGTCTGCGAAGAATGTTCGTACCTGGGATCGCGCAACCGACGTCGCGCGCAAGGCGCCATTACGCGGCGCGCTAGTGATTGGCGCTGCCTCCGAGACTCGAACTCGCCGAGCGTCTGCGCGCCGTCCAGAAGGCGGCCGCGGCAGGCAAGGCGCCGGCACCAGTCGCTCCGTCAGAGTGCCGATCTGCGCGCGCCAGAACGAATCGCGATCGACTATGCCGACGCCGCCGATCTGGCGGACAAGTGCGGCGAACGCGCTGAAAGCTTTCGAAGCCAATCAAGCCGCCGTCTGGAAGGCGCTGCGGGCGCAGGGCATCTTCCGCGGACACGGCACTCCGCGCCCAAAGTGGCATTCCTCTACACCGGGCAGGGCTCGCAGTACGTCAACATGCTCGCGCCGCTTCGCGCAGCCGAACCGATCGTGGCCGAGACGTTTGCCGAAGCCGATCGCGTCATGACTCCGCTGCTCGGCAAGCCGCTCGAGCGAGTTCATCTTCGTCGACGCAGACCGACGCCGGCGCCGTCGCGAAAGCCGAAGAAGATCTGCGCCAGACCGAGATCACCCAGCCTGCCGTGCTGGCGATCGACCTGGCTCTGACCCGCCTGTTGGCCGCCTACGGCATCCGACCCGACATGACGATGGGACACAGCCTGGGCGAGTACGGCGCGCTGGTCGCGGCCGGCTGCCCTCCCGTTCGACGATGCGCTGGAAGCCGTCAGCGCCCGCGGTCGCGACATGACCCGCGGTCGCGGTGAGAGACAACGGCAAGATGGCGGCGGTGTTCGCGCCGCTCGCCGAAGTCGAGCGAATCCTGAAGACCATCGACGGCTACGTGGTCATCGCCAACATCAACAGCGACAAGCAGGCGGTCATCGGCGGCGCCAGCCAGGCCGTCGAGCAAGCGATGGAAGTGTTCCGGAAGGCCGGCTACAACGTAGTGCCGTTGCCGGTCAGCCACGCTTTCCACACGTCGATTGTCGCCCCGGCCAGCGAGCCGCTGCGCGAGATGCTGGAGCGCTTGCACCTGCAGTCGCCACCGATACCGATCGTGGCGAACGTGAACGGTGAGTTCTATCCGACGGGCCCTGATGTTGTTCCGCAGATGCTCGACCTACTGGCGCAGCAGGTCGCTTCGTCCCGTGCAGTTCGTCAAGGGACTGCGCACGCTCTACGATGCGGGCGCGCGCGTCTTCGTCGAAGTCGGTCCGAAGAAAGCGCTGCAGGGATTTGCCGAGGACGTGCTCGGCGAGCGTGGCGACGTGGTCTCGCTGTTCACCAATCATCCGAAGGTGGGCGACGTCTGAGCTTCAACCAGGCGCTGTGCGGCCTCTATGCGGCCGGATTGGGCCTGCGGAACTGCGCAGTCCGCGAGACGCGACAGTGGAGCCCGGTCGAAGCTGCGGTCGCGCGAGTTTCCGACCAACCGCGCGGTTGCCCCTACTCCGGGTATCAGAGTTCCCCGCCGATGAACGGCGATCGCTATGTCGAACTCGGCCGTCTGTTCGCCGATGTTCTGGAACGCGGATGGGATATTTATCACGGCCAGAAAGCTCCGAGGCAACACAACCGTGGCCATCACCGGCGCGGCGATGGGACTGCCGGCACCGAACACATCTTCGACGATGGCAATGTCGCCCGCATTCTGCGCGGCGATCAGTTCATCAAGCCGATCCCTGCCGAGTTCCGCCGCGACATGCTCGACAAGCGCATCACGCGCCTGGTGAAGAGCGAGAATGGCGAAGCCACCTTCGACACCATTGAAGATCGTCGCAGACGTGATCAAGCTTGGCGGGCACGCGGCGGCGCTTTCGATCTGGAGAAGGAGTTCGGCGTTTCGCCGAGCGCCTGGCTGCGCTCGATCGCGTCACCCGCCTGGCCATCGCGGTCGGCATCGACGCCATGCGTGATGCAGGCATTCCTCTGGTCATGCGCTACAAGACCACCAGCAAAGGCACGCAGTTGCCCGACCGGTGGGGACTGCCCGACGCGTTGCGCGACGACACCGGCGTGATCTTCGGCTCGGCCTTCCCCGGCTACGACTCCTACGCCGACGAGATGGCGCGCTACTATGCGGACCACGCCCGTCGCGAGCAACTGGCCTCCTGGAGAGATCTGGTCGCGCGGTGGCAGGGACAAACGGCCATTCGCCCGCTGCCGCAGGAAATCGATCGGCAAATCGACGAACTGCGCGCGAGATCGCAGAGAACCCTTACATTTTCGACCGCCGCTTCCTGCTCCGAGACCCTGTCGATGGGACACTCGCAATTCGCCGAATTTATCGGCGCGCGCGGCCCCAATACGCAAATCAACTCTGCGTGCGCAACCACCGGCCAGGCCGTCGCCTGGCGCGAGGACTGGATCCGCGCCGGACGATGCAGCCGCGTGATCATCATCACGGCAGACGACGTCACCTCCGACCACCTGATCGACTGGTTCGGCGCAGGCTTCCTGGCCAGCGGAGCAGCGGCCACCGACGAAGTGGTCGAAGAAGCCGCCACTCCCTTCGACCGCCGGCGCCACGGCACTGATTATGGGCATGGGCGCGGCGGCCCTGGTGGTCGAGAGCGCGGAGGCCGCGCGTGAGCGCGGAATTCAGCCCATCTGCGAAGTGCTGAGCGCGGTGACGGCCAACAGCGCATTCCACGGCACGCGCCTCGATGTGCAGCACATCGGCCAGGTCATGGAGAATCTGGTTGCGCAAGCCGAAGCGCACAGCGGCATTCAGCGTCACCAGATCGCGCCGCCATACCGTCTTCGTCTCCCACGAAACCTACACACCGGCGCGCGGCGGAAGTGCGTCCGCGGAGATCCATGCGCTGCGCCGCGTCTTCGGCGACGCGGCCGATCAAATCGTCATCGCCAACACCAAGGGTTTCACCGGTCATGCCATGGCCACCGGCATCGAAGAAGTGCTGGCGGTCAAAGCGCTGGAAACGGGCATGCGTTCCGCCCGTGGCCAACTTCAAGGAAGTCGATCCGGAACTGGGCGAGTTGAACCTGTCGAAGGGCGGCGACTATCCCGTCGAGTACGCGCTGCGACTGGGCGCCGGATTTGGTTCGCAGATCAGCATGACGCTGTTGCGCTGGGTCGCGACCAAGACGGCGTTCGCCGCCGTCCCAATGCTCTGGGATACGCCTATCGCATCGTCGACCAGACTGCCTGGGAGGCATGGCTGACCAGAGTGGCAGGTCGTCCAACCGCGGATCTGGAGGTCGTCAACCGTACGCTCGCGTCCGCGATCAAGGTTTGTCCGCTCGCGTTGCCGAAGTGCAGCCGAAGTCCGCGAAGGTGGGTAAACCGGTGTCGACGCACGGCACCGCCCACGCCGACCGGCGCCAGTCGTCGACAACACCGCGCTCCGCTGACGCCAGAGTCGAAGCAAGTCAGCTCGAGGTGCAAACCGCCGCGACCTGTTCGCGGTCGCACCAGCACGCAGCCCAAACCCGCAGCCTCCGACGAATCGGTGAAAGATCGAGTTCTGGCGTGGTTGCCGAGAAGACCGGCTACCCCATCGACATGCTCGATCTGGACCTCGATCTTGAAGCCGATTTAGGCGTCGACACCGTCAAGCAGGCGGAGGTCATGGCGACGATCCGCGAAGCCTACGGCATCGCGCGTGACGATCAGATCAAGCTGCGCGATTACCCGACGCTGGCTCATGTGATCTGGCTTTGTGAACGAGCGTCGGCCGAATACTACCCACGCGGCGCCGCCGAGTCGCGGTGGCAACTTATACCGACGGAAGAGCACCAAGACTCGCCCCGACGGTAAGCAAGAATGCCTCCCTGCACCAGCACAGTGCCGACGCCGGGGTGAAAGAACGCATTCTCGACCTCGCGGTCGAGAAGACCGGCTATCCCAGAGACATGCTGGACTTGGACCTCGATCTCGAAGCTGACCTTGGCGTCGATACTGTCAAGCAGGCGGAAATGTTTGCCGCCATCCGCGAAATCTATAACATCCCGCGCGATGAAAGCCGCAAGCTGCGAGATTACCCCAGCCTGGCGCACGTGATCCGGTTTGTATATGAGAGTCGACCCGACCTCGCGCGAGGATCGCGTCGCCGTTACCTTTCGTGGTTGCCCCTGCCGCCGCGCTAACCGCTACGGAAGAAGTGAACTCGACGGTTGCGCCGATTCCAACCGCTCAGCCTATCGCCAGAACCTGACTCCGTCAAGGAGCGCATTCTCGACCTGGCGGTGGAGAAGACTGGCTATCCCAGAGACATGCTGGACTTGGACCTCGACCTCGAAGCGGACCTCGGCGTGGACACGGTCAAACAGGCAGAGATGTTCGCTGCCATCCGCGAAATCTACAGCATCCCCCGCGACGAGAACCGCAAATTGCGCGACTATCCCACTCTCGCTCATGTAATTCAGTTCGTGTATGACAGTCGCCCCGACCTCGGCGGTGCGACACCAATTCCACCGTTACCACCGTCCGATGCCGAACCGATCGAAGCGCCCGCGACCACAGTTCCAGCATCAACCGCCAATTTACGACGCAATCAAAGAAAAAGTGCTCGAAATTGTGGCCGAGAAGACTGGTTATCCCAAGGACATGCTAGACCTCGAGCTCGATCTCGAAGCAGATCTCGGTGTGGACACTGTAAAACAGGCTGAGATGTTCGCCTCGGTGCGGGCCGCTTACAACATCCCCCGCGAAGAAACTCTCAAGTTGCGCGATTTCCCGACGCTGGCGCACGTCATTCAATTCGCTATCGATAAGCAGTGCCGCGTCGCCTCGTCAGCGTGGCGTTCGTTGCTTTCGCTGGACACCCCATCTGCCGGCATGAAATCCCGTCTCGTCCCGGCCCGGCCGTCCTGCCTGTCGCTAACTTCAATGCGGCAAATCGAATCCCTCGCCGCGTACCGGTACCCGATTTGCGTCCGCCCCTCACTAATCTGCAAGGCAACCGGCGTCACGCTCGGGCCCGGCAGCCGCGTAGTGGTCATGCCCGACAAAGGTGGAGTGGCGGAGAAACTGACGAACACGCCTGCGCAATGGGCGTCGAAGTGCTGGGCATCGACGGTGCCCGGATTCGAAGCGGTGGTCGATCTGCTCAATAAATGGACGGCTGGTGGTCCGATCAAGGAGTCTACTGGCTGCCCGCCCTCGATCCCGAGGGTAGTCTCAGCACGATGGATCTGCTCACCTGGCGTGAAGCGCTGCGGGTGCGGGTGAAGTCGCTTTACGCGGCCATGCGCTGCTCTTACGAACAGATTTGCAGCGTCCGGGCACGTTCCTTGTGACTGCCACGCGGCTCGGCGGTCAACACGGCTACGACGCCGCCGGAGCTGTTGCGCCGCTCGGTGGCGCGGTACGTCGGCTTCACCAAGACGTACAAGCGCGAGCGAGCCGAGCGCCTTCGTCAAAGCCGTCGACTTTGAAGCGACTCGCCATGCGGCATGAGGTCGCCTCGTCCTATCGAAGAGACATTGCGCGATCCGGGTGCAGTCGAGATTGGTATACAAGCGAGCAGCGTTGGACGCATCGGCTTACAGGAACAGCCCGCTGCCGATGGCGAGCCGGGCCTGACCCTGGACGAGAACAGCGTCTTCGTGATCACGGGTGCAGCAGGAAGTATCGTGTCAGCGATCACTGCCGATTTGGCGGCAGCCTCAGGCGGAACGTTCTACTTGCTCGATCTCGTGCCGAATCCTGATCCGAACAATCCCGACCTGAAACGCTTCGTGAACGACAAAGATGAACTCAAACGCGATCTTTTCGCACGAATTCAGACTCGCGGCGAACGTGCGACGCCGGCGCTGGTCGAAAAAGAACTGGCAGCACTGGAGCGCGCGCAAGCTGCGCAGACCGCCATCGACGCCGTGCGCGCGGCAGGAGGAACCGCACACTACTTCAGCGTCAACCTCACCGATGCCGACGGCAGTAGCCAAAGTGATCGAGCAGGTGCGCGAGCAAAGCGGACGCATCGACGTGCTGCTGCACGCCGCCGGCCTCGACGCAGCCACTTCCTGCCCGACAAGGACCCGAAGGAATTCGATCTGGTGTTCGACGTCAAGAGCCGACGGTTGGTTCAATCTGCTGCATGCGATTGGCGAGATGCCGCTGGGTGCGACGGTCGCGTTCAGCTCGATCGCGGGACGCTTTGGCAACGCGGGACAAACCGATTATAGCGCTGCCAACGATCTGTTGTGCAAGATCACGTCGAGCTTCCGCACGAACCGTGCCGCAACGCGAGGTATCGTCATCGACTGGACGGCATGGGGCGGAATTGGCATGGCGACGCGCGGATCGATCCCCAAGATGATGGAGATGGCAGGTATTGACATGCTGCCGCCGAGGCTGGCATCCCTTGATTCGCCGCGAACTCACGGCTGGAACGACGCGCGGCGAAATTGTGGTCGCCAGCGCTCGGCGTCTTGCTGAAGGAATGGGACACAACGGGTGGGCTGGATACAGTGGCCCTGGAAACTTCGGGTCAAGGCCCCGCTCCGATGGGCCCGATGGTCGGCAAGATCGCTACGCATGAGCCTCGAGACGGGTCTGACGATCGAAACGACGCTCGACCCCCCGGCCAACCGTTCCTCCACGACCACTGCATCGACGGCACCCCCGTCCTGCCGGGGGTGATGGGGATTGAGGCGTTTGCGGAAGCGCCCTGTGTATCCTTCCCGGATGGTATGTCGAAGCGATCGAAGACGTGAACTTCCTCGCGCCGTTCAAGTTCTATCGCAACGAACCGCGCAGTGCGGATCGAAACTCAGATTCATCCGCAGCGAGATCGCCGGTCGTGGCGACTGCCGCCTCGATCGGTCTGCGCTCCTGCCCAACCAGACCGGAGCCTCAAGCAACCACACACTTCACGGCACGCGTGAGACTCTCGAAACAGTCAGTGGCTCACCGAGCCCCGATTGTGTTCGCGCCGCCAACCGGCAGCCCGTCGTCGAGGCCCAGATATCTACCGCCTCTACTTCCACGGACCTGCATATCAGGTCGTGGAGCAGGCGTGGTGGAATGGGAGCATGTTATCGGTCTAATGGCCGACGGCACTTCCGCGCGAACCACTATCCGCCGGAACTGGCAACGATCATGGCGCCACGACTGATCGAGCTCTGCTTCCAAACTGCCGGCCTCTGGGAATTGGGCCGTACAAGCCGAATGGGACTGCCACAGCACGTTCGCGAGGTTAGCCTGCTGCGCACCCGAACCTCGCCGAGGGCCGGTTACCGCGTCGTTGCTCCTCAACCCGGACCAAGCGAAGTTTCGATGCTGAAGTCGTGGACACAAAGGGAAATTGCTACCTGCGCCTCACCGGTACCGGACCGTAGCGCTTCCCGGCGGTGTGGACACTGCCGTCTGAAAAGCCTGCAGGCTGTCATGTCCGGTGAGGCCTTCACGGTCGCGTAGTCAACGCACAGCCGACCAGGTCACGATCTCTCATAGGGTACTTATGCAACGTCAATTCCAGCGTGTCGCGATTGTGAATCGTGGCGAGGCCGCGATGCGCTTCATCCATGCGGCCCGTGAGTTCAACCAGGAGCACGGCAGCCTCTGCGCACGATTGCGCTTTTCACCGAACCTGACCGTCATGCCGATGTTTGTCCGCGAAGCGGACGAGGCATGCCGTCTCGGCGCGGCCCATTCTACCGACCCTGTCACGACTCAGCGGCGCAAGAGCAGCTACTCGACTATGCGACGCCTTGAACACGCGCTACGGCAGCCGCGCCGACGCCGTGTGGGTGGGGTGGGGGCTTTGTTGCCGAGCACGCGGCATTCGCGGACCTTTGCCGCAAGATGGGCATTGTAGTCATCGGCCGGGCGGCGATGTGATGCGCCGAGTTGGGACAAGATCGCCGCCAAGCGCCCTCGCCGAGCAGGCGCCAGACTCCTGTTGCTGCCGTGGAGTGGTGGGCCGGTCGAACGCTCACCGATGCCCGCCGTCACGCGGACGTACTCGGCTTATCCCCTCTCATCAAAGCCACCCTGGGGCGGCGGTCACGGTATTCGCCCCGCTGCACTCCGCGAATCAGCTGCACCGAAACTTTCGAAAGCGCGCGCGACGAAGCGTTCAAGGCCTTCGGTGATGCCACGGTGTTTCTGGAAAGCGTGCAAGCCGGCGCAGCACGTCGAGGTGCAGATTATCGCCGACCACTACGGGACCACGTGGGCTGTCGGGGTGCGCGATTGCACGATCCAGCGCCGCCACCAGAAGGTCCTCGAAGAAGCACCGTCGCCCGTACTCTCGCCTGGAAGCAGGACCAAGCGCTACGCGACGCGCAGTCCGGCTGAGCCAGGCGGCGGCTACCCGAATGCCGGCACTGTGGAGTTTGTTACGAACCGCAGAGCCACCGATTCCTGTTCACGGAAATGAACACCCGTCTCCAAGTCGAACATCCGGTGACCGAGTGCACCACTGGACTGGACCTGGTCAAGCTTCAGATTCACTGTGGCCCGCGGTGGCCGCCTGGAAGGCGAGCCGCCACGCCGACAGGTCACCGATCGAAGTCGCCTGAATGCGGAAGATCCGGACAACGGCTTCGCCCCGGCTCCGGGCCTCATTGAACGATTCAGGACTCCCGACGGGCCCCGGCGTGCGCATCGACACGGGGTGGTCCGGTAGGCGACGTTGTACCCGCCGATCTTCGATTCCATGATCGCCAAGATCATCGCCTGAGGCCAGACCTCGGAAGGAAGCCACTTCCCGGATGCAGCGAGCATTGCACGGAGAGCGTGGTCGTGATCAGAGGAGGAGCGAGCAACAAGCGCGTTCCTGCCTGGACTCTGGCGGTGGTGGCGAAGTGCAGGACGCGCAAGAGGATACCGGATGGCTAGACCGCGAGGCTGAGCCCGGCAATCACGTGTCCACCCGATCCGCAGACGTGGCGATCGGCCAAGCCGCGATTGAAGTCGACGGACGCCGAACCGGCCGTCGAGCAGGCCCAATTCTACCCTCAGCTGCTGCGTGGACGGCCCCACGTTCATCAAGTGAGGTCGGCCGCACCGCTGGCCCGCGTGATCGCGGGCAGTCTATCCCTCATAACCGATTGAGTCGGGCCCCAACAGGACCGAGTCGAGGTGGACGGTGCACAGATCGAGGCCACATCCACCGGCGGGGCGAGTCTGACGCTGGCGACCGCCTTCGGGAGGCGGTTTCAGGTTGTGTCGGTCGCCGAGGAGTGGACTCCCGCATCGACGTGGATGGTGTATCGCGTCGGGTGGACCGAGACCAGGGGGGCATAGTGCATGCGCCACACCTGCGGTGGTGGTCTCAGTCGCCGTGAAGCCGGAGACACGGGTACCGTCGGAGATCGCCGGCAGTGCTGAGGCCATGAAGATGGAAACGGAGGTGGTCGCTCCATCTCCGGGAAAGTCGGCAGGTGATGACGATGGCCGGACGTGCAGGTGGAGCCGGGCGCACGACTGGTCGCATGGTATCCGCCGCGGCGAAGGCGCGCCTCGCCGTAGAGAAAGAGAGTTTTGGCGCGTCGGAGGCCCGCACCAGACTCCAAGTAGCCAACGCCCGGAGTGCAAGGCGAACCTCGAGAACTCGGCGCCTCATGCTGGGTTATCATGTTGACCCGGCGCGATGTGCTGGGGCAACTGCGAATGGAGTGACCTGCCCACGGATCGAGCAAAATCGAGTCCGAGAACGAGATTCTCAGCATCTTGTCGACATTCGTTCGTTGTTCCAACGCGAGCCAAAGTCGACCGACGCAACCCGGGAAGAACCGAGCGCCGAGCCGCATCTCTTTTCCTACTTGCGGATGGTAGACACGAACGGAGAAGGGCTCCCACCTACCTTCGTCGACGCCCTGCGGCGCGCCTGGCTCATTATGGCGTGAGCAGCTCTCGACCCTCCGCAAGCTGAGAGGGCATGCTCTGGATCTCCAAGTCGCACCAGCGGATGGAGCAACAGCAAAGCCGTGCTCGAGCGCCTTGAACTGCGTCTCGCACGGCGTCCAGAGCCGCGACCGAGAATCTTTCCGAACGCTTCTTGATCGCATGATCGTCACGATCCCGGGAGCCTTTCCCGCCGTCAGCGATCTCGCTCGGGAAGTCCCGTTATCGCTACTTCGATCAGCCGCTTTTCGAGAAGGCGCGAGAGCACGTCTACGAGGAAGCGGAAAAGCATCTCGCCTATCTCGCGGCGATCCCGAGCTGCGGACCGTCGGACAGGATGACGCTCATCGAATGTCCACACTGCTGGCGGGCTGTTTGCCAGCCGCTTCCCGGCGCCGATCCTCCTGCGCCGCACCATGCTGGAAACATTTACTCGGAGGTACTACCGCATTTGCACGCTCAGGGGCCTCCCACTCGTCCGCCGGATGGACAGAGCTTCGATTCGACTGAATTCGACGAGAGGGCAAAGTATCCATGTGTTTGCGACCTACACCGAATACGACGAACTCCCCGCCGAGGCGCAGGTTGGCTCCGTTTCATTGCCGGTCCCGACCGATGACCACATCGTCATCGATTTTCTACGTGTCAGGCCGAGAAGGTGGGCAATCCGGAGACCACGGAACGAAGGGTTGGCGATGTTGAATCTGGTTGGCTTTCCTTGTTCGATCCGACGAGTCGTGGCGGCGGTCGCCGGCGTTCTTCCAGGCCAACGCGTGAGCCAGATGCAACACTTCACTTATCGTCCCAGCAGCAATGGGTACGAGGAGGAAAAGCTCTATCGTGGATTGCATCCCATGATGGGGAAGCGTCTGCATCTCTGGCGGCTCAGCAACTTCCAGTTCGAGCGTTTGCCCTCTGTCCAGGACGTCTATTTAATTCATGCATTTGCGCGCGACAACCCCAAAGATGAGCGTTTGGTTGCGGTTGCGGAGGTGCGCGATGTAACCCCGGTCCGCGATGATGCCGGCCACATCGTGCAGTTGCCGCATCTGGAACGCATGTTGATGGAAGCTCTGGCCGCGATTCGCCTGTTTCAGTCGCGTCGGCGCTCACAGGAACGCTTGTATTGGAACCGGGTATTTCTATACGTCTGGCCTCCACTCCATCTGAAGCCAAATGAATTGCGAGATTTCGTTCGCAGACTGCAGCCGTCGGCCGAGGGACTGGGCTGGAGCAAGTTGTAGTGCGTGCCCGCATTCCCAATCCCGCCACGGGAGAGTTGCGCGACATGGTGGTCCGCATCTCTAGCCCCGCCGGCAGTGGTCTGCTTATCACGTTCCGTCCTGCCGACAAACTGCTCCCGCTCAAACCGCTGACTGCCTACGATCAAAAAGTCATCCGCGTCCGTCAGCGCGGAATGGTATACCCGTACAAAATCGTCAAGCTGCTAACTCCTTCTCGGGAAGACACACGGGCCGAATTCCCTACCGGCGATTTCGTGGAGCACGATCTCGACGCGGAAGGACGACTGGTTCCCGTCGATCGTCCCTACGGGCAGAACAAAGCGAACATTATCGTTGGAGTCATCCGCAGCTTTACGAATCGGTACCCTGAGGGCATGACGCGGGTCCTCCTGCTGGGAGATCCAAGCCGGGATTTAGGAGCCTTGGCCGAGACGGAGTGCCGGCTCATCATCGCCGCTCTCGATCTAGCGGAACATAAAGGCGTTCCCATCGAGTGGTTCCCCATCTCCGCTGGCGCGAAGATTTCGATGGACAGTGGCGTCGAGAACATGGACTGGATCGCTCGCGTCCTGCGGCGTTTGGTGGAGTTCACCCAGGCGGGCGGCGAAGTAAATCTCCTCATCAACGGAATCAACGTTGGGGCGCAACCCTACTGGAACGCCGAGGCCACGATGCTGATGCATACCCGCGGCATTCTGGTCATGACGCCCAAGGCCGCGATGGTTCTCACCGGCAAGCGCGCATTGGACTACTCGGGCGGCATTTCGGCGGAAGACAATCAAGGCATTGGCGGCTACGACCGCATTATGGGCGTCAATGGGCAAGCGCAGTATTGGGCGCGGGACATTAATGAAGCTTGCCATATACTCTTCCGCCACTATGAACACACCGACGTTTTGCCCGGGGAGCGTTTCCCTCGGCGGGCCGAAACCACCGATCCCATCGAACGCGACGTTCAAAGCTATCCGCACAATGAAAATGGCGAGGAAGGTTTCGCGCGGATAGGCGAGATCTTGTCAGACGAGACCAATCCCGGACGCAAGAAGCCCTTCGACATTCGCCGAGTGATGATGGCAACCATCGACCAGGATCATGCGCCTCTGGAGCGTTGGGCCGGCATGCGTGCAGCAGAAACAGCGGTGGTATGGGACGCTCATCTCGGCGGATATCCGGTGTGCCTCATCGGCATCGAATCCCGCTCAATGCCTCGCATGGGATTTGTTCCGGCCGACGGTCCCGACCAGTGGTCCGCCGGAACGCTTTTTCCCCAATCTTCCAAGAAGGTGGCACGCGCCATCAATGCTGCCAGCGGCAATCGCCCCATCGTGGTTCTTGCCAATCTGTCCGGGTTCGATGGCTCGCCGGAGTCGATGCGCCGATTGCAACTTGAGTACGGCGCAGAGATTGGCAGGGCCGTGGTGAATTTCAAAGGCCCTATCGTATTTTGCGTGATCTCGCGGTACCACGGGGGCGCGTACGTAGTCTTCTCGCGCGCGCTAAACGAAAAGCTGGAAGTAGCAGCCTTAGAAGGGACCTATGCCTCCGTCATCGGTGGCGCCCCTGCGGCAGCAGTGGTCTTCGCCGGTGAAGTTGAAGCCCGGACGCGCAAAGACGAACGCCTGCAAGCTCTGAACCAGGCAATGCTTCAGGCCGACGGAGCGGAGAAGGGACGGCTACGCGCCCAATCGAACGAACTGTACAAGGTCGTGTACTCTGAAAAGCTAGGCGAAATGGCCAGCGAATTTGACCGCGTGCATAGTGTGCACCGCGCGCTGAGCGTCGGCGCACTGAACTACATCATTCCGCCGGCGAATCTCCGTCCGTATGTCATCGACGCAGTGGAACGGGGCATGAGAAGCGAGGAGAAGGCGCAAGGAGAGCCGGTACTGGAGATCGTGGAAGCCGCCTAGTTCTCGGCGGAAGACTCATGGACGTCTATTGGCTGGAGCAGACCGAAGCCGACGTGCCTGCCGAGAATCAATGGCTGAGCGCGAGAGAAATGCTGTGCCTCGCCGGCATGCGCTTTGCCAAACGGCGCACCGACTGGCGACTGGGTCGCTGGACCGCGAAGCGCGCGCTCGCAACCCGCCTCAATCTGCCTACTGATCTTTGGGCGTTGGCGAACCTCGAGATCCATGCCGCAGCATCCGGCGCCCCAGAAGTCTATCTCTTCAACCAACCTGCGTCAGTCACGATTTCACTCAGCCACCGTGCAGGCGCTGCCATGTGTGCCGTAGCGCTTGCCAAAGCCAGCCTTGGCTGTGATCTGGAAATGATCGAACCCCGTAGCGATGCCTTCGTCGCCGATTACTTCACGGCCAACGAGCAAGCGCTGGTCGAGCAAGAACTCGTGGAGGAACGGCCGTTGCTCATAACTCTGCTCTGGAGCGCGAAAGAAAGCGCCCTTAAGGCCCTGCATGTCGGCCTTCAACTCGATACCAATTCAGTTGAAGTTATCCCTCTCCCTGCGACGCCGGAAGACATCAACGGTCGGCGAGATCCGTGCCCGATTCCTCTCCAGCCTTCCGGTCCTGACGGCTGGCGACCACTTCAGTTTTGATTCCCAGACGCCAAGGTTTTCCGCGGCTGGTGGCGAGATGCAGATCAAATGATACGGTCCGTCGTCTCCGCCCCAGAGGGCTGCTAGTTACTAGCGTCCCGTCTCTCGCTACGCTATGTTCGAAACTTCCTTTCCTTCATAGAGCTCATCAATCTGCTTGCGATACCGATCTTCAATGGCCTTCCGCCGAAGTTTCAAGGTCGGAGTTAGGGTGCCATCGCTGGCGGTAAATTCGTCGGGTACGAGCAGGATCTTCTTCGTTCATATCGGGCCAGACCCTGGTTCACTTCGCCCACTATGCCTTCGTAGAGTGCTTTGACTTTCGGATTAGAGACCAGATCCTCCCGCGACGAAAAGGACGAACCGTTGGCGCAGACCCACTCCTCGAGCAGAGGAAAGTGCGGCGAAATCATACGGAGCGCGAATTTTCTGCGATCCCCCAATACCACTGCAGTTCCGGATGGGGCGTTCGGCTTCAGGGAGTTCTCGACGGGCTGCGGTGCTATGAATTTTCCGCCGGAAGTCTTCAACAGATCTTTCTTACGATCGGTGACTGAGAGGAACCCATCCTCATCGAGCTTGCCGATATCTCCGGTTTTGAACCAGCCATCGACAAAAGCATCTCTGGTTTCCTCGGGCCGATTCCAGTAAGCGCGAAAAACCGACGGGCCGCGCACGAGAATTTCCTTGTCGGGTGCGATCTGAACCTCGACATTCGCCAGCGGGCGGCCCACCGTCCCCAACTTATGTGCGCGTGGGGTGTTGATGGCAATGACCGGGGAGGTTTCCGTCAGGCCGTAGCCCTCATGAATGCGAATTCCAATGCTCGCATACCACTCTGCTAATTCTTTGCCGAGAGGAGCGCCGCCCGAAACGAATGCTTCCACCCTGCCGCCCATGCGGGCGCGAACCTGCGAATAAACCAATCTGTGAGCAAGCTTCCACGTCAGGGACGTTGGCGATTCCCCCGCGAGAATCTTCGCGCTGTTTGCGCGGCCCACTGAAAGCGCCCACCGGGTCGTCGCTCGCTTGGGGAATCCCTTAGTCTTCTGTTCGACCTGAGTGTAGATCTTCTCGTAAACCCGCGGCACCGCAACAAAGAGAGTGGGCAGAACCTCTAATAGAACCTGCGGCATCTGGTCGATGAACGGGCAATACGCCAGCGTCTGGCGCAGCGCGGTAGAGCAGCGCGATATCCGCATGACGCGCCGTCACGTGCGACAGTGGCAGAAAGAAAGACCAAACCTGTCCGGGATGAATCTCGAAGTCGGCCAGTGAATTCAGTAGATTTGAGGTCAGATTGCCGTGAGTCAACTGCACGCCCTTGGAAGTGCCAGTAGTGCCAGAGGTGTAAATAATGGATGCCAGGTCGTTGGCAGTGATGGCCCGCGCGCGCGACTCCAATTCGGCATCGCGTCCAATGGGGCCGCGCCGCATCAAGTCCTGCAATCGCACCGCATGAGCTGTGTCTACCGGGTCCATGACCAACACTTTCTGGAGCGCCAGTTTGATCTTGAATGGAAAGAATTTTGTCCAGTTGCGACTCGGTTGAGACGGCAACTACTCTCGCTCCCGAGTCACAGAGGATGTACGCTGTTTGCTGGGCGGTCAGCGTCGCGTAAATGGGTACGACCACAAGTCCCAGGAGTAGTGACGCAAAATCCATGACTGCCCACTCGTGCCGATTTTCGCTAAGGATCGCAAGCCGATCGCCTTTAACCACCCCCCACCGGCTCAGAGCTCGCGCCACGCCGGTGACATTCCGGTAGAACTCCCGCGCACTGATCGGCGTCCACTCAGTCTCCCCACGCATCAATATCGCCCGCTCGTTCCCACGCTCAACGATGGCAAGGAAAATGTCGTTAAGAGTTCGGGGCTTCATGAGGTTCCCTCCTAACTTTGGGAAAGGAAGATGATTCGCCGTCCCTAAGCAACTGAATCGGAGTTCCCTTCTCGACTGGCAGTTTGTTCGTTACTTCAAATGGCCCCAACGGAACGTCGGGCCCAATGAGAAGCGGATATAGTTCTGTCGCTGCGTCAGTAGGTTCGAAAACAGGTGAGTGTTCACCCAATCAGCCGCGAAGCCCACACCAACCTTGCGAGACACATTAAGGTCAAACCCGCCGCCCAAGCCGATGAAATAAGTGGTATCTGTCTGCTGAGCATTGGGAAGAACGATCCCCAATAATGCCAACTCCGGCGGGAAAGTAATGACAGCCTTCTCGTGGATACCACTGAATCCGGGGCGGCCGAAGAATGTGACCTTCTCGAACTTGCGTAGATAGAATTGCGGACCTGCCGCAAAAGTGTAGGTGGTAGAGACTGAAGGGCACATGAATTGAGTTTGGGGTTATCGGGCCAAACGGAGGTGGAACCTGCAGCAGTATGGGCGCGTAGACCGTCTCGCCGCCAAAAATGGTTCCTGATCCACTGATAACATCGCTTCCCAAAGCCCCGAAAGCCGCGCCCAATCCCAACCACGGTTTCACGGTAACGCCGAAATCGGTTTCGAATCCGCGTTCCGTGAGATTCCGTGCCGGGCTGATCATGTAATCAAACCCGTGAACAACGTGTAACGGTTAACGTCGGTCTGCTGCGCCAAGGTCGGCATACACAGAAAAATAACGAGACCGCAAAGAAGCAAACGTCTTATATAAGTTCCATCTTTCACCTCGCGAGTTCAGTGACAGCATCGAAAAGGTCGCACAACAGAACGTTGCAAAGCCAATTTACGCAACGATGAACTGTGCGAGCGGACTCCCTGGTTCAACTCCTGGAGCCGCTTCTGGTACCCGTTTCGATTCAAGAGGCGAAACGACCGCAGTTGAAACCGGTGCAGCCACCGTCTTTGGCGGAGCGGCTCCAACCACCTTCTTTTTTCTTTGCACTTTCTTTCTTTCGGGGGGCGCGATGCCAACCGCATCCCGCAATTCCGTGAAGCTCGTCATCAGCAAGGTCTCCAAGCGTCTCAGATCAGGCGCTGCATGCGTATCCCCGCTGAAGCCGAAATACACCGTGCCGTTGTAACTCAGGACCGCACAGTTGACCGCCATCTCGCCTCCGACGGAACATACGGATAGCAGTGCAGCATCTTGTGCCCGAGCAGGTAGAGCGGGACTTGTGGCCCGGGTACATTCGTGCAGACAAGGTTGAACGGAGTGATGGGCAACTGGCTGGCCATGGGTCCTGCCATGCCTTGTAGCGAGGACGGAAACATCCCATGGACCCTCCAGCCAGGCTGACCAGTTCGGCTGCATGCATGCGCTTGAGGATTCTGTTCGCTTGTGAACAGCGGTCAGCAACTTGCGCGGTTGCCGGATGTCCATTGGGATGGTTACGGGAACCAACCAGATTCGATTGCCTAACTCTGGGGGGCTGGTGTTGCTTCACAGGTCGACAGGAACCATGATTCCAGCAGCTGGCGTGAACGCGATCACCATGCAGCTCGCAGTAGCGACGAATCGTCGCAGTCACCAGCGCGAGAATCACATCATTCACGCTCGTGCCTTTTTTTGAGCTTGATTGCTTTGACGTCCGCCAGAGGAATATCGGTGCACGCGAATTTTTGTGGGCCACGGTAGATGACATTGAAGCGGAGACGCTCGGTAAACGCTGTGACTTCCGGAAATAGACGGGCAAACTCCTCGGCTGCTGTTCGGTCACCACCGGCGGCCACGTGCTCGGCCATGGTCACCAGGTCGGTCATGGCGGAGAGAATTCGCTTGATGAAGTCGGAATAAAATCCACGAATTCGGAGGTGAGAGAAGTCAGGGGATCACGTGGCTTGGGAATATAAAACTTGACGTCCCTCTTAGGTAGATGAGGCGCGTCGGGGGCTCGCGTCCATGAGCGCGCTCATGATGCCAACACCGGCAATGCCATCGGCCAGGCAATGATGCAGACGGATGATCAGGCCGGTGCGATCGGTTTTCATTCCCCGCACCAGAGTGATGTCCCAGAGGGACCCGCGCCGGTCCATTACCTGGCTGAAAAGCTTTCCAGCAAATGCCCTCATCTCTGTATCGGTGCCGCGCTTGAGTGTCACCTCGCGCATGTGCCGGCGTAGATCGAATTCCGAATCGTATTCCCAAGTGGGTAGGCCCAGCCCGAACGGAGCGGGCACAACCCGCTTGAAATAGCGCGGAAGCAACGGCAGTTTGGACTCAACGAATCGAAGGCAATCCTGAAATGAGATCTCTCCCTCGACAACACACAGATGCTGGCCACGTTGAGAGGCATGCCCTCGCGCTCGAGATGTAAGAAAACCGTGTCGCCCCACGAAAGACGGTCACTCTGAAGATGATTTTGCACGACGGGTCTCCTATCCATTCGGCCGCCCGGGACATTTCAGTTCACGAACGAAAACCTCTGCGTCAGCTTGACGAGCTTAAGGACCTTATAGACATCGATATTCACGCCACGGAGCACAACCTTAACGTTTTTGCCGTCGGCAGCTCGAGCAAAATCTTCCAGCTCTCGCAGCCCCGCAGAGTCGATCCGGCGGACAGACGTGAAATCCAAAACAACTTCGCCCTGAGCGCCGTCCAGGTTTTCTCCAGCTTCTTGCAGTGCGGGACTACCCGTTCCCATCGATGTTCAGAAATAAAGCAATCGCCGACATAGACACCGCCTTCGCTATACCGCATGCTGCTAAGATACAGCAGCAATCTTCGCAACACCTCGGCCCTCGTACGCCTTCCAGAGCAATTCGACCATTTCGGTCATGAGCGGCATGCGCGGGTTTGATCGCCAAGACGGATCGTCAAAGGCAGTCTTGACGAGCTCGGGCACCGCCTGCTCAAAGTCTTGCTTCGAAATGCCCAGGTCGGCGATCGAACGTGGAATCTCAAGTTGGTCGAGCAGCTGCCCAATTGCCGCGATCAGGTTCTTAACTTTTTCTTCGTCCGTGTCACCGCCTAGCGCCAACTGGTCTGCTACCGTGGCGTACTTCTTATGAGCGACATACCCTTGTGTATACGGCGAGGGCATGAATTTCGCGGGAACTGCGGCATTGTAGCGAGCACATGCGGAAGCATGAGCGCGTTGGCTCGACCATGAGCGACCCCAAACCGCGCCCCAAAGGCATGCGCCAGTGCGTGATTCACGCCCACGGATGCATTGGAAAAGCCATCCCGGCAATGCATGCGGCGTTATGCATCATGCAGCGTGCTTCTTCATTACGAGGATGCTCATATGCGATTGGCAGGTACTTGAAAACCAGACGAATTGCCTGCATCGCATTGGAATCGGTGTAAGGGGATGCGTAATTCGAAACTCCCGCCTCCAGCGCATGGGTGAGGCAATCGATGCCGGTATCGGCGGTCAGCCCTTTCGGCATTGACATGACAAACTGCGGATCGACAATGGCCACATCCGGAGTCAGCGAGTAATCGGCCAGCGTCACTTTGCGTCCGCGCTCCTTGTCGATCAAAACCGCGAATGGAGTGACTTCGCTGCCCGTTCCGCTGGTCGTGGAGATGGCAATCAATCGCGCCCGGTTGATCTTCTCCGTCGGATACTGCACGACTCGCTTGCGCAGATCGAGGAACGGTGCGGCTAGATCTTCCAGATCAGCGTCTGGCGATTCATACTTCAGCTTCATGATCTTGGCGGCATCGATCACTGATCCGCCGCCCAGCGCGATGATCTGGTCGGCCTTGTAGAAATTGAGCGCCTCGACGCCCTGCGCCACGAGCTTGACCTCGGGCTCCGCGTCGGGAATGACTTGCACATGCACGTGAGTCTTGGGGCAGATGTGGCGCCTGACGCTATCGACGTGCCCCATTTGCTCGAGAGACGCATTGGTGACAATGATGGTGCAGCGCGATGGAAACTGGCGCAGATTCTCCACCGCATTCATATTGAAGTAAATCTGATTAGGGACGCGGAACCACATATGGGCTTGTGTCCTCCGAGCCAGGCGCTTGATGTTGAGGTAGTGATAGATATTGACGTTGTCAGTAGTGCTGTTGCCGCCGCCTGTCCCGCATCCGAAAGAGAATGTCGGCACTAAGTCGTTGTAGACCGCGCCCAGGGCCCCAATGGAGCCGGGAGAATTCACGATGACCCGGCCTGCGTTAATCACCTCGCCGAACTTGCGGATCACCTCATCGTTGCGCGAGAAGATGACAGCCGTGTGACCAATGCCTCCCGCGTGATTCACATCGACGCATACCCTGAGCGCTTCGTTGACGGACTTTGCTCGATAGACAGCGAGCACTGGAAACAATTTTTCGACTGACAGCGGATGCCCCTGGCCCACTCCTTGAATGGGCGCAATCAACAACTTCGTATCCGGCTTCACCGAGAGCCCCACAAATCTCGCGATGTCGCTTGCCTTTTGGCCGACAGCCATCGGTTGCATGAACCCGGTTTGGGGATCGATCACCGTTTTTTCCAGTAGCCGCGTTTCTTTTTCATTACAGAGGTGAGCACCCAGGTCGGCGAACTTCTCCAGCACTACGTCATAGATTTCGTCATCAATCACCACGGTCTGCTCGGAGGCGCAAATGGTCCCGTTGTCGAAGGTCTTCGAGACGATGATGTCGACCACGGCGGTATTCAGGTCGGCGCTCTTCTCCAGGTAGACGGGAGTGTTTCCCGCCCCGACGCCCAACGCGGGCTTGCCGGAACTATACGCCGCCTTGACTACGCCGGGTCCGCCAGTCGCGTCGATCAGGCCGACGTCCTTGTGGCGCATCAGAAATTCATTGTCCGGCAGCGTGGGCGACTCCAGGCAGGTGAAGACGCCCTCAGGCGCGCCATATTTCACCGCCGTCTCGTACATGATCCGCACCGCCTCAAAGCAACACTCCCCGCCGTCGGATGAGGGCTGAAAATGACCGCATTCCGCGTCTTAATCGCCATGATGCACTTGAATAGAACCGTGGACGTTGGGTTCGTAATCGGGGTCAGCGAAAAGATGACACCGATCGGTTCCGCGACCTCCACCAGATTGCGATCCGGAAACTCGCGAATCACGCCGACCGTCTGCTTGTCCTTGACGTAGTTGTAGACGAACTCGCTGGCCACCATATTCTTGATGACCTTGTCTTCCATCACTCCGAGCCTGGTTTCTTCCACCGCGAGTCGGGCGAGATACTGCGCCTGATCGAGTCCGGCCAATACCATTGGCTTCACGATGCGATCGACGTCCTCCTGCGTGAACTGGGTGAATACGGCAGGCGGCCGTCTGGCCTGCCGCTACCAACCCTTCAAGGTAGGCGATTCGTCTCCGCGCTGAGGCTCTCCGCGGCAAGCGGAATCTGGACCCGCTCCTTCACTGCTGCTGGTTCACTCGTGATCATCGCTACCTCCTGCCGCTTCGCTCATGATCTGCGCGAACGTCGGGTTTCAAAATCGAGCACCCGGACGAAAAGCTCCGGTTGGGACACGATTGCTCTTCGCGCCTGCTCGATCCGTTCGTTCTCGTCTTGGGAATTCATCGAAAACCGCGCGAGCGCAGGGGAATTTCGGGGTACTTGCCGTCTGGGCTCCGGCGGAGGCTAAACATCAGCCTCGATTCCCAAAGTAGAACTCCTGAGGTGGTTTTGGTCAGCAACCCCTGTCACGTGGCCCTGTGACGCACGTCACATGCGATTCTCCGTGGGCCGAACTACAGCACGTAGAAGCCGTAATCCATGACTACTCAACCATGTCGAGAACAGGCTGAACCGCTCACCGCCACGTCGTCCCACGCGGTGTCGGACTGCGGGAGGAATGAAGCTCATGGCGCGCTCGGTCAGCGCGGTGATGGTCAGGCTGGGATTGACGCCGAGATTGGCGGCGACCACGGATCCGTCGCAGATGTACATGTTCCTGTAGCCGAAAACACGGTGGCGATAATCCACCACGCCGCGCTCGGGAGAACTGCGCAATAACGCAACCTCCGAGACAGTGTGCGGTACCGGGAACATCGAACAGTATCTCCGGCAACATGCTCATCGCCGTGCCCCCGGCAATCTGCGCGAATTTCTCGGCGAACTCGTTGGCCTTGGGAATATAAGTGGGCACCTTGCTCCCACGGCTGACCAGCAACTTCCGGAACGGCCAGAACCATGCCGCTCCCATTGCATGTCGATGTGCCCTTCGAGCGCTTGCATGCAGAGCAGAATTACGGCCTCTCGCGCCCATCCCATGGGCCTGAAAAGCGCAAGGTTTTGAAAGGATGGCGCAGCAAGGAGACAAAGATTCTTGAGCCAAAGTCCAATCCGCCCTGGACCCGGACGGCCATCGGTCAGATTGTCGTGAGCATGCCCATCGTGTCCGAGCCTCCGGATAGCGAACCGCTTCGATGTGAGTGTGCTCATCGATGTAAACTGCCTGATCCGATAGCCACTGCCTTGCGACAAGTCCTCGCTGGAGCCCGGCACGCGCACCCCGATCAGTGACTCGGAATTGGTGCGCACCTGTTTGCCCAGGTGCTCGCTGATCGCCGGTAGCGAACCCTTTTCTCTGAGCCTGGAAGAGCAATTCCATCGTGCCCAGCGATGACGCGGAGAAGACCACGCCGCGGCAGGTGAAGCGCCTGGCATGCCGGTTGAATCCGGGCCGTGGACTTCACCGTCGTGACTTCGTATCCCCGCACTGCCGTCGCCAGCACCATGCAAGCGGCTTCACATCCACCACTCTTGTCTCGGCGAAAACCGCGCGCCACGCTTCTCCGCCAGGTACAGATAGTTGTGGTCGAGCGTGTTCTTTGCGCCGTGGCGGCAACCCATCATGCAACCGCCACAACCCGTGCAGGTGGTGCGCGCCGGCCCTTCGCCACCGAAAAATGGATCGGGAAAGGTTTTGTCGCCAGGCTCTCCCTCGGGAGATTGGAAGATGGCCGACACTGGTCCGGTAGAACGTGTCGTCCGATTCCAGCAGCGTCGGCAACTCTCTTCAGAAGATGATCCGCCGGTCCGAGGATCTTGTTCTGCGTTACGCCCAGCATCCGCGATGCGGTCTGCATAATGCCGCGGCATCTCCGCCTTCCAATCCGCCAAGCCTGTCCACGATCCATGTGTCCCAAACCTTGTCCGGAGGTCGAAGCAGAGTGCAGGCGTAAGTAATCGATCCGCCACCCACCGCACAGCCGTGCAGAATGGTGACGTGCCGGAAGAAGCGCATGTTGAAGAAGCCCCGCAGGCCAGACTGGGACGCCAGAACCAGCGATGAATGGACCAACTTGTGCGTGGCAAAGATGGGGTGTCCACCGTCGGCCCATCTCCATGACCGCAACCCGGTATCCCTTTCCACCAACCGAAGAGCGGTAACACTGCCTCCAAAACCGGAGCCGATGACGATGAAATCGAAATCAAATTGCTGTGCCCGGTTCCATACTGCCCCGGCTCGTCGTTCTTCGGCTTCATCGACACGAACAAGAGCACGACCTATGCGACCAGGTACTTCCCATTTCGATCACCCTCTGTGCAATCTTCTGTCTAAGCGCAATCGTGTTGAATGGCTCGTGTTTCGCAAGGCGCCGGATGATCGCCATCTGAGTGCGCAGCATGTCGCCTTCGCCCACGCGGCGACGATTTTCTTCGCTTCGCTTCGATCTTCTCGATCGCGCCAGCCATGTAAACCCTCGCCATCGCTGTGGGTAGCTCCGTCTCACGATTCTGCGCCTCCAGCTTCTGCGCGCGCAGCACCGCCGACTCCATGGCATAGGTTTCTATCACCATGTCGGCGATGGTTCCCATGATCTCCTGTTGGTCCTGCATCGCCTGCATATACTTCTGGCGTCGCTACTCCGGCGGCAAACAGGGACAACTTCTTTGCCTCCGAGATCATTTTCCGTTCTTTAACGAAAGTGTCATCCTCGCTTTCGTCAGCCGCGGTTCCCGAGACGACTTCGTCCATGAGCTTCTTGATCGCCGGCATTAACGGCAGCTGTCCTGACATCGCACGCTTGAGAAGGAAGCCGGTAATAACCAGCCGATTGATCTCGTTCGTGCCCTCAAAGATCCGGTTCACGCGGACATCTCGATAGGCTCGGTCCGCAGGATACTCCTCAACGAAACCGTATCCACCATAGATCTGCACCATCTCGTCGACTACGAAGTCATTAACTCCGATCCCCACACTTGAAGGATGGAGCACTGACCGCGTACTCGTCGATGACCTTGCGGACCGCGGGCATGTCGCTCGTGGATTCGGCCGAGAGCTGCGATGGCCGCATCCATCATGCCGACCGTGCGATATGCCATGGATTCGCCGGTGAAGATGCCGACCGCCATGTTGGCCAGCTTTTCGCGAATCAAGCCCAAATCCGCAATAACTTTGCCGAAAGCCTTGCGCTGCTTGGCATAGGCGATCGCACTCTCAATGCAGTTGCGCGCCGAGCCGACGCACCCGGCGCCCAGTTTGAAGCGCCCGACGTTCAGCACGTTGAATGCGATGTGATGTCCTTTTCCGATCTCTCCGAGCACATTCTCAACCGGAACCTTGCAGTCATTCAGAATGAGCGGACAGGTGGACGATCCCCGTATACCCATCTTGTGTTCTTCCGCGCCCACCGCGAAGCCCGGAAATTCTCGCTCGATCATGAACGCAGTGAACTTCTCCCCGTCCACCTTGGCGAACACGATGAAGAGGTCAGCGAACCCGGCATTCGTGATCCACATTTTCTCGCCGTTCAGGAGGTAGTGCTTGCCATCGGCGGAAAGCTCGGCTTGGGTTCGACAATTAAGCGAGTCAGACCCCGAAGACGATTCCGACAGCGCATAGGCTCCCACCATCTGGCCGCTCGCCAGCCGGGCAAATATTTCTTCTTTTGCTCTTCGGTGCCGAAATAGACAATGGGCAGCGTGCCGATGCAGGTATGCGCACCCCAGGTGGCGCTGAAGCCGCCGTATTTCGGCAATGCGGTCGGCGATAATCGCCGACGTTACCTTGTCCATTTGCATGCCGCCGTACTGCTTCCGGAACATCCACGCCGCTCAGGCCCAGATCGCCTGCTTTCTTCAACAGTTCGCGGGTCACGGCGAACTCTTTGTGTTCCATCCGATCGATATTGGGGAAGATTTCGTTGGTCGCAAACTCTTCCGCGGTTTGCGCGATCAGTTGATGCTGCTCGGTGAAGTCCTCTGGAGTGAAAACGTTGTCTGGCAGGCCCTCATCGATCAGAAAGCTGCCGCCGGAAATCTTCGCTGCGGGTGTTGCGGTGATCGTACCCATATTCCCTTCCCCCTGACATATGTTCGCGCAGAGATCCATGCCAAAATAGCGCCCTTCGGCTAAAGCGCTTGTTCCGCCGAAAGACGCATTCAGTTTGATTGAAACTCCGTAGCTTGCGCCGGGCAAGGCCCGGATCGCAGTCGAATCCTCAGGCGACGCCAGCCGCTGCCGCCTTCGCCTCTTTACCGTCTTGACTGCCTTCCGACGCCGAAGTTTCGCTGCAGCATTCGGCGCCTTTACGACCACGTCCATTAAGGCTTTCTGAGCATCCACATAGCTCTTCACTGCCTCTCTGGTGAGTTCGCTCACGGGCAAGAACGGGTACGGTTTTAGTAGTTCCAGTGTCTTCCCCGCAGTTTCCACGCTGGCATTCATGTCCTGCCCGGCGACGTCCATCAGTCGCTTTTGCGCTTCGAGGAACGACTCCGTGGTTTGCCGCGTGAGTGCTGACAGGTCAGTTTGCTTCATCTTTTTTGGCGCCGTTGGTCGACTTGCCGCGCGTCGCTTTCGCAGTTTCCTCGGCAATGACATCCAGGAACCGCTTTCTGCGCTTTCAAAGCTACCCATTCCTTCACGGGCCAGGGGCCCTCCCACCACATGCTCGGGCTGGTACGGCTTTCCTGCTTTCGCAGACTCTCCAACCACGTGTGGGTTTGCTTGCTGGCGATCTTCAGATACTCCTCCTGCATCTGGATGGAGACTTCGTTACCCTGCGCCGCAGCAGGTCGATCATAGCCCGCCGGCTGGCGCGGTCGTCCCATCGTTCTTTCACACCTGTCAGTAGAATTTCGTTCTGCTGTTTGCCGAGCTCCAGAAGAACTTTCGTCCTTCGAGGAAGTTCGCCATACCGTCTTCGGCGATTTTGCTGAGAATGGCTGTGGGAGAATGATGAGGGTCCGATAGTTGCTGTCGTACTCGGTCGCATCACACTGCCATTTTGCCGCATCGCCAGATCGAGGATGATCCGTTGCGTGGCAAACAGAGTCTGCACTCCGTGTTGCGCCCAACCCGAAACAGCGAAAATGTCGAAGGACTCGGGGATGAGTAGATTCATGCTTCGTTGCTGCTGCCAGATAACGGTCCTCCATTGCTGCATTGCAGCATCAGCTACAACTATACAAGCACAATGGACTTGTGTCAAGATATTATTGTCGTTTCGTGCACTGCAACATGACTCAAAAAACAAACAAAGCGTCCGTGATCCTGATCAAGAAGTACGGGGAACCGGCGGCTCTACGACACTGCCGGCAGTCGCTACGTGAATCTCGACGACCTAGCCGCACACATCCGCGCGGAAACATGTCCGCGCGGTCGACGTGAAGACTCGTCAGGACCTGACCCGCGTCGTACTCGACACAGATCATCACCGAAGACGCAAAGGACAAGCCCACGGGACTGCCGCTCGAATTGCTGCGGCAACTGATCATGGCGTCCATGAAGTGCGGCAGGAATTCTTGATGTGGTATTTGAAATCCGCGTTTGACACTTACCAGAAGCTGCAGGATACGGTACAGAATCGGCTTCTTGAGCGAAGTTCAGTCGCGGAACCCGGATCGCCGGTGGATATGATGAGGCGGTTCTTGGGCACTACACCACCATACCCGCTTCCATACCTGACACAGAACCGGAAGTCGAAACCCTGCGGAAGCGTGTGGCGGGACCGAAGCGCGGTTGCAAAAACCTGCGCATCGACGAAAAAACGCTCGGGAAGGCACGAAGCGTACCGTCCTCGACCGCGAGCATCCGGCGTGCGGCGCCTGCGGGAAATACTCTTGGGACTGGGAGGCAGAGCGCCACAAACGCACTGCAGCATTCGCTCCCTACCTGCCACGACGCGGGCACCGAGCAAAGACCCAGGACGATCTTGCAACTCAAACGGAAGAAGACAACAACGCGTCCTGCGAAGTCCAAGCAGCGCAAGCCTACTCGGCAGCCTTATCCACTAGCCAACACTTCCAGCGTTGGACCGAAGCTTTACTCGCGGCCGAGATCCTTTTGTTGCACGCGACTCCCGTGTACTACGGCTTGGGCGTTCCACGCGGGGACGGCTCCGCGGTCATCATCATCCCCGGTTTTCTCGGCACCGATCTTTACCTCACCGAACTTCACGCTTGGCTGCAGCGCATCGGATACTGTCCCTACTTTTCCGGCATCGGAATCAACGCAGATTGTCCGAACCTGCTCATCCAGCGCCGGCTGAACCGTGACCATCGAAAAAGCCCTGGCTGAGACCGGACGCAAGATTCATCTTATTGGGCACAGCCTTGGCGGAGTTATCGCCCGTTCGGTGGCCGGGGATCGGCCAAACGATGTGGCCTCGGTGATCACCTTGGCTGCTCCTGTTCGTGGTACGGTTGCGAATCGAGCCGTTCTGAATGCTGCCGAGGCTGTTCGTCTTCGGATCATCGAGGAACACGGCCGTGGAGTACTGCCTGATTGCTACACGGGGAACTGCACTTGTAATTTTCTGGGTTCCCTTCGGCGAAAGGTTCCAGACTCCATGTTCGAGACCGCGATCTATACGCGACAGGATGGAATCGTCGACTGGCGTTATTGCATGACCATGGATCCAGAGAAGGACGTCGAAGTCCCCGGAACTCACATCGGCATGGCGTTCAATCCCGCGGCCTATGCCGTCGTCGCTGATCGCCTCGCCAGGGCCCAGACCGAATAATTCAACTTACCATTTCCAGCACCGCGCCTTTGGGCGTGGCTAATCGCTCGGCAGGTCTGTCTGCAGACTCAATGAGAACCGACGCTGACGCCAGACTATTGTTGACCACCTCGAAGTTGCCCGAGCAATCGGTCTTTAAATAAGGCAAACGATGCACACTCGGAACCGCCTCCGTCGATTGCAGCGTCCAGTTGGATTCCATTTCGTGACGCACAGTGAAAACTCCACAGCATGCGTTCCCGGCTGGTGCCGCTGTTCCGCAAATCCCTGAATAGCATACTGCATTCCATCGTGCCAAAGCACAGCTCTGCGAAAAACGAGTCCGAGCGGCATCTCGTAAATCAATGCCTCCAGCGTGCTTGGGGGCCGCCCATCTCGCGGAAAATACGCGTGCGCCCAAGTCCAGAAGTTGCGATGCCGATATCCGCAATTGTGCCCTTGCACTCCGAATCCTAACGGATCTCCGGCAAATATCCGGCCATCGAGTTCGATTTGGCCAGAAAACGCTGCGTCGGAATGCGGTGTACGCGAAAATCCAATCGACCCTTTACTGCTCAATGTCACGCGAAACGTAGAACGGTACCGCAGATTCCACGAGATCGAATGTCCATCAACTTCCAATGCTCCGCGGCAGAATTCGTCTTCGATGCCGTTGTGGCCGATGCGAAAGTGAAACGGGCTCCGCCCTCGACCGCTGACATCGATGCCCTGGACCGGAAATCCCTGAATGAAGGTCTGCGGCTTCCCTTCCGCTGGGAACCATGTTGCCCATATCTGAACCGGCATCCCCCGTGGATTTCCGGCGCAGCCCCCTCGTCCGGGATTCATCAGCAAATAGCGCAACCACCAGGCTCCACACCCGTCCGCTAACCCGACGCGAAGAAACCAGACCTCATAACGACGCCGGGCCGACAACGTGGAGAACACTTCATTCAGGGTGGCCATCGATTTCCATGCTCCAGGTAACACGAAACTATCTCACAGAACTTTTGGTGATCCGGTGACGGCGGTCACTGCGGATGTCTTGGGCGAGAGTCACAGTGTTCGTGGTTAGCTCACCCCTATGCTGGATGCGTCCGCCATCGCAGCGGGCTTTAACCAGCTCGCTCCCGCCCAAATGCGCACCGCCCTTGCGGCATTCCTGCCTAAGGACTCCTCGCGTGAACAGAAAATCAACGCTGTTGAGAGGGCCCTACAGACTCAGCTCGGTCAATCACTGCGAAATACGATGGCGCGCTGGATCGTTGACGAGATCGTCCCGGTGGGCGCGTTGGTGCCCGAGACCTATCTAGAGTGGCGTCCGCCTGTTCGTGACGCCATGATGTTTGTGGTGGAGCACCTCTCACCCTCGCGCCTCGCGCCAAAGCTCATCGAGCAATTTGAGCTTCCGGTCAACACATCTGCCGAGGGCCGCCTGCTGCGGCTGATTGCGAAGGTACCGGGCCTGCAGAAACTGGGCCAGGTGATTGCGCGGAACCAGCATCTCCGCCCGGCTCTACGCAACGCGCTCATCAAGCTCGAGAACGGGATTCGTGACGTCGGACCAGAGGAAATCCTCGCCATCATCCAAAGGGATTTAGGCTCGCGTGCCAGAACGTTCGATGTAAAGATCGCGCGCACAATACTGAAGGAAGCTAGTGTCAGCGCCGTGGTGCGCTTCACCTGGCGAAATCCAGACACTGGACGGCGCCAGCGAGGCGTATTCAAAGTCCTGAAACCTCATATCCCCAAATATTTTGCCGAAGATATGGACTATCTCAACGGCCTTGCGGAATATTTCGGCGATCGGCACCACAGTTACGGGTTTTCGGCCCACCTCATCCCCGATACGTTTCGGAAAGTTCGACGCCTGCTCAAACACGAGGTCAATTTTGCACGCGAACAAAAGACTCTGATCGAGGCCGCCACTCTCTATCGTTCTTTCCCCGGAGTTCGCATACCGCGCCTGATCCAGCCCCTGTGCACACCGACCATCACCGCCCTCACCGAGGAACAAGGCATCAAGATAACGAGTGCGGCCGCACCCTTAGAACTTTCGGGACGGCGGAAGATAGCAGAGCAACTCGTTGAGGCCTTAGTTGCTGTGCCCTTGTTTTCTGCGACGGAAGACGCGGTCTTTCACGGCGATCCTCACGCTGGCAATCTGCTTTACCACAACCCCACCGGCGAACTGGTGATCCTCGATTGGGCCCTACGGGAACGGTTGGACCGCGAGCAGCGCCGGCATCTCGCGCTCTTATTTCTGATGGTCAGTTTGCGCGATCCCATAGGCACGTCCGACCAAATCGCAGCTCTTAGCCAAGGTCGCATCCGAACAGCTTCGCCCCGCGCCCGCATGGTTCGTGAAATCGTGACCCAGTTTCTCGCAGAGATGCCTACCTCCCGTATGCCCAATGGTGCTGACGCCATGCGGCTCTTGGAGCGCGTTGCCGTGAAAGGAATCAAGTTTCCCGGTCCGCTGATTATGTTGTCGAAGGTGATGTTTACGTTGGAGGGCGTCTTGAGCGACATCGTTGGTCCCGACACGGGGATGGGCTTCACTCTCGCCCGCCAGATCGCCCGTCATTGGATCGCCAACCGGTCGTCGTTCCGGTCGCCGCTGAAAACGCGGGACTGGCTGACCCTAGAGTGCAGCGCATTGCTGTACACGAGCCGAGTCTGGGTACAGTGGCAACAGGTAATGCTGAACCGGTTGCTCGCGTCAAAATCAACAGCCCCGCCTGCGACGACTTGAATCCCCGCTGTGGTGCCGGCTCTGGACGTGCAGAGCCTCTTCCAATCGATTCAGATTAAACCGCCACTTCCTTTTGCCGGCGAGTCGCGCGGCCTTTGCGCTGTCCGACGCGACCAGCGGCCTTTGCCTTCGGCGCCTTGATGAACGATCCGATCAGTGAGGTTTCCGCGTCGAAGAAATTCTTTACACCCTCACTTGTAAGAACGGCCATCGGCATCAGTTGCGTCGGCGATACTGTTTTCGCGGTTCGTATCGCCACGTCCGCGTTAACGTTCATCTGCTGGCCCATGACATCAAGGAGTCTCTTCTGTGCCTCGATAAAGGCGTTCCCCGCTTCCTGCGCCAGGTCCGCCAATTCGGGCTTCTTTGCGGCCTTGCTCTCGTGCTCCGCCTCGCCGCTGGTCGCTTTCGCGGTTTCTTGCGCCACCGCATCAAAGAACTGCTTCTGCGTGCGGGCAAAAGTCTCCACTCCCTCGCGGGCACAATCGACCAGCTGTGTTGTGCGATCACTCTTCCCCGTCTTTTCTGACTCCAGCCACTGCAGGGTCTGCTTGCTGGTGGTGGTTAGCAACTCTTGCTGCATGCCGATGAGAGTATCCAGACTGCGTCGTACAAGGTCCGTCATTGCAACTGCCGGGACAAAGCTTCCCACCCGATCCTTAACGCCGTTAAGAATGATGTCATTCTCTTGCTGAGCCAGGGTAAGAAGAGTGCGCTGCGCTTCTACGAGACTCGATGTTCCCTCGACCGCCAGCTCAGTGAGAATAGCCAGGGGCGAGTGATCATCGTGGGGTTTCGGTTGACCTGCCATACATTGCCTCCCTTTGCTGCATTGCAGCATTTATCATAAAACTAATCTTCCCCTTGCATGTCAGTCAATAGTTGTCTTGCGTTTACGTCGTCGCGTCACTTTGGAGTGTGATTTCCGTCACGCCCAGATAGCCGATCGGCCTGACAATGAAGGATGCCGCCCTCCGATTATCAGTCCTCATTCAAGATCTATCAAAGGTCTGCTCATTTCCGGGGAACAGGCTCTGTTGCTCTGCGAATTGCCTTTTCATGCAGTTCCCAGGAGTTGATCGCTTGCCGGCATCCTTCGCGAGCGAGCCTGATGCTCAGTTGTTTTTCCGCAACGTCGAAGGTTTCCTCCGCCTTGACTCGGGCACGGTAGGCTTCGTCATCCGCTTCCTTGATCTTCTTGGCGACGAGCATCGCATCTGGATCGATCGTTTGCGATGGCTCTTTCGGTGTACTGCGGCCCGCCGTGCCACCGGCGCTTAGCAGTGTTAGCGCCGCGTACGCGGCTCTTAGTCCCTCGGGCCATTGTTCTTTGATGGCAGCGCTTAACTCATCAAGAAGAGCATTGGCCTGGTCGGCTGTCTTTCGCACTCTTTTCTTTTCGCGCAGCCATTTCATCACCGACCAGGTAACCGCTTCGGTCATCAGTGCCTTCGCTGCTTCGACTTCGGGGATCTTTTTCATTCTGCCTTTCTAGAGAAAGCAGACCATAACTCGACCTTTCGAAAAAGTCCAGGGAAGTGGCAGCACCCTCATCCTCTGCCCTCACATTCATTGGTGAACAGTGAACGACCCCCGTCTTGCGTGGTCCGTAGGGGTGCAGAAAAACGGATGGAGGAAGGAATTGATGCCTGCCAACTGATTGAGAATGGAGGAGAGCGGATTATGCAATCAATATGGAGAGATGCCCAACTCTTGGCGGCTTATCAAACCTCCGTTCGGTCGAAAGGCGGATAAGAGTTATCAGGCTCCAAAATCAGCAGGGCATCGGCGTGAGCAACACCAGGGTGGGGCCGTCTGAATATGTGCGATTTGGTCTGACAAACAGTCCAAAGATTCCGGGCCACGACAAGCGCCTTGATACCAGGCAAATCTGCGGCCTATCGACGGGTCAGACGATAGCTAAACATGGACCACAGCTTCAAAACTTCTTGTGGAATTTTCCATCTACTGAAACGCCCCCGAGTTGGTCACGCTGCACGCTAACGGACCAGCGTGGATTGATTTGGTACTCGCCTTGCACGATTTCCGCCCCCGGTTGGGTAACGTCGGTCGAGAAGGAAAATAGCAGGTTTTTCGTGACGCGTTGTTGCAGAGCGATTCGCGCCGAAGGGTTTTGGTTGCCACCCAGCGTCGGATCAATCTGCAAGCTGGAGATGCCTGCCAGTTTCTGTACGCTCCCCGCCAATTGACTGGCCGCCTGCGACGCTATCATCGAATCGGTGCTCTGACTGCTGGCCGCCTGTTCTTCCGTCGTTTTTCCGCGAGCGACAAGGTTGATGATGTCGGCCGTGGCAAGGGGAGGATCGGAGACGTACGATGTTGTCAGCTTGTCCAATGGACCGCGAAGCGTCAGCGTCAAGTTGTACTGCGCCAGGGTTGTTGTCACCGACACATTCATCACCGGATGCGTTTCGTTCGGATTGTCGAAAGTGATGAGCCCTCGTTGCAACTGATAACGTACGTTGCGGTAGAACAGTTCTCCGGAGGTGAGCGTCGTTCGGCCGGTGATAACGGGGTCCGCCGCCGTTCCTCTAACTTGCAATGCTACCTGGCCTGCGACACTCACCTGCGAACTGACCGCATTCAGATTTTGCGATTGCACGCTGATGCCAAGCTTGACCGTGTCTGCGAATCCTGGTTGGGAGACCGTAGTTCCGGTACTGAATTGATCGGCAAAGTTTGCCAGGTCGAAATCCGGCGTGAAAGAAAGGTTTTCGATCATGACCCGTCCGGTTAGAGCTGACGCTTCAGTCGTTCCGCTTAAGGCCAGATTCGCACCGAGAACTGACCGCAGACCCTCCGGATAACGCATTCGAATTCCCTGTCCTTGCATCGCGAGATTGAACTGGACGGAAGGACGATACTGAATCGAGCCGCCAAGCGAGACTTGGCCGCCTCCCATTTGAGCACTCACGTTCGAGACTTGTATTCGATCATTGGCGATGTCCAGCGTGCCATTCATTTTCTCGACACCAATGGGGGCATCAACGGTGGTCAACGCAACGTCCGTGAATTTGAGTTGACCGTGAACCTCGCGACCCGTTGAATTTACGTCAAGTGAGAGGACACCTGAACTCTGAACATCCGGGGCAAAGATTTGGAGAATTCGCATGTTGACGGAGCCTTGCGCCTTCAACGTAGGAGAAGCCGTTCCGCCAATCGGAATTCGACCCTCGGCTATCAAAG
The DNA here is from genome assembly GCA_963786095.1 of uncultured Acidobacteriaceae bacterium. Taxonomy (GTDB): domain Bacteria; phylum Acidobacteriota; class Terriglobia; order Terriglobales; family Acidobacteriaceae; genus Sulfotelmatobacter. The sequence continues at coordinate 95,875 of CAWAXV010000020.1, read as the reverse complement.
AGGTCTCAGTTCCACGAATCTCAGCAGGCCGCAACGTCACAACGGAATCTGCGTAGTCGGCAAGAATCGGGTGAGCGATGCCAATCGTCAGGGAACGGTAATTCGCTTGAAACGACGGAATCGAGAGATGTGCCTCAAGCTTCGCGGTGTTCTTCAGAGGGCCTTTGAGGGTGGCGTGCATTTCCGTTTGTCCCTGAAATCCCCCTACCGCGTTCGGAGCGTACGCGGCCATCAACGGCGCTAGCTGAAACGTTCCGGTATCAATCGCTCCTTCAGTTTCATAGTCGCCCGAGAGGGTTACCCTTCCCTGGATATGTACCGGGGATTCGGCGATTCGCGAATTAACGTTTAAATTCGCGACATGTTCTGCCACCTGCACTTGCGCCTTCAAGGCAGAAATTGATTTCTGTCGGACTTGCAACTCCGGCAACTGGATGGATGCTGTAAGCTGCGGATCGGCAAGGGTTCCCTGCCCGCTCACTGAGGCAGCGACTGTGCCAGTCAGATCGAGATTCCTCTCCTGCACCATCCGAAGCTTCTGTAGAACGACAGCTGGGGCAGAAACTTCGACTTTGTAGGACTTCGTCTTTGGAGTGAATGAAAGATGGGCACTGATAACACCAGCCGGGGCGGCAATGCGCGCCGCAGAAACGAGCGTTTCATTTTCCGTGTGAAAGTCGGCAGTTAGATTCTGGATTGGTTCGCCAAAGGCTTCCGCGTTGGCAAGCTGGGCGGAACCCGTGCCGACTGGCTCAAGTTGAGAGCCATGGAAGTTCAGTTGCGCAGAAATATCTCCGCTAACCGGATAGTGCTGCTTCGCCAGATCCTGTAACTCGGACAGCCGCAATCGCTGCAGTTTCAACTGCACCCGGATCGGACTCGAGGACTGGTAGGACCAATTCTTCAGCCCGACTTCTCCAGTCAGGCTAGCTTCCCCCTGATGCGCATTGACGACCGACGCGCTATCTATCGTGACACCAGAGGAGTTCGCCCTGAGCGCCAGGTTTGCCGATTTCCATTCGCTACCTTCAACTTCAATCCTCTGCGCAGTCAACTGAGCGGCTATTGTCGGCCGCTTCATCGAGCCCTTTATAGAAACGTTCGCTGTGGCAGCCCCAGAGATCGCGTAGGGTTGGTTCGCAATTGCGGTAAATGAGGAAGCGAGGGTTACTAGCTGATGTAAATCACTTGCCACAACGTGAACTTGTAAGTTTGAGTGGTCGCTTATTTTCCCTTCAGCCTTGATATTGGCGGACGGAAGGACCAGAGAGGTGTCGCGGAGTTCGATTATTTGTCTACGGCCATCGTATGTCGCGTGGATCCTACCATTGATAGGTACATCGGTCGCAGGATTTCTGCGACTACTGGCCGCGGCCCGGATGGCGAGATCAGTTTTGGCCTTTATATTGTCGATTGAACCTGTCCAATTTGCTTCGACTTTCCCGTCGAGGGATCCGGCAAGTGATGCGCCGGGAATTTCCTGGGTTCGGAGCACGCGTTGAATGTCTTTTAGAGAGATACCTTTGAGGGTAAATTGACTGCTTGCGACCGTTTCTGCCTCCAGCCCCCTCATGTCAACACTGCCGATGATTTTTCCGCCCAGAGATTCCAGGCTTAGCCCTCGAATCTCAAGATTTCCATCCGCCATACTGTACGTTCCTTCAAGGCGACGAATATCAATGCGCTTTCCCGAAACCGCGGCCGCCAAAGAGTCGCTTGCCACCTGGCCACTGATCGATACACTACGCACCAGGGATGCATTGCTTTTTTGATTGAATTGCAGCTTCCCCCGCAGGGAGACATCGCCAGCGCTTCTCAGCCTCGGGTACAGGCTCGCGAAATCCTCGGCGTGAAGCTGAATCTCATAACTGCCTTCGGCCACAGGATTGGAATAGTTTGTCACCCCTGCAGCAAGGCGGACGGTCGACGATCCTATGCGCAGGATGGCAGGATCCAGGTCAAACCGATCCGGTGTGGCGCGAAATTGCAGGCGCAGGTTGTGCGGAACAGTAGCGTAGTCCGCGTACTGCAAGTGACCATCGTCGTACGACAGGGATCCACTGTAACGTTTGGCGAAAGATTCAAAGTGAATGTCCGTTGCCAGGTTGTGAAGGTCGGCTTGCAACGGAATCTTGCGGTCGTTGTAATTGACTTCCCCGTTTGTGATTTGCGCATGGTCGACAGACAGATCGAAAACACTTATGTGAGTCGAACTATTGGTGGGCAGTTCCGTTGGCAGATTGTTCCGACCATCAGAAGTCACGCGGAAATGGATCACGGGTTGATCAATCGCGAGCTCCCGCAACGCGATCTGACGATGGAGCGCGGAGACAATTCGCAACTGAACTGTGAGTTTCTCGGCGTGAAACAATGGGGGCTGGTTTGCGCCTTCAGTGCCTCGCAAAGTAATGTTGTAGAGCTTCGCGGTCACTGTTCCGAGATCGAAATCCATTCCACCAATCTCGGTCTTGCCCCCGGTCGCCTGATTAGCCCGATCAACAATCTGGCGCAAGGCGAATAGCTGGAAGTGGCTCGACTTCAAGTACAAATATCCGCCCAGGACCACGACAACCATTACCCCGGCTATCGCCAGCGACGTCCAACCGACAATTCGTCTCCAGTTCAGCCTGCTCAAAATGCCTGCCCAATCGTAATGTAGTACTGCGTTGGATTGATCCCCGGAATCGGACTGAGATTGCGCCCAATATCAAAGCGTACAGGGCCAATTGGCGTGGAGTACCGAAGTCCGATTCCAACAGTATTCGTATAGTTGCCGACGAAATTATGGATGTTCACTGCGCTGTAGACGTTTCCTCCGTCGTAAAAGATGACTGCTCCGAGCGGTTTGGCGATGTGAGTTGGGAAGCGCACCTCTGAGTTAAGGATGAAAATCTGCTTGCCCCCGACCGGAACCGTGACATTGACGCAACCCGATTCTCCTTGCAGCACGTTGCAGAATGGCACAATCCGCTGAGGACCAGCCTGGTCAATCGGGAAGCTACGCAGGGTCGTGCCGCCGCCCGAGAAAAAAAGCTGACTGGTCGGTACAAAACTGCCTGCAAACGGAGCGGCAATTCCCAGACGGACGCTGTTAGCCAACACCATCGAGTGGACTGGCCGGTAATACGCGTACTGGCCAAAAAGCTTTGTGAAGTTGGCGCTGGAGCCGAACGCGGTGGGCGTAACAGCGAAATCAACTGTAGAAAAGCTTCCGCGATGGGCGTCGAGCGGCCTGTCCCTGGTATCGCGAACTAGACTTGCAGAGACCGTCGAGAGCCTGACATGTTGATCGGGCGCGAGCACCAGATCAGGAACGAGAAGATGCGAGAGATCGGTTTTATTAAAGTCATACCGAATTTGCAGGCGAGTGTTGTGTTTTCGACTGATTTCGCGTTCCAGCTGAAAAGAAAGATCACCCAATCCCGCCGTAAATAGCGGGTTCTCACTGTTGCGTTCGATGGAAAGGCTGGTCAACGACTGCCACTGAGAGCCGATGAAGTGAGGCTGCCCATAGGTCGCGAGCGCTTTCTGATCCAGCCGGGACAGCAGAATCGATGCGCTTGCGGTTTCAGCCAGACCGCGCATATTGCGCCGCGTATATTCAATCAGGCCACGCGGGCTCGCGAAGGTTGATTGGCTCGGAGCAATCTGATTGCCTCCTAGCCCGATCGTGCCACCGCCAACAGCCACAGTGCCAGTCGGGATGTTTCCTCCGCGGTGGGAAACCTCAAATCCGAATCCGTATGTCATCTCGTTGCGCTTTGCCTCGTGCACTTTCACGAGTGCTGTTTCTTCGTTCTGATCTGTAATCGGCTTGCGGGGACCGACGCTGGACCAGTCGAATACCGCCAGGTTGTAGAGACGACTTTCGGATTCCAGAAGCTGATCGCGCAACATCGGAGATTCTGAAGGGAGGTGTGCTGTTCTCTCAATGAGCCGCGTCTGCGTGTGATCCTGTCCTAGATACAACACTTCATTCACCCGTACCAATTGATGTTCAACGATAGCGTAGGTGATGTTTACACGGTTGGCCTCTCCGGGAACGCGCGCAACCGCCGCCTTCACGTCGACATTGAGATATCCGCGATTCAAGTACGTCGCGGAGATTCGATTGCGGTCTTCCGTCAGCTTGCGCGGCGAGAATGCGATGCCGGGTCGCAGCAAGAATCCTTTCGGAACTGCCAGCTGATCATAGGCGATGTGCTCGTTCCCAGACGCTTGTACACTTTCGACGATTGTTTCTGGGCCCTCTTCTATTTCAAACGCGATATTGATCTTTCCCGACTTCTCGTTCGTCTGGGGCGTAACTTTAACGTCCTGATAACCGTGGTCTCGGTACGTGGCTTCGATGTTCTCTGCGCTTCGTTTCAACAACTTTTGGCTCACGCTGCCATGAGTCCAAATGCGAGATTTCTTGACTGTCACTAGAGAGGCAAGTTCGTCGGATGATAGCGCACGGTTTCCGCGGAATGCGATCGCAGTTACTTTTTGCTTCTTGCCCTTGTCGATGTTGTAAACGATGAGGATCTGGTCTGGCTCCGTTTTGAAGTCGATCGTGACCGCAACGTCGCTGTAACCCTTCTTCTGAAAATAATCGGTCAAATTTCGCTGGCCCTCTTCCACCAGGTCCCGGTCTACTGTGCCTTCGGAATAGATCGGAATAAGCTTTTTCATTTGGCGGCCGGTGAGAAATGGAATCATCGACAACCGCGCTCCGACGGTGCGAACGTTCACTACGGGCCCGACTTCCACTTTGAAAGAGACCTCAACCTCATTTTTTTCCGCGTTGTATTGCGGCGGGTTCTCCTGAATGCTGCCAGCAAGCCGGCGTTGTTTGCTGAGAACTCTCTTCATCAAAGCACTCGCTGATCTGATACGAGCGGGGCCGTACGGCTTTCCTCTCTTCAAAAGACCTCCCGAGAGCCTCGCTCGCAAAGACTGCACCGCATGCAGCAGTTGACCGCTCAAGGGCTGTTTCGATCCTTCGATTTCGACCGTAGAAATTCTTGCCTGTCGGCCCAATTCAGAGACGAAGGTGATGTTTACCAGTTGATGACTATCGTCAATCGCCGTTTGCAAGTGGACTTTTGATCGAAAATATCCGTTTTTTTGAAAGAAAGTACTCAACGATTTCTCTGCCGCTTGAACCGTGCTCGGATCGTACGGATCCTCATCCGAGATGTTCGCAACCTGTAGCAGCCGCGTGTAGGAGAATCGCTTCTCGGCGTTTGGGAACTCGACAACGCCAACGTAATACGCCGGCTCCAGCAAAAAGTTCACGCGAAGGCCGTTAATGTCGGGAACGACCCTAACTTCGACTTTCGGGAAATTGCCGGCACGTTTCAAGGCATCGGCGCTTTCCTGGATTTTCTGATTGGAATACGGGCTGCCAGCTTGTTGGGTGACTAGCTGGAGCAGCGGCTGCAGATCTCGGTGTGGGTTGGCGATGAGAGAAACGGCGCTGACGTTTTGGCCCTCGTATGCTGCTTGGGGCATTTGCGCCGCGAGTTGTGCCTGCGCTGTCGCAGGGCCTTGAGTCCAAAGGGCAGCGATGAACAACCCAAGCATCAAGAGCGTTCTTGAGCCGGAAGTAGCGTCCGGCCGGACGCATTTTCGCTTTGCCTGCCCATACAACCGATTTTCCCTTCCCGGCAAATTGACCACACCCTGGTTGAAGCTCTGATGCGATTGATTACGGGCAAGTTGTCGAGTGGGAGGTAAATACCCTGCAGTCACACGAATTTGTGGTTCTACCAGCCAAACATTCGTCTGACCGGGCCGAATTCACCACAAATTTATGGGTCGACATGCAGTATTGTCGTGACTCTCCAGACGTCGAACACTCCGATGAGAAAACGAAAGGGCCGGTTGTCCCTTTGTCTGCCAAGCAAATCGCAGGTGTACATCGGACTCTAGGTGCCTTCTGCCATAACAGGGCAGCAATGAGATGTAACTGATTGATATCAAACGGTGTCGGCGGACGTCGTTTGGTACAGAATGACTCCGGACGGCATCCGGCATCGTCCCTTTAGCGTCCCCAGAATTGAACTGCTGAATTTCAATCAGCACACCCACGCGCGATCTTTCCGCACATGACGCGCCTAAAGCTCCAGCTCGGATTGCTGCTTCATCGCATGGTTGCTTGATCTCGATTCCGATGTCCAGGATCGCGAAAGGATTTCATCTGTCACAACTGGGATATCTCACGCCCGGCGGACCTAAGCAGGAATGCGATCTGCCGGGCGGCGCTCTTTATGCGACTTTTTCTTTCTGAGAGACCGATTCGCTTTTGGCCTGCATTGATTTGACGAGATCCGCGGCCGAAGCTCCTTCGAGCGACAGTCCATAGCCAACTTCTCGGGCAATACGCTCTTTCAACGGTTGAATGAAATGTACGCGCGTATTGCGACGGGTCACCTCAGGAGCCTTCAAGTACAACTTGGCCAACTCTCGTGCCCGACTCAGCGCCTTACCGTTCGGTACAACTTCGGAAACCACTCCCCATTCGTATGCGGTACGCGCCGCGAGCGGCTGTGGGTTCAGCAAGAAAGCCTCTGCTCGTCCTGCTCCGGCGCGATAACTCCAGGTGGTGAAGATGCCGTCGCCGGGAGTAACGCCCGCGGAGAAGTGGGCCACATCCTGGAAGGTTGCGCCATCTGCCGCCACAATTACACTCGCCAGCAGCGCGTAGTCTGAGTGCACATGGGCACGTCCCTCGATAGCCGCGATGACCGGAACGCGTATGTTGGCTATGTTTTCCAAAACCTGAACACCTTCATCGTGAACTTGGCTCCAAACGCCAGGATCGGCGACCTTGCCGAAGGAGGACCAATCGACATCAGTAATGAACTCTCCACCGGCGCCGGTAAGGATTACGATCTTGTTCGCTCGGTCTTGCGAAATCCGGTAGAACCCATCGACAAATTCCGTGTGAGATTGCGCAGTCATAATGCACGGGCCACCGTTGGTGTGGAATTCAGCAACCAGCACGCCTTTGTCATCTCGTGTCAGCTTTAGATTGTGATAAGCATTGAAGTAGTCACTCTGAACTTGCATCGTATTCTCCCTATCTGTATAGCAGCGTTGTTATTGCGAAGCCTGCACCTTTCACTCAGGTGGCAACAGCGAGACCGCCTGCGGCCCGAATGACCTCGCCGGTGATCCAAGCTGATTCGTCTGATGCCAGGAACACCGCGAGCGGAGCAATATCAGTGACGCGGACCTGCTCGCTCTTAACGGCACCCCCGAGTTGGGCATGATTCATCATCCAGACCTCGGGAAGGACGTCAGGATCATATTCCGTTACCTGACACAGAATGCTCTCAAACGTCCATCAACTCCCATCGCTTTGGGTAGTCGCCACTTCCGCTTTGGATGAAGAGACTTCCGAGAAGATTCATGCGCTCGAACGCAAATACATCCCGGTTCTGGGAAATGAACAGGTAAGCTGCTCTCCTTCTTAACGAATGCACAGAAAGCTGCCGCTCCACAGCCGGCCAAAGAGCAAAGAATGCCCGCGACGCAACCCGGGTATGGAGCGATTCGCGCAAGAGTTTGGTCTTCCCGTTCTCCGCGGTGCAAAGAGCCTGGAGTCGATAGTGTCAGGCGATCTGCTCGTAGCCCGTCCCTTAAGTGAAAGCATGATCGCCGTGAATCGCAGAGTACGGCGCAGGTCGTCTATCATCAATCCACGCCCGAGTGATATTACGCTTGCGATTCTGAAGCTTGCGTTTTCTCGACGCGCGGAGATCTTCACTCAGCCTTGGCGGTGTTCTGATGCCTTTTTTGCACGTTTTGCTTGAAGAACAAGCTAGCGACGAGGTCAAGAAGATTTAGAAATACGTCTCTCGCCGCTGGGGTTTTCTGCCTAATTATTTCCAGGCTTTGGCTCGCGAGCGTCAACTTCTTGAAGACCAAGTGAATCTCTACACGAACGCCATGTTTGACGAGCGTGGCCTGCCGAAGGTGATCAAGGAACAGATTGCGACTGTCGTCAGCGGCATCAACCTGTCCAGCTATTGCCTTCCCGCTCATCTGGAGATCCTGGGCCGCATGGGTATGGACAAGTCTCTGGCGCGCAGGCTGTCCATCGACTACAAGTCGGCGACACTCGATCCAAAAGTCGTGGAGCTGCTGAAATTTTGCGACAAACTCACCAACCATCCTGCCGACATGTAACGGACGGACATCGAGAATCTTCGGAAGGTGCGCTGGAACGATGCTGCCAATTTTAACGCTGTTCTTATTACGTCGCTCTATGCCTGTGGTAACCGGTTTTCGGCCGGCCTTGGTCTCACGCCTGACTTTGAATAGCGCATGAATGTTGGGGATGGCTTAGCTGGGATCCTCTTTGCAGAACTTTTGTGTAAACATCTGGTTCAGTCTTGGTGAACCAATGTCCCTGTCACAAGCCAACCGCCTACCATTTGGTTGCTGGGCTACTCGTTCATCCGCAAGACATCCGGTCTTCCGATTCAAACCATCACTTTAGAAAATGCAGCTCTGACTCGGGGCGTTAAGAGGTAAAGTAACAACGCACCAGCGATTATGACGCCTGTGGCACCGCGCAACAAATCACGCCTCACCAGGTTGACGATGTCTCCAATCACTTGCGTGGCGACGATCGCGACAGCAAGTCTCCATCCCCAGAGTCGGTGTTGGAACCATCCAACTCCCGACACGACGAGGAGGACAGCGAGGAGCAGGAAGAAAATGCCGATCTTGCTTCCCAGAGGAGAAAGCTCCTTGTAGGCCGTTGGATTCAGTCTCCAAGCAAGGTCGAGGGGTGTTCCAGGCAAGAGAAAAGTTGTGCCTGCGAGACTCGCCATCGTCGCGCCAAAGAATAAGAAAACGCCAATCGCAACGAATCCGGGTGGTTTACCGTTGCCTTCGATCCGGTCCCCGCAATTCATCCTCTGACTATAAACTGGAAGATCTGATTGCACTTCGAAAGAGATGAAACCGATCACGGCAACCTCGGCTGTAGAGTTTCTAATCTGGCTGCTCATCGCGGCCTCTGCCATTGCGATTCTGGCTAAACGCTTGCGGGCTCCCTACACCGTGGCGCTCGTAGCAGGTGGGTTGATGCTAAGCGCACTGCGCTTACCCCGCCTGTCGCCGCTCAATCCCGGCCAACGTCCCGACTGGTTGACTCCCGATGTCATCCTCATTATCTTCCTGCCCGCACTTGTATTTGAGGGCGGCGTCAAGTTAAACGTGCGCGACCTCCTGCGAAATTCGTCGCCCCTCCTACTTCTTGCAAATTTGGGTGTTCTGCTCGCCGCTCTGGTTACCGGTTATCTGGTGCATTGGACAACGGGCCTGCCGGTGCAGATTGCGTTGCTTTTTGGGGCGATTATCTCGGCTACCGACCCCATCTCAGTCCTCGCCATCTTCAAAGACCTGCGGATGGACAAACGGCTCTCACTCATCGTCGAGGGTGAGAGCCTTCTGAATGATGGCACTGCAGCCGCCCTGTTTCAGATCGTGCTCGCAGGCATCATCTCAGGACACGTGGGCGTTTCGAAGGGGGTGGGCCAGTTTCTCTTCGCAATACTCGGAGGAGTGATACTTGGCACCTTCCTCGGCTACGCCGGGAGCAGACTCACGCGAACCATTGATGACCCCGAAGTGCAAATCACCCTCACCGCTGTTGTTGCCTACAGCAGCTATCTGCTTGCCTATCAATTGCACTTGTCGGGGATCATTGCGACTGCCTCGGCGGGCCTTATTGTCGGCAATCTGGGCACAAAAAATTGCAGCGCACAGACCAAAACCGCGCTGGAGTCATTCTGGGCGTACGTGGCCTTCATCATGAACTCTCTTGTCTTTCTGCTGATCGGTCTTGAGATAGACGTCGACGAGCTCCTGCGTTCTTGGCGTCCCGTACTCCTAGCGGTCGGAGCTGTTCTTGTCGGTCGCGCATTGTCTGTGTATCTGCTGGTTCCGGTAAGCAACGCCCTAACGGAGAAGATTCCGCTACGTTGGCAACATGTGATCGTCTGGGGAGGCCTCCGCGGTGCGCTGGCACTCGCGCTGGCGCTCAGTCTCGACAGCACATTTCCGGACCGCGCTCGCGTGCTCGACCTGACGTTTGGTGTGGTCGCATTCTCGATTCTCGTTCAGGGTCTCACGATCAAGCCCCTATTGAAGCGTCTCAGGCTCGCGAGTGACACTCAGTCGACAGGAGATTCCAAGGGAAATGGGACGGCCAGCATGGCCATGCGTCGCGTTTAAGGAATAGCCGGACCCTTAGGGCTGATCAATCCATCAGCTATCAACTCGTGCTTTCGTCGTTCCGACGCCCCGTCAAGGTTATGCGGACAAGTAGGCTCCCGGATCATTGAACTGATCTCGTTGACCCTTCGGCCAAGAGTAGAGCCGACCCACATTGACGACGATCTGTCCGTCAGGGCCAAGGTTCACACGGGCGCGATCCATCGGTCGCGGCGCTGGACCCTCAAAATTGATGCCCTCACTGTCGTAACCGCTTCCATGGCAGGGGCACTTGAACTTGTTCTCCGCTGGTTTCCAATCAGGGGTGCAACCCAAATGAGTGCAGCGCGCATAGATGATGAACAGTCGGTCAGGCGTCCGATCGACCCAGATCCGATACTTCTGAGTCGATTCCCAGCCCGTAGTCCCCGGGATAGCCAATCTTGAAAATCGTGGCCGGCTCAAACAACACACGGGGCAAGAAGAATCGAAAGAACGCGATCAGCCAGGCGGATAAGAATGCTGCGACACAACTCCACGCAAACCTGCGCCTCCGCATGTTCACGAGCGAGCTCGGGGGGCCGCCCGATGGGATCCCAGCTGCCAAGACAGCTTTTGAAGTGCCCAGAGCTCGTGTCCCGACATACGTGGGTGCATTGCGCAGCGCTTGGGAAGTATTGTCACTTGCTCTCGGAACCTGTGAATCCGCCCGGGTTTCGCCTTGCTTCGGCTCCGCTGTTGTCTCCTTGGACATTTTGGACCTCCTTCCTCGATTGAACCGTGGAATCGCGACTCAGGAAAAGAGATCCTCGGATCGCCAGGTCGTGGCCGTCAGTTCAGCTTGGCTTGATAGCCTGCTGCCAACCTCGTCCTCAACCGCCTCCTGACACCGAAGACAGTATTGCGTCCAAGGTAAGGCCTCTAACCGGCGATCCGGGATATCATCGCCACAGGCTCCGCATACGCCAAATGACCCATTGGCGATTCTTGCGAGCGCGCCTTCAATGAGGCGCAAAGCTAGTCTTTGCTGGCTGCTCCGATCAAATAACGACTCCTTTGACATGCTGAGAGCGCACCGGTCAGCGACGTCCCGTCCCGAGTCAACATCGAGCGAACGAGTTTCATTTTCCAGACGTCGCAGGAACTCCAAAATCTCGTCACGCTGGAGTTGCAGTTTTTGTCTGATCGCTTTAATGTCTGTACGATTCATAGTCCCTTCTTTTCGTAACGGTCTGGTGTATAGCTCTTGCATCTCCCGGTGCTCGTCGTTCTTCCATTCGCGGCTGGAAATACCGATCGTCATTTTGAAGCGGCGCGCTCCTGGATAACACCTCTCGCAGAGCCCATTCGATGCGGTTGACGCTGTCAGAAATCACACGAATGCATTGATGGTTCTCGATCGAGTCGGTTGTTAGGGAGATCGCTGCCAACGCATTTCGGATGTGATGGTTCATCTCTTCAATTACCTGCATGCGCAGCAGCTCAGCTTCCCTTCTTTGATTCGCTACATGCATTAGTCCCGCGGTCAATACGGTGACAACAATTCCCGAAAGGCCTTCAGCCAGCAGTCTTTCCCAGAGGCGACCAATATCTGGAACAAGCAAGTAATGCATGAATTCAGTCACCAAGAAGGAGCTCAGTCCCACTCCGAGAGATACGATTTTGGCGCGAGGACTAAGGCTCCACGTCATGGAATGACGAGCACTTCCGACCTTTGCGGGTCTCACGAGATCATTCATCGAGAACTCCTTATTTTGTTGGCACAGAGTTGAGAGCTGCCGGGCGCGCCCGTTTATGGTATGGGCGCACTCGCTGCAAGCAAACCTTGAACTGGCCACGACCAGCAGTGCCTTTGTCGTGACGTTCTTCAGCACAAGGTGTTGCCAATGGCCTCGAACGGGAAGGACTAGCAGGAAGGAGGCGGACGGTTGTAATGGAAGCCATCAACCCGTAGTGCAGAGTGCAGCCGAGGAGTGAACGTCAGAGGAACAGATTCCGTTGCTGGTGGAAAGGGCAGAACAATATCAACAGGAGCGCTCCACTGCGATCCGTCACAATCGAAGCGAGTTTTCGGACCATCAGCCCGAATCGCCCGGATCGAAGAGCGGTGAGACAACGCCGCCTGCGGAAATTGCCGGAAAACGTTCTGCGCTACCAAGAGGGCCAATAGCGCTGCCACCGCAAAAGTTCCGAGCCAGATCGTCGCGATCCTGGTTGCGCGAATATGTCGTGAAGGCGACATCTTACAGGCCATACTACGGCTGATGAATATACAAGACTCTTGGTTGTCCAACAGTCTTTTTTTCATTGGCATTTTTGTTCGTTGCCACGAGCCATTCTCTCCACCGCTCAAGGTGAGCAGAGTGCCTGGCTCCTCGATTTACCAGGGCAATATCCATCTGACGATTCCTCGGTGCAGAGGTCGAGACCCGACATCCGTTCTGTGAGTCCGCTTCCCACTGCACCCTGTACCGCATTCATTCACATTCCGCTGCATCATTTCTTGAACGCATCCCGAAATCCCTTCGATTGCCTCGTCTCTGGTTATAAACATCCCCGCTTCTGCATAGATTTGGAATGGTAGTTCTGCTCGATCTGACACAAACAGTATTCGAAGCCCTGGCCAGGCGCGTGCAATTTGTCTCGCTATGGACATCCCGTCTTTCTCGTGATCGATTACGGCACAGTCAACTGCTCTAGCTTTGCTCGCTCTAAGAACTTCTCCAGCCGATGAGGCGACCAACACGGAATGCCCGGCCAGTTCCAGCACGGATTGGTAGAGTAAAATTCCGGAAGGGTCATCACCGACGCACAGAACCGTCCAACTCATAAACTCTATCCTCACACTTGTGACGCGAAATCGGCGGACGTTTCACTTCTCTTGGAACTCGGCCCATGTGCCGTTCTTACCGTAGTAGATGCGCATGTTGCATTGCTTTGGTTCCGCATGCCCAAAGAAAACCGTGAATTCCTTCTGCGGTTCGCTGAGCTGACCCCTTAGCATGCCCATCCTTACTACGTCGAGGCCTTTATCGTACTTATTTGCGGTGCTCACATTCTTGTTCACAACCAAAGTCCAATCGTCTTTTTCGCGCACGATGTACATGCTGTAAGCACCCATCGGGATGTCTGTATTGCCGGCAACTAGAGGCGCTTGCGTGAAAAGCAACATCGGTTGACCTCCTGGTGTCCACACCTTCCCCGATGGGAGATCGCGGCCCGTGGATGTTTCGTTGCTGTAACGAACCGTAATCTGCTTTCCGTCTTGGAAGCTGCAAGAGGCAGTCGGTATGCTCTTCGGATCGTTCTGGGCTGCCGCCATACCGATCAGGGTGAACAACAATACTGATGTCATCATAAGTTTATGCATCGCTCCCTCCTCTTCCCCGGTTACACATCCCCACACTCTTTTGTTCCGCAGAACGCGCCGGTGCCAGGTGCGGATTCCGCGTGGCAAGCTCTCCGCACCCCCAGAATGAGTCTCGCCAATGAAAGATGTACTCTTGGCGAACGCGCGCTTTCAGTTTTCGAATTCTCTTCCTCTGCTCAACCGGCGTCACATCACACCCAAACTCCAGCGCAATCGTTAACCAGAGGACGAAGTGCGGTTACCAAACCTCCGGAACTGGCTCCTAGGCGGAAGCCTGCATTGCTTTCCTCGATTGTGACTGGAAGCCGGTTCGATAAACACCATTCGGCGTTCGAGCCAACTCATGATTCACCTCGAACCGCATTGCTGACCAATCTTTGCGACATCAGCCCTCTCCGAAATCGTGTAGCGCTTGAGCACATCGCGCTGGCAGTAGCCAACTTATCTCTGCTCGAGCGGACAATTGCACACCTCCACGCACAAGAAACAATTAACGAAACAGTTGGCGCTGATCAGCACGGTCGAAAAGGAGGCGGCCCGTTACCGCAGAGCCGCCTTCAAACAACTCACTGCGCAATTGCCAAGTGGCCGACCCGATTCTGCCGCCAGCATGGTTCATTGTCTTGTGTGCAGAATGGTTTCTCCTTTCCATAGCTGATCGTCTTAATGCGGTCAGGCGAGATACCACGTTGTAGGAGCGATTGCTTCACTGATTCCGCTCGGCTCGCTCCTAGCGCAATGTTGTATTCATCTGATCCCCTGTCGTCACAATGCCCCTCGATAAGCACCTTGATGTTCGAATGCTGCTGGAGAAAGGAAGCATCGCCTTGTGCAGTGGACACTTCATCCGGACGGATGTTGGATTTGTCGTAGTCGAAAAGGACATCCTTGGTGTTTCTGGCAAACAAATCTGCATCGGTCGGTGAAGGTGTCACGCTTGCAGACCTCGCGTTCACTGTCACGCGCGCCGTGGCATCTTTCGTGCCTCCTGCTCCCTTTGCTTCAAGGGTGTAGGTCGTAGACGATTCCGGCACGATAGACCGAGAACCGGACGCCGGGACACTGCCCAAGCCTCCGATGGTTATGTCGGTGGAATCTGTAGTTTGCCACGAAAGTATCGTTGTTTGGCCCTGCTGAATCATGTTGGGGCTGGCGGCCAGAGTTGCGGTAGGTGCTGGCAATAGTGGAGGCGGTGTAGGTGGTGTGGCTGTGGCCACCTTCTTGTTGCAGCCTGCCAACAACAATATCGCCGCGAGCAACACCAGAATCGATGTCTTCAATCTTGCTTTTCTCACTTGAATCCTCCCTTTGCTGAAGTAAGCGCGACTTCGCTATGACATCCGACACTAATTCTCGTCAACATTTGCGGAACGACGGAACAATGCGTCGCTGTGAGCGAGACACAGATTCCTTGAGTTCCAAAGAGAACTTGCGATTGTTCAGAGGAAAAGCTTGAGGAGAATCAGCAACGAAGGATAGCGCTACAATCGGCGTAATCAGGCAGCTGGACTTGGGTGCGTAAGACTCTCGTCGAGCTCATCCAAGCCAGTGGTGGAATATGGGAATTCCCAATCAGGTTAAAAGCCGCCTGAATTATTGCCACCCGCAGGCGCGCGGCCGCCTGAGCAGACTGAAGAGCAGTTACTGGCCCATTAACTGCAGAATATGGACCCTGCATGGCGGGAAAGAAGAAAATCGCCACGACGCACAGAACGGCCAGAACAGCCAGTTCCCATCCCATTCGGCTCAGGATCATCGAAGTGTCC
The DNA here is from genome assembly GCA_963786095.1 of uncultured Acidobacteriaceae bacterium. GTDB lineage: Bacteria > Acidobacteriota > Terriglobia > Terriglobales > Acidobacteriaceae > Sulfotelmatobacter. The sequence continues at coordinate 80,524 of CAWAXV010000020.1, read as the reverse complement.
CGTCAGGATTATATCTTAAACACCTCACCAAACTGTTTATGACTATTGGCCACTGTCCCGAAGGGCAGGTCAAGGCCTCTGTTCATTCGAGTTGGGTTGGCGGCCTCCCTGTATAGACCGCCAACAGTCTATTAGTCGCGTTACTCGTAACGCGGTGCCACAGTCCTGTTCGCCGAGAGCTTATCTAACGGCAATCGCTTTGCTTTGATCACTCAGGCCGACCTTGCCTGATAGCCCGAGCTTCCCGGCGATATCCTCTGCAATCCTGATGTGGTCTTGCAGCGTCGGAAGGGTTTTTACCGCATAGTTTTTAACTTCTTGGTTTTGGCCATTCTCAATCTCATTTTCAAACGCCGCGATCGCTTCCTTGTGGCCTTGGAGTTCATCACGGAGGTAAGCGTCGTCGAGCCTAACTCCCGAGAGTTTCTGCAATTCACTCTTCTGATTGCGCTCCATTAGGCCCGGCTCAGTGGGCAGTTTGATAGCGCTCACTTCGGCCAAACTCGCCAGACTCTGGCTCGATTGTGTGTGATCGGTAACCATGCGGTTCGCAAAGTCTTTCACCGCGGGATCGGTAGACTTCTGCCCCACCAACTTTGCAGTGTCGATCTCTGCCAGGTTTGCTTCCGCCGCAGTGCTCATGAAGGTCCGGTCGGCGGAATTCTGCATACTCTGCATGGTTGTCGCTGTCTGGTGCTTTTGTTGGGCCAAGAGACTGCCGGTGAGCAAAGAGAGCTGCTGTCAGGGCAAACGTTGTCACCTTCGCGTGCATGTCACTCCTCCACAGGCTGTTGGATTGGCCCAGTTCGGAGAAATGGTCTGGAGGCAGAGGTAAAGGGACGATAACTCCTACGCCAGGCGACAGCCTTAATTACTAAGAGCACATTCCGACGGTAACGAGATGTCTTTCTCACAAGGTTTATAAGAAAAAGTGTTTGGACGGCACTATCGGCGGATGGCAAGCCGGCGCGAACGGGTGACTCACGGAGCACATCTAGTAGACATGCACTAAATGATTGGCTGTAGCCACAACTCAGGCCCAATCATCCAAGCCATCGGCTGGGCAGAAAATTGAATCATTGTGTCGGAGAAACGTCCGAACAGACAAGCTTGTCTAGGTAGTGCAGCAGAAATATACCTTACATAAGTCTGGACGTTCGCGTTTAGTTCAAGCCAGTTCTCAAGGAGCGTTAGGGGCAAGGCCACGTAGTCAGTTCGACTACGATAGCCCAGACGAGACAGGAGATGTGAAGCCAGCGCAGGACCGGCCGGTGCCGCGTCGTCAAGATTCCACACATCACCCACAAAACGAAGACCAAGTGCAGCAACAGCACGCAATCTGCCAGAACTAGATAGAGATGGAACATGGTCTGGTCAAACTTTTCAGCGAAGAGGCTCCGCGGCCTCACGAGGAAGACAACCAGGGAGGACTCGCTCGCCGTCCTCTCGCAAGGCCGCGGAACATCGCGCGACTGAGGCCTGGCCGGAATACAAGGCCACAGCGCTAGGCCGCAGAGGACGTGCCACCCAATCCCGTCCCCGCGAGTCCTGAAAGGTGGTACCGACCTCAGCCATCGGAGTCGGTCGTCTGATCTAATTCACACTGCTTCGGTTTCTTCTCTTCTAGAATCCAGCGACTCCAACTGTCAGGAAGCTCTGCTGGTTTGCCTTGGCCCCTGGGCTTCTTGCGAAAGGCTTGAACAATGCTGAGCATTGATGGCCCGAGCAACGCAATCAGCAAACAGATTAGCGAATGCACTGTCAATTGTCTTCGCCAAGCAGTTTCCTCCATTTGGCAGATGCTGTGGCCGAGATGTCAGCCGCCATTGGGAACTGATCCGCTGCTTCAATGTCTATAGATTCTTTCCTTGACGATTTTCGTTGTATCGCTGCACGATATAATGTATCGATGGATGATGGGTACTCCGTGCGTTGTTTAGAAGGCCTGCGTGAGGGCTCCTTCAGTCAGAGGAGATCTAGCGTCGATGGCCTGCGAAAAAGTCGCTATTTGGCGAAGAGGGCGGACAACCTTTCGACCTCGATTATGAATCGTTGCTACTAGGGTCGTCGGACCCTCCTGACAGCGAGGAGCTGGATTGAGACTCTCCCGACAACTTAGCTATAAATTCGTGTTCGTCGCGATTCTGTGTACGGTTGCCCTGTTCCTCTTTCCCGCTGTCCAGGGCCCCTATTCCGCTGTGCATGGACCCGTTACCGCGTTACTCTCCCTCAAAGCAAAAGTTTTCCTCTGTCTGGCTTTGCTGTTGGCGGCTATGCATCTGTTAGCGCGTTGTGTGGCTGTCTGCCACCTCGCACTCCGAATTCCGCTAGACGAGCTCTTCTTTCCCGCATCGTTTGATTCCGAGCACGCTGCCGTTCTTCGTTGCTAATCCAGAAGAGAAGATGAGGGACCGAAACCTCCGCTGAACGCTTCGAGCCAGCGCCGCCGGAGATTCGGTTCAGTCAGCGGACTTCCATCTCGTTAGATCTCGGAAGCACAGAAGTAAGAACCACAACGCCTCAGGAGTGGCACCAGTATGACGAACCCCACACTCACACGCGTTTTGGCAATTTTCTCTCCACTGCCTCAGCAGCGCGGAATTGAACGCTTCACGATTGCAGTCGCGACAGCTATATTGGCGGTCTTGCTTCGAGGACTTCTTGATCCGGTTCTCGGGCACGTGGCGTTCTACGTCACTCTGTACATGGCGGTAGCGTTCAACGCTGTGGTATGCGGAGCTGCTCCGGCATCTCTGAGCAGCTTGGTTGGATTCCTGGGAATTTTCTACTGGTTTGTAGATCCTCGCCACTCACTCCTCGTGGTTCGTCCCTCAGAGATTCATGGCGTCGTCGGATGTCTTCTTGTGTGCCTCGTCCTGATCACCTTGGGTGCAACAAACCGCCGAAAACGGCTAGAACTCGATCAGACGGTTCGTGCACTGACCATGGAAGCGGCACAGCGACAGCGTGTCGAACAAGAACTCAGGAAAGCGCACGACGAACTGGAGCAGAGAGTCGAGGAGCGCACCATAGCCCTGTCTCAAGCGCTGCATAGGCTAGAATCGGAGGCCGACATGCGTACGCAACGTGAGGAGCAGCTACGCCAGTTGTCCGTTCGGTTAATGACTATGCAGGATGAGGAACGTCGCCGGATAGCGCGAGAATTGCACGACAGCGCAGGACAGACCCTGGCAGCAATCAAGATGGCGGTCGCGTCGCTTAACTTGTCAGAACCAACAAACGCCCTCTTGTCACGTCAATTGGAGAGTGTTAATGCCCTTGTAGATGACGCACTGCGTGAAATACGCACTACCTCCTACCTGCTACACCCGCCTCTGCTCGACGAAATAGGCATCGCTTCCGCAGCCCGATGGTTTGTTGAGGGCTTCGCGCAGCGGAGCGGCATTCAAGTGACTTGCGACATAGCTCAAGGGATCGAACGTCCGACCCGTGACTGTGAGCTTGTCCTCTTCCGCATCCTCCAAGAGAGCCTCACGAATGTACATCGCCACGCAGCTGCTTCGATCGCGAGTGTTAGGCTCTGGCTCGATCCGAACCATCTCAACCTTGAAGTGGCGGATAACGGCAGCGGGATTTCAAAAGAACGTCTAACACATCTCAGCTGCACTGCAGGGAGCACCGGCGTTGGCATTGCTGGTATGCGGGCGCGGGTGCACGAGTTGGGCGGCTGCCTCGATATCGAGTCGGACAACACCGGCACTATCGTCATGGCCAAGGTGCCGATGGCGCGACCTCGACTGTCCGATGCGTGCGAGCTATCGAGCGTTCTCAATGACGCAAGTAGCGGAGAAAACGGTTGTGACTAAGAACAGTGGCACTCATCGTTCGGATCTCTACTCGGCGAGGCGTCGGTGTGGCGTGATTCCACTTCCATCTCTCCCCTCCTTGAAGCGAACCCTCGAACCTCGCGTTCTGCGCGCAACCAGTCATCAACGGAATGGCCACCCTCGCAGCCACGCTCTTCGTACAGACGATAGGCGAGTTGACGAATGTGTTCCTCTAACTCCCCTTTCATTTCGCGATTTCCTATGCCTCTCTAAGAAGTGCGATGGTCTCCTGCGCGGTTGAGTTGGCTGGCGCTCGTGGAGTCGATGTTCTGATCATCTGCAGAGCATGTGGAGAGAAACCAAATATATCGTGGGGCGATACAACGAGAATCGGAGTGTCGAGAATCTAAGTTGTTGGAGGCGGCTTTTAAGTCGCAGTCGTGAACACAATCGAGTCCATAGTAATACCTTCGTAGAGCCTACCGTGCGCCCCGCCCTGTCAACACCGACTACCCTTCACGTTTAGACCTTCGGCAAAGGTTGAGGAAGGAGAGATCTCAATGAACTTCGCTAAGCACACAGTGTTTTTCGCGCTTCTAACCTTCGTCGTCTTTTCACTCGTCGCTCTGCCGGCCTCCGCGCAGAGCGTCACCGGCAAGTTGAAGATTCATGTAAGCCCAAAGCAAGCCTACGTCTTCGTGGACGGAAAGGCCATTCGCGATGGCAGCCAGACGATCGTTCTATCGCCGGGCCCCCACGAAGTCAGCGTTCACAATTACGGATATACCTCGAACACCCGCCAGGTGCACATTGATCCGAGGACCACTACGGACATCACCGTGGCCTTGCAGAACTCGGGGGACAAGGTATCGGGACCGTTCGGAGACATCGAATTCAAGGGTCATCCAAGAGCGGCAGTCCTACTCAACGGGGCGACTCCAGACTACTTCGTCGGTCACGTCGATGAGTTCGACTGGAACTGGATTTGGCATCAGCGCCTTCTCGTAAAGCCGGGTACGTACCAAGTTGCCGTTACGCGCAAGGGAAACACGATCTGGTCGGGACCGGTAGACGTCAAGGCGGGTGAGCGGGTGATCGTTAACCTAGATCAGAACGGCAAGATCAAAACGAAGGATTGGCCTCTGGGCGACACTTTAGGCCCCCAGCCACGCTTCCACGCAGGAGTCGCCAGTGCAGTCGTGCCGATCGCTCCGGTGACAGCCCAACTGACGGCGCACTCAACTTCCCTCGATTGCGGACAACCCACTCAACTCGACTGGAAATCTGCCGATGCAGCCGACGTTTCTATAACCAACCTTGGAAGCGTATCGGCGAGTGGGGACCGCACGGTTAATCCCACAAAAACGACGAACTATGAGTCGATCGCGAAGGGTCCGGGTGGCGAAGCTTCACAATCGGCAACGGTGACGGTCAACGTACAGCCCACCGCCACTCTGACCTTAAGCCAGACCGAGGTGCATTATCACAAACTTGGGGACAAGGTGGTCCAAGACGAAGCACCGACCTTGAATTGGGTGGCAGCGAACGCTAACCAGGTGAAGATCACGCCGTTCGGAGTCGAAAGTTTGGCCGGAAGTAAGAAAATCGAAGTCCAACCAAAACAGACAAGTACCGGTCCCGTCAATGAGATGGTCGATTACACGCTCGCCGCGTCCAATGGCTGCGGCGGAACGACTACACGCACGGCTGCTTTGCACATTGTAGGTGCGATTGATCCGGCCCCCTCCGTTACGCTGGCCAGTCTCTTTTACCCGACTAACTATCCGACTGCACATCACCCCAAGATTGGACTAGTGGCCAGCGAGCGAGCGGTGCTCGCGAACGCCGCGAACCGCTTCCAGCAGCACGAGCGGTATGACAACGATCACGCGAGTCTCCTTATCATTGGACACGCCGACGTTCGCGGCTCAAAACGATACAACACAAAACTAAGCGAAAGGAGAGCTGAACTCGTCAAGAACTATCTCGTGTCACAGGGCATTCCTGCGAACGAGATACAGATTCGGGCTGACGGAAAGAGCGAGGAATTAAGCAAAAGCGAGGTTCTGAAGCTCGAGCTTGTGGACACACAGAAGCCCGACAAATGGATGACGTATCACCCGAAAGTTACATGGCTCGCGTACAACCGCCGGGTCGACATCGTTCTAGAGCCCTCGGGGCAGCAATCGATGAAGGCATTTCCAAGTGACGCGCCCGACGCACGGATTCTATGGCAGCGTTCCCAACCAAGGTTGCAAAAGGTCGAAGTAGCCGCTAACTCCGGCACTGGCGCAACACTGCACGCGGAACTCAAGAAGAACTGAATGCGGTCGTTCGCTAAATTCGTGACTGGAAGGTAGCAGCTTCGAGTTGGCCAGTTTCTCGAAAGGAGAGCAAAAGAATGAGACTTTCACTTAGAGCTACGATGCTTGCGGGAGGGCTTCTCTGGGGCGGAGCGATTCTCATGGTCTCGCTGATCAACCACGAGCGCCCCGATTACGGTTTGAGCTTCCTGCAGATGATGAGTTCTGTATACCCCTGGTTCCATACGTCGCATACGATAGCGGGGATCTTGACGGGCACGCTTGATGGACTCGTGGATGGAGCCCTTGCAGGTCTTCTATTTGCTTGGCTCTACAACACCTTCTGTGGGCTTCCGAGGCAAACATCGAGACAAACATAAGCGTTTTCCAATTACGAAAGGATGTGGCATACTGCGCAAGCTGACCTTTTTTGTACTCTTCGGAAGTCTTGTCTATACAGCGTCTGGCCAGACATCGCCGACAGCCAGTAACAGGGCTCAGAACCTTCGCGATTGCCTGGATGGATTCGGGACCTGTGATCGATCACTGCTTACGAACGCACAGGCACAACAAATCGCCGACCTGCAACATGATCAGAACTTGTGGGTGTGCCTCACCGGAAATGGCCAGTGCGAGCATTCGGCGCTGAGTCCAGAGGAGTCGAAGAATGTCGCCACGGTGGAACAGCGCCGTAATACTCTTGCGTGTGAAACAACGATCGGTATATGCGATCAAGCTCTCCTCGCATCATCGCAAGCCGAAACGGTTGCACAAATCCAGGAGCAGCAGAACAAGGTGAATTGTGAAACCGGGGCGAGTGCGTGCGACTATTCTCTACTGACAGCCGCAGAGGTTGCGAAGGTTCATGAACTTGAACGGCAGCACAATCTGCTTACCTGTCAGACTGACCCCCAATTGTGTGATCAGTCCTTGCTCACGCCGGCAGAAGCCAAGCAGGTCGCTACTATCTCGTATCAAAGGAATCTCCTGGCATGCAAAGCAGGGGAAGGTTACTGCGACGACTCACTCCTGAGTGCAAGCGACTCGAGGGAGGTCGCCGACGTGCGAAGCCAACGGAACAATTTGGCCTGCGAAGCCGATGATGAAACATGCAAGCGATCCGGCCTATCAGTCGAGGAGGCCAAGCAGAACAGCGTCGGCTCTGCAAGCGTTCGACGTTAGCAACTGAAGCTCAGGGATTGCTCAAGGCTGGCCTGTGAAGCTCTTCGCCAACTGCGGGCGGAAGGTTGTCCAGGTGGTCGAGAAGCGCAACTACCTGCCAGATCTCGCTGTCCGCCATGATCTTGCCCCATGCCGGCATGGCCGTCCTTCGTACGCCGCAGCGGATGATGTAGAAATTCTGGTTGTCGGGCAGATGCGGATGTACTTTCATGAACTGGGGAGGCGGCGGATAGAAAGACTCACCGTAGTCACTCTCGGGGTTATCAGGTCTGCCGTGGCAATCGGCGCACTTGTCTCGGTAGAGGCGGGCACCGTCGAGTAGATTGGCATCGGTCGGCGGGATCGGGTTTTTCTCTTCGGGCGCGCGGCGTGCAGCCGAAGCGTGCATGGCGGCACTGGCAACCTCCGAATCGAGCCAGGAGAGCGGGACGTTGGCGCAGACATCCGCAAAGCCGAAGCGGAGGTAAAGCCAGCCACCCAAAGCCAGTGCGAAGATAGCGAAGACGATTCCTCGAAAGAAATTCTTCATGGGGTCTCCTCCCACATTAGGATGCTGAGTCGAGCAAGGAGCAGATGAGATTTGCCCTTTTTCAACGATAAGGATCTCAACTATTTAAACGTTGCTATTCTCGAAAAGTAGACCAATGTCCGATCTTCAGACCTTCGCAAAAGACGTGTGGATCGCCGACGGTCCGAACGTCCGCGACTTCGGAGTCACGTTCACTACCCGCATGGTAATCGTGAAGCTCTCCGACGGGTCGCTATGGGTCAATTCACCCGTTGCTGTGCCGTTCGATTCGCTCCAACGTATAAACCAACTGGGACCGGTCAGGTACCTCGTCGCGGCGACCCCGAGGCACTTCTGGCGCTTGGAAGGCTGGCACACGCTCTTCCCCGAGGCTCAGCTTTGGTCGTCGCGAACAACGCTGCTCACGTTGAAGAAGCGGCCAGTCCCCTTAACCGGCGTTCTGGGAGATGAGCCACCTCAAGCGTGGGTGGACGACTTTGACCAACTGGTCTTCAAAGGCAACGCTCTCCTCGACGAGGTCCTTTTCTTTCATAAACAGTCGGGCACGGCAATATTGGATGATCTAATCCAAATTCACCCCGACGTAAAGGGTAAGCCCTTTCGCAATGCTCTGTTCAAACTGGAGGGCGTTGGGTCTCCCGATGGCGGCGTTGGGCTCGATATCAGGCTGTCCTTTACGCATCGAAATCTCGCACGGCGATCACTTGAAAAGCTGCTTTCGTGGGATTTCGACAAGCTCATCATCGCTCATGGCGATTGCATCGAGAAAGATGCCAAGCCTTTTGTGCGTGAGGCCTTCCGTTGGCTGGTGCCTAGAGCAAAATAATGTCCAGGAAAGTTCTCCTCTTCGCCCCTTGCGCATTCAACCTGGCCGAAACCACCCGCATGGTCGAGATCGCTAAAGGCGTCAGACTTCACCCGAAGGCAAGCCAGGTCTTCGACGTTCACTTCATCTCCGACGGAGGCGAGTTCGAACAGCTGATCGAAAGGCACGGCTTTCCGTTGACTCAGCTGGAGCCCCGTCTCACTCCAGAAAAGATAGAGTACATCGCCAAGGCGGATCGTGGGGAGAAGTTTGCGCCCGCGTTCACTGACCGCGAAATGGCCGAGCGCGTCGAGAACAAGATTGTCTGCCTCAAGACCTTAACGCCGGTCGCAGTTGTAACGGGGTCATATGTGACGATCCCCGTCACCTGCCGGGTTCTGCAGATCCCGCTCGTTTGGGTTGTTCAATCCACGTGGCTGCCGGATTTCGTCTGCCATGGTGCAGGCATGACGGATCACATTAGTCCAGCGCCAATCAAGGCGCTTCTGGATTGGTTCATCCTGCGATTCATTAACTTTTGGATCAGATATGGATTCCTGAACACGGTCAACCGCACGGCAAAACACTTCGGGGTCGCAGGCTATGAATCGATCTTCGAGTTCTGGAGAGGAGACATCACACTGGTGGCGGAACCTCCGGAATTTACCGGAATCAAGCTGCCGTTCAACCACTACTTCATCGGTCCCCTAGTTCCCTATGAAGAATTCCCGATGCCGCAAGGATTTACAGACGTCCCGAAGGATAAACCGCTGATCTACTTTGCGATGGGCAGCTCTGGAACACCAGGGATCGTCGCCAAGATCATTGAAAGCTTCGAAGGAAAGCCATACCACGTGATCGCCCCAGTTGAGTTTCAGCTCGCCAAAGTTCACGGAGTTCGTGTACCGACGAACGTCACTGTCACTGATTGGGTCCCCGCTCTCACTGTAAATAAGATGGCCGATCTTGCCGTCATTCATGGCGGGATCGGAACGGTCATGACGGCCGCCTTGGCCGGCAAACCTGTTGTCGGCGTCGGCATGCAGATGGAGCAGGTTGCCAACCTTGCGGCGCTGGAACGATTGGGATTCGCGATCAGAGTACCAAAGTCGCGAAACCCCTCGGCAAAAGTCCAAAACGCGATCCAGAAGCTAATGCGAGACGCAAGCGCAAAAGCCAAAGCGGCCGCCTTCGCAAAAGTCATCTCAGAATGGGACGCTCCCAAGATCGTAGCTGAGAGGCTGCTCGAACGCTATGCGAATGGCCGTGTGCCGCAGCTCGCTCCAGACTCAAATCCACAATGATCGCCCGATTGATTGCATTCGTAGATCCATTGCGCTTTCCTTTGGCTCTGTAACTTTCTTACAATTCGTGAATCTCATCCGCGCCGAAAGGCGGTTGTGTCGAAGAGAGATGCCATGACCTTACGAACCGATGGCCGCAAATTCAAGAGCATCACCACGCTACATGAAGAAGTACCTGCATGCCTGATCTCTGCTGATAACCACCCACGACCAAAGAAACGGCTTCGTCTCTCTTGAACAATTGGACAGGTCCCAGCGACTGCCGAGTCGCCGGGACACTCCCAAAGGGCTGCTCAGAAATCAGTGTTGCATTTCATCCTTCTTCATCGTGTCTTTCATCTCGCTTTTTGCCATCTTGACCGACGTGATCTCAATCTGGCTCTTGGCGGCATCGATTCTTGCCTTGATGGTGACATGATGCCCTTCGTGTCCCTTCACGGCGTCCGGGTTGCTGACCGTCCACATCTTGTTGTCCTTGTCGCTCGTGAACATTTTCCCGTCAGCGCTGACCTTACCGGAGACGCTGACAGCCTTCGCCATATTGTCATTCATGTTGTCCTGTTTCATCTGGTCCTGCTTCATCGGGTCACCAGACTGCGCTACTGCAGAGAGCGATACTGCCAGAAAACACATACCGATCAGGCTGTACATCATTTTCCTCATGGAGTCCTCCACTCTTTGTTATCGGAATTCGAGCCCGGAATGCGGGCGTCGCACATGGGATGCGCGAGCACTTGGAAAGTTCCGCTGGACAGGTTTCGCTACTGTGTAGGCAGCTACCTTACCAATTTCGAAAAACTAAAATGCCGGCGAGCGAGGCCCGCCGGCTAAGGTGGGAAACAAGGGCGACTCTACTGACTGATCGCGACTCCATTAAAGCTAGCAACACCGATCGGGCTTGAAGTCGCGGCAAGAGACAGGTCGCCGTAGTCGTCGATCGCAAAAATACCGATGCGTCCACCGCTACCGTCGGCGGCGGTGTAAATAACAGCGAGCCATCTAGCGTCACGAGAAACCGTTATGTCAGTGGCTACGCCCGGCAAGGGCACGGATTTGTAGAACATCCCGCCTTGCCCATCGCTGAAAAATATTGAGATGGCCTGGCCAGGGCTATTGCCCGTGTACCACACATTTCCCCGGCCCTTCGCTACCCAGCAGGGAGCATTGCTCGGATACGACGGCGTCGGCCCAACGATCGGGAAGACATCCTGCTTCGTGTCGACAATCGCGAAGCTATCAGGACTGTGCGCGGGGGTGAATCCCAGAATATTCCCCCAGAACGCGGCTCCAAGTGGAGTATTATCTGCCCCGCTCGGAAGCGTCACGCTCAGGCTGGTTCCATTGAGCGCCCCGTCTTCAGTGAGCGGTAGTTGCAGAAGCGACCCTGATTTCAGAGTGACCGCTCCCCAGGTGTCGCCGATCGCAATTTGCCCCGCCGAAGAATCGCTCAACGGGACGACTTTGCCGTCGAGGTTCCCCCAAGGCCAATTGTGGCTCTCAGCACAGTTTGCTCCAACCACGAAAAGGTGTTCGTGGGTCAAGGCGACGGAATCGGGATTAGTGCAGCCCGTCGCTAGCTTGATGGTTTGTCCGATGCTAATGAAGTCGTTGTTTCGCACCAATTGAGTCACGGTGTTCGAACCAAAGTTCCCCACGACGCCGAAGTCATTCCGGAATTGAAGGATTCCAGCGTTTCCGCTGGCGCCGCCATTGCCGCCCGTAGGCAATGCGTTCACAAATGATACCGAGGGTGTCCCCGCTCGATTCAGCTTGAACACGATAACTTCATTGCCAGACGGATTGTTCGTGCTAGTTAGCACGAGCAGGTCGTGCTCGTGGTCAGCGGCCGTCGCCGATGCGACCGCCAGGAACAACACAGCCAGCATTCCACTGGCCCGACGCAAGTTTGTTTTCATACTTCGCTCCCTTTGCTGGATTTCTGCGCCCAGACTTGGGCAGTGCGGATGAGATGTGCGGCCAACCAGGAAGTTACACGCACCGGAGAACTTTTCCGGACTGATTTCACGGCCGCTGCTTAGTGCTTTCCCTGCATCGAGGCTTTTACACGAGCGCGCGTAAGTGGAGGTTGACCGAGCTGGCAGAGCAGGTTCGTCGGAGCCTAGTGCTGTTGACGGTCCGGAATTTCCCGGAAGCTTTTGCAGGCCCCAATCCGGATGGCAGAGAGTGGCCTGCGCAGCATGGATACCAGGTTTTCGTCATGAAGACAGAAAGACTGTGGGAATTGCCTTGCCGATGGGTGGGAAGCAGAACGTAGGCGCGTTCGGTTCGAGCAGATTGCCCAGGACCTGCCCGAGCTTCGCGCCAAGTTCGCGGACTCATACAAACAGGCTGCGCTAGTGCTCGGCGAGTTCTACGGGCTGGGTTACGAACTGCGGGAGTTGGCGAACCATCTCTGCCACAAAATTCCGAATGGCACCCGGTACCACGCGCCTGATTTGAAGGCCGCTATGGTCGACGCCGGCACCAAATCGTTTTAGAACCACTGCGGTTTATTAATTCGCAGCGCGTCCTAGAAGCCTTGCTGTTCTAGGGTGTGGCGGGGTTCTTGAGTGCCTCTGGTGGCCACCACGCATGTGGAGCATGTCGTGAGTGACGTAAGCGCTGGGGACGTAGTCGGTAATCATGGCCAGACTGTTGGTTCGGTCGGCACCGGGAGTGCGCTGAATGTTTATGCTGTCCACGAGAGTGATGGGAGTCGCGCTGTCGGTGGGAGCGATCGGGGCCGAGGCCGAGACGGTGACTTTTTCTTTGGCCGATGCCACCTGCAACTGAAAATGAACCACTGGTACAGTCCCCGAGATGACCGTGACGTCCTGTACTGTTTGAGCGAAGCCGGGGCTGGCAACACTGATGGAGTAGTCGCCCAGAGGGACGGCGTTGAGCTGAAACTCGCCGTTGGTGTCGGTGTTGACGGTCTTGGCCCAGTCCGACGCCTTTGCCTTCAGCATTACCATGGCACCCTGAACGGGGCGATGCTGCGGGTCATGCACTAGTCCGCGGATGGCGCCATAGACGTTAGCAAAGGCGGCAATGCTGGCGAGCAACAATGCCGGAATGATGAGGCTAGTCTTGTAATTCATCTCGTCTCCTTAGGGGTCGGGTTTGAGTCATTCGCCGAGGCGGAGCCGATCTTGACCTCTGCCGCGTGTAGCTTGTCGCCGTTCTGATGCGCGTGAATCACGACGCGGCTTCCGATCGCAACGTCTTGTGCGGTGGCGGTCAAACCGCCCTTGATGAAGTGAGTTTCGCAGTCGAAGGCGACGACCTTGATCGATCCGTCGCTGGTCTTTACGGAGAGAGAATGGTCAGTGACCGCGACCACCGTTCCGAGAACGTGCGCCAGGTTGCCGTGAGCAAAGGCCAGCGTGCTCGCAAACAGCGTGAATATCAGAATCAACGTGAGTTTCTTCATCTTGTTTTCTCCGAGTGTTGTCCGTGGGTTGGAGTCTTCGTGGGTGTGTGGCCACCATTCAGGAATTCGTCTTCTTCTTTTTCTTCTTCCTGCTCGACGATGCTCTTCGGGTTGTAACGCTCCATATCCCTGATTTCGTCCGGGGCGAGATGAGGCAGGTGCCGGATGAAGAGGACGAGCTTCCAGCTGTCCATGTCATTGTCGGGACCTCCTCAGGCCGGCATACCAGTCCAGCGCACACCGCTGTGAATGAAGTAGTAGAGTTCGCCGTCGCTCAGTCTCTGCGTGGCATCAAGCCGCATGTCGGGGGCGCGGGGGAAAAGATTGCGCCCCACTTCGGTGGCACCACTGCCATCGTTGCCGTGGCAGGAGGCACAGTGGTCGGCAAAATGGCGGGCTGATTCCTGCAGAAGTTCCGGAGAGCTGGTGAACGGGTTCTTCCGGTTACGGGCACCCCGTGGCATCGACCACGAACGCAGGCGGCCGGCAATGGCGGCTTCCGACTTGCTTGGGGTTTCGCGCGCTCCTGGGTAGTTCCCGAGCAAGCTGGAAACGTAGATGAGGGTCCCGGCTAATAGAAGGGCCCCTAGACCAATTTTCAGTTCACGAGACATTGGCATCCACCCGCCGAAAGGCCTCCGCGACAAATGACTCGCACGCCAAAGACGAAGCGGGCCTGAGGGATTTGTCCTTGGGACCGACACACGCACGTATGGCAATCCGCTGCTGGAAAAGTCCAGTTATTCGTTGAGCAAACGAAATGTGGTTAAGCTGGAGAGAGCTTCAGCAGGCAGGAGGAGCGCGAGTGGACTGGAATTCGGCTGAGACGGTGGCCGCGGAGTCTGGTTGGGTTCCGGCCAGGCGCGCGTTGATAGGTTGCAAGAAGAAGGCTGCGAGGCGCGGCTGCGGACAGGCCCACTGGGCGGTGGTCACGGCGCGGCAGCAATCGTGGGTGCAGCCGCCGGGGGCCCCAATTACAGGCTGGCTGGATTCCGGTGTCGCTGACTCGTGGCAGTGATGTCCAGCTTTTCGGACGCAGCAGGCATGCAGCAGTTGCGCGGAGAATGCCGATGCCACTGGCGCGAACGCGCTTGTCAGCAGCAACCCCAGCAATATCCTAGCAGTCAGGCGATGCATCTTTCTCTGTGAGTAGAACCCCAGCGACCCGTGGCTCGAAGCATAGTCGAACAGACACCTGGGCCGCAAGCGGGCGGCAAAACCGGTGGTGTCTTAATCCGCCCCGCATCGTTCCGTGCAAACCTGTTTGACGCTGCGGAACCTCTCTCCACGAGGACTGAATGGGGCGGCACGCTCGACGTGACGCTGCGCGCGGCTGACGGCTCAGCCTCGGGTTCCACTTCCAGTAGATGCTCCCGCCTCCGGCGAAGGCAGCGGGGTCGAGACTGCTTCCCTCATTTTGAAAAACCAACCGCATGAGCGTCCCCCTATGGCCAACACTGCTTTTGTTCCACTAAGTGAGCCTTGAGCTTCCGACCCTTCGGTGTTCTCAACGTGAGGCTCTTGCCTTTGAGTACAAACTCGACATCTTTGTCCTTCGCAGAAAACAGATCATCGATCTCGTCAAGGACAGGAGTTTCGTACTCAGCGCAATATGTCTGGTCGGAAGTGCGAACTGCAAAATAAAGCAGGTAATAGTGGATTTGCGGATAGCGGCTCCCAAAGTACCGGTTCTCCAGAACTTTTCGTACACTGAGGATCTTTCCGATCTGCTGACCTTCACTTGCCGAACTGGGCGGAGGCGCTGAACCGTATCCGTATCCGGTCGCCGCGCAGACAACGGTTGCGAGCAGGACCAGTGGCAAAACGCTCCGTCGCAGTTCCCCTGTGTGCCATGTCCGACCCTCTCGCGCCTTGCCGTGCTAGATCTGATCCCGATGTTGTTCCAAGACGACACGCACCAATTGACTGCGCGTCCGCACACTAGCCCGAATCACCTGATTGTGCTCTTCATCTTGAGAATTCTCAGAACTCCAGCCGCGCCTGAAACGCGATCATTCGCGGACTGCTATCGCCACCCAAACCGACGCCGAGCAAGCCGGTCGGCGGAGAAGTTGTGTAAGTGAGCGCTCCAAAGCCAGTCTGCGTGGAAGGCTTTCCTGGAATGCCGGCCAGCACCATGCTTGGAAGCCCAAAGTTCGGATGGTTGAAGACATTGAAGAACTGGGCCTCTATCCGGAGCTTCACACGCTCGGTCACCGGAAACCATTTCGTGAGATAGAAGTCATTCCAGAAGAAATCGGGACCGCGCAGGGCATTGCGACCGAGATTTCCGAATTGGCAATTCTGCGGGCTGTCGCCGCCAGAGCACTGCCCTGTACTCGGATCAACAGCCGATACAAAGGCATCCGGATTGAGCCACTGAATCGTGCCCGGTTGCGTCACGCCAGGGACGGGATGGTGCGCATAGAGCGGGACGCCGGGAACAACACTCGCGAACTGCGGTCCGCTGCCCTGCACAATGCCGTTTCCGTTCGCCGAATAGGGCGTGCTCAGGACCGAGAACGGAACCCCGCTGTGCCAAAACATGGTTCCGGAAATCTGCCAGCCGTTCAGCGCGTAGCCCAACAGGTGATTCCGAACTTTGATCGGCAACTGATACACATACTGCGCATTGAGATTGTGCCGGATGTCGTAGTCGCAAGGACCATAGTCGCGGGCCAGTTCTCCCGGCAGAGGCGAAAGAATCCCTCCCGCAGAGAACTGAAGGAATCCTCCGTTCGAGACTGTATCCATGCAACGGCTCCAGGTGTAGTTGACCTGTCCTTGCAGGCCGTGGCCGAGACGCTTCATCGCGGTCAGTTGAAGGCCGTTGTAGTGACTGTTCGCGCCGGTGGAGAACTGTGTCACCGCGCCGAATCGTGGATCGGTCGGCTGCAGATAGGGAAATGGCGCAAAACAGCCCTGGCACACCGTTTGGTAACCGTTCACTTGCGTTAGATAGGGCTGGTTCACGGCGCGCGTGCCGACGTATTGCGCTTGCAAACTGGCCGTCGTTCCGAATTGATGTTCGATTCCCAGGCTCCACTCCATGAAGTACGGCGCATGGAGCTTGCCATCGGGCACGGCTGTCATCGCGACCGGCGGAAGACAAGTTGCGGCATTTGCCTGTGGAGATGCGCACGAAAGCTGGCCCTGCGGAAATCCCGAACTAAATCTCTGATTTGCGGCAACGGTTGCGTCGACTGCGCTGTTGGGCACTCCGGGCGCGATGGCCGTGCCGCCCACGGTGCCAAGCAGCCCTCCCTGAAACGTCTTGACGTAGGGTGGATTCGTGCCGATCAGGTCGGCAACGCTGCCCGGCAAGATATCGCTGAAAATCCCGAAGCCGGTTCGGAGCACGGATTTCGGCTCGAACTGCCACGCAATCGCTGTTCTCGGTTGCAGGATTGCGAGTGGCGTGGAGGAGAACAGATTGCCGAGATGAGTTTGAATGGCGGCGTTCAGCGGTTGATTGACATCATGCGAGATGGAATTGAAAGAGCCGCGAAGACGGGCGACTTGATCGTGCGGATTCAGCGGATTGGAGTTGAATGTGTCGCGCACGCCGAACGTCCAGGTAAGCTTGCGAGTCACTTTCCAGGTGTCCTGGGCATAGAGATCGAGATTGAGAAAGTTGAATGGCTCGTTTGCCGTCGAGTGGGAAAGTCTTGGTTGCGGTGGATGCCACTCCATAGATGAATTGCGGCAACGTCGTGTAGGTCACGGTGGGAACTGTGCCTTCTCCGAAATCATAGTCATTCAGGCGAAAGATTCGGGTGTTCGTGCCAAACCTCAGTTCGTGAGCGCCACGGCTCCAGGCGAGGTTGTCATTGATGAAGAAGCGAGAGGCGCGCCTGCCTTGTACCCAGGTGTTGTCGAGTCCTCCGATCGTGGTGAACGGCGCATTCGCGCCGCTGCCCTGCAACACGATCGGGAACGCCGAGAGCGTCTTCTGAAAGTCGCTCGGCCCAAACAAGCTTTCATACCAGGAAAACGCCGGATTGAAATAGTTCACCAGATTCTGCGAAAAGACGTGCGTGTATCCCGCCGCGAACGAGTAGAGAGGCTGCGGAGAAAGCGCATTGAACAAGGGGTTGATGGGATCGGTGTAGGCGGCCTGCAGGCCGGTGTCGGTCTGAAAGCGAAACCAGGTCGGTATCTTTCTCATTGATGTTGTAGTCGATGCGAACGGTCTGTACCTGTTCGTGGTCGTCGCTGGAGTGCGAAATGCTTTGCCGGTTGGCGCAACCATTTCCATTCGGTGGACTGCCTAATGCCGGGCTGCCGTCTGCATTGAAGGGACAGCCAAGCACGGCGAGAGGCGTCCCGCTGGTGTTTCCGTAGAGCGAAAACATCTTTTGATAGAACGGAACCAGTTGCGGTGCTGGCGGATAGCTGGAACCGGTTACGGAATCCGTTCCACCCAGAGGAAGTTGCTGCAAGACGTATTGTTGGAACGCCGCACTGGGAACGGTCGTCGGCGTGACGATGGGCAGTGCGATCCGAACCCATTCGCTGTCAAAGAAGAAGAACAGTTTGTCGTGCACGATCGGCCCGCCCACACTGCCTCCAAAATGATTCACGGTCGATCCCGGCTTGTGGTTCCCCGGCGTCGCGTTCGTGAAGTAGTCCGCTGCATTCAGCAGCGAGCCATTCCACAGTTCATAGAGATTCCCGTGAAACTGATTCGTGCCGGACTTGGTGACGTAGTTGACCTGGGACGCTCCATACCGTCCCTTGATCCACGGAATAGGAAAGAGTGTTGACGGTCACTTCCGAAATCGAATTCAGTCCCAGGACAAGGTTGGTTGAGAGGCCGCTGTTGAGATTGGTGAGCGGATCGTTCGTTTCCAGTCCGTCGACGATGTAGCCGTTTGAGAGTGCGGGCAGGCCGTTGAATTCCACGTTGCCGTACCCGTTGGTGCCGCCGACGAAATCGTTGCCGCTGCCCGCCGTGTTGATGAGCGCTCCGGGGGCAAACTGCAGAGGGTAGGTTAGGTCACCGCCCGGATTCGGCAGATCCTCCAGTGCCGGCGCATTCAGGGTCGTGGATGTGTTGGCGTTTTCCGGGTTGATGAGTGGAGCCTCGCTGTTTACCTCAACCGTCTCATTTGATCGGGCCACCTTAAGCGTGAAATCCACCGTCTGCTTCTGGCCCAGGCCCGAAACGACATTGTCATTTTGCTGCGGCTCGAAGCCTTGCGCTTCCACTTTGACCGAGTAAGTACCCGGCTTTAACTGTGGGAAGTTGAACCGGCCTGCCTCATCGGTCTTGGCGCTACGCCTCAGTCCAGTCTCAGTGGTTGGTGATCGTCACCGTGGCGCCCGGCACGACTGCGTTGGTTGCATCCCTTACTTGGCCAACGATGGCACTCGTGGTTTCGCCTTGTGCCAGTGCTCTAACCGGAAGAAGACACGCCACCGTCAACACAAGACAACCAAAGTGCGCTGTCCACGCCATGGATACCCCACTTCTCTGCCCTGAAGCGGCAAAGTGTCACTGGTCTGATCTATTAACCAGAGATTATTCTTCCTAGTTAACCACAGTTAATATAAACAGGCAAGGACGGAAGAGAAGGACTGGGTGCTCGCCACCGCCGGACTTCGATCGATCAAAATGTTACTGAAACCTGCTTACCCATTTATCGGTGGTGATTCGACGCGCTTATCGTCATTGAAGATCTCACTTCTTGAGAGTGGGATGGTTCTTCGTAATCCAGTCTTCGACCTGACTATAGAACTCGGTAGCCTGCACGATGATCTCTTTTGCTTCAGTCTCAGTGGCGACGTTAGAAAAGGTGTAGTCAATCGTGTTTCGCTTTCGCCGACACGTCTCGAAATAGTCGGCGTGCTTGTTCGCGGCTTTGCCCAACACCAGTTTCGTGCTTTCCAACGAAACCCGGTGATGTCCGACCTTGCTCATGATCCGATACCCCGCCGCTATAGCCATATTCGCAGCCTGGAGTGCAGCGTTGTAGGCCGTCGCGAATCTCCGATCTGCCGAAAGGTTCGCAATGCCCGCGTCTGCGAGGTCGCGGGCGATCAGCGCCCGCATGTTGTCCAGTTCCTTCTTGGAGGTCTTGTGTCTCTCCGCTTCCTTATTCGCCAACAATTTCGTCCAAGTCACTCTGACCTCCTATCACAAACTGTTTCCGTCCTCCTAAAACGGCAGTGAGGAAATGATCACGCGATTTGATTTTTTCCCGGAACTCCTCTGAGGAATAGGCCGTGACGTTCACTTCTCTTCCCAGATGCCCCTCCGCCTTGCGAAGCGCTGGAGACAGGTCCGCGAGACCTGCGCTACCAATGACCATGACGTCCACATCACTGGTCGCATGTTCCCGGTTCCGTGCTACGGAACCATATATAAAGGCACACCGAATCTTGTTCCCAAAGGGCTTTAGTATCTGCTCCAAAATCGGAGCCAGCCCAACCGTTTTTTCGAAGAGCTTCTGCAGCTCTTGAAACACCGGGGACTGGGTCTCGGCCTTAAAATAAGCCCTAGTGCCCTCACGACGACGCAGCAGTATTCCGCTTCCGACCAAGGATGACAGCTCCCGCTGAAGGCTCGATGGGGTCGTGCCCAGACGGTCAGCAAGTTCCGAAAGATACCACCATTTGTCTGGCTGGCCGAGCGTAGCCGCGAGCACACCTTGCCGCACCTGTGGGAACAACGCAGTCAGCACGGAAGAGTTACGCATATTGCGTATATTATTACGCATATTGCGTAAGTCTGTCAATGGTCAAGCCGGTCAGGGCAGGTTGCGGCCTGTGCGGACAATCTAAAGCGCGAGTTAACATTTCTGCGTCCCATCGAACGGGCAGCGGACATAGTCCGAACAAACTCGAATTCCGTTCGACTTCGTGCGAGCATTGTTCGCAGGTCCTCGAACGATCTGCACCGACCTAAGCCGAAGGCTTAGGGATGGTGTCTCTTTGGAAAACGAATTGGTTTCTTCTCGAATGGCCTCTGCTGCGCCAAACCTGCATCAGTCGTGATAGCCAGTGGTTCCAAGGCTGGCCGCCGACGTACCGTTACAGTTTGAATTTAGCGCCCGAATCGCCCGACGATTACTCCAATAGTCGCCCCGCCGATAGCGCCCATGCCGATGATTGGCCCGTAGGCTTTTGTGATGAGCGCATCGGGGATGCTCAGTAGTAAGCCGAAGCAGAGTCCGACTGCCCATCCGGGCCACGGCAAGCGGGCCGCGCCGATAACGAATCCAATTCCAAAGCGCGCAATGAAAGCCGCTGCGATGGCAGCCCTCTTGTCTGGGAAGCTCATCGGCAACATGATCGCGATATCGATGGCTCCGAACACCAACCCGCAGATACCGCCAAGCAGGACTCTGGACATGCGTCCCCTTATAGACAGCGATTGAGTTTGGCGCTTTCAGTAAACCAATTAATTCGTGCAGTGTCCAGATGTGATCGGTTAGGCCAGCTTCCATTGCGGGTCTCACAGGTTCAAACTGTAACCGTACCGCCGCCGAAAAACGCGTGCACTACCAACGGTTTCATGCTAAATTGGCCTTGTGAAGCACCTGCTTCAAGTTCGATTGTCATTACGACTCAGTCCATCCCGGCTGAGTTATTAACTCCTGCACAATTTCTAGCTTCAGGCCCGTGGCGGAACTGGCATACGCAGCTGCCTCAAGAGCAGCCTTTTGTGGGTTCAAATCCCACTGGGCCTACCAAACCTTCATTCTGGTCGTAGATCTCTTCCAATTCGAAAAAAACCATACTAGTTGCGGTGGTTCGATAAACGCCTTCTGCAAAGAGCACGCCAGCCGGGAAGACTAGCTTCTGAAGCCGTTCTTTCTGCTCAGGGCCTGACTCCGACCAGATTCTAGCGGCGTTCAGTAATACATGCTGAGCAAATTCCACAGGCGCCTCAAAGTCCAATTCATCGAGGCGAGTATCTTGTTCTGCGATCTCAGCCAGTGTGATTTCCTCGCCGAGTTTGTCGGATTGCTCTTGGTACGTCTGCTTGTCGAGCGCCTTCTGGTAGACGAACGCTTCAACGAGGAGTTGCTTTCGATTCTTGAGTTCACGTACACGATCCATTAGAACCTTATGGACGGCCACGGCCTGGCTCTGCCTTTCCTTCCACACGTCAACTATGATTTCGCTGAAGAGTTGCACGTATTCGGGTTTAGGCGTCAATCGTTCAACGAACTGGGCGAAGCCCTGTTCCAACTGCTCTCGCGGTTCATTCCCCCGCGGCAGGCGCGATTTTGGCATCGGTTGTATGCGTATCGCTGATTTCGACCTCTCGACCAGCTTCCCGTCAAAGGCCGCTCGCATTTGCCGCACTTCACGAAATGGCGGAGGGGGAAGTCAGGGTTGCTGCGTTCCCGAATACTTGCACAGCGCTGCTTACCGTCTAAGATCGCCTGCACCTGTCTGAACGTTGCGGGGTGGACGATCGGCGGGAAGCACGGCGCTAACCAAGTCGCCTACGAAGGAGGCAACCATGGCTAGGCAGCAACGTACCACTCCGTTCGCTCAAGAATCCACTCGCCCCATCACTCAGGTCGCGCTCTACGCCCCAGTCAGCACCCTCAACAATCAAGATCCAGAAATGCAGCTCAGCGAACTGCGGGAATACAGGTATGGTGGGGGCGGGCTCGACTTGACGAGTCGAGGAGGCGGGTGCGGAGCAAGGGCAGACTCACGACGAAGTGGTGGGACTTTTCGACCCCTTCCGCGGCAGAGGATCAGATGTGGCGTCGAATCCGTTCCAAGATTCTGGGTGGATATAAACGCAATCCACGCAGACGCCCGTGACGATCAAAGCGTTTCTTAACCCTGAGATTCGGCAAAAGTATGCGAGCAAGTTGGGCGAAGATAAAGCGCGCAGCATAGGGTGTCCCATTTCGGGAGGAGTCTCTTCAATCTGGCTCGGACGGTTGTGTTCCTGGGAGCGGGACATTGAAAGCAGAAGGTGCCCTTTGCCCAGAAGGATGTCACCGCCTACGGTGGGATTCAGGACTCTGGATCACCCTTGAATCAACCTGTGAGGAGGCGTCTGCGGCGTGACCATTTCGCGACCACTCGATCTTCACAGAGCCTCACCGAACCCAACGGACCACGCTTCAGCGATTGCGAAACAGCCTGTAAGTATGCGGTTTGCGGAAGATATAAAAACGGGAGGAGGGACTCAAATCCGCCGCGTCCGAACCGGGATTTGCTCCAACTAGCGAAGAGACTTTCCCCAAAAACATCTGTTTTAGGGCAACCTGGGCGGTCATCCACTGATCTTGAAGATTCAGCCACTTGCAGCAGTGGGGGAAGAAAGGGATTTTGGGCAGCTTGATTTCGAGTCGTTGCCTATCCTCATTCTTGCGGGAGAAAGTGCTTGGCCCTGGAGACCCGTCCGGGGTCAATGAGCGTAATGGCGATAATGAGATGGTCCGCCGTCAAGAAGGCCAACAGGAGTAATGATTGTGTTGGCAAAAAGCCAGACGGAGGATCATCGCCATGCAGATTAAATCAATCGGGATCGATTTGGGCAAGACTACCTTTCACCTCATCGCACTGGGAGAGCGTTCGCAGGTAGTAATCCGCAAGAAGTTCTCCCGCTCACAGCTACTGGAGTACGCGGCCAATCTGCCTTCATCGTTGATCGGGATGGAGGCGGGAGTGGGATCGCATTTTCTGGGACGAGCCTTACGCGAACAGGGGCATGATGTGCATCTGATTCCGGCACAGTTTGTGCGACCGTTCGTGAAGTCCAACAAGAACGACTACCGCGATGCGGAAGCGATTGCCGAAGCCGTGGAACGAGAGAACATGCGTTTCGTTCCTATCAAGACAGCGGATCAACTCGACCTGCAAGCGCTTCATCGCGTGCGCGACCGGCTGGTGGCCCGGCGGACCAGCGTGATCAATCAGATTCGAGCCTTCCTGCTGGAACGTGGCATAAGTTTCCGCAATGGCTTGATCGGAAACGCCTCGGAGCAGACTCTTGGGGCGGAACGCCGATCTCTTAGCGGGCACGACGTTTGTGTGATCGCATATGCTTCAAGCCAACAGCGATGGATGCCACCATTCCAAACAAACTCCCTAGTCCTCCCAGCCCATAAGTCTTAGTGCTGTATCTGAAGTGCCCCCTAGCGAAGAGCTGAGAGTTGAGACGCTGTGTAGGGGCGCTTCAGATACAGCGACTTGAAGGAAGCCGCCCCGCGGGACTATGGGATTTGTATCTGGATGAGCCTGTCTTGATCCTTTGCTTGTATGCCATTGCGGTCAGAGCGCTTGGGTTTCAGTTGCGGATCGCGGAGAGAATGGTCATGGGGAGGTGCAGCGGAGAGTCTGGAGCGCACCACCATACTGCATTCTGACAAATGCGAGACACAGAACCAGTGTGCGCGCCGAAGCACGAGTGAGATTCGAGGCCGGAGATGTTGATTCAAGCGGCGCACCGGATGAGATGAGGCGGAGATCGCAGGAGGAGTTGAGCGGCGGAGAGGCGCTCGACAACATGCATGGCTCCGCCGCAGAGCGGACAGTTCCATGTTGAGTGAGCGGGGAGCGTGGTCGGCGAAGCGGCACATACTGCCGGTTGATCGGATGGCCGGAGCAACCGCAAACAAAGCGGAAGGAGTTCTGCTCGCCGCCGGTTGGCGAGGAAGCCGAAGTTGCGGATGCGCATAAAGCCGCGCGGCAGCAGGTGCAGCAGGAAGCGGCGCAGGAACTCATCGACAGTCAGAGTCATGATCCTCTTTTTGTTGCCGTGAGCGGAGTCGCGCCAGCGAAAGGTTACGTTGCCCTCGGAGAGAGCAACCAACCTGCTGTTGGAAATGGCGACGCGATGGGTGTAGGCACCGAGATATCGCAGCACATGTTCCGGTCCTCCGAAAGGCCGCTTGGAGTAGACGACCCAATCGTGACGGAACAGTACCCGCAGCCACGAGGCAAAGGCGCGCGGCTGTGCCAGCGGTAAGAGATGTCCGTGGAACTGGAGTGCGCCGGCATGAAAGGCGGTCTTGAGTCCGGCGACAAACTTGCCGCGGAAGACACGGCTAAGCACCTTGACGGGAAGGAAGAAGGAGCGGCGCGAGGAGATCCAGCGGGAGTGATCCGGAGTAAGACCGCCGGCGGCAAGTACGCAGTGGACATGGGGATGATGCTGCAGGCGTTGATCCCAGGTGTGGAGCACGCTGAAGAAGCCAATCTCTGCTCCAAGGTGCCGGGGATCGCGAGCGATCTCCTGCAGAGTTGCAGCGCTGATGTGAAACAGCAGGTTGTAGATCAGGCGTTTATTCTGCAATGCCAGCGGAGCCAGTTCCCGCGGCAGCGTGAATACGACGTGCACGTAGCTGGCGGGCAGCAACTCCCGTTGCCGCGCCTGAAGCCAGCGCTGGCGGGCGTTGCCCTGGCATCGTGGACAATGCCGGTTGCGACACGAGTTGTACGAGATGGCAGTATGTCCGCAATCTGAGCACTGATCGCGATGTCCACCCAGCGCTGCGGTGCGGCAGCGTGTGATGGCCTGCAACACCTTTTCGTGTTGTCCGTTAATCCACTTGCGACTGCGCTCAATGAAGGACCGTCCTGCACAGCGAACGATGTCGGCCACCTCGAGAGGTGGCCGGTTCATGCGTTCTGCGTCTGCTCTCCTTCTCCTCGGATCGTGAGTGCATCCAGCGGACTGCCGGTGGCGCTGAGATGCCGCCGGGAGAGGTGCAGATAGATCGTGGTTTCCTCCAGGTCGCGATGACCGAGCAGCATCTGGATGGTACGCAGGTCGGCGCCGGCTTCGAGCAGATGCGTGGCAAAGCAGTGGCGCAGAGTGTGGGGATGGATGTGTTTGTGTTCAAGGCCGGCGCCTTCGGCCGCCTGCTGACAGGCGTACCAGAGAACCTTGGTGGAGACAGGATGACTCGCTGTATGCCATCGATTGCCGGGGAACAGCCAGTCGGTGGGCTTGCGCTTCAGCCCGCGCCAGTAGACGCGCAACGCCTCGAGCAGCTTGGGGCTGAGCATGACATCGCGGTCCTTGCGCCCCTTGCCTCCCCGGATATGGATGACCATCCGCTGGCTGTCGATATCGCTGATCTTCAGGTGCGCCACTTCAGCGCGACGTGCGCCCGTGGCATAGAGCGTCATCAGCAGGACGCGATGAAAGGGAAACTCTGCTGCGTCGATGAGACGTGCTACTTCGTCCTGGCTCAGCACCTGCGGCAAGTGCAAAACCTTCTTCGGATACGGCGTCTCGGCAACGCTCCAGCCTCGCTTCAACACTTGCACATAGAAGAAGCGCAAAGCAGCCAACCGCTGCGTCACGGTGTTCGGGGCCAACTTCCAGCGCGTGAACAACGCGGCCTGATACTGGCGAATATGCTCGGGGCCAAGCTGATCGGGCGAACGATGGAAGTGCCGACTGAAATGCTCGACCGTCTGGATGTAAGTGTGGATGGTGGACTCGGCGTAGTTGCGGCGTCGTAACTCCTCAAGCATGATCTGGCGTAGGTGGGTCACAGAGAGTTCCTCCTCTGCGACAACAAACTAGCTCAGATCATCCCGACCGTCGGCTCTGCAACACGCGAATGCGTCCGCCGCAAAACGGCTTAGTTCAAGTCGCCTTAGGAGAACTGACAAACACTGCCGAGGCAACGAACACCGCGACTGTCGCGACCAGCGTGATCAACATCCAGATCACTGTCTTGCCTGGAATGGCACTGGAACGAATGATCAAGAAGACGGCAATTAAATAGACGGCGAACACCGGGCCATTGTATCGAACTGGGGCCAAGGTGAGCTGCCAACGGGTGAAATATCTCTATAGCACGCAATATAAAAAGGCGCCCACTTTTGCAGGTAGGTTGAGATGACCCAAGATGTCACCCCCGTCATGAATCGCATCAAAGCTCTGTACGGCAGCTGGAGGATTCCCTGCGCTGGCACAACCGTCTACCTGGGCGGTTAGCGCCGGCATTGTTTAGAGATAGAGATTTTGTAAGAGGTACGCGCTGCTCGTCAGTTATCACGAATCGAGCCAAAATGGGAAGCCTGAGTTGTTGGAGGTTTTGGCTTTACCTTGCGTCGTCTGCCGTGTCTTCGTCGGCTAATTTTTTTTTATAGCTCTCCGCGTGAGCCTGGGCAAGACGAACTCCTGTAACACGCTTCCGAGCATGCGCTCGCCGGTGCTGAGAATGAAATTCTGAAAGGTCTGGCTGGCGCCGCGATTCGACGCTGGATAATAGGTGTTCGAGAGAGCAGCGGAGGCTAAATCGCCACCCACGCTGGAGTAGTTCGGCTGCAACCGCCCGCTGTCTCCCTTGCAGATGAATGGACTAGAGAGCGCGTGAAAAACGCGAGACGTATTCGTGCCTGTGCCCTGGTAGAAGTAGCGCGGGTCCTGGTGTAGAAGCGACGGCAGAATCGCGCCGCCGATCATGATGTCGGAAAGGCTGTCGACGGCAACCGCGCCAACTCTCTGGCCATATCCTTTGAATCCTTGAGGGTAGTCGGGAATGTCTCCTGCCTGGTTGATGGCGGCGAGCACACCTACCCCCACGATGGTAACCGCATCGGTAGAGACCTTGAGAGCCAGCCGAAACTTCAGCTTCGTGGTTAACGCAGCGGCGTTTTGATTATAAGCGACGTAGAAGTTGGGGATGACGCCGAAAATGCGTTGCCGTTCCGCGATCTTGACCTCCTCGGTGGCGACCTCGACGGGGGAATAGGCCACAGATACCGTGGTCACCTCCTCCGGGATTTTGAGCACACTGCCCGTCAGGATTACGTACTGGCCCGGTTTGACAGTGATGGCGGCCGAAGTCCAGTTTGCGAATCCCTTGGCACTGATGGTGACTGTATAGGTTCCTGGATCGAGATCATTGAATTCAAAGAATCCATTGTCCTCCGATAGACCCGTGCGGGGATTTGTGAGGAGAGAGCCCTCGAGAACAGTGGCGGCCCCAGGAACAGTGTCATTATTGGGATCGATTACAGTGCCGGTAATACGTCCCTTCTCCGGCTTTGGGGCGGTAAAGTCCTGTGCCGCCAAAGGCGCAGACACCGCAATCGTCGCCAGGATCACTAGCCATATTCGTAGAGTTTTCACTGTGAATGCCAGCCTAGGGGGTGTTTGAGGAATTGGGAACTAATAGGAATGACAGTAGCGAAGGGAATGGGAAATACTTTGGTAGGCCGACTGGTTTGGCTATTCATAGCGAACCGAGTGACCAGTCCGGGCTACAGGCAGCTGGGATAGCGTCTGTTTGTCATTTTACATGCATCGATCGCCGCCTTGTAGGTCGTGAATCTGCCATGCTCATGGCGAGTGCGAAAGT
Organism: uncultured Acidobacteriaceae bacterium; assembly: GCA_963786095.1. Lineage (GTDB taxonomy): Bacteria > Acidobacteriota > Terriglobia > Terriglobales > Acidobacteriaceae > Sulfotelmatobacter. Next base: position 52,877 of record CAWAXV010000020.1, on the reverse strand, counting down.
CTTTTTTCACCAGACGCAACCGGTCCGGAGACCGGCCTTCTCATCCCATCTGATAGCGTTAGTTGACATTAACTAATGGGATGGTCCGCCGCCTTTACCAAGCCAGCAGCTTGGGTATAACAGGTGAACGGAGGAGCATCCCATGGAGCTACACACGGTCGGTATTGATCTCGGCAAGACGATCTTTCATCTGGTTGGGCTTAACCAACAGGGCGAGGTTGTGGTGCGCAAGAAGTTTTCGCGCAAACAGCTGCTCCACTTCACTGCGAACCTGCAGGTCAAGCTGATTGGTATGGAAGCTTGCGGCGGGTCTCACTTTCTAGGGCGGGCTCTGAGAGAGCAGGGGCATGAGGTGCGGCTGATGCCGGCGCAGTATGTGAAGCCATACGTAAAGACCAACAAGAGCGACTACATTGACGCCGAGGCGATTGCGGAGGCAGTCGAGCGGCCGAAGATGCGCTTCGTACCGATCAAGAGCGATGACCAACTGGATCTGCAGTCCCTGCATCGGGTACGGGAGCGTTGGGTAATGCGTCGCACAGCAGTCATCAACCAGATTCGTGGTTTGCTGCTCGAACGTGGAATCACCTTGCGGCAGGGGCGACGCCAGGTGGATGAGGCCTTGCCCGGAATCCTGGAAGACGCCAGCACCAAGCTCTCGGGTGCCGTGCGCTCGCTGCTGGCACAACTGAGGCTGGAGCTCGATCACTTGCAAATGCGAATCGACGAAGCCGATGCGGTCATTCAGAAGATAGCTGGAGAGAACGAAGCCTGCCGACGGCTGGTGGCGATCCCTGGCATCGGACCGGTGACAGCGACTGCCATCATCGCCGCGATCGGCAACGGAGCAGCTTTCAAAAAAGGGCGAGGGTTTTCCGCGTGGCTCGGAATCGTCCCGGGCGAATACACCACTGGCGGCAAGCAAAAGCTGCTGGGGATTAGCAAACGGGGAAACTCTTACTTGCGAAGACTCCTGGTGCAAGGGGCCCGTGCGGTCCTGCAACAGAGCGCGAGGCAATCTTCCGGTCTGAGTGCGTGGCTGGCCCAACTCACAACCCGCGTCCACAGTAACGTGGCCGCAGTAGCCCTAGCGAATAAGCTGGCGCGCATGGCCTGGGCCGTGCTCGCCAAGAATGAACGCTATCGGCCACCGGTCGTGGTCGGTGCAGCTACAACATAACTGGCCTGCAGATGACGCCTGGCTGAGGCCAGGCTTGGAAATCGCATTCGCGATTCCCACATCTACAGACCAGCGGCTACTACGGAGTTGAGGATCTTCTGCCAGGTCTGCTGGCGAACTATGTGATGACACAACGGTCGAACCCGGCGCTCTCGAAACCTGTAAACCGGAAAAGCCTTCCAAGGCTGCTTAACTAAGTAGGACGAGCGCGCAGCGCATTCCATCAAGGCCAGGAGCTTGTGCTCCACAAAGGCCGAATACATTTGCGCAGACCATCCTGTCACCTTCATTTTTCGCTTGCGACAAAGCGGCGGACCATACATTCCGGTTTGGCCGTCAGCACTAGAACCGGTCTCATAAACCCTCGGGGACGCTATTGTCGCTGTTCGCTTCCGGACAGAGATATCCTTAGGCGGACAGAATGATCCCCTTTATACACGCAGTTGGCGTTCGATTGTTATTTTACAATCAATGAGTTACCTCTGAATTAGATTTGGTCAGTGGTTTGCTTCTACAGGCCCGCCTGATCTCTTGTCACCGTTGCGTTGCTGTCGAGCGTCGCCAGCTGTCATTGCAAGTTATATTTCGGGCCGCCGCGCCGGCAAGTCGATCCCATGATGGCATTGCGCTCCGAGTGAGACCTGGAGGCTAATTATGGAGACTCTGTTTCAGGATCTGCGCTATGGCTTGCGCATGCTGGTGAAGAGTCCCGGCTTCACGGCGGTAGCAGTCGCGACTCTGGCGCTCGGCATCGGTGCGAACACAGCACTGTTCTCCGTGATCAATGGCGTGTTGTTAAGCCCTCTGGCTTTTCCGCGCCCAGATCAGTTGGTGACGCTACATGAGAACAAACCAAACTTCGAGGGTGGTTCAGTCTCCTATCCCAACTTTCGTGATTGGCAGAGAGATAACCACACATTCTCTTCTCTAGCTCTCGCTCGTACATCCGCCTTCAGCCTACCGGCATCGGCGACGCTGAACAGGTGAGTGGAGAGTTTGTCTCCTCGGATTTTTTCTCGGTGCTGAGTGTGAAGCCCGTGATCGGACGCACTTTTGCCGAGGATGAGGAGCGGGTCGGCGCTGGCCCCGTCGCGCTCATCAGCGCGGGATTGTGGCGACGCAAGTTCAGCTCGGTGCCCGACATTCTGGGGAAGAACATCACTCTCGACGCAAGAGACTACACCATCGTGGGAGTGATTCCCGCGGACTTTCACTTGGTTATTCCGGGTTTCCAAGACAGTCAGGTCTATGTGCCCATCGGTCAGTGGAGCAATCCGCTGCTGCTTAAACGCGGCGCTGGGCTGGGGTTCCATGGTATCGGCCGGCTCAAGCCCGGCGTGACCATTCAACAAGCGCGGGCCGACATGGAAGGAGTCACACGCAGTCTCGCGGAAGCCTTTCCGGATGCAGATAAAGGCATCACCGCCAAGCTCACGCCGCTCAAGGAGCAGATCATCGGTCATGTCCGGCCTCTGCTGCTCGTGCTTCTGGCCGCGGTTGGCTTTGTGCTTCTGATTGCCTGCGTGAACGTCGCTAATTTGTTGCTAGCTCGCGCAACCAGCCGGACGCGCGAATTTGCAGTCCGCGCAGCGCTGGGCGCAAGCCAGGGGCGAGTAATTCGCCAGTTGCTTATGGAGAGCATACTGCTTGCTCTGGCCGGTGGGGGGCTGGGTTTGCTCCTGGCAGCCTGGGGAACACGTGCGGCGCTTGGGGTGCTGCCGGCGGCTCTGCCTCGCGCCGAGCAAGTCGGACTTGACACCCACGTGCTGATCTTTACTCTCGGAATCGCTTTGGTTGCAGGAGTTCTCTTCGGTCTTACGCCTGCGCTCAAAACATCGCAGCCGGATCTCCACGAAACACTCAAGCAAGGTGGCCGGGGAGCCAGCGGAACCCGCCATCGTATGCAGAGTGTATTCGTGGTCGCCGAGATGGCACTGGCTGTCGTGCTGCTGATCGGCGCGGGATTGACCATCCGAAGTCTGGCGACCCTGTGGAGCGTTGATCCGGGTTTCAAGCCGCACAATGTGCTCACGTTTGGGCTTTCGCTCCCGCCCTCCATGATGCGTGCAAAACCGGATGCGATCCGCGCCGCCTTCCGTGAGTTCGATGACGAACTCGCCTCCATTCCAGGCATCCAGGCGGTTTCCCAGACCTGGGGCGCAGTTCCCTTCAGCGGCGATGACGAACAACTTTTCTGGCTGGAGGGGCAGCCCAAGCCCGCAAACGAAAACGACATGAACTGGGCATCGACTACATCGTCGAACCCGGCTACCTGAAGGCAATGGGCATCCCGCTGCTGCGCGGCCGGTTCTTTACCGCACAAGATAATGAACACTCCCCACTCGTGGTCGTGGTCGATGAGGTCTTCGCCCAGAAATATTTCCCCAACCAGAATCCCATCGGCAAGCGCATTAACCTGGCCATGTCCAATCAACTAGCGAAGATCGTCGGCGTGGTTGGACACGTCAAGCAGTGGGGCTTGGCCACCGATGATCAGCAATCGCTCCGATCTGACCTTTATATCCCTTGCATGCAGATGCCGGACGATTTTATCGCGATGGCTCCGTCGGCCTCGTCCGGGGTGGTGCGATCGGAAGGAAACTCGCCCCGACTTCTCGATTCCATCCGGCACACCAACGCTCAGATGAGCAACCAGCAGGCCATCTTCGGCACGCAAACGATGGACTCACTTATTTCCGACTCCATGGCCTCGCGGCGGTTTTCAATGATCCTGCTCGTAGCGTTCGCAGTGCTGGCACTCTTGCTTGCGAGCGTGGGAATTTATGGAGTGATTTCCTATGTTGTCGGTCAACGCACGAACGAGATCGGCATCCGCATGGCGCTGGGAGCACACCAGCGGGACATTTTGCTTCTGATTTTGGGTAGAGGCGGAAAACTCGCCGGGCTCGGCGTTGCAATTGGACTGGCCGCTGCCTGGGGTCTCACCAGGTTTATGGCGAGTCTGCTGTACGGAGTCGGTGCTACCGATCCACCTACCTTTGCCGGAGTCTCCGTGTTGCTAACAATGGTCGCGCTCGCGGCGTGTTACATCCCGGCCCGCCGTGCCGCCAAGGTCGATCCTATGGTGGCGTTGCGCTACGAGTAGGCGGCTTCACAATTGCCTGAGCAAGATTTGTATGCAACCGAGACGCACCATACCGAAGAAGTTCTCGACATGGTGTTCCCAGCGGATCACCAGCCGACGAAAATGATGGGGCCAGGCAAACAGTCGTTCGACTCGCCAACGTCTGCGGTAGCGCCGCAGAGGGCGCCCATCTTGCGTCGGCGTCCGGCGCTCTCCACGATGCGGGGCGATCATCTCGATGCCATAGCGCTCGGCTAGATCTCGATCCAGGCGGTCACTGTCATAGGCTTTGTCGCCGATCAGTCGCGTTGGAAGCAAGTCGAGGAAGCTGTGTCCGGCCTTCGACGAGTTGGCTTTCGTGCGGCGAAGCGCTTCGATACTGACGGCAAGAGGAAGACCGTGATCATCGGCGAGAGCTATGATTTTCGTCCCCTTGCCGCGCTTGGTGGGTCCGACCGCGAGGCCCCCTTTTTTGCCCCCGTGAAGGAGGCGTCGATGAAAGCCTCCTCCAGTTGGAGTTTCCCTCGGGCCTGCAACTGCTCCGCCAGAACATGCAAGATGAGCTCCAGCTTGCCCGCTCGCACCCACTGCTGGAAACGACGATGGCAGGTCTGGTACGGCGGATATTTTCTCGGCACCTCGCGCCACTGCGCTCCGGTACCCAAAACCCATAGGATTCCGTTGAGCACCGCTCGCGTGTCCTGCCACGGACGACCTCGACCATCGGAGCGTCGCTGCGGTCGCAAGATCGATTCGATCAGTTGCCACTGGGGATCGCCGAGTTCCCATCGTCCTAGCATGCCCTCCTTCTGCCTGTTTTCCTCCGCCCAGAAAATAGCTAACTAGGTTCAAGCACCATTTATGAGACCACTTCTAGCGTAATGGGGAGACTGCACACCCCAAGCGATTGGCATCGCCCCTCTGCTACGGGCGCTACTTCGCGCTGTTATAGACTTTATCGCTTACAGGCTCCAACCAAATTGTTTTTCCTTTCTGCGTGGGTGTCACTGCTAGATAGGCAAAGCCACTGTTCATTGTTGCGCCGTGCCAATGCTCCACTCCCGGAGCGCATTTGATTACGTCTCCCTTGTGAACGATGCGCGCCGGTTTTCCTCGTTCCTGATAGTAGCCAGTCCCTTCGGTGATCAGCAGAACCTGACCGCCTGGATGAGCGTGCCAATCCAGCTTTGCACCGGGATCATAGGTTGCCATGGCAATGCTGGGATCGAACGTGCTGTCTCCGACGTTTAGCTCACTGAGCCAGATATTTCCCGTGTGATTCTTGGCGGTGGACAGTTCACCTTTTGGAAAACCTGAATCTGCTGTTTGTGCTTGAGATTGGAAAATGAATAGAGAGGTCAGCGCGAAAGCGATGGCTAGAAGTCTTGTTCTCATGTCTAATCTTCTCCTCGCTGCCTTTTATTCGGCGGGTGCTGCCAATTCGACATCACGAGAGGGAGCAGCCTCAGAAATCGGCGCGCCTCCCCGAGTCGGTCGCTAACCTGAATCACGTCAAGCCGGGCCTTGCAGGGATCCGGAGCCGCGCTGGCCGAGCCATCCGGATCGAAACCGAAAATCAGATCCTTGCTCGGATCGTAACGCTGCCAAACGCGACACCGGAGGTCAACATCCCCTTATTTCAATTGTTACATGCCACAGAGTTGAGTAGGAATTCCCGCAGGTGATTTCGTTATTCCCGTAGAGTGCATCTTTAGCGTTGGCTCAGGCTTCAATTCTTTCCCCCTGCTTTTCCCTTGAATTCCCCTCTTTGTCTACACAGCACGTCTCCGTGGACGCCGATCTTTCGGACGCAGGTCCCCGCACTCTTCCTTCGGCAATGCGGTCACATCAAATACGATCTTCTGATTTTTCTTGCATGGATAGGAGACGATACACAAGAGTTCAGTAACCCTAAATTGGATGGCGGTCCGCGTAGTCTTGCAGATCAGCTTCATAGCTCACCGATACGAGTTCTTTCTCTGTAATGAAATCCCATTTCCACTCACGATACATGAGAGTGCTCAGGAAGGAGACCGGAAGCTGGTAGACGCTATTTGGATTCTCGATGAGAGCGATCTGATACCTAAAACGGTAAGCGGTCGTCCAAGTACGTCGAACAAGCCAAGTGCAGGCAAGTTCTGGCGTTGCCCGCATCAGATCACGAACCATCGACAGTGTTGCAGAATCTATGTTTCGAGCTTCTTGAGCGAGAGCAGAAACGTCCAAAATCAGTATGCGTGGTCCCGCTATGCCGTGCAATTGAGAAGTCTCTTTCTTGAACTTCTTACGGAGTCGATCGGCCTGATCTCCGCCTTGGGGAGGCATCTTCACAAAGACCCGAAGCCGCTCCACAGCGGTCGGATCGAACAAGGCCTCAAAGCGCGTCCCGTCCTCAGGTTTGCGGTGCATGGTGATCCTCACGAAGCAAGTCCAATCATGATCTCGTTGATCCACAACCCGTTTGTACCGATCATGAGTCATGGGGTTGTCCTCCGTTGCTTGAGTGATGCGCTCTACATCGACCTTAGCAAAATCGGTCTCGATGGACACGGTTGCGAGAGCATTTGTGATGATCTCCTTTTTCAAACGGCGGCAGGCTTCCGATACCGCACGGCGAATGGCCTGCTCTGCGTCACCTGCTGGTAGAACCGATAGACGGATTTTCACAGCAAAAGGTTCGATTTTGCCAAGAACACTCTTAACGACATCGTCTGTGATGCTGGGGATGCGCCACTGTAAGGCGGAAAAAATATCGTTCGGAAAACCACTCACTTCCACCGTGAACGGCAATCCTCCAATCCGCGCTACAAAATCAGCTTCACCTTTCGGAACGCAGGGCCGCAGTTCGATGTCGGCGCCTGCCTTTGCCCAACGATAGGCGAATGCTAACTCAAGCAGCGTCGGATCGTACTTGTTCTCCGCCTGAAGATCTTTGACGATGTTCCTGAGTGCAGTATCGCGGAGGAAGTGTCTCAAATACACCGCTAGTTCGCAGACCTCTATGAGTGATCTATCAGTTGTTCACCACAGGAGGCGAAAGAGCGGGGTGATGTCACTTACTGTGGTATGGGGCAGATTGATGCGTGTTTGCTGGCTCTCTAGCCATGGAGTCCCCGAAGCTGCGCAGACTTCATCGAAGCTCGCCAATAGCGTGGCGAGAGCGACGTCAAGCTCTCTATACCGCTTGCTTGCTTGAGTTACCCATTCTGTGTGCACGAGAACAGCGTAGCACCCCCTTGCGGGCAGTAACCGGGAATGGCGTCCTGGCTGGTCTTGCTTGTAGACACGATTTTTGCGGAGAATTGCCGTACGGAATACCCAAAAAATGGGCTCTACGTGGTAGGAAACGCAGGTCAGAATTCATGTCGCCGGCGATTCGGCGTGTTCGAATCCGCCCAGGCTGTGACATGCCATAAGTTGCGTAAGAGTTTCCACAGGTGATTTCGTTGTTTCCGTAGATCGTCGCCGGCAGTTGGCTGGGCCCCTTTGGCGATGAGGGAGGCTATCTCGAATTCGTGACCCACGTGACCACGCAAGGATTCCACCTGCAGCCATCCAACAGGAGCGTATGATCGGCGCCTATGGCGATACCGGTCGCTATCAGACGCAAACGAGGCAACCCCAATTGGGGGCGTCCCATGCCGCCCGTTCCCGCTCTCGCCACCGAGTTCGAACTGCAGGTGAGACACCTGCATCTCACGCCAGAGATGTATATCTCCTCGCATGAGCTCCGCGCCTGGTGCAAAGAAAACCGGAATCGAATCTACATTCCCGAAGGGCTACTGGCGGAATGGCACCTTGCCGTAGATCCATACTTCAGCGGCGCCGCCTAACCACGCAGGCGCTTGAATTCATTGCCATCCGCGACCTAGGACGTTTCCGACTTGACAACACCGGGATTCGGTATACTGTGTATTACAGAGCGAATTACATCTTCTCCTCTTTCAGATCCCCTGAACTAAGGCAGTCCATCTGAAGTTCCCTCCTCTTAGTCTCACAAAACCCAGGAGGTTGACATGTTTTCTCGTCACGTTTCCATGCACCTGAAGCCCAATACCCGTGCGGAGTTTACCCAGACAATCGAGAATGAGATTCTTCCACTCCTTAAGAAACAGCACGGCTTCCAAGACGAAATCGTATTCGTCACCTCCGGATCTGGAACGGAAGTCGTCGCTATCAGTCTTTGGGACAAGAAAGAAGACGCGGAAACCTATCTCAGCGGCAGCTATCCAGAAGTGCTGAAGGCCCTGGCGAAAGTGGTCGACGGTACTCCTGAGGTCCGAAACTTTGAGGTGGCCCACTCGACCTTGCAAAAGAGGCCTGTTCTCGTAGCTGCCTGAGGCATGTAGGCAGGCTTTCACGTTCGGTTAGGGGGGCGGCCGATCCCCGCCCTTACGAAAGAGAAAAGAAGAGTCGAGGTTCAGAACTTTCTGGTTACGCCCGCTTCTCAAAGGTAACTGCTTTCCGAAACGCCCGCCTCCAGAGGGTCGGAGGTGTTCTGTGCCCCAGCAATCGCCAATTTCCTTTCCAATGGGCACGAAGAATGTGCTCATCATCGATGGCAACGAAGCGATGCAGCAGATGCGCGCCCGCGTGCTGCGAAGCCGCGGAGTTCACGTGCACACGGCCAAAAGCGTCAGTGAAGCAGAGTTGCTCTGGGTGCCAGATTTCTTCGATCTAGTACTTCTGGACGTGCGCCAGAGGTCCAAAGAGGCAGTGGAATTCTGGAGAACGATTCGGCGCCAGCATCCAGGGCAGCGGATCAGGTTCCTGGTCGGACCCCCAACGTACCTATCTCCCACCTGCGCCGACGAAATCATCGCCCGCGACAATGTTTCTGAAGACTGGGTGAAGAGGCCAGGAATCCCACATGTCGCATAAGGCCTTACCGACCGAAAACAGCCAGATAGAGACAATAAATCAAGGAGAACATTCATGAAACCGGAGCGTTTGACCAACAACGATGCAGCCATCGCGACTCCTGATGAGGAGAACGTGCGCGCCCGCGCTTACGAGATGTATGAGGTGCGCGGCAGAATAGATGGCCATGCGGAAGAAGACTGGCTTCAGGCAGAAGGCGAAGTAGCGGGAGGCAGCGAACGAAAAGTCGTCCGAGCCTCAACCTCAAAGATCACTGTGAAACTCGTCGGTGAAGCATGACGGGTTGGACGATCACGCAGTGGAGAGCGATGCTCAAACCACCGGAGGTAAGCCATGACTAACATCTATGTCGGTAACTTAGATTTTTCAACTCACGAAGACCAGCTTCAGACATTATTCGCGGCGTACGGAGCAGTTAAAACAGTCACGACCGTCAATGATCGCGACACAGGTCAACCGCGCGGATTTGCGTTCGTCGAGATGACTAATGGTCGGGAGGCGCGAGATGCTATTCGCATCCTGAACGGTTCGGTCCACGGCGGGCGCGCCCTGATTGTCAATGAAGCTCGCCCTAAGCTCTGCCGAGGTAGCGAAGACGAGTCATTTTACAACAGGGATCACCGGCGCCATCGTATCTGAGGATTGGGGAGTCGATGGTTTTCCGGGTTGGGATGAACTGTTCCCCACACTCGGGACACATAACCTGCTCAAAATCGATACGGCGAATTTTGTCGGGCGTAATCGAGCACCCGCACTTGTGGCAGAGGGTGTTTAGGGACGCGTTAACCTTTTCGAAATTGATCTTCTGCTTCTGGGGCACGCGAAGTGTCCTAATGCCGCGTTGCCGAGGCATCGTAAGACTTGCACTTGTGAGCGTTGTATTCGACACGCATGCGAAGGAGGACATCGTCGACTCTTTCGTTGGGCTTCGGCACGGCAGAGAAGTCCTGTCCACACTGGCTGCAACGGGCGTGGATGTCCGGGTCCTTCATGTCGATGTTGGCGAAGCGAAGGTAGCGATCTTGGGAAACCATGAAAGCCTAAGACTGCCTTGCTGCAGGTTTGGGATTTCTTGCCTTGATCTTAGCCAGATAGCATTCTTCGTGGACCGCTTCGGCGTTGCTATCAGTCTTGCTAGTCTTCAGGTCTACAGGCTTCCCGCAAATCGCACAGAGAGGCGTAAGGGAGGCAGGTCCGGTCACAGCAGCCAAAGTCTAGCAAATCTGGGGCGAGTTGCAAGCCCTTGAAAAACCCGGTAGTGGTGCAGTTTGAAATCCACAGGTCTAGCAATCCGGTCGGCCCTGTGGGAAACTGTCGGCATGGCGAAAAATATTAAGGTTGGCGATCTGGTGTTTACACAGGATTCCCTTGTCACCTACGTTGTAATCGCCAGTGACGCGAGGGGGAAAACCGCAGACATCAAGAACACAAAAGGCAACATAATCGGCATTAAGCGGGACGTGCCGTGGTCGAAACTCGTCATCCTCGACGAAAGCCAGAACGCACTGCGGGTCGTGAGAGAAGCTACCGAAGATCAGTAATCATTCATCCGGAAACGGTATATCTAGAGTCATTCCCTTCTTGGGATGTACTTGATCTACCATTTTCACGAGGCGGTTCCATCCCAAACCGCTCGTAATGGCGAGTCGTTGAAACATTATCAGCGAGTACAAATGCTGAGCCAGCATCGGGTCCCCCCACGTCTTCTGTTAGCCACAGCGCGGATGGTTCGGCAGAGGTGTGGGAGATCAAACCGTGATTTTGCGGAATATACTTGGCGTAATCAGATGGGATGAGAAGGCCGGTCTCCGGGCGGGATGCGGTGTACGCTCCCAAGTTATCGACGTGCTCAAGGCACAGATAAAAAGGAGACCGGCAATGAAGAAGGTTAGCACCAGAGCAGCAGCGCAGAGCAGGAATATTTCGCAGCACAACCTGACCGTCGGATTGGATCTGGGAGATCGCAACAGTTGGTACTGCGTGTTGGATGAAACGGGCCAGATACAGCTGGAGCAGCGAGTCCGTACAAGTGCGAAAGCAATGCGTGAAGTCTTTGGCGCGATGGCGCGCAGCCGGATCGCGCTGGAGATCGGGACACATTCGCCCTGGATCAGTCGCTTGCTCAGGGAGTTGGGGCATGAAGTGATCGTGGCCAATGCGCGCAAGGTGCGGCTGATCGGGGCGAGCCGCAAGAAAGACGATCGGCTGGATGCGCAGACGCTGGCGCGGTTGGCCCGGATCGATCCGGAGTTGTTATATCCGGTGCAGCATCGCAGCGCACAGGCGCAAGCCGATCTGACGTTGATTCGGGCGCGAGCTGGACTGGTACGGGCACGAACGGGACTGGTCAACGCCGCTCGCGGACTGGCGAAGTCTTACGGGGAGCGATTGCGCGGCTGCAACGTGCGCAACATGAATCCGGAGAAAGCCGAAGGCTTGAGTCCAGAGCTGCAAGCCGCACTGGAGCCCCTGTTGAACGCAATCGAGTCGCTGAGCGAGCGCATCGTGGAATACAACGAGCGCATCGAGAATCTGGCACAGCAGAATTATCCGCAGGTCGCGCTGCTGAGGCAGATCAAGGGCGTGGGAACGCTGATCGCGCTGACTTATATGCTGACGCTGGAAGATCCGCATCGCTTCCGCAAGAGTCGCGACGTGGGCTGCTATCTGGGACTACAGCCGGGACGCAGAAACTCGGGTCAGAGCGAGCCGCAGATGCATATCAGCAAAGAAGGCGATCCGTATCTGCGGACGTTGTTGGTGCAGGGAGCGCAACACATTTTGGGCCCGTTTGGTGTGGACTGCGATCTCAGGCGATGGGGGATGAAGTTGGCCGAACGCGGCGGAAAGAGCGGCAAGAAGCGGGCCATTATTGCGACGGCCCGAAAGCTGGCGGTGCTGCTGCATCACCTGTGGGTGGCCGTCAGGGTTGTGCCGCTATCGCGCATTCGTCGACTAGAGATTCACGTGGTGGAGTAGCGGCAAGGAAGAAACTCCAGACCCCTGGCCTGTCGTTTAGGACACATCTGCCGTGGGTCGCGAAGCCTAGGCTTTCGATTCGGCATACCAGGCATCGGAATGGAAGTGGCTGGAGCTTCGCTCCGCGCTGCGGATTCCGGCATTGCCGGGTATTGTCATTCCGAAGCGCAGGTTCGCATCGCGAAAAAGACTACTCTGAAATGGGTTCAATTTCCGAGAACGCCGTCAGATTCCGAGTACGCTGCGGTCCGAATCCTGAAACTGGCGTCCTCTGTCGACTCGTCCGCACCCTCATCCGGCTCAACTCGTGGTCCTGGAACGTCACTCGTACCAGTCACGGCCAGACTCTGCTGGAGTTTGGAGTTCGCATCTTCGAAGTCATCCTCATCTTTCAATTGGAATGCACCCCGAAGCAGCAGCGGAGTCACCAGGGTTGTAAGAAGCACCACTGCCACCATCACTGCGACGTCAGAACGGCCAAAAATACCGGTGTTAGCGCCCATTGCAGTGACGATCAAGCCAACCTCACCGCGGGAGATCATTCCGCAGCCGACGCGGACGCTTCGCACCCAACTCATCCCCGAGCCCAACGCGGCGAGCCCGCAACCTACCAACTTACTGATGATCGCAACTACGAAAATTGCGAGCAGCAAGGTCCAGTGTCCCGACAAGGCACGGTAATCGCTCGACAAGCCAATCGAAACAAAGAACAGAGGAATCAGAAGCCCGTGGCCGATCGCATAAAAGCTGCGCTCGACGTCCGCCTTGAGTTCGGATCCAGCAAATACATATCCCAACAGATATGCGCCGGTGATGCCAGCCACGCTCCCGAGCCACTCGGCGGAGATGGCATAGATCAGGACCAGAGCAAGCACACAACTGGGAACCGCTTCGTTGGCGGAAAGTCTGCGCAGTTGGAGAACTAAGGGATCCAGCCAACGTTGCGCCCCTAAATACCCAACCACAAAAAAGACGAGCACGCACAGAGTGATGAGCGTCATCAGAACCAGCAACGGATGGCTTCCCGCAAAGGGAAGTTGTTGTTGCAACCATGTGCTGGCCATCGGGGCCAGTCCAAAACTCGCGCCCTTTGTGGTAGAGCCCGCGGCAAGGAAGGCAAGCACAAACAAGCCCATGACGTCGTCGATAACCGCGGCACCCAGGATTACGGTGGCCTCTGGAGAGGACATTTTCCCTGCGTCCATGAGTGTCCGCGCGGAAATCGAGACGCTGGTCGCGGTGAGGGCTCCGCCCAAGAAGAAGGCTGTTTGCCAGGAAAGGCCCAGGAGATGCGCTACAGCGGCGCCAAGAAAAAAGGGCCATATGACACCAGAGAGTGCGACGAGAAAAGCAGTCACGCTGGCTTCGCGCATGCGGTCGATGTCGGTTTCAAGCCCCGCAACGAACATCAACACTAAGCCTCCGAGCTGAGCCAGAAGCATCAGAGCCCCAGTTGCCTCCCCTCCGTCGAACAGATGAATATGGAGCAGGTTGATGGCGCCCGGACCAAGAACTACGCCCACCAGCAGTTCACCCAGGATGGGAGGAATTCCCAGACGACTAAACAGCGAGGCGGCAATTTTGCATGCCGGAAGTAGAATAGCCAGCAACAGCGCAAGCTGAAGAGCTGGTTGCATGGTTTAACTGATGTCCAATGCCACGGAAGGCTCGCTTCGGTTCCGGCTCCACAGGCGTCGTAGCGGACGGGCGATGAACGACCAAGGACTCTTATAGCCACCGCGCTCGATTCCTTCGCGCCGCATCGTGCGTATCGTCGCCGCCTGGCGGCGTGCCAACTCAGACTGGGCGAGGCTCTGTGCCAACAGACCAGCCAATCGTGTGTGCTCCTCAGCTTTCTCCATCCCCCGAAGCCGCATCCACAATTCGCCGAGCTTCAGCTGCGCAATAAAGCTATTTGGCGACAAGCCTCACAGACTCCTCGAGCTGTCCGATTGCCGCTTGGGCATCCAGGTTGACGGACAGCGCCATTCCCAAGAGGACTCGCAACTCCGAGACGTGCGGGTATTGCACAACGCATTCTCGCAGCTGTTCGACCAAGCTTCCACGATCCTCTTTTTCAAGCAGGTAGGGGTCTGCAAACATACGCAGCAACAGATTCCGGGTTTTGGATGGAATCGAGGAGAGCGCCAGCGCGGAAACGCGCTCGCTCAGACCGGTCTCGGCCTTTGGGCCGAGAAGTGACATTTCGTTATGCGAGGTATTGTTCATATGAATATTCACGGTTGCATGCATCGTCTACAGAGTAATGGCAAGGCGCGAACTCACGTTTGCGCCTTGCCGATAGTTCGAACATTGACTACACGATTGCTAGGCGACAGCAAACTCTTGTGGAGCATGGGCAAACACCGTTGATTCTTCACGGAAGACGAACTCCGGATAGCCGAGTTGTCCCATCTCTGGAAGATCCAGGCCCGCCACTTCCGTTTCAGCTGAAACTCGTTGTCCGACGAAGAAGTCAAGCCCCAAGTTCAGAAGAAAACTAAAGGTGAAGACGAAACCGAGTAAAGTGGCGATGCCCACTAATTGGGCGGCAAGCTGACTTGCGTCGCCATAGAAGAGGCCAGTGACGGAGCCGGTGACACCGTTCCAGCTACCTCCGTAATTGCTCGTTCCGTCTGCCAACAGGCCGACGGAAAGAACGCCCCACAGGCCGCATGTTCCGTGGACTGAAATTGCGCCGACCGGATCGTCCACTTTCATCACGTTCTCGACGAAGGAGACACTCAGGCAAACCAGAACACCGGCAATCAGACCGATGATGGCCGCGCCGACGGTGCTGACAAAACCGCTAGGAGCCGTGATGGCCACCAGCCCAGCCAGCAAGCCATTGCCACTCATTGAGGCATCGGGTTTGCCCTTGAAACACCACATGTAAAGGATCGCTCCGAATGTGCCGGTGCAGCCTGCCAGCATGGTGTTTACCGCGATGGACCCGATACGAAGGTTGCCGTTTGCAGAGGCTCCCAGCGTGCTTCCGGGATTGAACCCGAACCATCCGAAGGCGAGGATAAAGCAGCCGATCAGCACTGCCGAGATATCGTGGCCGAGGATCGCGTTGCTCGAACCGTCGCGGTTGAACTTTCCGATTCGCGGACCGATGATCAGCGCGACGGCCAAGGCAGTCAAACCTCCCACGGCATGCACCACTCCCGAGCCAGCAAAGTCACAATAACCCTTGCCCAGGCCCACGTTGGTTCCGAGTTGCGAGAGCCATCCACCGCCCCACGCCCAGTTGGCAAACAACGGGTAGGTGAATGCGCCCATGAGCACTGACGACACGGCGAAGGTCAAGAACTTCCAGCGTTCCGCGCACGCGCCGGTGACGATGGTCAGGGCCGTATCCATAAACACCATCTGGAACAGGAAGATGACCATCACGCCGACGTCATAGGTGTGGCCCGACAGGAACATCCCGGAACCGCCGAAGAGTCCCCACGTCTTCCCAAACAACGTAATCGGATGTTCTACAGACAGAGTTTGGAGACCGCCCAGGTTTCCGTTGCCAGCGGCCCCGCCCATCTGGATAGCGAAGCCGATCAGCCAGTAGGCCAAGAGACCACAGCCATACACAAAGAAATTCATCATGTAGGTGTGGTTCGCATTCTTGACCCGGCAGAGGCCAGCCTCGACCATGGCGAACCCCGCTTGCATGAACATCACCAGAAAGCCGCGTAATCAATGTCCAGGTGAAATTGATGGCGATCTTATTCTGACCCGCTATGTTGGCCACATCCGGGAGCGTCACTCCAGCCTTGGGATCGGCCGCGGGCACATCGTTGATCGTGCCGGTAAGAGTGCCGCCGGGATCGCCCTTCTGCAGGTCAGCCGTGGTGGGCGCCTTGGCTGCGGCGTCTTTCAGTTCGGCCGCCGAGGCTGAAGGCGGGGGTGCCGCCGGAGCCGGCGCGGAAGCCGGAGCCGATGACTGAGCATTAGCGACCGCGCCGATTAGGAGGCCGATCGCCAAGACACAAGCACTGAGACATCCACGTCGAAATAGCTTCATTTTTGATTGCTCCATGGTCATTTTTTGGCTGCCGGCGAAGCCGGCGCGTCTAGCTTTTCCAAATCGCGTTCTTATTGAAAGCCGCGGGTAGCACGTAGATGATCCCGAACAGCGTCACACCAATGCCCACCAGTCCAAGAACGATGCGGCCGCCTGTCCCGGTGACTACGTGCAAACCAACGAGGATGAGAAACCAGCCGAACGCGGAGATGAAAGCTCCAATCAGCTTCATCCCTCCTGCTCCGGCTCTCTGTGCAGGCTTTCCTTCAAGGGGTTTGATCTTGAGAAATGCGAGCAGGCTCATCACCACGACGAGTGCTCCTGCCACTGCGATGAACTTACCCAGTCCCGTAGAAAAATACGCGATCCCAGCACACAGTCCGGTCAATCCCACGATGAATGTGGTGAATGAACGTCCTTGCCCCGTCGTTGCTGCCATAAGAACTGCCTCCTCGACCCGAAGCGGGTCATTCCGTCTATGGTGAATTCCAATTGCGCCTCAGAGGGCGCGTGCCATTCTGTTGGTCGAACTGCCAGCCTGGTGCTCAACGACCCGCCCGCGCTTCATTTGCTCGTCCTTTTCGCCGCAGCGCCAGTGGGCAAAGCAAGAAACAATACGAACTGCGCAATCGCCACGATTTCCAGAGCAAGTGGCAACTGGCCCTGCAGCCGAAGTACGAGCATCAACGCCACCATCGAGAACCACTGCCATCGCGAGCGTTTCAGTCTGCCCACGCGATCCGAAAAACGGAACAACTGACTAAACGTCAGACTTCTGGCCAGGAGTCCCCGCCGCTTGCGCCCGAAAACAAGCAATCGCGAAGAAACCGCCGAAGTAACAGTCAGCCAGCATCATCTTGCCACTCATCCCAAGCATTCCTATCCCCTCAACAACTCGCAAGACGTCCTGAACGCACGAACGCAAAACACACCCGAAGCTGATCGCTTTCAGCTTCTCCATCATGTCCCTATCACGAATAACGCTTCGAACCCAGGAACCGCCGCTCCTCAACATCGGAGAGGAAGGCCTACGTCGTCTTAGGCGGCGATGCTCTCATCGGGTATCAACAAAGTCAAATTCGTATTTTTTATGGTAAGCATTACTTCAATTTCTGGTATCGAGAAGGAAGAACTCAACGCGAGTGGGAGCGTGACTGCATGGGCACGCGTGAAAGCAGAGTTTAGTCGTTCGCTTTCTTAGTGCAGCGCGAAGTAGAGTAGCAAACTGAAAATGACAATGGGGACCAATGCCACCGCCACGTAAGCGAGGATTTTTGTTGACCGAACCGTGCGCTGTTTTTTCCATTCGCGCAGTTCCGAGCGATCGGCAACGCCGACTCGGTCAAGATGTTCGAGGTCTCTGGCAAAGTCGCGGGCATTCGCGTATCGGTTCTTAGGCTCCCGTTCGAGAGCACGGTAGATCACTTCCTGTAACTGAGGCGAGATCGAGGGATCGATTTCACGCGGCGGAATGGGATGCCGTAGGATCCGCTCGAACGGATCAACCCCTGGAAACGGCGTCCGGCCAGTCAGCATCTCATACAGCATCACTCCCAGAGAGTAGATGTCGCTGCGAGCGTCGCCCCGTTTTCCTTTCAGTTCCTCGGGGGAGACGTATTCAGACGTACCTACAACTTGCGAAAGATTCGTAAACGTAATTCGCCGTGCTCCGACCTGTGTCGCGACACCGAAGCCGATCAGCTTGACGTGGCCACTGGCATCGACCATGACGTTCTGCGGCTTGAGATCACGGTGAACGACTCCATGATTTTGAATGTAGTCAAGTGCCTCGCAGATGCTGAGGGCAATCCGTACTGCGCGGTCTGGAGCAAGCTTTCCGTCGCCGTCAAGCAGTCGGCGTAGCGTTGCTCCGTCGAACCACTCCATAACCATGTAGGTCTGAGTGCGACCGTCCTCGGCGAAGACTTTCATGATGCCAGGATGATCCAGGGACTTGACGATTTCTTCCTCGCGGCGAAAGCGATTGAAAAAAGTCGGGTCGCTCTCCATGTCGGGATGCGGGATCTTGATGGCCACCGGTCGGCTTGTGTCGAGATCGATTCCACGAAAAACAGAAACCGTGCCGCTGCGCGAAACTACTTCCTCCACCAGATAGTGATCGAGTTTGTCGCCCGAGTTGACTGGAGTTCGCATCAGAGTGTTCTGGCAAAGACCGGCATGGGCCTGATCGCTGTGGAATTGCAATATGGTCCGTCCGCGGTGCCCGGGCGGCCCGAGGGCTTCAATGCGGATAGAGCGGTGTTGATCTTATCACCGTCGTGCAGCCGAAGTGCGACACTTCGTATCGCACGCAGAGTCGTTCTTCCTCTAGCAAGGATCAGAAAAATCTATTTGACGGGCTGTACTCGGGTTCGTAGCCTTGATCTTTACGCCGTTTGCTCCTAAGGATGGAGTGCTCGGAGTTTCAGATCCACGGCGGTCACAACATCGATCCCCGTCCGGGTTCGGCGCGATTTCAGGAAGGTTTAGGATGAAGCTTGCGGGTCTTCTGCTGTTGGTTGCAGGATGGGGGATTGTTATAGCCGCCGTCGCCTTGCTCCCTTCCCTGATGGGACGCGCCGGATTCGTCCTCGCCGGTATTGTAGTGGAGTTACTCGGCCTGACTCTCATGGTCTACGCTCATCTTGTTCTGAACACAGGAAAAGGGTGAGCCTTCAGCCGCTTGCTTCCCTTTCCGACGCCTCGGCAGGGCTCTGTACACTGCTCGTCTTCATGGTTCCCATGGCGTGTGCTGGCTTGGCTCTTGTGAACACGGGCCTCGGCCGGTCACGCAGTGCCGCACACGCTATGCTGTCATCTCTGTGCGTGCTCTCCGTCGCCGCGATTGTATATGTGGTCCTCGGGTTTTCCGTTCAAGGAGCATATGGGAGACCGGCTCACACGCTTGTCGTCGGAGGGAAGTCATGGAACTGGATTGCGGCAGAGCCGGTTTTTCTCCGAGGCCTGCACTTCGATTTTTCCACGGCATCACTGACCGTCCTGCTGCAGATTTTCAGCGTGGGGTTGGCAGCGCTGATTCCGCTAAGCTCCGGGGCGGAGCGCTGGCGACTGGGCGCGACGTGCGGCTCCACCGCCTTGCTGGCAGGGTGGACCTATCCGCTGTTTGCGCACTGGGTGTGGGGCGGAGGCTGGCTGGCGCAACTAGGTGTTAACTACGGGTTGGGTTCGGGCTTGGTGGATGGCGGAGGCTCTGGCACCATACAGGTCGTAGGTGGTGTCACCGCGTTGTCGATCACCTGGATTCTGGGTCCACGTTCTGGGAAGTATTCGCAGACCGGAACTTCCGCGGCAATTCCTGCCCACAACGTCGTCCTGGTTCTGCTGGGCTGCTTGTTCGCCTGGCTGGGATGGCTGGGACTGAACTGTTCGGGCGCGATTCTTCTCTGTGGTGTCGAACCCTCGCGTGTGATCCTCATTGCGGTTAACACGACGCTTTCCGCAGCGGCTTCGGGGCTGACAGCAACAACGGTCACGCGAATCCGCTTTGGACGTCCGGACGCGTCCTTGGTCGCGAACTCGTGGATGGCGGGTTTGGTCGCCAGCAGCGCGGGGGGTGCCTTCCTGAAGCCTGCTGCAGGAATTCTGGTGGGCGCCGTTGCAGGCATATTGGTCCCTTTCGCCATCGACGTGTTGGAAACCAAGCTGGGAGTCGATGACCCAGGCGGCGCAGTTTCGGTGCATGCGATCGCCGGACTTTGGGGCCTGTGTTCGGTAGCCGCGCTGTCGGAGGTTGGTACTCAGAGCGGATCTCACGGGCAATGGCTAGCCCAACTCGTGGGCATCGCGACTTTGCTGGGTTTTGTCTTGCCTCTGACGTACGGCCTGAACTGGCTCTTGAATGTGGTCTACCGCCAGCGCGTGGAGGTGGAAGGCGAGTGGCGGGGAATGGATCTTCACGAACTGGGCGCAGGCGCCTACCCAGAATTTGTCGTCCACAGCGACGATTTCACTCAAAGTTGATTCGTGCTCTTTCCCGGCGCGACGAAACCTTTCACACGTAATCAGCTGTGTCGCGCCACGTAGAGCAGCAGCGCAAATATCACCAACGGAATCAGCACCAGCATCCCGTAGAACAGGATTTTCTTCCGCCAAGGTCCGCGGCGTTCCTTCCAGTTATGCAGTTCAGGACGCTCAGCAATTCCGACCTGGTCCGGATGCTTCAGGTCCCAAGCGAAGTCATGTGCGCTCGGATAACGTTTCCTGGGATCACGCTCCAGAGCGCGATACATGACCTCCTGCAATTGAGGCGGAATTGTGGGATCGATTTCGCGCGGTGGGACCGGATGATTGAGCAAGCGATCATTCATGACGAGGAGTGGATTGGCACCGGAAAAAGGCACCTTCGCCGTCAGCATTTCGTAGACCATCACGCCAAGGGCGTACAGATCGCTGCGTGCATCTCCGCGTTTTCCCTTCACCTGTTCCGGGGAGATGTAGTCGGGCGTTCCCATCTGGGAAAACTTCGCGAAAGTGAGCCGCCGCGATTTGGCATTCGCTGCGATCCCGAAGTCGATCAATTTGATGTTGTCGTGCTCGTCGACCATGATGTTCTCCGGCTTCAAGTCGCGATGCACTACTCCATGGGAGTGGATGTACTCTAACGCGTCCAGGACATGCAGCGTCAGGCGAACGGTGCGCTCCTGTACAAGACTGTGCTGCTCGTCAAGGATTTTACGGAGTGAGCACCCCTCCACCCACTCCATGACCATGTAGTCCTGACTGCGATCCTCGTCGGCAAAAACTCTCACCACGCCGGAGTGATCCATCGTTTTGCCGATCTCTTCCTCACGTCGAAAGCGATCGAACAAAGCGGCGTCACTCTTAACCTCGGGGTGAGGAATCTTGATGGCAACTGCGCGTTCGTCGCGCAGGTCGGTGCCGCGGAAGATGCTGGCCATGCCGCTGTTGGAAACCAATTTATCGATGCGGTAATGGTCCAGTTGATCGCCAGGTTGGAGTAAAGTCATCGTGAGCAGGCCCGGTCAAAACACAGACAGCACGCCGCGAAATCGCTTTCCACGGTGTATTCCATCATGCCAGAATCTCCATAAACAAAGCGTAAAGAATTCGCAGCGATGGTACAAATCGCGGTCCGACCTCAACGCAGCCTGTAGGGCCTGCCGCGGTACATTCCCATGCGCTCCACGCTTCGGACGCGAATAACCTGCACACTGATA
This sequence comes from uncultured Acidobacteriaceae bacterium, assembly GCA_963786095.1. Taxonomy (GTDB): domain Bacteria; phylum Acidobacteriota; class Terriglobia; order Terriglobales; family Acidobacteriaceae; genus Sulfotelmatobacter. The sequence continues at coordinate 31,530 of CAWAXV010000020.1, read as the reverse complement.
TTGTCGCTCCCATCCTGCTGGTTTGCGCTCGCGACCAAATCCCGAGCCACAGCGTTCAGGTCATGTCCGGAGCTCACCGTATGCGCAATCTCGGCGGCGCTGACTGCGCCATGCAAACCGTCCGAGCACAGCAATAGCACATCGCCCGAGAGTAACGGTATTTGTTTGATGTCCACCTCTACAGAGCGCCGGGTTCCCAGTGAACGACTGAGCACATGTCGTGTGCTGACTTCAGCGGCTTCCTCGGCCGAGAGAATGCCAAGACGCTGCTGTTCGTTGGCAACAGTGTGGTCGCGGGTGAGAGGGCGTGCCTCGCCATTGCGAATCAGGTAACAGCGGGAATCGCCGACATGAGCCACCGTGGCACTATCGAAACGCAGAGCGCAAACAACGATCGTGCTTGCCATCCCTGATCCACTGGCATCAGAAAGGGCGCCAGTTTCAAACACTCGCGCATTGGCCGACTGCACGATATCCGTCACTAACGACCGATGCGACGCCTTGGCCGTCGCGCGTCGGAAGCCGCCGAGTACTTCCTCGATTGCTGCGCGCGAAGCTACTTCTCCCTGACGTTGGCCACCGACGCCGTCTGCCAGGGCAAACAACCAGCCGTGGGAACGGGCCTCGGCGGGAGAGCGGGGCAGCACATAGCCCAGATAGTCTTCGTTGCGCGGACGAACGCGGCCAGGATCCGAGAGCTGCGAAAACTCAACGTCCAGCATAAGTATGCACACCCGGTGAACAATTAGTCACGGCGTCGTCTCCCAACCAAACAGCGTTGGCGTGTAGATTCCTGTTGCTCGCGATGCAGAAGAAGCCCCAGCCTGCGAGCCTTGCCGAGGAAAGGCCACGCCAGACTGCCATTTGGCTATCGTAATCTATGAAGGGCCCGACGAGGGTTGAAGCCAACATCGATCCGGCTGGCAATCTAGGCAAAAAACAGCATCGGGAGATGGAGCACGTCCCACCGAATTTGTGTTGGGAAAGCTGCCTTTGCAAGAACAGATAGTGTCCGTCTTTTCGCGGGTCGTGAGTACAGCTGCTCTTATAGCTCTAACTACAGTTGTCGAGCGGAGTACGGCTACACTCTTGCGTTCTTACCATCAACTTCACTTGGAGCTGTTTGTGCCCCGCAAATACTCGCTACTGATCTCAGGAGCAGGGCCATGGAACCGAGTACGAGCAAGACGCCAACGAGCGGATAGGCCGCCAACAGAAGTAGCCCCCCTAGAAGGCCACCATACGCCGCCAGTATCGCCAAGAGCTCCTTTAGGTGAAACGAGTCCGTCATTCGGTTTGTCCTAGCCGCTAGGCTTTTCTCCACTTTCTTGGCGTCCGCGCTGCTAAAGGTGCAGAGCGTACTGTTGAAGCAGCAAAACCACGAAGATGTTTCGCCCCTCTCGCATCAAAACATGAAACCTGCTTCAAGAACGCCGCGCGGCTGGGTCGCGTTTAGGCCGGAGGTTCCGAAGCCGGCACCAGGCGTCATATTTGTAGCGTGGACAATCGCGAAGTCTCCCCGAAGGAAAAACGCGTCTTTGCGATAGGTCGGCGTCACTGTGAACGCAAAGGCCCCGCTGCCCGGACCGTAAAGCAAATTGATAGCGCCGGTGCTCACGCTGCCTGTACTCTTTATGTATTCAGGGCGAGCTGCTAGTGAGAATCCGCGCTTGAAATTGTAAGTAACCAGTACTGCCCCTGCCTTTGTCCCCGCGCCTTGGGCTATTCCAATCGTCGCGTTGGTGGGGACGTCGGTGTATTGAAAGTAGGGCTGAACCACCCAACTCCCCTTGGTATAGCTGTAGATCAAGTTGTAAATCTGCTCATTGTTGAGATATAGGGGTGTCGCAAGCGTATTCTTCGCGTACGCACCGGCATTCCCGCCGCCCACAAAGGACAAGCTGTTCGCAGAATTAAAGGCATACGTGAGCGAGCCCGATACCCATGTGTAGCGGTTAGAGTAAAAGCCGTCGTTCCAGCTCAGTGCCGCAGTCCACTTCTTGTAGGTCTCGTTGAGTTGTATGCCTCGGTTGACCGCGTTCTCCTGATTCCAGAGCAGGCCGCGCTCGATGTTCATGTTTTGAAAACTGAACGTGTACTCGGCCCCGATCAGGGTTGGCAGCGCGCCGATTTCTACGTTGAAATTTCCTTTGACAAGTTTCAGATAGCCTTGCGGAAAGGGCCCATAGATGTTTTTGATCGTATCGGCGGTCGAGAGGAATGGCACCCCGATAGCCGGCAAGTTGTAGGCGCCGCCCTGCAAATAGAATTGCCACCAGCCCGTTGTCTTTTGCACAAACACCTGGGCGTTGCTGACATCCCAGTGCGTCGACGAGTCACCTGAAATGTGATTTCCTTCCGTCAACATCATGCCACTCAAGATGCCTGTTACTTTCAGACTTCCACCTTCCATCTCACGAGGCGGAGCAGTTTGTAGTGGGCCTGACATCGAAGGCATAGGCAAAGGTTGCGGATCAGGGGGCTTGGCCTCGGGAGCCGGACTTGCCGCTGGAGTGGAAGTCGGCGCGCTTGGAGACTCCGCGGGTGCACTCTGCCCGAACGACGGAAGCGCCGTCAACGCTACAAAGAACAGAGCAACGAAAGACACCAATCGTATGTGCAAAGCTGATCTCCTTGTCGAAAGCTTAGTCATCTCGTGACCTTCGGCGGCGTGTCAGCGCGGGCGTGCTTTCTGTAAACTGATTTACGCCCCGGTCCCACGCGTGTCGCGTGACTAGTGGCTGCAAAAGTATTGAGTGCCAAGGTCCGTGTCCAATTCATTTTTTGTTTTGCTGCGATCAGAGAAATTGTGACAGAAGAAAAATCTGTGAGAGAAAACAACCAACCCGTTATTTGCCGGCAACGTGTAGCTGCGTCACGAAGTTGGATTCGTACAGACGATTAAGGCGCATGGTCGCTGCGATTCATTCAGTATCCATGGGCTGAATCGACGAACTCATCGGAAGCGTTGAGGATAGTATTGATGAAGGCCCGGAAGACTTTCCCATCGTGCCATTGGCCTTTGATGAGACTCGAACCACGTCGATCTGGTTACCTCATCGGATCTACCTTCAATAGGGTCGATAAATATTTTCTATAGATGCATGCGGCACGCCTCACGGTACTCTGTTGGCCGAGTCATCCCATCCGAGACTCAACAGTCAGGTCCAACCCACTCCACAAAGGAGAGACATGCCCAACGAACTGCGTAATTTCCTCGCGCTCTCGTACGACGAACTGGAAGAACTCAACCTGAAGGCAAAGGAGCAGCGCAGGAACCGCGTTGCAATCGACAGAGTCCGCGAAGAACGACTCAAGTATCTGACTGACGAAAAGCGGATCAAGGCCGTGACGGTGCTCTTCAGCGATCTCGAAGGCAGGCTTCACATGCTCGACTACGACAAGAAGTTCCTGCTCAAGAGCTGGGACAATCTGACTTTCGACGGCTCTTCGATCCGCGGCTTTACCGCGCAGCGCGAAAGCGACCTGCGCCTTGGAATAGATTGGGCTGCGTTCTACTGGGCTCCCGCCGACGTCTTCGGTTCCGGCAAGGTGTTGGTCTTTGGCGAAGTCATCGACAAGGGCGGCACGCCTTACACCGCCGACATTCGCGGCGTGCTGAAAGGGTATGCCGACGAATTGCACAAGAAGAAGGGTTACACCCTGAACGCAGCCAACGAGATTGAAGGCTTCCTATTCAAGGGCCCCGATGCGGAGCGTCACTATCACGAGAATTCCAAGTTTGAGTATGTCAACACGGGCGGATACTACCACTCGCTCCCTGGCGACCCGCTGCGCACCTTCATCGACACGACCGCGGAAGTGCAGCGTGCGATGGGCTTCCAGAACGAGAAAGACCATCCGGAAGTCGCGCCGTCGCAGTTCGAAATCAACTATGGTTATGGCGAAGTCGTCGCGGCTGCCGACCAGATTCAACTCTACAAGCTGATTTGCCGCCAGGTCGCGACCAACATGGGCCTGACTGCGTCATTCCTGCCGAAGCCAGTGGTCGGCGTCAACGGCAGCGGCATGCATACCAATGTTTCTATCAGCGAGAATGGAAAGAACTTGTTCTGGGACGCCAAGGGCGAAGAGAAACTCAGCAAGATGGGTTGGGCGTTTCTGGATCGCATCCTGACCCACGGAAATGACATCTGCCTGCTTCTGAACCCCAGCGTGAATGCGTATCGCCGTTTGGATCCGCACTTCGAAGCGCCCAATCAGATCAAGGCATCGCCAGTGGATCGCGGCTCGATGATCCGCATTCCGATCGGCAACGAGAAGAGCATGCGCGTGGAAGTGCGGTCGGTGGCGCCGGATGCGAATCCCTACCTCGTGATGCTTTCGATCTTCAAGGCGGGGATTGACGGCGAGACTGCAAAGATCAAGAACCTTCGCCAAGCCGAGCGCTACCTGCCGGACAACATCTACGACGCACTCGCGAACTTCCGCAAAGCGGAGTGGACCACGACGCTTCTTGGGTGAGGACGTCAAGGGACGCTATGCGGACTTGAAACAGGCGGCGGCGGATCGTTGCCCGCGCCTTCTGGGAACGTTTGTGAAGGCTCCTGAGGTGCAGTATCACCACGACGTTTACAACCAGTTCCTCTGGAACCTGTTCTAAAGCATGATTGATGCTGCTCAACCCTGGAAGCGTCCCTTTACCTGTAACACGTTGTGAAGAAGAAGTTGCTTAGCAAGAAACCATCACCTGGAGCGGATTGCATCCACCTGGACACGGAGCGATACCGCTGCACAGGGCGTGCTATGGACGATCCGCTCAAGCTTGGGAAGGGCTCCTCCCCGTAGTGAGGAGCTTCCACCTTGTGCCCGAGTCACTGCAGTCCTGAGATAACAGATTCATCCTCCTTTCGCCCGACGATGTTTACTAGGCACGCCACTTCGCCAATTGCAGGGGCCGGGTGCGCGACTTTTCCGCAAGAGCCAGTGCAATCTCATTCCACGCAGAAACCGTTTGCCGCAAAGAGAGTTGCGGTTCGATTGCTTGCTGGAGTTGGTGTAGCGCGAACCCGAATTCACGCGACGGACTGCACGGTCCGCCTTGTCGAGAGTGGGTAGCCCGAGGGGGAAATCTCACGTCCGATGCGGATCAACTTTTGTGCTAGGAGGGAGACAAGCAGTTTTCCATAGAGCCAAGCGCGGGAGCTGCGATCGTCACGCTTGGGCACGTGCCCCAGTCGTGCAAGGCTCTTCAGTCGCTTAAACACTAACTCAATCTGCCAGCGCATACGGTACGTTCCAAGAACGTGTTCTGTCGAACCGGCGGAGCAGGTGGTAAACCCGATTACGTACTTAGCAAATTCCAACGTTCCGGGCCTGGTGATCATCTGCTTCTTACTCGCTTTGCGGTGCAAGCGCCGATGAGCTTGTTGAATCGCCCTGTCGCTCTTTCGTACGGCACACAAACGGCCAGCAAATTCCGAATCGCGACCATGCAAAACAACACGCCATTCGCCGAACTGCCCAACTTTGGATAAAGTGCGTAATCGAGAAAGGAGGGAGATACGTCTGCCGGATGCAGAATACGCCACGAAACTCTGAGGGTTGATGCGGACCAAGATGTCTGCGCCATGTTGCCAAACATACTCAATCCCGGCGACAGAGCAGTAGCCGGCATCCGCGAGAATAAGTTCGCGCGGACCGACAGGCAGACGGTTCAATGACTCTCCGCTGCGTTCGCCAATCGTGGCCGTGACCTCGAAAAAGTCACACACCAAACTCGGCAGCCTAATTCCGTACAGAATCCTCCATTGGCTGCCCGTCTTGCCTCGCTTCCTGACGATGGTGCCATCCACAACCCGGATCGTCCGACTGACAATTTCTTCGAGCGGGTACGCGGCGTTTTCCCGAAGCAATTCGATACACATGAAACGCAGCCAATCCTCGCTGTTGCGCAGACGTTTGAGCAAGGCGACATCCGAAATGTCGGTCCAGTGCGGCAGCTTAGCGCGCTCTACGGTTTCCCGCAATGAGTAACCCCGCGCCACATGCAGCATTAGCGTACGCAACAGAACGTCAGGCGATGGAAAACCACGCAATCGCTCAACCGCACCCGATTGCCACGCCATTTGCCGCCATCCTGCGGGAAATAACGACGTCAGTACCTTCCAGTCTTCTTCGGCGATATGCATTCACCAAGCATATATCCACGAACGCGAAAACGAGTTCTTTAAGTTAGCGCTTATGGCTGTACGCCCCCGTTCGAAATATTTTCGACATATTTCTCCTCCCGCAGGTTCCTTTTATAGATAGAGGGCAAAATTTCGCCCGAATCTATGGGACCACCTCGCTAAAGAGTTGAGCGGTTGCGTGCCGCCAATGCTCTGTTCCCGTGGAGTCCCTAAACGTACCTAAAAGCACTTCTAGGCGCTTTAGGCACTTTAAGCACTTGTTGAGAAGTTTGTTCGAAGTCAAAAGAAAAAAGATTCTTTGAAGGAAGCAACAAATGCGTCTTGTGCGGTTTCTATACGAATAATGTTCTCGTCCGCCGATGACGCGAAGACTAACGCCAGCCGAGTAGTGAATGGGCTCGAAATCTGTCGAACGAAGTCGGACGCCAAAGCCGACCTTCAGACGACGCGGTGATTTCAGCCCGGTCTCGACTCTCGCTGCAGGAGGTTTTATGAGCGAGATGCACGAAGCAATGCCAGTCAGCCAGCCGTTCCCTCATTTCGAGAGGTTAGTCGATTCGCGCGAGGCGGCAGCCTTGCTGCAGATCCACCCGAAAACACTTCAACGGCTCGCCCGCAAGGGTGAAATACGTGCCATGCGGATCGGAAAATTGTGGCGCTTTCGCACATCCGATCTCGACGCGTGGGTGCATTTGAGGGTAAAGTTAGCCAGCTATCCGTACCGTCCCTAAACACGGAGGATCGTGATGAGACGGACGAGATTTCAGCAAGGCAGCCTTCAGATTGTGAAGCGTGCCCGCGGCCGGAATGCATGGGAGTATCGGTGGTACGAACTCCAGGCAGACGGCTCTCGCAAGCGACGCTGTCTGATCGTTGGTTCGGTCGAACAATATCCGAACGAGGCGTCGGCGCAAAAGGCCGTCGCTGCACTTCGGGCAGACATCAACGCTGAGAATCCACGCACCAGCTTGACACCGATCAGTGTTCAAACGCTCATCGAACACTACCGGGAAAAGGAACTGGGCACGAATTGCAGCAAAACACGGAAGACGCAGGTCACCTATGAGGGCTATTTCAATAAGTGGATTCTGCCTCGTTGGGGAAGCTATCGCGTCACCGAGGTCAAGGCAGTCGCTGTCGAGCAGTGGCTTCGGTCGCTCAAGTATGCGAATGGAAGCAAAGCCAAAGCTCGAAACATCATGAGTGCCGTGTTCAATCACGCTGTCAGGTGGGAATGGCTCGGTGTGAATCCCATACGCATGGTGCGTCAAAGCGCCAAGCGGACCAGGATGCCCATTGTGCTTTCCATCGAGCAGATTGCTGCACTGCTTCGCATCCTGAAGGAGCCTCCGCGCACGATGGTATTTCTCGCCGTGTTCACGGGCCTTCGGGTTGGAGAGTTGCTGGGCCTCAAGTGGAAGGACATCGATTTTCAGAGGATGGAAGTCCATGTCATCCGCTCGATCGTCATGCAACACGTTGGGGACTGCAAGACGGAGGCCTCTCGCAAGCCGGTTCCACTCGATTTGCGACTGTCCAAAGTTTTGTGGAACTGGCGACTGCAGAGTCCATACCCGATCGATGAGGACTGGGTTTTCGCCAGCCCACACAGCAAAGGCAAACTGCCGTACTGGCCAGGTTCGCTCTACAAAGCGCACTTGGAACCGGCGGCCAAGGAAATCGGAATCGTGGGTCACTTCGGCTGGCACACGTTCCGCCACACGTACGCGACGCTCCTCAAAGGGAACGGCGAAGACGTGAAGGTTGTGCAAGAGCTAATGCGACACGCAAACATCTCGGTCACCCTGAACATCTACGCGCAAGCGATCACGCAAACCAAGCGAGACGCGCAGAGCCGAGTTGTGAGTCTGTTGCTCGACAAAAACGAAGAAAAACCAAGCACCAAGGCTTATCGGACGTTAACGGACGTACAAAATTCTGGAGGGGATTTGCAAGTGGTCGATAAGGTTGGCGTCCCCGACGGGATTTGAACCCGTGTTACCGCCGTGAAAGGGCCGCAGTTTACGGTAAGTTACTGAAACCACGCGACACGGATGGCTACCAAAGGTGATTTCAGTAACGGTTAGAAACGTTTCGTGGATCATAAATGGATCAAGATTTCACACTGCTCCGTTCATGCGCTTTCGTTCGATTTATTTGAATTGTGCTAGCCTGACGCGCACTAAGGGATAGTTCCCCCACCGAGAAAGAATCCATTTGTTCAGATAACCCTCGTACGTCAAGCGCTCGGCAGCCGCCGCGCCTTGTCAGGCCGCAGATAGCGCACTGATCGTAACGTAATATCCGTCCGGATCTCGGAGCGAGAACTCCTTGGTTTGAGTGCTCGGATTCACGTGTGGCTCCTCTTCGAGCCGAGTGACGAGAGAGCGTGCCCTTTGAAGCGCCAGGTCGAGATCATCGACACGGAAGAACAACAGGAGGCCGTTGCCGGGTGTCCCGTGATCGGGGCTCATCAATGAGGGATGCTCGTGGGCGCCCCACTGGTGGAGGCAGAGCAAGACAGTTCCATCTGAATCGAGGATTTGCCCAAAGTAATCGTGGGTAGGAAGGGTAGCCGGCTGACCGAACAGCGCCTGGTACCATTTGAAGCTGTCCGGCACGTCGCCTACCCCTATGATCGTCCACGTGCGCTTCATCGTGTCCCCTTCTGCGAACTAATTCTTGTTTAGACCGACCTGGATAAACGAAGTCGTCGTCGCCAGAGCAAGATGTCAGTTAAGGACTACGCCGTCGCGACGATCGACGAACTGGAACGCCCGGAACATGTCCGGCAGCGCCTTACAGTTGGGTACTGAAAGCAAGGAACTATGAAGGAAGCGTAGCGAGCGGAGAAAACACACCTCACATAACTCCAATCTGTTTTAGCAATCCTACCAGGTCATAGAAGAGTTTCTCTTCGATGATCTCGCCGTTCTTCCAGTGTGCGACGGTGCAGAACTCGATATGAAACTTCTTGTTGGTTGGCGCGATCAGCTTGCCGTCGAACCCCTTCATCGATCCGCGCATCGTGCCTGTAAAATCCGCAACGGTGCAGGTCCATTCGCCCTGAGCAACCTCCACTTTATAGGGATGATTGATCAGATGATTGTCTGGGAAGGCCTTGAAAAACTCGATGGACTCCGCCTTGTGATTGTCTCGTCCTCTTGTCGGCTCGGGCTGGCCCGGCCAAAACACAGCAGTGTCCCTGGAATGCCGCTTTTCAAACGTCTCCCAGTCCTGTGCGTTCCACGAATCGTCGAGTGTCCGCATAAGTTCAAGATTGTTCTGTGTCATGTGATCCTCCCAAAATACGCGGCAGTACAGGTTCGCCTAAACACGTGCTGGTCGTCAGCCTTGCGGTGCTCATTCTACATCTTGGCTGGGCCAGACCGATAAACCAGCGCCACGCCAGAAGCAAGCGCATTTCCTCCACCAGTTTGCGTTGCTGGTGATGCCAACAGGATGCGCAGTAGTTTCGATCTCTAAAATTCATCCCGAACCTGCTCTAGCAAATGCTTCGATAAGGGTGTTCACATCACTTTCATCGTTGTAAGGGGCGAGCGAGATCCGAATTCGTCCGCCGCGTGTACTGCACACAATACGGTGACTACGAAGTCTATCCACAATTGCTTGTACGCTTTCGCGAGGGCGGCCCAGTGAAATGATGTGTGAAGACCCAGCAGGATCGCCAACACTACGAAACGGTTGCCAACCATACTTGCTGGCTTCGCTAACCAGCATTGCTGCCAGACTCCGCGCATGTGCCTCAATTCGAGCTTCACCCAAGGACAACAACTGCTCAACTGCTACCACCAGACCAGCCATAGAGGCATACGACATTGTGGACTGCGTGTAGCGCCGCGCATCACTCGCTAGCGATACAGAGGTCGCATCAAATCCAAAGGGGTCCGCCGAGCCCATCCAACCCGGTAAAGGGGAGATTCGCTCAAGCAAGCGTGGCGACATGACTGCCAGTGCAACGCCTCCATGTCCACCAAGCCATTTATAGCCGCTGGCAACGACGGCATCAACATCCCACGCCGCTGCGTCCACCCGCACTGCACCTGCCGCTTGCGTAGCGTCTACGATCAAACGTGCACCAACCTGGACTGTGCTTTGGCGCAGCCGAGAAATATCCACTACCGTACCCGTAGCGTATTGCACACTGCTCACCGCAACCACAGAAGTACTCTCATCAATTGCCGCAATGAGTGTATCGGTCAAATCGCATGTAGGCTGGTCATCAACGAAGAGCACCGTATGGTCTTTTAGAGCAGCCAGACGAAGCCACGGCCGAGTTATCGCAGGAAAGTCTGATGAAACAGCCAGAATTGTGCTCTTGAGTCTCGGCTGAAGCAACATCGGAAGTTGCCCCAATATCTCACTTGCGCTCGCGACAATTGCGACTTGACTGGAGTCGCAATGAAGCAATCGCGATGCGCGACCGCGGAGCGTTTCGCAGTATGCCACCTCATCCCTATCGGACATGTAGAGGTTGCCATGCCTAGCAACATTGTCTATGAACGTGTGCATTGCGGTCACTGATGGTTGACCGATCAATCCAAGGGATGCCTGATTCAAGTACACACTTTGCCGGAGGCTGGGATAATCCGTTCGATCGAAAGGCGAGGAGATCATTATCGATGACGACCTGCTTGTGAGCGAGTCGATCCTAAACTGTCCTGCTTCAGTTGCAAATGGAGAGAATTATCAGGATGTAGTGTGCTGCAACCGCCTGGCTAGGCCACAGCGTCGAACCGCCAGGTATCCGCGCCCCGGTATTCTCGAACCTATGTGGGCACTTGGAAAACTATCCGTGTCTCACGTGCTACTGATGAAGAGCCAAGACCTGGTTTGCCAAGTCCGGATTGGCCGTTCCATATTCGAGAATGCACTGGCGGCTGGCGTATCCTGAACCGTCCAGTGGAATTCAAGAATGGAAATTCCAGAGAATTCAGCCAAATCTGTGGCCGCAGTACAACCCACCCGCGCATTGACTTTCTGGCCCGTGGTCCGCGTCGCCAGTGGGAATTTTCTGGAGATGTACGATTTCCAGGTCTTCGGATACTACGCGGCGGCAATCGCGCGCACTTTTTTCCCGAGTGGGAGCGAATTCGCGTCGCTGATGCTTTCTCTGATGACCTTCGGCGCGGGTTTTCTGATGCGGCCCATCGGCGCGATCGTGTTGGGCGCTTATATCGATCATCGTGGGCGCCGCAATGGGCTTCTCCTGACACTCGGATTGATGGCGATCGGGACCGTTTCAATCGCCTGCACGCCCTCCTACGCATCGATCGGGCTGATTGCGCCGCTGCTGGTTGTCGCCGGGCGACTGGTGCAAGGACTGTCGGCCGGCGTGGAGGCGGGCGGCGTCTCCGTTTATCTTTTCGAGGTTGCGACGCCCGGACACAAAGGTTTCTACGTCAGCTGGCAAGCGGCGAGCCAGCAAGTGGCGGTTATGTTCGCAGCAGTGCTCGGGCTCGGCCTGACGTTGCGGCTCACCGGCGATCAAATTACGCGCTGGGGATGGCGGATTCCCCTGCTCGTCGGCTGTGCGATTATTCCGCTCCTGTTTCTGTTGCGGCGGTCGCTTGTGGAAACGCCGGAATTTCTTGAGCGCAAGCACCATCCATCGCCGCGCCACATTCTGCGCACGCTGGCGCGCTGTTGGAGGCTGGTAGTGCTCGGCACCTTGCTGACGATCATGAACACGGTCTGCTTTTACATGATCACGGCGTACACACCGACGTTCGGTGGCGCTGTGCTTCATCTTGCAGCGAGGGACAACATGATTGTCACACTGTGCGTCGGCGCTTCCAATTTTCTCTGGCTTCCGATCATGGGTGCGGTTTCCGACAGAATTGGGCGGCGTCCAATGCTGGGCTCTGTCAGTGTGCTGGCGCTGCTGACGGCTTATCCGGCGTTGTCGTGGCTGGTAGCCGCGCCGTCATTCAGCCGGCTGATGGCAGTGGAATTGTGGTTCTCTTTCTTGTTCGCCAGCTACAACGGCGCGCTGATCGTTTTTCTTACGGAAATCATGCCGACCGACGTCCGCACCGCCGGATTCTCTCTTGTCCATAGCAGCGCGACCGCCATCTTCGGTGGATTTACGCCTGCGATTTCGACCTATCTGATCCATGCGACTGGCAATCGCGCGATTCCGGGACTGTGGCTATCGTTCGCCGCCATCTGCGGGCTGATCGCGACCATGCTGATGAGTTCTTCGCGCGTCGCGCAACTTTCGGCGATGGACAACCGTGCGCCATAACCCTCGCGCTAAAGTGAGTATCGGTCCGCCCATCTCGAGCACGGACCACGATCTGCGTCATTCGACACGGGTATTCCCCGTCACTGAATTTGACGCCAAAGACCGGCATGCAACTTGCAGAATGTGAGGTCGACTTCGCCTGGATTATCGCCGAGCCCTACCTGACGTTCTCGGGGTGGCAAGCGTCAGAGTTGTTTACCTGAAATGCTACCGGGAGGCGATTGTACCCGGATTATGGTTTTGTCCGCCACGCTCCTGCAACCCGCGCGGCCAAAATGCCGACGGCGAAAGACAGCCCGATATCTGCGCCCTAGATTGGTAGACCGCGTACGCCAACGCGACAAGCACTCTAAAGCAACAGGCAACGGGGAGCGCTTCAAGCAATCACCTTGGCGGCCGCCTTCCCCAAGCGGCCCACAGGGTGGGAGAAATTGTCAGGAAATCCGATGCTTTCAGGCGAGCGAGATCCTGCTCGAACTCGTCTTCAGTGATGTAACCAGCTTTGATCATGTCTGCGCGAAGCTGCTGGAAATTTGCCCGCATAAGAGAGGTGCCCGCCGACTCGCTCTGCCACATAAACATGCGGGCCTCTGCGCCGGTTGCGACTAGCCCGTGGGCTCGCAGGCGTCCGAGTAACAATCGTCCGCAGCGTCTTTCGACCCCACGATCTTCTACGAGGCGCATCATCGCAAGCTGAGTCTTGGGAAGGACCTCCGCAGGATGCGCAACGGGATCCGCAACGAGCGAAGCGGAATCAAATTCTTCGTCTACCAGCCACCCTCCCGGTTTGAGCGCAGCAATCATTCGGCGTAGCGCTTTATCCCGTTCCGGCAGGTGCAAAAGGACGAGGCGACTGTGCACAATATCAAATGCGCTTTCAGGCAATGGGTCGGTGGCAATGTTGTGGCGCCGAACCTCCACATTCGGCAGCTTCAGAGGTTCAAGAAACCTTGTATCAATATCGGTAACGAGCACGCTTCCCGTCGCGCCCACGCGACCGCTCAGCCATGAAGCGATCGACCCATTGCCTCCTCCTACCTCCAAGCAGTGCCAGCCCTGATCGACGCCACGCTCGCTGAGATGACGAATCGTGCCGGGATCGAAGATTTCCGAGAGCGCCCTGAATCGAGCGCCGGCCTGCTCAGAAGCATTGTCAAAGACGTAATCTGGAGAAATCGAACATTCAGCATGCCCTGTTTCCATGTTGTGTCCTCTTTCTTGGCTCGAATGTTGCCATGGCTTCAGGAGCGCCAGCAATTCGATTAGTGTCTCGTCCTGGCCGCATTCCTGGCCGGCCTTCAGTCCGGCAATTGGGGACGTTCTGGTTCGGGGAGCCAGAAACTCGCTATAAGCGACACCGTATAAGTAAGGACAGCAATCGCGCCCGCTGCGTATGCCATTCGCGTGGCTGCTCCGGCGGCTGGAATTACATTGGCGAGCTGGGTCGTTAACAATGCAGCAGATGCGCCAATAGCCCTGCCACCGATGTTGCCTGCGAAGCTTTCACCTGTCCCTCGCAGGTGTGTGGGGTAGACCCACGGTAAGTAGTTCCAGAGGAAGCTGAATGAGCCATTCATGCAAACGGCACCGAGGAAAACGCCGCATTTCAGAAGCATCAGACTATGCGTGGCAGCGAAGAAGTAAACCCAAGAGAACACCATCAGGCCGGGAACGAGTCCGAGACGCAGAAGCCGCCTTTGGGTTGCGACCCGTACAACCAGGATCGTGAATAGTAGGCGCCCGCTAAACGTACCCAGTTCCGCTATCGACTGCACGCTGCCTACGGTCTGTTCCAATTGTCGAGTCGATGCGCCTCGCAATTGAGGAAGGCCGGGAACGACATGGGGGGTCTGCTGCAGCACACCGTAGGGCACAGCATAGAAACACGCTGCCAGCAGCGTGGCCACCAAGGTGGTCTTTTTCAGAGCCGGTCTGAAGAGCTCTGCGATGCTCGGGCGCTTTAGGGTGCCTCTAGATTTTTTCTCTTTCCAGAGCGGCGATTCGGGCAAGAAGGGCCGAATCAGCATCAGTGGAATCGCCGGCAACAGTCCGCCCAGTACGGCATAGCGCCAAGCCTCATGGCCGGAATGGATCGACGGCAATCGTTCCGCATAAGTGACCGCGAGAAAGTATGTCCCGGTGGCAAGGAGGCCTCCCAAGCCGACAGCGCTCTGGGTGTAGCCCAGGACCAACTCTCTTTGCTTCGGATTGGAGAAGAGTTCTGCCAGCCAGGCAATCGCCGCCACATATTCGACGCATACACCAATAGAAGTAAGGCACCGAAAGATCAAGAGCTGGCTTAGCGTACTGGAATAACTGGCGGCCCATGCCGAACAGGCATACAAAAGGATGCTCCAGACCAGCACTCGTCGGCGACCGAAAATATCAGTGAGATAGCCACCCAGTAGGCCGAAAGTACCACCCATCACCGCAGGCACAGAAAACAGCAACCCAACCCAAAGGTTGAAATCTGGAGTGCCTGGCTTAAGGCCTCCGACCGCGACTAGCGCCGGTCGCGCGACCACCGCTAATACGACCATTTCGTAAAGGTCGAATGCAAAGCCCAGGGCCGCGACGCTACAGATCAACCACTGGAGCGGTGTCAACCGGGGGAGGTCCGAGGTGAGTCTGGGGATCGCTGCGCCACGTACTTCGATGTGCGCATTGTTCGCCAGCTCTGCCAAGTATGCCTCCAAGTGTCGGAATAACTGACCCAACTGCCAATGGTGGGCTATTTAACCTCAGGAGCAGTTGTGATACAAGTTAAAATAATTTGATAATTGTTGAGAAACGATCAATGATCAATTTAACATCCCGTCAGCTTCGAGCCTTCTCACTGGTGGCGCAGCATCGAAACTTTTCTCGTGCTGCGGAGGCACTCTTCATCACTCCTTCAGGTTTAAGCGTGTTGATACGAGAACTCGAATCCCAGCTCGGGTTCCGGCTGTTTGACCGAACCACGCGCCACGTCGTACTCACTGATCATGGGCGCGAATTCCTGCCGACGGCGCAGCGCAGTCTGGCAGATCTGGATGGCGCGGTGTCACGCATCGGACGCTCCGCAACTGAGAGCAGTCGCTCGTTATCGGTGGGCGCGTCTCCATTGATTGCGGCCAATGTCCTGCCCCAGGCGATCAAGGAGTTCCGCAGCCACCGGCCCGATCTCCAAATTCAGTTGGTGGATTGCGAGCCTGCTTCCATAATCCCCATGGTCGAGTCTGGAAAGGTCGACATAGGCTTACGTGTCTTATACAAGTCCATCCCCGGCCTTCGGCGTACACCATTGTTTCGCTTCTGCCTGATGGTTGTTCGTGCCGACAACGATCCCGCCTTTCGGCGCGCATCGACCACTTGGTCCGCTTTGAAAGAAGAGAGACTGATTTCTCTCGTACCCACGAACGAGATTCAGCAACTCATAAATAAACATCTGGCGCAAGCGGGCGTTGGCGTTCAGCCCAATGGTGTTATCCGTTACATCGATACGCTGCTCGCCATAGTGGAAGCAGGCGAGGGTAATGGGATTGTTCCCTCCTGGGCTTTGGCGGCCTGCCGGAACAGAAAAGTGGTGATGAGCCGGCTGATTAATCCGGTTGTGAATTTGGACTTTTATCAGATCAGCGATCGGGGTAAGCAACTTCCACCCGGCGCGAGCGATTTTACGTCTTTCCTGCAGAGCTACATCGCCAGATGGGCCGGTCGGGCGGGCATTCTGTAGCAGACGACGGAATACACTACGCTCGGCGAGTCGTCGGTGAGTCTGCCAGGACGCATTGCTCTGGCGGGACCGGACGCTGCCGTCTTCCCGCGATATCCGCCTGGAGGCGATGTTACTCGGACGGTCTAACGACAAAGAGCCTTGGAGTCGTATGTAGAACTACCGATGCGGCTGCGGTTGTCAGGGCCGATCTCAACGCCGAGTCGTGGGCCCGCCCTCGCCGATGACTTCAGAGTTGCTCGCGATCCACCCGCAATTCTCTGTAAACGCGAATCGATTTTGGTACCCTCGGAGCAAGCAGTAATGCGAACTTCCTCTACATCCGTCCCCTCGTGATGAACACACGAACTCAGCAGGACAGAGACCAGGAGGCGTTAGATGAAAGATCAATTTCTTGAGTGGTTTGCGTCGTTGAGAGAGATTCTCTGCCAGGAGCAAAGCAAATTCGCGCGGCGAATATGGCGAATCGGTTTCGTCCTAACGCTTTGCTTGACTGGATTAGCTTCGGCTGCGGCGCAGAGCCCACCCGATGCGCCGCCTAACCCCGAAGCGCAGAGATGCGCGGCGCTAACGGAGTTCAACCTGGAAGCCGCCCCCGCCGGACCTGCGGTCATCACTTCCGCGCACATCGTCGAAGTGCCCACGAGTGGTCTGGCGCGATGGACGCTCACTCCCAGCGGATATGCAAGCAGCGCCCCTAACAGCCCCTCCCTGATCCATCGTTATTGCGAAGTGAGCGGCTATGTTGCCCCGCAGAGCAAGTTCGAGTTGAAGCTGCCGCTTTCCGGTGACTGGAATCAGAAGTTTTTCTTTTATGCCTGCGGCGCCTTTTGCGGCACTGTCTTTGGCGACGCGTGCAACCTTGGTCTGACGCGTGGCTACGCCTCGGCGACGGGAAATGGCGGACACGACAGCGCTTGGGGATTTGACGGCGTTTGGGCCGCAAACGCGCCTGAATTACAGGAGGATTTTGGATGGCGCAGCAATCACGTTGTCACGCTCATTGCTAAGGCCATCACCACACACTTCTACGGAAAGCCCATCAGGTATTCGTACATGGGCGGTGGCTCCAAAGGCGGCCAAGCCGTTCTGATGGAAGCGCAACGCTTCCCTGAGGACTTTGACGGCTTAATGGCCAGTGCACCCGTGTACGACTATACCGGACGAAATACCATCGCAGCAGCTTGGTTTGCTCAAGCCTTCAGCGATGGTCATGGCAGCTCGGTACTCAATGCCGCGGCTGCCGAGGCCATGCACAAATCCGTGCTGGAGCATTGCGGTGCTCAGGCTGGGGTGGAGGAAGGACTGGTCACCGATCCGCCGTCCTGTAAATGGCAGCCGGAAATGATTGCTTGCCCTTCTCAGAGCAGCGGCCCTAATTGCCTGAACGCAGGGCAGGTCGCTGCAATCAAGCGCTTGATGACCCCAGCGACCAATTCCAAGGGCGAAGTGCTCTACGCGTTCCCGTACCTGCCGGGGACAGAGACTATGTGGGCGGGTTGGAACTATTTTGGCTCGCCACGTCCCGGCATAACGCCTCGTCTTGCCAACTTAGAACTTCCCGGTCAGTACATAAAATACCTCGCAGATGAAAAGATAAGAGCGAACGCTGATGCACTCACCTTCGACTTCGATCGCGATCCCGGCACGCTGGCCAGAGCGCGAAAAATCTACGACGCGACCTCCCTCGATCTGCGCGCCTTCAAAGCGCGGGGCGGAAAGCTTCTCCTTTGGCATGGCTGGGCCGACGGCGCCATCATGGCGACTTCGTCTATTGGCTACTACGAAGACGTAATGAAATTCATGGGTGGACGCAAACAAACCGAAGATTTCTTCAGGCTATTTCTCGTACCGGGAGTTCACCACAGCGGCGGAGGTCCCGGGTTCACCGAGTTTGACTCCATGACGGCGCTCGAAAATTGGGTGGAGAAGGGTCAAGCGCCCGACAAACTGATCGCTGGCAAACTGAGCAACGGCAATGTAGAGCGCACGCGGCCTGTCTTCCCCTACCCGATCTTGGCCCGCTATTCCGGCACGGGTGATCCAAAGCGTGCCGAGAGCTTCGTTCCCTTCGACCCGTCCCAGCCCTGAACACCGTTCGCGTCACGAACCGCGATTCGCGCAGCGCAGGTTCACGGCGTATCGTCGGCAAACCTTACCATACAGAATTAGGGAAGAGTTGCCCGTCCCTTGGGAGTAAATGATGAATTCCGTCAGAAGTTTTCGATCATCCAGGCATTGTTGGCAGTGGTGTACTCCAGGAAAGCCAGATGGTGGCCGTCAGGAGACGGGATGGCATACGTGTCGTAGCCGCCGGCGGTTTGACGCAGCGGGTATGCGTGTCCCTGCGGGTCAACAAAAAGAAGCGTGTTGGCTGCGGCTGATCGGCTAGCCACAAACCAACCCTTGCCGTCAGCAGCCCATTCCATTGACTGAAAGGCAGACCAGCCAGTCACGCGGATATCTTGCAGCGTACCGCCGGTTAAAGACAGGATTCGGATACGGGCCGGCGGGCCTTCGGGCATAGCCAGCGCGATGCGCGAGCCGTCGGGGGAAAGGTCCCAGTTGGATTCCGCAATTTCCGGTCCCAAGGCGATTTCCTGCCTTGCGAGTTCCTGTCCCTTGCCTCGGGTCGGATCAAGCGCATAAAACACGAGTTGCTTATTCTCCCATTCGCTCAGGACGCACATAGTCGCGGGGGCTTTCAGGCAGCGAAAATCGGAGGCAGGCCGCGCTTTGAATACCAGTTGCGGAGGGCCGCCCGAGAGCGGAGCTCGCATCAGAAGCGGCGCTTTCGTCACTGAGTAGCCACCCGGAAAAGCAAAATACATGAGCCACTGGCCGTCCGGGCTGAGGTGAAGGGAGAGCTTGTCCTCCGGACCGGTGATGAGAGCTTCCGCAGTACGCTCATCTACTCCTTGCCTGAAAATATCCATGCTGCCATTGCGATTGGAGGCAAACAGGACGTAGTGGCTGTCGGGGGTCCAATCCGAAGCAAAATCGTCACGGTCATTGAATGTGAGGCGGCGCGGGTTTTCGAGGCGGTGTTCCACAATGTCGCCTACGTATACGTCAGCCTGCACAAGGCCCTTTAGAGCTACCAAGTGCATCCCGTCGCTTGTCACGCCCAAACCTGATATCGAGGAGCCAGGCCAACGGGCGAGTTGACGGGGCTTTCCGACCACCTTCCCCGAACGTGGATCAGTGTTGAACTCTAGAAGACTGGCACCGGATTGTCCTGAGATGACCTCGTTTCGAGAGTAGACGAGCCGTCCGTCGGGTAGAGGTATTCCCGACGTGATTTCTGGATCAGAAAAGGAGACAGTGATTTTTCCCGTCTCCAGGTCAAGCGTCTCAACTACTGTGTCTACCTTATCTGAATCTGAGAAAACTCTTCCATAGGCGATATGCTTGCCATCCCAACCCCAAACCGGGCCCGCAAGATACTCGTTTGCGGCGACTAGTATCCGGTGCGGCAACTCTCCGTTGGCAGCCATGAGCCAAAGCTCTTTGCCCTTTCCGCGGACGAAAACGATTTGTGAACCGTCCGGTGAGACGGCAGCTTGGTTGCCACCGTCCAGAAGCTTGACCGGGGACTGACCCAAAATGGAAATCACCCAGACACTATCCACGTTGGGTTGAAGACCGGTGACCGTCGCCAGCAGTCTTGTGCCGTCAGGAAACCAGCTTAGCCCGGCGATGACGGAAGCTGGAGGAACAGAGATAGGGTGCGTCTCTCCGGTTCTACTTACACGCACGTAGAGTCCCGCACTGTCGGCGTACGCGAGGTACTTGCCGTCGGGCGATATTGCAGCGGCGGTCACGGAAGCTTCCGAAGAGTTCGTAGTGAGTTGCGTCTCCTTTAGCTGCAGCTGTCTTCCCCAAGGGGTCCAGGAGCGCCAAATCACGACCGTTCCGACGAGCACCAGGAGTATGGTTCCCAGCACGATTGCTGGAGCGATGCGTAGGGAACGTTTTAGCGGGCTCCCTCTGGCGGGGAGCCGGGTTCCTAGGTGTTCTCTTTCGCTCAAATTGGTGACAGAGGACCGGTCGCTTCCGGTTTCTTCCTCCGAGACTTCCTTGACCGGAGCGACAAAGCGATAACCCCGCTTTGGGATGGTCTCGATGAATTTCGGGCCGTCGAGGTTGTCCCCCAGAATCTTGCGCAAAGCCGAGATGCTCTGGGTGAGGTTGTTCTCTTCGACCGCGACATCGTTCCACACCTTCTGCATTAAGTCGTTCTTCTCCACAAGGTGGCCCCGGTTCTCCACCAGAACCAGGAGGGTGTCGAAGAGTCTCGGAGAAAGCGGAACAGCCGCGCCGTCCTGGAAGAGGAAACGTTCACTGCGATCCAGGCGAAACCGGCCGAACTCGAATAAGTGTCGCGGCTGCTTGAACATGGCGGTTTCAGAGTTTTTTCAGGAGATTTTCAGCGTTTCCTAATGACTCCGAGTTGGTCCATGAGTCATGGTCAACCCACATGTGAGGACACTCCATGAATGCAGAACTTACCACGAGGGCCGTGGCGGCGCAAAACGGCGATGTCGCTGTCCCAGACACCAGCCAGCCAGTTTCCATCAACATTTCGGAGGCAAAAGGGACCTCCGCCACTTTCCGCATACCCGCTGCGATTTGGTGCATGCTCGTCGCCATAACCTCGGACATGATTGGAGCGTACTGGGACGTCGCCTGGCACCAGTCGATTGGACGCGATACATTCTGGACCCCGGCCCATTTGGCTATCCAGCTTTGTGCAGCGCTGGGGGGCCTTACTTCAGGTTTCCTGATACTTTCCACGACATTTGGCCGTAGCTCGGCAGCATTGCAACGAAGAGCGGCCAGCGTAAAAATATGGGGCTTTCGCGGACCGCTTGGAGCCTTCATTGCTGCTTGGGGTGGATTCGCCATGATCACATCCGCTCCCTTCGACAACTGGTGGCATAACGCATACGGTCTCGATGTCACCATCCTCAGTCCGCCTCACGTATTGCTGATGAGTGGGTCGATCGCCATCGATATTGGCACCTTGATTCTGATTGGCGGTGCTCATGAACCGGTCCCAAGGCGATTCACGAGCGAAGTTCCGTCGGCTATTTCTTTACGTCGGCGGGATCATCGTAATGCACGGCTGCTTCCTCATCACCGAATACACGGTGAGCCCAGCACTGCATAGTGCGACTGCCTATCTGGCGGTCTCATTGGCTGTTCCTCTTGCATTGGTGGGCGTAGCGCGTGCCTCGGAACACCGGTGGGGAAACACCATTATTGTCGCCGTTTACACGGCTGCTGTCTTGGCCCAACTGTGGATTCTTCCACTCTTTGCAGCCCAGCCGAAACTCGGGCCGGTCTATCAAAATGTGACTCACTTCATTCCAATGGCGTTTCCGCTGTTGCTGATAGTACCTGGACTGGCGCTAGACCTGCTGTGGAGAGCAACCAAGGCTTGGAAACCATGGCTACAGGCTGCGTCTACTGGACTGGTGTTCTTGGTGAGCTTTGTTGCCTTCCAGTGGCCCTTCGCGAACTTCCTGATGTCTCCGTTGTCGCGGAATCGTATTTTCGGGACGCATTACTTCTCATACGACGATACTGCTGGGTTTATGTACGATCCCTATAAATTTCAAGCCTCAGAGAATACACGTGTCCAGTTCTGGATCGTCATGACCGTTGCTTTGATAGCTGCGATTCTCACCACGCGCCTGGGGTTCATCTGGGCCAATTGGATAAAACGGGTTCAAAGATAAAAAGATAAAAGGTCCGGCGTCGTAACGGAGTCTTTATGAGAGATCATCGCATGCGTATTCCTTCATTTCTTATTGCCCTGTCATTCGTCGTATGCGCACCGGCCAATGCCCACGTCGGAAGCGCGGACGTATTTTTCGAAAGCGATGCTGGCCCTTATCACGTGTTTGTGACGGTGCGCATGCCGAAGGTCATTCCCGGCTTGGCCCAAGTCGAGATTCGTAGCGAGTCCAACGACGTTCACGAGGTTCGACTGAATATCCTGCGCCTTTCCGGATTCGGTTACAAACTGCAAGCGATCCCGGACTTGGCCCAACGATCGCCACAGGACCCGCGATTCTTTGTCGGGAGCATTTGGGTCATGGAGACTTATGACTTGCAGGTGCGAATTCAGATCGATGGTGCGCGGGGTAAGGCGGAACTCGGCGTACCTATACCCGCATTCGCTCAGAGCACGTTGCGTATGCAGAAATCCCTCGGCGCCCTCCTGTTTGGCTGCATGATCTTCCTCGCCATCGGTATCGTCTCAGTTGTCGGTGCCTCGGTACGGGAAGCTCAACTACAACCAGGGGAGGCCCCCACGGTGAAGGGTCTCCGCAAGGCTCGGATCGCCATGTTTGGGGCTTCGGCCCTTCTGCTGATCGTCATCTGTCTCGGCAATGCCTGGTGGAAAGTAGACGCTAGCAACAGTCAAACCCAGACCTGGTCCTCTAATTCTCCGAATGCGCTGGCGACACTGCAGCCGGACGGCCGCCTTCTTCTCCGCGTCCAAGGTCAGGGTGACCTCTGGACGACATACATCAAGCCCGAGAACTTCATTCCTGACCACGGACACTTGATGCATCTTTTCCTGATTCGGCTTCCCTATATGGATCGCATGTACCATCTTCATCCCGAGCGTATCGAAGGCGGGTCGTTTCTGGAAAACTTGCCTACAGTTTTCGCGGGCAAGTACCAGATTTTCGCGGATATTGTCGATGACAATGGCGTGCCATGGACTGCGGTTGGGCAAATCGATCTGCCCAACGTCGCGGGTATGCCGCTTTCCGGAGACGATTCTCAAGCATCCGAAGGTCCTCTTACGCCAACCAAAGACGATGCCACATTGGCGCAGTTGCCCGACGGCGGGCGCATGATCTGGGAACGCGACTCCTCGCCATTGAGAGCCAATGTTCCCATGTCCTTTCGCTTCCGGATCGAAGATCGAAACGGTAGGGCTGCCAAAGATCTTGAACCGTACATGGGAATGGCAGGACACGCAGCTTTTGTGCGTTCGGATTGTTCGGTGTTCGCGCACATTCATCCCGCGGGTTCGGTCTCAATGGCCGCACTGCAAATGGCTCAGGCGAGTCTTCCGCCCGCCCCCCCGCGAGCTAACGAACCGCAATTGGCGAATCAAGGTGACTCCCATCCTGCGATGGAGATGACTATGAATGTATCGTCCCCGGAGGTCTCATTTCCCTACGGATTCCCCAAAGCTGGGCTGTACCGAATCTTTGTGCAGATCAAGCGCTCTGGTCATGTTCAGACAGGAGTTTTCGATGCGCATGTGGAGTAACAGATCTTAGGTAGAAATCGAGCGGTGCAGTGGGCGGTTGCCGTTCAGTCGAGAAACGAAGGTTAGAGCCGCCTTGCCTCGTTCCGAGAGTTGTTAGAGCGGGGAATAAACAGGAGGTCGCGATCATGTCAAATTCAACTCGCTTGCGATCCGACATTACGACCGACTCTGCAACAGCGACCGGCGTGGTTTCCTGAAAGGGGCGGCTGGAGTCCTCGGAGGAACCGCGGTAACAAGCCTGTTGAAGGCTCAATCGCAGCCGTCCACAGGCGCATCTGCCGAGCATGTTTGATGGATTCAAGATCTCGAAAGTCCAGACCACGGGCGCAACCATCAATGTGATTTTGGGCGGCCAAGGTCCGCCGGTGCTGCTCTTGCACGGCAACCCGCAGACCCACGTCATGTGGCACAAAATCGCACCGCGGCTGGCCACGGAATTCACCGTAGTGGCTGCCGACCTGCGTGGCTATGGCGACAGCAGCAAACCAGCGGATGGCGAGAATCACTCCAACTACTCGAAACGCAACATGGCGCTCGACCAAATAGAAATAATGAGCCATTTTGGGTTTGAGAAGTTTGCCGTAGTAGGGCACGACCGCGGAGGGCGGGTTGGGCACCGCATGGCGCTCGACCACCCCGACAGAATCACAAAGCTGGCGGTGCTAGACATTGTGCCCACCTATACGTTGTTGCACAGCGTCAACAACGAAGTAGCCACGGCCTTCTACCACTGGTTCTTTCTCGTCCAGCCGTCTCCCTTTCCAGAGACCCTTATTGCAAACAATGTCGAGTTTTACCTTAGGTACATGATGTTCCGGGATATGTCGCGCAGGGAGATACCAACCTGGATGGGCGAAAACGCTTTCGCCGAGTATCTACGTTGCTTTCGTGACGCGGCTACGATTCATGCGAATTGTGAGGACTACCGCGCGGGCGCTTCCATCGATATGGAACACGACGAAGAAGATCTAAAGCGCAAAATCCTTTGCCCCGTGCTTGCTCTCTGGGGCGAGCGCGGAGCTGTGCACCAGATGTTTGACACGCTGGCTGTCTGGCGGGAACGCGCCGCCAATGTGAGCGGCAAGCCTTTGCCTGGAAGGCATTTCCTGCCGGAAGAAATACCGGACGAAACACTGGCCGAATTGCGGACGTTCCTTAATTCGTCGTGACACAGCTTAGCTTTGCTGAGGGACGCCCACTATTCCGACGCGCCGGTTTGATCAGTATTTACAGAAACCGTAAGAGCGAATCGCGGTCCACGTTTCACCTTTCAAGAAACTAATCGGGCTATCTCGGCGAATTGGAATCGTGAATAGAAGCGGGGCGTACAATTGTGCTCCAGGTCGGGGCAGGGGTAGACGCAGTTGCTTAAGACAACCCTCTTCGGTGTTACGCGCGGTCGCTGGTTGCTATCCGTTGTGGCGTTACTCGCAGCGGTTCAACTATCAGGACAATCCGTATCCACGCTGGTGTCTCCGGCTATTCAAGCCAACTCAAACCGCGCACCCGCCGGTGGGCTTGAGAAAGGCGTGCTTACTCTCCACCTTGAGCTACGGCAGGGAGATTGGTACCCGGAAGCCGACAGCGGTCCGAGCATGAAGGTCTACGCGTTCGGTGAAGAAGGCAAGGCGCTTCAAGTGCCCGGGCCACTCATTCGGGTTCCCGAAGGCACCGAAATCGACCTGACCATTCGCAACCTTCTCGCTGTCGTGGCCGTGGTGCATGGCTTGCATCAACACCCGGGGGATGCGAAGGCGGTTGTGGAAGTCCCTCCCCAGGAAAGCCGAGAACTGCACTTCACGGCTGGCGTCGCTGGTACGTATCAATATTACGCAAGCGCCGGTCGAGACTTGGGCGACTCCGGCCGCCCCTTTCGCGAGGACAGTCAGCTTGCGGGGGCGTTCGTGGTCGATCCGCCGGGGAAAGCTACCCCAGATCGAATTTTTGTGCTGGGAATTTGGAGAAGCGGATCCGACTTGGCCGCAGTCAGAGGGCAGGCCCCACTGCCGCATATGATTCCGGTCATCAACGGAAAGTCATGGCCCTACACCGAGCGTCTGACCTACACGGCGGGCGAACCGGTACGTTGGCGCTGGATCAATGCCAGCGACGGCGGGCACCCTATGCACATGCACGGCTCCTATTTCCGGGTAGACAGTGCGGGCGATAGCGAGACCGATCATGTTTTCACGGCCGAACAGCAGCGCACCGCTGCCACGAATCGGTTGCTGACCAATGGAACCATGACCATGTATTGGACTCCACCGCCCGGTCATTGGCTGTTTCACTGCCACTTTGTTCCCCACATGTCTCCCGAGATGACCGTCGCCAATGCTCTGGCCGATAAATTCATCATGCAACATACCCACGATCACATGGCTGGAATGGTGCTGGGCATCACTGTTACCGGCAATCGTCCACCCGTGGCCTCACACGGTCGAACTCGCAAGATCGGGCTGTGGGTGCGGGAACGCAGGGCTGTCCACGGTCTACCAGCGGGATTCAGCTATCAACTGGAGGAGAATCACAGGCTGTTCCCGAAGGATCTGACGGTGCCCGGTCCGCCACTGGTACTTGAACGCGGCCAGCCAGTCGAAATAACCGTCGTCAATCAACTGCATGAATCAACTACGGTTCATTGGCACAGCGTAGAAGTGGAAAGCTATTACGACGGAGTGGCGGGCTGGGGCGCGAGCGGCAATAAAGTCACTCCCGAGATTCAGCCAGGTCACTCGTTCCGTGTCCGATTCAACCCGCCGCGTGCCGGGACATTCATGTATCACACACATTTGCATGATGAAGAACAGCTTTCCGGCGGGTTGTATGGGCCGCTGATCGTAGTCGAACCGGGCACGAAGTTTGACCCGTCGCACGAGCCCATTGCCGTCCTCAGCCGGGCTGGTCCCAGTCCGATTGAGGGCCCTCTGCTTTTGAATGGCAGCACAAACCCGCCCACTTTGCATTGGCGCATCGGGGACAGGTACCACCTGCGACTCATCAGCATTGCCGCCTTCGATGGCGGCTTTTTCTCACTGCTCGGCCCCGATGGCCTGCTTCAGTGGCGCGCGATTGCAAAAGATGGAGCCGATCTGCCACCCGCGCAAGCCGTGATGCAAGAGGCGCGCCAGTCTGCCTTAGCTGGAGAAGTCTACGACTTTGAATATCAACCGACAGTGGCAGGCACGCTGCAGCTTCAGGTCTCAATTGGGATCCTGAAAATGAAGGTTGCTCAGCAAATCGAGGTTCAATAGATGTTCTCTACAATCGCGCTGGCTACGCTCTTTGATCCGTCGGTGTAGACGGCCGGATGCAGGTCGGTTCGGGCGGCTGAGAAAGTGACTTCCATTACGCCGGAAGAAATTAGAGAGTGATTGCACGAGGGGCACGTGGAAGCGTTCGAGTAGACTCCCAATGCCCCCTACTGGTAGCGGGCTCCATCTGGCCTGAAGCCAGTGGAAACGCACCCATGGCGCTTGAGGGGAGAATCGTCAGCGCAGGGACCAAATGCCGAGTTGATTGTCGGACGTGGCTGCGAACAGGTAATGATCGCCCACGAAGGCGCCTCCTACTATGGTGATTCCCGGCTTCCGAAAATCGGCGAGAACGGCTTCTGTATCCAGATCCCACAGCATCAGGTGGTCAACGTCGGCAAAGTAATCGGCGGAACGGTAGATCACCGCCACTTGTTTTTTGTCTGCAGAGACATCGAGGGAGATGATCAGTCCGGGTTGGTTGGTGAGCGTCCGCAGGACCTTACCCGTCTCCGGGTCTATGATGGAGAGAGTCTTGTCAACTCCACCGGCAATGACTGATTTGTTGTCTCGAGAAAATGCCACCGCAAGTGGCTCCAGCACAAATTCTGTCCCTGTGCTCCGCGGCTTTCCGGTGGCAGCATCGAAGACCCGGACGTGGCCGTCACCGTCAGCAGTGGCAACCCAATTGCCATCACCTGAAAACGAGAGCGACGCCGATCCTCCAAACGGAGGCGATATATCGGCCAGCATCCTCGAATTTTCCACGTCCCAGGCCTGAGTAACCATGCCCGAGAGAGCGACGCGCCGATTGTCTGGCGAAAATGCCATTGCGAACACATCGGGTACAACGAACTCGTGCTCCATCTTCCACGAATCCACGTCGAAAATCCTGACCACTCCCTTCTCGTTCGGCACTAACTGATAAGCGATCGCAAGGTACCGCCCATCCGGCGAAAACTCCACATCACTGGGCGGATGCCTGCCGTCAGCCAGTGGCCGCAAGAGTTCCCCCGAGCGCGTTGACCAGACGCGCACAACGTTGTCGCTGTCAATGGTCGCAACCACGGTACCCGCACGGGACATGGTTCCGTACTGAACCGTGACGCCCGCCGGCAGATTGATGGTCTTCACTTGCCGGCCCGATTGCGCCGAAGCTGCAACGGGCAGACAGCATACGAGCGTTAAAGCCGCGGTTTTCATGTTCATCACAGGCGCTCCAGGTAAAGCTCGAATCGAACCTTGGCATGCAATTCGTTCGGTTCACCGGTCAACACTACGGGACGGATAAGCTCCGGGGTCTGGAGCAGAGGATCGCGGGCGTAGTTCCTCTGAGGATCGCCCTCGAAAGCGGGATCGGTGGCGAAGTAGAGCTGCGTGACCAGCGGCTTGTGCCCCGGTGCCATCACCAGGTAGTGAACGTGCTGACAGACACGGGTTTTATCGGGATAATGGCCCGGAATCACGGACTCAAAACTATACGTCCCCGTCGAATCGACCGTCTGCTTGCCCCGATAGCGATAACCGTCAATGTCGTACAAACCGTGATGGTTGGTCTGCCAGATCTCAATTGTGGCATCGGGCACGATGTCGCCGCGTGTGTCCACCACCTGTCCCGAAAGAGTGAGCGGCAAGCCGGGATCTCCGGGCGCACGCAGGATGTTGTTGACGGGCGTGAGCCGCTTGTAAAACGGTCCCAGCGGATTGGGTGGAGTCGGCCTCGGAACCGGCTTTTCACCTTCCTGGAAGGCAAAGAGCATCGAGTCAGCGGAAAATTGAGACGCGATGACGATGGAACCCAGGGTAAGGCACTTTTGAAGAACTTCACGACGAGCTAACATAGAACCTCCTCCATACGTTCACTTAAGCCATGTCTGAGCTGACCCGGCCGGGGTCCGGATCCAGCCAGACTGGGATTCAACAGGAACTCCCAAGAGATTGGATCGGGACCTTGTGATGGCTTTCCAGCTACGGGTAAACAGTGGTGCTTTACACCTCAATTCTTGGACCTCCAAAGCAGGAAACAATCCAGAGCCAATCGCTTTGGCCTGAAGCGCCTTCCACACGCAGCAGACCAGAATCGACTTCAGATGTCGAGGCACGCGGGGTAACGGCGAGGTAATTCCTGGGTAAGCGCACAAACACCACGCAACCGGTCGTTTACAAGCCACGGACGAACGACATCGAATCCGATTGGAAGGACGGAACGCGCGTGGTACGATCCGCCGAAAGGGACAGATCACTCGTGACAAAACGGTGGATACTCGCTCAAACGCGGTTCGCTTCGGATCTTTCGAACTCGATCTCCGCACCGGCGAATTGCGTAAGGAGTCCGGCGCCAGAATCCGGCTGGAAGGGCAACCGATCCAAATTCTTCTCCTCTTGCTGGACCGTCCTGGGGAGTTGGTGACCCAGGAAGAGGTCCGAAAGCAGCTGTGGCCCGATGGAACCGTTGTCGAGTATGAACACAGTATCAAAACCGCGCTTCGGAAGCTCCGTCAAGCTTTGGGCGATAGCGCCGACGCGCCTCAATATATCGAGACACTACCCCGAAAAGGGTATCGATTTATCGGTTCCGTCGAAGGCGTTTCGCCGACCGGGCTAACGGTCGAGAATAATAGACCGAGTTCACGGGTTCCAGCGAACGGCTGGAGAACCGGCAGGAGAGCTAAGACTGGGCTGTGGGGCGCCGCGGCGGTAATGTTTTTGGCCGGGCTGACATTGGGCGGATACCGCTTTCTCCGTCAGACCCGCGCCCTGACCGAAAAGGACACGCTTGTTGTTTCCGATTTCGTCAACGCTACGAGAGACCCCGTCTTTGATGGAACCCTGCGGCAGGGCCTGACAGTCCAATTGGAACAATCGCCTTTTCTCAGTCTCGTGTCCGAAGCGCGGATTCAGGGGACACTCCTACTGATGGGGCAGCCGTCC
Source organism: uncultured Acidobacteriaceae bacterium (assembly GCA_963786095.1). Lineage (GTDB taxonomy): Bacteria > Acidobacteriota > Terriglobia > Terriglobales > Acidobacteriaceae > Sulfotelmatobacter. The sequence goes on along the minus strand of CAWAXV010000020.1, from coordinate 1,913 downwards.
GATGCTCAGTTAACTCCGAAAATTGCGCGCGATCTCTGCCAGAGGGTCGGCAGCGTGGCCGTCATCAATGGATCGATTGCCAGCCTTGGCCGGCAGTATGTTCTGGATCTAAAAGCTGTCGAGTGCAGGAACGGCGATGCTCTTGCCGAGGAGCAGGTAACAGCGGACTCCAAGGAACAAGTCCTGAAGTCGCTGGCTCAGGCAGCTACCAAGTTACGCAGACAGTTGGGTGAGTCTTTGAGTTCCGTGCAGAGGTTCGATACGCCCATCGAACAGGCTACGACTCCTTCGCTCGAGGCACTCCAGGCCTACAGTCTGGGAATGAAACTCCTGATAGGCAAGAGTGATTTCAATGCAGCATTGCCGTTGTTCCAGCGTGCGATCGATCTGGACCCGAACTTCGCAGCCGCCTACTCCGGCCTGGTGTTGACCTACCTCAATCTGCTGGAGACCGACTTGGCCTCGAAAGCTGCGGAGAAAGCTTACGAGTTGCGATCCGGAGTGAGCGAAGCGGAGAAGTTCTTGATCGAAGCTAATTACTACGAGTTCGTCAGCGGAGACCTGGAGAAGGCGCGCCAAACTTGCGAGGTGTGGTCACAGACCTACCCACGGGACCACTCTCCGCGGGGTTTCAGAGTCGGGATCTACGCTGGGTTGGGTCAATATGACCGGGAACTCGAGGAAGCGCAAGCGAATCTTGGTCTTGATCCAACAAGCGCCTTAGGATATGGGGGCTTGGCCCTGTCTCTCCTTAACTTGGGCCGATTTAACGAGGCCCGCGCGACTGCCGCTGAGGCGCTCGCAAAGAACCTCGACTCGCCTTTCCTGCGCGACAACCTCTACGAACTTGCATTCCTCGAGAACGATGCGTCGAAAATGGCGCAACAAGTAGCCTGGGCTTCTGGAAAGCCAGGAGCTGAAGACCTAACTCTGGCCATGGAATCCCACACTGCAGTCTTTACCGGCCAGGTGGGCAAAGCTAGGGATTTTTTCCGCAGAGCGGTCGCTTCAGCGGAGCGAGCGGACGAGAAAGAGACCGGGGCTCTCTACCAAGCCGATGCAGCCCAGTGGGAAGCGTTATTTGGCTTCGCGGCAGAAGCACGCGAGCGTTCCCACGCCGCACTTTCCGGCTGGAGGGGACGCGACGTGGAGTACGGTGCAGCTTTGGGATTGGCTCTGGCCAACAATGCGCGCGGCGAGCAGACAGGGATCGCAAACCTGGCAGACGATCTGGCGAAGCGCTTCCCCGACGATACACTGGTGAGGTTTAACTACCTGCCCACCCTTCGTGCGCAGATCGCTCTCAATCGCGACCAACCTTCACAAGCTATCGAAGTACTCCAAGCGTCAGTTCCTTACGAGTTGGGGACACTGGAGGCATATGGCTTCCCTCAGGCCCTATTACCTGTTTATGTCCGCGGCGAAGCCTATCTGGCCACGCATCGAGGTCCCGAAGCCGCCGTGGAGTTTCAGAAGGTCCTCAATCATCGCGGAATTGTGTTTAACGAACCCATCGGCGCATTGGCGCACCTGCAATTGGGCAGGGCTTACGTGCTGTCGGGTGATGACACCAAGGCAAGATCGGCTTATCAAGATTTCCTTTCGCTCTGGAAAGACGCCGACCCCGACGTCCCCATCCTGAAAGAAGCGAGGGCAGAGTACGCGAAGCTGAAGTAAGTGGGTTACGCCCCTTCAAGACCACTTCTGCGAGATCAAACTGTATCAATACTGGTAAACGCGCTTGTGCCACAAATGCATAGTCCCCGGTTGGTCGGAAGTAACGGCGCAAGTCGGCCGTTCTGGAGATCACTGTTGTTATCAGGCCTTTTGACTCAAAGCCCGCCAATGAGCGCAACGGCAATTTTTTTCGACAGTAACGACAGTTTCTTCTCGAACTCAGGACATCGACGCAG
>CAWAXV010000019.1:0-257123 GCA_963786095.1 uncultured Acidobacteriaceae bacterium | reverse complement strand
GAATGCCAGGACAGTGGCGGCGGCTCCGGCGAAGGGCAAGCGGCGGGCACCGGCGGTGAAGGCCGCGGCCGGCAAGAGCAAGAAAAAAGCGGCCGCGAAATAACGGATTCGAGTCTCAGGTTTCAATTTCGAATTGAAACCTTGAAACTTTGAAACATTTGAAGTTCTGAAACTGGTTCGTTCGATTTAGGAGAAGCAATGGGACAAAAAGTCCATCCTTATGGTTTTCGCCTCGGCTACACCAAGCCGTGGAAGTCGCGCTGGTTTGCCGAGCGGGATTACGACAAACTGCTGCACGAAGACGTCAAGCTGAAGGCCGACTGAAGGACAAGCTCAAGTCGGCGGGCGTCAGCTCCATTGAGATCGAGCGGCCGGGCAACAAACTGCGGATCATCATCAAGACGGCGCGGCCTGGGATCATCATTGGTCGCAAGGGCGCGGAAATCGACAAACTCAAGGGCGAACTGCAGAAGCGAACCGGCGGCAAGGACATTTTTGTCGACATCCAGGAAGTGCACCAGCCCGAACTGGACGCGCAGCTGGTGTCGGAGTCGATCGCGCTGCAACTGGAAAAGCGCGTGGGCTTCCGCCGCGCGATGCGCAAGGCGGTGGATTCGGCGCTGCGTTTCGGCTGCAAGGGAATCAAGGTTCGCGTGAGCGGACGTCTGAACGGCAACGAAATCGCGCGCTCGGAATGGTACCTGCAGGGCCGATTGCCGCTGCACACGCTGCGCGCCGACATCGACTACGGCTTCACCGAAGCGCGCACGACGTATGGCGTGATCGGCGTGAAGTGCTGGATCTACAACGGCGAAATTTTGCCGACCGAAGAAGCGCGAGCCGCAAGCGGCTGCCGGCGGATTCTAGGAGGTCTTGGTTTGTACAGTGCAGAGAGCTGAGAACCGGGAGAACTGAGAACTATTTTATGTTAATGCCAAGCAAAGTGAAGTATCGCAAGCAACAGCGCGGCCGCATGTGCGGCAAGGCGTGGCGCGGGTCGACCCTGTCATTTGGCGATTTCGGCCTGAAGGTGCTCGAGCCGGGTTGGATCACCGACCGGCAGATTGAAGCCAGCCGTGTGGCCATGACGCGTTTCGTGAAGCGCGGCGGAAAGATCTGGATTCGCGTGTTTCCCGACAAGCCGGTCACCAAGAAGCCGGCCGAAACCCGTATGGGCAAAGGCAAAGGCGCGCCCGATTACTGGGTGGCGGTCGTGAAGCCGGGCAAGATTCTGTTTGAGATGGAAGGCGTGACGCTGGCAGGATGCGACTGAGGCGATGCGGTTGGCGTCGCACAAGCTGGCGCTGCGGACCACGCTGGTGAAGCGCGAAGGCGCTGCGCACTAATAAGAAGCTGAGAGCTGAGAGCTAATCATGAAATCGGACAAGATTCGCAATTTAACGGAAGAAGAGCTGAAGCATCAGGAAGGCGAACTCGCCGACCAGCTCTTCAAACTGAAGTTTCAGCTGAACATGGGCCAGACGGAGAGCCTGAAGAAGATTCGTGGTTTGCGCAAGGACATCGCGCGAGTGAAGACGATCAGTGCCGAGCGCAAGCGCGCGGCCGCAACGGAGAAACGATAATGGCGGAAACAACAGCAACCGCGAAGGCGCAGGGCCGCCGCAAAGAGGTGGTGGGAGAAGTTGTCGCCAACCGCATGCAGAAAACGATTGTGGTCAAGGTGACGCGCAAGAAAGCGCATCCGTTCTACGGTCGGGTGGTGGCGCGCAACAAGAAGTTCTACGCCCACGACGAGAAAAATGAAGCGCATGTGGGCGACGTGGTGCGGATCGAGGAGACTCGTCCGCTGTCGAAGCTGAAGCGCTGGAAGCTGAAAGACATTGTGCGCAAGGCAGCGCTGGTGCCGGAAGCCGCGGTGGAAGTTCCGGGCGTTTCGAGCAACTAAGTCGATCGAGATGAGGAGAGGGAGACTGACGCCATGGCTGTGATGATGAGATCGATGCTGGAGGTCGCCGACAACTCCGGCGCCCGCAAGCTGCAGATGATTCTGCCGCTGGGCGGTTCGACCGGACTGAATGCCGGGCTGGGCGACATAATCACTGCGGCTGTGAAAGAAGCGGCACCGGAAGGCCAAACCAAAAGGGAAGCGTGGTCAAGGCCGTCATCGTGCGCACGCGCAAGGAACACCGGCGTCGCGACGGCACCTACATCCGCTTCGACCAGAATGCGGCGGTGCTGATCAACGATGCGGGCGAGCCGGTGGGCACGCGTGTGTTCGGACCGGTAGCCCGCGAGTTGCGTGAGAAGAAGTTTTTGAAGATCGTTTCGCTGGCGCCGGAAGTGATCTAAGAGCACGTATCAAGGTCAAGGAATTTTATGAGAACCGTAAGTACTGAAAACAAGCGAGTGGATATCCGGCGGAATGACACCGTCAAGGTGATCACGGGCCGCGACAAGGGCAAGGAAGGGCGCGTGCTGCGCGTGTTTCCGAATGACAGCAAGCTGCTGGTCGAGCACGTAATGATGGTGAAAAAGCACGTGCGGCCGAATCCGCAGCGCAACATCAAGGGCGGTATCGCGGAGCAGGAGAGCCGGATTGCGATCTCGAACGTGCAACTGGTTTGCGCGACCTGCGGACCGGTGCGCATCGGACACGAAGTGCGCGGCGACCGTAAAGTGCGCGTCTGCAAGAAGTGCGGCACGACATTAGATAAGTAGTTCTCACGAACCGGTAACCACTCCGAAACCGTGAGAGGAAGTTGACGAAACGACATGGCAAAAGACAAGAAGTCACAAAAAGAAGGGGCGCAGGAGCAGAAGGCGCCCGATCAGGCGCGGCACAGCGCGAAAGAGCGTCCGCGTCTGCGCGCGAAGTTTGAAAAAGAGGTGGCTCCCGCGCTGGTGAAAGAGCTCGAACTGGGTAACCCGATGGCGGTGCCGCGGCTGCACAAGATCGTCGTCAACATGGGCGTTGGCGAAGCGACGCAGAATGCGAAAGTTCTCGATCCCGCCGTCAATGAACTCGGCCAGATCACCGGGCAGAAGCCGGTGGTGACGCGGGCGAAGAAATCGATTGCGGCATTCAAAGTCCGCCAGGGACAGTCCATCGGCGCGATGGTGACCTTGCGTGGCGACCGCATGTACGAATTTCTCGATCGCCTGGTGAACATCGTTCTGCCCCGAGTGCGTGATTTCAAGGGAGTCTCGACCAAGTCGTTTGACGGGCGCGGGAACTACACGATCGGCCTGCACGACCAGTTGATCTTCCCGGAGATTTCGTACGAGAAGGTCGACAAGCAGAAGGGCATGAACGTCACGATTGTGACGACCGCCGCGAACGACAACCAGGCACGGGTGCTGCTGAAGCATCTGGGCATGCCGTTCCGGGCATAGGTTTCAAAGTTTCAACGTTTCAATAGTAAGGCGAAGTTCAGGAGCTAAGTTTGGCAACTACAGCAAAACGAGTGAAGGACGCGAGAAAGCCCAAGTTTTCCACGCGCAAGCACAACCGCTGCAAGCTGTGCGGTCGGCCGCGCGCTTTTCTGCGCAAGTTCGGCATTTGCCGCTTGTGCTTCCGGGGGCTTGCCCTCCGTGGGGAAATTCCAGGGGTTTCGAAGTCGTCCTGGTAGGGAAGCGGTCGCTGGCCGTTTGTCGTTGGTCGTTCGCAAATGCGAATCAAACCACGACGAAGTGAACGGCTGGCGGCTAACGACGAACGACCGAAGTGAAATGCCGCTGCAGGTTCTCCGCTGAACGCGGAGCGAACGGGTGGCTAGAGGAGAAGCAAACGATGAGGTTGACCGATCCGGTCGCAGACATGCTGACGCGAGTGCGGAATGCACTCCAGGCCCGCCATCAGAAGGTGGATATTCCGGCTTCACGCTTGAAGCTCGAGATCGCCCGCATCCTGAAGGAAGAGGGCTACATCTCCAATTTCAAGGCGACGGAAGAAGAAGGCCACAAGGTCATCCGCGTGTATCTGAAATACGGCGCCAACAATGAGGCGGCAATCTCGAAGGTGGAGCGCGTATCGCGCCCTGGCTGCCGTGTTTACGTGCGGCGAACCGAGATTCCGCGCGTGCTGGGCGGCATGGGGATCAACATCCTCACCACCCCGCGCGGCGTTATGACCGGCCGCCAGGCCCGCAAAGAGGGCGTGGGCGGCGAGTTGCTTTGCGAGATCTACTAGAGAACAGCTTTCAGCTATCAGCCGTCAGCCATCCGTAAGGCGCGGCGATGAGACTGAGAGCTAGGCTGAGAGCTTATGTCACGAATTGGAAAAAAGCCGATCCCGATCCCCAAAGGGGTGACGGTCAAAGTCGAAGGCAACATGGTTCTAGTGCAGGGGCCGAAAGGCAAACTGGATACCGCGCTGCCGATGGGTATTAAGGTCGAGCAAAAGGACGGGAACATCGTCGCCATCCGCGAGAACGATTCGCAGGCGGCGGTGCACGGACTGGCGCGCGCCCTGGTCAACAACGCCGTGGAAGGCGTCACCAAGGGTTGGACGAGGGAGCTGGAAATCGTCGGCATCGGCTATCGCGCCGAAATGAAGGGCAAGGCGATGGTCGTGTTCAACCTGGGCTACTCGCATCCGATCGAGTATCCACTGCCGACCGGTGTGGATGCAGTCGTCGATCCGAAGCAGACCAAGATCGCGCTGACGGGCATTGACCGGCAGAAGGTCGGACAGGTTGCGGCAGAAATGCGCTCGCTGCGTCCGCCCGATCCGTACAAGAACAAGGGCGTGCGCTATGCGGGCGAGCGCCTGAAGAAGAAGGTCGGAAAGACCGGAGCGAAATAACGCTCGGCCGTCAGCCATCAGCCCTCAGGTAAGTCACTGAGTAAGGCTGAAGGTTTGCTGACGGCTGATGACTGATAGCTGAGGGCTTTAGAGATGCTGAGACGAATTACGAAGAACGAGAAGCGCGGACACGTACACGATCGCATCCGCAAAAAGATGCAGGGGACTGCGGAACGCCCGCGGCTCAACGTGTACCGCTCGCTGAACCATATTTATGTGCAGGTGATTGATGACTTGCACGGCAAAACGCTGGTTTCGGCCAGCACGGCCGAGGGCAAGAAGGAAGATCGCCGCACCGGCGGCAACGTCGCGGCAGCGAAAGCGATTGGTAAAGCGATCGCCGAGCGCGCCAAAGCGAAGGGCGTTAGCCATGTTGTGTTCGACCGAGGCGGTTACATTTATCACGGGCGTGTGAAGGCTTTGGCCGACGCGGCGCGTGAAGCAGGGTTGAAGTTCTAACAAGCTCTTAGCTTTTAGCTCTTAGCCGTTAGCTGGAGCCGAAAGCAAGGGACAGCAGCTAAAGGCTAAAAGCTAATAGCTAAAGGCTAGGTTTAAGAATGCCAACAGTGATCAAAAAGCTCGATGCAGGTTCGTTCCAACTGAAGGACCAAGTGGTTGCGATCAACCGCGTGACCAAGGTGGTTAAGGGCGGTAAGAATCTTTCGTTCGCCGCGCTAGTGGTGGTGGGCGATCCGTCTGCCGGAGTCGTCGGCTACGGATCGGGCAAAGCGAAGGAAGTCCCGCAGGCCATCCGCAAGGGAATTGAGTCGGCGAAGAAGAACCTGGTGAAGGTGAACCTGACCCAGACCAGCATCGCGCATCTCGTGCTGGGACGGTACGGTTCGGGCAAGGTGCTGCTGAAGCCGGCTCCGGAAGGAACGGGCGTAATCGCAGGCGGCGCGGTACGCGCAGTGATGACGTCGGCCGGCGTGCAGAACGTGCTGACAAAGTCCATCGGTACCACCAACCCACACAACGTGATCAAGGCGACCTTCGACGCGCTCAAGCAGTTGAAAAGCCGCGAGAGCGTTGCGCTGATGCGCGGCAAGACAGCGCAGGAACTCTAGAGCTCCAGTTGTCGGTACCCGGTACCAGCAAGAACAAGTTTTTCGAGGTTTAGAAAATGACGGCGAAGAAAACGAATTCGGGCGGCGGAAAGATCCAATTGAAGTGGGTGCGCTCCGCAATTTGTGCCCCGGTGAAGCAGAAGCGGGTGATCAAGGGGCTGGGATTTACCCGGCTGAACCAGGTCATCGAGCGCCCCGACACCGCGGCCATCCGCGGCATGGTCGCCAAAGTTCCACATATGGTCGAGGTCGTGGGCTAATTGCAATCTGACCGCTGAGAGTTTACTTATGAATTTATCGAACATTCGGGCACCGAAGAACGCAACCGAAAAGCGCAAACGTGTGGGCCGCGGTATGGGCTCAGGCATGGGCAAGACGTCTACCCGTGGACACAAAGGTCAGCGGTCGCGCACCGGTTCGCGCATGATCCGCGGCTTTGAAGGCGGCCAGATGCCGCTTCACCGCCGCATGCCGAAGCGGGGCTTCACCAACATCTTCCGCAAGGAATTCAACATCGTGAGCCTGGCGCGGCTGGTGGAACTGGGCGAGACGACCATCACGCCGGATGTGTTGCGCAAGGCAGGCGTCATCAAGACGAAGCACCCGGTGAAGGTTCTGGGCGATGGCGAACTCACCATCGCGCTGACGGTGAGCGCGCACAAGTTCTCAAAGTCGGCGCAGGAAAAAATCACCAAGGCGGGCGGCAAGGTTGAGGTCTTGCAGTAATGTTTGACAAACTGGCAAACATCTTCCGGATTCCCGATCTGCGCAAGCGCATCCTGTTTACCTTGGGAATGCTGTTTGTGTACCGGCTGGGTGGCCACTTGCCTACTCCCGGAGTGAAGTGGGAGCAGCTGGAACATTTTTTTGACATGAACCGCGGGTCCTTTCTTGGATTCGTGGATCTGTTCTCCGGAGGACAGCTTCGCCGGCTGACGATTTTTGCGTTGGGCATCATGCCGTACATTACGGCGTCGATCATTCTGCAATTGTTGACGGTGGTCTATGAGCCGCTGGCCAAGCTGCAGAAGGAAGGCGAACTCGGGCGCAAGAAGATTACGCAGTGGACGCGCTATATCACCGTCATTCTGAGTGCGGTGCAATCGTTCGGCATCGCGGTCGGCCTGGAAAAGAGCGGAGACTTCGTGATCAATCCCGGATGGGGTTTCCGGCTGATGACCATGCTGACCCTGACCACGGGCAGTGCCTTCATCATGTGGCTGGGCGAGCAGATCACGGAACGCGGGGTCGGCAACGGCATGTCGCTGCTGATCTTTGCCGGCATTGTCGTCGGTCTGCCGCGCGGCGTAGCCGATCTCCTCGAAAAAGCCAAAAACGCGGCCTGGGGCGCGATGACGTTCCCGCTGATGATCGGCCTGGTCATCTTCATGATCGTGGTCGTGGCGTTCATCGTCTACGTCGAGCGCAGCGAGCGGCGAATACCGGTGCAATACGCCAAACGTGTCGTTGGGCGCAAGGTGATGGGCGGACAGTCCACGCACTTGCCGTTGCGAGTCAACGCGGGCGGCGTTATGCCGGTGATCTTCGCGTCTTCGATCTTGACGCTGCCGCAAACGATCGGATACGGCCTGCGCAACAATCGCTACTTTGGAGATTTGATTCGCTGGCTGGGATGGGGCGAACCGCTCTACACGCTCCTGTACGCGGTGGGCATCATTTTCTTCGCGTACTTCTACGTGTCGATTGTGTTTAACCCTAGCGAAGTCGCCGACAACATGCGCAAGTACGGCGGATTTATTCCCGGCATTCGTCCGGGAAAGCGCACCGCCGACTACATCAATGAGGTCCTGACCCGCATCACGTTGGTCGGCGCGCTGTATTTGATCATTATTTCGTTCATTCCCGAGTGGCTGATTACCGGCATCCACCTTCACCATCTCTATGGGCCGATCGGAAGGTTCTTCGAATTTTTGCCGAATGCGGTCTTGAATGGCATGGGCGTGAACTTTTATTTTGGCGGTACGTCGTTGCTGATCGTCGTGGGCGTGGCAATGGACACGGTGACGCAGATCGAGGCGCAGTTGATCATGCGTCACTACGACGGATTTACGCCGCGCAGTGGAAGAATTCGCGGTCGCCGCACCTGGTAAATGCGGCGCCGGTGCTGCCGGCAGAGACGTTGCCAGCAACGTCTCAAAAGTAGAGTTTTGGGGTTGCTGCACCTCGGCCGTAGTTCTGGGGCGCCGGGGAGACTGAGCTCGGGAGGCTTTGTCGAAGCCGATGGCGCAGGAAACCTCGCGTGAAGTGGGTCCTGTGGTGCTGCTCGGACCACCGGGTGCCGGAAAAGGCACTCAGGCCAAGCGCATCATGGAACACTACCAGATTCCCCAGGTGTCGACGGGTGACCTCCTCCGGGAGAACGTAGCTCGGGGAACAGAACTCGGCCTCACCGCCAAGGCAGTGATGGCGCGAGGGGAGTTGGTTTCCGACGACCTGGTCTGCAATATGGTCCGGCTGCGGTTGATGGAGCCGGACTGCAAGCGCGGTTACGTGCTTGATGGGTTTCCGCGTACGGCGCCGCAGGCCGGATGGCTGGATGCGCTGCTAGAACATGAGCTCTTTGACAACTCGCGTCCCACCCGGGCCTGGCCAATTGTGATCCGCCTGGACGTGGACTATAATCAATTATTGCTCCGGATTACTGGACGCCGTTCTTGTCCCACCTGTGGACGGATCTATAACGTCCACTTCCAGCAGCCTCACGTCGACGAAGTTTGTGATGAAGTTCACGCGACGAAGCTGGTGACCCGCAATGACGACCGGTTGGAAGTAATTCAGCCCAGACTCACGGCATATCAGGAGCAGACTCGTCCGGTGGCGGACTATTACCAGCGCACCGGCAGATTGATTTCAGTGAATGGCGATCTGCCCATGGACGACGTTACGGCCCAGATTTACCGGATATTGGAAGATCATCACGCATAGATTTTAAGAACGACACATGGCGATTGTGTGCAAATCAGCCGGGGAGATTGAAAAGATGCGGCATAGCGGCCGCATCGTGCGCCAGGTTCTCGACCACGTCAGAACTTTGGTGGCGCCCGGTGTGTCAACGATGGATCTGGAGCGCGCCGCCGAGAAGAAGATTAAGGAACTCGGGGCGAAGCCGGCTTTCAAGGGATACTACGATTATCCCTGCGTGTTATGCACGTCGGTGAATGAAGAGATTGTGCACGGCATCCCGTCGGAAAAACGAGTGCTGAAAGAGGGCGACATCGTTTCGATCGATTGCGGCGTCGTGCTCGATGGCTACTACGGTGACGCGGCGATCACGGTTCCGGTGGGAAACGGGCTGAAGCCGGAGTTGAAAAAGCTTCTGGAAGTGACCGAAGCGTCGCTGTACCGGGGCATCGAGCAGGCGCGGGTTGGCAACTCGATCGGCGATGTAGGAGCGGCGGTTCAAGCGCACGTAGAGGCTGCCGGATTCAGCGTGGTGCGCGAGTTTGTAGGACACGGCATTGGAACGCGCCTGCACGAAGAGCCGCAGGTTCCGAACTTCGGCGCCCGAGGACACGGCGCGAAGCTGCGTGAAGGAATGGTGATCGCGATCGAGCCGATGGTGAATTACGGCAAGCCCGAGACGCGAGTATTGGATGATAAGTGGACGGCAGTGACCGCGGACGGCAGCTTCAGCGCACATTTTGAACATTGCGTCGCGGTGACGAAAGACGGTCCGGTGATTTTGACGCAGTAGAACAAGCTTTCAGCCATCAGCTCTCAGCTTTCAGCAAGAGCGGTTCGCTGATCGCTGATAGCTCTTAAGGAGTCGATGAGCAAAGAAGACGCGATTGAAGTGATGGCGGTGGTTCTGGAACCGCTGCCCAACGCCATGTTCCGGGTGGAACTGGAAAACAAGCACCAGGTGCTGGCGCACGTTTCAGGCAAGATGCGCAAGAATTTCATACGCATTCTGCCTGGGGACAAGGTCGCGGTGGAGCTCTCGCCCTACGACCTGAATCGCGGACGCATTGTGTATCGCTACAAATGACACCGTTTAGCGCGAGCGAAGCGGGAGCCTACTGGCGTCATCCTGAGCGTCTTTTGCGAAGGATCTCACGAGGGGCAGATAGGTTGGAAAAGTTATGAAAGTACGAGCATCGGTAAAGAAAATTTGTGACAAGTGCAAGGTCATCCACCGCAAGGGTGTGGTGCGCGTGATCTGCGTCAACTCGAAACACAAACAGCGCCAGGGCTAAGCCGGGCGCCGGGGAGTTAAGGAATGGCACGTATTGCAGGCGTCGATCTTCCGCGCCAGAAGCACATCAACATCGCGTTGACCTACATCTACGGGATCGGTCATCCTCGCGCCGGCCAGATCCTCGATGAGGCCAAGGTCGAGCCGATGAAAAAAGTTCAAGACCTCAGCGAAGAAGAGGTCAACCGCATCCGTACGGTCATCGAGGCCCAAGGACTGGTGGAAGGCGATCTGCGCAAGGAAGTTTCGATGAACATCAAACGTCTCATCGAAATCGGCTCCTACCGCGGATTCCGCCATCGCCGCAACCTGCCCGTCCGCGGACAGCGCACCCACACCAATGCCCGCACCCGCAAGGGTCCGCGCAAGGGAACGGTCGCCCAGAAGAAGAAGGCGACGGCAAAGACATAATAAACAGTACCCAGTACTCAGTATTCAGTTCCCAGTTCGAGAACTGATTTGACTGAGTACTGAGTACCGAGAACTGAGAACTAAGAAATGGCTAAACCAGCAGCAGCGGGCGGCGCAGCAGCCGCACCGGATAAAAAAGGCAAGAAGAAAACCTTCAAGAAGAAGGAGCGCAAGCACGTTCCGCATGGATTGTGCTACGTGCAGGCGTCCTTCAACAACACGATCGTGACCATCACTGACATGAACGGCAACGTTCTGTCGTGGAAGAGTTCCGGATCGCTCGGCTTCCGTGGGTCGCGCAAGGGCACGCCCTTCGCCGCCCAGCAGGCCGCGTCTAACGCCGCGAACATGGCGCGCGATCACGGTGTCCGCAGCGTGGACGTGCGCGTGAGCGGTCCCGGTTCCGGTCGTGAGTCGGCTGTCCGTGCGCTGGCTGCGTCCGGCATTGAAGTGCGTTCGATTCGCGACGTCACGCCGATTCCACACAACGGCTGCCGTCCGCCGAAGCGACGGAGAGTCTAGTTTCAAGTTTCGGGTTTCGAGCGCCCATTAACGCTTGAGGCCGTTCAGAACACCCGAAACTAGAAACCTGAAACTCGTAACTGATTTTTGTCCGGGACGAAGGGTGAAGCCAAACCTGTAAACCGGTCATCTAAAAGGAGAAGAAACTTGGCCCGTTATACCGATGCAGTCTGCCGTCTATGCCGCCGCGAGGGCATGAAGCTGTTCCTCAAAGGCGCAAAGTGCTTCAGCGATAAGTGTCCCATCGAGAAGCGCAACTTCGCTCCCGGACAACATGGCAAGGACCGCAAAGCCAAGATCGTTGGCTACGGCTTGCAGTTGCGCGAGAAACAGAAAGCGAAGCGCATCTACTTCACGCAGGAAAACCAGTTCCGCAACTACTTCGAGAAGGCTGCGCGATCGCAGGGTGTGACCGGCGAGAAGTTGCTGCAGCAACTCGAGCGCCGTCTCGACAACGTTGTCTTCCGTCTCGGGTTCGCCCAATCGCGGCGCCAGGCGCGCCAGTTGGTGCGTCACGGGCACGTGGCCGTGGACAACCGCAAGGTGAACATTCCTTCGTATGAAGTGAGTGCGGGCGAAGAAATCGCCATCCGTGAAAACAGCAAGAAGCTTACCGTGCTCGAACTGGCCAAGGAATTCGCCAGCCACGGCACGCTGCCGGGATGGCTGGAAGTCGATCGCGATAGCTACAAGGCTCGGGTTCTGAGCTTGCCGAAGCGCGAAGACATCCAATTGCCGGTGAATGAGCAGTTGATTGTCGAACTTTATAGTAAATAATTGAGCGATTGTGCGATCGGGCGATTGAGTGATTGGAAAATCACTCGATCACTCAATCGCCAAATCACTCAATCGGTCCGGTTCGTTCGTGCCAGATCAGCCCTTTCCAGCGTTGACCTGAGTTTGGACCACTCAGGGAGCTGGAATCGAGCCAAACGGCCGAAGGAGAAACACATGCTTTGGAAGGGTTTTCAAAAACCGAAACGTCTCGCAGTTGACACCTCCACTCTTACCGACAAATACGGCATTTTCTGGGCACAGCCGTTTGAGCGCGGCTTCGGCACGACCGTAGGCAATGCCCTGCGCCGTGTTCTTCTGAGCTCGATTGAGGGCGCTGCCGTGACCGCGGTGAAGATGGAAGGCGTGCTGCACGAGTTCCAGTCGATCCCCGGCGTCGTCGAGGACGCGACCGACATCATCCTGAACCTGAAGCAGATTCCGTTCAAGCTCTCGGGCGATGCGCCCGAAGGCGATCTACCTGCGCGCCGATCAGCCCGGTGTAGTTACCAGCGGCATGATCGAAGCCGACGGCGATGTCGAAGTGCTCGACAAAGACGTCTATATCGCGACGGTCAGCGAGGGCGGCAAGCTCGACATGGAAATGCGCTTGAAGCGTGGCCGCGGATACACCTCCGCCGACAAGAACTTCGACGAGGACCTCGGCATCGGATTCATTCCAATCGACTCCGTCCACTCGCCCGTGCGCAAGTGCAATTACACGGTGGAAGCTGCCCGTCTCGGACAGATCACCGATTACGACAAGCTGACTCTCGAAGTTTGGACCAACGGCTCCATCACGCCGGCCGATTCGATCGGACTGGCGGCGAAGCTGCTGAAGGACCACATGAACATCTTCATCAACTTCGAGGAGGAAATCGAAACTGGCACGTCGTCGTCCGACGATCGCAAGCCCGAGATCCACAACGAGAACCTCAACCGTTCCGTTGAGGAGCTCGAGCTTTCCGTGCGCAGCTACAACTGCCTGAAGAACGCGAACATCCAGACCATCGGAGAGCTCGTGCAGAAGACCGAAGCCGAAATGCTCAAGACCAAGAATTTCGGCCGCAAGTCTCTGAACGAGATCAAAGAAATTCTTTCGTCGATGGGACTGAGCCTGGGCATGAAGATTGACGAGCACGGCAATGCCGTGCCCGGACCAACGTCGAACGTACCGTTGCCCGCGTCCGCTTACGGACCGGACGACCAACTCTAGTTTCAAGTTTCGAGTTTCGGGTGAGCCGAAGTGTTGAGATATCACGGATCGCCCGGAACTTGAAACTCGAAACTCGAAACTGCGAACCGACATTTGAAAGCTAGAAGCTGAAGGACTACACCCATGCGTCACAAAGTTGCAGGATACAAACTCGGACGGAACACATCGCACCGGCGCTCGCTGCTGCGCAACCTGGTCACCTCGGTGATCATTGAAGAGCGGATCGAGACGACCGTTCCGAAGGCCAAAGCAGCGCGCCCGATCGTCGAGAAGATGATCACGCTCGGCAAGCGCGGTGACCTCGCGGCGCGGCGTCTGGCCATGTCGTACCTGATGACCGATGAAGCCGTGGTGAAGTTGTTCGACACAGTCGGGCCGCGTTTCGGCGACCGCGAGGGCGGATACACCCGCATCATCCGCACTGGCTGGAACAAAGGCGACGGCGCCGACAAGGCTTTCCTCGAACTGCTCGGCAGCGAGAAGATCCTCGACGAGAAGAAAGAGAAGCGCGCCGAAGTCCGCGCCAAGAACGCCGCCGAAGCCAAGAAAGCCATGGAAGAGGCCGAAGCGCAGGCTCAGGTCGAGAGCGAATCCGCTGCGCCGGCCGAGGGCGGCGACAAGAAAGAGTAGCTTCCTGCAGAGTGTTTTTAACAGGCACGGCTCATGCCGTGCCTTTTGTTTTACCGGACGCGCGCGCTCCCCACTCGTACATGTACCCTCGCGTTTCCCGCGGTAATCTTGCCGCCGGTTCTGCTTACTCCATAAACTTTCATTGAATGGCCTTCACTAAGACCCAGATCGGCATCGCCGTCGGCGCCGGAGTGCTCGCTGGTCGGCGTGTTTGTCGGCTACCTCTGGTGGCTGAGCAATCAGGGACCGGTGCTGGCGCGCTCGGAAGATCACGATCCGCTGACGGGCCTGCCGGTCAGCATCAAGATGAATCCGTTGCGCGACCGCTCGACCGAGAAGGCTGCCAACAAATTTCTGCGCGAGTTGCGCGACGGCCACTGTGACGAATTGCTCTCGAAGTGGGAGCACGACTACCACAAGAAATACGCGAAGTACATCTGCAATTCCGAAGCGCAGCATCCTCTGCTGTCGTGGGAACTGGTGGATTGGGAAGATGCGCCGCCGTTGATCATCCTGCACTATCGCGGCAAGCGTCCGAGCAACGCCGCTCCGAACCAGCCCGGAATCGATCAGGACCTCTTCACCCTCACGGTGGTGAACAAAGGTGGCGAGTGGACGGTGACGAAGTACGACGCGATGTACTGAAAGCCAGCTCTCAGTTTCAAGCCTTCTGTTTCTCGTGAAATCGGTAGAGCGGTGATTTAATTTCTCCTCAGTGGTCTATTTTCGCTTATCAAAAGCGGTGTCATCCTGAGCGAAGCCGTTTTTCAGGCGAAGCGAAGGATCTCCCGCTTATCTGGCCTCGCACGCAAGTTAAGCTGCCCCGCCGCCGATTTCTCTCGGCCATGCCTCGCCGCCTCCGTGGTAAAACTCTTCTATGCCCGGTTCCTCCCCCGAGCCTCAGCCCTCCGCCACGCGCAACATCTATGCCTTCGGCATCACCTCGTTCCTGAACGACACGGCCACCGAGATGGCGTACTGGGTTCTGCCGGCGTTTCTGGTCTCGCTGGGCGCGGGACCGGCGCAGTTGGGATTGATCGAGGGTCTGGCCGAGAGCGTCGCGTCATTTGCCAAACTCTTCTCCGGATATCTCACCGACCGCATCGACCGCCGCAAGCCACTCGTGGTCGCCGGATACTTCGTCGCCAACGCCGTGAAGCCGCTGCTCGCGCTGGTTACGGCGTGGTGGCACATTCTGCTGATTCGCTTCAGCGACCGTCTGGCCAAGGGAGTCCGCGGGGCGCCGCGGGATGTGATGGTTGCCGAATCGGTCAACAAGAGCCGACTTGGCTCAGCCTATGGCTTCATACAATCGCTGGACTCTGCGGGTGCCATTGCCGGGCCGCTTTTGGCTCTAGTTCTTCTCGCGCACTACGGAATCCGCAGCGTCTTCTGGGCCGCCGCAGTCCCAGGGGCGCTGGCAATTTTGGTCGCGTTCTTCGGCATTCGCGAGACTGGACGCAGCAAACCTCACGGGACGGGCGCCGTTGCGAATGGCGTAATGCACACGCAACCGAATCGCGCTGCGCCTGCCGAATCCGACAAAGCTCTTCCGCAATCGTTTTATCTGATTCTCGTCGCTGTGACTCTATTCTCGCTGGGAAACTCCAGCGACATGTTTCTCGTGATGCGGGCGCAAAACGTCGGTATTCGCGTGTCGCTCGCTCCGCTTGCTCGGGCTCGTCTTCAACGTCACTTACACGCTCGGCTCCTGGCCAGCTGGATGGTTCAGCGACCACTTCTCGCGACGCTGGATGGCGGCAGCGGGCTACCTGATTTTTGCGGGGGTCTATTTCGTTTTCGGACGTGCCCCGTCGAGCGCTCGCCATCTGGATCGCGATGGCCGTCTATGGCCTGTACTACGCGCTGACGCAGCCGGTGTTGAAGGCGCTGGTGGTGGAAACCGTTGGGCAGGATGTTCGCGGCCGCGCGCTCGGCGTGTACTTCTTTGTGACGAGCGTGGCGACGCTCGCGGCCAGCCTGATCACAGGAGAGTTGTGGAAGAGTTACGGGGCGAGCTTGCCCTTCTACGTTTCGGCAGGATTTGCGGTGGTCTCAGCGATTATGTTGCTGATCCGTTCGCCTCGAAAAACGGCCTAACGCAAAACCGCGCATCCTCATCAGCAGGATGCGCGGTTCGCAAGTTCTCGAGTTAGAGCGACGCGGTCCCGCCGCCTTCAGACTCCGGCTTTGCCGTGCCGTTCTTGATGGCTTCGTCGAGAAGTTCCTTCATCTGCTTCGCGGCCTGTTGGGCCAACTCGCCTTGCTGGCGGCCGAGTTCGCCTTGTTGTTCGCCAAGCTTGCCTTGTTTTTCTCCCAAGGCTCCCATCTCTTCGCCGAGTTTGCTCTGCTGATCGCCGGCGTGCGATTGAATTTCGCCGATCCTGCTCTGCAGCTCTCCAATTTCCGATTGGATCCTGCCAACCTGCTCCACGGTCGCACCCGAACTGAGCTGCTTTAGTTCGGCCTTCAGCTTGTCGATCTCCGCCGACATATCCGGGACTTGCACATGAATCTCTTCCATACGCTTGCCGAGCGCTTCCTGCTGCTTACCCAGAGCCTCCTGTTGCTTGCCGAGTGCTTCCTGCTTTTTGCCGAGTTCTTCCTGGGGCGCCCACAATTTCTTGGCACGATCGACCGTGGCCTGGTCGCGAATGATGTAGGAGCGCTCGTCGCGCTGGAACCAGATGAAATCTCCCAGAATCTGCTTTCGGAGCTTCTCGACATGACGCGCATCTTCACCGGTGCCCGACATGGTAAGCGAATCGGAGTTGCCGGTAACAATCACGAAGCGTTGTTCGTCGTCATAACCGAAGGCGTACGAGTAGCCATGTTTGTGAGATTGTCCCGGCCAGGGGGCCACTGGTGCAATCGCCGCAACGGGTCCTACCGGGGCCATCGGCGCCACCGGACCGATACTGTAGACTCCTGCCACGGGCGCGGCAGGGAGCACAGGCGCGACGGGAGCCAACGCGGGATCCGGGGCGTCCGTCTGATCAGTTACTTCCTCAACATCCGTGCTCTCCTCTGCCGGTTCGACAACCTTGGGCTCTGCACTCGGCTTCGCTGATTGCGTAGTTTGCCCGCTCTGCTGGGCGTTCGCAGGATGAACGGATGCAGCCAGATAGACAACAGGAATCGCAAGTGCAATGATGGCGAGCACAAAAGACTTCTTCAAACCCGATTTCTGCAAGTTCATGGTGACAGCTCCTCTCCACGCAAGAATTCTTTCAAGTCTTTTTTCCGCTTGACCCGCCTTGGCCATCGAAACGCCCTGCCACCACACGCGTCCCGGTGCGGTGTGCAGAGCTTCGAAAAATCCCAGCAAAGTTCTGGCGTAAGCGTTTTGGTCCGCGCCGAAGGACAAAGCAGCTTCGTCACTGGCTTGCTCTGCCAGGTCCGCGAGATGCCGGTCGAGCCACCAGGCCAGTGGGCTGAACCAGAAGATGGCGCGGTGCAACAGCGAAAGGCGCTGGGTAAGTGCGTCATGCCGCGCAACATGCGACATCTCATGGGCGACAACGGCGTCGAGCTTCGCATCGTCCCATTCGCGCCAGTCAGGTGGCAGCAGGATCGTCGAGCGCAGCGCGCCCATTGTGACGGGGACGGATATTAGGTCGGATTCGGCAACTTGCGGAACCGAGGTGAGCCCGCAGACATAAGCGCTGGAGGCGATTCTCTGGGTAAGCCGCGGTTCGTGGATTTCTTGCGAGGCTCGGATCAGTCGACGCGCGAGGACGAATCCGGCCACAAGGCGCGCAAGAAGAAGCAGAGCGACTGCCAGATAGAGTCCGGTCGCGACAAAGGTCCACGGAATGGAACTCCACCAAATTCGGATCGAACGAGAAGACGCGGATTCCGCCGCAGGCAATGAAGTCTCGCTCGCCACGGAAACGTGTCCCCTCGGCGCGTCGACCGCGCGGGTCGATGTCCTGTTTGTGAAGTGCTGGCGCGAGTAATCGATCTTCACTGCCGCCACTGGTTCGGGGGCATCGCGTTGCGGAGCCTGATCCTGCGGCGTCTGCAGAGCCGACTGAAGCATGGCAGGCATGGGAACGGGCAGTGGAGGCAGCATCCATCCCAGCAGAGGCATGGCGACGGCCGCGTAGAGGACAGCGGTCCAGGTCAACAATCGCGCGGAAGATGCCCTCACCCGAAATGCAGCGAGCCCAAGTCCCGCGCTTGCTGCCATGGCAAGCGCGCGCACGGCAGGATTCGCGAGTTGCATGAGAAGGCTTGAGGAGGCCGCGGCGACCAAGGCATGCGTCATGACTGTTTCTCCTTCCGGTCGGCGATCTTGCGCGTCAGGCGCTCCAGTTGTTTGCTGTCGAGCACGGCGTTATCCACCATGCCGAGCAGCAGTTGCTCGGCCGATCCACCGCAGAAGCGGTCGATGATGCCCTTCACCGCCCGCACGGCCACGTTCTGCCGCGCGTCCGATGCCTTGTAAATGTAGGTTCGGCCTTCGGTCTCATGTGTCAAGTAGCCCTTTTCCTCAAGCCGCCGCAGGACGGTGCGGATGGTCGAATCCTTCATCGGCCGCGACGAGGCGAGCGCTTCGCGGCAACTCTCGGAAGTAGAGGGACCATGACTCCAGATGTAGTCCATGACGATTTGCTCGACCTCACCCAGATTCTTTAGACGTGCTTGCCGTGTGTTAGTCATTGTAGCGTTACAAGATGTAACATACGATGAAAGAACTGTCAAGAGGAAAACAAAAGTTCTCACGGCTTTCTCCATCGGAGCGCTTACGGATGTTGCTGGATGGTGGAGGTTATCGCGAAAAAGCTTTCATCCAGAGAAGCACCAGAATCTGCGCGCCGATCCCTGCGCAGGTGTCGAGAATGACGTCATGAATTGTCCCGGTGCGGGACGGAAGATAGCTCTGATGCCACTCGTCGAGACTCGCCACGAGCGCCGTTCCCAGCACGGCAATGTTGGCCCAGCGCATCGTCCATTTCGGATTTCCCAGCGCCGGCAGCGTCTCGCGCCACGCGCGGAATAGCAGAATGCTCAGCAGGCCGTACCCGAAAACGTGCCCGCCCTTCCGAATGTAGAAGTGCCAGTGCTCGAACTGAAGATGGTTAACGCCGAAAAGGAAGTGCAGTACAGGATATAAAAAGCGGCTGGTGTTGTGAGCGGAGAGATAGGTGGTCGACTCGATAGCAATGACGATCAGCCACAGAATGGCGGCGATCCAAGCCTTCAGAACATGATGACGGTCGGAACTCAAGCGGGTGGGCAGCCGATCCCCCCACCCTTCGCCGAGAACGCGAGGGATGGGCTACCCAATGTCGTTTTGACGCCACGACTCAAAGTTGTGTCGTTCCCGTTGGCGAAGCCCGTTCTACTCGATCGCATAGTTCGGAGCCTCACGTGTAATCATCACATCGTGCACGTGGCTCTCGCGGAGTCCTGCGCCGCTGATGCGCACGAACCGCGTCTTCTGCAGCAGTTCTGGAATCGTGGCGCAACCGCAGTAGCCCATGCCCGACTTTAATCCTCCGACCATCTGGTGGACGATCATCGCCACCGAACCGCGATAGGGAACGCGTCCTTCAATGCCCTCGGGAACAAGTTTGGCCAACCGATTCGAGTCGCCATCGCCCGCCGAGACTGCCGACGAAGACTCACCCTCGGTACTCTGGAAATAGCGCTCGCTCGATCCTTGCGCCATGGCGCCAATCGATCCCATCCCGCGATACGATTTGAACGAGCGGCCTTGATACAGAATCAACTCGCCCGGACTCTCATCGGTACCGGCAAACAGCGACCCGATCATCACCGCGCTCGCGCCCGCTGCCAGCGCCTTGGTGACATCGCCGGAATACTTGATGCCGCCATCGGCAATGATGGGCACGCCAGAATCTTTCGTAGCACGATAGGCCTCGGCAATGGCGGTAATCTGCGGCACGCCCGCTCCGGTTACGACGCGGGTAGTGCAGATCGACCCGGGCCCAATGCCCACTTTTATTCCGTCCGCTCCAGCGCGAGTCAACTCGCAAGCGCCGTCGAATGTTGCGACGTTGCCGGCAAGAAGTTCGACGTGCGGCAGTTTCGATTTCACCAGCTTTACGGCGTCGAGAACCTTGGTCGAGTGACCGTGGGCGCTATCAATCGCGAGCACATCCACTTTCGCTTCTGCCAACTCCTGAGCGCGTTCCAGAAAATCTCCGGTTGCGCCAATCGCTGCTCCCACTCGCAGCCGTCCGTGAGAATCTTTTGCTGCGTTGGGATACTTCAGCTTCTTCTGGATGTCTTTTACCGTGATCAAGCCCTTCAGATTGTACCGGTCATCGACGACGAGCAGTTTCTCGACGCGATGCTCGTGCAAAATCTTTTCCGCCTCTTCCAGCGTCGTACCGACGGGCACTGTGATGAGGTTTTTCTTGGTCATCACCTTGTCGATTGGAATGTCGAAGCGGCTCTCAAAGCGCAGGTCGCGGTTGGTAAGAATACCAACCAGTTTTCCCTGTTCGGTGATGGGAACGCCCGAGATCTTGTACTTGCGCATGACCTCGAGCGCATCGCTCACTCTGTCGGTCGGCGACATGGTGACCGGGTCAACGATCATGCCGCTCTCCGAGCGCTTTACCTTATCCACTTCATTGGCTTGCTGCTCGATGGTCAGATTGCGATGAATGATCCCGAGGCCGCCCTGCTGGGCGAGCGCAATCGCCATGTGCGACTCGGTGACGGTGTCCATGGCAGCGCTTACGACGGGAATGTTCAGGGTGATCTTCCGCGTGAGTTGCGTCTGCGTGCTGGCCTGCGCCGGAATTACATCGGAGCGAGCCGGCAGCAAAAGGACGTCGTCGAAAGTAAGAGCCTCGGGAACAGGAAAATGAATCATAAGGTTTTTGGATGGCCCCAGCCGCAGGGTGACTTTTATTGTAGAGAGCGCTGAGGATCGAGGCAAATGCTCGTTTTGCCGGCGAGCATCTTAGTGGATCGGCCAGTGTGCGTAAGCCAGTGCCAGCCGGCCCGCGATAAAAAAGGCAAGCGCAGCGGCAAACTGCATCCACCTTCTGACCAGGATGCCGGGATATTTTTGGAAAAGCCATGCCGTCAGAGGGCAGGTTGAAACACCCGACATCAGCGCAAACCAACCGTTGGTCAGCGGTAGCGGTCCCTTTTCGAAGAGGAGCAGCAATCCTCCACCGCCAGCCATAATGGTCCAGGCCCAGGCTGCGATCAGACCGAGCGTTTTCCAGCATTTTCGATGAGCAACGTTTGTCTCGGAGATCGTGGTTTCGTCGCTCACGGAATGCGTCTAGTATATCCCTACCTCATGACACTGTAGGTGATAAGAACCAGGACGACCACGAATGGTGCGGCCAACAGGCGCGGAATGTAGCGGTCGTTTTGGAGCACCACCAGCTTTCCGCGTAACTCGTTCTCGCGCTCAAAAATCGGAAACAGATTGCCCTTCTGCTCCATCTCGCGGAGAACGGCGAACTTGATGGCGAAGAGACGGCTATAGGAAGCAATGCTTCGCGACCAGACCATGCAGACAAGAACGGCGAACGAGGCCACCACGAGTTCGAGATACGTTCCAGCCCTCGCCAAAGGCTCGTTGCCTTTCGCGAACGCGAGAACGCCAAGCAGCGCAGTTACGACCGAGAGATGAAAGCCATTTGCGGTGGTATATCTTGTGCCGATGTTGCTCAGGTCGGCGAGATAAGCTTTGTATTGATCAAGCGACGGCGTGGGCCCGATAGGGGGTGTCTGGGGTCCATTCATTTGCGTACCTTCCTGTCCGGCGGATTGTAAACCCGTTCTGTCCGCTTAGCTACGGCCCGGTGCACCGGTCGGCCCGTTTGTCTTTTAAGACCCACGGGCGTATATTAGAAAACTGAGAACTGCTGTGTAACCGGCATTTGGCGAAGCACACCAGTGGGCGCAAGCCCACTTTTTAGTTTGGGCCCTTCGGTCGTGACTGCCAAAGCTTGTAAGTTATTGGATTCATGGCGCTTGACGTTGATCGTGTGCGGGAAATCGCGGAGCGGGTCGCATCCTCTAGCGGGCTCGAGATCGTTGAAATCGAGTTCCTCGGCGGGGGTAAGGCGCGCATGTTGCGGGTGTTCTTGGATAAGCCCGCGGCGGGTACCGATCCTCTCGCGGGAGTAACGCACGAAGACTGTGCGAACTTTAGTCGCGAATTCGGCACGATTCTTGATGTCGAAGATGTGATGCCCGGTTCGTACACGCTGGAAGTTTCTTCGCCCGGGTTGGATCGAAGGTTGATCAAGGCGGCGGACTTCACCCGCTTCACCGGCAGCCGGTTGAAGTTGACGACGCGGCAGCCGGTGCAGAATAACCGCCACTTTGAAGGACGGCTGGAAAGCTTCAAAGACGGACGCTTGACGCTGGACCTGAGCGTGGCCAGCCACAAATCGCGCAAGAAGATGGGCGCGGCGGCTGGCGAAAAAATTGAAATTGAGTTCGACAACGTAGAAAAGGCGAACTTGGTACCCGAACTGTAAGTTTCAACGTTTCAAAGTTGCAAGGTTTCAAAGACCTTGAAACTCTGAAAACTTGAAACCTTGAAATTTTGAATTTATGGCTAGCGAGCTCTACAACACGATCGACGCACTCAGCCGCGAAAAAGGGATTGATCCGCAAATTGTAGTCAGCGCGGTCGAAGACGCCATTGTTATGGCCACGCGCAAGTACTACAAGTCGCAGGAAAATCTGCGCGCGAAGCTGGACAAAGATACCGGCAAGATCAACGCCTTCGCGGTGAAGACTGTCGTCGAGACTCCGGAGCAGGTGGAAGATCCAGCTCTGCAGATCACCGTGGAAGACGCGCGCAAGATCGATCCTGCGTTAGAGATTGGTGGGGAACTGCTAATTCCGAAAGTGACCGAGGGTATTCTCGGACGCATTGCGGCGCAACTGGCGAAGCAGGTCATCTTCCAAAAGGTGCGCGAGGCCGAGCGCGACACGGTTTACAACGAATACATCGGTCGTGTGGGCGAAATTGTCAATGCCACCGTGAAGCGCGTCGAAGGCCCAGATGTGATTTTCGACATCGGCAAGGCGGAAGCTCGCATGCCCCGCAAAGAACAATCGCGGCTGGAGTCCTTTGCCATCGGCGAACGTGTGCGCGTTGTGATCGCGCGAGTCGAGCGCGCGGCCAAGGGCCCCGGCGTTGTCGTTTCGCGCGCCGCGCCGGATCTCGTGCAGCATCTGTTCCAGACCGAAGTTCCGGAAATTTACGACGGCACCGTGGTGATTCGCGCCATCGCCCGTGAAGCCGGTGAGCGCACCAAGATCGCCGTCATGTCGAAAGACAAAGATGTGGACGCGGTCGGCGCATGCGTCGGCATGAAGGGCATGCGTGTGCAGTCCATCATTCGCGAACTTCGCGGCGAGAAGATCGACATCATCGAGTATCACGAAGATGCCGTCACCTTTGCCGAGAAGGCTCTGCAGCCTGCGAAGGTTAGTCGCGTCACGGTTGTCGACAGCGCCGAGAAGCATCTCGAAGTTGTTGTCGACGACAGCCAGCTCTCGCTTGCCATCGGCAAGAAGGGTCAGAACGTCCGCCTGGCAGCGAAGCTGCTCGGCTGGAAGATTGACATCAAGAGCGAGGAAGAGAAGCGGCAGGAAGTCGAGCAGCAGATGGCTGCCATGGCGCCGCCAGCGACGACTCCGCTCGAAAACGTTCCGGGACTCGGCGAAGGACTCGTCGAAAAGTTGAGCGCTGCGGGCGTGACCACGGTCGAAGCGCTTGCCGACATGACGCCGGAACAGCTTGAGGCCATCGAGGGCATCGGCCCCAAGACGGTGGAAAAAATCAGCCTCGCGGTGAATAATTACTTTGCGAGCCTTGAGGCCGGCGTGCCGGTCGAAGGCGAAGTGCCAGCCGAGGGTGAAGTTGTAGCCGAAGAGATTGCGCCAGAAGCTGCTGCCGAAGCAGCGGAAGGCGAAGTTGCCGCGGAGGATGAACTCGCGGCCGCGCCTGAGACGGCGGGTGCCGAAGCCGCCTCGGACGAAAAAACAGAAGAGCACGAGCCGAAAGCGGCTCCGCTCCCGAAACAACCAAATAGTCATGACGCGCGCAGACATTTTCGATGGCGTGCGAGTGCAGGACGCTGACTCCGTGAGGCTGCAATGAAGACCTAAGCACAACACGGGGTACAAGAAAGGCCGGATGAGCAAGGTTCGAATCAACGATCTCGCCAGGGAGCTGGAAGTTAAAAGCAAAGCCATTCTCGACGCGCTACCGCTCGTCGGGGTGACGGAGAAGAAGACCCATTCCAGTTCTCTCGAGGAGCATGAAGCGGAAAAAGTGCGGGCCCATATCCGCGGCTCGTCCGAAGCGCAGGCCCCGTCTGCCCGCTCCGCGCGCCCTCTGCGCGGCGAAGAAGAAATCAAGACCAAGATCGATTTGTCGCACATCTCCCGGCCCGGAGATGTGCTGAAGGCGATCACGCAGCAGAAGGAAGCAGTTGCACCTCCCGCGCGTCCGGCAGCGCCTCCAATAGCAGCGAAGCCTGTTGTCGCACCTCCGGCCGCACGGCCCACGCCGCCTCCGGTGCCGCCCGTAGCCGCGACTCCAGTTGCGCCTCCGCCGGCGCCGCGTCCAGCGGTTGTTGCTCCACCAGCAGAGCGTCCCGCAGTCGCCGCAACGCCTGTGGCGCCCGCCGCGCCTTCTGTGGCGACTCCGCCGCGTCCTGCAGCGCCGCCTCCGGCCGCAGTTGCACCTCCTGTGCGCCGCCGCGCCTACGATTGCTGCTTCGCCGCGACGCCACTCCTGCAGCCCGCCGCGTCCGGCTGCGCCTGTCGTGACCGGTCCGCCGCAACCGCCTGCGCCGCGCATGATCGTGCCGCAGACCGGCCCGCGTCCAGTGTACAAAGCTCCGCCGCCACGAGTCGTTGCCCCGACTCCGCCGCAACCTGGCGTACCGATCGGAATGCGTCCCGCGCCCGGCCGTCCCGTTCCCGGCCAGCCAATTTTTCAGCGTCCGCGCCCGCAGGCGCCCGGCGGAGCCCCGCGCGCGCCCGCTGCGTCCCGGCGAGCGCCGTCCCATGCATCCCACGCGCACGCGCTCCAGCCGGCGCGCGTCCGCTTGGCGTTGGTCCCGGGCTTCCGCCTCCGGGCCCAGCTCGTCCCGGCGCACGTCCCGGCGCGCCCGCGCGCCGGCCCGGCCAGCGCTACGTTCCGCGTGGCGTAAAAGAAGGCCCGATGAAGGGCTACACGCCGCCGCCGCGCATGGTGGTGTCGAACGAGCCGATGCCGATCACGCGCAACATCACGATCACGGAAGGCATCAGCGTAAAAGATCTCGCGGAGAAGCTCGACATCCGCGCGAAGGATTTGATCTCGCGCCTGCTCGGCCGCGGCGTTTTCGCCACCGATCAACCAGACGCTCGACGCCGAACTGGCCAGCGAAATGGCGCGCTTCTTCGGCGCCGAAACCAACGTCATCACGCTTCGAAGAGCAGGCCTCGAAAGACATTGACGCCGCCGCGGCCGGCGGAGAAGAAGTCCGCCGTCGAAGTCACGCCGCGTCCGCCCGTGGTCACCATCATGGGCCACGTCGATCACGGCAAGACCACGCTGCTCGACTCCATTCGCCTCACCAACGTTGCCGGAGGCGAAGCCGGCGGCATCACGCAGCACATCGGCGCCTACAAAGTCCGCATCACCGACAAAGAATCTCCCGGCCTTCGGACGCGAGATCGTGTTCCTCGATACGCCCGGTCACGAAGCCTTCACCCGCATGCGTTCGCGCGGCGCCAAGGCCACCGACATCGTCGTGCTCGTCGTCGCTGCCGATGACGGCGTCATGCCGCAGACCATCGAAGCCATCGATCACGCGCACGCCGCCGAAGTTCCGATCATCGTCGCCGTCAACAAGATCGATAAGCCCGACGCTCTGCCCGACCGCGTCAAGAAGCAACTCGCCGATCGCGGCCTGGTGCCGGAAGACTGGGGCGGCAAGACGGTCTTCGTCGATGTTTCGGCGAAAAAGAAAACCAATCTCAACCTGCTGATGGAAATGATCTGCCTGGTCGCGGATCTGGCGAGCTCAAAGCGACTCCGGAACGCGCCGCAACCGGCGTCGTGCTCGAAGCGAAGCTCGATCGCGGCCGCGGACCTGTGGCCACGGTGCTCGTGCAGAACGGCACGCTGAACGCCGGCGACAACTTCGTCGTCGGCAACGTCTACGGAAAAGTTCGCGCCATGTTCGACGATCGCGGCAGCTGCGCTCGCAACCGCGCCGCCGTCAACTCCGGTCGAAATTCTCGGCATGGAAGGCTTGCCGCAGGCCGGAGATCAGTTCGTCGTCGTCGCCGATCGCGACAAAGCCCGCGGCATCTCCGAATACCGCGAGCAGAAAGCCCGCGAAGCCGCGCTGGCCAAGAGTTCGCGCGTCTCGCTCGAAGGCCTCGCCGAGCAGATCAAGACCGCCGGCACGAAGGAACTGAACATCATCCTCAAGGGCGACGTGGGCGGTTCGGTCGAAGTGCTTGAGCGACCTGCTGGCGAAGCTTTCGAACGACAAAGTTCGCCTCAAGCTGCTGCGTTCGGGCGTGGGCGCCATCACCGAAACCGACGTGCTGCTGGCCTCGGCGTCGAACGCCATCATCATCGGCTTCAACGTGCGTCCGGAGCGCAAAGCGCAGGAACTCGCCGAGCAGGAAGAAGTCGACATCCGCCTGCACTCGATCATTTACGAACTGCAGGACGAGATCAAGCGCGCCATGACCGGCCTGCTCGAACCGACGATCAAGGAAACCTACCAGGGCCGCGCCGAGGTGCTCGAAACCTTCCGCATCCCGAAGGTCGGAACGATCGCCGGATGCCGCGTGACCGATGGCTTGATCAAGCGCGACTCCGAAGTCCGCCTGCTGCGCGACAACGTGGTCGTCTTCAAAGGCAAAATCGGATCGCTGCGCCGCTTCAAAGACGATGCCAGCGAAGTCACCAACGGCATGGAGTGCGGCATCTCCATCGCGAACTACGGCGACATCAAGGCCCGCGACGTGATCGAAGCCTTCGTGACCGAACGGATCGCCGCGGAAGTCATGGCGTAGAAACAGTGGTTAGTGGCAAGTGCTAGTGTTCGATTTTCTAGCCGCTGATCACTAGCCACTCAGCACTTCCACTGCATGCCATCGCCTTTCTCACCCTCGAACTCCACATCGAAGCCGCGCAATCCATCAAAGATCGCCGGCAGGTCGTACGCAGCCTGAAAGACCGGCTGCGCACGAGCTTCAACGTCTCCGTCGCAGAACTCGACGCCGCGGAACTCTGGAACCGCGCCACCATCGGCGTGGTCAGCATCTCCAATTCGCGCGACTATCTCGACGGGCTGATGAAGAATGTCGAACGCGCCGCCACCCGCATCGCCAACAACCACGGCGCCGACATCGCCGATTCGTTCGTCGAATATTTCTGAGACGCTCATGTAGCGACGGGCGCCTCGCCCGTCCAAGCCTGGGCGAAGCCCGGCGCACGCGAGCACGACCACCGGGACCGGCAAACGGGCTTTCCAAGGCTCGAACGTCCAACGACGATCGGCTCATCACCCCTAACACCTTGTTACCTCCGTACTTACGCCGCCGCTCTCAAACCAGCGACAATAGCCGCTGTCGGCAACCAACACCTGCGCCCGTTTTTCTGATATTCTCATCCGTTTTACTGTGGGGTGCAATCTTGGAGAAGCGGGGGCTCAAATACCATCGCGGGCGGGTCGGCGAGGCCCTGCGCGAGGAGATCGAAACGCTGGTCGAAGGCGAACTGGCCGATCCGCGCATCGGCCTGGTGAGCGTCACGGCGGTGCACATCGCCGACGATGGCCGCTCGGCGCAGGTCTGGGTCAACGTCGAGGGCGACGACGCCGATGCGGATCAAAGCCTCGAAGGTCTCGAAGCCGCGCGCGAATACATCCGGCACGAATTGGTCGAGCGACTGCGCCTGAGGCGTGCTCCAGAACTGTATTTCCGGCTTGACCGCGCCGAGCAGGAGAAAGCGCGAGTCGAAGAATTGTTGGCGCGGGCGAAGAAACGGAGCAAGGCTCGCAGGGAACCGGGTTCGGAAAAAGCTGGCTCAGAGAAAACATAGTGGAGAACAATCATAGCAATATCGGCGACGTACTCCGGCAGATCGGACAGCACGAACGTTTCGTGCTGACCTCGCACGCCCGTCCCGACGGCGACGCCGTCGGATCGGCGCTGGCCTGCTGCCAGGTCCTGCGCGCCATGGGCAAGCAGGCCGACGTTGTGCTGCACGACGGTGTTCCCCGCATCTACCGTTCACTTCCATTCGCTGATCAGGTTGTTCAATCAAGTCGCGTCATCGGCGCTACGAGGCGGCGATCATTCTGGAATGCGACAGCATTCATCGCACGCGCCTCGAAGGTCTCGAAGATCGTGTCCTCATCAGCATCGATCATCACGTCAGCGGACGCCCTTTCGCCCACGTGAACTGGATCGATCCGCACGCCGTCGCCACCGCGGAAATGGTCTTTCGCCTGGCGCGCGAAGCGGGTGTCGAACTTTTCTCCAGAGATTGCGACCTGCCTCTACACCGCGCTGATGACCGACACCGGTTCGTTCATGTTTCCAGGGAACGAATGAGAACACATTCGCCCTGGCGCGCGAACTCGTGCTGGCCGGAGCCGATCCGGCGCACTGCGCCCGCGGAATTTATTTCGCGCACTCCGTCGCCAAGATTCGCCTGCTCGGCGAAGCGCTTCGCAATCTGAACGTCGAGGGCCACATCGGCTATGCCTGGGTTACGCAAAAGCAGATGGAACGCTGCGGCGCGATCGAAGAAGATTGCGAAGGACTGGTGAACTACGTGCTCTCCATTGGAGGCGTCGAAGTCGCGGCGTTCTTCCGCGAGTTGCCCGACGGCCGCTACCGCGTCAGCCTGCGCAGCAAGGGCAAGCTTGACGTCGCGCACGTGGCCGAAAGTTTCGGCGGCGGAGGCCACGAATGCGCCAGCGGATGCTCCGTCGACGGCCCGCTCGCCGAGGCCGTCCGCCAGGTCCTATTCCAGCTTCGCCGCGGCCCTTCCGTACAATAGAAAAGCAACTGAGATTGCTGATTTGTGGATTGCAGATTGAATGCCCATACTGTGCGGAGTAGATTTTCGATCATCAATCAGCAATCGCTCAATCAACAATCTTCTCCATGACCAATCGCACCCGCACCGACGCCTTGTTGCTGGCCGGCTTCTGCGCGTTTCTATTTTTCTATGGCGCGGGACAGTTTGGCCTGATCGGTGCCGACGAACCGCGTTACGCCCAGGTCGCGCGCGAGATGCTGGACCGCCACGACTGGATCACTCCCACGCTCGGTGGCCACCCATGGCTCGAAAAGCCGCCGCTCTATTACTGGCAGGCCATGCTCGCCTACTCCGTGTTCGGCGTGAGCGATGTGGCTGCGCGCATCCCGGCGGCCATCGACGCCACGCTGCTCGTGATCGCCGTATATCTCTTCTTCCGCCGCTTCCGTCGCGGTGTCGAAGTCGACGCCGCGCTCATCACCGCCTCCTGCGCAGGAATTGTTGGCTACGCCCGCGCCGCTTCGATGGACATGGCCCTGGCCGCAGCTTTCGGCGTCGGGATGCTCGCATGGTGGGCTTGGCGCGAAAGCCAGAAGCAGAAGCTATCTCGCGCTGTTCTATGTTTGCATGGCGCTCGGGATGTTGGCGAAGGGCCCGGTCGCGCCGTTTCTCGGCGCAGCCGTAATCGTGGTCTTTGCTGCCGCAACCCGCGAATGGCGCCTGATTTTGAGAACCCTGTGGCTCCCTGGTATCTTCCTATTCTGCGCGATCGCACTGCCGTGGTACTTCGCCGTGCAGCTGCGCAATCCGCAATTCTTCCGCGAATTTATTCTGCAACACAATCTCGCCCGCTTCTCGAGCGACCTCTACCACCATCGCCGAGCCATTCTGGTACTACCTTCCCGTCACAGCGTTGGCGCTCGTTCCATGGATCGTTTTTGTCGTCGCCGCGTTCGTCCGGACCGTAAGAATCTGGTGGGCGGAGCGCAAATCAAGATCCGCCGAGCCTGATCTCGAATTCCAGTTCAGCCTGTTCGCCTGCTGCTGGCTCATAGTGCCGGTGGTTTTCTTCTCCATCTCGCAATCGAAGCTTCCCGGATACATTCTTCCCTCGATCCCAGCCGGTGCGATTCTGCTCGCGAATTATCTGCTTCAGAAATTTGAACATGAAAAAGATCAGCAAGTACCGAAGTGGCTGGCAGCATTGCACGCAATTATCGCGACTGCGCCGATCGTTCCTGCGCTGCTGATTGTCTACCTGGTGACCGGGCACCACATGCCCACGGGTCGGCCTCTTCTGATTGCCATTGTCATCGCCCTCATGCTCTGCCTTGCAGTCGTCATCACTCTGTTCAGCCGTCTGCACCTCCGCATGCTACGCTTCGTCACGCTCATTCCGGCGGTCCTGGCGGTTGCGGCGGTGCTGAAACTCGGAACAGTCGCCATCGATCAAACTCTCTCGGCACGTCCATTGGCCATTGAACTAGCCAACCTGGAAACCCAGCCGATGCCGCTGGGCGTTTACGGCGTCCCCCGCGAGCTGGAATACGGACTCACCTTCTACCGCAACCAGCCCGCGGCACACTATGAAACTGGAAATGTCCCGGTGCAGGAGCATCTGCTCGTGGCTCCGACAAAGTGGGAAGACAATATCGCGAAAGAAACGGCAGGCCGTCGCGTGTTGATGCTCGGCCATTACGCTCCGCAGGATGTGGATTATTACTGGGTTGGTCCAGCAGGGGTCAAGCCGTAATGTAGAAGTCATCGATTTGCGTACCTGCGTAGCAGTCTTCGATGTCACTGGGAGGTGTAAAGGTGAACCGAAAATCGATCCAAATCCTCGCCCTACTTCTTTTCTCAGCGTCTATCCTGCACTCACAAACACGCCCGCGAGAATCGTTGTGCGGACTAAGTGGTGTATTCGTTTACGTTCACCCGGTTGCGAAGGAAGTCGAAGCTGGTGGACTCTCGACTACCCAGATTCAGAAGATCGTCGAGGCCAAATTAACCGATGCCGGAATACCGATTCAGGGCGAGCCTCAGTCTACAAACGGATCGGCGACTCTGGTAGTCATCATCGACACAGTCAAGAATTCGCCGGGCGCATACTTGTTCGAAGTCGAGCTTTCTGTATTGCAAGAGGTGCATCTGGCAAGGCGTCAAGACCCCGAATCGTTTCCCTCTCAGACCTGGGGTGCGAAAGCGATTGGCCTAACCGGTGCGAACCGAATGGACTTGATTATTGAACCGCTGAAAGCCAGGCTGGACTGATTTCGTTTCCGACTACCTTGCCGTTAACCCAAAAGCCACGCCCTCGAAGAGCGGCAACTAGCTGCCACTCCTCAAGGGCGGATGTTTGCTAGTCCTTGCAAGAGATCAAATGCCGCCTACTCGTTCGAGTACGCCAGCGCCTCATCCTCCGGCCTTGCCGGATCCCCCGCCAGCGTCGTGTTCCCGTACTCGAATCCACGCTCAAACGCTTTCAAATTCAGCTCGCGAAAGCTCGCCGACACCGAGTCGGCCACCGCTTTGCGCACAGCATCGGCACTCAGCAGTTTCGTGACCGCGGTGAAGAATCCCACCATCACCGAGTTCAGCACCATGCGCTTGCCGAGTTCTTCCGCGATGCGCGTCGCGGGAATGCTGTAAACCTTCTTGTCGTTGATTGAGGTTCGACACGCGCACCAGGTCCTCCTCCACGATCAGAAGACCTTCTGGCTTCAGTTCCGGCGCGAACCGGTTGTACGCCTCTTGCGACATGACCACCATGATGTCCGGCCGCGTCACATACGGATACAGCACCGGCTGGTCGGAAAGAATCAACTGCGGCGCTGCAAGCGCCGCCGCGCGCCTCAGGACCGAAGTTCTGCGTCATGGTGGCAAAGCCGTTTTCGTAAATCGACGCCGCCTTGCCCAGCACGATCGCCGAGAGAATGACTCCCTGTCCGCCAAATCCTGCAATCCGAATCTCGGTTAGCCGCATACGCACTCCATTTCCGGCTCTTCGTCCCCTGAGGTAGCGATCGCCCAGCGATTCCACATACTGCGCGCGCATCATGGTTTGATAATCCGGCCGGTCGCGGTCCACGAACTTGCCGACGACGATCTCGCCGTTCAGAGTAAGTCCAACTTCGCTGGTCGGCGCGCCGTGTCTTCACCTTGCTCTTCTCTTTGTAATACTTCATCGTGTCGAGCCCGTCGCCCATCTTGTTGCGCCGCTGGTAGAGCGTGGGGCAGGGCGAGATCACTTCGATGAACGAGAATCCTTTCTTCTGGAAGGCCTCGCCGATCGAACGCGCCAGTTGCCGCACATGGAACGTCGTCCAGCGCGCGACGTACACCGCGCCCGCCGCCTCGACCAGATGCGGCAGATTGAACGCAGGCTCAAACGTCCCGTAAGGATTCGTCGACGTGGTCGCGTGCCCCGGCGTGGTCGGCGCAGTCTGGCCGCCGGTCATCGCATAAATCAGATTGTTGACGCAGATGACCTTCAGATCGATGTTGCGCCGCGCCGCGTGAATCAGATGATTGCCGCCGATCGCTGACAGATCGCCGTCGCCCGGAGTAAACCACAACATTCAACTTCGGATTCGCCAGCTTCAGCCCAGTCGCGAACGGAATCGCGCGGCCGTGCGTGGTGTGAAACGAGTCGAGCTTCACATATCCGGCCACGCGCCCGGTGCAGCCAATGCCTGAGACCAGCGCAAGCGACTCCGAAGATCGATCTTCGAATCAATCAGCGCGCGCGCGAAAGAATTGACCGTGGTGCCGATGCCGCACCCGGGACACCAGATGTGCGGCATGCGATCGGTGCGCAGAAATGGTTCTACCGGATTCGACGGTGTCGTCGATTACGTTCAGCATCGGCTTGCCTCCACGATGGCGTTCAGAATTTCCTCGGGATTGTGGACTCCGCCGCCGGCGTGCGGCACCGCGAAGGTCTTCGCTTTGCCCGCGGCGGCGCGCTCGACTTCGCGCACCATCTGCCCGAGATTGAGTTCCGGCACGACGAACGCTTTCACGCGCGTCGGCAAGTTCTGCAATCTTTTTCTCGGGGAAGGGCCATGCCGTGATCAGCCGCAACTTGCCGACTTTCAGGCCGCGCTCGCTGCGCCATGTCGATCGCCCGCTGCGCCACGCGCGACGTGATGCCGTAAGAAACGACCACCACGTCGGCATCCTCCAGCCGATCCTCTTCGAACAGGCAGATGCGGTCTGCCGCCGTCCGAATCTTGTTCTGCAGGCGTCTGCACCAGCTTGTCCTGCGTCTGCGGCGTCATGTTGGGATAGCCGCGCTCGTCGTGCGTCAGGCCGGTGACGTGGAAGTTGTAGCCCTCGCCGGCATGCGCCATCTCCGGCACCATGTCGCCGTTCGTGCCGTAGGGCAGGTAATCTTCCACCGATTTGTGCGTATGTTTGCGCGGAACGACTTCAATCTGATCGGCCGGAGGAATCACGACCTTCTCCGTCATGTGCCCGACGACTTCGTCCATCATGAACATCACCGGCACGCGGAACTCCTCCGCCAGGTTGAACGCCTTGATCGTCAGGTCGAAGCACTCCTGCGGAGAATTCGGGCACAGCGCGATGATCTCGTAGTCGCCGTGCGATCCCCAGCGCGCCTGCATCATGTCGGCCTGCGCGGGAAGCGTCGGCAGTCCGGTCGAAGGTCCGCCGCGCTGCACATCGACGAACACGCAGGGCGTCTCGGTCATTGCCGCGTAGCCGATGTGCTCCATCATCAGCGAGAAGCCCGGGCCCGAAGTCACCGTGAATGCCTTCGCTCCGCCCCACACCGCGCCTTGCAGCGCGATCGACGCCGCAAGCTCGTCTTCCATCTGGATGAAGCATGCCGCCCACGGTCGGCACGCGCGAGGCAAATCGCTCGACGACTTCGGTCGAAGGCGTAATCGGATATCCGGCCGCGAATCGCGCACCCGCCGCCAGCGCGCCCTCGCAGCAGGCGTGATCGCCGTCGATGAAAGTGAGTGCCCGTCAACACTCCACGTGGATCAGCTTTCATTTCTCACCTCCGCCAGCTTGGCCGTCTTTGCGGCTTCGGCAGGCTTCGCTTCAGCCCTTTGGTTCCGTAAATCGCGAAGTCCGGGCAGTACATGCCGCACAGATCGCATCCGCTGCATTTTTCCGGATGCACCACGTGCGGTGGATGGTAGCCCTTGGAATTGAAGGCGGATGAGAGCGCCAGCACGTGCGTGGGACAAAACTCCACGCAAAAGCCGCAGGCCTTGCAGCGCTCAACGACGATCGAAACACGTCCTTTTGCCACGAGATCCCCCAGCTACGGAGTCACCGATCACTCCGGATATTCAACTGCGGAGGATGTGATTATGCGTTGGAAGCGTGTACGGAACGGTGTGATGGCGATCACAGAACGCGGTGAGGCGAAGCACGATCTGGCTTTCTGCTGCACAAGATCCTGCAAGTCTCATGAATGCGAAGTTACGGACGTGTTTCATGTTGCAAGGTCGTGCCCGGGATTACGAGTTCCAGATGCCGCAATCCGTGACGACCATCACACGAACGCGGTGATCATGGATACGCTGATTCTTCCGCGTTCCGTCGCTGTTGCCGCCGATTGTTCCCGCGTTTGCCTCCGCCGGGCGAACCAACTACACTCGAATTTTCGCTGCGAGATTGCCGCTGTCCGCCAGGCGCATGCCGCTGCAGGAGCCCTTTGGAGATCCTCGACCTCAGGCACTTTTCCTCCGTGGATCTGCGTCCCTTGCTCGATGACGAGACGCAACTCTGGTCGCGCCTGCTTTCCTGGGACTACTCCAGTTCGGCGGAAATGATTCTCCGCTACGTCGACGCCAAAATTCTGCCCGGTTACGCCGCCGTCGACCGCGGCCGCGTCTTCGGCTATTCGTTTTTTGTCTACGAAGGCAGCAAAGGCGTCATTGGCGATCTCTACGTGACCAACGGCACGCGCCTGCCCGACGCCCGCAAGGTCGAACTCAATTTGCTGACCCACGTCATCGAGACATTGCAGCAGTCGCCCGGGCATTCATCGCGTCGAAGCACAACTGCTGGCCCACGAGGCGAATGTGGTGTCGCGACCTTTCCTCGAAACGGGATTCCAGCGCCATCCGCGACTGTTCATGGCTGCTGACGCTTGCGAAAGTCCGCGACCGACGAAACTCCCAGCCATCCTGAAGTTGAAATCCGTCCTTGGACCGATAGCCGATTACCAGCCTTCTGCCGCGGTCATCACCGCCGCCTATCGCGGCCACGTCGACGCCCAGATCAACGATCAGTACCACACGCTCAGCGGTTCGCTGCGTTTCCTGAACAATATCGTGCGATTTCCCGGATGCGGCAGTATTCGACGCAGAATCGTCGTTCGTGGCGCTCGATCGCAAAGCCGAAAAGCCTGATCGGCCTCATCCTGTGCTCGCGAGTGCGCCAGCGATGTCGGCCACGTCACGCAGGTCTGCGTGTTGCCGGAATATCGTTCGGGCGGGGCATTGGAGAGTCGCTGATCGCGGCATGAGCGTCGGAAATCTGCGGCAAACGAAACTTTGCTCCATGCTCTCGCTCACCGTGACAGAAGCCAACGCGCGCGCAGTCGCCCTCTATCGCCGGCTGAACTTCGATTCGAAGAGAGTCTTCGACGCGTTCGTCTGGGAAGGGTAGAACAGGACTCTTGGCACTACACTCGGGCACTTTAAGTTTCTAGTGAACTGCCGAATGGTCTCGAAGGTGAAAGGTGTGGAGCCTACGGCTAAGTCCACCAGCGATCTAACGACTACCTCCGCAACACCCACATCGCCCAGCCCGCCACCAGCACTCCGCCGAGAAACATCGCAAAGCAATACAGCCCGTAGCGCACCATGTCGCGAGTAGTTTCGCGATGCGTGATGCCAAAGACGATAGAAGCGAAAAGCGCAAACACCACCGCCGCGCTGAAATGATTGAGAGTGATGGTCACTGCGCCGATCTCCACGAACGAGGTTTTGGCTGACGACCGCCGCCCGCTGACCGCCGTCTGCTTCACTGTTTCTTTCCAATCGCAATGTGATACGCATCGGCGACCGCAATAAAGTTCAGCAAGCCCGCGACGATCATAAACTTCGTGCCGTAGTCCGCGGTCGCGAAGGCGATTGCACCCTGTCCCCAGTCGTTCGCCACGGTAATAATGTATAGCGCGCCCGCCCCGACATCCCCGACGAATCCGAGCATGTCGAGAATGTCGCCGCCATTCGCCTTGTAAATCCGTCCCTGCATCGCCAGCCCCAGCAAGAAAAGCGTCACGATCGACACAAAAAGCAGTACTCCGCGAATCCAGCGCTTCTGGATCAAGTGTCCCGCGCCCGGGATCAGCCAGCCGACCGCTGGAGCCAGCACCGCCATCATGCTCACCGGCTGTGCCGGAGCTGCCTTTGTCTTTTCTGTAGTCGGAATTTGCCATTCAGATGGTCACAA
This sequence comes from uncultured Acidobacteriaceae bacterium, assembly GCA_963786095.1. Lineage (GTDB taxonomy): Bacteria > Acidobacteriota > Terriglobia > Terriglobales > Acidobacteriaceae > Sulfotelmatobacter. Next base: position 221,051 of record CAWAXV010000019.1, on the reverse strand, counting down.
TCTCGCGTTGGATTTTCCCCGTTACTTCCGCCGACTTCGCGCGCACCAGCACGTTCACCTCGCTGCGCACGCCAAACTCCGGCAGATAAATTCCCGGCTCGATCGAGAAGCAGGAGTTGGGAAGGATCTGCCGCTCGTCATGGATCTCCAGATCGTCCATGTTGGCCCCATTGGAATGGACGTCCGTACCGATCGAATGTCCCGTGCGATGAATGAAGTAATCGCCGAAGCCGGCTTTTTGAATATGGCCGCGCGTCGCTCGGTCCACTTCCCATCCCGGCGATGCGGCGCCCCGCGTTGATCGCGTCGAGCACAGTCTTCACTCCCGCATCGCGCGCGTCGCGCACTATTTCGAAAACTTCGTGCATGCGATCCGACGGCGCCCGACCCACGAAGCCCATCCACGTGATGTCGTAGTAGACCGCGCCCGGAGTATTCTTCTTGCCCCAAACATCGAGCAGCACCAGATCGCCCTCGCGAATCGGCACTGGGATGGCTCGCATGCGGCTCATAGTGCGGATTCCCGGCGTTCGCATTCACCGCCACGATCGGCGGATCGTCGGTCAGCAGATTCTCGCGCGCGAATGCTTCCATGAACCACTGCTGGATCTCGTGTTCCTTGGTACCACCATTGCGCACCCGACGTCCCAATTTCCTTGAACGCCGCCGCCACAATCGAATCGACGCTGTCGCGCGCCGCGAAGTGCGACTTGATCTGCTCCTCGGTCCACGTGGACTCGAACTGCGCCACCAGGTCGGCCGAACTGACCACGTTCTTGCCCAAGTCCGCGCAGCAGGTCGATTGTGCCGCCGTCGACCAGCGAAATCGTGAAACACTAGTTGTTAGGCGAGTACTGCATGGCCAGGTCGCGATGCTTCGCCAGCATCGCCTTCAGTTTCTCGAACAACTCCTGCCACCCTGCATACTGATGTTTCTTTCCCGGAAGCGAATCGAGATGCCCTGCTTCGATCTTGTGGACCAGCTTCACCGGTTCGCCTTCGGCGGGAATCAGGTAGAACCAGCGCCGCGTCACCATCAGGTTTGCAGGCAGTCCGAGCACGCGGTACGCGATGGGATCGCGATGATGGTGGTCGTAGAACAGCCACGCGTCAATATTGCGTTCGCGCAGCGCAGACTGGATGGCAGCCAGATTCATGGGCAAACTTCTATTGTAAACAAGAGCATGGATTTGAGCGAATCGTAGCTGGGCCACTTTCTGCGGGCGTGAACCCCCGGCTAGTTCTTTGCTAAACTACCTCGCCAGATGGCCACGCTGGCAGAACCCGTCGCTCCCGTCGCTACAAAGCGTGCACGCCTCGAATCGGTCGACGTTGTTCGCGGCCTGATTATGATCCTGATGGCCCTGGATCACACCCGCGATTTCTTCGGCAACCCCGGCATCAACCCCACCGATCCCGCGACCACGACGATCCCACTCTTCTTCACGCGCTGGATCACTCACTTCTGCGCCCCCACTTTTTTCCTGCTCACCGGGACCGGCGCATTCCTCGCGAAACGCAGAAAGTCGACTTCCGAGTTGTCGCGATTTCTTCTCACCCGCGGCCTGTGGCTCATTTTTCTGGAACTCACAGTCACCCGCTGCCTGGGATGGCAGTTTAATTTCGACTACCACGTCCTGATTCTTATCGTCCTGTGGGCGCTAGGTTGGTCGATGATCGTGCTTTCGGCTTTGGTGTACCTGCCTCCCTGGGCGGTGACGGCGTTCGGAATTGTGATGATCGCCACCCACAATCTCTTCGATTCCGTCCAGTCGAACAATCCAGTATGGACGATTCTGCACTCTCTGAATTTTCTCCTGAATACGCCGCAGCACGTCATCGTTGTCTCTTATGTACTCATCCCGTGGGTTGGGGTGACGGCGGTAGGCTACGGTCTCGGACAAATCTATGGTTGGTCGTCCGAACGCCGGCGTCCGTTCTTGCTGCGCCTTGGTCTGGCCATGACCGCGGCTTTTGTCGTGCTTCGCGCCATCAACCGTTACGGCGATCCGCTGCCTTGGAGCACCCAAAAGTCCGCTGTTTTTACGGTACTTTCCTTTCTGAATGCCAACAAGTATCCCCCGTCGCTGCTGTACCTGCTGATGACGCTCGGTCCCGTGATGCTATTCCTTTGTGCAGTCGATGCCCGCACGCCGCGCTGGCTGCGCCCCGCCCTCATCTTCGGCAAGGTACCCATGTTCTATTACCTGCTGCACATCCCCCTGATTCATCTGATCGCAGTCGTCGTTTGCTACGCGCGTTACGGACACGTGTACTGGATGTTCGAATCGCCCAACCTCAACAACTTCCCCATCACACCGCCGCCAGGCTGGGGATACTCGCTGCCCATCGTCTACCTCGTATGGGCGGTAGTCGTAGTGACGCTTTATCCCGTATGCCGCTGGTACGCCGGAGTAAGGCAGCGCCGCACCGACGCCTGGTTGAGCTATTTCTGACATCGGAAGATTGGCCGTGCTATCAGTCTGGGTGTGAGCTAAGGATCGGGCTAGAAAGTCAACGGCCCCGGCAAGCCGGGGCCATTTCGATTAGGTGGTGTAACTAGCACTCTGCAGATCTTAAGTATTGGCGCACCTCAAAACGGTTGTCAAGTTACTGAGGGAGATTATCTCTGCGTTGCCTCCCCCTCTAAATCTTTCTCCTTCCAGACCTGCAGAACACGGGAGAATGGACCCGACGGGATTCGAACCCGTATCCGCGACTTTTGCAGAGTGCTGTGTTCCCGTTACACCACGGGCCCCGCCGTCATGTGAGCATCGATTCGTGGTAACGGCAAGGACTGGAAGCACATAAAACAATATCTCTTCCCGAAGTAGGAACAGTGTCAAGCAGAACGATCCAGAACTCCCTTCCGTACCGCCGCCGGCAACGTCTCGCACGCTGTCCGCAACACCAGTCGTGGAGCCTTTCCGCGAATCTTCATCAGATAGGGCACTGTCCGCTTCGCATCAAACTTCGCTGTCTCCCTCAACAGCCAGCCCAACCCCTTCTGCACCATATCGTCCTTGTCGCCGAGCAGAGCGTCGGATAACCGCACAATCTGAGGGAAGAACATCTTCGCCCGCGTCCCGCGAATCAGCGCCACACAAGCTGCCCGCCGATGCCAACGGTCCCTCGACTTCGCCCACCGGAACACCGCCTTTACGCGCGCCGGCTTGGCCACCATCATCGGCGCAATCAGGTCGTGCACCAGCGCATCGTGATCCGCCCAACTGCTGATGCGACCGAGCCACGCTTCGAACAACCGAAACTCGCGGTCGCTACACCGAGCATCCAGATTCTCGAGCAAAAATACGGCAGCAACTTTATCTTCCAGGACGGTGCCCGAAAACAAGTGATCCGCAACCTTCACCAGAAAATCGAAGTTATTCTCGCGTAGAACCTCGCGCCGGCAGGTTCGCATCGCTCGCCGCAAATCGGCCGTATACCAGCCGTGCGACTGGATTTCCTCTTTGAAGAACCACTGCACCCCCGCCGCATGCTCGGCCGAACCGTCCTTCTTGAGCGCGCTCCGAATTTGCGCGGCAACGATCGCCGGGGTGAGTGAACGTGCTGACATGGTCTTTTATCGATGATCTCTTTTGTCGATGATCTCTGAGATTGGTCATTTCGAGCGCGGCGCAGACCCTGCCGATCCCCAGAGCGTGTTTCTCACCAGCTTCCCGATCGGCGTCAGTTAAATATCCCCAACCGCTTTGTCTGAAACCCGTCGCTCTCACTTTTTCGCCGGAATTTTGCAGTTATGAATCATGTCAGCCGCAACCTGTTTGGCGCCAGCCAGCGAATCCTCAATCTCATGACTTACGCCCTGGGCGCATACCGTCGCACGCGCGCTCGTAATGGCTGCCTCGTACAGCAAACCCTGCCGGATCGCCGACGTCGTATCCAGTTGCCCGAATACAAAATTCACGAATGTATTCGGATAGCTCAACACCGCATCCGGCGAAATAACCGAGTCAGTCACGAATTGTGCGTCGTGCACCTTCGAATGCGTCGTGTAGCTCGAAGAGCACCATGATCCCGGATACGCGGGATCGATGAACTTCATCGCAGTCCCGGGTACAACGCCCAATCCGTTGCGCACTCCCGAGCATGGAGACGTCATGACCGGCTGCGTATTTTCGCACGCGTAGTCCAGCCGCCCAAACGGCGGCCCACTGCTCAATTCAGCAAAAGCCAGAATGTCTCCCGCGCCGTAATGGGCCAAGCTCTGCCCTATCAACTCCGCCCCTGCGGAGTTACCCGCCGCGCACAGCGGTGTGCCCGCATCGAGAAAGTTGTCGTGGACCCACTGCAACACCGTGGCAAACCGGCAGGCAGCGGCCCGCACCCCGGCTCCATTCGCGTCCGTCTCCCAGCCAAGCTCGCTTGAATTAAACGGCGCGCCGTAGGTCACCTCCGCGAGCCGGTATCCGGCAGTTCGAAGTTGACGCACCACTACGGGCCCGTCCGGTCGCAGCTCCAACAAATCCGTCGTCCCACCGCCTGTAACAAACACGGCCGTGCCTGTCGTACTGACACTCGGGTTAAGAATCTTGAGATACGCCGTATAGTCCGGCAGGCTTGGGCAGCTCACATCGAGTGCAAAGCACGTGCCGCCATTTTTCAGCCCCTGGCAGGTGATCGGCGAACTCTGAATCGTCCCGATGGAATCAGGTGCCTGCGCATGGCCAAGCACCGCGGCACACACAACAACCAAAAGCACGATCCGCGAAATGATTTGGAGACTCATGAGAACCGCCGTGACCCTTGCACAGTCAGGGGATGCAAGAAGGGGTGTAAGCCAAATTCAATGGTGACTCTATCTTGATTTCCCAGGGAGCGTCAACGTAGCGGCCGGAGTCTACGCCTGATTTCACAAGACTGTGACTTTCTTGGCTTTTCATCATCTAATCAACGACAATACAAATCGAAATCACCCAGTTCCAGGGGGAGCCCATCGCAATGGAGAAAGCCACATTTGCAGCAGGATGTTTCTGGGGAGTCGAAGCCACTTTCCGCCAAATTCCGGGAGTCATCTCGACCCGAGTCGGCTACACCGGCGGCCAGACCGATAATCCCACCTATCAAGAAGTCTGCACCGACCGCACCGGACACGCCGAGGCCGTCGAAGTCGAGTTCGACCCAGCCAAGGTCCGCTACGCCGATCTGCTAAAAGTTTTTTGGGAGAACCACGACCCCACGCAGGTGAACCGCCAGGGTCCGGATTGGGGTACGCAATACCGCTCCGGGATCTTCTATCACTCCCCGCAGCAGGCTGCCGAGGCCCAAGCCCAGAAAGAATCACTCGAGAAGGCGCATCGCTACTCGAAACCGATCGCTACGCAGATTGTCCCGGCGGTTCCTTTTTATCCCGCAGAGGACTATCACCAGCAGTATCTGGAAAAGCGCGGTCTGGCGAGTTGCCACATCAAGTAATGACGATCGCCGGCCGCGCGGCGTTCGAGGCCAATGAGCGGATTAGCCTGTGACAATTCACTTCAAGAGGGCGCGACGACCGCCCTACTGAATCGAACTCGCAGCGTTTGAGAAAACCGTATTGGCATTCGATCCGATGAGCCGAATTGTCCCGACCACCAACACCAAAATGACAGCTAACATCACCGCGTATTCGGCAATGTCCTGTCCTTTGTCGTCACTCCAGAGTTTGCATAGCAGCGTGGTCATACAGGTCTCCTCTCGGCTCGCTCAGTAACCTTCGCTGACCGTATGCCCCGCAGTTGCGCGCGACTTTCTAGTGTGCGACCGGGTCTTTCATCGCCGTTTCACGTCCCTGGTTTTTATTGGCAAGGAGCGTCTTTTTGAGGAGGCTATGAATCTTGCTCAGCACCCAGAAGATCGAAACCAGAAGAATCGCATTTACGAATAGCAAGAGTTGGGCAGACATTGTCTATTAACCTTCCGGGGCCAGAATTTACCGGCGAGACTCTACTCATCCCACACGAACCAGCGCCTGATGTCAATGACGCAATGCGACGATTGTACTTGTGAGGGCGCCGGGACCAGAGCGGTTCCATTCTCTACGGCGGCGGTTTTTCGACGGAAGTGTTCGGCTGGCCAAAAAAGGATGTCGTCTCGCGTTCGGCAGCGGTGAGACGCTCTTGTTCGACTTGACGAACAGCGGCGCGCCTCGGGCCCCGTGTCTCCCGCTTGCCTGCGAAAGCTGGTGCGGTCTGCGCTTCCGCTGCGACCACAGCACTCTGAGTACGGCTCTCTAATTTGCTACGGCTTCCTCGTCGCGGCGCCAGACAGCAATTCCGCGCGCACCCTGCGCCAGCAGGCCCAAGCTTGCGGGCTGTTTGGGAGCGCCGACGGTCGCGACCGGCTTGATTCCGGCGATATGGTCCGGATGCAAATGTCCCACCAAGATCGTCTTGTTGGGTGTGGTTTCGTAAGCGTAACCGGTCATTACAACTCCGATTGCGCCAGTTCCGACCAGTTTCGCACTGAGTCTGGCCCATCCGTAGTGCGTTTGCCCATTGATGGAGAACTTCAAGCCGACGTACCGGTTGGTGGTGTTGGCGAATGCGCCACCCGACCCGTAGGAGCCGCCCGTGTCGAATCCGCCAATGATGCGCGCGCCGTAGGAAATTGACGTCTGGAACTTGGCATTGGGTCCGACCGGCTGGCCGAAAGCCAGAGCCACAGCTGAGTTCACGGCACTATTCCACTTCACACCATTTCCCGCCACGGCAGGAAACAAGGACATCCAGAAGCTGTGCCCCTCGCTCCCCGACTTGAAGTTGAAGTCAGCAATTCCGTCGTTGTTCAGGTCAAGGGGTACGTTCCGTTCGAACACTTGCGTATTGGTCGGTGTGTAGATGATTTTCGCTTCAGCGGTTTGCGGTAAACCTATGAACCCTATCCCACTTGCTGTGGCTGCCGTTACATAGGCGGCCAGCCGTTTGTCGAGTTTTACTGGCAATTCTGCCTTCTGCCTGCGCGATTGAATGGTTGTCATGATAAACCTCGCCAAAAGAGATTGGTGGTCCCGCTGATCGTTCGCCCACCGTCGGCCCTGAACCGCAGGGCCCCTAACTAGTAATGCGAAAAAGGAAGGTATTTTGGCTCATGAAAAATCTGCTGGAACGCGCGTGCCGGGTCGTTAACATCCCGACACACCTGGGGTCGAAACGTGGAATCCCTTTCAGTGTCAAGGCTCCTCTGTTCTCCCTCCCTTCTATATGATTAAGTGTTCGCGGCAGGAGCCATGCCTGATACCGACAACGATCGACAACGCGATATCCGGGACCGGATAGCGAGCTTCATGCAGGCCGATGAGCAAGTCGGGCGCAAAGAAGTCTCGCCAGAAGAAGCCCAGACGCTGAGAGCCGCCTCAGACCGCCTCGATCGGCTGTTGAACCAGTTCGCCGAGGCCGAAGAAGCCCAGCGCCAACAGGACAGGGAAAAAGAGGCCGAAGCGCTCCGGGCTGCGGCGGGGCGTCTCGATTGCCTGCTGGCCGGCGTCACCGGGAAAGCAAGCATGCCTGCATTGAAGCTGCGTCGCCTCAAGAGGGACAAAACACCATGATATGGGCCCATTCATTGACTGCTGGAGCGCGGTTTTGAGTGTGTGGGTGTCGGCTCTATGTCAGTGTAGAGTGTATTCGTGCCACGCCGTAGGATAGATGCAAGATGAAACCAGACAGGAACCTAATTTTGTTCATTGCCATAGCATTCATGGCCTCGCCTTTGGTCACATGGGGCGCATTGGTTGCCGTCGCACGAGTCTGGAAGGCTAATTTACGTCCGACGCTTTCGTGGCTGCGCGCTCTGCGTTGGGTCGGGTGGCTCATTGGCGCTGCCCTCACCACGGTCAGCGTGGTGTACGACCCGCTTCATTGGCTCCTCCCCATCGGCGTAACTATGACCGGCTCCTGATCTGGCTTGGCAATTTGCGAGGGATGGGTGAAGCGGCGATATGCCCCAGAATTACTCGCATCGCCGGATGAATATTGGCCGTCTCCGCGGAACTGATCCGGGCAATTGGGAAGCGTAGCCGTTGAAATATCGCATCACACTCAAAACCCCTGCCCAGCTTGCCGTTCCTGATACTCCTCAATTAGTCGAGAATCTTTATACGCATCTTGTAATGTCGAATACCAGCAATAATCCGCATCGAAGTCACGGTGCGAAAGGAAAACAAGCCCCCACGGATGCTCGGGAGCAAAGCCATAGTCTGAAAACGCAATCCCATAGTCGTAGCGAGAACTCTCTGCAACTATCCAGACCGGATAATCCGCAGGCGTTTTTCCCCATCCCCAAGTTCTCATCTCAAGCCGTGGGATGATTAAGAATGTCTGGACTCCTTCCACAACGCCGCCATTGGCAATCTTCCGGACTTCATCCTCAACGAGAACGAGCACTTCGTCCGCTGTTCTGTTTGGCACAGGATTGAGATTCACCGATCTATTTCCTCTATGCGGTTGCACCTGAATGCGTATCCGATGATAGAGCAAACGCGGACTCTCTCGAAAGTGAAAGAGGGTTCCCATATCTTTGTCGCAAAATCCCCACTTCACTCATCGCCCCCGCACGGCTCGGTCAACTCTCTCCTCCGAGATGTGAACGCCGCCCTCGACTCCTCGTCCCGACACCTGTCTCGGCTCTCGTCCCCTTCTCTTTCAGGCAAGTTTCAGGTGCACGCTGCTACATTAGCCTCGGCTTCCAATCATGCCGCCGAGGTGCGCTCCATGAAGATCAACCGTTCGCTTGCCGCTCCACTAGTTGTGCTCGCAGTAGGGATCATCGCAGCCCTCATCGCCACTCCCCAAGGCTCCGCGGAGGATTCCAGCGCTCCTCAATATCATCTCGTCAAGAAGATCGTTCTCGGCGGCGAGGGCGGATGGGACTATTTCACCGTTGATCCCGAGACGCACCACATCTTCATCGGACGCGGAGACTACGTTATGATCCTCGACTCCGATGGAAATGTTGTCGGCAAACTCGATGTCGGCAAAACGAACGAAGCCCACGCCGTCGCGCTCGCACCCGATCTTCATCGTGCGTTTACCAGCAATGGAGGCGGCAGTTCGATCACCATCTTCGACCCCGATGCTCTGAAGGTGATCAGCGAAGTGAAGATCGCCGACCGCGATACTGACGATATTGAATACGAACCGATAACCAAGCGGGTCTTCACGTTCAATGGCGGGAAGGGAAGCGACGCCACCGCGATTGACGCCGTCAAAGGCGTGGTCGTGGGCAAGATTCCGCTCGACGGCAAACCCGAAACGGCCCAGGCCGACGGCCAGGGTCACCTCTACGTCAACATCGAAGACAAAAGTGAGTTGCGCGAGATCGACGCCAAAACTCTTCAGGTGATGCACAGCTGGCCCTTGGCGCCTTGCAAAAACCCTTCCGGACAGGCCATCGACACAGCGCATTCGCTTCTCATCATCGGCTGCCACAACGGCTTGATGGAGTTATGGGATTATGCCAACGGGAAAGTCGTCGGAACTGTCCCCATCGGCAAGGGAGTCGACGCCAACCGCTTCGATCCCAGAACCGGTCTCGCCTTTGCTTCCTTAGGCGATGGCACCATCACCGTCGCGCACGAAGACGCGCCCGACAAGTTCACCGTAGTCCAGACCATCACGACGATGAAAGGCGCGCGCACCATGGCGCTCGACCCTGCCAATCACAATATCTATACGGTCAGCGCCGAGTTCGGACCGCCGCCCGCGCCCACGCCCAAGAATTCCCATCCCTGGCCCACCATAAAGCCGGGTACGTTCACATTGATGATCTATGGACGGTAAACGGATTTCGAAGCAGGCATCGTCTTACGAAATGATCCCAGTCCCTGCGGGCAGCGCTTCTATGAAGCCGAAGCGACGGGTTCTCGCGGCTTGAAAAAGAAGAGCAGAACAAACCCCCCGATGTAGAAGGGTACGCTCTGCTGGAAAGTACATCCCATGAAGCGCAGCACCAGTCCGAACAGGGCGAGCGCGTCGCACAACGCATAGCTCGCGAAATAGCCCGTTCTCCAGTGGTTCAGGCTGATGCGGTCGTCGGGATGCAGTGCTAGGCTCGACGCCGCGCGCAGCACCAGCGTGCGCCGCACCACGAAAATCACCCCGACAATCGCTACACCCAGCGTCGAGAAAAGATAGTTCAAGTTTGGATCGACGGCGTGCGCACGCGGGCCCAGAACCTCCCCCAGGATGCCATACAGCAGAATGCTGGCTAGCATCGCCCACTGCACAACCCGCAGTGTTTTTAGAGCACGAGGCATGGAATCGTTATTGTCGCGCGAAAGGGGGAAGTGTGACAGCAACATTGTACGGCGGAATCCATCTCAGCAATAAAGTATTTCTTGTAGAAGAAATCCTTAGTGCGAATGATGCCCGTCGGCGATTCCCGGACGCACCCGCAGAAAGATTTGAAACGATACGGGATCATTTCCGTATGCCGCGTCCAGCGCCGCCGGCTTCGAGTAGAACGTGACGTCGGCACCCAGCCCGAATTGCCAGGAGTGATTCTGAACCAGGTCGCGAACGCCTCCAAATGTATACGCCCCGATGCGGTACGCAGGATGAACCGTCGCCTGCGGAAATAGTTCATCCTTGTCCATCAGTTCCAGCCGCGAGAACGCGTAGTTTCGCCTGCGAAAATTTATGGTGGATTCGAGCAGGTAGCTGTTCAGGTTTGCGTCGGTGGCAATCTTATGTACGCGTCCCCAGATAGCTGACGTTGCCCAACTCCCCGCAGCGAGCGGCCGGTTGTATTCGACCGACGCCGTCTGCCGCCACTGGCTTCCCGGCTCGAGCGCCTCCGGATGCTCCAGGCGCCCAACGCTGTACTGCGCGGTCCAGTTGGCTGCAGGCGCCACGATCGCCCGCCCCGAGTAAGAATCGAGCGCCGCCAGTTGAATGCTCCAGCGTTGTTCGTTCGGCTCGCGTCCATTGAAAGCCGTAGCCTCCAGCTTGACGCGATCGATCACAAACCCCGTAGTGACCACCCCGAAACTCGTGTGAGTCGAATCCTGCAAGTGATGGCTTAGCGGAGCCAGCGGTAACTCCGCGGCAGATGCTCGATGAATATAAGTCACCGGACCAATCGCGGGCTCGGCGGATGGTCCGCCATAGAGTTCCCATGAAATCTTTTTCGATAGCGGCAGCAGGTAAAGCGCCGCCAATTCCGCGAACACATTGTGCGGGTGCTGGTGATCGACCAGGGGCTCGCCATGATAGGTCTCGCCCGTCTGAAAGAGTTCAGGAAACCCCGGATGCGGTGAAGTCAACGACTCGGCCGAAAACATCTGCCGGAAGAGAATCGATCCTTTGCCTAGTTTGTGCTGCTCCATCAACATTCCCCAGTTCACCGATTCAGCCTTGCCTGCGCCCCGTGGGCCGCCTTGCTGGTTGTAGTCCACGAAGACGACGCCGTGCGCCATCAAATCCCACCCGCCGCGCATCCACATCCATTCATGCCCGGAAACTGAAGCCGGTTGCCACCCTGTGCCCGACCCTTCGTGCGGAGAAGGCAACTGCGACGCGACGGGCATCTCCATCTGCATTCCTGCCATGGACGTGTTTTGCGCTTCAGGAGCAACTTTGTCATGGGCCTCCGCGTGGGATGTCGGCGCTGGATTGCCGCTCTGGGCGCGGGCCAGCGCGGGCCATAACGCGACAATCACCAAAGCCGCATAAAACGGGCCTCTCGCAAGGATACGATTTCGAGTGTTAACCATAGTTAATTTGCTGGAAGCTAAATTCTGCGAACAACGAACGCGCGCCTGTGGATCATCGGCCGAAAAAGAGTGCGAAGCTAGATTCGAAGCGGAGATGTACTTGGCGGGCTGGCGGAGGTACCGATCGGCCAAGCAGATTGTTGGTCGAGAAGAAAATAAACTGCGCTGTTCTCGCCTGCATCAAGGCGACAAAGCAGTGCAGCCGGGCGTCGCGAAAAAACGAAGCGCTCGGTATCGCCTGATGATGTCCATTCACGCAGCACTGATAACTGGTCGGAGCCGGGGTCCGCGCGGGACCGTGGCTGTGACAACCTGCTGTAGGTGTCGTCCGTGGAGCAGACAACGCAAACGCCTGCACGCCGGGCAAAGCCGCTGCCATCGTAAAAAGCAACAGCACCGCGACCGTGCGTGAGATCCCGTTCATGAGCGGTTATGTCCCGGTGATTTTGATGCGAAGTTCTTCTGGCAGCCGCTGCCGAATTTCCTCTGGCAAACGGTCATGCACCTTGCGCGCGCCCTGCTTCGCCGCGTCCAGCACCGTGACCGGCGCGGGAGTCGCAACCGCCACTCCCAGCCAGATCAGCGCCGAGAGCGCGAATCCAGCCAGCGCGGCAATCTCCAGCCAGAAAGCGTGCCGCGGTCCGAAGTGCCGGATCACGCCAAAGGCGAGCAGGAACACTCCTGCTGAAATCGACGCCAGGGCGATCAGCCCCACGTCAATCATGCGATGAATTTTCTGGCGGTTGCGGCAGTGTTCGCAGGCCGCGAAATGGCTCTCGTAGTCGCCGCACATCTCTGGCGCCAGGCCGGAAATATCGTACCGCCAGCCCGCCAGTATCTTCCCAACGATCGGATCAATGCACTGCTGACTCATGTGTAAGACAACGATGCGAAAAACAACCGGGCCGCAAACCTACAGACGAATCGGCTCCAGTGCCTCGGTCTGCGACGCCAGAAGCACGCGGTTCTGAAACAACCCGCCCCGTGTCGCCAGCGCCTTCTCCGCTTCTCTCCGGGCTATTTCCGGATGATTGTTGTGCTCTGAAAGATGCGCCAGCACGACAAAAGCTGCACTATTATCATAGTCGCTCGAAAGGAAATCCGCGAGGGCGCCGTTGGAAAGGTGGCCTACGCGGCTCATGACTCGCTGTTTCACCGACCATGGATAGGGGCCCACGCGCAGCATTTCCAGGTCGTGATTCGACTCCATCACCAGCACGTCGCAGCCGCGTAGGTGATCGCGCACGCTGACTGGCAGATATCCGAGATCGGTGGCTACGCCGACCTTGATGCCTTCGGCGCGAAAGGTGAAGCCAACCGGATCGGCAGCATCGTGTGGAATCGTAAAGGGCCTGACCTCGATATCACCTACCTGAAATCTGTGTCCCGACTCGAAGCGCTCGAATTTTTCCAGATGTGGTCTCTCGCCTTTCTCATTGCGCAGGGCGCGCGCCCACGCCTGGTGCGTGGCGCCCGTCATGAATACTGGGATGCGCAACTTCTTTCCAAGCGTTGCCAGTCCGTAGATGTGATCACAGTGCTCGTGCGTAATCAGAATGGCCGCAAGTGAATGTGGATCGTCGCCCAGCGTCTTCATACGCTTGAAGGTTTCACGACACGAGATGCCGGCATCCACAAGTATTTTTGTGCGCGAGCTCGACACAACCGCGCAATTGCCGCGGCTGCCACTCGCCAGCATGGTGACACTTACGCCCATGATCGCAGCATACGCGCTACGCCTGTGGATCAGGGAGTAACTTTCTGGTTAGCCGATACCTAGGAGCAGTCTTGCGGCTTCCGGGGCGCTTAAGGCCGCCCGCCGGAAGCCGGAAGCCGTGATATAGTGCCCCGGACCCGAAAGCCGGGGCGACTCTCGGTGCTCAAAATCAGCCTGACCACAGGCGAGCGAAAAGAGGATGACTTATGCGTAGCCATATGTTTTCCGTCGGATGGAGAGCCGTACTAATCATTTGTGTGACCACGCTTCTTGCAACCGGAGTTGCAGCCAGCCAGGTGAGTCCAATTTTCAGTTTCTATAGTTCCTACGGTGATGCGTTGCCGATTGGCGGCGTCACGTTCGATGCCTCCGGCAATCTCTACGGCACGACCTTTTACGGAGGTGCAAACGGCAATGGCATGGTGTACGAGTTGTCGCCAAGCGCTGGCGCCTGGAAGCAAACCGTCCTCTACAGCTTCAATCCGAACGGCACCGATGGATGGGGTCCGACCAGCACTCCGATCTTCGACGCCGCCGGCAATATCTACGGCACTACGGAATTCGGCGGCACGGGAAGCTGCACCAACGGCTTCGGTTGCGGCACGATCTACGAACTATCGCCCAACGGCGCCGGAGGCTGGAACGAGACCATCCTGCACGATTTTGTCGGCACCGACGGTTGGCAGATTCATCCCGGCCTGATCGCGGACGCCGCGGGCAATCTCTACGGCATGGCGACGAATGGCGGCACGTACAGCAACGGTACGGTGTTCGAACTGTCGCCGGGCGCAAACGGAACCTGGTCTTTTTCGGTATTGCATCAATTCACCGGCGGCTCGGATGGCGGCGTTCCTTTCGATGCTCTCACCCTCGATGCTACCGGCAATTTGTATGGCACCGCTTCCGCTGGAGGAGGGAAGTCCTCGGGATGCCGGTACGGTTGTGGCGTCGTCTTCAAGTTGAGTCCGTCGCAAAGCGGATCATGGACCGAAACCGTGCTGCACAATTTCACCACCAGCGCAGCCGACGGACATACGCCCGCCTGTCAGCTGACGTTCGACGCTGCGGGTAATCTTTACGGCACGACGAGCGCGGGCGGCGGTTCCGGGCTGGGTGCCGGGATCGTGTTCGAGTTGTCGCCCACTACGAAGGGAGCATGGACTGAGAAGGTGTTACACAACTTTAACGAACAGGCCGGCGATGGCAACAGTCCTTCCAACAGCTTGACCTTCGACGCTTCCGGGAATCTCTACGGCGCCACCATTGGTGGCGGCAATCACGGCCGCGGCACCGTGTTTGAGTTGTCGCCCACGTCGAGTGGTCCGTGGAATGAAACCATCCTCAACAATTTCAGCGGGCAAGGCGAAGGTGGATACTTCCCGAACTCCGGTCCGATCTTTGGTCCGGGCGGCATGCTCTACGGGATTGCAGCCTCAGGCGGCCGTGGCGGGCAGGGCACGGTATTTCAACTCACGCCCTAAAGGCAAATCGGACCTCAGACCTCAGCCCTCGTACCTCAATCCGGCCGGCTGAGGTCCGACGCCTGACGCCTGACGCCGTTTTTTTCTCACTTCCCCTGTCGCAAGTTCTCCATCACGCCGCGCAGCACCGATCCGCCATACGCGCCCGCGATGCCGGGAAAGAATGCGAGGAACGATTCGTAGACTTGCGCCCGTGATGGCTTGACGGTGAGAACGACATAGGCGGCAAGTTCGGTCAGCGGAATAAACACGCCCACGATCACCACCCAACGCCATGGCCAGCGCGGCCGAAGTATCCCTAGCAAAATGCACGCGGAGAGGACCAGCAACGCGGTGAATAGTAAATCGTTCACCGCAACGTCGACCCACCCGGTCGCAATGCCGCAAAGGGCAGCCAGAACGTAGAACCACGCGTCGCCAGTGGAGTTATTCATCTTCTCGGAAAATTTCTGGTCAGCAGCCCTTCCCGGCCAAGAACATAATCAACAGGACAACAATCAACACATAAAACATTCCCGCGGCCCGTCCGACGCGGGTGATCGGTTTTGACAATTGCCACAACGCCGGAATAGGCCCATAGATTTCACGCGGTTCGGATGGTGACTCGACTAGCCTTCTAGCTTCGGCAATGCTCAGACCAGATTCTTCAAGCCTGGCTGCCGCAGCACATTTTCGTTCGCGCAGTATGCCTAGGACGAGGTGGTCGGTGTCGATCCAGTAGGACTCCAAGTTATTAGCTTCATCTTCTGCATATGCCAAGACTCGCTTGCCGTCGTGCGCTAACGGAATGTCCTTCTGGTCAGATGCCCACTTCAGAGCGCGCATCCGGGCGGCTTCTTCCGGGAATCGTTCACCCAGTTTGAACGAGAGGTTTGCTCGTGAGTTCTGTTCAAGCGTCAGGCCGGAAAGGAGGTGCATCGAATCGATCTGACTCGCACCGGCATGCAGGGCGGCCTCACGAGCGTAGAAAATTGCCCGTCGGCTAGGAGCGGAATAACGTTTGAACAGGAACGACACTCTTGAGTCCCTCGTACTGGCGTCTGGCCACCGGCAACTCAGGGTTCATCAGTACTTATAAAACCCTCTCCCGCTCTTGCGTCCCAACCACCCCGCATCCACCATCTTGATCAGCAGCGGGCACGGCCGGTACTTCGGATCCCCCAACCCGCCATGAAGCACGCGCATGATGTCGAGACAAACGTCGAGCCCGATGAAATCGGCCAGCGTAAGCGGCCCCATGGGATGCGCCATCCCTAGCTTGAAGACTTCGTCCACAGCCTCGGGCGTGGCCACGCCCTCCATCACCGTGTACATCGCCTCGTTGAGCAGCGGCATCAGAACGCGGTTCGAGACGAAACCCGGCGCGTCGTTCACCTCCACCGGAGTTTTGTCGAGCTTCACCGACAAGTCGCGCACCGTCGTGAAACTTTCCTCCGAGGTGGCCAGGCCGCGAATCACCTCCACCAGTTTCATCACCGGCACGGGATTGAAGAAATGCATCCCAATCACCTGCTCCGGCCGTTTGGTCAGCGCCGCCAGCTTGGTGATCGAAATAGAAGAGGTATTTGAAGCCAGAATAATTTCAGGCCGCGTCACACGGTCGAGGTCGCGAAAGATTTCTGTCTTGATTTCAAACTTCTCGGTCGCCGCTTCGATCACGAAATCGCAGTCCGCCAACTTGCTGCGGTCGGTCGCCGGCTGAATACGGCCCAATGCGGCAGTCTTGTCCTCAGCACTGATTTTGCCCTTCGTTACTTCGCGATCCAGATTCTTGGTAATGGTCGTGAAGGCGCGATCGACAAACCGCTGCTCCACATCGCACAGCACCACGTTGTAGCCGCTGCGGGCGAATACGTGCGCAATGCCGTTGCCCATCGTGCCTGCGCCAATCACTCCTACACGCCGAATGTCCATGATGATCGCCTCGTTCTCTCGTCCGGGAAAACGTTCGAGTCTATCACCACGCATGAGCCGATAGGTAACAGGAGGATGGGACTTACATAAACACTGGTTCGTGGGAAAAGTTGCGTCTTGTGCCAATGTACGAAGGCCCGCGCAAATACTGGCCTATTTCGCACTCCCGCCACAGGCATCGCGCAGGCATCCCCAACGCATCGGATTGTATGTACGAACCGAAGGGCCTCTCACAGCTTCGGCGACGGAGGTGACTATGGTACGCAACGCAATCTGGAAAAGCATCAGAATCGCGGCACTGGCTGCGACGGTTTCGCTGGCTTTCGGCAGCATCGCTTGGGGACAATCCCGGGACTATGACAACGACGGCTACCGGCACGACGAAGCCCGCGAACGAGGCTTCCAGAACGGCTCCCGCGACGGACAACGCCAGGCTCAATATGACATGGAGCGCGGCCGCCGCTTCAAATTCAAGACCGACGACTGGGAAGACTCGCGCGGCTTCGAGCACTGGATGGGCAGCAAGGGCCAATACAAACAGGCGTACCGCGATGGCTATGAGCGAGCCTATCGCCAAACCTACGGCTCTTACGGCGACCGCTACCGCGACGACTACCGCCGCCACGACCGCGATGACTGGCGCTAAGCCAAGACGTCGGTGATCCTGACAAGTTGTAGTACCCCGTCCTTGTCCCGCTGTTTTCTCGCGGGATAGGGCGGGGATTTTTGACGTTGGGAGGAAATCGTACCGCGCCACGACTCCACGCACGTCCCACCGTGCGACAAATCACATCGAGGTCAGGACCGACACCATAACATAGAGCGGTGTTCGTCTATCTCAGGCCTGAGGATGTCCTATGCCGGTCAAAACCATCATCGAACCGTTTCGCATCAAGAGCGTCGAGCCCATCCGCTGGACCACCCGCGAGCAGCGCGAACAGCTGCTGCGAGCCGCGCACTACAACCTGTTTCTGCTGCCCGCCGACGATGTCCTGATCGACCTGCTCACCGACTCCGGCACCGGCGCCATGTCCACGCACCAGTGGGCCGCGATCATGGAGGGCGACGAGAGCTACGCCGGCAGCCGCAGCTTCGATCGCTTCCGCGACTCCATCCAGGACATCTTCGGCTACCGGCACGTGATCCCCACGCACCAGGGCCGCGCCGCCGAGCGCATCCTCTTCGGCGTGGCGTGCAAGAAGGGCGACGTCGTCCCCAACAACACGCACTTCGACACCACGCGCGCCAACGTCGAATTCGTCGGCGCCGAGGCCGTCGATCTCGTCATCGCCGAAGGCCGTCAGCCGGCGCTGCAGCATCCCTTCAAAGGCAACATGGACGTGGCCGCGCTCGAAGCCCTGATCGCCGCGCGTCGGCCGCGAACGCATTCCGCTCGTCATGCTGACCGTCACCAACAACTCCGGCGGCGGCCAGCCGGTCTCGATGGAAAACGTCGCGCGCAGTGAGCGCCGTCTGCCGCAGCCACGGCATCCCGCTCTACTTCGACGCCTGCCGCTTCGCCGAAAACGCCTAGTTCATCAAGCTGCGCGAAGCAGGATACGCGATCAAGACGCCCAAAGCAGATCGCGCAGGAGATGTTCGCCTCGGCGACGGCTGCACCATGTCCGCCAAGAAAGACGGCATGGCCAACATCGGCGGCTTCCTCTGCACCAACGACGACCTGCTCGCGCAGCAGGAAAAGGACCTGCTGATCCTCACCGAAGGCTATCCGACCTACGGCGGCCTCGCCGGCCGCGATCTCGAAGCCATCGCCGTCGGCGTGCAGGAAGCGCTCGACGAAGACTACCTGCGCTACCGCATCGCCTCGACCGCGTATCTCGGCAACCACATCGCCGACGCACGGCGTGCCCATCGTGCAGCCGCCCGGCGGCCACGCCATCTATATCGATGCGCGCGCCTTCCTGCCGCACATTCCGGCGGACCAGTTCCCCGGCGTCGCGCTGGCCGCCGAACTCTACCTCGAAGGCGGCATCCGCTCGGTCGAAATCGGCACCCTCATGTTCGCCGGCGCCGCGCAAGATGGACCTGGTGCGGCTGGCCATTCCGCGCCGCGTCTACACCCAGAGCCACATCGACTACGTGGTCGAAGTCATTCTCGAAGTCTGGCAACATCGCGAGCAGCATCCGCGGCATGCGCCTGACCTACGAAGCGCCCATTCCTGCGCCACTTCACCGCGCACCTGGAGCCCACGCCGGTAGCAGCCCTGAAGACTTAGCGCGAGGACCCGCTTGGTTCCCAAATCCGCGGGATATTAATTTTTACCTCGCGAAGACAGTTCTTCCACAGGACTCGCCTTTACTGGGTAATCGCCGTCAGCACGCTCTCAGTCGTGTCCGTCTCGCCGAGCCGCGGAAAGATCTTCTCCACGCTATGACGATGTGCGTCGGCATCCCGATCCGTCATCGCATCCACGACCAGCACCACGTTGTAGCCCAAGTCGTAAGCGCTGCGTGCCGTCGACTCCACCCCGATACTGGTTGAGATTCCAGTGAGCACGATCTGGCTTACACCGTGTCCGCGCAGGTACTCATCCAAGGTTGTGCCCAGAAACGCTCCCCATCTCTGCTTCGTGATCAGATGATCGCCGGAATGGTGTTCCAGTTCAGGCACGAGTTCCGCCCAGTCGGCCGGCCGCGTAACCTTGGGTACCCCGGCGTCGGTGCGCCCCGGAGCCGCCCCTGTCACATTGACCAGCACCACCGGGAGACCTCGCTCGCGAAAAGCCCTGGCCAACCGCGCCGTTCGCGCAATAATCTCTCCCGCCGGATGCACGGCGGGCAAACCGACAATTCCTTTTTGCAGGTCAATGACAACCAGTGCAGCGTCTAGTTTCGTAAGCGGCATCGTGTCCCCTGAGTTATTTATGATTTCGTGCTTACTCCCACGCACTTAGATGATCCAGCCAGGCAATTGGCCCACTAAAAGAGCAATCGACCCCGGGGTAGAACCGGTGCACCGAAGGATTTTCGTTCTCTTCCTCTGATATCCTCGTTGTTTCCTTGATTGAATTCCGCTCGGAGGAATTTCATGCGCAATCTTGCCTTAGCGTCCATCCTTCTGATCGCAGCTTCGATCTTTGCTGCCACACAAGACTCGAAGCATCCGTTCACCCTGGCTGACGCTGCCACTCTTCATCGCGCATCGCCTGTCGCCGTTTCGCCGGACGGCAAGAGCATTCTCTATCGCGTGCAGTTCGGCGGACAGAAAGGACCGGACAAGACCGAGTGGCACATGATCTCGACCGCTGGCGGGGATTCGCGTCCTCTGAGTATTCCCGAACCATTTCATCCCGCCGGATTCACCCGCGACGGCTCCGCACTCTATGGCACGTTCGCGGTGAACAAGATGCAGCAGCTCGCGACGTTTCCACTTCCGCCTGCCAACACTCCCGCTGCCGCGGCCGCCACTCCTGCTCCGATCACCGGCCTACCCAGAGGAATTCATTCTGCCCTGATCTCGCCCGACGGATCGCATTACGCATTACTCGCAGACCCGCGCCTTCCCGATCCGTTGGACGAAGTTCACACCGTCATCGAAGCCGGGCCGACGAGTCTCTACGTGATCGGCGCTGACGGTTCTGGCGGAGCGTGGTGGTGTCCCGCATTGCATGATGTAGCCGAGATTGCCTGGTCCAACGATGGCGCTTCCATCGCCGTCGTCTCTGTCACGCCGAAGATCGGCTTCCACGAAATGCGCTCCTTCATCGACGTGTGCAGCGCATCCGGGCCGCGCCACGTCGCAACGATCAACAATTCTGTGTCGGGAATCGGCTGGATCAACGCCGGCAAAGATCTTGCCTTCCTCAGCACTACGACTTTGGTGCTCACGCCCGACCATGTTTGGACGGTCCCTGCCGCCGGTGGAACTGCTGTGGATCGCACGCCCAAACTTGAAGGCAGCGCGCTGCAGTTATCCGTTGACGCCAAGGGGAATGCCTACGCAGTCATCGCGCGCGGTGTCAGGTCTGAAGTCGATGCGCTCCAGAACAATGCTCTCGTGCCCACCTACCAGTGGCCCGATGGTTCCATCGGCGGCGGCCCTATCTCGCCGCAGATCGCTTCCTCCCCAGACGTTCGCGCCTTCAATGTGGGCGATCCGCAGCACTCGTCCAACGTAGCCATCGCCAGCGGGGGCACGCTCAAGCGCATCACCAACGAAGGCGACGATCAACTGGCCAAAGTTGCTTTAGGAGACGTTCGTTCAGTCCGCTGGAAGAGCAAGGAGGGAATTGCTCTCGAAGGCATCGTCACATTCCCTTCGGACTATCAGTCGGGTCGCAAGTGTCCTTTCCTGGTTATGCCGCACGGCGGGCCCGAAGCGAACGACTCGCTTCGCCTGGACTTTTTTTCTCGCGCCATCGCCGGCATGGGATACATCGTCTTCCAGCCCCAATATCGCGGTTCTACCGGATATGGCACTGACTTTCTGAACGCCATCTACCAGCACTTCGGCGACCGCGCTTACCGCGACGTCGACAGCGCCACCGACTATGCCGTCGAGCAGGGTTGGGCCGATCCCAATCGCCTCACGATCTTCGGCTGGAGCGCAGGCGGATTCATGACTTCCTGGACGGTCACGCAAACCCACCGTTACAAGGCCGCCATCGAAGGCGCGGGCATTACCGATTGGGGCAGCTTCATATGGACCAGCGATGTGCAGCAGTTTGACTACGACGCGCGCTGGCCCGACAAAGAGCCCGAACCCTTCACCGCATTCTCCGCCGCCATGCATTCCGAAAGCGTGACCACACCGCTGCTCGTTCTGCACGGCGCCGCCGACGAGCGCGTCCCCACTTATCAGGGACGTGAATACTTCGAAGTTCTCGCGGCCCGCGGCAAGACCACGCGGATGGTTACGTATCCCGGTTCTCCCCACTTCCCCACAGTGTGGGAGCAGCGCGAGGACGTCTTCCGCGAGATCGCCGCCTGGCTCGCAAAGTACAACCCCTAAGAATGTAATTTGATTCACGCGCGGGCGAACGCGGCGAAGCTTTAAGCAGGTCCTGAATGCTGCAACAGCAGAATCTCGCCCTCGCGGGCGTACTCACTGTCGCGTCGCCTGCGCCCCTGAAGTTGACTAAGGCAGCAGACCGAAGACTCCGACACCGTTTTCCGTGCCAACATAGACTTTTCCATGAGCGATCATCGGTGTGATGAACTTGTTGCCTTCGCCAAAGTAATCTCTCGATGCAGGCGCTTGCTGGCTGTTGTACAACTCGTGGGCCAGGTTGCTCGCATCGTACGCATGAAGGACGGCTGGTTTCCCGTTTTCTGCAGCCCAAACGATACCGTTCCGCGAGCCATTGGCCGAGATGCTCGGCATCGCGCCCGGATAAGCAAATTTTGTTGACGTGCTGGAGACCGGTTCTGCAACCAGCTTCGCGCTGGCGTATTGGAATTCGACCATGGCGTCGTTCACCGATGCCGCATAAAGGCGTCCATCAAAGTAAACTGGCGAACCTCGATATCTCTCTCCCTTCAACGCCTTATAAAGTTCCTGATAAATATTCTCATTACTCTTCGGATTGAACTTCCCCATGGCGTCTCGATTCACTAGATACACATTTCTATCTTTTCCAATTCCAACGGTCAGATGGCGGACACTTCCTGATGCATCTTTCATGTCAGGCAAAACGACAGCGCCGCCCGAGCCCAAGTCGTTGTCCGCGGCATTTTCTGCCTCCACATCAAACATGGTGAAGTAATCATTCACCGACAGCTTGCCGCCGGAGGCCGAAAGCTTAAGAAAGGAGTTTCCAAAATCACTCCTCGCGGGGAATCCAGCGGAATTCAACTTCGTGTCGAACGTTCCATTTGCCGCAAGCACGTAAATGTAGCCCTGCGGGTCGGCCGCTGGTCCGGCTCCGCTTTGCCATATGGCGCCCTCGGCGCCGTTCGGTGTGATGTCCAGCGCCGCTGTTTGCTTCAACGTATCGGCATCGTAGGCAATTACCCAACCGTTGTAAGGGTCGATATCGCAATGCGACGCCCACGTCGTATAGATCACTCCGTTCGCGAGCAGCAGCGCGGCGCGCTCCTCATATTGTTTCGGATCGAAAACCGCCGTCCCGCCGCTGCTTACGGCGCCCGTCCCCGGAAATGTCGCGCGAATCTCTACGGGACCGCCAAATTCTTCACTTCCGTTTTGGAGATCAAGCCCGTGAATCCTTTGGACGTAATGGCTCGCCTGATCCTTGCTCATCGCGACGACGTAGATCGTGCCATGCGGCCCCCGATGACGATCGATGACCGGAGTCGAAGTGATTCCAATCTCGGGAATCACCTGCGAGCAACCGCGATTATCCGATGTGGTTTCGCCCGGGCCCACGAGCCGGACGTGCCAAAATTCCTTTCCTGTATCCGCATCGAAGGCGTATACGCTGTCGTGCTCGGTGGCCACAAACAAGACGTTTCGCAATCCCTGTTTCGGAATTTCCAACTTGGCGGCATACAGAGGCTGCGCATCAACTTTGCCGTCCACAGGAATTACAAAAAGCTTTCCGAATGTCTTCGGGTTCACGTTCTGCACAGTCAGAATCTTCTCGTCGAGGTTTTGTCCCGTTCGGGCATTGTCGTTGTGCCAGGTCAGAACATCTTGCGCCGCGGCAACGGGCGCGATCGCGGCGACAGAGAGACAAATTACGATTGCTCCTCGAAGGTAGTTTGCCCATGGTCTGGCGGTTGCGCATGTCTCAGAGTTAGACGTCGGCATGATCCGGAGCACCTCGACGGAGAGTGATACCGAATTTGACGTATGAGGAATTGTTTTGTCTCGGACGATGATCGAGCTTTGTATTAAGTCACAAGCTTTACAATTCCCCCCATGGACCACCACACCGTCGCTGCTGTCAGCATTGCAGGAACTTGTCTTGACGTGCTGGGCAGTCTCTATCTTGCGTACGACTTACTCGGCGGACAACACGGGCCGTTGCGCGTGCTCACCCGCGCCGTAACCTATTCGATCGTCTTCGGCCTTGGGTTCGGCATAGGTCTCGGCCTCTTCTTCGGCCTCGCAGCCGGAATCGCGACCGGCATCACGCTCTCGATTGAATTCAATCGCGCTGCTCGCGGCCTCGATCATTATTCCTCGCCGTGGGAGGCACTCTTTTCCGCCATCCGCGGACTTGGCTTTGGCGCGGGACTCTACCCAATCGTCGGTTTTGGCTTCGCACTCTCGTTCGCCGTCCTCATCACCCTGGGCCAAATGTTTGCCTATTCGCGCGGCATGCGTCCCGCCATGGAATACGTCGCCACTCGCCGTCCGAGCATCACGCGCCGCCAGTTGGTGGGGACGCTGGTCCGCACCATCGGCTACATCGTTACCGCCCTGGTCTGCAGCACCTTCATCCATCACCTCGAACACCCCTGGTCGTTCGCGATTCGTGTCGGAATCGTCACTGGTTTTGCCACTGGTGTGGGTACGACGGTCTATCCTTACATCGAGTACTTCGCCGACAATCTTCCCGAGCGGCGCCTTGGCGTCTTCGGCATCGTCCTCATCCTTTGCGGCTTCGCCCTGCAATCCCTGCAGTACTGGTTCGCCCTGTTCGATGTCCACATGACCTAAGCGGCGGCAGCGAGAACGAATCGCGACGACTCAGACTCTGCAGAGACGACACAGACTCCCACAATACCGAATCGATCGCAGAAGCGTATTGGTTGCCTCACGGCTGGATCGCGGTAAACGTTTGTCGAACGCTACCCGAACCCAAGCCTTCGCTCTTGTCAGTGCCATCGGCTCGAACCAACCCTCCCGAATATGGCTCGACGTTATTCCACATCGTCCAAATCAAATAGTCGACGTAGGGTTGGTCTGAGCCATTGGATCCGTAAGCCTCTTGAAGGAACGAATTCAGACTGACCTCGGTCGTCTGTGCGCAAAAGTAATTCGGGCATTGCACCGAGGAAAGGTGGTCCCATCCATCGCTGAGTGGGTCGTAATAGGACTGCTGCATATATTCCGTCAGCGCCACGTGCCATTGCTGATTCTGGCCGTTTGGATAGAGTGTTCTCAACTGAGCCAGCAACGCGCCAATGTTTCCCAGGCTGATGGCCCCGTCGGGTGGTTGAGTTAAGGGATCTCCGTACATCGTAGGCGCATATGGATGCATTGCAATCGCGTCGAACTGTGCACCGTAGTCATGCATCGCCTCCACAAAATCGGTCGGACTGATCCAGGCATTGTTTGCGTCGCCGTTGGCAGTATTGGCAGCCCAATCACTGTAGCCAGTCGAAATTCGGACTCCCGGATCGCCCTGATAATCTATGTGGCTGTATGACGTGAATGCTCCGGCCAGCAATCGCACTCCGGCGCTCCCCGGCAGGTGATGAACGGCGGTATAGGCCTGGTTGAGAATTCCGCTGTAGTAATACACTGGATCGTAACCTTGTGTGTTGCACGCCGTGTTTTTCCACCACGAAGGAGAGTTGACCTCGTTGTAAACCACCCAATCCCGCACTTTTCCAATGGCCACTCCCGAATCACTCACGTGATTGCCGTTGTAACGCTCTGACATCGCATACATGAAATCTCCGTAATCAGCAGCGTTCTGCGGGGGATAGTTTTGTAGCACTGTGGGATCGTTCGGATCTCCAGGACATGCTGCCCAAGCAGGCGTTCCCCACGTGATGCCCATGACGAATGCGCCTCCGCCGTTCTGGGCAACATAATTGGTAATTGCATCCAGTGCCTGCACGGCAGGACTCCCCGCATATTGCGGATCGTCCCAATCTGTGGGATTGGCTGGTCTCTCTGCCTCGCATCCCGACAAGCAGTCCGACGTTGCGCCATACCAGGCAAGATTGACGCCGATCACACCCACTCGTGTGTCCAGAATTTGCTTGAGACCGGCAAATTGGTTCGCCGTAAACTGCGTGAGATCCCCAGCCAGCGTGACGCCCTTGCGAAAGACAGGACCACTCGCTTCATGTGTTGGCGCATTGCAGTCAACACTGACGAGAAGCGTTAGCAAAATCAGGGCTCTCCAGTTCACAACCACTGGGCGCAACATGAATTCTCCTCAAGAGTGGAAGACGAATTCTAACTGGAAAATAAGAGGGTCTCTGCCGTAACCATTCAAAAACCAACGATTCGTTACACCAACGAAAGGGTGGCTCAGCCCACAAGGGATTCGAGAGGGACCTCTATAAAATGGAAAGAGCACTCCGGCCTCGCAGAGGAACCCGTGCGATATCGAACCGCTGCCATTTCGTGCTTTGTCCTGATCGGCGGAATGTTCACCCTGCCCGCCGCGATCTGGGCAGTGTTCCTTCCGTCTTTAAAACAAGGTCTTCCCAACCCGCTGCCAGCGTACGAGAAGTTTCTCCTTGATATCGCTGTGTTCTGCGGTGTCTGGAAGTGGTTTCTTGCTCTTCCGTTGCTGGGACTCGGCTTTCTATTCTCGATGGCGGCTCTGACCGCATCGCGCCCGCGACGATAAACTTGCAGACCGTCGCCCATCCCCTTTGGTGTGGATCGGGGCCGCCTTGCTGCCGAAAAACATCGCCTAACTTCTTATTCTGCAATATTTTGCAAATAAAATATTTAGAATCAATATTTTGCGCGGGTATCCCCATATCAAAGGCCTGCAACTCCTTAATGTGCAATATTTTAGAGATCCTGATCCAGGAAATCATCGAAGCTCGATATCTCGCTTTCCGGCCCGCATTTCCCCACTTCGACCTCAGCTACGCCGAGGCCAGCCTCACTCCTCCCCGCGTCTTTTCGAGGTGTAAAATAATCCAAGTCTCATACCTCATTTCTCCGCGAAAGGATTTCTCCCATGGCAACGTTAGAAGCCCCCGTCCGGCCGCGCACGAGTTTGCATGCAGGGACCATTCGTCACCGAGCCCTTTTACGATTTTCGCAACGAAGAGAACGCGCGCCGCATGCGCGCCGCCATCGCGAAAGTGCGCGGCCAGCTTGGGCCGCGAGTATGACCTCATCATCGGCGGCAAGCGCGTCAAGACCACTGACAAGATCAAGTCGCTGAATCCGTCGAAGCCGTCGCAGATCGTCGGCATCCACCAGAAGGCCGGCAAAGAACACGTGGAGCCGGCAATGACCGCCGCGCTCAAGGCCTTCGAGTCGTGGAGCCGCACCTCGCGTCGAAGAGCGCGCCGGCCTGCTGTTCCGCGTCGGCGATCTGATGCGCCAGCGCAAGATGGAATTCATGGCGTGGCTGGTCTTCGAAGTCAGCAAGAACTGGGCTGAGGCCGACGCCGACATTTCCGAGACCATCGATTTCTGCGAGTTCTATGCGCGCGAGGCGCTGCGCTTCGCCAAAGCCGAGACGCCGATACAACTGCCCGGCGAGCGCGATACGCTGCATTACATTCCGCTGGGCGTGGGCGCCGTGATTCCGCCGTGGAATTTTCCCTGCGCCATCATGGCCGGGATGACGCTGGCGTCGATCGTCAGCGGCAACACCGTGATTCTGAAACCGTCGAGCGATTCGCCGACCATCGCCGCGAAATTTATCGAACTGCTCGAAGAGGCCGGCATGCCCGAGGGCGTGGTGAACTTCTGTCCCGGCGCAGGAGCGAGTTTCGGCGACGCCGTCGTCGCGCATCCCAAGACGCGCTACATCGCCTTCACCGGATCGCGCGAAGTCGGACTGCACATCAACAAAGTCGCGGCCACGCAGGCGCCGGGTCAGGTCTGGATCAAGCGCACGATCCTCGAGATGGGCGGCAAAGACGCCATGATCATCGACGCCGACGCCGACATTGACGCCGCCGTCGAAGGCACGGCCCAGGCCGCTTTCGGCTTTCAAGGACAAAAATGTTCGGCGTGCTCGCGCGTGATCGTCGACGAGCGCATCTACGACAAATTTCTCGAACAACTCAAGGCGCGCGTGGAAAAGATTCAAGTTGGCGATGTCGCCGAGAACGCCGCCATGGGCGCGGTGATCAACGAAGGCTCGATGAAGACGATCCTCGACTACATCGAGCAGGGCAAGAAAGATGGACGCGCTCATCACCGGCGGCGAACGCGTCACCGAAGGGCGAAGGCTACTTCATTCAGCCCACGGTCATTCGCCGACATTCGCGCCGAAATCGAAGACTCGAGCAGGAAGAAATTTTCGGCCCCGTGCTGGCCGTGATCAAGGCGCGCGGCTTCGACCACGCCCTCGAAATCGCCAACGACACCGAGTTCGGCCTGACCGGCGCGGTCTACACCAAGTCACGCGACAAGATCGAGCGCGCCATCCGCGAGTTCCACGTCGGCAACCTCTACATCAATCGCAAATGCACGGGTGCGATGGTCGGCGCGCATCCCTTCGGCGGATTCAACATGTCGGGGACAGATTCCAAGTCCGGCGGGCCGGACTACCTCTATCTGTTCACGCAGGCCAAGTCGGTGGGGGAGAAGATTTCCTGAAGTCTGTTTATCGAGGAGAGGCGCGGCCCGGCTGCGCCTTCTTTTTTGTAACCGAAAATCGAATTGCTGCGTCTAGGCTGGTTGCATATTCAGTCGTTTGCATAATCAATCACTGGGGCCACTCACAATGAAAGTTCGTCTCGGGATGTTGTTTTGTCTCGTCCTAATTCTTGTCTCCGCCCAACTCTTCGCTCAAAATTCCACTGACCATGCCGCGGTCGATGTCGCCACGAAGGTCATTCGCCCGGAAGAGATCCGCGCGCACATTCGCTTTCTCGCCGACAGCCTGCTGCAAGGCCGCGCACCGGGCACGCCGGGCTATGACATCGCAGCGCGCTACGTCGCCACTGAACTCGAAGGCATGGGCCTCAATCCCGGCGTCTCCGGTGGATGGTTTCAGTCAGTGCCGCTGCAAAAAGCAGTGACCGACACGGCTGCCAGTTCTCTCGTGCTCACCGTCAACGGCAAAGAACAAAAGCTGGTGGACGCCAAAGACTACGTGCTCTCCACTTGGTTCGCGAACCCGGCAGGGAAGGGCGAGACCAAAGCCGAAGCTGACGTCAGCGCGCCCGTCGTCTTCGTCGGATTCGGCGTGACCGCTCCCGATCAGAAATATGACGACTATGCGGGCGTCGACGTCCACGGCAAACTCGTGTTGATGATCTACGGCGCGCCGTCAGCGTTTCCCTCGACTGAGCGTGCGTACTACTCCGACGGTATTGTGAAGGCGAAGAATGCGGTGGCGCACGGCGCGGTCGGCGTTTTGTCGATCATGCTGCCCGAAGATTGGAAACGCTATCCGTGGGAGTGGCTGGTGCCACAGGTGCAAGTCGGCGAGATGCACTGGCTCGACAAGAGCGGCACGCCGCACGACTTCTTTCCCGAACTGCGCGGCACTGCGCTTTTCAGCGAGCACAGCGGGGAGTTCCTCTTCGCGGGCGCACCGAAAACGCTCGATCAGGTTCTGACGACCGCCCGCGCCAGCAAGCCGCAGGCTTTCGCTCTGCCGGTCACTGCGCACGTGCACACCGTCGCGACTCAGAACGTGATCCAGAGTTCGAACATCGTGGCAGAGCTGAAGGGCTCCGACCCCAAACTCCGCGACCAGTACGTGGTCTACACCGCGCACGTGGACCATCTCGGAATCTGTCCTCCGGTGGATGGCGACAACGTCTGTCATGGCGCCCTCGACAACGCGTCGGGTACCTCGACGCTACTCGAAATCGCGCGCGCCTACTCGCGGCTGGAGCAGGCGCCGCGTCGCTCGGTGCTTTTCGTGTTCGTGACCGGAGAAGAAATGGGCCTGCTCGGTTCCGACTACTTTGCGCACTTTCCGATCGTGCCGCTGAAGTCGATTGTCGCCAACGTCAACATCGATGGTGCGCCCGGAAGTTACTTCCCAATGAAAGACGTGGTCGCTCTGGGAGCAGAGCACTCGTCGCTTGCAGATGAAGTTGCGTCGGCAGCCAAGCAGATGGGATATGACCTCAGCCCCGATCCCATGCCCGAGGAAGTTTCTTTCATTCGCAGCGATCAATATTCATTCGTGCTGCAGGGCGTGCCTGCCGTCAATGTGGAAGATGGCGTGAAGTCGACCGACTCGAAGATCGACGGCCTGGCGGTGATCAAGAAGTGGCTGGTCACGCGCTATCACACGCCGCTCGACAACATGGAGCAACCGATCGATTTCGTCTCGGCTTCCAAAGGTGCGGTGATGAACTTCCTCGTCGGCTACCAGATCGCCCAGCACGACGCCGCTCCGACGTGGAATAAAGGAGATTTCTTCGGCACGACCTTTGGTCCGAAGCACGGCGGGGTAGGCGCAGGAGAATAGCGGACGCCGCGTGGCGCTGCGGCGATTCTTGACCCAAATACCGAGGCTATTCCAGAGTTCCAGCCCACCGACCAGGAAGCCGCATTGAAAACGCCCAAGGCCAGGGCTCATTGGAAAACCTGGGCTAATACATTATTTGTCTCGTTTCGCATCTGTGATATAGTTCCGCCCCGTAATATCCTCCCCTCGGATTGCACGCATCAACGGCGCGCAGTCCACCACTTCCTCTTGGGCCCCTGGGTCGTTTACCGTCCGCTTTCCGTCTGCGCATTTGTGTCTTCACGCGACTGGCCATGCGGGAAAAGCGGCGACGCGGTTGATCCGCTTCGCGCGAAGGAGCGACAGCAACTCCTTCTTCGCGTGAACTGAACCATTCGAACGGAACCACATTTTAAGGAGCGCCTATGAAGACCAAACATTTCACACCGATTGTCGCCCTGGTTTTATGACCATCACCTTCACCGCCGCCACCTGGGCCCAAAGCTATAAAGAAGTCATCAATGCGGAACCGCCCGCGGTCTATCCCGGCAGCCCCTTTACCGCGGACGCCGCAGGCAATCTCTACACGCCGGTAGGCAACGGCGGCCTGTCGCAATGCTTTTTCTACGGCTGCGGCGCCATCTATCAATGGAAGCCCGGCGCTCACCGGCAGCCCACCATGCTCTACAGCTTTAGCGGCACTACAGATGGTGCAGGTCCCGGTGGCAAAGTTGTTTTCGACGCCCAAGGCAATGCTTATGGCACGGCAGGATACGCCGGCGATTTAAATGCGTGTTTTCAGCAGGGCTGCGGCGTGGTTTATAAGCTCTCGCCCACTTCGAGTGGGTTCTGGACGCAGACCGTTTTGCATACCTTCGAGGGCGGAACGGATGGCATCACTCCCCTCAGTGTCGTCCTCGACGCGAACGGAAATATCTTTGGGCTGACTCGTGATGGCGGCGGCTACTCCTGCTCGGGCGGTCTACAGTGCGGCATCGTGTTCGAACTCTCTCCCACTTCCAGCGGGACTTGGACCGAGACGATACTCCACACTTTCACGGGTGGCAGCGACGGAGGTAACCCGCTCGGGTCGCTCACCTGGGATGCTCAAGGAAATCTGTTTGGCACGACTGCCGCGGGAGGAGTTGTCTCCACGTTGTGCACGGCCGGGTGTGGTTCGGTCTTCGAGTTATCTCCCACTTCCGGCGGCTTTACTTTCACAACGATTTACGATTTCGACTACTCGCACGGCGTCGGCCCCATCGGCTCGCTCGTGATCGACGCCTCGGGCAATCTCTTCGGCGCCACCTACGGCGGCGCAAGGAAATACTCGTACTGTCCGGGTGGTTGCGGCGTTGTCTTTGAACTCTCTCCCACCGCCAGCGGCTGGAAGCAATCATTGCTGCACTCATTTTCCGGCCCTGACGGAGCCAATGTGCAGGGCGGACTCACGCTCGACGCCAGCGAGAACATATTCGGCACAGCGACGAGCGGGGGAAATCCTCGCTGCACCAGCGGATTTCAGGTCGGTTGCGGCGTGGTCTTTGAACTCTCACCCGCTTCCGGCGGCCATTGGACCTACGACCACCTCTACGTTTTTCAGGGCTATGACGGGTATTATCCCAACAGCAACCCGCTCATGGACGCTGCGGGCAACATCTTTGGCACGACGGTCGAAGGCGGCAACGGTTTTGGCAACATGTACGAACTCTCGCCGCAAACGCACTGAGGAAACGCAATAAAAGGCCGCCATGGCTGGCGGCCTTTTTAATCTCTCGTTTCTGAAAGGTCTACTGCGCCACCGCCGGTGGTTGCGGAGCCGGGCCCGACGTCGTCGCAGCCGCGGCTTCGTTCAGGATCCGGTGATGGATGGTGAACAATGCCAGTTCCAACCGGTCTGACACGCCGATTTTGTCGTAGACGTTGCGCAGGTAGTTCTTGATGACCTGCTCGGTGGTGCCGAGTTGCGAGGCAATTTCTTTGTTCTTGTAGCCCTGCACGATCAAGGCGACGATGCGCAACTCCTTCGCGGTCAGGCGGTCGCGCACGCGCAATCCGACCATATCGTTTTCGGTGAGTTCGCTGGGTACCGCGACATCCTGCACCCAAGTCTCGCCGCGCGCCACCTTGCGCACGCAGTCGACGAGCGCAGCGCTGGTCACGTTGCGATAGACCACGCCGTGCGCGCCATTCGACATGTGCCGCTGCGCGCTCTCGCCGGTGTCGGCGAGCACGATCACGCGCGTTTTGGCCTTGTTGGCGGCCTGCACGATCGCGGCAAAGTCGTTGTGGAATCCCGCTGCAACAACCAGCACCGCGGCGCGGAACTTGTCCAGGGCCATGAACATCTGTTCAGGCGTCTGGGCCTGGGCCACTATGCGCATCTCATCTTCCACGGCGAGTACTTTGGCGATGCCCGCCCGGAAGATTGCCTGGTTATCGGCCAGAATCAGTTTGAGCATTTGTCAGCGCTCCAAGAAATCGTATTCCGAACCAGCTAGGAGTTCCTTACGAACTCGTATGAGTCGATTACGCAGGCTACGCCGCGGCCTTCGCCGCCGCTGCCTGTTTCGTCGGCGCGAACCACCCGCCCCTTGCATTGGATGGTCACATTCTCCTGCCCGCCCGTCATCTCGGGGGGCAGTGTGATTTCAAATTCCACAGGCGAACCAATTTCCATCGACGAATCGGCGCGGATGTAAACGCCGGCCGCGCTCAAATTTCCTGTAATGCCACTGGCATCTCCGCCGGTTTCGCCCTGGTGAATCTTGATCGGCAATTCCAGCGGGAACCGTTTTCCGGTCCGTGCTTCTTCGCCCACGGTCCCTCCTCTTTGCTGCCTCGTTTGTGCTGGCCTAGTCGCGTTCTCTGGTGTGCAGAGGAGGCCAACGTCTCCAGGCTGACTCCTCAAACCATGCTTCAGACGGGCGCAAGCCCGCTTTTTGTGCTCACGGGCGGTTATATCACGGATGGTTACTCATGTAAAACCCTGATAACCCGTTAGTTACCAGTAGCAACTAGGTTCCCCCTTGCGCAGAATTGTTGACTTCCATGCCCACGAGACCGGAATGCCTGTATGCGGCCGTCCGGACGTACGTGGTAGTGTTTTGTTCAGGATTTTCCAGCGAGGGAGTGTCTGCAATGGTGGATTCGCTCCGAGGCAACGGGAAGCTCAGCGTCCTTGTTCTGATTCTTATATTTTTTGTTGTCGCAGGCGCTCTGGCGCAAACCGGCCAGAGGCCTGCGGCCCAGGCGCCACCGCAGAAGGGTGCGGGGGAGCCAAAACCTGCCGAGCCTCCGAACGTTTTGCTTCAGCTCAATGGCGCGCTGGAGGGTCTGGCGGCGAGGGTGTCTCCGGCGGTGGTGCAGATTCTCGTCACCGGATACGGACCGCTGCGCGAGCGCGACGAAGATCGCTCGCAGACTTCATTTATCGTGCGGCAGCATGCGGTCGGATCGGGTGTGATCGTCGACTCGAACGGCTACATTATGACCAACGCGCACGTCGTTGAGGGAGCACAAACGATTCGGGTGGCCCTGCCGCTGCCCATGGGAGATTCCGGCGGACAGGTGCCGATCGGAAAGCGCCGCATATTAGAAGCTCGGCTCCTTGGCCAGCATAAGGAAACAGATCTGGCTCTGCTCAAGATTGATGAGACTGATTTGCCGACGCTCCCGCTGCTCAGCCAGCAGCGGCCGCATGTCGGGCAACTCGTGTTCGCCATTGGCAGCCCGGAAGGTTTGCAGAACTCCGTCACGATGGGTGTGGTCAGCGCGCTCGCGCGCCAGCCCGATACCTCGAAGCCGCTTACCTACATCCAGACAGATGCGCCCATCAATCCGGGCAACAGCGGAGGTCCGCTGGTGGACATGAATGGCTCCGTCGTTGGCATTAACACGTTCATTCTTTCGCAGGGCGGAGGCAGTGAAGGATTGGGCTTTGCGATTCCCGCGCGCGTCGTCGACTTCGTCTACCACAGCTTGCGCAGTCACGGACACGTGCACCGCGTCGAAATCGGCGCGGTGGCACAGGAGATTACCCCAACTCTGGCGGCGGGGCTGCAACTGTCGCAGCGGTGGGGCGTGATCGTCGTGGATGTGAAGCCGGATGGCCCTGCGGCGGCGGCTGGGCTCCAGATTCAGGACATTATTCTCACGGCCGATGATCGTCGCATCGAAACTCTGCCGTCACTCACCGCCGCGCTGTATCTGCACCGGATCGACCAGGTGGTGAAGTTGGAAATCCTGCGCGGCAAGGAAAAGAAAATTCTCTACGTCCCGGCGATTGAGAATCGCGATCACATGGACCAGTTGCTAGACCAGGTGAACCGCGAGGACAGCCTCATTTCGCGGCTCGGCGTTCTGGCGGTTGATATCACCGCCGACCTGAAACCCCAGTTGGGTTCGCTGCGAATCCCTTCCGGCGTAATCGTTGTGGGCCGCGCTGCCGATCTGCTCATGGCGGATACGGGGCTGCAGGCCGGCGACGTGATTCACTCGGTGAACGGGGTTGCCGTTGACTCCATGGACGCGCTGCGCACCCTGCTGAATGGGCTCAAGACGGGTGATCCATGCGTGCTGCAAGTCGAACGCGACGGTGGGCTGATGTATGTGAGCTTCGAGATCGAGTAGCGTTCATTTCCGGACATAGCTTTTCAGTCCTGAACAGGACCAGCCACGGGCCAACCACGTGCGGCCGATGGATTGTCTTGGAAATGAATCATATAGCCAGCCCTGCGATTGGCAGGAAACATGCACCCTAACCCTAAGCACTAATTCGTAAGCCGACATCGGAGGACCCCCATGACCCAGACTTTTGCCTGGTTTGGAACTCTTGTACAGGACTTGCGAGTCGCCATTCGAAGCCTCAAGCGCAGCCCCGGCTTTGTCACGGTCGTGGTTCTCTCCCTGGCCTTGGGAATCGGGGCCAACAGCACAATCTTCAGTGTGCTGGATGTCCTTCTGCTGCGCTCTCTTCCATATCAGAACCCAAACCAGTTGGTTGACATTTGGGAGACCCAACCGAGCCATCCTGAACTCCGGCAATCCCCGCCCATCGCGGAGTCGCTTGACTGGAAAAAGCAGAATCATGTTTTTCAGGACATTGCGCTGACCAGCCTTCAAGAGGAGGGCATTTTGTCAGGCACCGGCGAGGCGGAGCGCATCAGTGTACAGGACGCCACGCCCAATCTCTTCGACCTGCTCGGGGTGAAGCCAATCCTGGGCAGAGTTTCATTTCCTGCGGAGATGCACGACCACGATCAAACCGTGATGATCAGCGAAGCATTCTGGAAGACGCACTTCAATCGTGATCCCAACGTTCTCGGAAAAACGTTCCGCGTGAGCGGCATGGCATCGACCGTCGTAGGCGTGATGCCCCAGTCGCTTACGACGCTCGATGGCATCAAGGTGGATTTGTGGCAGCCAATCGATGCGGAAAGCAAACGGTACGCGGAGCGCGCCGATCACTGGTTGGTCCCTGTCGCGCGCCTCAAACCTGGTGTGACCCTCGCCGAAGCTCAGGCGGAGATGGATACGATTGCGCGGCGGCTGGAGTTGCAGTATCCCGCCACCAACAAGGGGATCGGGAAGAAGGTCATTTCCCTGCACGAGGACTTGTTCGGCTGGGCCAGACAAGCGCTCTATCCGCTGCTTGGAGCCGTAGCTTTTGTCTTGCTGATTGCCTGCGCCAACGTTGCGAATCTGATCCAGTCCCGCACGGAAGTGCGTCGTGGAGAATGCGCGGTGCGCCTCTCGCTGGGTGCAAGCCGCGGGAGGCTGGTGCAACAATCCCTGACGGAGAGTGTGCTGCTCGGCCTTCTCGGCGGCGCCCTCGGGCTGCTCCTGGCATTTTGGGGCATTCGCCTTTTTCTCTGGCTCGCTGCCTCTGGCGAAGGCTCAGGAGTTCCGAATGCAGATAAAATGACCGTCGACTTCCGCGTCGCCCTGTTCACGTTGGGCATTTCACTGTTGACCGCTGTCATGTTCGGACTGATGCCGGCGTTTCAATCGTCCCGAGCGGACCTGAACCATGCCCTGCGTGATGGTGCTCGCGGTTCCGCTCCCGTCTCTGGGGGCATGATGCGCCGCTTGCTGGCTATCTCCGAAGTGGCCTTGGCGATGGTATTGCTGGTTGGTACTGGGCTGATGATCAATACCATGCTCCGCCTGCGGGGAGTGAATCCCGGCTTCGATGCGAGCAACCTCCTCATTATGAGTTTTCAGTTGCCCGAAGGGGATAAGTACATGGAGAGAGTGCCCGGCGGAGATATGGAAAAGGCCAAGACCTCAGTGAACAGCTTCTATCAGCGGCTGCTCGAAAGAGTATCAGCGTTGCCGGGAGTCGAATCGGTTGGAACGGGCGGAATTCCAACCCATTCTTTTCAGACTACATTTTCGGTCGTGGGGCACCCGGCACCGCCCGCCGAGCAACGGCCTCAAGCCGGCTATAACCAGGTAACTTCTGGCTTCTTGCGGACGCTCAAAATTCCGCTGAAAAAAGGACGCTTCCTGGACGAGCAAGATACCAATGCGGCGCCGTGGGTGATCATGGTGAACGAAGCCTTCGTCCGCAAGTTCTTTCCAGACGAAGATCCTATCGGCAAGCAAATGCGCTTGCGCTTAGATCCATATCCCACCGAAGAGGACCGCACACGGCAAATCGTGGGCGTAGTCGGCGACGTGAAGCAATTCGGGCTCGGCAGAGAATCGCCGCCGCTGATCTACTCTTCGTTCCTACAGCAGCCCGACGTGTACCCCGGTGGTGCGATCGTGGATCACCTGTGGCAGGATCTTGCCATCCGAGTTAGTCCCACGACTCACGCTTCGGATTTAGCCAAGCCGATCAAGCAAATTGTCACCGAACTTGATCCGGACCAACCCGTCACGGCCCTCACGACGATGCAGCACGTACTCGATCGTTCGATGGGCGATGCCCGCTTCTACATGCAATTGCTGAGCATTTTTGGGGCGGTTGCGATCTTCCTCGCGGGGATGGGGATTTACGGCGTGATGTCATACTTCGTCAGCCAACACACGCACGACATCGGCATTCGCATGGCGCTAGGCGCGCACCCCGCCGATATTCTCAAATGGGTTGGCAGACTTGGATTCCAGCTGATTTTGATCGGGATCGTTGCTGGAGTTGCGCTGGCTCTAGGCGTAACGCGGCTGATTTCGGCCATTCTTTTTGGAGTTAAACCGAGTGATCCCCTGACTTATGTTGCGGTAGCACTGGGTTTGGCCGCAGTTGCATGCCTGGCGTGTTACATCCCTGCACGGCGGGCGACGAAAGTTGATCCAATCGTGGCGCTACGCTATGAGTAGGAATGGAATGTCTGAGCTTGGCAGCGGCTTCAATTGCATTTTCCAGGCCCCGAGCCTATGGCTCAAGCTCTGCAAAAAAACCGACACTCGAGCGAGAAAATCGCATGCCGCTCCTGACCACGGCGCAGCGCTGGCTGAGAGCCGCCTCTAGGCCGACTGCATCACTTCGCCCAGCCCAGACCGTCGGCGTACTTACCTGCCGCGATCAGAGTCTGGACTTTCCATTGCGCCAGATCGATCGCAGCTACTTTGCCGGCTCCGGCGCAGGACACATACGCTATCTTGCCGTCGGGTCGAATCAGAATTTCCTGCGGCTTGTCCGCGATATCGATGTTGCGCGAGACCTGCATGGACTCAAGATCGACGACAGCCACCTGATTTGTCGCCGGGATCGCGATCAGCAACCAGTGGCCGTCCGGCGTTGCCGCCGCGCCGTAACCGGTGCCAGGCAGCGGTACCCAGGTCTTAACTTTCTTTGCAGCAGTGTCGATGACGGCAAGCTGCGGCTTGGTTTGATCGGCAGTGAACACCAGCTTGTCATCTGTGGAGATTGAAATCCGCTGGACGTTCCCCGACACCGGAATGATCGCAACCGTCTTGCGGCCAACCATGTCGAGCACAGAGACGGTACCGGGCCCAACGTTGGACGTGTAGCCCAGTTTCCCGTCGTGCGACAAGGCCAGCATGTGCGATTGCTCCTGCCCGGTTGGAACTGTGCCCACAATCTTCCGCGTTCGCGGATCGATCACCGTGATCGTCTTGTCGATCTCGGTCGTGACGTAGAGCAATCCGGTGGCGGGGTCCAGAACTGGAAGGTGCGGTCGCACCCCGTGGCCAAAATCGATGCTGCCGACAATCTTGTGCGAGGGAACATCGATCAGGAGCATCTCGTGTCCATCAATGCCGGGCTTGCCCACGCCGGTGTCGCCATAGATAGGCAGGAAGGCGGTGCGTCCGTCGGCCGAGACGGCGATCTCATGACCATGAACGCCCGGAGTTTTTTCAGCAATGGTCGCGACTTCACGCGCGGAGGCAGGATCGACAAGGCTTACATTGCTGTCGCCCTGATTCACGACGAGAAGCGTTTGAGCATTCGCGGCGGCGAGGAGAAGTGCGAAAACAGAGGCGGGCAAGAGTAGAGCTTGAAATACGAATCTTCGCATAGGCCGAGAAGTATAAACCCGTCGGTGCTACTGTGCTCCGGCGAGCGTGGCCGATGCTTTCGGCAGTCGCCTGGATGTTTTTGTTTCCTTACCTTGACCTGGGCCAGAATCTCACCGCAATAGCAAACAACCCGCAGATTCCCGCGGTGCACAAAGAGGCTGAGCGAGACGGTTGATAAGAACCATAGCATCGATTCAAGCAGGTTTTTCCTGTTCAAGATCTTGGCCACGCCAATGACTAAGTAAGAGGTCAATGGGAGCGCGCATAACGTAGCGTCAACTATTGACCTCATGTGCAGGGGGTTCGTCCAGTGCCTCGTGGCGCCCTGTTCCTGAAGTTCCCGGTTGAACTCAGTCCACAAGTTTAGGCCGGCCCATAGCGCCGCAAACCAGACCGCGAAATCAACTACCAAAACGATGTTAAGTCTTTCCGAGAGGTCCTCTAGTCCTCTGCTCTCTGGCTGCGAGTTCACTATCCTGTTTGCTATTACTGAGCCGGGCGTTACGAACTGCGCCGTGAGCCAGTAGATAGGCACGAGCACTACTGAGAGCATGCTCAAGACAAAGATACGTAGCATTATGTTCGTAAACTTCACGGTCGGTTCCTGATCAAATTTCGCCTTCTGCTCAGTGGAAGTCGCTGCCACTGAGGGGCTCATTCAGTAAGTTGATTTTCTTACCGTGCTCCCGCGCTCGTGGCAGATGTTTTTGGTTTGGCGGCAGCATCGATCGCGTCCCCCAGCCCGGAGCCGATGGCTTCGGCAACTCGCAGATCGTCTGCCGTGAAGGCGTCCTGCCCGGCGCGATAAAGCGCGAGCACAGCGGCAATTCCTGATGTGCCTTCGAGCGGTACGGCCAGCGCCGAGCGCAAAGTGCTGTACTTTGTGGGATCGTTCAAATAGCCCGGCTCAACCGAAGGATTGCCATTCAGAATCGGCTTATGATTTTGGGCGACCCATCCCGAGAGTCCTTCTCCTTCGGGAATCCGCAACGCAGAGAAGAGCCGGAAGTTTTCTCCACTTACGAATTCCGGCACCAGCACGCCGCCCTTCAGGCAGTAAACTGCCATCGAGTCATAAGGGACGAGATGCTTCAGGCGAACTGAGAGCAGAGAAAAAATGTCCTCGAGTCTCAACGACGTCCCGGCCTGCTGGCTGAGTTCGATGATGTCCTGCCCCTGCTGGCGTGCAGCGCCGATCAGCGCGATGAAATCTTTCATATGCCCGGACGCACTCACCGCCGGGGCGGCGCTCTCGGCAAATCCCGCGGCCGGCGCCAGTCCGCGCTCGACCTTAATATCGGTGGACAATTTCTGCGGAGCCTGCAGCGGTTGCTCCGTGGCCAGCTTCTCAAGCTCGATATAGCGGCGCTGCAGAATTGCAACTACCTTTGGGTCAAAGCTCGTGCCCGCTTCCGATGCCACCTTCGCCATCGCATCGTCGAGCGGCAACGCCTTGCGGTACTGCCGGTCCGAAGCGAGCGCGTCAAGGCAATCGACGGCGGAAAGAATGCGCGCGCCAATCGGAATCGCTTCTCCAACCAGCCCGGCCGGATAGCCGCTGCCGTCCCATTTTTCGTGATGCGCGCGCACGATCGGCACCACCGGATACGGAAAGTGCACCTGCTCCAGAATCTCCGCGCCCACGATGGGATGGATCTTCATCTTCTCGAACTCTTCGGGCGTGAGTTTTCCCGGCTTCGAAATAATGTGTTCCGGCACCGCGAGCTTTCCAATGTCGTGCAGCACGGAGGCGGCCTTCAGTGCTTCCGTTTCGTCTTCGCTCAGGCCGAGTTCTTTGGCGAGTTGCATCGCGTACACGCGCACGCGCTGCAGGTGCTCACCTGTAGTTTCGTCTTTGGCTTCAATGGCGAGCGCGAGCGCTTCGATCGTTCGCAGGTGCAGATTCGAAACCTGCTCGGCGTGCTTCTTCTCGGTCTCGAGCTTGCCGAGATAGAGACGATACGAGCGGTACATCAAATAGATCGGCGGAAGAACCAACAGCGACGACTGCCATCCGATGTGCGCGTTCAGGAAGTGGACCAACCCCACCGCCGCCGCTCCTACCATGTAGTAAGGGAATGTCCAGAGATAAATCTCGCTCCACACTCGGATGATACGTTTGTCCTCGGTCAGTCCGAGGATGGTGGACATCGCCGCTGTGTTGCATGCATAGAGCGTAATGTCGGCCACGAGAAGTGCGACCGGTCCGGGGCCGTGAAGAATGTGGTTTGAGACGAACTGGTAAGCGATATAGGCGATCGCGGTAGAGACCGTCAACTGCGACCAGTTGAAGATCAGGTGCACCAACTTCACCTGCCGTGCCGGCCTCCAGTAAGCCTGGCCCAACATGCAGGCCACAACAATCAGCAGCGTCTCGGGCAAACTCAGTTCCAGAATTCCCAGCAACGAGAAGAGGAAATTGACCGAGAGCGTTCCATCGATGCCCGGCAGCGTCACCTTCAGCGATGACGCTAGCAACGCGGCAATCAGGTAGCAGGCGAACTTCACCGGATCGCTGGAGTGCCAGTGAACAAATGAGAGTCCAAAGCAGACGCACCCCGCCAGAGCCATCGAGACGATGTACGCGCGTGCGCCAATAGAACGGACCCAGGACATGATAAGTGCTTAAATTTTCAACGAATTGCGGGGCAAAGTCCTCCCAAAACGGAACATCGTGATTACCATGGTTTTCCCCTGATATTTCAATCGCTTACACGTTCGCGAATGAGCTTTTCACACACCCAAAACGTTGCCTTCCGGCTGAGACAAGTTGTCCCGCGCCCGCGCTGTGGGACAAAGTGCCCGTTGCATTTCACAACGACACCCCCTAAGCCATTGATAAATAAGGGTAATTAGGGTCACGTTTGGTCCCTTGCCTGCACATATACAGGTCACTTGGGGCATGGTCACGCGCCTGTGGGCGCATGTTTAGTGGGGGGAATATGAAGAAGTTAGCGCTCCTATTGCTGATAGCCACCGCGACTGTGGCCTATGCAAACAATTCTAAGCTCGCGCCCGAGTTGCAGAACAACACCTCGACCCAGAAGGTGCAGGTCATCGTTCAATATGCACCCGGTACGCAGGTCAACTGCACGGGCCTGCTCGGACTGGTGGACTGCCTCGTCAATGACATCGTGAAATTAGGCGGCACGATTCTGGGGCCGCTGCCGCTGGTGAACGGCGTGGTTGCTCTGCTTGACGGAAACGGCATCGTCAACCTTTCCAACAACGCCAACGTGGTCTACATCAGTACGGACCGTTCGCTGACCCCCACTCTCAGCAACGCCGCGCCTGCTGTGAACGCGTTTGCCGCATGGCAGTCGGGTTACACGGGCTCGGGAATCGGCGTTGCGCTCATTGATAGCGGAGTCGCCAGCCATCCCGATTTGAACGGCGGTTTCCTTGGAACGTCGCGCGTGGTTTGGAACCAGAGCTTTGTTTCGAGCAGCGCCAGCGCGAACGATCAGTTCGGACACGGCACACACATTGCCGGCCTGATCGCGGGCAATGGTTCCAGCTCGCAAGGTTCGAAGTATTCGCGGACGTTTCAAGGCATCGCGCCGCAGGCGAGCATCATCAACCTGCGCGTGCTGGATCAGAATGGCATGGGCACCGACAGCGCGGTGATTGCGGCGATCAATACCGCCATCCAGTTGAAGTCGCTGTTCAACATTCGCGTCATCAATCTTTCGATGGGACGCCCGGTCTACGAAAGCTACAAGCTCGATCCGCTGTGCCATGCGGTGGAAGCCGCGTGGAAAGCCGGCATCGTCGTCGTTGTGGCCGCGGGCAACAATGGACGCTATCAGCCGACCAATGGCTACGGCACGGTCACGTCGCCCGCCAACGATCCTTACGTGATCACTGTCGGCGCCATGAAGACCATGGGCACGCCGACCCGCGTGGACGACCTGATCGCCAGCTACAGCTCGAAGGGACCGACGGCGCTCGATGCGGTTGCGAAGCCTGACATCGTTGCCCCCGGTAACTTGCTGGTCTCGCTCGAGGCTCCGGGTTCGACGCTGTACAACCAGTATCCTGGAAACCGTGTTCCTTACAGCTTCTACATCAATGGCGGAAGCAGCGCTTCGTCGTCGAGTTACTTCACGCTGAGCGGTACTAGCATGGCCGCTGGCGTCGTGAGCGGCGTGGTCGCTGATCTTCTGCAGAAGAGCCCGCGGTTGACTCCGGACCAGGTCAAGGCGCGCTTGATGAAGACGGCTTGGAAGTCATTCCCGGCCTTCAGTAGCACCACCGATCCGACCGCCGGTATCACCTACACCGATCAGTACGATGCGTTCACCGTGGGCGCCGGCTATGTTGACGTGGAAGCAGCGATCAACAGCGCTGACGTCGCGACGGGGAGTGCAATGTCTCCCATAGCTTCGTTTAATCCCAACAATGGCAACGTCTACCTCAACGCCAGCTCCGGTTCAGTGTGGAACACCTCGCCCACATGGTCGAACCAGAACGTATGGGGACCGTCCGAGTTCCTGTCGGGCAGCAACGCGATGTGGGGGAGCAACGCGATGTGGGGCAGCAACGCCATGTGGGGCAGTAATGCGATGTGGGGCTCCAACGCGATGTGGGGGAGCAACGCGATGTGGGGCAGTAACGCCATGTGGGGGAGCAGCGTTGGCGCCGGTGAGCAATAACCCCTTGCAGACTTGAATCAGAGGGCCGCGATGAACTCGCGGCCCTTTTTAGTTTTGTCGCACTAGAACGCGCTACCGCCGCCGCCACCGAATCCACCGCCGGAGAAACCACCGCCTCCGCCGCCACCACCACCGAACCCTGATCCGCTCGAACTTGCGCGCGGAGCTGAGACGAAGACCTGGTGCATATCGCTGGCCATGCTGTGCATAGAACTTGAAAAGAAAATCGGATTGAAACCGCCCACGTAGCCCCCCGGCCCCACGTACCATTGCGGCGGATTTTGAACTATTCCGGTAAATGCCTGCGCCCAGTGATGCTCCACGCCGAGTGCCATCGCATAGGGAAGATATTTTTCAAACGTGGTCGGCGGCATCACCTTGAGCCGGTCGGCATCCACGCGATTCATGAATTCCTGGAAGCCGAGCACAGCCACGTGGACGCGTCCGCCCTTGACCGTCTTGGCCGTCATCTCACGGGCGAAAAGCCACCAGATCAGCGCCGAAAGCGCCCCGCAGACAACCAGCAACAGAGCAGAGTTGAAGAAGTTCGCCCAGCTGAGAAATTGAACGAGGGCAAATGGCGCAAGAATCGCGAAGATTGCGGCGATGCTGTAACCGTTGGCCGATTCCGGATCGAGCAGGTAAATACCCTTCCGCTTCAAGGCCGACATGATATCGGTACGGATCGCAGGAACTGCGGTGTAGAAGC
Organism: uncultured Acidobacteriaceae bacterium; assembly: GCA_963786095.1. Classification (GTDB taxonomy): domain Bacteria; phylum Acidobacteriota; class Terriglobia; order Terriglobales; family Acidobacteriaceae; genus Sulfotelmatobacter. Next base: position 177,155 of record CAWAXV010000019.1, on the reverse strand, counting down.
GGTTCTTCAGGCTCGAGAGACGAATATCGTCGCCCCCGGCAAAGATGTTCTCGAGCATTACGAGTTCGTGCGCCGCCAGGTCGGCGCCCCACTGGTCTCGCGGCTTGAGCAGGTGAAAGACGTAGTCTTTGTGCGTAAAGACGAGAATCTTTTCCGACGTTTCTTCGATCTTGATGTATCCGCGCACGGCCAGATCGACGATGGTCGAAGTGATATCGCGCGGGTGAATGGTGTCGTCGAGCAGCGTGCCCGCCTCTGCGGGAGAAATGCCGGTCGGTGGTTCGTACATCGGCGCAACCGAGACACCCGGATCGGGGTCGCGTCCCTTCCACCACCACAACGCGAACATTCCTGCGAAGGTGACCAGCGGCAAAAAGACAATCGGATTGCCGCCGATGAACCAGAAGAAGCGCACGATCGCGCTGGGTTCATGCAGAATGTCTTTCGGAATATAGACGTCAATGGTCAAGTCGCCGCGCATCGGAAGCGGATTATTGGTCTCGAAGCGCGCCTGCGAGCCATCCACCGACGCGGTCGCATCGCGCTGGCTGGAACCATACACGCCAGTAAAGGCCTGCGCTCGCAGCGAGCCGGCCGCCGCGGCGGGGAATTGCACGGTCGCGGATGCGTGGTCGATGGGCACCGGCCAATCGTTGCCCGTGACGTTCCAGTAAAACTCGTCATAGTCCTTGAAGAAGCGCGTTCCATTGCGTACGCGGTAGGTGATCACGACGACGCGAGTGGCATCCACCGCCTCGGGAATATAAATCTTCAAATCGCGGGTGCCGTTGGATATCGACGAGTCATATTTCAGCGCTGCTCCGCTATCGTCGGTGACGCTCGTGACGTTGAGGTAAAGTCTGTAGTTCGTCCCATTCGGCCCGGGATATTCAATCGGAATCGTGCGGTGAATGCCGTGCCACCCGCCCTCGAAGGCCAGCGTAATATGCTCGGTCACCACCGCGCTGCCATCCTGGGCTACGGCGATAGTGTCCTGAAAGTCAGTGATGCGCCACGATTTGGCGAATGCTGCCGGGGCAAAAGCGCAGAGGCACAGCGTGAGAAGAATCGAGACAATCGTCTTTGGGATTTTCAATTACACAATTCCTCGATTACCAAATTACAAAATGAGCTAGAACTTCACCTGCACCGGTTCGCGATCGGCTTCGGTTGTCTCGAAGAACTGGCGCGGTGTGAAGTTGAACATACCCGCCAGAATGTTTGTCGGGAACGACTGAATCTTCGTATTCAAATCGCGCACCACCGCGTTGTAATAGCGCCGTGAGTTCTGAATGGAATCTTCCGTCTGGCTTAGCGATCCCTGCAATTGTGTGAACTGCTCCGAAGCCTTGAGTTCCGGATAATTCTCCGCTACGGCAAACAAGCTCTTCAGCGCCCCGGTCAGCTGGTTCTCCGCCACTGCCTTGCCCTCGGGCGTTGTGGCTTGCATGGCCTGCGACCGGAACTTGGCGATGTTCTCAAACGTGCCCTTCTCGTGCGCGGCGTATCCCTTTACTGTCTCAACCAGGTTGGGAATCAAATCGTGGCGCCGTTTCAGCTGCACATCAATGTCGGACCACGCCGAATCGCAGCGCACCCGCAGCTGCACCAGGCTGTTGTACATCCCGATAAGAACGACCACGATGACGACGAGAATTACGAGGATGATGATGCCGACCATGAGCGTCTCCTGGCGGATCTGTTAGGAAGAAACTGGAATTCAATGGGACGTTAACACAGAAATCCGCAACCGCAAAATGCCGTTCCCTCGATGCCTCGCACGTGAACAAAAAATGTGGCCCGCCGCCCGCCCTCGCAATCCAATCAGAAGGAAGTAGCGGACTTGACTCTCGCCGTAGCCGCGATCAATGCCTGGAACCGTCTCGCGATTTCAGCTCGAGCGACGCCGGGGACCTACGAGGTGCCGAAGGCCCGTCTGAATAAGAGCGCGTAAGCTGCGCAACCTAAGACGCATCGAATGAGATGCTGCTAATGCGAACAACAACAACGGGGATCTGCAGGCGCGGCAGTAACATTCCGTAACGCACCACCTGCAGATTCGTTTCCGAAAATGGTCTGCTGCTGAAAAGGGACTTTTCGAGCCCTGTCGTCACACCTTTTTCCTGCGGTGTACTGCGCAACCTACGACCTTCGGTGTAGTGTCAGAGCTTGGAATCCTTTTGATCTTCCCGCAACCCATTCCCGAGGCGATTGATCTTCCATGAAGCAGACATCATCGGACGTGATCGAGTGGCATATTTTCGAAAATCCCGTTGCCAAGTCATCCCCGACGGAGCATCAGGCCATCCACATGGGGCCTTTCGAAACCGAGGAGGAGTGCCGGACGGTGCTCGCCAGCCTGCAGCAGATTCCCACTTTCACTCATGGCAATCTCGAGGTGCACAGGAAATGCCGGCGGCGCGAGAAGCGTATCCGCATCAGGGTCCCCGTTCAGGTGTCTCGCCTCTCCGCCGCCGAAAAAACGTGGCCCGCGCACACGGTTGATATTTCCAGCATGGGTGCGCGGCTGGCTGATTCCGAAGAGGCGCTGAAGCTCGGAGAATTTATTCAACTTCGTTGCGGCCAGAGGGAAGGCATCTTCCGCGTGGTTTGGGTTGGCTTACCCGGAACGCCGACCGCCGGACACAGCGGCGTCGAGTGCCTGAGTCGCGAGACCAACATTTGGGACTTGGACCTGTCTGCTCGAACTGATGACGAGCCTTTGCTGCAGGAGATTGCCGTTGCCCGCGCCGTTCAGCGCAAACTTTTCCCTCGAGAGAAGCCTGCGCTGAGAACCCTCGACTATACCGGCGAATGCATCCAGGCTCGTACCGTCGGTGGAGACTATTACGACTTTCTCAATATGGGGCCCGGCCGCGTGGGCTTTGTGCTGGCCGATGTTGCCGGCAAAGGCGTGGCCGCCGCACTGCTCATGGCCAATTTGCAGGGAAGCATCCACAATCGGAGCGACTTCAAAGCGCAAGATCTTCCAGGTCTTCTGGTGGCCGTGAACGAACATCTTTTTCAACACAAGGACCCCGATCGCTATGCCACCCTTTTCTTCGGCTGCTACGACGACGATTCCCGTAGCCTGGCCTACGTAAATTGCGGCCACAGCCCGCCGCTCCTGGTGCGAAGCAAGGGCGCAGTCGACCGTCTTTCTGCGACGGCCACGGTACTGGGATTGTTTGCGAAGTGGGAGTGCACCGTGGCTCAGACCCATATGGAGGCCGGCGACGTGCTCAGCATCTTCACCGATGGAATCACCGAGACGACCGCCGCCAACGGTGAAGAATTCGGAGAAGACCGTCTGCTGCGCGTTCTCGAAGACAGCCGCGAACTCGAAGCGGACACGATCCTGACGAACGTGGAGCACGCCGTGGATCAGTTCCGATCCAGTGAGCACCTGCAAGATGATCTGACGTTGGTCGTGGCTCGAGCCACTGAGAACTGAAGATTGGACGAAGGACGATAGGCTGAGAACCACTCCCCTATTGCTGTGGTGCGAAGTAGCCCTTGCGCGCCCGCACCTGCAGATCCTTCTTTAGCGAGGAGATTTCAATCGACCGGTAGCGTCCGTCCGCATCGAAGTCGGCGGGTTTGTAGGAGACCACGTACTGGCTGCGTAACTCGTCTTCAATCGCCGCAAACGAGTGCGTAATGTCTTTCATCTTGAACGGGAAGAAGGCCCGTCCGCCGGTCGCTTCAGCCAGTTGTTCGAGCACCTTGTCGCCCCGCATCACGAGGCCGCTGTCATCGGTCGAGATGGCGTAGATGATGACCTCTGACCTTTGGGCCATCTCGATGGCTTGCGCCTTCGAGACTTCGCTCTGATTATCTTCTCCATCGCTCACAATGATGATGGCCTTCCGCACCGGGCGATCAGGGCGGTCCTTCAGGAATTTTTCTTTGCAGGCGTGGTAGACGGCGTCGTAGAGAGCTGTGCCGCCGCCGGAATGCAGCTTATGCACTCCAAGTGCGAGCAGGTCCACTTTGTCGGTGTAGTCCTGGGCCAACTGGCTGTGGCTGTTGAAGCCGACCAGGAACGCCTTGTCGAAGCCCGTACGCAGCGTGTGCTGCATAAACGCGGTGGCGGCAGTTTGCTCAAAGTCAAACCGGCTGTCGACCGATCCGCTGACGTCAATCAGCAACCCGAGGTGCAGCGGCAGATCCGTTTCGCGGCGGAAGTTCAGAATCGCTTGCGGCGGCTTGTGGTCGTCCAGAATGTTGAAATCTTTTTCACCCAGATCGCGCACAAATTTGCCATGTTTGTCGGTCGCGATGAAAAGCACGTTCACTTCATTGACGCGCGCGTGCAAGGTGACCAGCGCGTTTTGCGGATCGTCAGGGTTGTCCGGCGGCTGAGCCTCGGCAGGATTTTCAGCTCCTACGCTCGCGGTCTTGTAGGCGCTCAGGCTGGGCGCTCCCGACGCGTAGGCCGACTGCGCCTGCGACCGGCCAGACCCAGTAAAGGTTGCCAGCAAAAGCGCAGAAACAGCGAAAATCGTGTTCGTGTACTTCATGCCCGAAAAATCCAATTTTTTACACCCTCAACCCGGCTAACGGACACTTCTAAGCTCTTAGATGCACGCCAGATGCCGAAAGTACGCCACCAGCGCATCCCGCTATCTCATTGACTTTAGGAGTCAGTCGCCGAAGTGCCAAGTTACAAAAGGAGCACACGTTTGGTCATGGCACAAAACATGCAGACTCTATCAGTTGCCCGCTTAGACTTGGCCGTTGGGCGGGCCTCCCGTTGGCCAATCGGATTCGCCGCCGAAAGATTCCGGGCCGCGCGGCTCTAAATTTTCCATAAAATCTATTTGGAGGGATTCATGAATAAATTCCTAACCTGTCTTCTCGTTGTCCTCATCTCGGCTGTTGCAACCTTCGCCGCCGATGACGTGCGTGAAGAAGATCGCGTCAAAGATGCCGGGGTCGTGCTGAAAGAGATTTTGAATATTCCTGACGACATTCCTCAGGATCTGATCGACAAGGCCGAGTGCGTCATCATTCTGCCGTCCGTGAAAAAGGGCGCATTCGGGATTGGCGGCAGCTACGGGCGCGGCATCATGGTGTGCCGCAGCGGAGAGCACTACAAGGGCAAGTGGGGAGCGCCCGCTCTGTACGCGCTCGAAGGTATCAGCATCGGATTCCAGTTGGGTGGCCAGGCCACCGACTTTGTGCTGCTCGTGATGAATCCCAAGGGCGCGGAATCGCTGCTCTACAGCAAGGTGAAGCTGGGAGCCGACGCCTCTGCTGCGGCCGGGCCCAAGGGACGCACCGCCGAAGGAGCCACCGACATCGTGATGAATGCTGAGATTCTCTCGTACTCGCGCAACAAAGGCCTGTTCGCCGGAATCTCCCTGGAGGGCTCGACCTTGCGTTCCGATGGCAGCGCCAACGAGAAGCTGTATAAGAGGAAGCTGACCGCCAAAGAAATCATTCGCGGGGGCAAGGTCGGCATCCCGGCCTGCGCCAGCCAGCTGGTTTCATTGCTCGACAGGAAAAGCCCGGTGAACAAGTCGGACCCGAAGTCGCTGGAGTAAGTCTCTGAACCCTCTGTGAGACCTCGTGCCCTCTGTGGTTAAGAATTTTCCGCCACGGAGGGCACAATTCTTTCGTCTGCGGTAGCATCTCCGAGATGAATCGTGATCCGATCAAAGAACGAGTCCGCTGTGCCTGGGCCACCAACGAGCTCTCCATTCGCTACCACGATGATGAGTGGGGCGTGCCGGTGCACGACGACCGCACCCTCTTTGAATTCCTCATTCTCGAAGGCGCGCAGGCCGGATTGAGCTGGAACACCATCCTCCAAAAGCGCGACCACTACCGCAAGGTCTTCGACAAATTCGAACCCAGGCGAGTCGCGCGCTACGACCGCCGCAAGGTTCAACAGTTATTGCGCGACCCCGGCATCATTCGCAACAAACTGAAGATCGCCTCCTCTATCGCCAACGCAAAGTCTTTTCTCAACGTGCAAGAGGAATTCGGAAGCTTCGACCGCTACATCTGGCAGTTCGTCGGCGGCAGACCCCTCGTTAACTCTCCCAAGTCAATGAAGCAGGTTCCCGCACGTACAGCCGAATCCGACGCGATGAGCAAAGATCTCAAGCGTCGCGGCTTTAACTTCGTCGGCTCGACTATCTGCTATGCCTTTATGCAGGCGGTCGGATTGGTGAACGACCACGTCGCGGATTGCTTCCGTTCATGCCCATGAAGTGGTGCAAGAATGCTGGAAAGTCGCGCTCCACCAGTAACCACGCTGCGAATCCAAGGTGCCAAGCCTCGCTATCATTTTGTCTTGACGTTTTGTCCCCGTGGCCCGATATTGTGTTATTGCGATTTTTGGGGGCTCCTGAAAAGTACGATTTCGATCAGGCTACGCCGTCTGGCATACGGTGAATGCCCCGTTGCGAGTCACGCTTTCGCGATTGTGGGCGTGAAGTTTCATTGTTTCCCGTTGCCTCCGCCGGCTTTGACCCCAGCCTACAAAGTTGTAGCGACGAATGTTCCGACGCCTCCCCATAGCCCGAAAACTGCTCGTCATCGTTGGCGTCTTCGTGGCTATCGTCATTTGTGTCTACCTGCTTGGCGTGCTCCGTTCCGACATCCTCAATGGAGTCCGGGGCTATGTCGGCGGAGAAGGTCTCTGGTCGAAGGCGGAGAAGCGCGCCGTCCTCAGCCTGACTAAGTACGCTGCCAGCCACCAGGAATCCGACTACCAGCAGTACATCGCTGAAATTGCCGTTCCCGCGGGCGACAAGCAGGCCCGCCTGCAACTCCAGCGGCCCTCTCCCGACATGACGCTGGTCTCGCAAGGATTCATTCAGGGCCGCAATCAGCCCGAAGACGTCGATAGCATGGCCACACTATTCCGCCGCTTCGGGCGGGTGGGCTACATGGCGCACGCCATTGCTGTGTGGACCGAAGGCGACGGCTACATTGACCAGTTGCGCTCGCTCGCCGACGAACTCCACAGCGAGGTGAACTCCGCTCATCCTGACGCGCAGAAAATTCGGCAGATTGCCGATCAGGTGGCTGCGGTCGATGCCCATGTCACTCCGCTCGAAGACGAATTTTCTTCGACCCTCGGCCAGGGAGCTCGCTGGATCTCCCGCATGCTGTCGCTGGTCTCGCTCTTGGCCAGCGGACTACTTTTGCTCCTCGGGATTGGCCTGTCCAGCGCCGTTCTGCAGAAAATTCATAACTCGGACGAGAAATATCGCAATCTGATCAATACCGCCAACGACGCCATTCTCGTCATCGACGCGGAGACTCGCCGCATTCTCGAGGCCAACAACAAAGCCTGCGAAATACTGGGATTGGCTGAAGGGCAACTCATCGGCATGCTGGAGTCGCAGCTTTATCCTCCGGCGAATGAATCTTCCCGCCAGCTTCTCGCTCCCGAAAAGACTGGCCCTGCGCGCGGCCGTGAGCTCGATCTGCTGCGGGCGGATGGAACTTCCATGCCGGTCGAAGTCAGCGCCAGCGCCACCGAATTGGCCGGAAGACCCGCCATCGTGGGCATCTTCCGCGACATGCGCGAACGGCGCCAAGCAGCCGACATTCTCCGCCGCAGCGAAGAGCGTTTTGAATATCTGATTCAGAACCTCTCCGATGTCATCACCGTCGTGGCAGTCGACGGAACCATGGTCTACCACAGCCCTTCCATCGAGCGCGTCACGGGATACCGTCCCTCGGATTTGCTGGGCAAGAGTCTGCTCGCCTTCATTCATCCCGAAGACGTTGCCGCGGTGCGCGGGGCACTGGAGCGGGTGACGCTCAGAGTTGGCAGTGCCGCGCCCCCCGAATTTCGTTTCTGTCATAAAGACGGCACGTGGGTGTGGCTGGAATCCGTAGGAAATAATCTCCTGAACGACGTTGCCGTGGGCGGCATCGTGGTGACCTCGCGCGATGTCACTGGACGGCGAGTCCTCGAAGAACAGGTTCGCCAGTCGCAGAAGATGGAAGCCGTCGGCCGACTGGCGGGCGGAATTGCTCACGACTTTAACAACCTGCTGATGGTCATTCGTGGATATGCGGAAATTGTTCTGCATCAGGCTAGCGACGACTCCGGCTTGCGGCCCAGTGTCGAGACCATTATCCGCACCACCGATAGCGCCGCACATCTGACGCGGCAATTGCTATCTTTCAGCCGCAAGCACGTCTTCAGCCTGCAGACAATCGACCTCAACGCTCTCGTGAACGACATGGGAGAAATCCTTCGTGGATTGCTCGGCGAAGAAATGCAACTAGTCTTCCAGATCGATTCCGATGCTTGCTGGCTCAGCGCCGATCCGGGACAGATCGAGCAAGTCATCATGAATCTCGTGGTCAATGCCCGTGACGCCATGCCGCGCGGGGGAAGCTCACGCTCGAGACCGCACACCTTGATCCCAAGGCCATTCGCGCGCTGCGCTCCGCCGCCGTGCCGCCGGGGGATTACGTGATGCTCGCTGTCTCCGATACTGGCATTGGCATGGATGCGCGCACCCAGAGCCAAATCTTCGAACCCTTTTTCACGACCAAGAGAAAGGAAGAAGGCACGGGCCTCGGCCTGTCGGTCGTCTACAACACTGTTCGGGGCAGTGGAGGCCATGTTCGAGTGAGCAGCGAGCCGGGCCGCGGCGCAACTTTTCAAATCTTCTTTCCGCGAGTTGCCGCTCCTGAAGAAACCCGGCCCGTCGAGGTTCCGGTCGAGCCTGTACGCAGCGGCCGCGAGACGATCCTGGTGGCCGAAGATCAGCCCGACCTGCGCTGGATGGTTTGCCAGTACCTGCAGGAACTCGGCTACTCCGTGCTCGAAGCGAAAGATGGCAAGGATGCGGTCGAGTTGGCGGAACAATATCAGGGCACGGTGGATGTGCTGTTGACCGACGTCGTCATGCCCAATCTGCGCGGTCCGCAGGTCGCGCGCAGGCTCTCCTCGACTCGCCCTGAGATGAAAGTGATCTTCATGTCGGGATACACCGAAGGCGCGTTTGACATCGGTCCGGGCGATGAAATGGGAGCCGAACCCTCACTTTTGCAGAAGCCCTTCAAGCTGGATTCGCTCGCCAAAAAGATTCGCGATGTCCTCGAAGCACGCAGCCGCCGCTGAAGGCAGCTACGATCTCGTAGACGGCCTTGACGACCCGCAACGATCATCAACGCCGGGTCGCACCAAAGCCGCTCGCGGTCAAATAAATCGCGACCAATCCCAACAACAAGACGGCGCCTTCCACGCGTGTCGACCAAACATGCAGCGCGTCGAACTCCACGCGCGCGGGATTATCGAGCGTCACGGTCGCGAAATCTCCAACAGACGCGCGCAGCGTGTCCATGCGGGGAATCATCCAGAACTGCGAAAAGAACGTGAGCGCGAGCATCAGGCAAATGAGCACATGCCGCATGGCGAAGACGTGCGCGGTCCCTTCGGTGAGGCGGCTGTAAAGCAGGGAACTGGCCAGAAAAACGAATCCAGAGATGATGGCGATCCAGTGGAGTTTGCCCAAAGCGCGTCCCACAATATTTCCAGCAAGGTGTGTATTCGGCGACAGAACCTGAAACGCCGTCGGCGCAACCACAAACGCAAAGAAAACGAGCCCGCCAATCCAAGCGACGAGCGACATCAGCATGAGAAAGCGCAAGAAGGACATGTCGGGAGAATTATAGTCGCCGTGAACTGCGAATTACTGATCCCGGTTCTTCGGCTGAAGCCAGAGTTTACGATTGAACACCGTTCTTCGGAGGATTCTCCACACCATGAGTGGGAAGCGATGGGGATTCCTTAACCAAAACCATCCCCAAAAAGCGACGTACTCCGGGACCAGGGGAGCAAGCACGCGCCAAGTGAGCGTGAACTCCGGTTTCTTGTGAGAGAAATACTTGAGCGTTTTGCCGTCCCAGGAGACCGACACCTTGGGCTCATACCGGAGCGTGGACAACCGAGGCATATCCTTGCCAACCTTGCAGAACAGAGCTTCCACCAGAAAGCACTTGCCGTCCTGAAAATATTCGACCCACGCGTGTCCTGTGCCGTAACGGCCGCTCGATCCGCCAATGAATCGCGCATCGTAACCCATGTTAAGGAGTTGCCTCCAGGTCCATAGCGCGAAGTCCTCGCAATCGCCCTTTTTCCTCTTTTCGAATTCTTCGGGCGGTTGCCAGTATTCGTCCTTGCCGAACAGTTCCTTGTCAGAAACATATTCGCAGGTGACAAGAAACTCCCGAGCCTCACGTATTGTGCTGCAGTTGATGGTGAGCGGTTGGCTGACGTAGCGACCCATCGGAAATGTGGGATGCGGACCGTTGCGTCGAAGAAAGGGCTGAGAGACTTGTTTTCCGAATGCGTCGTAGGTTTCTGGAATGATCTCAGCGATCATGGGCAGGGGAATTGTCTCACGCAAGAAGCGCGTCACGAGGCAGGAACCGGCGCCTGAGAAATGAGAACTGGGTCCTTCTACACCGGCACGGGCACGTTCTCGATAATGTCTTTCAGCACCTGATCCGACTGCTCAGACTTCCTCAGGGTCGAAGCGTAAAGACCGTTCACGACGACGCGGTGGGCGAAGACGGGAACGACAAGCGGCTTGAAATCTTCCGGAGTGCAGAAGGTGCGGCCTTCGAGGAAAGCCATCGCCTGCGCGGCGCGATAAAGAGCCTGCGATCCTCGGGGCGAAACGCCGAGCGAGAGAAATTCTGATTCGCGCGTGCGACGCACAATTTCGAGAGCGTAGGTCACCAGCGAATCGTCCACACGAATATCTTTGATCGCCATCTGCATCTCAAGCACGTCAGCGCCAGTGAGAACTGGACGCACGTCGTTGAGGTGGGCGACGCCGGCTTCGGAGCGCAAGATTTCGCGCTCGGCCTGCGCGTCGGGATATCCCATGCGCACGCGCATCAAAAAGCGGTCGAGCTGCGATTCGGGCAGCGGATACGTTCCGTGATGTTCCACGGGGTTCTGCGTCGCGATCACCAGAAACGGTTGCGGCAACTCGTAAGAGTGGGCATCCACGGTGACCTGGCCTTCGTTCATGGCCTCGAGCAGTGCAGATTGTGTTTTGGGAGTGGTGCGGTTGATTTCGTCGGCCAGCAGAACGTTGGTGAACACCGGACCGCGTTTGAATTCGAACTTCTGCTCGAGCGCCGAATACACCGAGATGCCGAGCACGTCAGACGGCAGCATGTCGCTGGTAAATTGCACGCGTTGAAAAGTGCAATCGATGGCGCGGGCCAACGCTTGTCCGAGCGTCGTCTTGCCAACTCCAGGAACGCCCTCAATGAGGAGGTGTCCGCGAGCGAAAATGCTGACCAGGGCTAGGCGAACCACGTCATCCTTGCCGCGAATTATGCGGCGCAGGGCCTTTTCGAGTTCGGCGGCTTTGTGAGAAACAGCGATGGCGGTCTCGGGCGACATTATTTGGATTCTACTATTGGCTCGCTCGAACGATGGAGTTACCTACGTCATAGGACCTGGCGTCGGGCGTCAGGCTTCAGGCGTCGGACCTAACACCTCGGACAAACTTTTGCCTTCTTAGAACGTCGACAGCGGACGATCTTGCTGGCATTTACGGATGCTCGAACTTGGTTTGCCGAGATCTGCGGTCTGACGCCTGCCGCCCAATGCCAGACGCCTGCTTTACTGCGTAAACTCCGCGGGCCTTCCGGTCAAGCGCTCGATGCGCTTGGCGATCGGAGGATGCGTCGAGAACAGGTTCGCGAAGGTTCCAGCGCTTACTCCCAGGAACGGCTGGATGATAAACAGGTGCGCGGTCGATGGGGTGGCCTGCATCGGCAGGCGGCGCGCGTAGGCGTCGATCTTCTGCAGAGCGCTGGCGAGAGCGTACGGATTTCCGGTGAAGTGAGCTCCAGTCGCGTCAGCCTGATATTCGCGCGAGCGCGAGACGGCAAGCTGAATCAGCGTTGCCGCGATCGGGGCGACGATCAGCATGAAGAGCGCCGTCAAACCTCCACCTCCGCGACTGTCGCGCTCGCCGCGTCCGTAACCGCCGAAGATCATCGCCCAACGTCCCATGCTGGCAATCATGGTGATTGCGCCCGCGAGCGTCGCGGCGACGGAACTGATCAGGATGTCGCGGTTGTTGACGTGTCCGAGTTCGTGCGCAAGGACGCCTTCCAGTTCCTCGTCAGTCAACAGACCCAAAATCCCATGCGTCACAGCGACAGACGCGTGCTGCGGATTGCGTCCGGTGGCGAAGGCGTTGGGCGACTCCGTCGGGATCACGTACATCTTCGGCATCGGTATGCCCATTTTTGGCGCAAGGCGCTCGACGGCAGCGTAGGCGCGCGGCAGTTGCTCGCGCGTCACGGGCTGCGCGCGATACGTGGCGAGCGCGATCTTGTCGGAGAAGAAGTAGGCCGACGAAGTTCATCACCGCGGCAAAGACGAGCGCGAGGATCATTCCGTTCTGCCCGCCGAAGGCGCGTCCGATGATCATCAGGAGCAGCGTCATTGCGGTCAGCAGGAATACGGTCTTGAACATGTTTCCCATAATTTTGTGGAACTGCCTCATTGGATGTTACGCCGAGCGGCGAGATGCATGGGGGCGTTCCCGTTTTGGGAAATCGCGGATGGAGAGTGATTTTTTGGTTTCTGATCTATTGGAATCACTGGCTTAGCAGGAAAATACCCTTGTGATCTATGGGGCTCAATGAGTTACGGGCAAAATCTTGAGCGGTAAGGAGTTAGGCGGGACTGGCGGCGGGGGTTCACTATGGGGTTACACTTTTTTTCACGGCGAGGTGGGTCGGCTGTTCGAACCAGCACGGGCTTCTTCCGTGGCGGGCCGTCGCGGGGAGAGAAGGGCGACCCTCAGCGGCTGAAGCCAGAGTGTTTGGTTGCGGTTTGTTGGCACGACTGGAAGTCGTGCCCGTCCCGGTGAGTTTCGGACCAGATCAGGCTTGCTATAGAGCTGTTGCTCCCGGGCTCCGGCCGGGCACGGACGAATGCGTCAGTCCCTACGTGGTTTGTTTGGCGGCTTCGCGTTTCAGGGCCCGTTGCAGCGTTTGATCGAGAGCGGACTTTGCTTTCTCGTATTCCTGCTGCGAGATGCTGGCCTTGTTTGTGCTCGACTTCGAGCTGGAAGAGTTCTTCTTTTAGTCCTTCGAGCAGCATGGACGAGGAACTGCGCGGAGCTGGCGACTGCGGACGGGCTTCGCTGCGGCGGATCTCGCGCGCGGCGGGGACTTCCGCGGCCTCGTAGTCTTCGTCATAATCAGCGACGGGGGCGCTCTTTCCCACGGCACGAGCCGCCTTGTTGGCGGCTTGCTGGCGCGAGGCCACAAAGATTCCACCTCCCGTGAGCAGCACTGCGAATCCACCCAGGATGTACCACGATATTTCTGGAGAGGGCGCGGGCGCATCGATCGGCGGGCCGAGGCCTCCGCCGGGACGATTGTCGCTTGGCGCTGAGGCGCCTTCCGCTGAGCCTCCAGCATTGTCGGACGATCCTTTGAGCACGCCTTCGCCGGAGATCTTGAAGGCCAGCGACTGTCCAGCAGCGATGTTCGGATGCTACTTCGACGTTGGCGTCGGGCTGCTGCGGGTCGTTCAGGAGTGACTTGATAATTGGCGCCGGGAGCTGCAGCGAACTGAATCGACTTGGGGAGCATCGCGACGAAATGCTGCAGTGGATAAATGCTCTTGGGATCGATGTTGGCGCTGCCGGTGTAGGGAAGCTGGTAGGCGACCTCGAACTGCGTGGTGCCGGGACGCAGGGGAAAGACGAAGGCGTACTTGGTTTTCTTGTCGTCTTCTGGGACGGGCGCGGTGTTCAGAGGATTGCCGTCCTCGGTCATGGCCGAGCCTTCGACGATCTGCGCGCCGTCGGGAACGTAGAACTCGAGATTGTGCTCGTTCATCTGCGTGCGCGGAGGCTTGGAATTGTTCTGCACCGCGAACTGGCGCATGATCTCGAGCTGTCCCTGCTCGACCTGGACGCGCATGATGTCGGCGACCACTTCGATGCCTTCGATCTTTTTACCGACGTCATAAACTTCAACCTCGACGGAAGTGGTTCCGGGAGGCGCCATGCGGTGGTAGGTGACGTCCTGGTGGATGACGCGGATCAGATGCGGGCCCTGGGCATGTCGAGCTTGAAGCTGAAATTACCTTTGGCGTCGGCCTTGGTGCGTCCGGCTTCTTCCATGCCCTGGCCGAGACTGAGAAGGACGACGTCGTCTCCGGCGGCGGGCTTGCCGGTGGTGGAGTTCTTGACGGTGCCGGTCAGGGTTTGGGCGGAGGCGAGGGTGGAGAGGAGAGCAAGAGACGAGTGGCAACGCCTTGCGGAGCGGCGGGAATTGCGTGCACGGGGTCCTTCGGCGGGCAAAGTGCACCCGCCTCAGGATGAACAAGCGTCCGCTCAGAGTTGACAAAATTTGCGGTTCCTTTCATGATCTGTGCTCTTCTGTGCGGCGCGGCTTTGGCTTCGAGGCGCGCGATTTCGGCCAGGAGCGTGGCGGCTTCGTCTTGCAGAGATGATTTAAGCGACTGGTAGTCGGCGTCGGGCATTTTGCCGGCTTTGTATTCGAAGTTCAGGTCGCGCAAGTTTTCGTAGACGGCGTCTTTGCGTTCGCGCAGGAATGAGGCGCGCGTTTTCTCTGGGCCGAGAAAAAGTTTGCCGGGAAGATAAAAAACGTAGAACAGACCGGCGGCGGTGACGAGAAGGCAGCAGGCTAGTTCGAAGGTCGTTGCTCGAATCATAGGTCGGTATCCTTGCGCGCCTGATCGCGGAATTGTTCGAGTTCGGCGCCGCGGATGGGGCGAATGCCGTCGGCGATGGCGGGTGTAGGGCGATTCTTCCAAGCGCGAACCACCAGGATCACCAGCAGCAGGCCGAAGGCCGAGGGCGACGAAGGGGACGATCCACGCGGTGCGATCGAAGCCGGTCGTAGTGGGAGCGGCGAGGACGGTCGGCCCGTATTTCTGAACGAAGGCTTGTTCGACCAGGCTGTCGCTGTCGCCGCGGGTGACTCGCAGCCATCAATTCGTTGCGCATGCATGTCGGAGTCGGGACAGCCGACGTGGTTGCATTCGAGGAGAATCTGATTGCAGCCGCAGATGCACATCAGTTGATGGCCGAGATCTTTGAAGCGCGAGGCGGGATCCCCGGCGCCGGCGAGGGCGACAGACGGCGACACCGAGCAGGGCGCACTGCAACGCGCGGCGGAGTAACGAATTGGGTTTCGACATCATTTTTGATCGGTCGTTTGTCGTGTCGTGCTAAATCAAAAAGCCAACCGGCCTGTGGCCGTGGACAGCCCCTTCGACGACGCTCAGGGCAGGCTCGCGGGAAACTGTCCCTGTATTCAAAATCTAATCTCCCGTGACGACTGGAACTGCACGTTCCAGCACTCTTGCGGGGACGGACGTCGAACGGGAGCTGGGGCGTTTGGAACCAGCGCCAGGACGGTGCCCCCGAGAATGATCCAGACACCGAGCCAGATCCACATGACCAGCGGGTTCAGGTGCGCTTTGATGATCGGCTGACCCTTCTCGTTCTGGCCTTCATAGACCAGGTAGAGGTCCTCTTTCAGGGTCGAGCGGATGTCGGGCTTGGTCGATGCCTGGCGGCTCGCCTTGAAGAACTGGCGCACCGGAGTCATGGTGTCGATCTGGTGATCGCCTTTGTAGACATCGATCACGGCCCACTCGTCGGCGGAGTTGGGATTGTCGTCCTGGGTAAAAGAGCGGCAGACGAGCGTGTAGCTCCGATGGTTCATCTTGTCGCCGTAGCCCATTTCCTGCTCTTTGTCCTGATTGAAGGCGGAGCCGGCGAATCCGATGATGACGACCACGACGCCGAAGTGGACGATGTAGCCGCCGTAGCGGCGCGTGTTGCGGTGCGTGAGTTGCACCATGGAGGCGAACATGCCCTGGCCGGTGTGGCCGGAGATGACTTTGGCCGCCGCGGTAGAACTCGCTGGCGACGGTGAGTGTGACCAGCGCCGAGAGGCCGATCGCCATCAGCGAATAGAAATAGGAGATGTCCTGCCAGGGGCGCAGGCCGAAGGGTCGATCCCCAGCTCGGGCGGCGTGATCATCAGGAACACTGCGACCACGATTGCGCCGACCGTGGGCCACTTGAAATTGCGCTTCAGGCTTTCGAAAGAAGTCTTGCGCCACGCCAGCAGCGGGCCGAGTGCGGTGAGGATCAGCAGCAACAGGGCGACCGGGATGGCGACGCGGTTATAGAAAGGCGCGCCGACCGTGACTTTGTTGCCTTGCACCAGTTCGGAAATCTTCGGGAACCACGTGCCCCAGAGCACGTGAAGCAGAGCAGCACAAAGAGAAGGTTGTTGAACAGGAAACTCGACTCGCGGGAGATCAGCGATTCGAGTTTGTGCTCGCTGCGCAGGTGCTCTTGGTTCTTGATGAAGAAGAAACAGGAAGACAACGAAGGTGATCGCGAGGAACCATGCGAACCAGGTGCCGATCGACGACTGCGCGAAGGCGTGGACCGAAGCTGATGATGCCGCTGCGGGTGAGGAACGTTCCGAGAATCGCCAGCCAGAACGTGGCGAAGACCAGCCACATGTTCCAGACCTTCAGCATGCCGCGTTTTTCCTGCATCATGACCGAGTGCAGGAAGGCGGTGCCGACGAGCCAGGGCATGAGCGAGGCGTTCTCGACGGGGTCCCATCCCCAGTAGCCGCCCCAGCCGAGGACGGCGTAGGCCCAGTGAGCGCCGAGAAAGATGCCGCAGGTGAGCAATCCCCAGGTGACCATGGTCCAGCGGCGGGTGATGTGAATCCATTTGTCGCCGGGATACTTCATGATCAGCGCGCCCAGAGCGAAGGCGAAGGGCACGGTGGTTCCGACGTAGCCGAGATAGAGCATGGGCGGATGGATGACCATCTCGGGATATTGCAGCAGAGGATTGAGGCCGCTGCCGTCGGGGCGGAGCGGGCCTTCGAGAAGGCCGAAGGGATTGGCGGCGAAGTTGACCAGCAGCCAGAAAAAATATCTGCACGCCGGCGAGAACGACCGACGCGTAGGCGAAGAGGCGCGGATCGGTTTTGTAGCGCAGGCGCAGAACGAACGCGTATCCGGAGCAGCAGAAGCGACCAGAACAGAAGCGAGCCTTCCTGTCCGGACCACAGCGTGGCGAACTTGTAAGGGCCGGGAAGATCGCGATTGCTGTGGTGAAAGATGTAGGCGATGGTGAAGTCGTCGCGGAAGGCGGCGACGACGAGGGCGATCGGCGGCGAGAAGCACGACATCCGAAAACGACGATGCCGGCGCGGCGCGCGGTTTCGCCGACGCGCTCCGAGCCAGGGCCGGGAAAGACCAGGGCGAAAATTCCAGCCGCGAACGAATAAACGCTCAACGCCAAGGCGAGGAGCAAGGCATAACTACCGATTGTTGCCATGTGGGGGAACCCCAACCTATTTTTTCAGAAACCCACGGTACAGGCAACCGGCGACCGGTAGGCCAGGCGGTGGAGCGCAGCGCTTTCCAGGGAAGTCGGAGTGCAGAAAGCAGAACAGAGCTGAATGGGAATTTTAGGATTTGGCGGTTCGGCAGCGCGCATTTTCCGCCACGAACCGGCGGCCGGGGCTCGGCCGCCAGGCGGTTGTCGAGTGCGGGCGGTTCTAGGCGCTCTGCTGGTGATAGCGCTGACGAATCTCGTGCTCGGCGGCCAGCCAGTCCTCGGCGTCGTGACCTGGTTGGAACCCGCGGCGCTCGGCGATCAGGTAAGCGAGGCGGCGAATTTCATCGTCCATATTTATGGGGACCAGATTCGAGCGCGAGTCACTCTTTACGATCTCGGGCTTGCGAGCGGTCTTTCTGGGGTCGGCCTTCGTTGTCTCGATGTTGTTTTGCTCGATCGCTTTTTGCTCGATCGGGCGTGGCTCTGGATTGCTGGCATGAATTGTGGGGGTGGTTCCGGCGATCACGCTCGCCCCGGTAGTGGCGGGACTTGGCGTGGTCGTGGGGGACACTACTTCCTGCCCACCAGTTGTCTTCTTGGGAAATTTCGGTTTTGCCATGATTGGGTACTCCTTGCATGCTCCTAAGTTGAGGAATGATTGGATTTGCTGATGAATGAACAACATACACGTTGCCCCTGCGAATTCTTGGTTGCGATTAAGTTACCTGGCAGCGGAGATGTATCTAGTATAGAGCGGGAGAGCCTGTGGATGGAGACTGGTGACACAAAAAATTGCGATGAGAGTCAGTAGGAATTCCGAATTGAAACGGAGAGGCTGAATTTTTTGCCAGCCACAACGAACGATGAGCGAGCCGGTGGAGGCGTAGGGCTTCGACTTCGCACCGAGGGTCTCTTCGCCTTCGTGCCGCGTTCAGGCATGACAGGGCCCTTTGTTATAATTTATGCTCACCTTCGGAGGCGCTATCGTCTAGGGGTTAGGACGGAAGATTCTCAATCTTCAAACCCGGGTTCGATTCCCGGTAGCGCTACCAAACACATTCTTGACGCCAGATATTCTCTCCAGGCTCGTCCATATGCTCAATACAAAGTCTTTCTGGGAGAACTCTTTCCCGTTACTCTTGCTGCGTTGGTTCGGCGGGAGCGACCAGGGGAACGTGGTTGTCTCCCAGTGAACGATTGAAAGCGGGTAGATCCTCTTTCATGAATTTCTGGTAGTCAGCCTCCACGGCGGAGAGCTCCCCTTCAAACGTCTTGAGTAGGTCGAGTTGCGTGTCGGTGGGAGCGAAGTCGGCGCCTCCGGCAACGTCGCCGCCGCCGGTGCCGACCTCGGCGTTCAGCCAGATCAGGTTGAGGTAAACCTTGTAAGGCTCGACGAAGTACTTGTCATCGCTGTTCAGTAGCGCCGGTGAAACCAGCTGGTACTCGATGGCCTGCAGCTTCTTGTCCATGTCTTCCGCGGCTTGCAAGAGCTCGGCCTTGCGTTTTGCCTGCGCTTCGTCGAGTGCCGCGGCGGGCGTGCGCGGGCTCCGTCCTTCGTCGTCGTCATCTTCGTCGAAGACCGGCTTTTCCTTTTCTTTCTTCTTCGGCGGACGAAGCATGGTCTCGATCACCTCAAGCTGCTTGCGCAGCCACTCGATCTGGTTGACGGTGTCGGAGACGTGGGTAATGTCGTCGCTGATGCGAAGCAGCGTCTTCACCGACAGCTCAATGTCGGCGTCGGAGCCGGGAGCGCGCGGATCGCGCACGATCGTCAGCGGTTGCGTGTAGGTCTGGCCTTCGACCTTCAGGCGCACCGTGTACTTGCCGGGCGCGACGATGGGTCCGACCTCGGCCGGACTGGCTTCCCCAGTGCGTGATCGGCCGCGAGTCGGCGTCGCGGAAGCGCGGCTCGTTCCAGATGTGCGGATTGTCGGGAGCCGCCGTGCGCAGCGCAACCAGATCGCGGCGATTCATAGCGCATGTCCCAGTGACGCGGTTGATGCCCGCGCTGACCTTTGGCTTCGAGCTTGCGAATCAGCTTGCCTTCGCGAGTCCAGGATCTCAAGCTCGACCGGATCTTTGGGCTGCCGTCTTCAGCGAGAAATTGAGCATGGCCTGCGCCGCCGCGGGTAAAGCGATAGGTCGGGCGCGGCTCGAACAGACGCGACCGGAGCATCGGAGTGGTTCTTGGCCATCTGTTCCAGCGGCGTGATGTCGTCGAGGATGTAGAGTCCGCGCCCGTAGGTGGAGATCACGAGATCGTGAAAGTCTTTCTGCACCACGGCCCACGTGACAGGAGCATGCGGCAAGCCGGTTCTGCAGCGCGGTCCAATGGCCGCCGTCATCCAGCGAGTAGTAGAGCGCATTTCCGGTGCCGGCAAAGAGCAGTCCCGCGCAGTTGGGATCTTCGGCGATCGTGCGCACGTACGACAGCGGGTGCTTCGGAAGATTGCCGCTGATCAGCTTCCAGGTCTTGCCGAAGTCGGTGGTCTTGTAGATGAACGGATCGCGATTATCCACGAGGTGGAAATCGACGCTGATGTAGGCGGTGCCGGCATCGAAGCTCGAAGGCGCGATGCTGGTGATGGTGCCCCAGCGGCGGCAGTCCGGTAATGTTCTTGGTGACGTTCGTCCAGTTCGCAGCGCCATCTTTCGTGTACCAGACCTGGCCGTCATTGGTGCCCGCCCAGATGAGTCCTTTCTGGATCTTGGAAGGAGCGATCGCGAAGACGACTTCTCCGTAGAACTGGCCGAGATTGTCGCCGACGATTCCTCCCGAGGGAACGATGCGGGTCGGATCCTGCGTCGAAAGATCAGGGCTGATGACCGTCCAGCTCTGGCCGGCATTCGTGGTTTTGAAGATCACCTGGCAGCCGTAGTAGACGGTGTTGTGATCGAAGGGATCGATGGCCAGCGGCGATGTCCAGTGGCAGCGATACTTCATCGTCGTTGGGCGGCGAGTCGAGCGTGTGCATCCACGGACTGACGGAGCGCGCCTCCTTGTGTGCGCGCGTCCCAGCGCGTCACTTTGTTGCCGTAGCAAGTGGCCCACACGATGTTCGGATCGGCTGAGATCGGGAACGGTGAAGCCCGATTCGCAGCCACCCATGGCGTGGTCCCATCCGCGTTTCGCGCTGAATCCGAAGGGCACGCTGGGGCCGCGCATGTTCCCGTCGTCCTGCATGTTGCTGTAGAAGTAGTACGGAACCTGGTTGTCGACGTCGACGTGATACATCTGGCCGATCGGCAACTGCACGCGATGGAAGCCGCGGCCGTGCACGGTGGTGATGATCATGCCGCCGTCATCGGTGATCGACGAAGCGATCGGGATTCGTGGGATCGATCCAGATGTCGTGGGTGTCGCCGCCCCAGCGAACTTCTCTTGAAATTCTTGCCGCCGTCCAGCGACTGGTGGAACGAGCTGTTGGCCACGAAGACTTCGTTGTCGTTGGCTGGCGAGACCGCGATTCGAATGTAATAACCGGCGCGTCCGATCAGGGCTCGCTGATAGTTGACGGCCTTCCAGTGTTCGCCGCCGTCGTCGGATCGCCAGACCGAACCTTGATCCTTGGTCTGAATCAGCGCGTAGACGCGATTGGAATTGGTCGGCGCAACCGCGACGTCGATCTTGCCGACCGGCGACTTCGGCAAGCCGTGCTCTTCAATGCGCGTCCACTTCGTGCCGCCATCGTGCGAAACGTAGACGCCGCTGCCGGGGCCGCCGCTGAACTCGGCCCAGGTATGCATCTCGACCTGCCACATGCCGGCGAAGAGCGTGCGCGGATTGTGCGGATCCATCGACAGGCCGGAGCAGCCGACGTTTTCGTCGGCGAAGAGCACGCGCTCCCAGTGCTGGCCGCCGTCGGTCGTGCGGTACACGCCGCGCTCCTGCTGCGGCCCGGTCGTGCGGCCCAGAGCGCAGGCGAAGACGATGTCGGGATTCGTCGGGTTGATGACGATACGGCCGATGCGGCCGGTGTTCGGCAGACCCATGTTGGTCCAGGTCTTGCCGGCGTCGGTGGACTTGTAGATGCCGTTGCCCATCACGTCGCTGTCGCGGATCACCCAGGCCTCGCCGGTTCCGGCCCACACCATGCTGGGGTCGGAAGGAGCCACCGCGAGCGCGCCGATCGCGGCGACGGGCTGCTTGTCGAAGATGGGCTTCCAAGCGATTGCCGCCGTCGGTCGATTTCCAGACGCCGCCCGAGGCTGCGCCGGCGTAGTAGGTGCTCGGGTCTCCGGGCATTCCGGCGACGGCCGCGATGCGATTGCCGATTCGCGGACCGACGAAGCGGAATCGGAATTGACCTTCGTCATCGGCATCCGGTTGCTGTGCACTTGCCGAAACTATGCTGCCTACGATTACAATCCAAGCGAAACAGAGCGTCAGTTTTCTCGTGAACATTTCAGGGGCGTCCTCCGAACAGCGTGAATCTTACATGTCTGAGGGCGTGGGGCCAAGAGTCGCATGCAGATTTGGTGTGATCGGTTCGCATCCTTTACGCTCTTTGTTTAATCTAAGTGGGCAAAATTACCTGTGAGGATAAATATGAGGATGGTTGCTGGCAGGATCCTTCCGGCAGTTCTTCTAGCTGTCTTTCCCATAGCGATGTCGCACGCGGCGGACCAACCCTTTCACGATGCGCCCGAGTCTGCGAAGGCAATGAAGAATCCATTTGCGGGACAGAAGGCCGCCACGGACGCGGGTAAGACTGTCTACGCGCGAAATTGCCTGGCCTGCCACGGGAAGGCAGGACAGGGTACGGGCAATGTGCCTTCTCTGGTCGACGGCAAGTTGAAGGGCGTGACGGAAGGCGAAATGTTCTGGTTCGTCACCAAGGGGAGCAAGGAAAATGGAATGCCCTCGTGGGCGACGCTGCCGGAAGCGAAGCGGTGGCAAGTTGTGTCCTATGTAGACGCTTTGGCGACAGGCAAAGCGAGTGCCGTGACGGGCGCGCCTCCGGCGAACGCAGCGAGCGCCGAAAGGGTGAAGGGTGAATCGCCGCATGCGCCCTTTACGGACTTTCGTCACGAGTCGCCAGGGACGATTCGAAAGATCACGGTGAAGGATCTTCCGAAGCCGTACGCGACGGATTCCGCAGAGAACGGAGCCCAGGTGGTGGCGCGTCCAGAGAACGCGTGGCCGATCGCGCCTGCGGGATTCAAGGTAGAACTCTATGCGGGCGGGCTGGATGGTCCACGCTGGCTGCGGACCGCGCCGAACGGCGACATTTTTCTGGCGGAAAGTAACGCGGGGCGCATCCGCGTTTTTCGCGGGATGACCACCGACGGCAAGCCGGAACAGATGCAGATCTTCGCAAACGGGCTGACCAAGCCGTACGGAATTGCGTTTTATCCTCCGGGACCGGACCCGCAATGGGTTTATATCGGAGACACGAATGAAGTGATTCGCTTTCCGTATCACAACGGAGATTTGAAGGCCAGCGGATCGTGCGCAGCACATTGCCGATTTACCGAGCGGCGGCGGGCACTGGACGCGCGCCATCGATTTCTCTGCGGATGGCAAGAAGATGTTCGTAGCCGTTGGCTCGGCGTCGAACGACGACGATACCGACACGCATCCGGGAGAGAGAAATCGTGCCGACATTCTGGCGTGCGATCCGGCGAATTGCGAATTGAAGGTATACGCCTACGGGATACGCAATGCCGGCGGTGGGATCGCGGTGAATCCACAGACGGATGAGTTGTGGTGCTCGGTAAACGAGCGCGATGCGCTGGGCGACAACCTGGTACCAGACTACATCACGCACGTGAAGGAAGGCGGATTCTATGGCTGGCCGTGGTGGTACATCGGGGCGCATCAGGATCCGCGGCAGCAGGGGAAGCATCCGGAATTGAAAGAGAAGGCGATCGTTCCCGACGTACTGCTGCAGCCGCACAATGCGTCGCTGGAGTTAACGTTCTACGGTTCCGACAAATTTCCTGCTGAATACAAAGGAGACATTTTTGCTTCGGAGCATGGATCGTGGAACAAAGCGGTGCGCGTGGGATATGAAGTGATCCGCGTCCCGCTGCATCAGACGGGGCATGCCACCGGGCGAATATCAGGACTTCCTCACCGGGTTCGTGCTTCCGGACGGGCATGTTTGGGGGCGTCCGGTAGGCATTACGACGGCTCCGGATGGGTCGCTGCTGGTCAGCGACGATGGATCGAACTCGATCTGGCGGGTGAGTTACGTGGGAAAGTAAGCCCCGCCTAATCCCGCATACGGCTCCATTTTCAGTGGGTTGCGAAAACAGACTAACAACCGTGGGTGCGGCAGCCTCATCCAAGGTCCGTGTCCGCATCGCACAAACCCGAACAGCATCCTGAAGAAGAACTGCCCAAAACCTCTTCTCAGCCGTCGGAAGAGCCACAGGAGCAGGTCGAGTTGTTTCACGACGTGCTGTTGGCGCTCGAGGACAGCCGCGTGCCCTACGCGGTCTCGGGCGCATTTGCTCTGCGGCACCATACCGGGATTTGCCGCTTCACCAAGGATATGGATCTGTTCGTGACGGCCGCGAATTGCGATGCCGCGCTTCGTTGTCTGCGGCAGGCGGGGATGGAGACTTGGATCAAGGATCCGGTTTGGTTGGCGAAGGCGAGCCGGGACGGATTCTTCGTCGACCTGATCACGGGCATGAGCAACGGGCTGATCACGGTCGAGGACTCGTGGGTTGAGCGAGCGTGTCCGGCGGTCGTCTATGGCGTGAAAACGCGAGTTCTGGCGCCGGAGGAATTGGTGGCATCCAAAATCTTCGTGGCACGGCGCGAACGATTTGATGGCGCCGATGTTGCCCACGTCATCTACAGCACCTACGGCAGCTTCGATTGGAATCGCGAGATGGAACTGGTGGGCGAGCATTGGGAGATGCTGCTCTGGGCCCTGGTGCTGTACCGCTATTCGTATCCGGCGCAGAGCCATCATGTGCCAGCCAAGATATGGCGCGAATTGCTGCGGCGGTTTGAAAAGGAGATCGGGGAGCACAATCCTCAGGCTCCATTTCGCGGAAGCCTGGTGGATGACAACATGTTTGCCATCGACGTGAATGAATGGGACATGGCGAACCTGATGGAGGAACAACGGAAAGTGCGGCTGTCGCAGCTGGACGAGCTTGAGGCTGAGAAGGGGAAGAAGGCGATGAGGAAAGAAGCATGAGGATCGCTGCCAGCGCCGATCTGCACTTCACTCCGCAGAGTTATGCCAAGCTGAAGGATCAGTTTGAGCGCGTCCGCGACGATGCCGATGTGCTGGTGCTGGCTGGTGACCTGACCAATTATGGGAAGCCGGAGGAGATGGAGCCGCTGTTGAATGTGCTGGTGCGGCTGCGTTTGCCGGTGGTGGTGGTGCTGGGAAACCACGATTATGAGTGCGGAAAAGAGGAAGAATTAAATCGCATGCTGATTTCCGGAGGTGTTAAGGTGCTCGACGGCAGTGGCTACGAGCGCGATGGCGTGGGCTTCGCCGGAACCAAGGGCTTCGTGGGCGGTTACGGGCGCGGGATGCTGACGGCATTTGGGGAACGCGAGATCAAAGAGTTTGTTCGAGCTTCGGTGGACGAGGCCATGAAACTGGAGCGCGCCATGTCGCAACTGCGCGCGAAGAAGCGCGTGATCGTGGTGCATTATTCGCCGATCTCGGAGACGATCCAGGGCGAAGCGCCGGAAATTTTCCCTTTCATGGGGACGTCGCGGTTGGCGGAAGTAATTGACCGGCATGGAGCCGATCTGGTGGTGCACGGTCACGCTCATAATGGAAAGCCGGATGGGCACACGGTCGGCGGGGTGCCGGTGCACAATGTTGCGATCTCGTTGCTGCAGGCGCAGAATCCTTCGCTGGTTTATCGTGTGTTTGATGTGTAGATTTCGAGTTGGATTAGTGAAAATCGTGCGAAATGGTTTCGGCTTTGGTGACGAAGAGCGGTTGCACGCGTTCGGCTTTGACTGAGATGACGTTGTCCTGATTTTGAAGTATCCCTTCGATGGCGAGGAAGCGCTCGCTGGCCAACAAAAGACGATTCTGATGAAACAGGTCGGGCGTGATGATGGCATTGGCCACGCCGGTTTCATCTTCCAGGCTGAGAAAGACAAATCCTTTGGCAGTGCCGGGACGCTGGCGGACAATCACGCAGCCTCCGATTCGGAGGCGTTTGCCGCTCGGAATGTCGCGCAGATCGCTGGCGCGGCGAATGCCCATGGCATTGAGCCAGGCGCGGCGGTAGGCCATGGGATGCGGACCGACGGTGAGTCCGGTACCGTGGAAGTCGGCGACCAGGCGCTCTTCTTGGTTCATGGGCTGAAGTGGAGAAGGAGAGTCGGGCTCGGGTTGATTTTCGAGCAGCGGGCCAGAGCCGCGGACGGCGCGTTCGACTTGCCAGAGGGCATCGCGGCGGTGGAATTTAAGTTTCGAGTTTCGAGTTTCGGGTTTCGAGTCGCGAGATTCCTCCGCCCCTCGCATTCGCTCGGGGGTCGGAATGACAAAGTTTTTACTGAGTACAGGGTACTGTCTACTGGCGACTGAGTTCAGCGCTCCGATTTCTGCCAGCGTGGTGAGTTCGTCTTTGCGGAGTTCAGGGACGCGGCGGGTGAGATCGTGGATGGATGCGAAAGGAGCGAGCATTCGTTCGCGGAGAAGTGATGTTGCCGCCTCTTCCCGCAAGCCGCGAACGTAGCGCAGGCCCATACGGAGGGCGATAGAGTCAGCGATCTGACCTGCGACTCGGGACTCAGGACTCGGGACTCGCTCCAGCGTGCAATTCCAGTCTGAGCAGGTCGCGTCCACTGGCAGCAGTTTCAGGCCGTGGCGCTGCGCGTCTTTGACAATCGTGGCGGGAGAATAAAACCCCATGGGCTGGTTGTTGAGCAGGGCGGCGGTGAATGCGGCGAGGTAGTGGCATTTCAAATAGGCGCTGGCGTAGGCAATCAGCGCGAAGCTGGCGGCGTGCGATTCCGGGAATCCGTAGAGCGCGAAGGAAGTGATGGAGAGGATGATTTCGTCCTGCGCTTTGGCGGAGATTCCGTTTTGCGTCATGCCGGAACGCAGCCTGGCTTCGATTTCGCGCATGCGCGCTTGCGAGCGCTTAAATCCCATGGCGCGGCGCAGTTCTTCGGCTTCGCCCCCGGTGAAGTTGGCGGCAATCATGGCGATGCGCAGCAATTGTTCCTGAAAGAGCGGGACGCCGAGCGTGCGCTTGAGAACCGGTTCGAGTGAGGGATGTGGATACGTAACTTCTTCGCGTCCCTGGCGGCGCAGGATAAATGGATTCACCATTTGGCCGACGATGGGGCCAGGACGAATGATCGCTACCTGCACCACAACATCATAAAAACGCATGGGCCGCAGGCGGGGCAGAGATGCCATTTGCGCGCGGCTTTCTACCTGAAACAATCCGACGGTGTCGGCTTGTTGCAGCGCTGAATACACCTCCGCGTCGTCTTGCGGAAGATGCGCCAGGTTCACCTCTTCGTGATAATGCCCGCGAATGAGTTCGATGGAATCCTTGAGCACGGCCATCATGCCGAGGCCGAGCAAATCGACTTTCACGATGCCCATGTCGGCGCAATCTTCTTTGTCCCACTGCACGACGACGCGGCCGGGCATGGAGGCGGGTTCTAGCGGAACGACGGAGTCGAGCTGTCCCTGGCAAATGACCATGCCTCCGGAGTGCTGGCCGAGATGGCGGGGCATGTCCTGAACGGCGAGGCAGAGTTCGTAGTATTTGCGCAGGCGAGGATGGGCGAGGTCGAGTCCGGCATCGCGGAAGCGCCGGTCGAGCGCGTCGTTTTCGTCGCGGAATTCCCAGGTCGCGACTGCAGCGGAAATTTTGGCGAGCGTTTCGGGATCGAAGCCAAGGGCTTTGCCCATTTCGCGAGCGGCCATGCGGTTGCGATAGGTGATGACGTTGGCGGTCATCGCGGCGCCACGCTCGCCGTATCGCTTGTAGAGGTACTGGATAACTTTTTCGCGCTCGTCGCCGCTGGGCAGGTCAAGATCGATGTCGGGCCACTCGCCGCGCTCTTCGGAGAGAAAACGTTCGAAGAGCAACTCCATGCTGACGGCGTCGACGGCGGTGATGCCGAGCGAGTAGCAGACGGCGCTATTGGCGGCCGATCCGCGTCCCTGAACAAGTATGTTTTGCTCGCGGCAGAAGCGGACCAGATCCCAGACGATAAGGAAGTATCCGGCGAGTTTGAGTTTTTCGATGAGGGCGAGTTCTTTTTCGATTTGGCGGCGGGCGCGGGTTTGCAGGTCGGGCGATTTGCGGCCATACCGCTCGCGGAAACCTTCCCACGCACGCTCGCGCAGAAATGAATTCATAGTCTCGCCTTCGGGCACGGGAAACCGCGGGAATTCATAGCCGAGATCGTTTAGTGTGAATTCGAGTCGGTTGGAAAGTTCGACCGTATTGCTGATCGCTTCGGGGAGGTCGGCGAAGAGCAGTTGCATTTCCTGCGGAGATTTCAGAAAACGCTCGGAGTTGCGGGAGAGCAGGCGTCCGGCGGTGGAGAGCGTGCGGTGGTGTCGGATCGCGGTGAAAGCGTCGCATAGTTCGCGAGCTTTAGGGGTCGCATAGCAGACTCCGTTGGTGGCTAACAGGGGAAGGTTCAGCGAGCGTGCGATGTCGATCGCGGCTCGATTGCGGGATTCTTCTTCGCGCTGGAAATGACGTTGCAGTTCGATGTAGACGTTTTTGTGGCCAAAGATACTGATGAGTTGATCGACTTGGCGGCGGGCTTCTTCTTCACCTCCTTGCTTTAAGGCCGCGGCCAGCGGGCCTTCCGCGCCGCCGGTGAGGCAGATGAGGCCTGCGGCGTGCTCTTCGAGTTCTTCTGTGCAGACTGCGCCTTCGCCTTTCTTCGCGCGCAGCTTCATTTTGGTGATCAGGCGACAGAGGTTTTGGTAGCCGGTACGGGAGGAGACGAGCAGGGGAAGATGGAATTCGTTCTTGCCACCCACGGATTTGTCATTCCGAGCGAAGCGAGGAATCTCTACCTTCTGCACGGATTGCAGAGGGTAGGGATCCTTCGACTTCGCAAGTGCTTCACTTTGTGAAGCACTTGCTCCGCTCAGGATGACAGGATGGAAAGGACTGCACGTGACCTCCGCTCCCATGTGAGCTTTAAGGGCAATTCTCTTTGTGGCCAGGTGAAAGCGCGGGGAGCCGTACACGCCATCGGTGTCGAGCAGCGCCATGGCGGGCATGCCGAGATGGGCACAGACTCCGGCGAGTTCCTCGGGCAGGGAAGCCCCTTCGAGAAAGCTGAAAGCAGAACGGGCGTGAAGTTCGATATACAAGTACTCAGTACCCAGTACTCGGTACTCAGTTAAGGCAAGGTTTTGACTGAGTACTGAGTACTAGGTACTGAGGACTTTCTTTTCAGTCATATGTTCCTTCCACAAACCAGCCGCCGCCGAGCAAGTCGTGCACGAGTCGGAAGAAAGAGATGGCGTCTTCGTTTTTCAGGGCGAGGTCCCATTCGTCGCGGGACCAGGCTTCGCGTTCCCACCAATCGCCGGAGAAGCGCCATGGGCCGGCCTTCCAGAGCACAGTGCCTTGCACGTCTTTTTTGCGGCAAACCAAATGCACGGGCTGGCCGTTTTCCAGAGTCACATTGGCGCGAAGAGGTGGACGGAAGCGGCGCAGAGCAGTGACGGCGGCCTTCTCTGCCTGTGGATTGGAAGCTTTCTCGCGCTGATTCTTTTGTGGGGCGTGGGCTACAAAGCGCTGCATGCGAAATCCTTCGGGATGATGCGTGTCGAGCAGTTCCAACGCGCCGACTTTGTTTTCGCCAACCATGGCGGCGATGCGGGCGAGGGTGAGTTCGAGTTTTTCGGGTTCGGGCGAAGGAGGCAGGAAAAGGCCTCCTTGGGCCGAGCGCGAGCGTGTTGGCTCTGCCGCAAGATGGATCTTCATAATGGGAGCTCCTGGCGGATGCGCATTCAAATCCAGTTGCAGCAACTTGAGAAAAACTTTGGCATCGAGCATGGGCAATGGAAGACGAAGGGTGCGAAGGAATTGATGATTGTTGATTTTTGATTGTTGAATGAAGGGGGAGAAGTTTGCGAGTTCGAGCGTGAGCCGCAACTCCTGCGTGGCTAGTGCGCGGAAGGCAAGGCGCGCGCAGAGTTGTTCGAGCAGGCGATTCAACAGGAAGGCAAGCGGTTCGAGCAGGACGATGGGATGCTCGAGTTCGACTGCTTCTTCAAATACCAGCGGTATTTCTACCGGAACCAGCGTGCGGGAAGCGGTGCCACGCGCCAGTTGTTGCAGGCGCAGACCTTCTTGTCCGAGACGTTCGCTCAGAGCAACTTCCGGCAGCGCTGCCAAGGCGCACAGGGTGCGGATGCCCCATCGGTTCAGGGTTTCGAGCAGGCGCTCGGCATCTTTCTTCTCGTCACTTTCCAATCGGCCTTCCAGTCGGTCGGCAAACAAAACATTTACCAGCAGTGGCCCTATTCGTTCCGCTTCTTTGCCCTCGGGAATCACGGTGATGCCTGGAATGCCGCGGGCGGCGAGCATGGCTGTCTCTGCATTGAAGGCGGTGGCGACATGGGCGTCGAGTCCGAGTGCGGTGGCGCGGTCGTAGATGGCGCGAGAAATTTCGTGTAGTGACCCGAACAGAGATTCCATGCCGAGGAGATCGAGAAGAATTGTGTCGCAAGCTGAATCTTCGACGCACGGCGAGAAGGATTGGGCGCAATCGAGCAAGGCAGCGTGCGTGGCGGATTCTTGCAGCGGTGAACGCATACGCAACGCGAGTTCAGGACACAGTTCGGCTTGGGATTTGGACATACCTGGGGCGATGGCCAGGCGCCTTGCCGTTTCACTGACCGCGATAATTTTTTCGAGCGGAGGTTTGCCTTCGAGAATGGCGACGGGTTGTGGCTTCAGCTCTGGTTCGGCGCGCAAGGCCGCCGCCACGGAAAAATTCGGCACGTAGATGCAGGCGAACGGCATGGGAGCAAAGTCATTGAGTAATTTTGTAATTTGGTAATTGAGTAATTTGTTTCATCTTTCATCCGGCCCAGGCGGTTTTGGTAGCGAACGTTATCGAATGCGCGGGTTTGCGTTGCAAGCGAGAGCAAATTTCCGCGTTGATGTGGAGTCCGGTCAACAGTTGTGCGTGGTGGGGATAATGGACTTCCGTCGGGGCTTCCCCGGGCCTGCAATTTTGCTTTCGCCCCTCCAGGGCTTCCTCGTTTTCGACAAGTAAACCACGGCTTGCGTGGGCTGCACCCTTTCGCCGCTCCGCGGATTCATCTGCTGGTAGGCCCAATTGCAACAGCAGGGAAGAGCAGCTACCGGCGATGGGTTGTTGCTCGATCGCGAGCAGGATCGTGGGCTTGTGCTCGACGGCGCGGCGGAAGCGGAACCATGTGGTCAGCGGGATGCGTCGCGCTGATTGTGGGGGCAGATCGCCAAGATCGAGAATGATCAGGCCGAAGCCTCCGCTTTCGAGAAGCAGATCGGTGGCGCGCAGGACTTGCTCGAGACGATGCTCCGATTGCTGTGAGGTAATCCCCACTTCTCGCGCAAAAGACGCGCGAGAAATGGGACACCCTTTTTGTTGAGTGGTTGATTTTTTGGGTGCATCTTCTCCGCAACGCACCCACAGCAATCGCTCTAGTTCCACACCGGCTGCGGCGGCTGACTGGGGATCGAGAGTGTCGCTCGCATCCACCACCACGCAGAATTCCCCACGACGGGTGGCGGCTGCCAGAGCGGCCAGGAGTAACGTGGTGCGCCCCGAGGAGGCTGGGCCGCAGATTTCGGTGAGGCATCCGCGCGGCAGACCACCGGTCAGGGCGTCGATGGCGGGGACACCGATTGAGACCATCTCGGGTGCGGGACGGATGTCGAGCCGCGAAGCCGGGGTCACAAGAGCCATGGTTGATTGCTGATTTTTTATCGCTGATTGAAAAAACCTCGCGACAGCAGATTCCTGTATGGCAGGTTTTTTATGGGCAGATGAAACGGGACGCACTTCAGCATCTGCTTCTTCATCAAAGACAAAAGGGCGGCCCAGGGCCGCCGAAGTGGAAACCACTGCGGAAGACATAAGATTCCTCGGAAGATTTTCAGGGAACGCCGGGGCTGGAGCCACGGAGGCGCTTTCGCTTTTTATTCGCCTAAAAAATTGTGCTCTTCAACTGAAAAGTTGTCAAGGGGGAAAGAGGTTAAATTCTTAGGGGGCAGACTTGTGAAGCACCTTGCGGCGGATATCAGGCCAGAACTCCTTCAACTCGTTAGACAAGCCATCGTAAAGAATCAGGAATGCAAAGCTCTTGGCATTGCGCGCGGCGGTGCGATCTTCCGCAGGATGGTAAATATTCGAAATCGCAGCCGCTGCGGCATTGCCGATGGACTCTGAATAATTGAATCGCATATTGCCTGAGTCCGTGCGAGTCACAAAAAGCCGGCTTATCCCATAGGAAAATCGGCGATTAAACGATCCCTTGCCCATCTGATAGTAGCGGGGGTCCTCATGCAGCAAACTAGGGAAGACGGCGACAGTCATGTACGTCCCGATACCGTTGTCCGCAAAAGATGCCGTGTAACGCTTCGCATAGGCGCCCCATCCCTGTCCCCATGACTCGGGATCATTCTTGGCCTGGCCGATGGCGGCGAGCACACCGTTGAAAGGATAGGCCGCCCAATCAAAAGCACTTGCAGTCGCGAGACGGAATTTTTGCCCGGTTCGCAGGGGCTGAAGTTTGTCCGCATTTTCGACCGTTCCATAGTTCGGCAACACATCGAAGATGCGATCGTTTACTGTTCCAGTCTCCTTTTCCAACTTGCTCTTGCCAACTATCGGAGCGGATTGGTTTTGAGCAGGCTCAGCTTCTTGCGACGGGGCACTCTTCGGATCAGGCACGGGAGGGGACGCGGGTTGCTGCTGTCCGATCGCTGCCGTGATAAGGACGAAAACGGTAGCTACCAGTCCGGGCAGCAGGCGACGTAAGAAACGATTTGCACTGATCATTCGTCATTTTCTCATGGATGGAGCGCTTGATATTCGGTATATATGACTGACGTAACCCGCCAACGTACAGTCGGCGACGCTTCATTGGCACGTTTTGATTGCTTACCTTGCGTGCCTACACCCGTCTAAGTGCAACGTCACCTCTGATTTCAAGCGTGTTCAATTCTGTTTCTCCATTCGTTGTGAAAGGTCTGCTGTTCATCCCAGCAAAAGGAGCTTCTATGTACAAAGTTGGTTTGTCTGCCCTGTTCGCCTGCTTGCTTGTAACAAGTTATGGCGCCGCCCAAACCGCCACTGGCGAGACCCTGATGCTCAATCTGCCCCGCCAGAGCCAGCACGCCTTGGTGATGCAGCGGATCGGCATCACCGATATCACGATCAACTATCACCGCCCGCTGACGAATAGCCGCCAGATCTGGGGCAAACTCGTACCGTACGGCCAAGTGTGGCGAGCGGGAGCAAACGAAAATACGACGATCACGTTCACCGACCCGGTCACGATCGAAGGCCAGTCGCTCGATAAGGGAACGTACGGCCTGCACATGATTCCGGGGGAGAACGAGTGGACAGTGATCTTCTCCAAGGACTCGACTTCATGGGGCAGCTTTTCCTACAAGCAAGACGAGGATGCCCTGCGCGTCAAGGTGAAGCCGGCCGCGGCCGAGACCCACGACGCTCTGGCCTACGACTTCGACGAGGTGAAGCCGGATTCGACCGTCGTCACCATGCGGTGGGACAAGGTCGCAGTCCCCTTCAAAGTGTCGGTCAAAGTGAACGATCTGGTCACGGCCAGTATTCACCGCCAACTTTACGGACTCAACCAGTATTACTGGGAAGGATGGGACGACGCTGCCGGCTACTTCCTGGCTAACAAGATCAATCTCGACGAAGCGCTGAAGTATGAAGACCAGTCGATTCAATCGGATGAGCGCTACGACAACCTGCTCAACAAGTCGAAGATCCTGGAGGCAATGGGGCGCAAAGAGGACGCCAAAGCGTTCCACGAGAAGGCACTCGAGAAGGCGAACGCGCTACAACTCTACTTCTATGCCCGGCAGTTGCAGGGAGAGAAGAAGCAGGATGAGGCGTTGGCGATCTTCCGGTCGACCGCCAAGAAGTTTCCCGACTACTGGACATCGCACATGGGCCTGGCGCGGGTCTATAGCGCTCAGGGAGACTTTGATAATGCCGTGAAGGAAGTAAAGCTTTCGCTGGCTGGAGCGCCGGACTCCAACAAACCCAACCTGGAAGGTTATGTGAAGAGGCTGCAGGCTAAGGAGGATATTAACCGGTAGGCTGGCGGCGTTCGTGCTCGGGGCGCTCGGCTTCGACTTGGCTGGACGGACGAAGGCGTCCGTCGCCACATGAGCCGGTGATACTTTCCAGAAAAAAGGGGGCCAGCATTTCGCTGGCCCCTCTACCTTTCCGTCAATTTACCAGACGCGGCAGGCGTTGGCTCGGACCATGTGCTGGCCCGCTTTGCAGCCGAAGGCCTGCTGAAATTCCGACATGTTCGAAACTACGTTGTCGATGCGGAAAATCGGCAGGGAGTGCGGGTCTGTGGTGACGATTACACTCGCGATCTGCGGGCGGATGCTGGCGCACCACGAGTAGGCGTACGACAGGAAGAATCGCTGGCGATAGGTCCAGCCATCGTCGCCTTTGTCGTCGAGCGACTTGCCCTGCTCCTTCAGCGTGGTCTCGAGCGCGTTCAGCGCGAGATGGATTCCGCCGTTGTCGGCGGTGTCTTCTCCCTGAGTGAGCAGGCCGTTCTGTTTGACGCCAGGACCGGCGTCGGGTACGTCCTGCGTGTATTCGTCGGAGATGCACTTGCCGCGCTCGTCGTATTGTTTGCCATCGTCAGCGGTCCACCAGTCGCGAAGGTTGCCGTGAGCGTCGAACTTGCGTCCCTGGTCGTCGAAGCCATGGATGATTTCGTGCCCGATCACCATGCCGATGGCACCATAGTTCACGGCATCGTCTTTGGTGGGATCAAAGAACGGCGGCTGCAGAATGCCAGCAGGGAAGTTGATGGTGTTCAACTGCGGATCGTAATAGGCGTTGATGGTCGGCGGAGTCATCGTCCACTCGCTGCGATCCACGGGTTTGCCAATCTTGGCCACCCAGCGCTCGAACTCGAATGACGAGGCCTGGCCGACATTATTCAGATAGCTTTCGCGCGTGATCTTTACGCTGGAATAGTCCCGCCAGTGCGAGGGATAGCCGATCTTGTCTTCGATACCCTTCAGTTTCACAACGGCTTGTTCTTTGGTAGTGGCGGACATCCACGAGAGGCTTTGGATGTCGGCGGTGAGAGCGGTTTCGATCGCGTGCACCATCTGGATGGTGCGGGCTTTGCTTTCGGGCGGGAAGGCGCGGTCCACATAAGCCTGTCCGAGCGCTTCACCGAGATCGCGGTCGGCAGCGCGGACGCACCGGCGCCAGCGCGGTTGCTGCTGTTCCGCACCGGCGAGGGTATGCGCGAAGAAGTCGAAGTTCTCATCCACCAGCGCCTTGTTCATGAACGGCGCGGCGCGGTGAATCAAGTGCCAGCGCAGATAAGCCTCCCAGTGCTCGAGGGGATGATCGTTGATCAACTTCTCCTCGGTGCGGAAGAAATCAGGCGCGCTCACTATGTAGTGCTCGCTGACCGGAGCCTTTACCGCTTTCAGATAGGCGTCCCAGTCGATCGAGGGCGCGAGTTCCTTGACCTGCGCGAGACTCATCTTGTTGTTGATGTTCTTGGGATCACGTCGCTTCACGTTGTCCATTTGCGCTTGAGCCATGGCGGTTTCGAGTTCGAGTACTGTGTCAGCATCAGTCGTAGCTTGGGCTTCAGATTCACCTGCGAGCACGAACATCTTCTGAACGTGCGCGTGATATTTCTTAAGCAGTTCTTTCGACTTGTCGTCGGCGTTGAGGTAGTAGTCACGGTTGGGAAGGCTCAGTCCTGCCTGATCGATCTGCGCGACGACTTTCGAGGCGTCGTCGAAGTCCTGGCCTCCGGTGAAGCCGAAGAATGGAGAGTTGCTCTGGTTGTCGCCGCCTTCCCACGCTCCCGGAAACATGTGTTGGAGACGAGAGATCTCGAGCGTCAGGTCTTTTTTGGACTTCAAAGCCGCGATCCGCGCCAATTCCGGCTGCAGGGTCTTCAGGCCGGCAGCTTCGATGCCGCTCTCGTCCATGCAAGCGGCCCAGTAATCGCCAATCTTCT
Source organism: uncultured Acidobacteriaceae bacterium (assembly GCA_963786095.1). GTDB lineage: Bacteria > Acidobacteriota > Terriglobia > Terriglobales > Acidobacteriaceae > Sulfotelmatobacter. The sequence goes on along the minus strand of CAWAXV010000019.1, from coordinate 141,574 downwards.
GGTGCACGGCGCTACGTTTGGGATCATTGGCGCTGGCAGCTTCCAGTGTTTCGCGCAACACATTCTCATTCCACAATTGCAGGCCGCTGCCCGTGCTCCAGAAGACCTGGTCGGGAGGAATCGGGTTAGCCGTGAGCCACTTGTTGCAGGAGTATTTGTAGAAGTCGCTGCAGGGGTCGAGCGATTTGTCGACCAGGTTCGGATCGAAGCGTTCGAGCTTGGTATCGGCCCCCTTATCGGCTGGCGAACCGGTTGCAAGGTTGGTATTGGCGCGAACGAGATGTGCAGGCACGCTCTGGGCAGACGTGCTTTGAGTAAAGAGCGCCGCGAAAATGGCCAAAGTCATGAGCGCAGGAGTCCATCGTGAAGTAAGCATAGAACCTCTTTTTTGGATTCTCACTGAAATTGAATTGGGCAGAATAAGCCGGTGGAAGATACGCATAGAGAGAGGGGCAAGTTCCGTCAGAATCGAAGGCACACTTCGACCCGACCTCACACGATACTACAGACGGCCAGGCGGACGAGAGGTTAGCGGCGGCGGTGTAGTGGGCTGCCGGACCCGGATGGCCGTCGAGGCGCACAATTCTGTGACATGATGGAAGTATGAAGAAACAAGCGTCCGATCAACAATCGCATGACCGCCGCTACCAGGAGCGGAAAAGAGCCGAGGCGGCACGACAGCCGATGAAGAAGAAAACGACGCAAGAAGTGACGGCCGAGACGGCCAAAGAAGCGACGAAGCAGTAAGCCGATCTCGGACCTCAGACTTCGGACTAAGAAGCTTGATAGGGTGCCGTCATCACAGAGATTTGCTGAGGTCTGGCGTCTGACGCCAGACGCCGTTTTATCCCGTATTGTGCAGCCCAGCTGCGATGCCGTTGATCGTCGCGCCCAGCGGATACTCCAGTTCCGAACTTTCTTTTCCTTGCTGTTTGCGCCGCAAGAGTTCCACCTGAATCAGACTCATCGGGTCCACATAAGGATTGCGCAGACGGATGGAACGCGCCAGCACGCGATTGCGCGACAGGAGTTCGCGCTGTCCGGTCACCCGGAGAATCATCCGACGGGAGCGCAAGAATTCATCTTCCAGAGTAGAGAAGACGCGCTTGCGCATCGCCGCATTCTTGACCAGTCCGGAATAGACGCGCGCAATGCCGAGATCGGCTTTCGCCATGCCTAGCTCCACGTTCCGCAGAAGTTCGGAGAACACGGGAAAGGCTCGTGCGATCTGACGCAAGAGTTGTTCGTGGCCGGGGCCGTTTTTCGCGAAGGCTTCCAGAGCATGGCCCACACCGAACCATGCTGGCACGGCGTGGCGGCTCTGCATCCAGCCGAAGACCCAGGGGATGGCACGCAAATCTTCCAGGCGTCGGCCCTTGGCGCGGCGGGACGGTCGTGATCCGATGCGCGCCGTGTCTAATTCATTGACTGGCGTCGCCTGCTCGAAATATTCGAGCACCTCGGGATTATCGGCGATCTCGCGGCGGTAAGCCCGATACGCTTCTTGCGACATCTCCTCGACTGCCTCTTCCCAGCGGGGCGGGTGCTGTAATTGTTCCTCTCCGGGCCGTGTAATGGCTTCGAGGCTGGCCGCCATCATCAATTCCAGATTCCATTCAGCCAGCACCGGGTCGGAGTATTTCCAGTTAAGAACTTCGCCCTGCTCGGTGACGCGAATACGACCGGAAAAACAGCCCGGTGGCTGCGCGAGAATGGCCGCGTGCGTGGGCCCGCCACCGCGGCCCACAGTGCCACCGCGACCATGAAACAGGCCGAGCTTGACTCCATGATCTTGCGCTGCGTGATGCAGTTCACGATGCGCCTTATAGAGCTCCCAAGTGCTGGTGAGCATGCCGCCGTCTTTGTTGGAGTCGGAGTAGCCGAGCATGACTTCCTGCCAGCGTCCCCAGGAGTCGAGCAGCGGTTGATATTCCGGATCGCTCCACAGGCGGCGCATGACGGTGCCCGCGGCACGCAGCGATTCGATCGATTCGAAGAGCGGCACAGGAATTAAGCCGGGATCGTTGGCGGATCCGGCAATCTGAACTTCTGCTGCTTTTGCCAGGCGAATGACAGCCAGCACGTCGCTCTCTGATTCGGCGCCGCTGATGATGTAGTTGCGAATCGATTGCGCGGGATGAGATCGCTTCAGGGCGGCGATCATGCGGAAGGTGTCGAGGATTTCGCGACCCTCTGTTGACTTCGCCTCGCCCTCGAGCTCCCGCCCGAGTTCCTTGATTACCTGCGCATGCACACGCGCGTGCTGGCGGATGTCGAGCGTGTGCAAGTGGAATCCGAACGTTCGCAGCTTGCGCAGCAGCGGGCCTACATAGACGCTGGCCAGCCGTTCCGCGCGATGTGCCTCGAGACTGTCGCGCACCAACACGATGTCTTCCTCAAATTCCGAGACGTTGCGATAGGCGGCGGGCGCGTCTATGGCCTCGCGACTTTGTTGAAGGCGGTGAAACATATATGAGCAAAACCGGCGATAGCTCTCCGACCGGTTGTTTGGTCCCCAAGCCAAATGAACTCCGGGAATCGTCTCTTCATAGTGCTTCAGGCGCAGCAGCAAGTCAGCGGAAACGCGGGTCTGGCGCCGCGAAGAACTGAGACGATCGCTCAACGATTCCACGTCGTAGAGGTACTCGCGAAGGATCAGGCCACGCGCCATGTCGAGGGCATAGCGAATGGAACTCGGCCTTACCAGCGGATTGCCGTCGCGGTCTCCGCCAATCCACGAGCCAAAATGCACCAGGTTGGGCAAGGTGGCTTCAGTAAGATCGAGTTTGTAGATGTCACGGAAGGCGTCTACCACCTCCGCATAAATCCTGGGCAGCGCGTCAAACAGCGAGAGCCGGAAGTAGCGCAGGCCCATGCGGATTTCATCGTCGACCGTTGGCTTGGCAAGGCGGACCTCGTCCGTTTGCCACAGGGACGTGACTTCGGCGCGAATATTCGTTTCGCAGTCTTCCGCTTCCTCGTCTGTAAGTGGCAAGCGGTCGAGACGCTCCAGTTGCTGCGCGATGCGGCGCCGCTTCAGCAAAACAGTCTGCCGCGCGACCTCAGTCGGATGCGCGGTGAAAACGGGCGTGATCGCGATCTGATTGAGCGCTGCGAGTGCGTTCTCCGCTGAAATTCCCGCCTCCTTCATGCGCGCTAGAGTTCCGCGAAACGAGCCAGCCAGCGGAGCGTGTTCGCGATCCAACTTTCCTGCGCGTCGGCGGCGCTTACGATGGTTGGTCTCGGCTAAATTTGTCAGCTCGAAGTATGTTGCGAACGCCTTCGTGACCTGGTAGGCGCGATCCAAGTCCATCCCAGCGATAGTTTCCTCGCGCTTTGAGCATGAACTCGGCAGAAGAGGCCGCCTCAGGAGCTTCGGCGTGCCGTTTCGCGATGCTCGATCAGCAATCGCCGCAACTCTTCCACTGATTCGAACAACTCTTGTCCCGACTGCTCCACCAGGACTTGCCCGAGGATCGGCGCCGAGCGACCGAACATCGCGCCGCAGCGGATGGTCTTTGGCCGGTTCTTCGGAATGCGAGGTGAGTTCGGCCAAGCGGGCCTGCTGGTCGTCGGCCCTCCACAGCGGTTTGGATTTGTTGGCAGCCATCAGACGGGGGATACGACAGAATAACCGACGCGTGAGAAGCGTGGGATGAAAAGAGTGGATCGCGCGAATATAGTTTCGACTCTAGAGTTCGTCTATTTCGGAACTTCGAACCGGTAGCCGATTCCGCGCAGCGTCTTCAGGTACTGCGGGTGCCGCGGGTCAGGTTCAATCTTCTCGCGCAGGCGGCGAATGTAGACATCGATCGAACGGGGCGTCACGAACGGAGTTTCCTTCCAGACGGCATCGAGCAGTTGATCGCGTGTGAGCACGCGCCCGCGATGCGTGGCCAGATATTCCAGCAGGCGGAATTCGCGCACGGTGGTCAGCACGTTGCGTCCCTGCACCTGCACCGTCATGGATGAGGCATCAATTTCCAGGTCGGCCAAACGCAAGACTTCGCTGGCCATGGGTGCCTGACCCAATCCGCGCAGGACGCTGCGGATGCGGGCCACGAGTTCTCGCGGACTGAAGGGCTTCGTGATGTAGTCGTCGCCGCCGAGTTCCAGTCCCTTGACGCGGTCGGCCTCGCCGGTCTTGGCGGTTAGGAAGATGATCGGAATCGCGGAAAGAACCGGTGTCTGGCGGATGTGCCGGCACAGTTCAAATCCGTCGGTGCCGGGCAGCATCACGTCCAGCAGAAAGAGTGCCGGCATTTCCCGAACCGCTTCCGTGAGCACAGACGTGCCGCTGACGAAGCTCTGCACCTCGAATCCGGCAGCCTGCAGATTGTGGGAGATGAGGCGTGCAATATCCTCGTCGTCCTCCACCACAAAGATGAGCGGGCGGAACGAGCTTGGCCGCTCGTTGCTTCCGGTCCGTTCGTAGGATTCGGCTGGCAAATGCATTTTTCGCCTAGGGTTATCCCACGAAGTCACAGGACATCCGAGGGAGGGACGTATCCAGACTGTAGTGAGGAAATGTTGCGCGAATGTTTCCCGATTGTTAACGAACGATGAATTTGTTGAGAACTGAGAACTGCCCTCAGTTGGCCGCTTTCTTCTTGGGAGCATGCCGCAGGCTGCGGCCTTCGATCAGGCTGTAGAGATCTTCGGCGAGGTTGGTGGTATGGTCGCCGGCGCGCTCCAGGGCCTGAGCCATCAACAGAAGATCGAAGCCGGACGTGTCTTCCTGCGCTGACGTCTCCGCCAGATGCTTCTGAAAGAGGCCATGGCAGACGCGGTCGATTTCTTTATCCATTTGCAGAACTTTGCGGGCACACTCCAGATCAAGTGTGGAGAACCCTTTGTGAACCAGGTCGAGCATCTCGCGAAGTACCGAAGACATTTCCACGAGCGCGCGCACATCGGCGGCCGGAATCTTTGTCGTGCGAGATTGGACGCGCATCGCCACGCTCATCACCAGGTCGCCAATGCGCTCCAGGTCGGTGGTCGACTTCAAGGTCGAAAGCAATTGGCGGGCTCGAGCCTCGCCCACGCGGGTGATGGCCGCGGGCAGGCGCTCGTCAATCTGTCTCTCGATCAGATCCAGCTCTTTTTCACAATCCTTGATGGCGAGGAAGGCCATGCGAGAGGAACCGGTCAGCAAGTCGCGGACGTTGAACGCAGCGTCGCGCGCGATGAGGCAGGCCTTCAACGCGAGGCGCGCCAGATCGTCGGGCCCACCGAGCCGCATCTCTGCCGACGCTCCAGCCTTCGCCGGCCGGGCGTTCGCTTCTTCTTTCTGCGTATTAGCGTTGCGGGACGGCGGAGCTTTGCGTGGCATTTGCGATCAGGGAAGCCTACCGGGGCAACGCCCAAAACTCCGGGCGCAACTTATTAAGCAGTCTAGTCCTGAAATATGAAAGGATCATTACAACTTTGCTGGGCCTAAAACTACCCGTTGGCGGGCATGGCCGAAGATTGCGCAACTCAGCTTCAGCCGACTACATTTGGGTGACAGTTCTACAAATACGACAGAGGACGGTATTGTGAATCTTGCCGACTACCTGCGACGCCAGTTTGCATACGATGAATGGGCGAATCACGAAGTTCTCAACGCGATACGAACCGGTGGCGGCACGGACGAGCGGTCGCTGCAACTCATGTCGCACATTCTTGCAGCGGAGCAGGTTTGGCTCGACCGGCTGAAGCAGCAACCGCAAAGCGTCCCGGTGTGGCCGAAACCCGATCTCGCCCAGTGCGAGTCGCAGGCGGCGGAACTTGGTCGGAAGTGGCTCGAGTTTCTCGATCTGATCACTGCCGGGGATGTCTCTCAATCAGTGTCCTACAAGAACAGCAAGGGCGAGTTGTGGACCAGCACGATCGCAGACATCCTGACTCACGTCGTGATGCACTCCACCTATCACCGCGGCCAGATTGCAAGTCACATGCGAGAGACCGGCCAGACGCCCGCCTATACAGACTTCATTCACGGAGTGCGCCAGGGTTTGGTGAAGTAGCTGGTTTGAAAGGGCCGCATGGGGCGCTACCTCGGGACAGCGCTCGTGGTGGCGGGAATTCTGCAGTATTGCCGTGGCGCGTGACCGACGCGGCAGGTCTTTCTCCATAAGAGCTGAGGCCCGTCAGCTTGGATTTTCCCGCCCTTTGCCGCCCATGCATCGGAAGACGTAATATCTCACCAATGAGAAAACTCTCTGTCTTCTTCATCCCAGTGTTGTGTGCGGCTTTCCTGCTTGCGGTCGATCAATCGAAGATTCCACCTATGCCCGCGGCGGTTACGGGCAACGCGGTTGCGTCGCTCAGGGGCGGGCTGGATGTGTTTTCGCTGATGGGCGTGGGCGCGAAGAAGACTTGGGATGACGTCTCCAACCAGGTCTACGTCCTGCACCTTTCGTCGGCGAAATGGAGCACGGGCAAACCCGTCCCGGGGGTGGCCGGTCGCCTGGGCGCTTCCGCGATCGGCGCGAAGGCGCAGATTTTTCTTTTCGGCGGATACGTGGTGGACGCGCAGGGAAATGAAATGACGATCGGCGATGTAAACTCTTACCTGGCCGATTCGAAGCGCTGGTACCGCGCCGAAGACATGCCCGTGCCTGTGGATAGCGCCGTAATCGGCGTGACTCACGACCGCTACATTTACCTGATCGGCGGACGTTCGAAGAACGGGCCCGTGAATAACGTGCAGGTCTACGACATTGAAAAGAACGCATGGAGCCAAGCGACGCCATATCCTGGGACGCCGGTCTTCGGGCATGCGGGTGGCCTAACCGACGAAACCATCGTTTACGTGGATGGTGCGAAGAAGAATACGGGGGAAGGTGCTCCATTCGTTGCCTCGAACGAGTGCTGGATCGGGCGCATTGACCACAAAGATCCCAACAAAATTGAGTGGAGCAAACTGCCGGCGCATCCCGGCCCGGGCCGATTCGGCATTGTGGCGGGTGTAGGGGACGGGCACAAAATTCTTTTTTCGGGCGGCACTGCACTCCCTCATAACTACAAGGGTCTGGACTTCGAAGGAAAGCCGGCCGATATCTCTCCTGTGAGTTTTGAGTACGAACTGCATGGCAACAAATGGGCGACCCTGGCCGAGGACACATTTGACGTCCGCACGGACTCGCGCGGCATTCTGATTACTCCCATTGGGTCAATGATTCTCGGGGGTATGGTGAGCAATCATGCGGTCACCGCGCGAGCCATGCTTCTGACCAAGAGGTAGGGAGAATGTTTTCCGTATTGGAACCATTCCTGGAACCGAAATCCGTCCGACGCCATAGGCGTTCAAATTACCTTCGTGATCTGAGTCCGCTCGCTGCACGGGTTTAGCATGGCTTTGTCAGAGCGAATCGCTCAAATCTCCTGAGGACGCGGTGGATGGGAACCTCCGACCATCCACCGCCTTTTGTTTTTGTTGTCAGAGGCTTTAGCTTGCGTTAGAATCTCGTCATTCGTTGTTCGTTTCCTGCTGAGGAACACCATGTCTGACCCTCGTTAATTCGCCATCCTGTCTTGCCCGTTTGTTCGGGCTCCCTGACTTTGTTCCTCGTTTCTTCTGAGTGCATCGCCTTCGTCGTATCTGGCGGAGAGTGTTTGCGGAAAGCCTGAGATTTTATGGAAGCCATTTCGATTGCTGCCGAGACGCAGCGTTCGCTGTGGTCCTCGCTGGTGGAGGCCGTTCGCGGCTCGCATCAGGACTATACCGCCGGCAGCCTGAACCGGGCGATTCTGCTGCTGGCCGTCCCCATGGTTTTAGAGATGGTGCTCGAGTCGCTGTTCGCGGTCGTGGACGTGTTCTGGGTAGGGCGTCTCGGAGCGAACGCCGTGGCCACCGTGGGGCTCACGGAATCGATGTTGAGTCTGGTCTTCGCTGTAGGCATGGGCCTCAGCTTGTCGACGACAGCCATGGTCGCGCGACGCATCGGCGAAAAGGATCCTGAAGGTGCGGCCGTCGCCGGAGTGCAGGCCATCGCGCTTGGTCTGATTGTTTCACTCGCCATTGGTCTGCCTTGTCTTCTTCTGGCTCCGAGGCTATTGAGCTTGATGGGAGCGAGTCCAGAGATTGTCGCGGTGGGCAGCGGCTACACCAGGATTTGTCTTGGTGGAAGTTGCGCAGTGCTGTTGCTGTTCCTGAACAACGCCATCTTCCGTGGCGCAGGAGACGCAGCCATCGCCATGCGCCTCCTCTGGGTGTCGAACATCATCAACCTCGTGCTCGACCCCTGCCTCATCTTCGGATGGCTGCATTTTCCTAAGCTTGGCGTAACCGGGGCGGCGCTTGCGACCTTAATTGGCCGCAGCATCGGGGTCATCTACCAGTTTTATCGCCTTCTGAAAGGGACGGAGCGGATTCACATCCTCGCACGGCAGATTCGCCTGCAGTGGAACGTGATGTGGAGGCTGGTCCGGGTATCGCTGACCGGAATTCTGCAGTTTGCGATTGCTCACACGAGTTGGATCGGCCTGGTACGAATCGTGAGCATCTTCGGCGCGGCCGCGCTGGCCGGATATACGATCGCCATCCGCATCGTCATCTTTGTGATCTTGCCATCGTGGGGACTGAGTAATGCCGCGGCGACGCTGGTGGGCCAGAACCTGGGTGCCGCCAAACCCGAACGCGCAGAAGCCGCTGTGTGGCGCACCGGACTCTATAACGTGATGTTCCTGGGAACCGTCGGCGTTTTGTTCATCCTCTTCGCCGAGCCAGTCGTGCGCCTGTTCACCCACGACCCTGACGTTGTGCCCCTGGGAGCGGCCTGCCTGCGCATCGTGAGCTACGGAAACCTGGGCTATGCCTACTTCATGGTCATGATGCAGGCCTTTAACGGCGCCGGAGATACCATTACTCCAACGATCGTGAATTTCTTCGGCTTCTGGTTGTTCGAGATTCCCCTGGCTTATTGGCTGGCAATTCCCTTGAAGATGCATTCCAACGGAGTCTTCTTCTCCATTGCGATAGCAGAAACGTCCATGGCCATCGCGAGTGCAATCCTATTTAAGCAGGGACGTTGGAAAACGAAGAAGATCTGAGGCGGAAACGCCTCGTCAGGGGGGACTGGGGCGGGAGGAACGGTATCGAACCGTCATCTCCGGGATGGAGCCCCGGCGCATTGCCGTGGTTATGCTACTCCCGCGTACAGAGTTGAGACCCGAGGCACTAAGGTATTGCATGGTACCTCTTCTGTCAATACAGAGAGTCGCATCTCGGCTGTTACCGTGCTCGCGCTAAAACGAGGGTGACGTCATCGGGTTGTTCTTTGTCGCCGATCCAGTCGTCGACGGCCATCGTCACAATCTGACTGATTTGGGGCAGGGGCAGGCTGCGATTCTCGCGAACTAAATCAATCAGGCGCGATTCGCCGAATTCGCCGAAGTCATTCTCGGGCTCGGTGACGCCGTCGCTGTAGGCGAGAAAAATCTCGCCGGGATGCATTTCGACCGCGGCCTCTTCGTATGTCATGTTATCGAACAGGCCGACGACGGTTCCGCCACATTCCAATCTCCGGGTCGAGCCGTCTTCCCCGATGAGAATGGGAGGCAGGTGCCCGCCGTTGCTGTAGCTCAGGCGGTGTGAACGGCCATCGTAGATTCCAAGGAAGAGCGTGGCATATTTTTCCGGCGGCGTGCTTTCATACAGTTGGTGGTTGAGCAATGTGAGCAGCGCGGCCGGTGATACTTCCACACCCTCGGGCCACGCTCCGATCAATCTCCCTGAACCGGCGACGGCGCCAATGGCCACCGGTTCCCGCAACTGCGGCATGTTTTCCATGCTGTAAGCACGAACCGCCGAGTGAATGGTCGCCATCAGTAATGCCGCGGAAATTCCTTTACCGCTGATGTCGCCCACGGCCAGGGTCAACTTGTGAGAACTGGCGGTCAGAAAATCGTAGTAGTCGCCGCTGACCGTGCGCGCTGGGCGACAGAATCCGTGGATCTCGAGCGACTCCAGTTCTGAAACCTGGCGCGGAAACAACTGCGCCTGCACTTCCTGCGCGATGGCCAGTTCGTTCTCGAGGCGCTGCTTTTCTTTCTGCTCCTCGATCAGCTTCTCGATGGATGCGGTCATCGAGTTGAACGAGAGCGCCAGGCCTGCCAATTGATCGTGCGATTTGACCGGGATGCGGTGGCTGAAATCGCCGCGGTCCACATGCTTGGTGGCTTCGTCGAGTTGCGCCACGGCAGCCGTCACGGTACGCGTCATGCGCGTGCCGATGATGAGCGCGATCAATTCGATGATGGCAAAGAACACGGCCACGCCGATAAGGGCGTCTTCCACATAGTTGGCGAATTCGCCTAGCGCGGCGAACAGGTGACCGTAGAGCATAGAAGGTCGGGTGATGATCCCTAACCGACCCATGTGTTCCGTGTTTCCAGTGTCCCAGTCGACTTCAGAGAGCAGGGTGCCGAACGGGATTTCGCGATCCAGAAAGTTCGTTGGTTCCGGCAAACTTCCGACAGTGAAGACCGGAGTTTCCTGGGTATTGCTGCCGGGCTTCCCTTGTCCAGGTGCTTCCATCATGCCGGCGAAGAGCGTGATTTGCCCCAGATTTTCGGCGATCTTTGCGACCAGGTCTTTGTCCAGAGGCTCACTGGTAACCACAGTCAAATTTTCAGACTTCACCGGGAAAACTGAGACCACACGCAGATAGAGCCTGCCATGGTCGCGCACGATCTCTTGAAAAGGCTTGCCCTCGCGTAGGGCTTTTGCGTATTGGTTATCGCTCTTGTTCAGGAACGCAGGGAAGTCAGGGCTGACGCCCGCGATATCGCTGGCTAGCTCCAGCGCCCTTGCTCCGTGCCATGCCCGCAAATGCCGGTGGCTCCAGGCGCGGTCGCGCTTCTTCAAGCCTGCCAAAGATTCGGAAGATGGATTGGCGCCGCGTTCCAGCCCGGCTGCAAGTTCATTGCTGATGGCTGTATTGACAGCTCCAGCGCTCCGGAGTTGCGCATCGAGTTCGGAAATCACTACGTAGGTCGCGAATTGCCCGGCAAATAGAAATAGAGAGAAGGCCGCCATGGCCAGTAGCAACACCACCGGAATTACTCCGATGAATACGTAGGTTACGATCAACCGGTTGCGCAGCCGCCACAGGATTCTTCGCTTCAGCCACCTGAAGGCCAGAATCGAAAACAGGACGGCCGCGACGAAGACCAGGAAGTTGACCCATCCGACCAGGTATTGCCCCCAGGATCGCGAAACCAACCCCAGCAGCTTCTCCAAGCCAAACAGAACTGCGGCCATACCTGCCAAATAACAGGCCAGGCGCGCCATTCGGCCTTGCGGCCATAATTCAGCCTCAATCAGCCGGACTCTCAGTTCTGAATAGGACCATTGCATGCTGTTCTTTGAACGCCCCGTAGAAGATTAGGATTATACGGCGAAGCGAGGCGTCTCACTTCACGAGCCATGTTTCCAGAACGCCGCCATTCCTCAGATCTCGGGATAGAGGTCGAAGAATGCTTCCAGGCTGGTGCGCAACTGCTTTTCGATGTCTTCCTTGCTGCCTTCAAGCACGTGCATGGTCACATGGGCCTCCCGGCCATTCGTAAGTTTCACGGGCGCATGCCCAACTTCGCTCACGTCCTCGGAAGGTAATAGCCTCATTCCGTAAACCAATGTCAGATTCGCCATAAGGGAATTCTAAGGCTTTGGCGGCGACCTTGGCGAACGACCCCTCGATCGCGGAATCCAAGATTTTTCAATGCTTCTCATTTAGAATTCCGCAGTGCCCAGAATCCTGAATTCGACTCTTTGGATTGTTCTTCTCGCGCTGATACCGGCAGCACAAGCCGCAGCGCAAGACCAGCCCAGCAGCCAGTCAGCGCAGCAGCCACAGGTGAAGGTGAACATGTTGAACGTGTGCTCGCCCTCCCCTGAGGAGCAGAAAGAAATTGCCGCGGCGCTGGCACGCGTCCCCAAGCAGCCTCTGTTTGGCTCTGATTTCGAAGTCACGCGAGGTCGGTCAACCCTGACCGACATGCCGAGTTTCATGAAGGCCGGAGAAGGCGGTCATGTTGCCGGCGAGCCTTCGATCGCGAATTATGTCCGCATTCGGCGCGAGTTTTCGGTGCAGGCGTTGTTTGCCAGTGTGCAATACTCCTTCAGCAACGACGGGCAGAATATGGTCGAGACGCTGGTGCTGCATGTCCGCGATCCGAAAGACTTGATCATGGTTTCGCTCGAGGACAGCGCATCGTCGGTGACGAGCTCGGCAGCGATGCTCTCGTCGAACACTCCGGCCAGCCGCGTTCGGCTGGAGCGCTTCGGAAAATCGTCGGTCGCACTCGCCCGTTGTCTCGGTCAGGAGGGGAGTCCCCCGCCGGATCAGAGCGCCTATGAACCATTGTTTCGAGGCGCTTCGGAAGTGCTGGCGAATTACCGGAGTCTGTTGGACGTGAAAAAAATTGTCCCCGATGAGCTGGCGCAGATCACGGGGGAGTCGAAGCCGAGGACGCCGGCGCCAAAGTCCAAAATGATGAAGCCAGTGGTACCGAAGAAATAGTTCCAGGCAGTGTCCGTGTGCAGTTTAGCCCCTTGCATCAAAATCTGAACTCAGCCATCTAATCTGCAACAACAGAAATCATCCATGAGCGAAACTCGCAACGTAGTCATCATCGGGTCCGGGTGCTCCGGACACACTGCCGCTCTTTATGCCGCCCGCGCCAACCTGAAACCACTCGTCATTGAAGGGCACGAGCCCGGCGGCCAGCTCTCCATGACCACGCTGGTTGAGAATTTCCCGGGATTCCCCGAGGGGATTATGGGCCCGCAGCTTGTCGAAAACATGCGTAAGCAGGCTGAGCGTTTCGGGGCGGAGTATCGTATGGCGCATCTGACCAGTGCCGATCTCAGCCAGTCCCCGTTTTTGCTGCATGTCGGTCATCAACAAATCCACACTCAGACCCTGATTATTGCCAGCGGGGCGTCTGCCCGATGGCTCGGACTGCCACACGAGCAACAGTTGATCGGCCACGGCGTCTCTTCGTGCGCAACCTGCGACGGCTTCTTTTTTTCCGGGAAAGAAATTGTCGTTGTCGGCGGTGGAGACTCCGCGATGGAGGAAGCTCTCTTCCTGACGCGCTTCGCGACGAAGGTCACGGTGATTCACCGTCGAGATGCTTTCCGCGCTTCGAAGATCATGCTGGAGCGCGCCCAGCATCACGAGAAGATTCAGTTCCTGCTCGACACAGTTGTCGAAGACGTCTACGACGTCCACCACAAGGAAGTCACCGGACTCAAGCTGCGAAACGTGAAGACGGGCAAGGTCTGGGATTTTCCTACCAGCGCGCTCTTCCTCGGCATCGGCCACGAGCCGAATGCGAAGATGTTTGCCGGCCAACTCGACACAGACGCAGACGGCTACCTCAAGACCCACAACTACGTCTTCACAAAGGTGCACGGCGTCTACGCTTGTGGCGACGTGCAGGACCGCCGCTATCGCCAGGCCATCACCGCCGCGGGTACAGGCTGCATGGCCGCGATTGAAGTCGAAAAATTTCTGGAAGAGCGCGGGAAATAGCGAACGGAAGTTCTAGTCAAAAAGCATTATCTACGAGAAAATGCAAATTTCCGCTCGTTACCTTTGGGATGTTCAACAGGAGCGTGGCGATACTTAAACTTATGTCACATGAGAATCCTGTTACGACAAGGCGTAGTTGGAACGCTGCTTCTTGCCTCCCTCATACTCATCGTTCCGAATCATTCTCAGTCCCAGGAAGCCGGCAAGCGCAGGCTCGTTAGCCAGTCAGCGCCGATCTATCCATCACTTGCTCGCAGCATGGCGCTTCAGGGTACGGTCAAAGTAGAGGCCCTCGTCGCGCCCGATGGCAGCGTCAAAACCGTCGATATTAAAGGCGGACACCCCGTGCTGGCGCAGGCCGCGGTGAACACCGTTCGCCACTGGCGAGGGAACCGGCTGCCCGAGAATCTCACGAGGTCGTGGAAGTGAAGTTCTCTCCCGAACAGTAGTGCCGCCTGCGGGTCACACCGGGTTGTGATCGCCCTCACACGTTCTGAGTGCCCCATTTGTGATACAAAATCCTGTGATCTTCATGCAGGTTCTCCGCACCTCTTTTCATACCATTTCATATCTGGCAGGTACTCCATGCTAAGGACGTTCTTCGTCCGTCTCTCTGAGAATCGTTCCCTGCGCAATTTCGCCGAGCGCTCCGCCATCGGACGCCGCCTCTCTGGCCGATTCGTGGCCGGCACCGAAATCGCCGACGCAGTGCGCGTCACGCAAGCAGTCAATCGCGCCGGACTGAGCGTCAGCATCGACAACCTTGGTGAGAACGTCACCAATCCCGACGAAGCCCGTCACAGCTCGCAGCTCTACCAGCAGATTCTCGACGCGATCGCGGCCAACAACCTCAATGCCAACATCAGCCTCAAGCTGACTCATATGGGTCTCGATGTCGACGAGAAACTGGCGCGCGACATTGTCTCTGGTCTGGTGGCGAAGGCGTCTTCGATGAAGCCGCCGGGCTTTGTGCGCGTGGATATGGAAGGTTCGCCTTATACGCAGCGCACGCTCGACTTCGTGCACGAATTGCACCGCATGCCGGGAAATGGAAACAGTGTCGGCACCGTGATCCAGGCCTATCTGAAGCGCTCTGAGAGCGACGTGGAGAAACTACTGTCGGAGGGCATCCGCATTCGCCTTTGTAAAGGAGCCTACAAAGAGCCCGCCAGCATTGCCTTCGAGAGCAAAGCTGACGTTGATGCGAACTACGTCAAGCTGATGAAGACGCTAATGAAGAGCGGCATTTATCACGGCATGGCCACGCACGACGAAAAGATCATCAGGGAGGGCCAAGCCTTCGCCAACCGCGAAAAGATTGCGCGCGATTCTTTCGAATTCCAGATGCTTTACGGCATTCGCCGTGACCTGCAGCAGAGCCTGGTACGCGATGGATGGCGGGTGCGCGTTTACATTCCTTTCGGCACCGAGTGGTATCCATACTTTATGCGCCGCCTGGGCGAGCGCCCGGCGAACGTATTCTTCATCGCGCGCAACCTGCTGCGCTCATAGCCGAAAGAGGCCACTGGATGGCACATCCGGGCTAATTTCATAAGCGTGTTCCCTTGTTAGCATCAGAGTATGCATTACACGGCTTCCTCAGAACTGATTGAAACACTCTCCGTTTTCGTGGGTCCGGAGGTGGAAGACGAAAAGATTGACCTGATCCGTGCCGCCCTGATGATTGCGCGCACCGAATATCCCAGTCTCGACATTGAGTCTTACGCCACGCGCATCGAGGAACTGGCGCGCCGCGTGGCCGCCCAGTCTCCCGATTTGCATCCGCAGCGCACGCTGGCGGCCCTCAAGCACGTGCTGTTCGAGGAACTGAAACTTCGCGGCAACCGCGAAGATTATTACGATCCGCGCAATTCCTTCTTGAATGATGTACTCGACCGCGGCCTGGGCATTCCGATCACGCTCTCCATTGTGTATATGGAAGTGGCGCGTCGCGTTGGTCTACATCTCTTCGGAGTTGGTCTGCCCGGACATTTTCTGCTGAAGCGCTACAACGAAGATGGCCAGGAGATGTTGATCGACTGCTTCAACCGTGGTGACGTTGTAAGCCGACAGGATTGCCAGAGCAAGCTGGACGAAATCTACTCCGGCGAAATGAAGATGCGTCCGGAGTTCCTGCATCCCATCGGCCGGCGCCAGATTCTCATGCGGATGCTGAACAATCTCAAGACCGTGTATCTTTCCACGCGCAACTTCCGCAAGGCGCTAGCGATTGCAGACCTGATCCTGGTGATTTATCCGCGCTCTGCGGAAGACGTGAAACAGCGCGCCCTTCTGCGCTACAGTATGAATCTGCATCGACTTTCGTCAGAAGATCTCGAAGAGTATCTGAAGATGTCGCCGAACGCCTCTGACGCCGAAGAGATCAAGCAGATGTCGTTGTCGATTCGGCGAATGCTGGCACTGATGAACTAGGGCCAGACGCCCAACGCGTGCCGCCGCAGTTACGGTCCTTCTGGACCTTCGGCCGGCGCCAGCGGCAAACGCGTCGCGCCGCGCATCATCTCGCGCTCCTGATCCGAGAACATGCTCTTGAAGCGCGGCGAGTTGATCACTTGTTCCCGCTGGTCGGGCGGCATCGCCCGCAAGTCGCGGACGGCGGTCGTCACTTGGCGCTGGCGATCAGGTGGGAGCTGCCGCATCTCGCCAAAAATTTGGCGCGCCTGCTGCTTCTGTTCGGGAGTCAGGTGCTCCCAGGTTTCCATGCGGTTCAGCATGCGCAACTGCTGCTGAGGCGGCAGATTCGAGAAATGTTGCAAGCGCTGCCGCAATTGTTGTTGCCGCTCTGGAGACAGGTGACGGAACGCAGGATCGTTCTGCAGTTCGCGCTCCTGTTCCGCGGGCGGCATGTCTTTGTAGCGGCGCAGCCAGTCACCGGCATGGCCTCGCGCTTGCGGACGCCCTTGCGACGGTCGCTGCACCTGCGCGGGCCGCTGGGCCTGATATGCTGTCCCTTGATGCCGCTGCTGTGGCGGCCGGAAAGCCCCGTTGAGCGCAAGGCAGGGAACCGACACCGCTATCGCCAGTCCAGCGACAGCTAGCCATCCCGTCTTGTAGATTCCCCGGCTCATTTTTTTCCCCGCACTTCGCCCGTGCTCATTGGCCCTTGCCGCGCGAATCTCTTACGGATTCGCTACGACATCCTGCTGCACATCCAGATCGTCGAGCAACTCGAAATCCGCGTACATATCATGATTCTTGTCCAAAGCCTGTCAGATCGCTGACCGCGGTGCCGGGTCCTTCCACCTCGGCAATCGGCCGGATCTTGGGAGCTTTGTGCCGTCACCATAACAGCCCAACACCAACTCCCATCAGCACCGTAAGCGCCGCTGCCAGCACGGGACGGCGGAACCAATGCAACCATCCCGCCTGCGGCTTGGCCATTTCTTCGCGCAGGCGCGCCTGCAGGCGCACGTCGAAGTACGGCGAAGGCTCTGGAGCCTGCCACTCATCGAGCAGCGCCATGGTCGCGCGCATCGCCTTCAACTGCTCGGTACATGCATCGCAACTCGCCAGATGCTTGCCTTCGTCCGCTGTGAGCTCGCTGAATCCAGCCGCCACATCGGGCATCCGTTCACGAATTTCATCGCATTTCATAACCACTTCCCCTTAACTCTCTTCGCCGCCATCTCTTCCATCACAAAAAATCAGTTGCTAAACAAATTCTTTTAACTGTTCCCGCAAAGTCTCATAAGCCCGGAAGAGCAGCGACTTCGTCGCCGACTCGCTCTTCTTCAGCACATCGGCAATCTGCTTGTAATCCATCTGCTGGTACTTGTGCATGATCACTGCCAGCTTCTGCTGCTCGGGCAGCGCTTCAACCTTGCTGCGGATCGCCAGCATGCGTTCGCGCCGCACGATCGCCTGCTCGGCAGTTAAGTGTCCCGTCCGGCAATTCCAGCGTTGTGCCCGTATCCTCGTCCGGTTCGTCCAGGCTGACCTGGACCTCGGGCCGCTCATGGCGCGTATCGCGCGCGTGATTGACTGCCAGGTTCGTCGCGATGCGGTAAAGCCACGTCGTAAACTTCGCGCTCGGCTTCGTAGCTCTCGCGCGAGCGATACACGCGCAAAAAAACTTCCTGCGCCAGGTCTTCGGCCGCCGCCGAGTTTCGCGCCATCCGATACATGAAACTCACCATCGGCCGGCGATATTTCTGCACCAGGTAATCAAAGGCCGGCTGGTCGCCGGTCTTGACCCGCAGCATGATCTCCGCGTCGGAGGGCGACTCAGCACCAGCCATCGGCGGGACAAACCCAGCGGCTGCTGGTGACGTCGACGCCGGCGTCATGGCAGACATCAGCATGCCTCGATCGAGTGCGGCTGTGCTCACATTGGTTTCAACCCCGGGTGGACGGGAAAGTTGCGCTCTATCGGGGTCTTGAGAAGGCGCGGAAGTCCCGTTAGATGAAGGAGATACATGGGTCCGCGGGGTTTTGGGGTCGAGCGCCATCGAGGAAATGGAGATTAGAGCGGGCACTTGGTTGCCAAACCCGATTCCGCCCCAACCGCCGATGATAAGGCTACCACGGGCGGGTCGTGCGCCGAAACTGACCTTAGCACTAGGAAAAGAAAATGAGGATGGTGGGCGCTATAGGGTTCGAAAGTAAAGCCAAACGTATTTTCAACAACATGCAGGTCAGCGGATGACACCTAAGACCACGCAAAGCGATCTTGATCACGCAAACAGAGCGCAAGTAGAGCGCACAGCTTTTTCACTCTTCGGTGTAAGCCCGCTTGGCAACATGGCGCGTATTCGCCGCGCGAGTGGGAATCGAATCCGCGAGGAAACAGCAAACAAAGCACTTAAGCGAGCACAGTTGGCAATCTCAATCTACGTGGACAAACAACTGATTTCCGAAATCAGTTCTTCGCGTCGCCGTATCGTTGAAGCAAAGAAGACCGAGCGATATGCTCCCTATTCCAGTCGGAGGTGCGCACGGACCACTCCGTTCCTGATCGGCGTTCATCTTGACCTCTGGGGAATTTGTGTACGGCAACGGAGCTGCAACTTAGAAACGCAAATCAGTCCATCCCTAACGTGAGAGAAAGTCCGAGTTGTTCGGATAGATAGGCTGTTATCTGATCAGGAGTTTCGACTTTGAGAAGATATTGACGGAAGTCGTCATTGATTAGCTTTCGCGCCAGCGCTGAAAAGACTTGCATGTGTGTATCGGCGCCTTCCGAATCGCGCAAGGCTAGGAGCACGACCATGCTAACCAGTTCACCGTGGTCTGAGTCCCACCGGATCGGTTCCTTGAGTCTTAGGACGCAGATTGAATTCGCGGTGACTGCGTTTGTCTTGCAATGCGGAATGGCAAAGCCATCCCCTAAACCCGTGGACCCCATGGCTTCGCGGGCCCATAACGCTTCTTCGAGCAGATGACGATCGTCGGTCCGACTGGCGACGTAGAAGGCATCTACCATTTCTTGGATTACTTCTTCCCTGGTCTGACTCGTGCTTCCGAGCAGTACAAGATCTTCGCTGAGCAAAGGCTCCGGGCGATGGATCGGTTGAGAGGCGAGTAGAGCGTCAACTTCAGCAGCGCTTCGGCAGGAAATCGCGCGCTCTAGAAGCCTGGCGGAATCTGCGTCCGAAAATTTTGCGATCGCTTGCTTGAACTCATCTACCTCCGCTGCCGGAACGCTGATCTCGTCCAATCCGAGGCCGAGCAGTAAAGGGAGATTGCGAAGTTCCCCAGCCATCTCTCCGCACATCCCAATCCATTTTCCCGCTCGCCGGATCGGCTCGACCAGTTCCTTAAGGAAGCGAAGGAATGCAGGATGGCGAACGGGAAAAGCTGCCGCGATCGCGGGGTTGCTACGATCGGCGGCGAAGAAATATTGACAGAGATCGTTGGTTCCGATGCTGAAGAAGTCCACTTCAGCGAATAATTGCTCAAGAATAAACGAGACAGACGGTACTTCGATCATCATCCCGATTTTGATATCGGAATGAAAGGCGATCCCCTCTTGCACGAGTTGCTTCTTGGCTGTGCTGACCGCAGCTTTGAAATCGACGAACTCTTCGAGCGTCGAAATCATGGGCACCATAATCTGTATTTGACCAACTGCTGACGATCGAAGAATCGCGCGTAGTTGTGTCTGCAACAAATCACGATGCCAGGCATAGATGCGTACGCCACGAAATCCAAGAAACGGATTGTCTTCGTGCGGGATATTCAAATAGGGGACGTTCTTATCGCCGCCAATGTCAAACGTGCGAAAGATCACCGGACGCCCGCCAGCCGAACGGGCCGCTCCTGAGTAAATGGCAAACTGCTCTTCTTCCGATGGCGCACTTTCGCGGCCCAGATAATTCATTTCTGTTCGGAACAATCCGATGCCGTCCGCGCCACTCTCGAAAGCTACGCTTACCTCCTCGCCGGAGGAGGCGTTCGCCGCGACTTCCACATGCGTGCCGTCGGTGGTGACGGCGGATTGTTCGACGAGCAGGGATGACTGCCTTCTCCGTTCGAGAGTCCTACGTTCTCGTGCATAGAACCTTTGAACCGCAGGGGAAGACAACGGTGCGACCATTCCGCGATTTGCATCTACCAGAACGTCTCGGCCTTCGGTGAGCAGTAGTCGACTGTTACTGACTCCCGCGACGGTAGGAATACCCAGCGAGCGAGCAAGAATGGCGGCGTGCGATGTCGATCCCGAATGCTCGAGTACGATCGCTTTGAGCCAGCGGCGATCGAGTTCCAGAAGTTGCTGCGGAGCCAGCGACTCGGCGACCAGCACGGAAGGGTCAATCAGTTTGAGCTTGGTCGTAGCGGGAGTGGCCCCCATCACGCTCTCCAGCAACTGCAGGCAAATTTCCTGGATATCGGCTGAGCGTTGCCGTATGTATTCGCTCTCGGAACGTCCCAGAAGATCGATAAAGAACTTGCCGGTTTCCACGACCGCCTGAGCAGCAGATTTTCCGGATGAGATCTCTTCGCTAAGTTTCTCCATCAGGAAGACGTCTCCGGCCATAGCGAGATCCGCCTGCAGTACCGCCCTTCCGGTGGGAGTAAGAGAGTGCTTCAACTTCTCACCGATCTTGTGGCGCACAGCGCGCACAGCTTCTCTGATCCGTTCCATTTCCTGACGAGAATCATCGGACGTCGTCGCAGTCACTTCGGTTGGAAAACCCATCCTCCCGAGGATGACGACCTTGCCGTGACCAATTCCCCGGCTCACTGGCGTACCGAAGACGCAAATCACATTCGCAGCTAGCAACACTCGCGGGGGAGACGTCGTCCGAATCGTCGAAGAAGTGCCGGCGAGGGGAACGTCGAACTGCGGGAGGATTTGTTCGATAAATCGCCGAAGCGCGTCATGAGCAGACTGCTCATCTGGACCCTGCACGTGCAAAGCGCAGCGATCACCCTTGCGAATATCTGCTGCGATAATTCCCAGCACACTCTTGCCGTTCGCGACGAGGCCATTGCGCAGATTGGTCAAAATACAATCGGAAGAGAACCGGTTCGCCACTTCTGCCATGTGACTGGCGGGGCGGGCGTGTAAGCCGCTTGGCAGCGGACACGAGAATACGAATTGCAACGAGGTGTTAGAACTCTGCGTCATCTTCAACGTTGGAGCTTCGAAAAAATGCCTTCTGGATTCTTGAGCGCCTCCTGGAGGGGCACCTGGATAACCTTGACTCCGTTAAATCGCTCACGGTCTTCGACCTCGATATCCACCGCAAAAATGGCATACTGCGCCTGGCGAATGTCGATCGCGGTCAGTTTGTTCTCAATGCCCATCGCGCCCTGGGTCTCGACTTTGATTTCATGACCGAAGTTCTTCGCGACTTTTTCCAGTCGCGCCGCCGCCATATAAGTGTGGGCGATGCCCGTCGGGCAGGCAGTTACAGCCACGATTTTCATGCGAGCTCCTTCTCCACTTCTAGTTCCTCTTCTGCGACCGATCGATGGCCCCTCATTTTTAGCAAAGTGATCAGAACTGCGGTCACGAGCGTGCCGGCAACAATGGCGAGCACGTACGCCGATCTGTGTTCAACGACTGGCAATACGATCGGTCCACCATGTGGAGCGTGGTCTCCGACACCGCCGACCATCGCAATGACCGACGCCACTGCAGAGCCCGCGACGATGCTCGGGATGACGCGAATCGGATCCGCGGCAGCAAATGGAATCGCTCCTTCTGTGATGCCAATCATTCCCATCGCAATGGCAGCCAGGCCCGCATCTCTTTCCTCGGGACTCCAGAGTTTGCTGCGGAGAAGCGTCGCTAAGCCCATTCCTAGTGGAGGTGTACAAATAGCTGCAGCGCATGCGCCCATAATCTGATAGTTGCCCTGGCTAATCATGGCCGAGCCGAAAAAGAATGCAGCCTTGTTTACTGGTCCGCCCATGTCGAAGGCAATCATGGCCCCAAGGAGAAGCGCCAGGAAGACACCGTTTCCAGTGCTCATCGACATGAGCGCGCGGTTGGCGTGGTCCATAAAAAGAGCGATGGGCGTTCCCAGCACTTTAATCATCAGAACACCGACGACGCCACCCGCTAGAATCGGGATCACCAGGATCGGCATAATGGGGCGAAGATATTTGGAGACGGGAATTTTCTTCAGCCCTTGAACAACATACCCGGCGACCAGTCCCGCCAGAATCGCTCCCAGGAAACCAGCCTTGACCTGGCCGGACAGGTAGCCACCAAGAAATCCGGGAAGCAGGCCTGGCTTCTCCGCAATCGAGTAAGAAATGTACCCGGCGAGTACGGGCAACATCAGCGTGAATGATGCAGTTCCGATATCCAGGATGAGTTTCAAACGCGGGGCATTGGAAAAGTCCGGACCAGATGCGGTCATGGGAGCAAAAGCAATAGCACAAGCGATAAGAATGCCACCGCACGCGATGAACGGAATCGCGTACGAGACCCCCGTCAACAGGTGCCGCCTTAGCTTCTGAAGTGACTCAAGCATTGAGATCCAGCATAGCGAGAGAAATAGTCCTGCATTGTAGCCAAAAAAACGACAGCCGTTCGTTAAAAACGACTTCCTTCAAGGATCGAAACAGGGCACCCAAGCCCGCATCCTTCACTTCTCTGATCTCCGTTTTCCGAGCGTTGCCACGGAGAAATTACAGGCCGGAGGCCTGTATAGCACAAGATGCAGTTCCGTAGTATGTGTGATTCGTCCTACTCTGGAAACAGGAGAGATGGAACGTTTGTTGTACACAAATAACCTTTAGGTGAATGGGCTTTCCGGTAGTCATCGGGAGACCTGGGTCGTATTGTTGGCGCGGTACTCTGTGGGCGTGACCTTGCAAGCTTTTTTGAAGACTCGGCAGAAATAGGCGGCATCGTTGTAACAGCAACTGGCTGCGATCTCCTTGAGGGTCATGTTGTAGTTTTGAAGCATAAATTTCGCGCGATTCACGCGTACCAGGTTCACGTAGTCGTTAAAACGCATGAAGCCTTCCTTGCGAAAAAGCCGCGAAACGTGGTTTGGCGCTAGCCCGAAATGGTCCGCAACGCTCTCTCGCGTCAGCGGTGTGTGGAAGTTCTCCTGCACATACAGGCAAATGGACTCATAGGTGCGAATCGCCTTGCGCGGGCGCTGCTCCTGCGGTTTTTTCAGGAGTCGAAGGCAGGCATGAAGCAGGGACTCCGTTAAAAGCCGCGCCAGTGGCCCTTTGACGCGATCTGCGGCCAGTACCATGAGCGCCGCTAGAACACTGTGGGTCGGGACGTCGTAGCCGCCGTGAACGCTGGCTTTTACGGCGGTGGCTGGCACCTGGGTTCCTCCCTGGTGGCGAACCAGGCTAACCCCAACCTGTTTTACTCCGAACAAAAAGGTGAGCACCTCGACATGGCCGGACCAGTCGGGCTTGTTCCATGCATGATCGGGGACAAAAACGGCGTGGCCGCGAACGGGTTTGATGGTCGTTGTACGGCCACCTTGCGCCATTTCCATGGTGTGACATCCGGCCAAAGGGAGCGAGAGACGGGGGAAGTTCGTGACGTAAGCCAGCGGCGGCGGGACGGTGGTTCCGTCACCGAAATGAACCAGACGGACCCGCGTTTTGCGCAGATACTCTTCCAGTTCGTGCACAATCACACGATTGCCGGCGGTGAGCCGCCTACTCGATGGAGCGCGTATCGTTTTCACGGAACGTTACGTTAGTGCAATTAATGTTAAATGTCTACTATTTCTTTTCGACACCGCAACGCACATACTTGCCAACCGAATTACACATCAGTTATCGGCGAAAACACTGCATTTGGTTGGTTTTGATTGGTTGACTGGGGAAGCAATTCATAACTCCGAACAATATCGTTATGGTGATTACAAAACTGTCTCGGTGACGTTAAGGACGATCGTTGGCAGAACTTGAAGGAGACCACAATGAATCGGGAGTCCAGTCCGATGAGGCTTGGAGAACGCTTGCGAGGTGAACAATGAACTGCAGAGTTCTGCTGCTGTCCGTACTGACCGTCTTCCTCGCGTTCCTGTGCGCCTGCGGCAATGGCTACGACAATCCTCCTGGCACAACAACCGGAAGTCTCCAAGTGCAAATGGTCCAACCTCCACCTCCGGCGATCACCGCGGCGGGAACCGCAGGGATCGCCGCCAACACGCTGTACGACACCAAGAATGGCGGAGTGACATGGAGTTGCATGCCGGTTGGAGCATGCGGCTCGTTCACTCCAACCACTACCGGTTTTAATGTCGGAACCCTTTACACCGCACCTGCTACTGGCCCCGCCGGTGCGTTGAATATTCCGGTTACGATCACGGCAACTTCTGTTACAGACAACACACAAAGCGCGAGCGCCTCAACGACCATTCAAGTCGCAACTCCCGCACTGTTACAGGGGCAGTACGCATTTGTGCTTGAAGGTTTTGCATCGTTCGGAATGGTTGGCAGCATCACCCTCGACGGGAACGGAAACATCGTGGCTGGCGAAGCCGACGCTTCGGCCAACGGATTCTATTCCACCGTGCCATCCATCACTGGTACCTATATGTTGGATGCCACCGGTCATGGAACCCTGGCGTTCAGTCTCAACAATACTAGCTGTTGCGGGACGTTTGCCCAGACGCACGCGATTACCTGTGTCTCAACATCCTCCTCAGTTGGAGTGTGCTCGCATCTCTTGATTGCTGAGGCCGATCAATTCAACGGCCTCACGATCGGTGGTGTCGGCAGCATGGATCTACAAACTGCCGGTCCGAATTTTTCTGCCGCGCAGGTTTCTGGCGGCTACTCCTTCACCTTGATTGGATTCAGCGCTGCCGCGGTCAAGGCAGGGGGCGGGACCGGACTGAACGGGAGTTGGGGCGGGATATTTGCTACGGACGGCGTGGGAACGATAAGCGGCGGCGTCTTTGATACGAGCACGGCAGGAGGAGTGCCGAACTACAGCTCCATTCCATTCACAGGTACCTTCACGCCTCCTGACACTAGCGGGCGAGGGACGCTGACTTTCACTACCAACGGCGGTACGACTTACGCTTACTACCTCATTACGCCTTCAGTATTGCGAATCACTTCGATCAGCAACACCGGTTATGCAGGCAATACCGGAAGCGCCTATGGGCAGGGATCCGTCGGCACCACGAATGCTGCTCTTACCGGGAGCTATGTATTTGGCGATCTTGGCTTCGACGTACCCGGGAATTCGACGGGTGCAGCGGGTCAATTCACCACGGATGGCAACGGGAGCATCACCGCAGGAATCATGGATCTGAATGATTCCGGCAACTCGGGAACATTGCAGTTGGCGCTACCTTGGGCGTCTTCCACGTACTCGATCGCTGGAAGCGCCCGAGGGACGATCACCGGACCATCGGGCCAAACCTATAACGTCTACCTCACCGACCCCAACGTCAATCTGCTTGATCCAAACAACAGCGCAGGGGGCGGAGGCGCGCTTCTGCTCGAAACGGACTCGACGTTCAGTGCTATCGGCACTCTGATTCCGCAGGCGTCGCCATCGAATGCGACGTTTCAAGGAGCGTATGGGCTCCTACTCTCCGATCAAAACAACCCGGCGCATTCGGACGGCGGGTTTGTCGGCGACTTTGCTGTGGATCCGGTGGCGGGCACGTTCAACGGGCAGGGAGCATTCCAGGGCACCGGCGATTCCAACGCGACACTGGTTGTTGGGCCAGTGGCCGGTACGTTCGCACCTGATGCGACCAATCCTGGCCGCTTCACGGGATCGATAACGACTACGCCGGCGTTCCCGAACGGTGACCTCGGCGGCACTGCGCCAGGAACCGAGCTGGTGTCCTACTACCTCGCCGATGATTCGCAGGGATTTGTGGTCGAGACTGACGCTGTTGCGCCTGTAACGGGATTGGTGGAAGTCCAGGCGTCACCAACTGGTGCTGCCGGCGCAGCCAACCAACGAGTACAGGTCCGCGCTGCGCAATCTCATTCGACTTCGCACGGGAATGCACTGGGCCACCCAAGCAAGCCACGCTAGAGAGTCCGGATACAAGAGCGCGGCTGGTTGAAATCTTCAGGAGGATGTCAATGACAGTTCCGTTGAGGTTCAGAGTGAATGGTCGTCGAGGGATGGACCGGCTCTGCATTGCGGTCGGCATAACCGTCGCGTGCCTCCTGATGTTGGCTTCTCCGCCACGCTCGCTGGGTCAGGAATTTCGCGCCACTTTGACTGGACAGGTCACTGACTCTTCGGGCGCGCTGGTGCCCAAGGCTCAAATCAAGGCTGTCAACAACGAGACCGGGTCTGTCTATACGGCCGACACCAGTGACGCTGGCGTCTATTACATTCCCTACGTCGTGCCCGGCATTTACACCGTTCAAGCAAGCGCACAAGGCTTCAAGACTGCAATCCAGGACAAAGTCTTGTTGCTCGCCGGCAAGTACTTCGGCCAGAACTTCAAGCTTGAGGTTGGGGCAGCTGACGAGAAGGTGGAAGTGACCGCCGCGCCTCCCATGATCGAGACCGCCAACGGCTCGGGTGGAACCATTCTTGATGAAAGGACATTGCAGAACGTTCCAGTCAGCGGACGCCAAGTTTACATGCTCATCGGCACGGTGCCGGGCAGTCAGTTCACCGTATCGCAGTTTGGACCCGGAGGAAATTCTGGAACCAGGGGGTGGGACAACAGCAACGCATACATCATTGGCGGCGGGGTGAATCCCACCGGGCAGGACAACACGGGAAACTCCGGCGGCTTTAATCAGTTTACTTTGAACGGAACGAACATCACGCAGCAGATTAGTTATGGCAATCAGGGAGCTGGAACCTGGAACGTTTCGCCCACGCTCGACTCGATTCAGGAAGTCAACGTAATGACCGACACTTACGATGCCCGCTATGGACGAACCACCGGCGGCACAGTGAATCTTGTAAGCAAGAACGGGACGAATGAGTTTCACGGAGAACTCGTTGAGAACTACAAGGATGGAGGCCTGTTCGATGCGAACACGACCACGAACGTTTTTATCGCGGGACAACGGACGCAACAGCAGGTTGAAAACCAGTTTGGCGGAACTGTTGGCGGTCCGATTATCAAGAACAAGGTTTGGTTCTTCTTCAGTTTTGAAGGATACCGACAATCCATTCTGCAGACCGTGACCGGGAGTGTGCCACCGGCTTATTTGCGGCCGGGGTACCAGGGCAACCCGGGCGTGGATTTTGGTTTGATCGCCGGCGATCCCAACGTCGTGGGCTCGAACTTGGATCCGGGTTTCACGGATAGCAGCGGAAACCAGGTGGATCCTTACGTTTTGTACGGACTTACCTTGTATAAACCGGGCGACAGCACGAATCCGAGCAATCCAAACAATGCGATTTGCTCTCCGTCACTTTCAACCGGCGGTCCGCCAAGCTCGTGCGGCAATAGCACCAATCTCATCCAGAACGTCTTTCCATTTACGGGTGGAACCGGGAATGGCGCTTTGATTCCGGCCTCGCAAATCAACAACACGGCCGCGCTCATGTTAAAAGCAGGATATATATCGTTGCCAAATGTCGGGGGCGCACAGAATTATGTCGGAGGCTTTGGCGAACCCGAGAACTTCTTCAGCGTTGCTCCGGATTATTACAGCTACAACCAGCCGATGTTGCGCGTCGACTACAACACGAGTGAGAAAACGAAGTGGTACAGTTTTTTCGGATGGCAGAAAGGCCACGAGTCACGGAGCAACAATGGCCTCACGGGACTGCTAGCCAACGGCAATTACTTTGAGCGCGTCAGCTACACCGCTTCGCAGGATATGACGCATACTTTCTCGCCAACGTTCTTGGGCGACTTCAAGCTTTCGTTTTCCCGATTTCAAAACCGTAACCCGAACTTTATTTTGGGTGCGACCAAGCCGGGCAGCACGATCGGGATCAATATTGCACCTCCTCCCGTGACCAAGTTGAACACCGTACCGGAGATTCACATTGCCGGCTTTCCGGATCCGGACTCAGCCGGATTAGGCCAGCTCTTTGGAAACTCAAACGACCTGGAAGCATCCACGAACGTTTCGTTCGATGCGGATTTCACCAAGTCGAAGGGAGCGCACAACCTCCACTTTGGCGGCGGAATTTTCTATTACACCTATGGGAATCCCATCAACGGCACTGTCGCGAACAATGCCAATGGACAGTTCGGGTTTACGGGCCAGTGGACGCAGTTCGATCCGCTGTTCGCGAATTGTTATCAGCCTACTGCCTCCGGCAATCTGGGCTCAGGCTGCAGCGGTCCCTACGCTCCAAACGGTTCGGGATGGGCAGATTTCCTGCTCGGTCTGCCGAGTGGAGGCCACGTCAATTGGAACGACTCGCTCTTTGACTATCAGCCGGTTTGGAATCTCTACGCGCAAGATGACTGGAAGGTTACGCGTCGCCTGACGCTGAACCTCGGGTTGCGCTATGACGTCCAGATCGGACTGAAGGAGCGCTACAACGAACTGCCCCGCGGTTTCTGCGGAACGTGCGTGAGTCCAATCAGCACCGACGGCGTTTACCAGGCCAACGTCGCCAACGCCGCCAACGTTGCGGCGTGGCAGGCGGCGGGAATCAATACGGGATCTCTGGCCCAAGTCCTGGGCACGATCGTTGTCGCGGGCAAGAACGGGCAGCCGCGAAATGCCTATAACAGCGATTGGAGCAACATTGCTCCGCGCATCGGGTTTGCCTTCGCCATCAACCCAAAGACCGTAGTCCGCGGAGGCTGGGGCTTTATGTACGGAGGCGGCCTCGAGGGCGGATCGCCAATCGGCTACCAGCAGCAGACGAACTATCTGGCATCGACGAATGGAGGCACGGACCCGAACCAGGGCGGTGCAACGCCGGGAGCACCTTCGGCAGGCCCGTACGGTTTTGGTACGCCATTTCCGGCGACGGCGGCCTATCCGCTCGGCCTGCAACCGCCGGTGGGTGCGGCGGGTTTGGCCTTGGCTGGTGTTGGCGGCGGTGGTCTGCAAGTCGATAGTCCAGTGCGGAAGATCCCGCGGACGCAAGTCATGTCGTTGGGCGTCCAACATGAGTTGCCCGGCAAGATCGCGCTCGACGTGCATTTCGCTGGCAACTACACGAGCCGTCTGCGCGCAACGTTGTGGCAGAACGGAATTATCACGTATCCGGAGCTGCAGTACGCGCTGGCCTCGGGTAGTTCCGTCTACAGCAAGCTTGTGCCTAATCCCTACTATGGGGTCTTCTCGGAGTCCTTTCCAGGTGGCTGTGGACAATCGCCCACGATTCCGACGCTGGCCTTGTTGTTGCCCTGGTCGCAATATTGCGGTTTCAACAGCGCACCACCGGTCGGAATCTACAACGCCCCGATTGGCAAGAGTTGGTATAACGGCCTTGAAGCGAAGCTCACCAAGCGCACCTCTCACGGCTTGACTCTGAATCTGGCTTACACCTGGTCGAAGACGATGGACGGCAGCGGCTACCAAAATGGCTATCCCTATCAGGACGCGAACGAAGTGCATTGGATTTCGCAGAATGACCGCACTCATGTGTTAGCGGTGACCGGCGTCTACGAACTACCGGTAGGCAGAGGCAAGTCTTTTCTTTCGACTGCCCCGCGAGTCCTGGACTATGCATTCGGCGGCTGGACGTTGGGTTGGTCCTTCGCCGCGCAGAGCGGGACGCCGATTGGCCTGAACCAGGGGTTTGAGTACACCTGCGGATTCGCACCTCCTCACGGCACTTCGGTGAAGCAATGGCTCAATCCCGCGCTCACTTCGTCGACTTGTTTCAGCAGCGTCCCGCACATCGGTGGCAGCGGTTATACGTACAACACGACTCCAAGCAATTCCACGGAAGTGCGCAGCTACACGGTTCCGAATCTTGATCTCTCGCTGCAGAAGAGCTTCAAGGTCACTGAACGGATCAGTCTTTCGCTTCGCGGAGAGGCGTTCAATGGGCTCAATTCTGTTTTGCTGGGAGGGCCTGACAACACCCCGACGGATGGACCCGCAAGCCTGTTTACCAACACCACGACAAAGCGCAGTTACTGGACCGGTTTCGGCACGGTGAGTCCGAATCAGCTGAATTTCCCGCGAAATCTGAGGGTATCGGGAAAGATTATTTTCTAGGCGAAAGGCCCGTCACGGAATGGAGAGTTACGCTATGCGCGACTTACAGCTTCGAGCGAAGTGGGAGGGAAGAAGCATGACTACCAGAGGAAGCGCTTCGTCCGTATTCTTTCTGCTGGCTGGGACGTTTGTCATCGTGCTGCTGATGCTTGCAGCGCCGGTGCACGCGCAAAACGTGCAGGTAGATCTATCCTCTACTTCTGCCCTATGCGGCGGACACGAATGCTTCAACGTGGCTGGCCTGTTCGCTAACGGGACGACATTCCTTGGCACACCCGGCATGGATAATGGAAACAATTGCACGCCGACGCCACCCTTTAGCAACTGCCCCGATGCGTATTCGGCTCAGCAATTGTTCGGCTCTGCTTTCACTTCGAGTTCAACCACGCCTCCGACGTTGACTTTAGGCGGCGTCCCGTTCACTTTCGGCACGGTTAATACTGCGAACTGCGGATCGACAGGAGCGGCCTGTATCACCGATGTGGTGAATTTCACATCCTCCGGCGTCGTGATCACACTTCCCGCGGCCGAGCAGACGGTTTATTCCACGCTCATCATGCTGGGAACCGCGGTAAACGGTCACCATTCCGGGACAGTGACCGCCACCTACACAGATGGAACAACCAACGTGTTCAGCCAGACGCTCAGTGATTGGTGCGGCTTCGGGGGCAATCAATTCGAGTCGATCGCGATCGGAGGCGTCAACCGCATCAATAGCGATGGCACGCTCAACGGCGCGAGTTGCAACGTTTATGCCTACACTTATTCCCTGGATTTTACGAGGACACTGGAAAGCGTCACGTTGAAAGACACCGATGGTTCTGGAGCTTCCTTTGCACTCGCCATTACCCTGAAGCCGCCTACTTATACGGTAGATGCAGGCTCGGCGGATCCGACGTCGGTTACGCCCGGCAGTACCGCGACGGCCACAGTAACGGTGGACCCTCAGCCCGGCTACGTGGGCACGATTCAGTTGTCGTGCAGCATCACTCCGACGATCCAAAGCTCATCCGCGGCGTCGGCGCCCACTTGCAGTCTGAGTCCGACCTCCGTTGACGTGACCTTGGGTGAAACCTCATCACCCACCGCGACGCTAACATTCACCGCCATGACGCCGGGGAAGGCAAGCATCGACCACCACAGCAACATCTTCTACGCTTTGTGGTTGCCCGTGCCTGCGCTTGCCCTGGCGGGATTCGGTTTCGAATCACGGAGTACGCGGCGCCAAAAGCTTTTCGGGTTTCTGCTGCTCGGTCTGCTGCTGGCAATAGCGATCGCGACGCCCGGTTGCGTAACTTACAAGCACCTCGGCAATGTTGGAACTCCGCCGGGGCAATACACCGTCTCAATCACCGGCGTGGATACAAACGGATTGACGCAGGCCAGTAATCCGACCGGCACGACAAATACGGTTGTCGTGACCGTAGGCGATTAGTCGTCGAACGTTGGCTGGCAATGCTGCTGTGTGATAGCAACATCGCCGAATCCAAGTTGAGAAGCCCGGTTGCGGCTGACTGAGGCAATCTCAGACGAGTCCTACGGCACAGGTTTCTGAGGCGAACTGGAGAATCCAAGAACATGCGCAGAGCCGTGCACTTATTTTCTCTTACGTTGGTCGCTTGCACGACGCTTCTGCTGTGCGCGGGATCTGCCAAAGCTCAACAACGAGAGGCATTGCCAACCGAGGTTGCGGCTCCCGCTGGCGCGCAATTCATTGGACGTCTTCCGCGCTCACAACGCCTGAATCTCGCGATCGCACTGCCGTTGCGTAATCATGAACAACTCGATGACCTTCTCCAGCAACTCTACGATCCAGGCAGTCCAAATTATCGGCGCTTCCTGACGGTGCAACGGTTCACCGAACAATTTGGTCCCTCGGTGGTGGACTATCAACGCGTGATTGGATTCGCACAATCGCAAGGGCTGATAGTGACGCGCACATTCGCCAATCGGCTGGTAGTCGACGTCAGCGGACCAGTCGCCAACATCGAGCGCGCATTTCAAATCACGATGCAGCTCTACCAGCATCCCACAGAAAACCGCACGTTCTTCGCCCCTGATGTTGAACCATCGGTTGAAGCAGGTCTGCCAGTGTTGAGCATTGTGGGGCTCAGCGACTTCGACCTTCCTCATCCCATGCTGAAAAGAGCAGTGCCGAATGAGGGAGTTCGTAGCAATACAACTGGTTCTGGGCAAGGCGGTCAATTTCTCGGCAGCGATATGCGGACCGCTTACGGGGGAGGAACATCGCTCGACGGCGCCGGTCAGGTCGTCGGCCTGATTGAACTGGGTCCGTATCGCATCAGCGATGTGCAGAGTTACTTCACAAGTCTCGGTCAACCCTTGAACGTGCCGATCGTGAACGTGCTCGTCGGAGTTGACGGCGTCTGTGGCGTGGGCTGTGACGATGGCGAAGAAGCAATCGATATTCAGCAAGCGATCGCGATGGCTCCGAACCTCTCGGCTCTCCTTATATACGAAACCAATGGACCGACGACGGATGCGCTGAGCGCATATACTCAAGCCGCTTCCGACAACATTGCGAAGCAATTGAGCCTATCTTTTGGCTGGGGAGGCACACCAAGCAGCGAACCCGGCTATGAACAGGTGTTCCAGGAATTAGCGGCTCAGGGGACGAGTTCGTTTGTGGCATCCGGCGATGCCGGAGCCAGCCTTTCGGGCGGATATCCTGGGAACAGCACAAACATTACTGACGCTGGCGGCACCGATCTCACGACAGGCACTGGTCAGGTGTGGGCATCGGAAACGGGATGGATCGGCAGCGGCGGCGGATGGAATACGGCAGTCGCGATTCCAACATGGCAGATTCCAGTCGTCAACTCCACCAACGGCGGCGACGCCAGTTTTCGCAATATTCCCGACGTCTCCGCTGAAGCGAATACCGACAATTATTTCTGCGCCAACGGTTCTTGTCAGGGAGGGATCGGCGGGACCAGTCTCGCCGCGCCAAGATGGGCCGCTTTCGTCGCACTCATTAATCAGCAGGCCGCGGAGAACGCAACCGCGACGTCCAATCCGACACTCGGCTTTCTTAACCCCCTCATCTATCCGCTCGGTCAGGGCTCGACCTATGGCAGTGTGTTTCATGACATCACTACGGGCAACAACGCTAACGGTACCGCTTGTACTATCGGAACGCTCGGCTGTCTTCCCAGCGGCGTGCAAGGTTTCGATTCAGCCCTCGGCTTTGACTTGGTCACCGGATGGGGCAGTCTGAATGGCCCTACGGTCTTTAATGCGCTGTTTCCAGCTACGACGAATCCCAATTTTTCAATGTCAGCATCTCCCTCCACACTGAACCTGACTCCCGGTGGTCAAAAGACCGCGTCCATCACTCTGACTGCACTGCATGGTTTCAATGCTGCTACGAGTTTGACCGCGGTAATTCCGGGTACGGGCAGTCCAAGCTACGCTCCCGCGGGACTGGCCGCGAGTCTCAGTTCTGCCTCGATCCCCGCCGGAGGTGGGCCCGTCACTCTAACCGTGACAACCACCGCCGCAACCCCAGGTGGCACGTACCTGGTCGCGGTTGTCGGCACTAATGGCGGCCTGGTTCAAACCGCTTACGTAACCGTTGCGTTGCCGGCTTTCGTAGGACTCAGCGCCGTACCCGCGGGGGGAATCTCCCTGAGCCAGGGCGGAACTGCAAATGCAACGGTGACGATCACAGGCATCAACGGTTTCAATAGTGAAGTCACTCTGGCCGCCTCGGGTTTGCCCAGCGGCGTGACAGCGTCGTTCAGTTCAGTCAATGCCACCACGAGTACGATGACCTTGTCTGCGACCAGTACGGCCGCCCTCACCGGGGCTGGCAAGCCCATCGTCGTCACTATTACGGGTACGTCTGCAGGATCTGCTTCGCAATCGACCGCCATCAATCTCTTCATCAATCCAGCGACAAGCGGGGGCTCTGGAACATCGGTGGATCTCTCCTCGGCTGCAAACGTGTATGCGTTCTACAGCGATGCTGATGAGTCCGCAATCACCGCTGCGAACAGCCTGGATGGCGTCGGCTTTGTTTTCTCCGCGAATTTGCTGAACTCTGGGCTCGACTTCAACGGCACACAGTTCACCTTCGAAACGCCCAATCAAGCGAACTCCGTGGCGGGCACGGGAACGCCCATTTCATTGCCGACCGGGGCCTACACCGCACTGCAAGTCCTGGCAACCGGCATCGAAGGTAACCAGACCTCGAAGACAGTTTCCGTCACTTACGCAGACGGCACGACTTCGACGTTTACCCAGAGCTTCAGCGATTGGTGCAGTGCGCTGAACGGCAACGGCTGCGTGAGCACGGGAAATAATTCTGGGGAATCGGTAGCGGTCGCCATGCCTTATCGCGACAGCGCCGCTGGACCCGACAACCGCGTTTTCTATCTTTACGGATATTCCTTTCCCTTAAACACCAACAAGATCGTGCAAAGCATGACCTTGCCGAATACGCGAGATGTCGTGGTACTGGCGGCGACGCTAGCGGGTCCGGTTCCCACGGGCTTCACGGTATCGGCGCCGAATGCGTTGAGCATTGCGCAAAGCGGAACTAACACGGCCACGATTACGGTGACTCTCACCGGCGGTTTTGGTGGCAGCGTGAGTCTGTCTGCTTCAGGACTGCCAAGCGGAGTAACCGCGTCATTCAATCCGACCAGCACAACAACTACCACAACGCTAACGCTGACTGCCTCTGCCTCCGCTACCACCGGATCAGCCACGGTAACCATTACTGGTACATCGGGCGCATCAACTCAGACCGCGACGATCAATCTCACGGTCACGGCTCCAGCAAGTTATTCGCTTGCAGCGGGTGCACCTACGCAGGGTACGATCAGTCCCGGCGGTTCCTCGCAAGCGACCATAACGGTATCCTCCATAAACGGATACACCGGCAACGTCACGCTGTCCTGTAGTATCTCGCCGGTAGTTGCACCAGCGCCGACGTGTTCGTTCGGTAGTACAAATCCTGTGTCAGTTACTAGCGGTGGCGGCGCTGCGACTCTAACCTTCAGCACGGTTGGCTCGAAGGCGGCTGCCCACCGTTCTGCTGGCGCGCTTTATGCATTGTTGTTTCCGGTTCCAGCACTCGCGCTGATTGGTATAGGCTTCGGTTCGCGAGCGTCCTGCAAGAAGAAACTGTTTGGGCTTCTTCTCCTCTGGATCATGTTGGCCGGGATGCTCGTTCTTCCTGCATGCGGCGGGGGCAACGGAGGTGGAGGCGGGGGCGGCAGCAGCGGTACTCCCGCCGGCGCGTATACGATTTCGATTACCGGCAAGGATGCTAGCGGCGTCACTCAAACGAACGCGGCTCCTACAGTCACAGTCACCATCAACTGAGTGATGAAGCCATGCTCGCTAGAAGATTTGGGACTCGCTCCCTGTATCTCAGTGTTCTTGACCGCATTTGGAGAGGTGTGATGCGAAATTTTTGTCTGAGTTTATCGGCGGTCCTACTAGTTTTCCTTGCTCTTCCCAGCGCTCATACGCAAACCACCGATAAGCCCGACCTCAGCAAGCAACCGACGCTCTACGTGGTCGGCTACGCGCACCTCGATACTGAATGGCGGTGGGAGTATCCGCAGGTCATCGACGAATACATTCGCAAGACGATGGAGGATAACTTCAAGCTGTTCGATAAGTATCCACACTACATTTTCAATTTCAGCGGCGCCAACCGCTACCGCTTCATGAAGGAGTATTTTCCGGCCGATTTCGCGAAGGTGAAAAACTACGTGGATCAAGGCCGCTGGTTTCCGGCCGGCTCGTCGATGGAAGAAGGCGACGTGAACGCGCCCAGCGCCGAAGCCATCATCCGCCAGATTCTCTACGGCAATGAATGGTTCCGCAAGGAGTTCGGCAAAGCCAGCGCGGAATACATGCTGCCTGACTGCTTCGGATTTCCCGCATCGCTGCCGACGATCCTGGCGCACTCCGGCGTGAAGGGATTCTCGACGCAGAAACTGGTATGGGGATCTTCGGCCCCGGGCGGAGGCACGCAATCGCTCGAGAGAACGCCGGAAGGAACTCCGTTCAACGTTGGTGTGTGGGTCGGGCCGGATGGCGAGAGTGTTCTTGCCGGGCTCAATCCCGGAAGCTATAGCGCTGGGATCGAAACCGATCTTAGTAAGCCGCTGCCGCCGGAACCGCCGAATCCAGCTCTTCGAAGACCTGCAGAAGAAGATCGGCGACCTGCAACAGAAATTGCAGCAGGCCGAGCAGAAGCCATCAGTCGCCCGATCAGAAAGAGGTTCAGGAATTTTTCAGCCTGCGAAGTGAACAAGACGCACTCCTACGAGCACAGCGCGACCGCGCCCTGCGGCGTTATCAGGACGATTGGGCGGCTCGAGTTGCGGAAAACGGGAAAGTCAGCGGTGTGTTCACCGACTATCACTACTACGGCACGGGCGACATCGGCGGGACTCCCGATGAGGACTCAGTGAAGCGGCTGGAAGCGATCGTCACGAAGGGAACTGTCAGCCTGCCGCCACAAGGCCAATTCTTTTTCAATGGACAGCCTCATCCAGAATGGCCCGCAGTGCAAGTCGGCGATGGTCCGGTGCATGTGATTTCCGCGACAGCAGATCAGATGTTCCTCGACATCACGCCCGCACAAGCAGCTGGTCTTCCGCGCTACACCGGCGAGATGGAACTTGACAAATCACTCGGCCGGTTCCCTGACATCGCAGGGATATCAGAAGCGCTGGCTACGCAAAGAAGAATTGCTGGCCGACGCCGCCGAGAAGGCATCGATCGCCGCGGAATGGCTGGGCGCGAGGCCATATCCTCTGCAGCGTCTGAACGATGCATGGACACTGGTCATGGGTGGCCATTTCCACGACATCGCCGCCGGCACCGCCACTCCCAAGTCGTACGAGTTCGCGTGGAACGACGACGTGATCGCCATGAACCAGTTCGCGGGGGTCCTGACCAGCGCAACGGAAGGCGTCGCCGCAGGCCTGAACACTGAGACCAAAGGCGTTCCTCTCGTGGTCTTCAATCCGCTCAACATCGCGCGCGAAGACATCGTGGAGGCCACCGTCGATTTCCCGGGCGGCATGCCGAAGGCCGTTCACGTGACTGCTCCGGATGGGAAAGAAGTGCCCGCACAGATTTCAGGGGACAAAGTTATCTTTGCTGCCAGTGTTCCGTCCGTCGGCTACGCGGTCTATGACGTCCAGCCGGGTACGGCCGCAACGGAAGCCGTAACGCGGTTACGGGTCTCGAAAAATGGATTGGAGAACGAGTATTATCGCGTCAAATTGAACGAAGACGGAGACGTCTCCAGCATCTTCGATAAAGCGATTGGAAGGGAACTGCTTTCGGCCCCGGCGCGTCTCGCCATCTCCTACGACAATCCGGAAGAATGGCCGGCATGGAACATGGACTGGGAGCAGGAGCAAGCCGCGCCCAAGGCTTACGTCGCAGGTCCGGCGCAGATTCGCGTGGTCGAGGAAGGCCCGGTGCGTGTCGCGATAGAGGTGTCGCGCGAAACCGCCGGCTCCCGCTTCGTTCAGACCATCAGCCTCTCGGCGGGCGATGCAGGCAAGCGCGTCGAGTTCGGCAACGTGATCGACTGGAACACGCGCGAGTCGAATCTCAAGGCGACGTTCCCCCTCACTGCCTCGAATCACATGGCCACCTACAACTGGGACATCGGCACGATCGAACGGCCTACGGCGGAACCAAAGAAATTCGAGGTGCCGTCGCATCAGTGGATCGACCTGACTGACATGAGCGGCGAGTTCGGGACGACTATCCTGACCGACTGCAAGAACGGATCCGACAAGCCGACTGACAACATAATTCGCCTGACGCTGATTCGCACTCCTGGCACCTCGGGGGGGTATGCGGACCAAGGCACGCAGGATATCGGACACCACGAGTTTGTTTACGGCATCGCAGGACACGCCGCAGGCTGGCGCGATGCGCAGACCGACTGGCAAGCGCAACGACTGAACGCACCGCTGATTGCCTTTGCAACATCGAAGCACTCGGGCGCATTAGGCCGCACTCTGTCCCTGGTGAAAGTCAGCAACCCGCGGATTCGAATTCTGGCAGTGAAGAAAGCAGAACACAGCGACGAAATCATCGTGCGGCTAGTTGAACTCGATGGCAAACCACAACCCGATGTTCGAGTCTCTTTTGCCGCGCCGATCACGGCGGCACGCGAAGTCAACGGACAAGAGCAGCCCGTCGGTCCCGCGAAGCTCTGTGGCGGCGCGCTGGTTACCTCGTTCAGTGCATATCAGCCGCGGACGTTCGCCCTGCGGATAGCTGCTTCCGCTACCAGGATGTCCAGCGTCCGCTCCGCTGCGGTGGCGTTGCCTTATGACATTGCCACTGCGAGTAACGATGGCGCTCACTCCGAAGCCGGGTTTGATGGCAAGGGCGACAGCCTGCCAGCGGAGATGTTGCCCTCAACACATCTCTTCCACAACGTTGAGCTGCACTTAGCTCCACCCAAGACCGGCACTCCCAACGCGGTTATGGCAAAAGGGCAGACCATCGATCTGCCCGCTGGTTCATACAACCGGCTTTATCTGCTGGCGGCATCAGCCGACGGTGACCAAAAGGTTGTGTTCGAAGTCGCGCACAAGAAAACAGATCTTAATATTCAAGACTGGGGCGGCTTCATCGGGCAATGGGACGATCGGCAATGGAGTTCGAACGACACCTCGCGTGATGACTACGGCGACATGATTGGCCTGAAGCCGGGCTATATCAAGCGTGCCGACCTGGCCTGGTACTGCAGTCATCATCACAATGCGGCAGGCGAAAACGTCCCGTACTCCTATTCATACCTCTTCGGCTACGCCCTGGATCTGCCGTCGGGAGCGAAGACGATCAGGCTACCCGACAATGATAAGGTCCGGATTCTCGCAATCTCGACGGCCGAAGAAAATCCGAAGGTATGGCCCGCTCAAACTCTATATGACGTACTTCCATCGCCAAATGCCGGTGCCAGCGACTTTACGATTTCTGCATCCTCGAACAGCCTGTCAGTTCCGCAAGGACGGAGCGCTGCCACCAGAATTATCGTGATGCCAAGAGGGAATTTCGAAGGTGATGTCCAATTGACAGCGTCAGGCTTGCCGCAAGGCGTGAGGGCCTCATTCACCCCAGCTAGCACTGCTGGGACAAGCACCATGACCCTCGCGGCGGATAACTCCGCAGCGTCGGCTACGAATTCGATCACCGTTTCCGGCGTGTCGGGCAATCAGCGGCATACCGTTACCACTGCTCTAACGGTCACAGCGGTGGCAACTGGTACGGTACCGGTTGATCTTTCTGCGGCCTTCAACATCACGGCAATCTATAACGACGGTTCCCGATTTTCCCCCGATGCGAGTCTGGATGGTGACGGTTACTCCTTTTCTGAACGACTCCTGGGCTCCGAACAAATCGGAGACGGCGTTATCTTCAAGTTGGGCCCGGCCGAATTGCCCGACGCAGTTACGGGAAAAAACATTGCTCTCCCAACAGGTAAATTCTCCAGCCTGAAGATCCTCGCGGTTGGCGTCAATGGGAACCAGGAATTGCAGACCTTCACGGTCACCTACGCGGACGGCACATCCTCGTCGTTTTCGCGGAACCTCAGCGATTGGGCATCGCCGAGGAATTTTGAAGGTGAGTCAGCGGCGGTCAGCATGCCGTATCGCCTCACCGCTGACGGTTCCAAGGACTCGCGCACATTTT
This sequence comes from uncultured Acidobacteriaceae bacterium, assembly GCA_963786095.1. GTDB lineage: Bacteria > Acidobacteriota > Terriglobia > Terriglobales > Acidobacteriaceae > Sulfotelmatobacter. The sequence goes on along the minus strand of CAWAXV010000019.1, from coordinate 101,798 downwards.
ACGGGTACGCCTATTCTTTCGACTTCGATCCCACCAAGGTAGTGCGCAGCTTCAGTATCCCGAGCAACCGAGACGTCGTGGTCTTTGCAGCGACTCTGGTCCCTGCAAAAGAATAGTGGAAGAACGTCGACACCCAAACGCGACGGCTGGGCCCGCATCCCGCCCGGACCGGCCTTCTCACCCCATCTGATTTCGACAATTACTTTCCCGGACCCCCGGTCCGCTTCCGAACACAGCTTTCCACCGGTGAACATTTAGCGTAGCTCCCGCCCTCTAGTTTCGACGTGCGCCCTCTTTGCCATCTACAAATTTTACGTTTCTCTGCGATGGTGAGCGAATAGCGGGCGCCGAGGCTCATACCGAAGAAAGCGTGCTAAAGGCGCTCGGTAAGCTCCGAAAGCCTACATCATGGCCATTACTACCAGCCGCACCAAGGGCGATGCCGAGGCGATTCCCTTCATGAAGCGGGCCATCGAACTCGATCCCAACTTCGCGATTGCCTACGAAGGGCTGGCCATCGAATATGGAAATTTGGGACAGGCGACGCTGGCAGCCGACAACGGCAAGAAAGCCTATGAGTTGCGCGACCACGTCAGCGAGCGGTACCGCACTACGGCTTACTATTTCAACGACGTGTTTGGGGAGCTGGAACAAGGCACCGAAGCCTACGAGCTCTGGGCGAAGAGTTATCCGCGCGATCCCGTTCCCCCCGGGGAGCGAACATCGCGCCGAACCCGGTGATCACTGTTTGTGGCGCTCTGCTAGGGAATGACGCGACCGAGGCGATCGAAAAAATCGCTCAGCTTGCATTCCACGGCAACAGAGCGCAAACGGAGCGCGAATCCTGCTAAACCGTTGAAAAGATGGTGGGCGCTATAGGATTCGAACCTATGACTTCCACCGTGTGAAGATGGCACTCTACCGCTGAGTTAAGCGCCCACTGGATGCGGTAAGTTCATAATTATACATAAGTTCTCGATCCACAATTTGCTGCTGAATCGCCTCCGGCCCCCGTTCAACCCCGAGAACCGCCTCGAGCACCCGGCCTTGAGCCTCCAACCTCTACTTCTTTCTGGAGTGTGCATAGTACAGCGTCATGTCCAGCCGGTATGCCGCAAAGTCGTTTGGATTACCGCCGGATTTTCGCCTTCTGCCATCAGGTACGAGCAAAGACTGTGACGGAAGACGTGGAAACCGAAGCGTTTGATCTTGTTGCCATCCAGATCGAACGTCCGACCTTGGTCGTCGAGCGTGATCACCCTCGCCTTGAGAGCAGCGGCGCGCAAGTAATCCTCGGCGCCGGAAATATATATGGAGAGGCTTGGGTGAGATGGAGAGAAAGCATCTGCGTGAAATTATTGCGCTCGGAAACGGAATTCGAACTGGTAGAGGAATGCCGGTGTTGCCAACTTTCTACAAGGATTTTTCAGACGCAGATTTGGGGAGACAGCGATGACGAGGTAGGCGCGATACGCAAGCCCACTGCGCTGCGAGCCCTGGAAGTCTAGAAAAAGTTCCAGACGCATTTCTCAGTCCCCAGTTGCTCTGATGACAGACCATTTTCGAAGCGTGCGTCTAATCACTGCCGGGTGTGATGCCGCGGTCCTTCAGTTCGTTAGTGACTGACTCTCCCTTTCACCTCTCGCCTCACGCAAAAGGCTGCTAATCCTGGACTTATCGCTACAGGCGGGGGTCCAGCCTGGCCCTCCAGCGCGGGGCAAACTTGTGACGGAAATCACACTAGTGTGTGATTCGCGGCGTCGCAGACCTTTTGCGATCACGGGTAGTATCGCGTCAAGCTTGGGTTCAACACAGGGGCTTCAAACTCTCGACTGGATATCGAGTAGGCGGTTCGAGCCCGCCTTTGCAGAGGTGTGTGTGCGCCGTGATGAATCGTGGCCGCACAGGGCGGATGGCAAGCATTTCGGGCTGAAGAACTGTTGGAAGCAGGCAAATAAGGAGATTCGTGATGAAGAAACTGGTGATGATCTTGTTCGCGGCAGTTGCGGTGACGGTTTTGCTGTCCGTTGCCGTATTGAATCCGCCCAAAGTAGAGGCCGTTCCAAGTTATGCACGGCAGACGGGGTTGGCCTGCAGCGGGTGCCACTACACTCCCCCGGAACTCAACCCAGCAGGACGAAGATTCAAGCTGCTCGGCTATGTGGATCGGGCGGACGAAACGAAAGTCATAAAGACGGACCCAGGCAAGAAGCGAGCTGCGCTCGATTTACTGGCCTCGCTACCGCTCTCCGCAATGTTTGAAACCTCATTTACCTCGACGAAGTCGCCGGTGCCCGGCACGCAGAATGGCAGTATCGAACTGCCGCAAGATGTGTCGTTGTTTCTCTCTGGGGCCTGGACGACCCATGTCGGCAGTTTTGTACAAGTCACCTATGATACGCAGGACGATCATTTCGGAATCGATAACACTGATATTCGATACGCGAACAAGACGAAGTTAGGCGGTAAGGAGCTGGTTTACGGTCTGAACGTCAACAACAATCCGACAGTTGAGGACTTGTGGAATAGCACGCCGGCGTGGGGCTTTTCGTGGGTTTCTGATGACTGGGCGCCGACTCCCACGGCGGCACCGATCCTAACGAGCCTGGGGCAGGATGTAGCCGGGTTCGGTGGCTACGCGATGTGGAATGACCACTTGTATTTTGACGCGACTCTATATCGCTCAGAGCACGTAGGAGCAGCTCAGCCGAACGCAGGAACTGATTTTGGTTTCAATGTTCGCGGGCTCGCGCCGTATTGGCGGGTGGCATGGCAGCAACTGACGGGCAAAACGCAGTACGAGATCGGCACCTACGGCATGCACATGCGGTCCAGTCCAGGCGCGATCACGGGGCTGGAAGATGACTTCACAGACTGGGCGGTAGACACGCAGATCGATCGGACATTGTACCGAACCGATGTGCTGTCGTTCCGAGGTACATACATCCGCGAAAACTCGAATCTGGCGGCGATGGCGGCTGCAGGGGGGGCTTCACCGGGGAGTCACCATCTCAACACCTTCCAGGCCAATGCCGAATACCATTTCGGCAATCGCGCTTCGGGCACATTCGGCTGGTTCGACACGAATGGTTCCACCGATCCTCTCCTCTATCCGCAGAGTGCGGTGAGCGGGAGCGGCAATGGCGGTCCGAAGAGTTCGGGTTACATCGCGAACATCGCGTACTGGCCATGGCAGAATCTGGAACTTTCCGCCCAATACAAGGGATACACGCGTTTCAACGGCGGCAGCACGAACTATGACGCAGCTGGCCGCAGTGCCAGCGGGAACAACACCGTGTACTTGGTCGCAAGATTCCTGTTCTGACATTCACGTAAATACTTATCGGATACAAAACGCAAAAGGAGAACACAGCAATGAGATTCACGAAATGCATATTGATGCTGGCGGTGGTCGGGCTTTGCACGGCGGCGTGGGCGGGCGACATCGAGGGTAAAGTTACCGGGATGAAGGGCCCCTCGGTGGTGTATGTCGATGCGATTGCGGGTAAGACATTTCCAGCTCCGAAAGAACACCCGGTCATGGATCAAAAGGGACTCATGTTTGCGCCGCACATCATGGTGGTGCAGCAGGGCGCAACAGTGGAGTTCCTGAATAGTGACACGGTGCAGCATAACGTCTTCTGGACGGCGATCGGGAGCGATAAGAAGGCGGGGCACAACCTGGGAACCTGGCCTAAGGGGGAGAAGCGTCCCTTCAGTTTCGATAAGGCCGGCGTCGTGCCGGTTCTCTGCAACGTGCATCCGGAGATGGCCGGATACGTTGTCGTCAGCCCAACTCCCTACTTTGCCGAAACGGATGACAGCGGCAACTACAAAATCAAGGATGTGCCTGACGGGAGCTACACCGTCTCCGTATGGCACGAGGGCGCAAAGAATCAGTCAAAACCTGTCACGGTGGCGGGTGGCGCCAAGGCGGATTTCACCGTGACGAAGTAAAAGTACGCAAGCAGCCACGACGGGGAGCGGTAGCGGTGACGCGCTCCCCGTTGGTATTACTCGGCCCAAACCAAGAAATCTGTTGACGTTCAGCCACTGCTCAGACTAAAAGTGCCGCAATGTTGAAAAGATTCAAAAACAAGAAGGTCGACGGGGACTGGCTGCACACCAACTTCCCCTGCATGATGGCGTGTCCGGCCCACACCAACGCCGGGCGCTACGTCGGCTTGATCGCCGAGGGTCGTTTCGAAGAGGCCTATCGCCTGGCGCGCGAACCCAATCCTCTGGCCAGCATCTGCGGACGCGTGTGCGCGCATCCTTGTGAGACTGCCTGCCGGCGCGGCGAGATCGACCAGCCCATCTCGATTCGCGCGCTGAAGCGATTTCTGACCGAGCAGTACGGACCCGAGTCGAAGCATCCCATCAACGTCAACGAAGGGCGCGGGCAGAAGAAACTTCCGTACAAAGTTGCCGTCGTCGGCGGCGGCCCGGTGGGACTTTCGGCCGCACACGATCTTGCCCTGATGGGCTACGCGGTCACGATCTTCGAAGCCGCTCCGGTCGCGGGTGGAATGCTCTATCTGGGAATTCCGGAATACCGCCTGCCGCGCGACGTGGTAGAGGCGCAAGTCCGCGAGATTCTCGAGACCGGCGACATCACGCTCAAGTTGAATCACGCGGCCGGCCGCGACTTCACGATTTCCGATCTGCGCCGGCAGGGTTTCGATGCCGTGCTGATCGCGGTTGGCGCGCATCGCAGCCGCGATCTCACCATTCCCGGCGTCGATCTCGACGGCGTCTACAAGGGCATCGACTTTCTGCTCAACGTGAATCTCGGCTACAAGTTCACCATCGGCAAGAAAGTAATCGTGATCGGCGGCGGCAACGTCGCCATGGACGTGGCTCGCTCCGCGGCCCGCGAAGTGGTCAAGCAGCATGCCGGCGGCGTCGAGGACGCTCGAGCCTTCCGCCGAGAACGTCTCTGCGGTTGCCACGAAAGAGATGGTCGACATCTCGCTCTCCGCCCTGCGCATGGGCGCGCACGAAGTGAACCTCGTCTGCCTGGAGCGCCGCGAAGAGATGCCCGCCGCTCTCGAAGAGATTGTAGAGGCCGAAGAAGAAGGCATCATCATGCATCCCGGTCTCGGGCCCAAGCGCATTCTCGGCAAGGACGGCAAGGTCACCGCGCTCGAGACTCTCAAGACCAAGTGGGTGTTCGATCAGAACAAGCGCTTCAATCCCGCGTTCTACGAGAACAGCGAAACGCAGATCGAGTGCGACACCATCATCATGGCGATCGGACAGGCCCCGCGTCTTGACTTCCTCGACGCCGGAAGATAAAGTCGAACTTTCGCCGCGCGGCCTGATCGCGGTGAATCCGCAGACGCTGATGACGTCGGCTGCCGGAATCTTCGCCGGCGGCGACTGCGTATTCGGACCGCGCCTCATTATCGACAGCGTCGGCGACGGCAAGCGCGCCGCGGTGGGCATCGACGAATATCCTGCGCGGCGGAAGCATCCCGAGCCGATCATCGAAGTCGAAGTGCTCAAGCGCCACTCCATGCCGCTCGACTATCTCGACATCAACCGGCAGCCGGTGCCCATGCTTCCTCTCGAACGCCGCACCGGCGTCACCGAAGTCGAGATCGGCTTACGACGCGCCCGCTGCCATGGCCGAAGCGCAGCGCTGCCTGCACTGCTGGGTCAACACGATTTTCGAAGGCAATCCCGAAGACGGCAGCATGTGCATTCTGTGCGGCGGCTGCGTGGATGTCTGTCCGGAGAAGTGTCTGGAACTGGTTTCGCTCGACCGCATCGCGTTCGAACCCGAAACCGTGCAGCACATCCGGGACAACCAGGAGTTGTTCGGTGTGGAGTTCGACGAGGTCGCGGCCGACGAACTTGGAGTGGTCACCGGCGCCGCCATGTTGAAGGATGAAACCCGCTGCATCCGCTGCGGCCTGTGCGCGATGCGCTGTCCCGTAGGCACCATCACGATGGAGTCGTACAACCTGATTCCCGCCGAACCGACCGGCTTGATTTCAATCGCTTCGATCGGTGCGGGATTGCAGAAATAGGCGACGAGGCAACAATGGCAGACGAAAGTTAACACAGAAGCTCGATCGACGATCAGCCGACGTCAATTTTTCCTAAAGCTCGGACTCGGCTCGCTTGGCATCGCCGCGGCCGGCACGGCGGCCTTCGCGTATCAATATCTCGATCCCAACGTGCTCTATGAGCCATCGCCGGTGGTGAACGCCGGAAAGCCCGACCGCTATCCGCTCGGCAGCGTCACCATCGACGTGAATTCGGGAATCTATCTCATTCACTCGGACGAGGGCTACTTCTCGCTGAGCGCGGTCTGCACGCATCTGGGCTGCCTGACCGCGTGGAAGCCGGAACTGAACATGATTGCCTGTCCCTGCCACGGCAGCAAGTTCGAGCAGAACGGCAAGAAGATTGAAGGTCCGGCGCCCAAGCCGCTGCCCTGGAAGCGTATCTGGCTCAACGATGACGGCGACCTGCTGGTCGATCGCTCCACCGACGTTCCGCCCCTGGCCCAGGATTCTTCGTGAGGGTCTGATTAAGGAAACCAGTAATGGCGAAAACAGTAGACCAATATTTCGACGACCTGCGCGGGACGCGGGTGTGGCGCTCGATCTTCCGCAGCGGCACCGGCTCCAGCACGCTGAAACGCGCGCTGGCGATTCAGCAGAACGTGTTCCTGCACCTGTTCTCGACCAAGGTGCGCACGCGCATGCTGAGCTTCAGCGCGACATGGTACCTGGGCACGCTGACGCTGGGAACGTTTCTGATCCTGGTCGCGACCGGCATTCCGCTGATGTTCTACTACCATCCCTCGGTCCCGCAGGCCTACGCCGACACGAAAGACCTGCAGTTCGTCGTCTCGTCCGGACTATTCCTACGCAACCTGCATCGCTGGTCGGCGCACGCCATGGTGTTTCTGGTCTTCGCGCACATGTTCAAGGTGTTCTATCGCGGCGCCTACCGCACTCCCGCGCGAATTCAACTGGGTCATCGGCGTCGTCCTTCTGCTGATCACGCTCCTGCTCAGCTACACCGGCTACCTGCTGCCCTGGGATCAACTGGCTTACTGGGCGATCACGGTGGGATCGAACATCGCGTCGGCCGTCCCGATTGCATGGGCGACAAGATTCACTTCCTGCTGCTCGGTGGCAACGCGGTCAACGCCAATGCGCTGCTGCGTTTCTACGTGCTGCACTGCATGATTCTGCCGCTGGCGGCGATGTTCTTCGTCGCCATTCACTTCTGGCGCATCCGCAAGGACGGCGGCCTCTACTCGCACGCGAGCGAACCGGCGACGCTGCGGGCCGATGCGCAATCGCAGCGCTGCAACCGCAAAGGAGGCGCAATAGTCATGGCCGACTCCAAAGACTTCACCGCCGGCGTCGACTCCAACGCAAAGAAGTCTCCGCGGCGCATCGTCTTCATCACGCGCCGCACTTCGGCGCAGGTGAAGGCGGAAACCGAAGATCAACTGCAGACCTTTCCGGAAGTGCTGTTCCGCGCGGCCGTCGCGGTCATGACGCTCGCCGTCGTGCTGGTGTGGATCGCTCTGCTGTTCAACGCCCCGCTCGAAGGCCTCGCCGATCCTTCGCACACGCCGAATCCGGCCAAGGCGCCGTGGTACTTCCTCGGACTGCAGGAGATGCTGCACTACTTTCCGCCAGTCGTGGCGGGAGTGCTGGTGCCCGGACTGGTGGTGATGGCGCTCATCGTCATTCCATACTTCAAGGTCAACATCGAAGCCGACGGACTCTTCCTGAAAGACCGCCAGAGGCGACTGCGCATCTTCTATGTGCGTCGCCAGCACGCTGTCGCTATTCTTGCTGCTGTTCAAGGTGTACGCGGCGCTTGGTGCCGACGTTGATCATGGCCGGAGTCATGCTGTTGGCGGCGCAAAGTTCTCCGCAGTCGCCCTCGGCGTTCCGCCGGTATCTGGCCGCGAGGCCGCTTTCTTACTGGGTCATGACCTGGTTCTTATTCGAACTGGTGGTGCTTACCGCCATCGGCACATTTTTCCGCGGGCCGGGCTGGTCCTGGGTCTGGCCGTGGCAGGGTTCATAGAAATGATCACAGAGATGCCTACAAGGATGCGGCGATCATGAAAGAAAAGCTTACGTCGCTCTGGCAAAAATTGTTCGGAGACAGTGTGCGCGCCTTCGGCGTCGTCAGCCTCATTTTCCTGGTTTCGCTGGCGATCGCTCCCGCGAAGAATTTCTTCAGCGAGTGGCGGCACTATCAGCACGGCTATCTCAGGATGATTCGCAACCGCAGCGACGCCAACACGCTGCAGCGCCACTTCCAGGGCGGCATTCAGCAGATCTGGCTGCCCGAACTCGGCGTGGTCGACCGCTGCACCAGTTGCCACGTCGGACTGAAAGAAGCCAGTCTTGCCGACGTTCCAGTTCAGCCTTTCCGCACGCACCCCGTCATTCCCCACAAGCTCGATCAATTCGGATGCACGGTTTGCCATCGCGGACAGGGTGCGGCCACCACGGTTGCCGAGGCGCACAACAGCACGCTGGCGTGGGAGCAGCCGATTCTGCCGGCCAAGTACATCGAGTCGTCTTGCGGCCAATGCCATCGCGGGCCGCTGCCGGGCACGCCGCAACTGAATCAAGGACGCAATCTGCTTTCCCGCGACGGCTGCGTGCATTGCCACACGGTGAAGCTGCCCGACGGCACCACAATGAAGGCGACCGACGATCCGCCGTCGCTCTCGCACATCGCCGACAAGACGACGCGCGAGTGGATCTATGCCTGGCTGAAAGATCCGCAAGCCTACGCCGCGACGGCGACCATGCCGAATTTCAAGCTGAGCGACGACGATGCGCGCGACATCTCCGCCTTTCTCATCGCGAACAGCACGCCCCTCGCCGGAGACACGGCGGCGCTTGCGGCGAAGGCATCCTCCGATCCAGCCGCGGGCGCCAGCCTCTACGGAGAATCTTTCTGCGCCTCCTGCCACGCCGTGCAGAATGCCGCGGGCAACATGGTGGGCGGCGACGTTGGCCCCGAACTGACGCGCGTCGGCAGCAAGGTCAAGCCCGAGTGGTTGCAGGCGTGGCTGCGAAATCCGCGCATCTACGATCCCGGCACCGGCATGCCGCACTACCGCTTCAACGATCCTCAGGTCGCGACGCTCTCCGGATTTCTTCTGGCCAAAGCCGATTCCGATCTGCTCGCCAACGTGCATCTCGAGGCCGCAACGCCCGAGCAGATCGCCCACGGCAAGCGCCTGGTCTCTGACTACGGCTGCGCCTCCTGCCACGAAATCGCAGGCATCAAGAAGCCGGAGAACTTCGCTCCCGAACTCAGCCGCATCGGCAGCAAGCCAGTTACGCAGCTCGTTTTTCTGCCGGGCATGCAGCATACTCTGCCCGACTACATCGCGACCAAGATCAAGCAGCCGCGTGCCTTCGGGCAGGGCTTGAAGATGCCGCAATACACCTTCACGCCGGCGCAGATTGATTCGCTCACCACGGCTCTGCTGTCGTTGAATGACCGCTCCAACACGCTGCCGCCGTCCCTAGCGGTAGCCGCCACACCCGAGTCGGACTACCAGCCCGCGGGCAAAGCCGGAAAGTTGATGACCGACCTCGCCTGCTTCAGTTGCCACCGCATCAACGGCCACGGCGGCGACATGGCGCCCGACCTGACCTGGGAGGGCAGTTCCGTGCAGCGCGAGTGGCTGGTTCAGTTCTTCAAGAATCCGGGCACGCTGCGTCCTTCACTGATTCGCCGCATGCCGCGCTTCAACCTGACCGACGGCGAAGTCAACGAACTCACCGACTACATCATGACTGTCTACCAGAGTCCGGCGGTCGACCGCGACTCCATGCCGCTGAGCGGCTACTCGCAAGGCCAGATTGAACTTGGCAAGCAGCTTTTCTACGGCAAGTATTCCTGCCAGGGATGCCACATTGTCGATACCAAGACCGACAAGGGCTACATCGGTCCGACTCTGACGCAGGTTGGTTCGCGCCTCACCGCAGCCTGGATCTACCAGTGGATGAAGAATCCGCAGGCGCTGCGCCCGGGCACGATCGAACCGAATCGCGCCATGAGCGACGAAGATGCCCGCGCGCTGACCGCATTCCTCATTTCGCAGAAAGGCGGCGCGAAACAGGAGGTCGCAAAGAAATGATCCGATGTTGCTACGTCCCGCCTCATGCAGGGACAGCCACTCCCGGTTATCCAGGGACCGACTCACGTGGGTACAGCCGCCCTCGGCTGTCCTGCCGAGCGAAGCTCGGCCGCTTTGGATCTGCTCTGGCGGTCGCGGTGGCAAGCATGTTTGCCATTTCCTGTTCGCGTCAGACGGCGAGTTCTGCTGCGCTCAAGCCAACGGCATTCGGTGCGGCGATCGTCGAATCCAGCGGCGGAAAGCAATTCACCCAGACCGGCAGCTTGTTGCCGCAACCCGTGGTGGTCCAGGTAAACGACGTGCAGGGAACTGCCGTCCCCGGAGCTCTGGTAGAATTCGCAGCCGCGCCCGGAGTCACCTTCGATCCTCCCCACGCGCTCACTGATTCCAGCGGTCAGGTAACCACTAACGTCTCGCTCGGAGGCATGGCCGGACGTTACCAGCTCACGGCTTCCACGCGAGACAAGTCGCACAAGAAGGTAGAACTCAAGATCGAAGAGATCGCGCTCGGTTACCAGCAGACACTCGGACGCCGTCTCAACGATCAGTACTGCGAGCGCTGCCACAATCCCGAGTCGACAGTTGAACGCGTCTCGAACTTTGACAACCTCGAGATCAAGCCCCATCCCTTTACCGAAGGCGAAACACTGAACAAGATCAGTGACGCTGACCTCACGGCGATCATCAGCCACGGCGGTCCGGCTCTCAACAAATCGGCACTCATGCCGGCATGGGGAGACACGCTCAGCAGGGCGGACATTCAAGCCCTGATCGCATATATTCGGGCCATTTCCGATCCGCCCGCTCGCGGCGCGGGCTCCATCTACACTGAAAGTCAAAAGTGACACGCATGAGATAGCGCCCCTCTCTACGGTCGACATTCTGAGTGGGGAGCGCCCAAAATGTGCCCCGTTCTCGAATGGCGGATCCCAAGGCTCACGCTGACTTTTTTAGGGTACGGAGCAGTGTATGAGGAAGTAGTGCAGACGGCCATGGCAGCGGTTTTTGCGATCAATCCCAGACCACGAGATTGGCAGACGCTGGGAACGCCTGAATATTTCCTGAGGCATATCGCTGGTGAGCCGACGCTCATACCAAAAAACTGCGGCTGGAACGAGTCCGACTGCGATTAATTCTCCAGGAGGATGGGTTCTGCGCCGAGTGGAACAGAACCGTTCACAGGAAAAGTATTCCCATTCAAATCACGATATTGGATGAATTGTGCCGGCGGGGTGTACGGAGTTGTCTGGCAGACACCGATGCTGCAGGTTCGAGAACTGTCCCACATCACCTGCGCGAGATAACCTCCCGGCCGGGCCAGATTGCAGGTCCAGATAGTGCCGGAACTAGAGCAGCCCGAGAGGACCGCACCATTGAGCCAGTTATAAACCTGCCCGTAAGCCGTGCCCGCCAGACAGATGTAGCCTCCGTTATTCTGAGTTTCGCAGTTCGACGAGGAGGTCGTCTGCCACAAAGTTCCTCGATTGGTGAAGTCCCATCCGTACCAATAGAGGCGGGCCACGCCATTGGAGGCGTTTAGCAGATATAAGCGCGCCACACTGCCAGCCTGCATATTCGGGTCCGGCAGAACCGTATCCAAGCCCCAGCTAGCCTCTGTGTCCCAGAGCGGCAACGAACTTACTCCCCCGGCGGCCATCGCGGCGCGCACAGGCGTGATGAGCGAGACCACTGATTCGGGAGGATTCGCATAACCGTGGAAGGCGATTACATCAACATAGTTTCCACCTCCCGCGCCCAGGAAGTTGGTTAGCCAGGTCGTGCCGACCGCTGTACCAGGACTCAAAATGACTGCGCTGGGATTGATGCCAAGAATAACTCGGCGGGCATCGCTCGCCATGCGAATCCACTGGGCGGTGGTCCAGGTCTTAGGGTTGGCATAACCTGCAACGTTGGGTTCATCCCACAGTTCCCAGTATTTGATCTGGGGGCTCATTTGAGTTGCGATCTTGGTGACAAAGCTGTCCCACTGTGCGTTGCTGCCGGTTCCGTCGGAGTTTAGATCGTTAGGCGGATCGCAAGAGCCGGGCCATGAGCTGCAGGATGCGTCGCTCGGATTGGAGGAAGCCCACTGCGGCACGCCCAGAAACGTGTATATCAGATCCACGCCGTGCTTCTGTGCGTTCGAAACCAATTTGTTGAGTGTGGTCCAACTGTACGTGCCATTCGCAGTCTCGACATCGCCCCAAAGGGTGCCCGTGCCGAGCAGTCTCTGACCATAGAACGTATCCGTCGGCCACGGCGTAGTTGTCTTGTTGACCGTCATGTCGAAAAGGCTCGCCGGAATGGCAGATGCAGTCGGTACAGTCACAGCGTCTGATCCGCTTACCTTCCCCGACGTTGCCGTAATGGTTGAACTGCCGAATTGGAGGGCGCTGCCCAGGCCAGAACCGCTCACGCTGACCACACTGGAGTTGGACGACGCCCAACTTACCGAAGCTGTAAGGTTCTGCGTGCTGTTGTCGGCAAAGGTCCCAGTAGCAGTGAACTGCTGAGAAGAACTCAAAGCCAGAGTCGGGTTGGCCGGCGTGACTGCAATGGAGGTCAGAGACGGAGGCGAGACGGATAGCGCGCTTCCGACAATCATTCCGTTACTGGCGCTGGCATAGATGATAGTGCTTCCCGCGCCCACGCTAGTCGCCAAGCCAGTGCTGCTGATGGTAGCGACTGTGTTCGCGTAAGAACTCCACGTAACGAGGTTGGTAACGTTCACGATAGAGCCGTCGCTATAAGTAAGGAACGCTTCGAATTGCTGCTGCGCTCCAAATGCGATCGAGGCAGTCGTAGGAGTGACGGCCAAGGACCCAGGAACGGCTGGCGCTATGGTTAGCACCGCACCTGCGCTGGCTCCGCCAGAGCTCGCGCTGATCGTAGTTGTACCGCTGGAAAGCGAAGTGGCTAGGCCGGTCGCACTTACGGCTGCGACACCCGGCAATGACGAACTCCAGTTAGCGGAGGCGGTGAGATCCTGGGTGGTGCCGTCAGTGTAGGTGGCGATGGCCTGGAATTGTTGCGTCATGCCCAGCGAAATCGCCGCTGGCGAGGGCGATACCGCTAGCGATACGATCGCCGCGGGTCCTACCGTCAGAGTCGTCGCCGTCGTCGCCGTGCCCAATGTCGCCGTGATCGTCGCCGTGCCCGTTCCCGCACTCGTCGCCAGTCCCGTGGCATTCATCACCGCTACCATCGCCGACGATGAAGTCCACTGCACCGTGGCCGTCAGATCCTGGATGCTGCCGTCAGTGTAAGTTCCACTCGCCGTAAACTGCTGCGTCGTACCCAGTGGAATCGTCGGCGTCTGTGGACTTAACGTGATCGTGACCAGAGCCGCCGGGTTCACCGTTAAGGTCGCCGTCCCATTGACCGAGCCCAGTGCAATCGCGATCGTCGTGCTGCCTGTGCCCAGCGTGCTCGCCAGTCCCTGCGATCCTGGCGTGTTGCTGATCGTCGCCGCCGCCGCGTTCGACGAACTCCAGTGTCCCGCTTGCGTTACATCCTGCGTCGTGCCGTCGGTGTAAGTGCCGAGTGCGGTAAACGTCTGGCTCGTGCCCAGCGGAATGTTCGTAGCCGACGGACTTACTGCAATCGAGACCAACTGCGCCGGGGTTACGCTCAACAGCGTCGATCCCGTGATGTTGTTCGAAGTCGCGCTGATCGTTGCCGTTCCCACGGCCACGCTGCTGGCCAATCCACTGCCGTTAATCGGCGCTGACGATGGAGTGTCCGAACTCCAGGTCGCCGTCGAAGTCAGGTTCTGCGTGGAACTATCGGTGAATGTCCCTGTAGCTACGAACTGCTGTGTCGTTCCCAACGCGATCGTCGGATTCTCTGGCGTCACCGCGATCGAGACCAGCGCCGCGGAAGTCACCGTCAACGTCGTCGTACCTTGCACCGATCCGGAAGTCGCGGTGATGTTGGCTGTACCCGTCTCCACGCTGCGGGCCAGTCCCTGGCTGCCGGTGGAATTGCTGATGGTCGCTACCGCGGTTGCGTCGGAACTCCACTGAACCGTATCGGTGACGTTTTGGGTGCTGCCGTCGGTGAAGGTCCCGGTGGCGGAGAACTGCACGGTCGTGCCCAGCGGAATCGCTGGAATCGCCGGGGTGATGGCGATCGACACCAGCGTGGCCGGGTTCACGGTCAGTGTGGTTGTGCCGGAGATCGATCCCAACGTGGCGGTCACACTGGTGCCGCCTACCGCTACGCTGGCAACGAGTCCCTGCGCATTGACCGTGGCAATGCCGGAGTTCGCCGTATTCCAGGTCACTGATGTGCTGATGTCCAGCGTGCTGCCATCGGTGTAGGTGCCAATCGCTTTCAACGGCTGCGTTGTGCCCAAGGCAAACGACGCATTCCCCGGTGTTATCGCGATCGACACCAGCGCCGCTGGACCGACCGCCATCGAGGCTGATGCGGAAATCGGGCCGTCACTTGCTGTGATCGTGGCCGTCCCAGTCGCCGTTGCGCTCGCAAGTCCGGTGGCGCTGAGGCTCACTGCATTGCCGGAGGAATTCCATGTAACCGAACCAGTCAGATCCTGCGTCGAGCCATCAGTGTATTTTCCGCTCGCCGCGAACTGTTGCGTCGTGCCCAGGGGGATGGACACTGTCGAAGGTGTCACGGTCAGCGAAACTAAGGTCGGAGGTTCGATCGTCAGCGCAGCTGTTGCAGAAATGGAGCCGGAACTGGCGGTGATGGTTGCAGCGCCAACCGCAGTCGCACTGGCAACTCCAGTCGCGTTAATACTCGCTGCATTGCTGGACGAGTTCCAGGTCACCGAGCCAGTCAAGTTCTGCGTCGAGCCGTTGGTGTACGTCCCGATCGCGACGAATTGTTGGGTTGTCCCGAGCGGAATGGAAAGTGCGGAAGGCGTGACTGTGAGCGACACCAGTGCCGGCGGTCCAACGGTCAGAGCCCCGGACCCGCTGACCCCGCTCGCACTGGCGGTGATGTTTACGGCACCCATCCCGATTCCACTGGCGAGTCCACCGCTACTGACCAGCGCGACCGATTGCGTATCGGAACTCCAGTTAGCGGAGGCGGTGAGATCCTGGGTGGTGCCGTCAGTGTAGGTGGCGATGGCCTGGAATTGTTGCGTCATGCCCAGCGAAATCGCCGCTGGCGAGGGCGATACCGCTAGCGATACGATCGCCGCGGGTCCTACCGTCAGAGTCGTCGCCGTCGTCGCCGTGCCCAATGTCGCCGTGATCGTCGCCGTGCCCGTTCCCGCACTCGTCGCCAGTCCCGTGGCATTCATCACCGCTACCATCGCCGACGATGAAGTCCACTGCACCGTGGCCGTCAGATCCTGGATGCTGCCGTCAGTGTAAGTTCCACTCGCCGTAAACTGCTGCGTCGTACCCAGTGGAATCGTCGGCGTCTGTGGACTTAACGTGATCGTGACCAGAGCCGCCGGGTTCACCGTTAAGGTCGCCGTCCCATTGACCGAGCCCAGTGCAATCGCGATCGTCGTGCTGCCTGTGCCCAGCGTGCTCGCCAGTCCCTGCGATCCTGGCGTGTTGCTGATCGTCGCCGCCGCCGCGTTCGACGAACTCCAGTGTCCCGCTTGCGTTACATCCTGCGTCGTGCCGTCGGTGTAAGTGCCGAGTGCGGTAAACGTCTGGCTCGTGCCCAGCGGAATGTTCGTAGCCGACGGACTTACTGCAATCGAGACCAACTGCGCCGGGGTTACGCTCAACAGCGTCGATCCCGTGATGTTGTTCGAAGTCGCGCTGATCGTTGCCGTTCCCACGGCCACGCTGCTGGCCAATCCACTGCCGTTAATCGGCGCTGACGATGGAGTGTCCGAACTCCAGGTCGCCGTCGAAGTCAGGTTCTGCGTGGAACTATCGGTGAATGTCCCTGTAGCTACGAACTGCTGTGTCGTTCCCAACGCGATCGTCGGATTCTCTGGCGTCACCGCGATCGAGACCAGCGCCGCGGAAGTCACCGTCAACGTCGTCGTACCTTGCACCGATCCGGAAGTCGCGGTGATGTTGGCTGTACCCGTCTCCACGCTGCGGGCCAGTCCCTGGCTGCCGGTGGAATTGCTGATGGTCGCTACCGCGGTTGCGTCGGAACTCCACTGAACCGTATCGGTGACGTTTTGGGTGCTGCCGTCGGTGAAGGTCCCGGTGGCGGAGAACTGCACGGTCGTGCCCAGCGGAATCGCTGGAATCGCCGGGGTGATGGCGATCGACACCAGCGTGGCCGGGTTCACGGTCAGTGTGGTTGTGCCGGAGATCGATCCCAACGTGGCGGTCACACTGGTGCCGCCTACCGCTACGCTGGCAACGAGTCCCTGCGCATTGACCGTGGCAATGCCGGAGTTCGCCGTATTCCAGGTCACTGATGTGCTGATGTCCAGCGTGCTGCCATCGGTGTAGGTGCCAATCGCTTTCAACGGCTGCGTTGTGCCCAAGGCAAACGACGCATTCCCCGGTGTTATCGCGATCGACACCAGCGCGGGTTGCGCAACCGTGAGGGTCGCGGATCCGCTGATCGTCCCGAAGGCTGCGGTAATAGTCGCGCTTCCTTTCCCTATGCCGGAAGCGAGGCCAGAACTGGTGACGCTGGCGATGGTGGCAGAGGACGAACTCCAAGTGGCGGAACTCGTCAAATTCTGTGTGCTTCCGTCGCCGTAGGTTCCCGTGGCGGTGAACTGCTGACTCGTGCCCACTGGAATACTGGCCGTCACAGGACTAACCGCGATCGATACCAGCAAAGGTGGGCCCACGGTCAAGCTGGATGATCCGGAGACTGTGCCGGAAGCGGCTGTGATCGTTGTGTTGCCCTGGGCAATAGACAATGCCACTCCGGCGCTGTTTATGCTCGCTACCGCGCCAGCGGACGAACTCCAATTCACCGAAGCCGTCACATTCTGGGTGCTCTTGTTGCTATAGGTTCCAATCGCAGTGAACTGTTGCGAGGTTCCTAGCAGAATCGTTGCGGTGGCGGGAGTGACAGCGATGGACGTCAGAACCGGCGCGGTCACCGTCAAGACCGAAGATCCCAAAACGGTGCCGGAAGTCGCTGTAATCGTGGTCGTGCCTTGAGCAAGACTCGTGGCGAGCCCGCTGCTATTGATGCTGGCCACGGTGCCCACGCTGGAAGTCCATTTGACTGAACTGGTCAACGTCTTTGTAGTTCCGTCGCTGTATGTTCCAGTGGACGCAAATTGCTGAGTCGAGCCCAACGCGATCGAAGCCGGAGCGGGGCTCACTGCAATCGAAACCAAATTCGCTGCGGCGCCGGTCCCGCTCAACGAGACAGTTTGGGGGCTGTTGTTGGCCGAATCACTGAAGGTCAGAGTGCCCGAACGCGTCCCCGTTGCCTTAGGAGAGAACGTGACCGAAACCGTACAGTTCGCGCCTCCCGCCAGAGTTGCCGGACAGGCGGAACTCACTCCGAAGTCCGGCACGCTGCTGGTGACGGAAGCAATCGTCAGCGATGCCGACTGGTTATTGGTGAGAGTAACAGTCTTCGCCGCACTGGTTGTCCCCAGAGCCTGACTGGTAAAAGAGAGCGATGTCGGGCTCGTGGTGGCAGCAATTACACCAGTTCCGGTCAAGGAGACCGTGGGATTGTTACTCGCGTTGTCACTGATGGTGAGTGTTCCCTTACGAGAGCCAGCCGCTGCGGGTGTAAAGAAGATGGAAATGGTACAACTTCCGCCTGCGGCCAAAGTACTCGGCGTGAGAGGGCAGGTGGTCGTGTTTGTATAGTCCCCCAAGCTGGTCGTGATCGATTTGATCGTCAGCGCGGTGGTCTGACTGTTCGTAATCGTTACGGACGAAGCCGAGCTTTTCAATCCGATCGCCTGGTTGCCGAAAGCAAGTGAAGCGGGAGAGGCGGTAACCGCAGCGATTCCCGTCCCAGTCAGAGTCACACTTTGGGGGCTGTTGCTGGCATTGTCTGTGATCTTCAGGCTGCCGCTGCGGATACCCAACGCGCCAGGAGTGAAAGTCACCGAAATGGTGCACGTTTTGCCGGCTGCAAGAGTCAAAGGACTCAGCGGACAAGTGTTGGTCGCGGAGTAGTCGGATGAAGAGGTGGCAACCTTACTGATCTTGAGAGCAGTGGTCAGGCCGTTCTGGAGTGTGACCGTTTGGACAGAACTCGGAGTACTCAGAACCTGATTTGAAAAAGACAGACTGGTAGGCGTGACAGTTACAGTCTGGCCTGCGGCCAGAGTAACGGCAAACAAGACGAAAGCGGCAGCTACCCGAGAGCGTCCGCAAGCCTCAGATAAATTCCTCACTAACCCTCGAGAAGACTTAGTTTCCTGGGGGCCCAGCCGGAATGTCCAAGGGAGATTTAGACCGCACGGCTTTCCTGGGTAGCGAGACTAGTCGAGAATCTCGGTGAAGTCAACAACAGTTACCAGGGCTGTCGGTAGCACATGATATGTCCTGTTGAGATGGTGCATCCTCTTTTTTCGCGCCGTGAGGGTGGAGGCGCATAGGAGGCATGTTCGGTTACCCGAAGGCCGCGATGGCGGCGGCAATCTAGGTAAGAGTTGCTCGTCACCCACCCACAATCGCCAGAAAAGCGATTTACTTCCGTGCAACACGAACCCAAAGCAACGTCTGCAGAACATGGTTCCGCGCCAGCGATTCTGTGAAGAAGCTGTATGCCTCCGCGCCCTACCGTCTCGCCTGCGTGACGCTTACTTGTGCCAGGGCCGCAGCCAGCAAATCTGGTTTAAAGCCGAAGGGGCCCGGCTTGCTTTTGAAGGCGACCTTGCCCTGTCCATCAATCAGATAGATGCGATCGGGCCAGCCGGTGTAGGCCTGTTCGGTTGAGTTGCCAAACTCATCGAGCACGGCGGGGAACTTGATGCCCAGTTTCCGCACGCATGCTCCCGCAACGAACGCGCGTTCTTCTTCACTCTTCGGGCTGGCGAAGACGACCTTTTCTTTGACATTGCTTTCCATCTGCCACACGTCGCTCGGATGCGCTTCAGTGATGTACACGACCAGAAACGCGACGCGATTTCCATATTGCTCGTAGAGCTTGTTGAGAGCGGGAGCCTCCCGCCGAAACGGAGGTCATGTATAGCTGCCGAAAACCAGAACGACGGGCTGCTGCTTGACCATCGCGGAGAGTTGAACCGATCCCGTGTGATCCAGTTTCTGCAGCGAGAAGTCCGGGGCGGCATCGCCGACTTGCAGCGTGCCGGCGCGAGCCTGTGTCCACAGAGTTTCGAAAGGGAAGAGAAGGAACACGACCGGTCCGGGCATCTTCGCCATGACGCGCGCAAAGTCTTCCGGCGGCTTGCGCATCGTGTCCCACATAAAGATTCCGAAAGTGGCGTAGACGACAGCCAGCGCAACAAAAATGCGAAGCAGAATCTTTCGGACGCGCGGACTCAACCTGAAGTTCATACGATGCGCACCTTCCACTTCCGCGGCACAAACTATTCCAGACGCACGACTCCAGTAGCAGTCTGGACCAATCGAACCCCAACAGAAGTGCGCCGATTATAGGGGCGCAGATGAGCGGATCAATAATAGGAAAACATTATTGGGAACAACTAGTATCCGCGCGGCCGCGAGTGGCGTTTTGTTAACTCTGCCCTACGATCGCGCCGAACTTGTCGAGATCAATATTCCCGCCCGAGACGATCGCGACAACTTTGCCTGATCCGGCGCGTCCCGACACAGCCGCGGCCACGGCGCAAGCAGCCGCACCCTCGACGATAATGCGATTGCGCTCGGCTACCAACTTCATAGCGTGAGCAGCTTCCTTGAGCGTCACGACCAACGATCCGTCGAGTAGCATCCGCGCATCTTCGAACATATTTGCAAATACCATTCTGCTGCCGATGCCATCCACGAATGACGGCTCGTATTCGACGGTTCGCGGTTCGCCTACCGCGAGCGACGCTGCCAACGGCGCCGCAGTTTCGATCTCGGCGGCGTAGATGCGTACTTTAGGAGCGAGCGCGCGCAATACCGCCGCAATGCCGCACGACAAACCCCCTCCGCCCCACGGGATCACGACCGCCTCGAGGTCCGGCAGATCTTCGAGGAGTTCCAGTGCGATCGTGCCATTACCCGCCATGACGTGTGGATCGTTAAAGGCGTGAATGAACGTCGCATTCACGCCGGGGTAGGACCGTGTCTCGAAAGTTCGCCACCATTCGGCGAAGGGAACCTTGATCACGCGTCCACCCATCCGTTCGACGGCGAGTGTCTTCGTTGCCGGAGCGGTGTCGGGAGCTATGATTGTGGCTGGTATACCGAGACGTCGTGCACAGAACGCGACGCCTTGCGCCATGTTGCCCGCCGAAGCGGTGAGTACTCCACGATCCAGCTCCGAGCGCGGCGTGAGCGCGGTGACGTTGGCGGCTCCACGAATTTTGAACGACCCAATCGGCTGAAGATTTTCCAGCTTCAGATACAAGCCCGGAGGATCGTCGATATTGCAACGCACGAGCGGTGTTCGCACTGCGAGCGCTGCGATGTTGCGCCGGGCTTGTTCCGCCTGAGAGACCGTGATCGGCATCGCAGTATGTTAAACCTTCATGAGGCTTCAGTGAGCTTTGAGGGAGCAGGGAGACCTTAGTATGATAAAAGCGCGGGCGCGTAGCTCAAACGGATAGAGCATCGGATTTCTAATCCGGCGGTTGCAGGTTCGATTCCTGCCGCGCCTACCATCCCGCTGCCTTCACCGCCTGCGTCAAAACTGCAGCCCCAGCGCACTGCTCAGAAACGCCGCCAGCGGAGACATCTTCCGGCACGTCGCCGCAAAGGTCGCCATAAACTTCGCACTGAATACCTGCTCATTGGTGAACTCTACAGCAGTTCCCAGATCCCGGAGCTTGAGGTCGTCGACGAATTCATGGTCGGCAGGGAAGCCACGTGGCGGACGCGAGAGTTTGCTGGCATCGTCCCAGTTCAGAAGCTTTCGGACGGCGCGCCATTCCTTCGGCCGCGATACCATCGCATTCCGCACTCTCAGCAGAGTCGCTGCCTCCGGATGCCACAGGCCCGACGCCGCGAAACATCCCCCAGCCTCGAGGTGTAAATAAAATCCTGGAGAGTGAACATCTTTTCCCCGGTGCGAAAAGCGCATGGCGAGATGCGTCTTGTACGGCCGCTTGTCATTCGAAAATCGTGTGTCACGGTAGATGCGAAACAGTGAACCCCGCGATGGCCGCGCATCGGCAACCAGATATGGCGTGATCGCGTACAACGGCGCGGCGAAGTCGGTGATGAAGGTCAGCGCTGGCTGCCGCACATGAGTTTCGAATTCGTCCTTGTGGGCCAGAAACCAGTCGCGATTGTTGTTGCGCTTGAGGCGGGCCAAGAAACGAAAAAGTTCGGGAGTGAAGGAAGAAGGCATTGAAAAAAGCTACGGGGCGTTGCGAAAAAAGTAAAGCGGCCTAAGCTTTCGGTTTGCGATGCTCGCAGGAATCCGTGTTGAGGCACGAGTCGGCGAGTCTGAGTCTCTCGACCGGCCTCCCGCCGACAATATGCGACTCGATAATTTCGTCAACGTCGGCTTCGGTGACGTGTCCATACCAGACCGCGTCTGGATAGATCACAATGTTCGGCCCGTGCTCGCATTGATCGAGACATCCGGCCTGGTTGGCACGCACTTTGCCTTTCAATCCGCGCTCCGCCAACTTCTGTTTAAACAGTTTTTGCAGCCGTGCCTCCGCCTTGGGATCGCAGCAACCTCGCGGATGTCCCGCCGGGCGCTGGTTTCCGCAAACGAAGATGTGTTTTTCGAACTTGGCCATCAGGCTACCGCGGGGATTTTTTCTCCCCCTCCGATTTCCGCGTCCCAGATACCGTCAAAGTCCACGAAATACCCCTGTACCTCGACGCCGGGAATCGCCTCCCGCAGGTTATCGGCTGCGCGCTGCAATTCACGTTCGTGATGTTCCGCCTCGGCTGCCGCGTCTCCTCCAAATCCTCCTGCGAGC
Organism: uncultured Acidobacteriaceae bacterium; assembly: GCA_963786095.1. Lineage (GTDB taxonomy): Bacteria > Acidobacteriota > Terriglobia > Terriglobales > Acidobacteriaceae > Sulfotelmatobacter. The sequence continues at coordinate 79,695 of CAWAXV010000019.1, read as the reverse complement.
CCGCCATAGGCGCCGCAATCCGAGTGAACCATCAAAATGACGCGCCGCGTTCCATGTAACTTCATCGACTTCCGAATCTGCTCCAGCACGAACTCGCGGTCCGATTCATGATCGGGCGACGCCATGCACTTCGCCCCACCGGCAATTTTGATCGGGTCGGAATTCATCACGCCGATACGCTTCAGGAACTTCCGGAATCCCAGCTCAAATCGGTTGTCGAAGCACCACAGGATCGCCGCGTCGCAGTGATATTTTTCGCGCGGAGCATCAAAGTGAAAAACCTTCTTCATCGGAGCCTCCTCGACGAACAGGTCTTAGTGCCATCTTACCCGAGAAAATGCGTGCCGCCAGGGCGTCTTCGCGCGTTGCCATTCCCCACGCAGCACGATAAAATGACTCGTACACAACTTCTCCGCCATTTATCCCTAGAATTTTTTGTGCCGGCGTTCCCGCGGGCGAGGAGTGTGCGACCCCGGGTGCAGCGCATCAAATCTGCCTGCTTGAGATTTCCCTGAATGGAGTTGGACGTGAAAAAAGGCAAGACCGCGGTGATCGTGGGCGCCCAGTGGGGCGACGAAGGCAAAGGCAAGATCGTCGACGTGTTGTCGGAGAACTTTACCGTCGTGGCCCGCTACGCCGGTGGACACAACGCCGGCCACACCGTCATCATCAACGGCAAGAAATTCGTTCTCCAGCTTGTTCCTTGCGGCGTCCTGCGCGCCGGGTGCCGCAGCGTCATCGGCAATGGTGTCGTGCTCGATCCGCTTGCCTTTCTGAAGGAAGTTGGCGCTCTGCGCGAAGCGGGCGTGAAAGTCGACGGCCACCTGTTCGTTTCCAACCGCGCGCACGTAATCCTGCCCTACCACCGCATGATCGAACTCGCGGCCGAGAACGCGCCCGGACGCGTGAAGATCGGCACTACTTCGCGCGGCATTGGTCCCGCCTACGAAGACAAGATGGGCCGTCGCGGCCTGCGTGTGGCCGATCTGCTCGACCTTCAGCTGCTGAAGAAACACATCGAGAACGCCGTCCGCGAGAAGAACATGATCGCGCACGCGCTCTTCAACTCCGAACCGCTCGACGCCGACAAGATGTACACCGAATACGCGCAGGCGGCGGAGAAAGTGGCCCCGTTCGTGTGCGACACGGCGGCGTTGCTGAATCAGGCGCTGAACAGCGGGGAGTCGATCCTGTTCGAAGGCGCGCAGGGAACCATGCTCGACATCGACCATGGGACCTATCCGTTCGTGACATCTTCCAGCGCGACTTCGGGCGGCGCCGTCATCGGCACCGGCGTAGCTCCGAACGCGATCAATTCAGTTATCGGCATCACCAAGGCCTATTGCACCCGCGTTGGCGAAGGACCATTTCCCAGCGAAGACAAGGGCGAGGTCGGTGACAGCCTGCGCAAGCGCGGCAACGAATATGGCGCCGTCACCGGACGTCCGCGCCGTACCGGGTGGCTCGACCTGCCGCTACTTGCGCTATTCCGGGATGATCAACGGCACCAACTGGCTGGTAGTGACCAAGCTTGACGTGCTCGACGACACTTGCCGAGATTCCTGTCTGCGTCGGCTACAAGATCGACGGCAAGAAAACGTCCGAGGCTCCCGCGCAGGCCAGCGGCTACGACAAAATTGAGTGCATCTATCAAGAAGATGCCGGGGTGGCAAACTTCGACGGAGGGCATCACCGAATACGAAGAAGTTGCCCAAGGCGGCGCGCGAATACCTTGCTTTTGTAGAGAAGGAATCCGGCGCCAAGGTCGGCATGATTTCCACCGGCCCCGACCGCAACCACACGATTCTCGTGGATGAGTTCGTGGCGGAGTTGAAGGCGACCGCGAAGAAAGCCTAGAATGTCCTCCCCGGCTGACTAGCCGTGCCGGAAGGAGCGAACGATGGTGGTGTTGGCGGTTACCTGGATGGCGAAAGTTGGGCACGAAGCCGAAGTTACCGCACTCTTTGAGAAACTGACCGAACAATCCCGCAAGGAACCGGGATGTTCCATGTTATCAGGTGCATCGGCACAAGACCGAACCGCGCCGCTTCTTCATCTACGAGCAGTACAAAGACGACGCCGCGCTCGAAGCCCACCGCACGGCTTCCCACTTCCTGCAGTTCGCGAAGAAAGATCTGCCAAAGATCGCAGACCGCGTGGAAGGACACTTGTACGAACCGCTAGGATAGTTTGTGTGCGCGGGGGCACCGCCCGCGCTGGTTGCGGAGCTACTGCGGTTTCTTCTCGTCCGAGGACTTAGCTGGTGCTGCCCCCGTCCTGCTGTAGACGAGGCTCTTGGTCCCACCATCGCAGGTTCCAACCACCTTGCCATCGCCTTCCTTGCCCTTGTCGACAGGGTCGAGCGAATAGCCAGTCACGTCTTTGGCATCCAGCTTCTTTGAAATTTCCGCTTTGAGGTCGTCACAGGACTTTCTTGCGGTCGGCGCAGACTCCGGTGCTTGCGCAACGCCGTATGCACCCACAAAAAGCAGAGCAGCGGCCACTGTCCACGTTTTCATGATGTTCTCCTCGCTTCGAGCGCAGTATAAACAGGTTCGGGGCCCAAAACTCGTAACGAGAGTAATGCGGCGGTAACTACTTGGGAGGCGTTTTGTCGATCATCAACTCGCCGCCGGAAGCGTAGCTTTCTTTCGAGACCTCGTTGAAAGCGACGACGATTGCCTCGCGGCGCGCCCCGGCCTCTTCCACCAGAGCATCGGTAATGCGCTTCGCGATCTTCCGCTTCTGATCGGCCGTGCGTCCTTGCAGCATCGTGATTTGTACCATCGGCATAGATAGAGTGCTCAGTATCAGTACTCAGCACCCAGTCAAAACCCAGCACCTGAACAACTGAGTGCTGGGCACTGGGTACTGAGTACTTATTTCGCCAATTCGTATCCCGCAAAGAAGAAGCTCAACTCAAAGCGCGCCGTATCTTCCGCGTCCGAGCCATGAATCGCGTTGTGCTCGATGTTGGTCGCCCACTTCTTGCGGATCGTGCCTTCCGCCGCCTGAGCCGGATTGGTCGCGCCCATCAGTTTGCGCAGGTCGGCGATGGCGTTCTCTTTTTCCAGCGCCAGAACCACGATCGGCCCGCTCGACATGAAGTCGGTAAGCGTGTTGAAAAACGGCCGGCTGGCGTGCACGGCATAAAACTGCTCGGCCTGGTGCTTGGAGATTTCCAGCATCTTCATGGCGAGAATGCGGAAGCCGTTCTTCTCGAACTGCTCGATGATGTCGCCGACGGCATTCTTGCGGACGGCGTCCGGTTTGACGATGGTGAATGTGCGTTGCAGAGTTTTCATAAGTCGGTCGTTTGTCCTTGGGTATTTAGTCGTTGGCCGCAGTCGTAGCGCATCGGCCGCTCTTTGCTGAAATCTTAAGATGTACTTGTCATTCCGAGCGCAGCGAAGAGCCTGCTTCTTCCCGCCCCTTCGGGGCTCACGCTAAACGCTTACACCGATCGCCGCCGCCAGCGTCTCGCCAATCGCCGCCGGAGACTTCGCCACACGGATCCCGCAGCTTCCAGCGCTTTGATCTTTTCCGCAGCCGTTCCCTTGCCGCCGGAGATGATCGCTCCCGCATGCCCCATGCGGCGCCCGGGAGGCGCGGTCTGTCCGGCGATGAATCCCACCACCGGCTTCTTCATATGCGACTTCACGAATTCGGCCGCCGTCTCCTCGGCATTGCCGCCGATTTCGCCGATCATGATCACGGCTTCGGTCTCCGGATCGCGATTGAACAGGTCCAGCGCGTCAATAAAGTTCGTCCCGATAATCGGATCGCCGCCGATGCCGATCGCGGTCGATTGCCCAATGCCGCGCTGCGTCAGCTGATGCACCGCTTCGTAGGTCAGCGTCCCAGAGCGCGAAACGATGCCGATTGATCCTTCTTTGTGAATCGACGCCGGCATGATGCCGATCTTGCACTTCCCGGGCGAGATGATCCCGGGACAATTCGGCCCGATCAGCCGCGAGTTCCGATCCTGCAGGAATTCCCAGGCCTTTACCATGTCGAGCGTCGGAATGCCTTCGGTGATGCAGACGATCAGATCGATTTCGGCGTCGGCCGCTTCCATAATGGCGTCGGCCGCGAACGGCGGCGGCACAAAAATCACCGTGGCGTTGGCGCCGGTCTTGTCGACCGCCTCGCGCACGGTGTTGAAAATCGGCCAGCCTTCGTGCGTCGTTCCGCCCTTGCCCGGCGTCACGCCGCCAACGATCTGCGTGCCGTAAGCCGCGCTGGCCTTCGCGTGAAACGTGCCTTCGCGGCCGGTCAGGCCCTGCACGAGGACCCGCGTATTCTTATCCACCAGAATTGCCATAAATAACATCTCTTCGTAGAGACGTAGCTTGCTACGTCTGCGAGACCTACGCGGCGCATTCAGCGAATGACTAACGCCTAGCCGTTCCCTCGAGCCGCGGCCACGACCTTGTCGGCGGCGTCTTTCATCGTGTCGGTCACCATGAAGTTCAATCCCGAATCCATCAGAATCTTCTTGCCTTCGTCCACGTTCGTACCTTCCAGTCGCAGCACGATCGGCAACTTCATGTTGGTCTTTCGCGCAGCCTCGACCACGCCCGTGGCCAGCGTGTCCACGCGCAGGATGCCGCCGAAAATATTGATCAGCACCGCCTTCACGTTCTTGTCGCTGAGCAGAATCTCGAACGCGTGCGCCACCTGCTCGGAGTTCGCGCCGCCGCCCACATCGAGAAAATTCGCCGGCATGCCGCCCGCGTACTTGATGATGTCCATCGTGGCCATGGCCAGACCGGCGCCATTCACCATGCAGCCGACGTTGCCGTCGAGCTTGATGTAATTCAGGCTGTACTTCGAGGCTTCGACTTCGAGCGGATCTTCTTCCGTGATGTCGCGCAGTTCGCGCAGATCGGGATGCCGGAACAGCGCGTTGTCGTCGAAATTGATCTTGGCGTCGAGCGCGAACAGGCGTCCGTCGGTGGTGGTGATAAAAGGATTGATCTCGAGCAGCGAAGCGTCCGTATCGAGAAATGCCTTGTACAGGCTGGTCAGGAACTGCACCGCAGGATTAATCTGCTTCGCGCTTCAGCCCGAGTTTGAAGGCGATCTTGCGCGCCTGAAACGCCTCGAGGCCCATGCCCGGATCGATGTGCTGCTTCAGAATCGCATCCGGATTTTCCGCCGCGACCTGCTCGATCTCCATGCCGCCCGCCGCCGAGGCCATGAACACCGGCTTGCCTTCGGCGCGATCCACCAGAATGCCGAGATAGAGTTCCTTTTCGATCGGCAGCGTCTCTTCGATCAGCAACCGGCGCACGATGCGGCCTTCAGGGCCGGTCTGGTGCGTCACCAGCTTCATCCCCAGCATCTTTCCGGCGAGATCGCCGGCCTCGTCCACCGACTTGGCGATCTTCACGCCGCCGCCCTTGCCGCGGCCGCCGGCGTGGATCTGCGCTTTCACCACGACTCCGGTCGCGCCCGCGCCGAGCAGTTCTGCGAGCGACCGCTTCGGCCTCGTCGCGGGTAGTGGCCATCGAGCCGCGCGGCACGCTACGCCATACTTCTTAAGGATTGCTTTTGCCTGATACTCATGAATTTTCATAATGAATGCTCGTCTCACGTTAAGAATTCGGAAGGACCCTGCTTGCGGCGTCGCACTGCGGGCAGCAAACCTCTAATTCTATAGAAGCGCTGGGAGATTAGGGCAAACGTTTCGCCTTAATTAGGGCGTTCATAAACCGAAATCCGTCCCAAGAATGCACCCTCACAACGGCCATCGCGACTTTCTCCGCAGCTGCATCATCCAACCTACAACCAACTTTGATTTAGCCGTTCGATCGCAGCGAGGTTTCCGATGTCTGAAACTTGTTTCCCTGAATGTCGCGCGTCCGCAGCTCACGGTCCACAACGGGACGACCATCAACACCGGAATTTTCAAGAAGCCAGTGTCCGGCCCGGTCCCGCTGCGCACGCTGAATCTGGACGGCGACCGTCAGGCCGACCTCAGCGTTCACGGCGGTCCGAACAAGGCCGTCTACGCTTATCCGTCTGAGCACTATCCATTCTGGCAGCAGGAGCTGCCCGGCACTGACCTGCCCTTCGGCATGTTCGGAGAGAACTTCACAACGGAGGGCCTGTGCGAAGACGACACTGCACATCGGCGATCGGTTCGGATCGGTTCAGCGATTGTGATGGTGCGGCAGCCGCGCATTCCCTGCTACAAGCTGGCCGCCAAGTTTCAGCGCGACGACATGATCGAGCGCTTTCTGCGCAGCGGCCGCAGCGGATTTTATTTTTCGGTCGAGCAGGAAGGCACAGTCGCGGCAGGCGACATCGTTCGAGTTGCTCAGCCGAAACGAATGCGGAATTACGATCGCCGAAGTGAATCGCCTGTTTGTCGGCGAAGATATAACCGCGAGCTGCTGCACAAGGCGATGGCCACCGCCGACGTTGCCGCAGAACTGGCGCGAATACTTCGCGGAGCGACTCGCCGGCCCACGATCACGTCAGCCGGTTCGAGCGTTCATCATTCGTAGCGCATCGTTTGTTGGTGATCATGCGTTGCAGAATCCGGCCAGCCCTATGCCTTACAATTCCGCCTGCCCATGATCCTCGATGCCCTCCATCGCCTTGCGAATCACAGCCAGTCGCTGGGTCGCGGCGAAGCTCGCGACGTCATGGCGGAGGTGCTGGGCGGAAAATGCACCGACGCGCAGATCGCCGCTCTGCTCATTGCGCTGCGCATGAAGGGCGAGACAGTCGAGGAGATCGTCGGTTTCGCCGAGGCGATCCGCGCCGCCGCTGCGCCCTTGCCCATCGACCGAGCAGCAGTCCGGCGCGCTCGCCGTCAGCGGTACCGGCCGCGACGCTGCTAGCCGAAGAATCGCTCGTCGACACCAGCGGCACCGGTGGCGATGCCAGCGGCACATTCAACATTTCGACCGCAACAGCGCTCGGTGACCGCCGGAGCGGGCGTGCGCGTGGCCAAGCACGGCAATCGCAGCATCAGCTCGAAATGCGGATCGGCCGACGTGGTCGAGGCTCTCGGCGTGAACATCCAGCTTTCGCCCGAGCGTTCCGCCGCAGTGCCTGCACGAAGTTGGAATCTGCTTTCCTCTACGCGCCCAATCTGCATCCCGCGATGAAGCAGGTGCAGGGCGTGCGCCGTGAATTGCGAATGCGCACCATGTTCAATCTGCTCGGGCCGCTCACGAATCCAGCGCGGGCGTCCGGGCAAGTCGTAGGAGTCTATTCGCTGGACCTGGTCGAGAAACTTGCGGAAGCCCTGAGCATGCTGGGCCTGCGGCGCGCGCTGGTTGTGCATGGACTCGACGGCCTCGACGAGATCACGATCACCGGCCCAACGCGCATCGCCGAAGCCCGCGAGGGCTCAGTGCGATCCTACGAAGTCGAGCCGGAGGAGTTCGGCATGAAGCGCGCGACGCTGCAAGATATTGCCGGAGGAGACGCGACGGAGAATGCCGCAATCATTCGCGCGATTTTGGGAGGAGAAAAGTCTCCGCGCCGGAATGTTGTGCTGCTGAATGCTGCCGCGGCGCTGGTGGCGGCGGGCAGGCAAGATCACATCGAAGCGGCGATAAAACTGGCGGAAGACTCGATCGACTCCGGCAGCGCAGAAATGAAGCTGGCCGCTCTGGCTGAGTTCACATCAGCAGCATGATTCTCCACCAACCTCTTTCATCCTGAGCGAAGCGAAGGACCCTGCACTTCGATTGCAGTGGCGACGAAGTCACCACAGTCACCGCACCTCCACCTTCTCCATATACTGCGCCACCTGCACATTCCATCCCAACTCTTTCTTCATTAAATCGCGCAATTGGCCTGAAGCGTCAGGCTCTCCGTGGACCAGGTATGTCGTCGCCGGCTGGTTGCGAAATGTGTGCAGCCACTGCAGCAGTTCCGGCGGATCGGCGTGATCGCTGAATTGCTCGAGCGCGGCGATCTGTGCGCGGATCGGGACGTAGTCGCCGAAGATTTTCACTTCTCGGAGCTCTGCTCTTGATGACGAAGCCGCGTGTGCCCGGCGCCTGAAAGCCGATGAAGAGCACCAGGTTTCGTGGATCGGGCAGCCGCTGCGCCAGGTGATGCAGGATGCGCCCGCCCGTGACCATGCCGCTCGACGAGATGATGACGGAGGGCATGTGCGCCGCGTTAATCTTCTTCGACTCCTCCGGCGTCGACGCGAAGGTGAAACCCGGCCACTCGAGCGGCGAGCCATACTTGCCGGATCATCTCGCGGGTTTCGTCGCTGTATTCCTCGTCGTGCTTCAGGAAAATTTCGACTGCCTTGATCGCCATCGGGCTGTCGCAGAAGACCGGCATGCGAGGAATCTGTCCCGACTCGATCAGGTGCTTGAGCATGAAAACAAATTTCTGCGTGCGCTCGATGGCAAATGCCGGCACGATCACGCTGCCGCCGCGCTGCGCCGTGGCTCGTGATCAGTCGCGCCAGTTCTGGCAGCGGGTCTTCCTTGGGATGCATCCGATTTCCGTAGGTCGATTCCATCACCACCAGGTCGGCAGTCTCGCCCTCGGCTGGACCGGAGTGGACAACCTTTCCCGGTGCGACTTTCTGGTCGCGCACGCGGCCAATGTCGCCGGTGAACAGCAAGTGTGTCGCGTCTGGCCGTTCGAGTCTTAAGCGAAACCTCGGCCATGCACGATCCAAGAATGTGCGCGGCCCGCACAAAGCGGAACGAAAGCTCCGGCGAGAGTTGAATCGTCTCGCCGACTGCTACTGGCTTGAAATACTGCAAGAGACTTCTGCGCTTCCTCGAACGTGTAAAGCGGCAGCGCAGGATCGTGCTTCGATTTCTTCGTCTTGTTATAGAAGCGCGCGTCTTCTTCCTGCAGATGTCCGGAGTCCGGAAGAATGATGCCGCACAGATCAATCGTCGGCGGCGTGGCGTAGATCGGGCCGCGGAATCCCTCTTTCACCAGGCGTGGAATCCAGCCGCAATGGTCGAGGTGAGCGTGCGTCAGGATGACCGCGTCGATTTCTCTTGGCGGGCACCGGCGTGTCGCGCCAGTTGCGCTCGCGCCACTCTTTCGGCCCCTGAAAAAGTCCGCAGTCGATCAGAACCTGAAAGCCGCTCTTGCCGGTGTGATCTCCGGTGTTGATCAGATGTTTCGATCCGGTAACGGTTCCGGCAGCGCCGAGAAACTGGATGTAGGCCAAGTAGTACCTCCCGAGCCCCAAGCAACGTAACACGAAGGAAGTCTTGTCATTCCGAGCGAAGCGAGGAACCTGCTGTTCGCCGGCAGCATAACAATTCTAGTTCGCGGGCGGCACCTTGAACGTGTTGTTCTTGATGTCGCTCTCCGGCACGCTGCCATCGTTCGCCACGATCTCCTGCGGAGCGCTGGGAACTTCAATTCGAATCACAGCTTTGTTCTTGGCGAGCACGTCGAGCCGCTTCGTGACTTCTCCAGTAGCAAACTTGACAGTCACCGGAACCTCGGCTCCTGCCGTTCCCAGATTGTCGACCGTGACCGTCACCATGAAAGTCTTGGTCATCGTCTGGCGCGAGAAGGCAGACTCGACTTTGAAGTCGGGCAATCCACGATCGCGATAAACCCAATCGTCGAAAAACCATTCCAGATCGTGCTGCGTCTGCGCCGCGATCAGGCGTGGCAGATACGAAGGCTCTTTATCCTGCTCGGGACGGTACGCCGTGAGCGCCTTTTTGAGCGCCGCGTCGCCAACCATATCGCGCAACATCCACCAGACATACATCGCCTTGCTGCGATACAGTTCCTCGCTCGTCGTGTTCACCAGCGACCGGTTGACTTCGTCCTCGGAGCGCGGTGCAGAACTAGATTGCTCAATTTGACCGAGCGCAGCGCGGTGGAGTCCCATATAGTCGAGAGCGGCCGCACGTCCCTTTTCTTGTTCGACGTAGAGCGCTTGGGCAAAGTGCGCGAGCCCTTCTTCGATCCACGGTCGAAATGATACGAAGGAAGCGTGCGTAAGTTGATGCGCAGCGGCGAGGCCCGGCAGCTTGGATTCAGAGTTCGGGAGGGGAGTAAGCAACAGTGCACCGCTCTCGAATGGTGCCGCGTTGGCATCCGGAAGGTCGGCTGTCTTCGCTTTCTCACGTGGTACTCCGAACCAATCGGTGACCACGGGAACAACCTTCTCTGCCGCCTCAGCGAAAGTTGTGGCACCTGCTTCGTGGCCGCGAAGGTAGCGCACTTCAATTCCCGGTTTCTCCAATACTTGATAATCCGCAATCACGAGGGTTGGCGTGTCGAGACGCAGAGGCTGGGGGGCGCAATCCGAGTCAGCGTGCAGGTGTTCGGACCCAGTCATCATGCATTGCACACCATTGAAGAGAAACCGCGGGGTGTCGGAATCGGGTTTCGGAAAAGCCGGTTGCAAACCCAGCTGCAAACCTATACCCAAATGCATCTTCGATCCAGTTTCCCGCGACTTCCACCGATTCAGAACTTCAAATAGGCTGTTGCCTTCGGAAAGATTCGCAACTTCCGTCGCGATGGGATACCACGCTACATAACCCGCACCGCGCACCGCCGTGAACTTCGCATCGATCTGATCCCAGTCGGTGGTCTTCGCGGTGTCTTCGGGCGCGCCGATACGCGTCAAGCGCGTCGCATCGAGCGGGATCACGCCTTCGTATGCGATCTCCAACTCAACGGTTGCGTGAGAAGCGACTGCCTGTGGCAGCGTGACGATGGCTTCCGACAAACCACCTGTGTGGTCAATGTCAGAAGTGAAAGGCTGCCGCACGAACTGCACGGCTTCGCCGCCAGCTTTAATAGATCGCCAATCAAGCGACGAAGAAATCTGCAGTACCGCGATCTTCTGCGGACTCGCCGTGTCGTTGCGCAGCGTGATTTTGCCGCGGACTCCGAGGCGATGCTGGTCGGGGTCCACCTGAAGCGTGAGGTCGTAATTCGTGAAGCTGAACGCTTCGCGATCGAGAGAGAGACAAAGGCTTGCACCACCGAGGACACAGAGGAAACACAGGGTTTTGACGGCCCACTTCATTCTTTGTCCGATGGGCTTTGCTTGGCGCGGCGTTGCCTTACGATCTCGTACAAAACGACCGCCGCGGCCACGGAAACGTTCAGCGATGGCACTTTCCCGAGCATCGGAATCGATACCAGAAAGTCGCACTTGCGCTTCACCAAGTCGTGTAGTCCTTTGCCTTCGCCACCGAGAACCAGCGCGCAGTCCATGTTGTAATCCAGAGAGTCGTAAGTCTGTTTGCTGCGCTCGTCGAGGCCGACGGTCCAGACATTTTCCGCTTTGAGGTCTTCGATACTGCGGGCGATGTTCGTAACTTTGGCGATGGGCATGTGCTCGCTCGCTCCGGCCGAAACTTTGGTGACGGTTCCCGTCACAGCAGCAGCACGGCGCTCGGGAATCACCACGCCATTCGCGCCGGCGGCATCGGCCGTGCGCAAGATCGCGCCGAGATTGTGCGGATCTTCCACGCCATCGAGCACCACGATGAGCGAATATTGCGCGCGCTTGGCGGCAATCACATCGGGCAGATCGTTGTATTGTTTGGCGGACGTGACTGCGACCACGCCTTGATGCGCGCCGGTGCCTGCCATGTGATCGAGTTCGGTCCGTTGCAGAAAACGCACGGGAATTTTAAGCCTGCGGCAATCTTCAATCAGCCGCTGCAGCCGGATGTCGTGGCGCTCTTTGGCCATTCCGACCCACTCGAATGCCCGTCCGCGCGCCTTCAGCGCTTCGGTCACGGAGTTGATGCCATAGATGTAGTGCATGAGTAGTTAGTGTACCGAAACTGTGGAAGAGCGGCGCTTTAGCGCCGCGTTGTCGCACGGAAAGCTCCGGGCTTTAGCCTCTGAGGGCCTGATTTTGCAGGCCTGCGACGATGTCGCTCGGCTCCGGCCTGTCCGTGTAATCTTCGTTCGCCGACGCGCAAAGAATCGTTCCGTCGCGATCGAGAATGAACGTTGCCGGAATCGGCAACTCCCAGCTTTCATCGCCATTGGTGAAGGGAAGATTGACGAAGGCGCGTCGGTAAACCGCTTCCTGCGGCGCTGGCACGCGATAGGTCAGCCCGAACTGCCGCGCGAATTTGTTGCCAGCATCGGAGAGCAAAGGAAAGCGCAGCTTATGTTGATCGTGCATGAAGTACGACTGCTTTACGGTTTGCGACGAAATCGCAACCAGCTTTGCTCCAGCCTGCACGATCTGCGGGAGGATGAGGTTCATCGCTTCCATCTGGCCGACGCAGAACGGGCACCATCTCCCGCGGATGAAGCAGATCGCGAGGCGGCCCTTGGAGAGTAAGTCAGAAGAGCGGACGGCCTTGCCATCGTGATCGGGAAGTTCGAAGCTGGGCGCCTTCGCTCCTACAGGAACAATGTTTGCAGCCAGATGTCGTTGTTTGAGTTCAGCGATAGCCTGCGCGTGAATAGCCTGAGTCTCCGCCGGAACGTACTTCGCGATCAGTTCTTTGCGCTCAGCAAAGATTTCGCGCAAAGGACGTGCATCAAGGCCGGGAGTCGATTCTTCGAGGGATCGCCATTTCATTCGGAAACCCACTCAGACCTGATCGAACAACTGCCTTGACGGAGAATAGCCAACCTTCCAACCCGCGAAACAACCGAGAATGCCACAGGTGGCGCAACGCTCACCGATGTAGAGCCATCGAATTTCACCATCTTCGTATAAGGAGAAGCCCACGCTAATGTTCGCTTTTGTAGACCCGCACTCGCACTTCCACTCTTCAGGAGAAGCGGCCGTCCAATATTCCTCGCTGTCGCAGATGAATTGTTCTCTTCCGCACGACACGCATATTCGCTTGGCGCAGCCTTCACCGTCATCGGCGAAAAGATAAAACGCATCGTTACCACAACTGCATCTGGCCAGCCTAAACTCCGAAGCCTTGTAGTTGTCGGCGGAGTAGGCCTCAAGGTATTCCTTGAATATCCTCCGAGCTTGTGCCAACCCACCACTTTCCCGATTTATCGATAGTCATGTGGGAAATACGAGAAATCTAGGTACTACATCCCCGGCAGCTTCATCCCCGCTAGCCGCCGCGCGAAGCTGGGCTTGCCCATTTGCTTGAACATTTTCTTCATCTGAGCATACTGACGAAGAAGATTGTTCACTTCCTGCACGGTCGTGCCTGAGCCGCGGGCGATGCGCTTGCGGCGGTTGCCGTTGATGACTTCGTGGTGATTGCGCTCGTGCATGGTCATCGAGTTGATGATGGCCTCGACGCGGTTGATCTGTTTCTCGTCGACGTTGTCAGCGGCCTTCTGCAGGCCCGAGAAGGGGCCGATCGACGGGAGCATTCCCATCAGGCTCTTCATCGATCCCATCTTCTTTACCTGGCGCAACTGGTCGCGGAAATCTTCGAGCGAGAAGCCGTCTCCGGTAAGGGCCTTCGTCGCCATCTCCTGCGCCTTCTTCTTGTCGATCTGCGATTCGGCGCGCTCGATCAGCGAGAGGATGTCTCCCATGCCGAGGATGCGCGACACGATTCGATCGGGATGGAACGGTTCGAGCGCGTCGTACTTTTCACCGACGCCGATGAACTTGATCGGCTGGCCTGTGACCTGGCGAATCGAGAGCGCTGCGCCGCCGCGCGCGTCACCGTCCATTTTGGTGAGCACGACTCCGGTGAGCGTGAGCTTCTTGTGGAATTCGTCGGCGGAGTTGACCGCGTCTTGTCCGGTCATGGCGTCGGCCACGAACAGAATCTCCGACGGGTTCAGCAGCTTCTTCAGCGACTGCATCTCGTCCATGAGCTGGTCGTCGATATGCAAACGGCCTGCAGTATCAACGATAAGCACATCGCAGCCAGAGACGATGGCTTCGCGGCGCGCTTCTTTTACCAAACGTTCGACGGTCGCGGTATTTGCCTCGCCAACCGTGCCTTCGTAGATGTGACTCTTGACCGCTTGAGCGACGACCTTCAACTGCTCGCGCGCAGCGGGACGGTAGACGTCGACCGAAACCAGCAGCGGGCGATGTCCTCCAGTCTTGAACCAGTTCGCAAGTTTGCCCGAGGTCGTGGTCTTGCCGGAACCTTGCAATCCGGCCATGAGAACGACAGTGGGCGGTTGCGAAGCGAATTTCATGCGCGCAGTGTCTTTGCCCAGGATCTCGACGAGTTCGTCACGCAGAATCTTGATGACTTGCTCGCCGGGCGAAAGGGCGGTCATGACTTCCTGACCGACAGCCTTGGCGCGAATGCGGTCGATGAGTTGTTTGACGACCTTGAAGTTGACGTCGGCCTCAAGCAGCGCGAGGCGGATTTCGCGAAGCGCCTCGTCAATATTCTCCTCGGTCAGCGTGGCTTGGCCGCGAAGGGTCTTGAATGCGCGTTGGAGTTTTTCCTGTAGATTCTCAAACATAAGAGTGAGTGTTCATTTTAGCGGAAGACGGGCCTCATGGCGTCGGACCTCAATCTGATGAGAAATATACTTTTTTCGCCCCTCGATCCATTGGAATCATCGGGTTAGGGAAAAATCCCCCCGCAATATCTTGGGGCTCAGTAGTTTACGGGCAAAATCTTGGGAACAAAGGGGTTACCTCCTGCTGAATCGCCTCTGATCCACACGCATTCGCAGGGCGAGGATCGTACAAATCAGCTGTGGATGACAAGGGCAGACGTCACACGAGGCTATGGATTATTCAACTTTCGGGCGGGCCAACTCGATGCGGTCGGTGGTGCGGGTGTATTGGATGCCGCCCATGCGTCCGATCAGGTCGAGGGAGTTGCGGTCGAGCTTGCCGTTCTTGATGTGGGCGTCGTCGATGTGAATGGAGACGACCTCGCCTATCACCAGGCTGCTGCTCGTAGGCGCGGGAGAGAAATCGAGGATCTGATGAAGTTTGCATTCGAAGCTGACTGGAGACTCTGCCACGCGTGCAGGGCGAACCAATTTCGACGGCGCCGGAGTGACCTTGGCCAATTCGAATTCGTTGATCGAGGAGTCGTATTCGCCGCTGGTGACGTTCATTGGCCGTAGCAGATCAAAGGTGACGACGTTGACGACGAATTCTTTCGTCTCGCGGACGTTGCGCAGCGTGTCTTTGGGCTCGCCGTTGGGTGAGTTCGACAGTTTGGGTTGGCGGAGTCCAGGGGCGAAGGCCAACAGAGGAGGGTCGATGCACACGGCGTTGAAGAAAGAAAAGGGGGCGAGATTCGGCTGCCCGGCGGCGCTCAACGTGGAGACCCAGGCGATGGGGCGGGGCGCGACGGAGTTGAGGATGATGCCGTAGAGTTCGCTATGTGCAATGCCGGATGGAATGACGTGCATAGGGTGAGTATAACGGCTGGGGATTGTGCTTTGAGCCGATGCCTCTTCCGCCCACTGAGACCGAGTACGCTTGCGCGCGTGTGCTTTTGCGCACCCCGGACGAATGCGTCCGGGGCTACACGATTCGTTCCGGTTCAGGCGCTGAACACTTCTTTCGCGGCGATCACCGTGTTGCTGTGAATTGTGACTGTGTCTTCGACATTTCGGGCGTAGCCGCCGGCATAGGTGACCATCACGGGAATGTCTCGGGCACGGGCTACGCGGAAGACGAGCTCGTCGCGCTTCTTTAGCCCTTCGATGGTCATGGCGAGGCCGCCGAGTTGGTCCTCTTTGTAAGGGTCGGCACCGGCAATGTAGCACAAGAGGTCGGGCTCGAACTGGCGGAGGCCGGAGCTGATGGCGTTGTCGAGCCACGCGAGGTAGTCGTCGTCGCCGCAGCCGTCGGGCAAGTCGACGTCAATCGATGACGGAGGCTTCCATAGGGGATAGTTGTTGTGCTGGTGCAAGGAGATGGTGTAGACATCGCCGGCGTGGGCTCCGCGGATCTTCCCCGGTAAAGGGCCGCCCTTGGGTGCATTGGCAGGCTGCTCGACGGTCGAGGGCGAGGACGATGGCAACAGCGCGCTTGCGGTGCGTGTGCCGGCGAAGATCGCGGCAGTGCCGTTGCCTTGATGCACGTCGCAGTCGAGGGTCATGGCGGTGCGAATTTTGTCGTCGCGCTGCAGGCGGCGGATGGCCACGGCGACGTCGTGGATCATGCAGAATCCCTCGCCGTGATCGGGGAAGGCGTGATGAAATCCGCCGCCGATGCTGATGGAGACGCGGTCGGTCAGAGACTGGCGCGCGGCGAGGATCGATCCGCCAGCGGCGAGCCAGAAGGCTTCCGCAAGATCGCGCGAGTAGGGAACTTCCATCTCCATTTCTTCGCGCGGGCTGAGGGTGCCGGTCTTCAGCTTTTGGACGTACTCCGGCTTGTGCACGAGAAGGATGTCTTGATCGGTCGCCGGCTGGGGCTCGAGGAAGTCATTCGCATCGGCGACGCCGGTCGAGATCAGGCGGTCTCGGACGCGGCGATATTTTTCGGCAGGAAAGACGTGGTTGCCGATGGGGAGGTAGTACGCGTCGCTGTAGATGAGTTTGAAGGGGAGCATTCAGCACCGGGCATTCAGCCGGCGAGGGCTGAGGGACTTCATATAATACGCCTGCGGTGCGCCGTGAGGGTGGCTTGGCGCGTGGGGCAGCGAAGGGAACAGCGGCTACTTCTTGCGTCCCGGCTGCACGGTCGGCGCGATCATCGACCTGCGCACGGGCACGATTGCGCCTTTGGAGGGATCAGCTGCGGCGTTGGCGCGGGTGAGCACCTCTTGCTGGATGTATTGCACGAACTCCTGAATCTGGCGCTGCATTTCTTCCATGCGTTCGCGCATTTGCAGGATGATGGCCATGCCGGCGATGTTGACACCCAGATCGCGCGCCAGAGAAAGAATGAATTCGAGGCGCAGCAAATCTTCGTCGGTGTAGAGACGCGTGTTGCCTTCCGTGCGCGAGGGTTTGAGCAGGCCTTCGCGCTCGTAGAGGCGCAGGGTTTGCGGATGGATTCCGTACATCTCGGCCACGGAGGAAATCATGTAGGCGCCCTTGGATTTCCGTTTGGTCATATATTCCTGACAATGCTATCCCTGATCTGATTCTAGAGCACGATTCGTCGTTTGGGAGTGCAGTTTGCGATACACTTGCCGGCTCTTCGGCGACGTACCTGCTCGTGCGGGGAACAGCAGGTTCCCTTCGGCTTCGCTCAGGGCAGGCTCTCGCGCGGTAAGGCCGCGCGTCGGAATGGCAAACAATCAACGATAGTGAGTTGTCGCTCGTCGCGGTCACCAAAATTCCACGAAAACGAATTCCGCGCAAACCTTGACGGCACGGTCGCATCCAAAACGCGGAGGCTTGTTATGGATGAAAATAACGTTGTAAGTGTGCTTGAAAACCTCATAGAGACGTGCAAAGACGGAGAAAAGGGATACAAAGATGCCGCCGAGCACGTCAAGCGCTCTGATTTGAAGAGCTATTTTAACGAACAGAGTATGGAACGCGGCAGGTTTGCGCAGGAACTGCAAGCTCAGCTCGCGAAAGTGGGTAAGCCGGAAAAGAAAGTTTCGGGCTCGGCGTCGGCAGCGATGCACCGTGCGTGGATTGATACAAAAGTCGCACTTGGTGGCGGAGACCACACGATTCTCGAATCAGTTGAGAAGGGTGAGGACAACGCCAAGGAGACGTATCAGAAGGCGCTCGGTGGGGCGTTGCCATCGGGTACCGCCGAGATCGTGCGCCGACAGGCAGAAAGTGTGCAGAGTGCGCATGACAAAGTAAAAATGTTGCGCGATACGGCGAAGGCCGCATAGCGATTGCCGTGCGGAAAATCGAAGAGGACCGGAAATGTCTGGTCCTCTTTTTTCTGCTGCGAAAACAATCAGGCTGCAGGTTGTGGTTTTTCCTCGCGCGGAGCCCAGCCTGCCGGCTTCAGCAAGTGATTGATGAAGTAGGCCACGAAGCCCGCCGCGATCAGGATCATCCCGAAGGCGAACGAACTCATGTTCCAGATCTGCTCGTGGTCGCTGCGAACCACTGCGAAGCCGAGCAGGAGCATGGGCGGAATGCCGATGGCGATGGCTCCGAAGAGCCCGCCCGGTACGCGGAACGGACGCTTCAGGTCGGGCTCACGGAAGCGGAGCACGGCCAGCGCCATAAATTCCAGAAGGAGGCTGGCACCATAGAGAAGGATGTCGATTGTGACGAGGCGGGCAAAGCCCAAGCCCAGACACAGGGCCCATCCGATGGCTAGCGCGATGATCGCAACCCAGGGCGCGCGCGACTTCTTCTGCAGCTTGCCGAAGACGGCGGGCAGCATTCCGTCTTGCGCCATCGCCAGCGGTAGACGCGAGTAGCTCATGACGAGAGCATTGAACATGCCGAAGGCGCTCATCAGACCGCCCAGCACGACTCCAACGCGGAGCAGCGGTCCGCCCAGGAGACCGGCGATTTCCGCCCACGAGCCCGTCTCCCATGCCGATGACTTGAGGCCGGTCATCCACATGGCGGCGAAAGGAAGTATGTAGCTCGCGGCGACAATGCAGACCGCGACCAGCATGGCGCGGGGATAAGTCCGCTGCGGACGCTCGACTTCGGTGGCGATGGTTGAGGCATTGTCCCATCCCATGTAGTTCCACATGCAGATGAGGAGGCCTCCTAGAATATCTACGGTCGAGGTGGTCGGCTTGGTGACCGCGTGGAGCAGTGCACCCATTTTGAACGGAGCGAGCACCACGATGGCCATGAACGGCGCCGAAAGCGCGAGGAAGAGCCAGAGCGAGGTGAGAGAAACCACCTTCACCCCGGCAATATTAAGGAGCGCACATGCGACCACCACGGCGAACATGACCCACCATCCGCGATTGCCCTCCTGGAACCAGGGGAACATGCTGGTGAGATAAATCTTGAACAGCGTGGGATAGATGGCCATGTCGAAGATGGAGGCGACAAGCGAGAGCCAGGCTTCCTGAAATCCCCAGAAGTTGCCCATGGCGCGACGCACCCAGGCGTAGTATCCGCCTTCGTAAGGCAGAGCGCTCGACAGCTCGCCGATCATGAAGGCCGTAGGCAGGCTCCAGAGCAGCGGGGTGAGCAGCAGAATCAGGATGGCGCGTCCGTAACCGGCGCCGTGCACGATGTCTTCGGTGCCATAGGTTCCGCCCGACACCATGAAGAAGGTGGCGGCGACCAGGGGCCAAAGCGTGAGGCGGACGAATTTTTTCCGTTTGGGTACGGCGGTGAGTTGCTGGGGATTGTCGAGTTGTTGACGCGGGGCGCTAGCTGTTGCCAATTCCTATGTCTTCCTCCTGAAGCGACTCACTCTCACCACCGCGTCTCCCTTGTGTCTTCGAGTGCGAAGACGTTCCGCTCGCGGCTCCCGGGTTTGATGCGATTTCCCGGGCATTTCGGCGAAGTTAGTTCGCATTTGTGAGATTACGGGAATTTTCCACAGATGCAAGATTTTTTTGGGATTTTTTGCAATTTTTTGTAAGCGAGCGGCGTGGTACGAGAGTAACGGCTTGCGAGCGCTGAGTACTGAGACGCTCAGCCAAGGCTGTTTTGCTTTAGAGTTTCAGTTCCCAGGTCTCGGCAACCAGGTTGGTGCGGCTCCAGCTCTGGTGCCTTTCTTCGGCGACGAGTTGGAAGCCGGCATTCTCATAGATGCGGCGAGCGGCGGCGAGTTCGCTCTGGGTCCACAACATAACTTTTTTATAGCCTGCTTCGCGGGCGAAGCGGATGCATTCTTCCACCATTCTCTTGCCGATGCCCAGTCCACGGGCCGAGGGCTCGACCAGCAGCAGACGGAGCTTGGCCACCATCCGCGATTTCTTTACCAAGAAGACGGAGCCGACATTTTCACCGTCCTTTTCGGCGATCCAGCAACGCTCGCGGGCAGGATCAAGATTCTCGATGAACTCGGCTACGATTCCGGCGACCAGGGCTTCGAAGCGCTCATCGTAGCGATATTCCTGCCAATAGAGGAGGCCGTGGCGGTAGACGACCCAGCCCATATCGCCGGGCCGGTGCGTTCGCAGGAGGTAGGAATCGGGGCGATCGACTTGTGCGGACAGGGTGGACTCGATCGTCCCCATCGCGCGAATCAACGCGTCTTGTTTCGTGGGCGGCAGCTTGCCGAGGATCGCGCCTACCTGCTCGTCGGAGCGGGCGTTGAGGGGATCAAACGCTTTGCGGCCTTTCCTGGTGAGGCGGAGTAATGTCTGGCGGGCGTCGACGGGGGAGTTTCGTTTTTCGATGAGGCCTGCCTTTTGGAACGAGGCCAGGATGCGGCTGAGGTAGCCAGCGTCAAGTGCGAGGATATTGCGGAGATCAACGGCGGTGGTTTGCTCGGTCTGGGCCAGTTCATAGAGGGTTCGCAGTTGGGTCAGCGAGAAGGGGCTGTTGAGGAGTCCTTCCTCGAGGAGGCCGATCTGTCGGGTGTAGAAGCGGTTGAAGCGGCGCATGGCCGCGACGTGATTGGGAGCCGCGGAGGGATGCGGAAGGGAATCCATGGAAACAGCTTCGCGCAATTAGTTGACTTAGTCAAGTAATATAAGTGACTGAGTCATGTATGTAGAAGGCGAGGACGGCTCGGTGCTACCGGAGCGCTGCAAGCAGAAGGCACTCACCACAGGGGGCACTGAGGGACACAGAGCTACTTCTCCCAATCTGTGCCGTCGACCATACGCTTGATTCCGTCTCGCAAGCGGAGAACGTTGAAATTGATCAGCAGACCAACCGGTATCCCACTTAGACGCATGTAGGACAACAATTGTGCCTGATGAATCGGGTGGAGACCGTCGACGGATTTCACTTCGACCACGACTCGGTGCTGAACGA
This sequence comes from uncultured Acidobacteriaceae bacterium, assembly GCA_963786095.1. Taxonomy (GTDB): domain Bacteria; phylum Acidobacteriota; class Terriglobia; order Terriglobales; family Acidobacteriaceae; genus Sulfotelmatobacter. Next base: position 58,995 of record CAWAXV010000019.1, on the reverse strand, counting down.
TCAGATCAATGCGATATCCGATTTCGAGCTTCTGACCCTCATAGACTACGGGCAGAGCGACTTGCGTTGCGACTTCGAGACCTCGGCTTCTTAGTTCGTGCGCCAGGCAGGCTTGGTAGGCGCTTTCCAAAAGGCCGGGACCGAGGATTGAGTGTACTTTCATTGCTGAATTCACGATCGAGCCGGTTATTTCATTTATACGAAGGGAATGAGAGCGTATTGGAGAGGCCATTTCTAGTGGATAGCACAACTACCCTGTGTTCCTCAGTGACCCTGTGGTGAAAGATCTTCTTTCCGTATCAAATTGGGAAATGCGATCACCACAGAGGGCACAGGGGAAACACGGAGAGTCTTGCTAGACCTTGGTCCACAGGTCGGCGCGAGGGTCTTCTGGGTTCAGCTTGGCTAGTTCCCGGAGAAGTTCTTTGGTGCGCTCGTCGCGCGGCATCGTCACCGTGATCGTGATTTCGACGATTTCGTCTCCGCGGACGCCTTCTTTGGTGGCGGAGGGCACGCCTTTTTCCCGAAGGCGCAGCTTTTGGCCGGACTGCGTGCCGGGAGGAATCTTCAGCAGAGCACGGCCGTCGATGGTTGGGACTTCAATCTTAGCGCCCAGAGCGGCTTCGGTGGAACTCACAGGCACCGTGAGATAAATGTCGTCGCCATCGCGGCGGAAGATCGGATGTTCGCCGGTGCGGATGATTGCGTAGAGATCGCCCGGCGTTCCGCCATGCGGGCCCGCGTTGCCTTTGCCGGGCAGGCGAATGCGCTGGCCGTCGCGCGTTCCGGCCTTGATGCGGACCTCAAGCGGTTCGGTCTTTGTGACCGTGCCATCGCCGTGACAAGTCGGGCAGGTGGAAAGATTTTTGCCGGTGCCATGGCAGCGCGGACACTGCACATTGAACTTCATACGGCCGCCGGTCTGCGTGATCTGTCCGGTGCCGTTGCACTCGGGACATTTGCCGGGGGACTCGAGGAAGCCCTGGCCGTGGCAATGACCGCAGACGTCGTGGCGCGAAATGTTCAGCTTCATCACGCCGCCGCGGATCGCGGTCCAGAAGGGAACGTTGACTTGGTATTCGAGATCGGTGCCGGGCTCGGGGCCTTCCTCCTGTTGAACCCCGCCGCGGCCTCCGCCGAAGATGCCCGAAAAGATGTCGCGAAAGCTGCTGCCACCCCCACCGCCGGTCTTGCGCCCGTGGCCCGCGTTGTCCATCAGGTCGGAGAAGTCGAATCCGCCGAAGTCGAAGGGGACCCCTTGTGCGCCACCCGCGCCTGGGGGGAAGCCGCCGGGAAATCCTGCGGTACCGCCGTCGCCGCTGTTGCCCGCGCGCGCGTAGGCTTCGGCCGTTGCCGGATCTATGTTGTCGGAGTAGAAGCCGACCTGGTCGTAAATTTTGCGTTTCTTCGGATCGCTTAGAACGTCGTTCGCTTCGGAGAGTGATTTGAATTTCTCTTCGGCGGACTTGTCTCCGGGATTGACGTCGGGGTGATACTTGCGCGCCAGCTTGCGGAACGCTTTGCGGATATCGTCCGCAGAAGCGCCCTTCTTTACGCCGAGAATTTCGTAATAATCCTTCTTGGAGGTAGTGGCCATTGCGCAATCTGCATCCCGATTGTAACGAGTTTAGTTCAGAATCTTTCGCCTCTCCTTATCTTCTATGACGATCTTGAAGTCCTCGGCGTCCGGTGCGTCTTCGTAAACTGGGACCCGGCGCGTTCCCGTGGCGCCTTCCACAAAAACGAGCCATCGCCTTTCGTCTTCAGCGAGGCTCAAGAAATACGTTTCCCCATTGACTTGGAAATCCATTTAAATTCTCCCCCAAAAAACCAGCCACGGATTGAACTGATTTTCACGGATTGTTAATCCGTGTTCACCTGTGCCGATCCGTGGCCTGTGCCTGCTTTACTTCTTGTCTTCCACGTCGACGTACTCGGCGTCGATCACGCCTTCGTCTTTCTTCTTGGCTTGACCATTGCTGCCGGCATGCCTGCGTTTGGCGTGGGACCTGCACCGGGCGCCTGCTGCCGGATTCGCCTGGGCTGCCTTGTACATCTGTTCGGCCAGCTTGTGCGAAGCTGCAGTCAGCGTTCTCCCGGGCCTTGTCCATCTGCGCCTTGTCGTTCGACTCCAGGGCCTTCTTGGCGTCGGCGATGGCGTTTTCAACATCTCCGCGCTCGGAGCCCGAGATCTTGTCGCCCTGCTCGCGCAGCATTTTCTCGATGTTGTAGACCATGCTGTCGAGCTGGTTCTTGGCTTCGATCGAGTCGCGTGCGGCCTTGTCCTCGGCTGCGTGTGAGTCGGCTTCCTTCGCCATGCGCTCGACTTCGTCCTTCGACAATCCCGAAGAAGACGTGATCGTAATCTTCTGGTCCTTTTGCGTGGCCATATCTTTCGCGGTCACGTTCAGGATGCCGTTGGCGTCAATGTCGAACGTCACTTCAATCTGAGGTACGCCACGCGGAGCCGGTGGAATCCCGGTCAAGTGGAACTTGCCGAGAGTTCGGTTCTGCGCCGCCATCGGACGTTCGCCCTGCAGCACGTGGACCTCAACTGAAGTCTGGCTGTCGGCCGCGGTCGAGAAGGTCTCCGTCTTCTTCGTCGGGATCGTCGTGTTGCGCGGGATCATCGGCGTCGCCACGCCGCCCAGCGTCTCAATCGAAAGCGAGAGCGGGGTCACGTCGAGCAGCAACAGGTCTTTCACTTCGCCGCCGAGCACGCCACCTTGAATGGCCGCACCGATCGCGACCACTTCATCGGGATTCACTCCCTTGTGGCCTTCCTTGCCAAACAGATCCTTGACCAGCGCCTGAATGCGCGGCATACGGGTCTGTCCGCCAACCAATACGACTTCCTGAATCTTGCTGGCATCGACGCCGGCATCTTTCATGCATTGCTTGCAGGGTCCGGCCGAGCGCTGAATGATATCTTCGACCATGCCTTCGAGCTTGGCGCGGGTGAGCTTCTTTACCAGGTGCTTTGGACCGCTGGCATCGGCCGTGATGAACGGCAGATTGATCTCGTGCTCCATGGTGGTCGAGAGCTCGATCTTGGCGCGTTCCGCCGCGTCGCGCAGACGTTGCAGGGCCATCTCGTTGCCCTTGCCGCGGAAGTCGAGGCCTTCGTCTTTCTTGAATTCGTCGATCAGCCAGTCGACCATGCGCTGGTCGAGGTTGTCGCCGCCCAGGTGCGTGTCGCCGTTAGTGGCTTTGACTTCGATCACGCCTTCGCCGACTTCGAGAATCGAAATGTCGAAGGTACCGCCGCCGAAGTCGTACACGGCGATGGTCTCGTCCTTACTCTTGTCGAGTCCGTAGGCCAGCGCGGCCGCCGTGGGCTCGTTGATGATGCGTTTCACTTCGAGGCCGGCAATCTGTCCGGCATCTTTGGTGGCCTGGCGCTGTGCGTCGTTGAAGTACGCGGGCACGGTGATGACCGCCTCGTTGACTTTCTCGCCGAGATAGTCCTCGGCTGCCTTCTTTAACTTCTGCAGAATCATGCGCCGACATCTGCGGGGGCGTGTAGTCCTTGCCCTGCGCCAGGACGGCGACGTGGTCGCCCGACGGACCACCTTGTACGGAACCATCTTGATCTCTTCGCCGACTTCGTCGTAGCGGCGACCCATGAACCGCTTGATCGAATAAACCGTGTTCTCCGGATTCGTGATCGCCTGCCGCTTGGCGACCTGTCCGACTAGCCGTTCGCCGGTCTTGGTAAAGCCGACGACCGAGGGCGTAGTCCGCCCTCCTTCTTCATTGGGATGACCTTGGGCTCGCCACCTTCCATAACCGCGACGCAGGAATTGGTGGTGCCGAGGTCAATTCCGATAATCTTTCCCATAAAATGCTCCTCCTGAACTTGATAAGTGCTTTAAAATCAATGTCGTTATGATTGCGTACGACCCCATCCTAAGACTTGAGTGGATTGCTGTCAAGGTTTAGATGTCCTCAGGATCTAGAGGATGCGAGGATTTTAAATCGCCCACGCCAGTGAGGAGGTCGGCTTTATCGGGGCGCCTTACAGGTCGCCGTGAAGTCCGAGTACGAACCCGGGCATAGCGTAACCGGAGTGATGTCCCCCGGATATGGCTTGCTTCCGCTGTGTCCCGGTCGACCGTACCGTCTGCTCGAACGCGCGAGAGATGCTGCCGTGATCGTCCATCACAAGATTCGGATTCTTGCCACTGCCCTCGCAACTCGAGGACGGCCGATGGTTCGCGGTGAAACTGCGAAAAATGCGGCCAGTAATTCATGTACAAACCGATTCCTTCCGCCATCGAGATTCGTACCAATACCTCTGCGCATTCCGCCACCCAGATGCATCGGGAAGATTTCACCCTCGGGCGAACAGAGATAACCATTTCCCCTCACCGAAGGATGGGGCATAATTCGTGCCCGACGGACTCGGCTCAAAGCTAACATAGACAACGTACCTTGCCAGCCCTTGTTTGAAGGGTTCCCCAACCCTGCCAATAGGGATAACGTGGAAAGAGCCTCCCATAAAAAACCCCAAGGCGCAAAGACCGCAGTGATCGCTACCACCAAGACAAAAGCCAGCAGACCAAAATCAGAAGAACTTGAAAAAGACAGCCTAGACAACCGGTGCGCCGTCGGGGCGCACCCACAAACTGCGGCGAATTAGGCATACGAAAGCCCGAAAATCGGGCCATAGAAGAGCAAGGCCAAACAGCTACTCCATCTCCACCTTCCACAGCGGCTCTCCGCCCAGCGAGTGATAAAAGCCCCAACCCGGCAGATCGCCACCACGCTGAGCAGCGCCAAGAGCGTGATCGTCACATACCACGCGGAGAAGTCGGGTGAAAAGGAACGTTTGCCAGCATATCCACGGTGAATAGGCGCCGACGAGCAGGGGCACCAGGCCAAAGCGAAGGACGATCAAGACCAAGACGGCGTAGATCAGAATGAGTTCCGGAATGTCGACGGCGGGATGTGTGCTTCCCGGACCGCATTCCGACCCAGAACAAGAGCAAAGAAAACTCCGGCGATCCAATCGGAACGCACAATCTTGATCTTCACCAGCCCAAACAAGAACTCCACCAGCACCTTCAACCCCAGCAGCATAAAGAAAAACTACAGAGTCGCGAAGATTGACTGCGGCATCTGGATGAGCATTTGGCCAAGCGCTTGTCGTCCTCCCACCAAGTAAGCGGTAGCACCGAGAGGCGGCGATGCGCTGAGCCGCGCCAGTGGGAGGTAGGACCCTTCGACAATCATGATCCAGATTGCGCCGAAGGTGACGCCAAACAAAATATCGCGCCCCACGAGCGCATCCCGAACTTGGCCGGAAATCAGGCGGGTCCAAGTGATGATGGCGTGCGGCCAGCGACGACGAATCCAGGGTTCGATCGCCATGTAAAACACCCACCGATGCAGGCAAGCAGCAAGCCGGAGGCGATGGCAAGCATGGTGGTGCCGAAGCGATTCGAAGCCTGGACGAAGTGAGAACGGCACAAAACAAGCAGCATCTCCAGCATAAACATGACGAGCGCCAGTCGAATCGCGCCGTCGCGGTCGCCGCGTCCATGGCGGTAGTTACGTCGTGCCAGCAGGGCGCCGGCTACCAAGTAGTGCAATCAGCACGAGGAGTGAAATGATGTTGCTGGCGCGATTAGTTTTTCCTCCTGCGACTTCGGGGTGATCATGCGCCAGGGCTTGTTCCATTCGCCGATCAGCGCGAAAAACACCGGTTTGCCCCGCCATGCTGCGGCCTCCACCCGCAATGGACGGTTCGTCCCGGGCCACACGCCTGTCCACGCCACGCGAGTGTCGCTGATCCCCAGCGAAGTCCACTCCGGCTGAGCCGTCTGCAGCTTGGACGGGTCCAGTTCCGCCGCTGCGAGAAGACGAGCTCCAGTCTGCGCGGCCGACGGCCTGGGTTGTTGCGGCCTCTTTCTGCGGCGGAATCGCCTGGAAGTACATCAGCCGGCCGTGGGCGTCGAGTTTCACATTGACCATTCCCGACAAGGTCGTTCGGCGGATCGTCCTCCGCGATGATCCCTGGCGTCAGCAAGACTATCGCGGTAGTCACTGGCCGTCATCAAGTCAGGACTCTGCCGGTACCAGAACTCGAGCATCGTCGGACGGCGCCGCAATGTACCTGATCCCAATCCACGGGTTTCGATCGTTGCGTTCGACGTAGTCGCGGTAGTCGGTGTCGTAATCGAAACTGAAAGCGCTGTCTGCCGGTTTTTGCGTGTAGCCGGCGCGCGATACAATCTCGCGCGCCCTGTGCGTCAGCACTTCGGGGGTCTGATCCAGGTGCATCTTTTCGAGGGCGCCGTAGTGGATGCGTGAGAGCAAGCGCCGATCGCGAGCCCAATCACAACGATAGCAAGACAGCGCGACGGCGATGCGCAGGACGCAGGCCCGCCGTTTCTCCAGATGCGGCCACCAATTGCGGGCGATGGCGTTTCTCCCGCAGCCAACGCGGCTGCCAGCGGATCGCCTCCCGGCAGGGCCGCCGACACCGCGAGCGCAGTGGCCGGGCGCGACGTAGGGCTCAGTCTCGAGGCAGCGCAGAATCACTTTTTCGACGATGGGATCAAGATCCTTCACCACGGAAGATGGCCGGCTCGGCGTGCGATCGGCGGGGCCGGCACCTCGCGCAGCCTTCTCCGCAAACGCACGCTTGCCGGTGAAGATTTCATACAGCACCAGGCCGAGCGCATAGATATCGCTGCGCGTGGCTGACTTCTCTGCCCGCGAGTTGCTCGGGAGCCATGTAGGCCGGAGTGCCGCTGCGAACCTCGGTGCCGCGAATATCGTCGGCGACGCCGGCGAGGCCGAAGTCGGTGATCACGACCTGTCCGCGGCCATCGAGCATGATGTTGGCCGGCTTCAGGTCGCGATGCAGCACGCCTTTGGTGTGAGCGGCAGCGAGTCCGGCGCAGAGCTGGCGCGCGATCTCGACCGCTTTGTCCTGCGGAAGGCGCCCGATGCGGCGCAGCAGGGAAGCGAGATCTTCGCCGTCGACATACTCCATCGTGAAGAACGTCTGGCCCATCGACTTCGCCGACGTCGTACACGCGGCAGACGTTGGGATGCGAGACCCGGCGGGCGATGCGCACTTCGTTGCTTGAAGCGTTCGAGCAGTCCTTCATCGCTGTGCCGCTTCGTCCGGAAGAAACTTCAGGGCGACGGCCTGGCCCAGCGTGAGATCGTCAGCGCGATAGACCTCGCCCATGCCGCCTTTGCCCAGCAGCGCGATGATGCGATAGCGCCCCAGCAAAAGACGCCCGGGAAGGAAACGGCCTTCGTTCATCGTGTATGCAGCGGAACTTGGAGGCCGTAACGACGAACTCGACGGCGGCCGGGGTGGCAACGGCGATGTGGCAGTGGCAAAGTCGAGCGTTGCGACATCGTCAGTATTTCCAACCGGCACTCCGCAAGAAGAGCAGAAGCGAACGTTGGCGGACAATTCGGTACCGCAGGATGAACACTTAGGCATGGAAAATTCCCGCTACAGGATAAACCAGGAGGCGGGCGTTGGGCGGCAGGCGCCGGAGTTCAGACCTCAGACCCGCGTTTCCTTCTCGCTTTCGAGTTTGGGGCAAAGGCTGACGCCAGACGCCCGCCGCCTGATGCCGCTTCTGTATTACCATCCATATCGATGACCTCACCCTTGGCCCGCTGGTTGCGGGACCCGCTGTTTCTTCTCTGCCTTGCGGCGGGACTGCTCGCCTTCGTGGTGCAGTCGGGCGAACTCGGAACGGCCGACACCACATACCGCTTGCAGACGACGCACTGGCTCTGGACTTCGCAGCCGCAGGTCGCTGACGACGAGTATCCGGAATTCGGACTGCACGGGCGCGGCGGAAAAATCTTCAGCTGGTATGGCATCGGCCAGTCGCTGCTCATGCTGCCCGCCGATCTGGTTGGCACATGGATCGCGCACTGGCACATCTTTTCTGGTTACCAGGATGACCCCGCCGTGCGCAGCATCATCGTCAGCTACAGCACCAGCATTCTGATCAACGTGCTGACCGCGCTAATTGCTTTCCGATTGCTCGTGCAATTGCGCTTCAGTGTGAAAGAGGCGGTGGCGGGCGTTCTGGCTCTGCTTTTCTGCACCACGCACCTGCACTACACGCAGAACATGCAGGAGAACAACTACATCATGCTGCTCACGCTGGTCGGATTTTCGTTCCAATACGACTGGCTGCGGACGCATAGCATTCGGTCACTGCTTACCGGGTGTTTTGCACTCGGACTCAACCTGTTGACGCGGGTGACGACGGCTCTCGATCTGATCGCGGCAGGGGTATTCGTGGTGGCCGTGCTGTGGTTCGAGCAAGCGCGCGCTCGCGACATGTGGCAGCGTCTTCGCAGTTACTGCAAAGTTGCGGCGCCGATTTACTTTTGCTTCGCGGTGATCGAGCGCTGGTACAGCTTCTACCGCTTTGGGTCGTGGACGCAGACGTACATCCCTATTTTCGCGCGAGAGCAGCGCCTGCAAGATCCAACGCTGCCTGCCAACTTCCCCTGGAGCACGCCATTTCATGTCGGAGTGCTGGGCGCCCTCTTCAAGCCGGAGAAGTCCATTTTTCTCTTCGATCCGCTGCTCGTGCTGGCGCTCTTACTTCTTGTGTTGCTGTGGAAGCGCTTGGGGACAGAACTCCGGGCCTATGCGGTGACATCGCTGCTATTGCTGGTCGGCTACATCTGTTTCTATGCGCGCTATACCTATTGGGCGGGCGACTTCGCCTGGGGAGATCGCTACGTCTCGACAGCGGTTGAGATGGTAGCGATGGTCGCCGTGCCGCTGCTCCTGCGGTACCGAGAGAATTTGAACAAGATGGTTTGGCGCGCCGGCGTGTTCCTCATCACTGCCAGCCTTTTCGTGCAGGTCGCGTCGCTGGCGTTCTGGCTTCCGCTTGAGATTTATCAGATGGAGACCCTCGGCCACCCAACGTTCGTGATTGCGCTGCGCGTTAAGAACATCGTAGCTTTCGCCCTCGGCAAGATAGACGCCTGGGGCTCTGAACACGGAGGCGATGAATCAGGACCCGTGGGACTACGTTCACATCACGACATGGAATTTCCTGCCGTTCTTATTACGTCGGGTCGGCGCCGCGCCGCGGTGGGTGGTGGATACCGCCTTTGCAGTGTGGGGGATCGGTCTCGCATCGCTAGCGGCTACTTTGTTGCGATTGCGGACAGCGTGTCACCGGCAAGAAGCAAGTTGACCAACCGCACCACCTCGGAGAAACGAATGTTTCTGTATTGCAAAGCCGGTGTGCTGAGCGCTTGTCTCTCTATTCTGTTTTTGACTCACATCCTTTCAGCGCAGAATTCTGCCGACCTCGTTTTGGTTCACGGCCACATCCTCACAGTTGACGCCAAGGACTCGGTGGCGCAAGCCGTCGCCATTCGTCGCGGCATCATCGTGAAGGTCGGTACCGACACGGAAGTCCTGGAGTTTGCGGGCAGGGATCCGGGCACTCGCATCATCGATCTCCACGGACGCACCGCGACACCCGGACTCATCGATACGCACGCTCATATTGCCGACGGAGGAGTCGATGAACTTTTTGGTGTTAGGCTCTCCGACGCAACGTCGGTGGCTGAAATTGTGGCCCGCGTAAAAGATAAAGTGTCCAAGCTGAAACCCGGCGAATGGGTGTCCGGCTCGGGTTGGGACGAAGGTAAACTCGCCGAACGCCGCTACGTGACTGCCGCAGATCTCGATGCTGTGTCGCCGGACAATCCGGTTTGGCTGGTACACACCACTGGCCACTACGGAGTTGCCAACTCGCTTGCCCTCAAGTTAGCCCACATCACGGTCGCGACGGTCGACCCGCCGGCGGGCACCATAGACCGCGATGCGCACGGAAACCCTACGGGCGTGCTCAAAGAACATTCCGCCATGGAGTTCGTCACTCGCCTCATCCCCGAGACTACGTTGGAGCAGTTGCGACAAGGGATTGTCTACATCCTGCAAGTTCTGCACAGCGAAGGCATGACTGCGGTAAAAGATGCAGACATCTCGCAGATGTACTGGGACGCATATAAATCCCTGCTCGACAAAGGTGAACTAAAGGAGAGGATCTGCGTCCTCTGGCATGCGGGTTCGACGATGGACTCGGCGCGGAAAGCCCTCGCGGAGTTCAACGCGGTTCCACGCTTGCCCGATACTCTCGGCGACGATCGCCTGCTCTCTTGTGGGGCCAAGATTTATATGGACGGGTCCGGCGGAGCCCGCACCGGCTGGGTCTATGACGACTGGCTGCGGAACGCCTCGACACCCGACGTCACCAGTTCGGGCACGGCTAATCGAGGCTACCCGTTAACTGACCCGTCGATCTATCGAGAGATGGTCCGGCTCTTCCACCAAAACGGTGTCCCAGTCGGCACTCATGCCGTGGGAGATCGTGCCATGGACTGGGTTGTTGACACCTACGCTCTGGTTGAGCAGGAGCAGCCGAAGTCCGGTTTGCGCCATAGCATCATCCATGCCAACCTGCCGACCGCGCATGCGATCGACGTGATGGCCGATCTCCAGAAGAAATACGACGCCGGGTATCCTGAGATGCAGCCTGAATTTCTCTGGTGGATTGGCGACATTTACGCGGCCAACTACGGTCCAAAGCGCGGAGAGAGGCTGGAGCCGCTTAAGACGCTTCAGTCACGAGGCATTCTGTGGTCCGGTGGGTCCGATTATTTTGTGACTCCAGTCGCGGCACGTTACGGCTTGTGGGCCTCGATCGTGCGCCAGACGGCGAAGGGAACTTACGGCCTGCATCCTTTTGGAATGTCAGAGGCCATCGACATTCAGACTGCGCTCCGGAGCTATACGGCTTGGGGATCTCGACAAATGTTCCTCGAAAATAAAATCGGCACCCTTGAAGTGGGGAAGAAAGCGGATATTGCGATCTGGGACCGGGACCTCTATGCCGTTCCTTCGGACCAACTCAAGGATCTGAAATGTTTGATGACCCTATTTGACGGCGAGATCGTGTACACCGCTCCGGATTCACCCGTGACGGTGTCGAGCTCACAGTCTCCGGCAGCAGTTGCGCATCCGTGATAGGAGCCCGTAGAACGAGGCGAGAACCATGAGACGTCCCCCCACGACAGTCCATGACTGGTCGGTCATTACCCAGAAGCTCAGGATTTCTGCGTCCATGGCCGTGGGCCCAGCTTATTCAACGGTGACGGACTTGGCCAAGTTCCTTGGTTGATCCACGTCGCACCCTCGTCGGACCGCGATGTGATACGCCAGCAGTTGGAGAGGAACGATCTCCAGAATCGGCGATAGCTCTTCCGGCGCCGCCGGAATGTACAAAACGTGATCCGCCGCTTCTTTGATCTCTTCGTCGCCTTCGGTGGCCAGCGCGATGACAACACCTGACCGCGCCTTCACTTCCTTCAGGTTCGACATCGTCTTCTCGTAACGCAGCACCGAGCCGGGATTGTTTACGTCGCGGGTCGCGATGATCACCACCGGAAGGTTCTCATCGATCAAGGCGTTCGGACCGTGCTTCATTTCGCCAGCCGGATACCCTTCGGCATGGATGTAGGAAATTTCCTTCAGCTTGAGTGCGCCCTCTAGCGCGATCGGGTAGTGAATGCCGCGTCCGAGAAAGAGAAAGTCATGCACCTTCTGGTAGCGCTTGGCTAACTCGTCGCAGGCTTCATCGTGCGTAAGAATGTTCTCGAGTTTTCCTGGGATGCGCGTTAGTTCCAGCATCGCGGCGCGAGCCTGTTCGGCGCTCATTACCCCGCGCACCTGCGCGAGATACATGGCGAAGATATAGAGCGCCGTAAGCTGTCCAGTGAACGCCTTGGTCGAAGCCACGCCGATCTCGGGCCCGGCGTGGGTATAAATCGTGCCTGATGCCTCGCGCGTGATCATCGATCCCACAACGTTGCAGATGGCGAGCGTCTTCGATCCTTTGGCTTTGGCCTCGCGCTGGGCGGCGATTGTGTCGGCAGTTTCTCCGGATTGCGAAATCACCAGTGTGATCGTGTCGGGATCGACAATCGGATTGCGATAGCGCCATTCGCTGGCATAGTCGACTTCCACGGGCACGCGCGCCAGCGTCTCGATCATGAACTTGCCCGCTTGCCCGGCATGCCAACTGGTGCCGCAGGCGATGATGTTGATCTTGCTCGCGGAGCGGAACTCCGCCTCGCTGATCGCCAGCTCCTCGAGAAAAATGTGTCCTGTATCCTGTGAGACCCGTCCGAGAGCTGTGTCTCGAACGGCGCGCGGCTGCTCGTAAATTTCCTTGAGCATGAAATGCTTGAAGCCGCCTTTTTCCGCCATGATCGGATCCCAGGTCACGTGTTGCACCTGGCGTCGAACCGGCTTTCCGTCGAAGTCGGAGAGATGCACGCCGTCAGGGGTGACCACCGCCATGTCGCCATCGGCTAGAAAGAAAATGTCCCGCGTGTGGTAGAGGATGGCGGGCACATCCGAGGCGACAAAATATTCGTCGTTGCCCAGACCGATGACTGCCGGAGGGCCATTCCGCGCTGCGACAATTTTATTGGGCTCGTCGGTCGAGATCACGGCCAGTGCAAAGACTCCCGTGAGCTGTTTTACCGTGTGACGAACCGCCTCTTCGAGCGGCGGCCGGCGGCCGTTTCCCGCGGCTGCGGAATACTTCTCGATCAAATGCGCAATGATCTCGGTGTCCGTCTCAGTCGTGAACTTGTGGCTTTCTTCGATCAGCTTCTTCTTCAGGCTGAGATAGTTTTCGACGATCCCGTTATGCACCACCACGATCTTGCCGGTGCAGTCGCGGTGGGGATGAGCATTTTCCTCGGTCGGCCGCCCGTGCGTGGCCCAGCGCGTGTGTCCGATGCCATAGCTCCCATGGAGCGGCTTTTGGCGAATCACTTCCTCGAGATTTTGCAGCTTGCCTTCGGCGCGCCGTATCTGTAATCCGTCTCCGTCGCCCGCGACCGCGATTCCGGCCGAGTCATAGCCACGATACTCGAGGCGACGCAACCCCTCAATGATGACGGGCACGACACTCTTCTTACCGACATAGCCGACAATGCCACACATGGGTTACCTCGAAGGATTTGTGCTGCGCTATTCCGCCAAGGAGAAACGGAATTCTTCAATCACGGGGTTGGTCAACACTTCGCGTGCGATGCGCTCGACTTCGTTCTGCGCTTCCTCCCGCGAGAGTCCGCCGTCAAGCGTGAGCTCAAAATATTTTCCCTGGCGAACGCTCTCCAGGCCCTTGTAGCCCATTTTCTTCAGCGCGCCTTGGATGGTCTTGCCTTGCGGGTCGAGAACGGTCTTCTTGAGTGAGACGTAAACGTAGGCTGTCATAAAAAAATCATTATACGTGAAGGAAGTGGAGTCGGACCTCAGGCGTCAGACCTCAGATATGTAACTCTTTTGAGGCTTAGCGCCTAACCCTTCAGTTGGCTCAGCTTTTCATCCAGGTCGGCGAGGGCATCCTGCAGCATCCTGCGGTGTCGGGGATTCTGGGCGGACCCCAGTTGTTGCAGCACCTGCTGGCGCGAGAGATGAAGATTTTCTTTTTCCCGCTGGTGGGCGGCTTCGGCAGCACTCAGCGGCGGGCCCTTGCGTGCATTCTTTTCTCCGGCCTCAGCCTGCTGCTCTTCGACGGATTTGCTTTCCCAACCTCGTGCCACATGACGATTATAGTTCCCGGCGATTGCGACTGCGAAACGCGTTCAGGGTCCGGAATTCGGAAGAAACGCGCCACGCGAGCGACTCCTCGGTCAAAAAGGGCAGTCTTTCTCTGCTCGGAATTTTTTTCGTACTGTGCACCACAGAAAAAATATTCATTTTCTTCTTTCTGTGGTTATAATGCCTGTTCTCGCATATAAAGCGGGCGCGCCTTTTGAGGGGGAGGCGGCCTCTGGAGTTTCCATTTGTACCCCTCAAGCGCGAAACGCTTGATTATCAGACCGTCGCGCTACCCCAAAGCCTTCGGACTGGCTGGCGGGGTGTTTGCGTTTCGCAATCCACGCAACCTCTTCTGCACGTTCTCTTGCTTCACATCCTCTTGTTTCACATCGGCAGGAATTCTCGGCGGTCGCGTCCTGCCCTCAAGGGGTTTCCCCGATCACAAACACGAGGAAACTCCCGATTGCGAAAAATTGCAGTTTGGGTTTTGACTGGAATTAGAGCAACACCAAGCGGCACTTCTGGAAATCATTCGGCGCAGCTGACCGTGGGCGTTCAGCCAGGAGGTTTTCGGAATGCCGACTGACCCCGGGCCCTCTGGAATAAACCAACTTTCAACCGCTTACCCCGAAGCCCTGAACGAGCCTGAGAAGTTACTCGCTGCCTACTTCAGTTCGACCACGATTGGGCTTTCCATCCTGGATTCTGACCTTCGTTACCTGGCAATCAACGACGTGCTGGCAGCCTTAAATGGCCGGCCTGTGCCCGACCACCTGGGCAAGACGGTACGTGAGATTTTGGGAGACTTCTCTGATGTCGTGGAACCGAGGCTTCGGCAGGTCCTTGAAACCGGCGAAAGCGTGAGCTTCGAAAGTTCCGCACTGCTTCCGTCAAGAACGGAAGTCGGCCACTGGATGTTGCACTACCTGCCCATCAAGAATGCGGCCGGAGTGGTCACGAGAATTGGCGTACTTGTGGTAGAGATATCAACTCAAAAGAAATTGGAGGAGTCTCTTCAGGACGTTAGCGGGAAACTGCGTAGAGAGATGAACCGGTTGCAGATGTTGCTTGATGTCAGCAACATCCTGGCATCGAATTGGGATCTGCAGCGGGCTTTTCCAAGAATCTCAGCCCGCATCCGCCGTGTAATGCTCCACGAATACGCCGGTTTCGAGTTGCAAGACCCCAATAGCGGGCGGTTGGTCAGTCAGGTTCAGGATTTCCCTCTGAGCAAGGGCTTGCTGTCTCCCGGGCAGATCCAAACACTAAACAGCCCCGGTGGCCAGGCTTTGCACGACCGGCCCCCCCTTGTTTTTTCCAAAGAGCAGATCGAAGGTTTTGAAGCGGAAATGACAAAGGGGTTTCTGGCCGAAGGAATCCAGTCTCTATGCTGTGTTCCGCTGCTTAGCAAGATGACGCGAATTAGAAAGCAGCGCGAGGGCTTGGGCACGGGTATCGCCATTCGCACTCCGGGCCGCCTTCAGCAACTCCCAGCCGGCGCTCGGTTCTTCTCGCTGTTCCCAAATGGCGCTCTCGGAGTTCTCGTACTCGGCAGCACTCGGGCCGATGCGTTTCAGCCGGAAGACCTGGACTTGCTGAATCAGGTCGCGACACAGTTCGCGGTCGCGCTGGAAAATCATCGGACCGCTACTGAGATTGACCAATTGCGGCAACGTCTTGCCGACGAGCGCCGATATCTTGAGGGTGACATTGAATCGAAGTCGCGCTTTGCTCTGGTGGCAGCACTCCCCACAGGTGTCAATAATCTCGAGGCCATAAGGCACATTCATAGCTGGTGTCCGACGTATTTTTGCGGTTTCTCAGATGTGGTGCTGGATTCATTGAACAAAGTCAGCCACAGGAGCGCTCTGCCGGCCGGGGCGATCTTGTTTGTCGAGGGACAGAGTCCTCGCGGCGTGTTTATCCTCTGCTCGGGCACGGTGAATCTGTCGACCTCTTCGCACGAAGGGAAGGCGCTGATTCTCAAAAGCGCAGAAGAGGGACAGGCCCTCGGTCTGAGCGCTGTTATTTCAGGCTCGGGTTATGAGGCGACTGCCGAAACTGCGAGTCCCTGCCTGGTAAACTTCATCGAGCGCAAGCACTTCCTCGCACTCGTGGAGTTGCATACTGAAGTGGGCCTCCACACTGCGCAATCTCTGAGCCGCGATTTCCAGTCTGCGTACCACGACATCCACAACCTTGTTCTCACCCGCTCTTCCGCAGGCAAGCTGGCCAGGCTCTTGTTATCGCAATCGGCGGCGGAGGATACGGATTCCCTGGAAGTTCGTCTCCGTGGCTGCATGACACATGAAGAAATGGGCCAGCGCATCGGTGCTTCCCGAGAAACCGTGACTCGGCTCTTGAGCAATCTGAAAAGAAAAAAATTGATACGTTCCGACGGACAAACGTTGGTTATCCGCAACCGGACGGCATTGAAGGCTCTGGCAGTCTAGCCCTTCCCCTCGGACCGGAGGACGGTGCGATTCTTGAGCCGTCCTCCGGGTGGTTTTGAACACTGGTCCGCCAACTTTTCGTGCGGCTGATATTGATGTTTACCGGTACTCTGATTGTCGACTTGTTCGCGGCGGTAGAGAGAGCAGAAAACTCCGCCAGACAGTCGCAGCTCCAAAACACAAATCCACGATCGCCGGCCTGACCAAAGGATGTGTGTCAGTGCAAGAATGGATCAGAGTCCGAACAGCTCGCGCAGTCGCTTGGTCTGAGCCCGGCTGACGGGAATCTCAGTCTGCTGTTTGTCGTCCATCCGCAACTGGTAGGAGCTTTTGAACCATGGGACGACTTCGCGGATGCGGTTGATGTTCACCAGGTAGGAGCGGTGGGCCCGCCAAAAAAGATTTGTGTCTAAGGAATCCAGCAATTCTTCCAGGGTCCGGCAGTTCGATTGTCCTTCCATCCCTGTCGGTCCGCCGGTCACCACCGTGATCACGCCGTCTTCAATCCAGGCATAACAGATGTCCCGTTGATCTACCAGGAACATGCGCCCGATCGCCTTGAGCAGGATCTTCGACGCCGACTGCTTCTGCGACTCGATCATCCGCACCAGGGTGTCGATCTTCTCCGCCGGAAGGGCGTCCGATTCCTGTTTGGCCCGAGCCTTCTGAATAGCCTGGGCAACCCGCTTCTTGTCGAACGGCTTCAACAGATAATCGACGGCATTTACCTCAAACGCCTTCACCGCATACTGGTCAAAGGCAGTGGCGAAGACAATTTTGGGCAGCGGGATCTTCTTGTCGAGCAGTTTCTTGATGACGCCAAAGCCGTCGAGTCCGGGCATGTGCACGTCGAGAAAAACCAGATCGGGATTGTGTTCCTTGATGAGGTTGACGGCTTCCAACCCGTTCTTGCCCTGCGCCACAACGTTGACATCGTCAGCATTCTTCAGCAGATAGGCAAGTTCGTCGCGGGCTAGCTGTTCATCGTCCACGATCACTGCGGATAAAGGCATGAAAGCTCCAGAAGCTGCGCGAGGGCCTGAACTGAGTATAGTGGCCTGATTTTCTCAGCGCAACGCTGGGCAAACCAACTCAAGGTTGCGCTGGTTTCGGCTTCGCCGGTGTCGTGTAGCCTCGCTTCGTATATCCGGGCGGGATCTCGAACAATTCTGCGGGCTGGGCGCCGACTTTGATATCGCGCAATTCTCCCTTGCCCACGGAACTCTGCCACTTCACCGGAAAATGCACCTTGACGTCGATCCAGATCGAACCGAGGTTGCTTTTTCCGGGGGATACTTCATATTTCACCGTGTCGCGGCCGTTCACAGTTTCATGACCTGTTTTG
The DNA here is from genome assembly GCA_963786095.1 of uncultured Acidobacteriaceae bacterium. Classification (GTDB taxonomy): domain Bacteria; phylum Acidobacteriota; class Terriglobia; order Terriglobales; family Acidobacteriaceae; genus Sulfotelmatobacter. The sequence goes on along the minus strand of CAWAXV010000019.1, from coordinate 41,561 downwards.
CGACACGTACTTTTTTTCGTCTCCGATACTTTCTGGTATTCGGCACAGGCGTCTTCGACGTCGCTTGCCTGAAAAAACGTGACGCCCTGCCCGGGAATCTGGGACCGATTGTTTTCGACATACTGATGTTGCTGCGGCATGAGCACGATTGAAGTCCGCGTCGCAAGATTGACGATCATGATGCTGTTGGTTCGTCCGCTCTTGTCTTCTCCTTGAAACCGCAGCTTTTCTTTCGTGGAGAAGATCTTTGTGTGGAAGGTGTTACTGTCGGCCGATAGGTTCGCGATCTCGGCGGAAAAGTCAGCCTGCGCAAAGGCGCAGGCTGTGAGCACGCAAAGTTGTGTACAAGCTAGGGATATCAGTCGGGGCACTTGCAGTCAGTCCTCTGTGTTCTGTAATTCTGCCTGGTTAAGAATTTCCGGCTATTGTGGCCGCTGCATCATCCCCTGGGGCATATCGAACTTAGTGTAGCCGGCGGGGATGTCGAACAAACTCGCAGGTTGCGATCCCTCCTGAATGTTGCGCATTTCGCCGCTGCTGTTCTTGCCCTCCCACTTCACCGGGAAACGCAGCTTTGAATCCAGCCAAACGGTACTGTGTTCGCCGCTCGAATTCGTCCCTTCATACTTCACGGTGCTGCGGCCGTTCACGGTATCGCTGCCCACCTTATGACAAGTGCCACCCTTGTTTTGTTCCTGACTGAGCCATTCAGAGCAGGCATTATCAACATCGCCCGTCTTGAAGAAGTGGAACATGCCGCGGCTCTCCATCATTTTCTCGGGCATCTGCATGTACATGTGCTGCTTCGGCATCAGAACGGTCCAACTGTTGCCTTTGAGGTCGAGGATTACAGACCCACCACCCCTTGCATCACCCGTCTCTGCCGGGTCAAAGCGCATTTTGTCTTTACCAAAATAAATCTTGGTGGGGCCTTTGCCTGCCTTTTCGGTGTGCGTGTCCACCACATCGGCGGAGAACTCAGTCTGCGCCAGCGCAAAGCTGGCCATCAGCAGCACGCCCATGAAACATGAAATACGAAGTGTCAGTCGAAGCACGTCAGTCTCCTTGAGTAGCGCCGGACGGGCCGGCGCGGGTGAGTGCCCAGGGGGGAGCGGAAAAAGCATAGCAGAAGTGTCTCTGGCCTCCCAGAGGGCGAACAACGCTGAGCACCCGACTCCTACTTCATCGCTCGTGAGTTAAACCGCGTGCCGGCCTTGGGGTTTCGAGCCCTCCGCGATCCATTTCGACAGGAAGGTGCTGTCGTGCTCCCGAAATCCCACCTTCCGGTAAAGCTGAAGAGCCGTGTCATTACCTTTCACGACCGCGAGATGCAGGGCGCGAACGCCACGTGCTCGCGCCTCTTCTTCGACAAAGGCCATGGTCCGTCGGCCCCAGCCGTGCCCGCGAAATTCCTCGCGCAAGTAAAGTTCGTCGACGAACGCGTCGCGTCCCAACCACTCCAGGCTGTAACCGAAACACAGGACGACGTAACCAACGGGCATGCCGCCATCCAGAATGAGCCACACGCAGCCCAGGTTTGCATTGCGCAGCAGCGCGGTCAGCGCGGTGCGCGTCCTCTGCTCATCGAAGCCGTGTCCATCGAAAGCGTAGTATTCGCGCAAGAAGGGCAGAAGAGTATCGGCGTCGGATTCGACTGCGAGTCGGAACTGCGGATTTGTATTTGTCGGCTGATTCATTGGGGTGAGCTACACCACATTTTCCAGCGCCAGCGCCATCCCCATGCCGCCGCTTACGCACAGCGTCGCCACGCCGCGCTTCGTATTGCGCTTCATCATCTCGTGCAGAAGAGTCACCGTGATTCGCGTCCCGGTGCATCCAATCGGATGACCGATTGCAATCGCTCCGCCGTTCACGTTGAGCCGCTCGCGATTGAAATTCAACGTGCGGTCGCAAGCCAGCACCTGCGCGGCGAAAGCTTCATTCAGTTCCATCAGCCCGAACTCGTGCAACCGCAAGCCATGCTTGTCTTCCATCTTGCGCAGCGCCGGCACCGGACCGATGCCCATGGTTCGCGGATCCACTCCCGCCGATGTAATAGCCGCGATCCGCGCTAACGGTTTCAGATTGTTCTGCTTGACGAAATGCTCGCTGGCCACGACCACCGCCGCTGCGCCATCCGTAATCCCTGAAGAATTTCCCGCCGTAATCGTCCCCGTCTTCGAAAACACGGGTGCCAGTTTTCCCAACTTTTCCAGGCTCGCGTCCGCGAATGGATGCTCATCGCGCGCAAATGTCGTCGTACCCTTCTTGCCCTCAATTGTTATCGGGACCAGTTCCGCATCAAACCGTCCGGCGGCGATCGCCCGCGCAGCGCGCGTCTGCGACAGCAGCGCAAATTCATCTTGCTCGTCGCGCGTGATCTTATACTGCTCGGCCAGTACCTCGGCGGTCTCGCCCATCACCATCTTAGCCAGCGGGCAGAAAAATCCATCGCGATACATCCCGTCGACGAGTTCCTGATTGCCGAGTCTGTAGCCCCAGCGCACGCCATCCATGTAAAAAGGAACGCGCGACATCGACTCCGTGCCACCGGCTAGAATGCAGGTCGCATCTCCGACTGCGATCGACTGATACGCCAGCGCAATCGCCTGCATCCCCGATGCGCAAGCCTTGTTTACCGTAAACGCCGGAACTTCCACCGGGACGCCGCTGCGAACTGAAATCTGCCGCGCAACGTTCGGCCCTCCGCCCGCCTGCCGGGCGCTGCCGAAAATCGCTTCCTCGACCTGCGTTGCCTCGATCCCCGCCCGCTCAATCGCTGCCTTCGCCGCGACCACGCCGAGGTCCGCCGCCGTCAGCGATGCCAGCGACCCGCCAAACTTTCCGATCGGCGTTCGCACCGCCGACAGAATATAAATCCCCTGCAAGCCCGCACCTCCAAACGTTTGAGTCTAGCAGGACGGGAGATGCGCATAAACCTGCTCCCGATTCGTCGTGTCGTTCCGGCACGAGGAAAAAGAAATGGCGCCGCAGAAACTCGAATCGAGTTACAATCCGAAGCCATCCCGTCAAAGGTGTGAAACCTGAGCGGGCCTATCGAGCTAGAGGTACGGGCCCTTACTTCTCCTTCCCGAGGAGACGAACGGAATGCAGATTCAAGCCAGCAAGCAGGCCCCGAGTCGGCAGCAGGCATCCGCTCGTGTTCCGCAGTCGAACGCAAAACCAGCGACCGCTCATCCACTCCTCATCCGACACTCGATGCCTTCGAGTCGGATGCAATCGCAGTTGAGTCGTCCTGCCGCCGTGCCGAATTTCAGCAAGATTCCTGTGCGCCCGAGTTTGCCGGGAAGGCTGCAGACCAAGCTGGCAGTCAATACTCCCGGAGACGTTTTCGAGCAGGAAGCGGATCGCGTTGCCGAGCAGGTGATGCGCATGCCGGAGCCACAGCTCCAGCGCAAATGCGCCTGCGGCGGCAGTTGCCCCGACTGTCAGAAGGAAAAAGAGGGAGACCTCCCTCGTCTGCAGATGAAGAGCGTCAGCGGGAGCGATGCGGGACACGCGGAAGCCCCGCCCAGCGTTCACGAAGTCCTGCGGTCGCCGGGACGACCTTTGGATACTGCGACTCGCGCGTTCATGGAGCCACGATTCGGCTGGGATTTCAGCCAGGTGAGGGTGCATATCGGTCATGAAGCAGCAAAATCGGCCCGGAACGTTGCCGCCCGCGCTTTTACAGTCGGAAACAACATCGTATTTGGCGACGATTGCTACCGTCCACATGCTCTGAGTGGACGTCAGCTTCTCGCACACGAGTTGAGCCACGTCCTGCAACAGCGGCAATCGTCCGGGGTGTTGCGGCGGAGCCCGATCCCGATTGAGGAACTTCGGCGCATGCGCGACGACATCGACGAGAAGCTTCTCAACATAAAGCTTTCTTCACAGGAACGCTCCCGTCTCCAGGCTGAGCGGATAGAACTTTCGCGAGCCATCATGGATCTCTCTGGACTGAATCGATTAACCGGTGAGAGGACCGACGAACCAGAGTACGAAGGTACAGGCATGCTGCCGGGCAACGTACGGGTCAGTTCTGCACCTCGTACCGAACCACCAGATATTCCAGTTAAAGCTACTCAAGCGAATGCTAATCCACCGAAAGCATCGAACCCTGCTCCGGGAGGGCCTTCTCGAAGTCAAGCCAAATCTGCAAAGGCGTTGGGAAAATCGGAAGCACGAGCAAGCACAGTTCCGCCACCTGCGACTTTGTATCGTAACTTGAATCCAGCAGCAACCGCGGAAGAGAAGAGAGTCGGTGCCCGGTTGAACGAGCTAGCGATTGGCGGCAGACTGCGCGAGGTGCGTGTCGTAGAGGGTCGGCGCGAGGTGCCCCCGAATACAGCCGACTATGCCTTCATTCTCCGTGACGGTTCGGAGATAAAAGCAGATCTTTATAACCCGACAGCCGGTGTCACAAAGACCGAGGATATCGCGCTCCACGCACAAGCCAAATCCAGGCAGGCAGACATCGTGATTGTCGAGTTGCCGGAAGCCGACGCTCAACGGGCACTCGAAAAAGGGCACCTCATCGCTGATGCGATGATAGCCAACGCAAACCACAGCCTCAAACGAATCATCGTGATGTCGAGTAACAATGTGATCCTAAATCGCTCCCTTGAGGTATCAGGTAGGGCGCTGGTAAAGGCGCAAGCGACCGTACAGCAGAGGATGGCTACACGAAGCGATCCGACCGCGAGTTCGCAGCCGGTCAAAGTGTGGACGGAGCGTGCGCCCGGGACAGTGGAAGAGGTCCTGCCCGGCGCCGAGGTAGCCGAGGCTCTGGGAAGGCAGGAAGCCAAGGCGAGTGCGTTGGAAGGAGCCGCCCAAATCATCCTCTCGGCGCAGTTCGCCAGTCTGGAAAATCGCGAAGTGCAGAAAATCTTCGTGCGGCTACACCAACTCGCGCACGACATTGACACGCTGCGAAACCAAGGCTACTACGTAGAGGTGTGGGGCACCGCAGAGGTGCCCGACTCTATCGATATTGCTGCGGGCGCGACCGGAGTGCGGGATATTAGCCAGGTCGTCTATTTTGTGGACCTGAATCTTATAACCCACCGCAATCCCCCCCGTATTCAACCGCCGCCCAAAGCCTCCGACGTGCCTCCGAGCCCTGATGCGAGGAAGCCGCAACAGTATCATGGGAGCTCCCTTGCAGACGAGGCTAGGGAAATCAGGCCATTCCCAGTGCATGGCGGTCATCATCTTAAAGGCGCCCTCTTCCTTACCTATCCGCCGTACATCCAACCTCAGGTACAACAGTAAAGAAACGACGCCGCTTGTTTGAAAACTGCCGACCAAATTCGGTTAGGTGTGTGAGTCCCTTGCCATTCCGCCTAACCTTCGGCATAATAAGAGTTTGCCTCGATCTCACCGGACTCTTCCGGAACAAGGATACCTGACTCGTGTTAATGATTCGTCTGGCGCGCCGAGGTGCGCGCAAACAACCGCACTACCGCATTGTGGTGATTGAGAAAGCTCGCGCCCGGAACGGCCGTCCGGTGGAAGTGGTCGGGACCTACAATCCCCGCACCAATCCCGCCAGCGTCGAACTGAAGCGCGATCGCGTCGAGTACTGGGTGTCGAAGGGCGCTCAAATGTCGGACCGGGTGAACAAGCTGTTCTCCAAGGCTCCGGCCCCGGCCACCGCTGGTTCTGCCGCCTAACCGCGGCAACTCTTTCATTTCCACAGTGAGAATGCAGACTTATGACTGAGCCCTCTGGAGACGTGCGCGCGCTGGTTGAACTGATTGCGAAGTCGCTGGTGGATGCACCCGAAGACGTCTTCGTCGAGAAGTTCGACGACGATGTGATCGAACTTGAAGTCGCCGAAAGCGATGTGGGCAAGGTCATTGGACGCCAGGGCCGCACGGTTCGCGCCATGCGCGCGCTGTTGAGCGCCGCCGGCCATCGGGCTCACAAGCGCTACACACTCGAGATCATCGAGTAGCGACGACGCCGGCCGTGAATCCTGATCCAAGCGGCGATTTCATCACCCTGGCCTTGGTCGTGAAAACGCAGGGACGCGTGGGGGAAGTCGCGGTCGAGTTGCACAGCTCGGCTGAGCGGTTCGCCGAAGGCATGAAGCTGATCGCCCTGCGCAAAGAGCAAGGTCCGCGGCGCGAACTCGAGATCGAAGACATTTGGCCACACAAGGGCCTGCTGGTTTTGAAGTTTCGCGGCGTGGATTCGATTTCCGACGCCGAGGTTTTAGTCGGGGCTGAGTTGCAGGTTCCAGGCGCCGAGCGCGCCGAACTTGAGCAGGGCTGGACATACGTCAGCGACCTGATCGGCTGTGTCGTGGTCGATCGGGAAGCGAAATTGGCCGCATCGCAGATGTTGAGTTCGGGGCCGGAGAAGCGCCGCTGCTGATCGTGGCCAATGGCGCAGGCAAAAAGTTTGATGTGCCCTTCGCCGAAGCGTATCTGGACGGCGTAGACGTAGCGCAGCGGCGAGTGCGCATGAACCTTCCCGAAGGCATGTTAGAGATTAATGCCCCGGTGACACCAGAAGAGAAAAAGGAACAAGCAAGGCCAGAGAAAAAGAGAAAGAAGTAGCTCTGTGTTCCTCTGTGTGGTTAAAGGTTTAGGTTTAGGTCCAGATGAAAGCCGATATCTTAACGATCTTCCCCGGCTTCTTTCACGGACCGCTGGAACACGGTATTACCCGCCGGGCCTGCGAGATGGGGCTGGCGAAAATCGAAGTCCGCGACCTGCGGCAGTTTACGCACGACAAGCACCGCACCGTGGATGACCGCCCTTTCGGCGGCGGCGAAGGCATGGTGCTGAAGCCGGAACCGATCTTTGACTCTTTAGAATCGCTAGGGATCGCTGCTCGCGAGCGGCGTTTGTCTGGTGCTGTGAAGGAAAGCGTAATTCTGCTTTCCGCGCAGGGCCAACGCTTCACGCAGAAGGTCGCGGCCGAGTTGTCCGCGCTCGATCGCATTGTGCTGATCTGTGGCCGCTACGAGGGAGTGGACGAGCGGGTGGCCGACTTTCTCGCAGACCGCGAGTTGTCGATCGGCGACTATGTGCTGAGCGGCGGGGAAATGGCTGCCGCCGTGATCATCGAGGCCATCACCCGCTTGTTGCCGGGTGCGTTAGGCAACGAAGCGTCGTCGCGGCAGGAATCGTTCGCGCCGCAAGTGGGGCAGCAGGGTACAAATGGTGCGGATTCCACCTGCGGTTCTGGTGGATTGCTGGATTACCCGCACTACACGCGTCCCGCCGATTTTCGCGGGATGCCGGTGCCGGAAGTTCTGGTGAACGGGAATCACCTGGAGATCCGCCGCTGGCGCCGCGAGCGGGCGCTGGAAAAGACACTGCGCAACCGCCCGGACTTGTTAGAGGGCGTGGCGCTCAGCGAAGAAGACGCAAAGATTTTGGCCCGAATCAAGCGGCGGTAAAACGGTGTTAGGTCTGAGGCGTTAGGTCTTCGGCAGAACCCAAGACCCAACACCTAAGACCCAAGACCTGAAATTTGAAGATTGAATGACGAAGGATAAAGAACAATGTCAAACCTAATCATCGAAAAACTGCTGGCGAAGAGCCAACGCACCGATATCCCTGCTTTCCGCCCCGGTGACACCGTCCGTGTCCACGTGAAGATCAAAGAAGGCGACAAGGAACGCGTGCAGGCATTCGAAGGCGTGGTCATCAAGCGCGACAACGGCCCGCAGGCCAGCTTCACCGTACGCAAGATCAGCTTTGGCCAGGGCGTTGAACGCATCTTCCCCGTCCACTCCAAGGTCATCGACAAGGTCGAACTGATGCGCTCCTCGAAGGTGCGCCGTGCGCGCCTGTTCTATCTGCGCGGTTTACGTGGCAAAGCCGCCCGCCTGCGCGACGTCGAGAAGGCGTAGTCTTGAGCTGAAGCAGACGAGCCCAGCGCTTCCGCGCTGGGCTAAGTCTGCTCTCCGTCCTATATCTACTATCCAGCCGCGGCAGCCAGCGCGGCCACCGACTCATTGCGGCCGGGCACAGACTTCCGCCTGATGCTGAACGTCTTTGACGTCAGCGTCGCGCTCACCGGCACAGCCAGGTGCACCCACCTTACCCACGAGCAGCCCATTCTCTGGCGACGAGTTGTGTTTGCTCTCCAAACCAGCGCCCTCGCGTTAAGTCCGAATGAGGCCAAGTTACCAGTACATGTCCGACTGGGCAATGTACGTTCGTACTCCAGGTAATGGTTACTGACTGGCGTTACCCCTGTGGGGGAGGCGTGGCGCTTGGTGGCATGTGTCGAGTGAGTATGGGTCGCACCGAGGAAAGCCTGTGCGAATCTCCGCTTGCACGATTTCGTGCTCTGGACGAAGATGTTGGCAAAGCCTTGCCATCTGCAATCAAGTCTCCGGCACGAACGATCTCAGCTTCTGCGGCCAAGCTGCGGCTGTTGAAAAGGCTGCGCTGCACGCTGCGTTACGAAAAAAAGGCTTGGGAGACAGGCGCGGTACGCGTGGCTGGCGTAGATGAAGTAGGACGCGGCTCGCTGTTCGGACCGGTCGTGGCCGCGGCAGTGATTCTCGATCCGGCATATCGCGTGCGCGGGTTGCGTGATTCGAAGCTGCTACCGGCGGAGCGGCGTGAGGTGCTGGCTGAGCGCATTCGCGAGCATGCAATCGCGTGGGCCATCGCGGCGGTTGATGCAGCTCGCATCGATCAGATCAACATCTACCAGGCGTCACGAGTCGCCATGCGAGAAGCGGTGATACGACTTGCGATTGCGCCCGATCATTTGCTGGTGGATGCGGTACGCCTGGACTGCGAGCAGACGCAGAATCCCATCATTCATGGCGACGCGCTGTCGGCCTCGATCGCGGCAGCGTCGATTCTCGCGAAGGTGGAACGCGACCGCATGATGTGCGATTGGGATACGGTATTTCCTTTGTATGGACTGGCCTCGCATAAGGGATACAGCACGCCAAGGCATCTCGCTGCGCTGCGCGAGTATGGGCCCACGCCACTGCATCGACAATCGTTTGCGCCGGTTTGGCAGAATCCGGTACCGCAGGAGGCCTTTGCTTTTATGCGGGACGAAGAGGTGATGTACTGGAAGATGCTGTGACGGAAGGACTTGCGGGTTAAATTGGAAAGTTCTCCCTAGTGTTCCAACCGGGACACACACACTACGGTACAATGTTGTACGTACAGTTTGATTGGTGCAGATTCAAATGAAACAAACAAAGCGAGTTACGCGAAATTCTGGCGCGGCCAAACGGACCGTCGCGCGACGTTCCAGAGCGCGAACAAGGAAACGGCTCAGCAAGGCTCCGAGTCTGACGGCATCAGCAATGAGGCGGCGAGGCCTCCAGTTGCAAACGTTGAAGATTGCAGACTTCTACCGTCCGCTGAAGAAGCCGGTCACACTGCGGCTCGATGCCGACGTGATCGCCTGGTTCAAGAAAGATGGCACTCGTTATCAGACCCGCATCAACGCCGCGCTGCGGAAGGTGATGGAGCGGGAGATAAAGGCGGCGCGCGGGTAACGAGAGAATCTCCATTGGTCGCAAAGAACGCGAGAGATGGGCATCCGGGTTGCCTTTTCTTCTAGTAGCGTATCTCGCACCAGCGTTGCCCATCTTTTTCCACGATCTGGTACTTGCCATATCTTGCCTTGAACCATTCTGAGTCGGTGACCTTCAGATCTTCAATCAACCCCCCCCTTCTCTTCGAGGCGCTTCGCGAAGGTGCGGACGTGAAGGAATCCGCACAAGCAGACGACAGAGTGCACTTGCGTTCTAATGATGCGCCTAAGCCATTCTTCTTCTCTGATGCCATCTTCTTCGGGTAAGTAGCGAAACATCATGTCTCTGCTCACGCATGGATCAATGGGTCCCTGAGGCCTTTCAAGTAATTTCTCGTAGATTCCGGCTAGTTTTCTCTCTGGGATGCTGAGATCGATGTCGATCCAAGGAATGTTCAGTTTGCAACTGAGTCGCTGAGCGACTGTTGTTGGCAAACCACAGGCTTCTTCGGCCACCAACTCGATAGGCGCCCTCACGAGAATGTGCGAAAGCAAGTGCTGAAGATCCCCCGTGGGATCTTTCCACTGGACATCGTGGTTTAGACCGAGCAGTGTGACTTTCAATGGTCTCGCCTAGCGAGCAAGAGGCTCGTACAAAATAAATCCGAAATGCGGTCTCCCAATGTATATCAGGGAGTCTGCGTGCTTAGATCCGCGTTCAGTTGGTCTACCAGTTTCGTGTTGTTCTCGAGGGCGCGCTGCAGGATTCCGGCTTGCTGCTCGGCAGTGGGCCAGTCTTGCTTTTCGACCGCTTCGGTTAATCCCGGCAGTTCCAGATGGGCGTAGGTGAATCTTGCGCCGTAGAGGATGTGCTTAAACCATGGGCGGCCGGGGATGCCGTCTGGGTTGAGCCAGTTGCGCTCGATTTGCATCATGCCGTGGTTCAGGGTGTCGGCGAGTTTGGGATCGATTTTTCCAGAGGCGAGTTTCGTATGGAGCGACTCGTTCAGCTTTTTTCCTGCGGCTTCGAAAGCGTCGATGGCATTCAACACCCGCTTCAGGTCCAGCGGCGACTGCCGGGCTTCGCCCGGCTGAACAGCCGAGGGCGGCTGTTCCCACATTTTGTTTGCCTTGGCCATCTCATCTACGAACTGCCGGATGTTGCTGGCGTAGCTCGCAAAGTCGAAGGGCAGCAAATCCGCATTCGCCAGCCGCAATGCCGTGACGCCCCAGAGTTGGCTCATTAACGTGTGATATTTGTAGCCGGGATCGCCGAAGTGGTTCATCCAGTAGAAATCGTCGTAGGCGGAATGGTAGACGCCGTAGTCGCCTTCGAATCCGAGTCCGATGACGGGCATGCCTACGAAGTTGAGGAAGACGGTGTGATCGGAGCCGCTGCCGATGCGCGTGTCAGCTAACGTCGAATTCGCTGCGCCGGAATTAAAGGGCCCTGAAGTCTTGTTCGCTTCTTTTGCCCGCTCGACCGATTCCTTCCATGCCTGGTAGAGGTTTTTTCCAGATGGATCGGCGAGGGTGCGCGTGGTCTCTTCCAGCATCGGCGCGAGCGATGCGACGGCCTGGCCGTGAAACTCAGGACCTGAAGTGGCTTCGTCTACGTTGATGTAGGCGACACCCTTGGCGCGCAGTTCGTCGGTGAATTGCTCTCCCCATTCGGTGGAGCCGGTGAGTCCGACTTCTTCGCCGTCCCAACTGCAGACGACCAGAGTGCGGCGCGGGCGCATGCCATCTTTGGCCAGCTTGCCGAGGGCACGCGCGAGTTCCATCATCGAAGCAGTGCCGCTTGACGGATCGACGCCGCCGAAGGCCCATGCGTCACGATGATTGCCGAGGACAACCCATTCATCCGGCAAATCAGAGCCGCGGATGCGGCCTTCGACGACGTAGTAGGGCTGGGTGCCATTGTCCATTTCGATTTTCAGATGGACTTTTACGCGCTCTCCGCCGAGGTGGTATTGAATGGGCAATCCGCCTTGCCAGTCGGTGGGGGCGAGAAGTCCGTCCATGTTTTCGAGGAGCGATTTGGCGTCGTGCCAGGAGAGCGGCAGCGCCATGATCTTCGGAGCCGACGCGGCTTCTTCGATGGGAATGCGTTTGGCACCGGGAACTGAAGCCCAGCCGGGTGTGAGCGGATCGCCGGGGACTATGAAGTCGTAAGTGATGGCGCCACGCTGGATGTGATACTCGGGACCCCAGGGTCCGTCGGGATCGACCTTGCCTTTCTTGTATCCGTCTTCGGCGGGATCGCTGTAGATGAGGATTGCGGCTGCGCCTTCGCGTTGCGCGGTGAGCGCTTTGAATCCACGGTAGCTATAAGGATTCGAATAGCGTACGAGAACAATCTTCCCTTTGACGCTGATGCCATTCTTGCGCAGCAGGTCGTAGTCTTCGGGGTTGCCGCTGTGCGCATAAACGACGGGAGCGGTGACGTCGCCGGAGATGGACATGCCGAGCCACGCGCCGCTGACGGCGGGGTTTTTCGAGTCATCGTCGCCGGGCAGGGGAGTTTCGCGGAGGAGCGCGGTGTAGTGCGTGGGCGCGATCATCTCGAGAGAGGCGGATTTTGGGTTGGTGCCGTAAACGTCGTAACGGCGGATGACGACGTCTTCGAGTCCTTGCTTCTTCCATTCGTCGCGAATGTATTCGGCGAGTTCGTTGTTTCGTTTGGATCCGGCGATGTGAGGCTCTTGGGTGAAGATGCGATGTTGGCGACGCTCTTCGTCGGGGGTGGGGATGGATTTTAGCTTTTCTTCGATTTGCGCTTCGTGGGTGGAGTGGGCGGGGGTGAAGCCGAGAATGGATTGTGATGTTGCGTCGATACTGAGAGAGAGCGTCAATACAACCAGGAACTTCGCTCGTTTTGTGATCATGGGGTTGTTAGTGGTTCATGCTATCAGGGTTTAGAGCGAGGAACATTCTATCTGAGATGTCATCCTGAACGGCGGCGAAGCCGGCGTGAGGGACCGTACGGGGATGCAAAGTTTTCGATGTCGCGGATGGGAATGCCTAAGGTACATGCAGCGTGATGACCTCGTTCACGGTATTGCTAGCGTCATCGATTCGGTACGGTCCCTCGGAGGGCTGGCACCCTCCTCAGGATGACATCGCTGATCTGAAGATCGTTGATCTAGACATCGCCGATCTGGACATTGCGATCCAAACATCGGCGATCTGAATATCAGAGTTGGCCTTTGAACTTGGTTTCTCCGTCCGGCTGAAACTGATGTCGTTGATACCAACCGTAGCTCAGGTCGCGCCATTTTGGATTGGTTGCTTCGATCAGCTTGATCTTCTCTTCTCTGCGCCAGGCTTTCATTTCTTTTTCCCGCCGGATCGCGGTCATGACGGAACCGTGACGTTCAAAATAGACGAGGTTGGTCACGTTGTATTTTGCGGTGAAGCCTTCGAAGGCGTGAGTCTTGTGTTGAAAGACACGGTGTTCGATGGCGCTGGTCATGCCGATGTAGAGGACGCGCCGCTGGCTGGCAAGGATGTAGACGTAATAGATCTTGGGCATGTGCGGAGCATGCCTACTCATCACGCACAGGTCAGTGACAAATGTCACATTTCAGTAGGGGGCCTCCCGAATTGGGACTCCTCCACTGAGGTGTCATCCTGAGCGGCGGCGCAGCCGGCGTGAGGGACCGTACGGGAATGGAAGATTTCGATGTCGTGGAGGGGAATGCCGAAGGTGCATGCAGCGTTATGACCTCGTTCACGGAGTCGCTAAGGTCATCGCCTCGTAAGGTCCCTCGGAGGGCTGGCGCCCTCCTCAGGATGACATCGCGTAGATTGATGACATCACGAAAATTGAGGTTATGTGGCCACTTACTTTGCTTTGAGGATGTCGGTGAGCAAATCGGGTTTTGAGTCGTCGCGCACCAGATGCGGATAGGTTTCTCCACCGTGGTAGTCGAGCTTGTAAGTTTTGTAGTAGTCGGTGTTTTCCACTAAGAGTTCGATAGGCGCGGTGGCGTTCTTGGCGACTTTGATGGCGTCGCGCAGAATCTCGGGAGAAAACTTGCGGCCATTGACTGCGACAACTTTCATGCCAGGGCCGATCCCCGCTTTTGCGGCGGCCTCGCCTTCGATGGTGTCGGTGATGCCACCATCGTCGCGCAATTCAAGGCCAAGCGCGTAGGCTGCGGGAACGAAGTGGAACATTCCTCCTTCCGCGCTCAACATCTCCGACGGAGTTTCGTCATAGACCAGTTTCCATCCGCTGCCCGTAATGCCGCCGAGGGGCGCGCCGGGTCCGTGATTGGTAAGGCGCTCTGTCCAGAAGCCGCGCCAGTCGTACGCAACAACCTGATTCAGCGCGCTGACCACGTCGTCGAATGTGTAGGGCTTGAGGGCGGGACCTGTGCTCGGCGCGCCGTGGAAGAGGTGGCAGAAGTCGTCGATCGTCTTCTTCCCCTTGCTCTGTTCGCGGATGATGACGTCGACCCAGAGCCAGTTCAACGTGTCTTCGTTGTAGAAATCCGTTCCGCGGCGCAGGGAATGCCAGGATTCGGGAGAAAAATAAAGCTGCGGCGCGGCGTCGGCGGTGTCTTGCAGGTTGCGCCATTCGCGGCCGGGAAGGTGATCGAGTGCGGCAGCAGTCAGCGCGAGATCGTCGCGGTCCTGCTCGGCTGAGAGTAAGCCGCTGCGAGCCGTAAGGACGAAGCCGAGGTAATTGGTGAGGCCTTCGTAAACCCAGAGCAGATCGTCCTGCATGGGCTGCTGGTAGTCGGGCGTGGCGAGGTCGGCGGGACGGCGATACTTTCCGTTCCACGAATGAACATATTCGTGGGGAAGCAGGCTCGCCGACAGTTTGCGCGAAGTTTCGTCGGTGAGGCCGTGCTCGTCGACGCGGCTGTCGTCAGACTCGTGGTGTTCGAGTCCGAAGTGGGCGACGTGATCGCTCAGGGTGTAGAGGAAGTGATAGTCGCGGTAGTGGTGAGCGCCGAAAAGTTTCTGAGCCTGGTCGACGAGGCTCTTGTAGCGGTCCCAAGTTTCCTGAGGCGCTTCGAGGGCGGCGGCGCTGTCGGCCGCGATGTCCATTTCGGTGGGAGGATCCTGCGCCAAGGGAACAACTCTTAGAAATTCTCCGGTGATGACGGGAGAGTCGACCAGCGTGGTGAGCGAAACAGTCGCAAATTTAATTTCATTGCCGCTCTGGCTGGTAACAGGCAAGGGCGTGCCAAACTTCCAGCCGTCGGGCAGTTTGAGGCTGGCGGAGAAGTTGATGTCGTCGGACTTGAAGCCTGTAGGATAGAGAAGGAGTTGGTTCCAACTGATCACGGCCAGTTTGTCGGTAGCGGAGGAACCGGCGGAGAATCCGCTTTCGAAGGTTGCCGGAGACAGAAAGGCGAGTTCAGCGGTAATTTCGGTTGCGCCTGCAGGAACGTCGACGTGGATCGTGAATCCATCGAGCAGATCGCGGCGCCATTTCAGCGTCTTGCCCGCGGCGCTGAACTTCAGGCCGGCAAGATCATCGACGGGGCCATCGGGAGCGTGCTCGCCCGGAATCCATTTGGGATAGTAGAGCGTGAGGTTGCCGGGAGCGGCGGGAATTTTCAGAGAGGCGTGGAAAATCTTGCGGGGCGCGGTTGTGGCGTCGACAGAGATCGTGACGGTGGGCGGATTCGTACACCAACTCGAAACGGACAAGAGCGCAACGCAGACCACTCCCAAAATGCTGGAGAGTTTCATTTTTCCTGGGCCCCCATGGATTGTGATGAACTGTCGCACTGGCAGAATTAACGACTATAGCAGCCGGAGACTGCGGCGGTACAGACACACGCGCTCGCTGCTATCATGCGGCAGATGTCCCGGCGCGGGAAATTCATCACATTCGAAGGGCTCGACGGAACGGGCAAGAGCACGCAACTGCGGAAGCTCGCAGCCGTAGTGCGGGCACATGGACATAAGGTGGTCGAGACCCGCGAGCCGGGCGGAACGCTGACGGGAGAGAAAATTCGCAAGGTGCTGCTCGATTCGGGCACGGCGGGGCTGTCTCCGCTGGCGGAGATGGCGCTGATGTTCGCGTCGCGCGCGCAGCACATTGCAGAGGTGATCGAGCCGGCGCTGGCCGCGGGGAGCATCGTGCTGTGCGATCGCTTCACGGATTCGACCGAGGCGTATCAGGGAAACGGTCGCAAGTTGGGCAGTGACGCGGTTTTGGAACTTCACCGTGTGCTGTGCGGCGATCTGCAACCTGACTTGACGATTCTGTTGGATTCGAACGCGGCGGCAAGTGTTGGCCGGGCGCGAAGACGGAACCAGCGGGCATCGAGGACGGCGAAGCATAGCCACGATGAGAACCGGTTCGAGCAGGAGACGCGCGCATTTTTCGCTCGCGTGCGGGAAGGATTCATGGCCATTGCGGCTCGGGAACATGGGCGAGTGGTCGTTGTGGACGCGCGCGGAACACCGGGACAGACGCACCAGCGGATCGTGGAGTTGGTGCATCGGAAGTTGAAGTTGTAACTGGCCCTAAGTCCTCAAAGGGCCGCAGGCGGCGGGCACAAGGTCCCTCGACTGCGCAAGAGTCGTCCGCTGATCGCGAACTCTTGCTTCGCTCGGGATGACAAATTGTAGGATTGATCTTTATGTTCTCTGACTTTCACGGAAACTCCGAGACCGTTCATTGCCTGCGCGACATGCTGGCGCGCGATCATTTTCCGCATGCGGTGGTGCTGTCGGGAGGGCAGGGTACCGGCAAGTACACGCTCGCGTTGATGCTGGCGCAGGCGCTGAACTGCCTCACTCCAACTCAGACGGATGGTCTGCCTGACTTCTGCGGGGTGTGCGCGAACTGTAAGCGTATCGCGCAGGCTGCTGATCTTGATGCCCGCTTCGCCGAAGCTGTCGAGGCACGGGAGAACCTGCGCGAGACCGACAAGAAGGAAACGCGGCTGTTTGTGCAGACGCATCCGGATGTGCTGGTGATTCCGCCTGATCCACCGCAGATGATGATCAAGGTGGACCAGGTGCGGCGCGTGATTGAGACGATTTACTACAAGCCGTCGGAAGGCAGGGAGCGGGTTTACATCTTCACCGACTCGGCCTTTATGAAAGAAGCGGCGAATTCGCTGCTCAAAGTGTTGGAGGAGCCACCCGAATTTGCGACGATCTTCCTGTTGACAGAGAATCCGGGAGAACTGTTACCAACGATCCGGTCGCGGTCGATGGTGATTCCGCTGGGAGCGTTGCCAGCGGAGGAGATTGCGCGCTATCTGGCCGAACATCGTCCGGAGTGGAAGACTCCACAGAGGGCGCTCGTGGCTCGGCTATCAGAAGGCGCGGTGGGACGGGCTCGCAGCTTCGATCTCGCTGCCTACGTGGCAGCGCGCGAAAATGCTATCGCAATTCTGAATTCGGCATTGCTGGGTGGGGAACATAGCCAACTGTTCAAGGTTACGGAGTCGTACCGTCCAGGGGCCGAGGGGCGGGAGAAGACAGAGCAGTTGATCCGCACGCTTTATTCGTTATTGCGGGACTTGGCTTTTATTCAGTCGGGCGCGCCCGATTTGATTCGCAATACCGACATTGGATCGGACCTGAAGCGGATGGCGGAGTCTGCGGACTTCGAGTGGATTACAGCCGCGTCGGACCGCCTCGCTGAAGTGGAGCGCGGGATGCGACGGAATCTATTGCGATCGCTGTCACTGGATGCGTTCGCGGCGGCGCTGGAGAAGGTGTGATAGGGAACGCCACTCAAAGTTCGTCCGTCAGCCGGCCCAGAGCAGAATTCTGGAAGTCGGTTCCTCGGACTTCGCAAGTACTCGCCATCATCGGAATTTTTTCGCTATTCGCTTCCATAGGTTTGATTTCGATGCTGATGTCTCAAGTGCGCCAAACGGTCGAGTCCGCCGCGGCGACAGTCGTGCTCTACGGTGGCTTCGCCGTCGGCTATGCTGCGCTCTGGATCGCTCGCAAGTTCTGGCTGCTTCCGGTTTGGTGGCTATTACAGTGGGCAGCAGGCGTTCTGATGGCACACATATTTCATGCGGGAATCATCGAGGGCCGCAAGGAGCTCGAACGACAGCTGATTGTTCTCGGGATTTGTGCGATCGTTGCCATTGTTGTCGGGTATATCGCCTTCATCAATTTTGTTCGACGCGAGGGCAGCCGATATTTTCGAATCCAAACCGAAATCGAGCTTGCCCGGGAGATCCACCATTCCCTGGTTCCAACTTTTGAGAGGAAGCTCGCCGGATACGAAATCTTCGGCACTTCGATCCCGAGCGGCGAAGTGGGTGGCGATTTAGTGGATATCGCTGAAACGTCCAACGAGTGGATTGCCTATATTGCCGATATTTCCGGGCACGGCGTCGCTTCTGGTGTGCTGATGGCGATGTTCAAAACGTCGATTCGCAGCGGTTTGGGAACCAATGATTCGCCGGGCGGGTTGCTAGAGGGAGTCCATCGCACGCTTTATCCCTTGAAGATGCCGAACATGTTTGCCACCGCCGCTGTTCTGCAACTCCGGCCGGGGAGCAAAGCAGTGGCTTATTCACTCGCCGGACATCCGGCACTCCTGCGTTACTGCAGTCAGCAGCGCGTGATCGTGGAATACGCATCTCAGAACCTGCCCCTGGGCATACTCCCCGAGCAGCAATTCATAACCGATCGGCTGGAATGCGATCCTGGCGATGTACTTCTTCTGCTTACCGACGGGTTCAGCGAAGTGTTCGATGGTAACGCTGCCGAATTAGGGATGGAACCGATCAAGAGCGCCTTTCTGAAAGCTGCAGACCGACCGCTCTCAGAGATCTTCGAGCACCTGCGGAACATCTCGCTAAGTTTCGGCAAGCAGGACGATGACCAGACCATGCTTCTAGTCCGATGCACTGCATAAAACACGTCCCCAGCCGTGCCGTCTAGAGACTACTTGATAAGAGACTCTTCAGCCCCCAGCGCCGCAGGTCACGGTCCGCACCGAGTTCCGTTGGCGAATTGGAAGAAGTCATCGCAGGGTGCGGCCCTGCGGTCGAGATCGGTGAGGTCGAGCTGTGGAGGGAAGTTTGTGCCAGGGCAAAGGGCGCAGACGAGAGCGGCAGAACGAGCAAGGCTCGGAATGAAAGTCGCTTAGTGCGCGTGAATTCACTCCGGATGGCGGAATTTTGCGGACAGCCGTTGTAGATCAGGCGTGGGGAAGGTGCTTCGCGTTAGACGGGCTGGGACAGACCTGGAGAGCGCGGAGGCGGTGGCATCGCACATCCCGACTCCCGGGATATGATTTTTTTCTTCTAGACGTTGTCAATGAGCGCGATTGGATGTTTCAACAGTTACACCCAATGCACCTCCGGGCAAAGGCTCGCTAGCTGTTTTTCGTGCCGTTTGGGCAGCGAGGTGTCAGCTGCTGTCTGTTGAAAACGAATGCCAGTAACTCTTTCAGCCTTTGCAAAATAGTGGGTCTAGTCCGCGCCCATTCTTCTTCGGCATCGGAGAAACATCTTCGAAGCCATTCTAGCTCTTCGTCATTCATAGGCTCCTCCTCACGAAACTCAGCAGCTGCCAAAGGCCCTCGCCAAAAGGGGTTTTGACGAGGGCCTGGGAGAGTGAAAGGTTAACAACCGTGAGGGGCGTAGCTTAGAGGCGTACTGGCGAATCAGTCTACTGTCAAAACTTACAGTGCCTATTGAAGCTGGCGGAGAAATCCGGCTTGGGGGTCAATGAGCGCTATCGGGATTTTTCACCAACCATCGCTCAGTACTGGATTTCTGACAGGGATGGTGGGTAAGTCACGATTTCCACCTTGTGAAACGATTCGAAGGTGACCTTCTGCGAGCCTTCGGCCAAGGGAAGCCGATACTCGAAAGTTGTCTCGTACTTGCGCTCAACCGCATATGGGTTTTGAAAACGCCAAGTCTTCACATTTTCCACCGCTGCAGCCTTCAACAGTGCATGGCCGGAAACCACCTCAACATTTGTTGGTTCTACGGCGTTCGCCGCCAGAGTGAACGTCAACTTCACGATTCCTTCAATCCGTGCTTGGCGTGCCAATGGTGGGTGCTTTGGGATGTTTGCTGAAATCAGCGTAGGTTCGCTCTGCGCTGCCATCGTAATGGAGATAGCGGCGACGAAAGCAAGCACGGCACAGATGCGGGTGGTCATTTGGAGAATTGTGATACCTCCGGTCGAGTGACTTGCCACAGTTGACGAAACCAGGCGATTTCGCTCACTGAGCCTCCCGGCCTTTAAGCGCAATCAGCTGTCGTCGGTTACTTGAGCGGGGGATGGCTTTCGAGGACGTGCTTCTCGAAATTCCGCTCTATTTCGCTCAATCTTTCATCTGCGCTCTGCGGACGGATGGTGAGTTCAATGGAATACCGTTGGCCGCACTCTGAGCACTTCCACATAGCCGGACGTTTTCTGGCGAAAACCAAATGTGGCTTGTCCATCTGTGTCATCAAATAAATCCTAACGCTTGAGTCAATTGTTCTAAACAGGACATTGCAACTCAAGTGACCGGCGCAAGGCCAGGAACGCTATGGCGACTCTTCGCCGACTATCGTCGTCAGTGCCTAGCACGGCAGCTCACAAAGCACTGGATGCCTCTTGAAAGCTGCACAAAAACAGCAAGAAGACGCGACAAAACTTCTTGCTATCCCGTGATTTAGGAGCGCACAATTCGGTGATTGGCTCAGATGAATCCTTCTGCGCGTTAACGATCGACTGCCGGCCTCAGAAGGCAGAGGTCTTGTCTGTGGGGCCGGCAAAGGGCGACGGAGTAACCGTGTTTAGTACACGCATCCAAAAGCCTCGGAAGCACGCCCCACGGGATGCAGCGCAGAAATCCACGTCTCAGTTCTCGAGGGTGTTCGCACAACACCGAGAACCGACCGGGGAAACATACGATTCCCGATGTCGTGCCTCAGCGCCGGGCCAGCACGGTGGGCAACGGCAAAGGACGGCGGCCGCGCCGGAAGTGGCGCAGCAAGTGGCGCCGCGTGTGGTCCGCGAGGTGCTGGGTGCGCCCGCGCAGTCTTTGGATGTGGCGACCCGCGCTTTTTTCGAGCCGCGTTTTGGCCAGGAGTTGAGCGGTGTGCGGGTCCATGTGGACGAGAAGGCTGCGCAGTCGGCACAAGCGGTTGACGCTGCCGCGTACACGGTCGGCCGAGATATTGTGTTCGATCAGGGACGTTATGCTCCGCACACTAGCGAGGGCCGCCGGCTGCTGGGACATGAACTCACGCATGTTCTGCAGCAGGATCGAAGCGAGCCGGCGTCCGCTGAGCTGCGCATCGGAAAGACGGACGATGCCGCGGAGATGGAAGCGGAGGTTTCTTCGGCGACGACGCTGAACTCCCCGTGGTGGCGCGCGACGCGCAGCGTGGAATCTCACGGTGTACCAGTCCACGGCGCACCAGTTCACGTGCAGCGATTGCCGAATAATCCAAATCCAAATCCGCAATCCATGCCGGCATGGACGGCGGCTCAGATTGAAACTGGATTGCAGTCCTACGATCCTCCCATGTGCTGGGCGGGCGCTACGGCCAATGGCCAATCCTATTTTGGCGCGGGCGCCGGCATGAGCGGAGGCAGCGGAAATTACAGCAGCGGCTGCCCCCTGCTGTGTGCGTATAAGCCTCTGCCGCTCCGGCTCCTGTACCACGTGGATGGAACCACCATTCCCCGCCCCGGCGTGAACGCCGACGACGTCTTATCCAGACTCTCGGCCAGGGTCAGCTTCCTTCCAGACAGTGGAGGGGAGAGCGTTCTGGTGCAGGGCACAAGTGATGGGATCTACCAGCAGCCGGGCTATCCGCTGCTGACAAGCTTCCGAACCGATCTCAGATTTTTTACACCGCCCGAGACTGGCTCTCTGGTCGTCTCTTTGGTGAACAGTGATAGCTCTACTGGCCAAGGCGTAGCGGTCTATAGCGACCAGATTCCCGTCGTCGACTGTCCCGGGAGCGGCAAACCGGGAATACCGGTTCCAACGTCGTCACTTCAACTCGGTAAATGGCTTGTGGTTCCCGATCCGGAGAATGCGCCCATGCAGTATTCGGTCGTGGACAAGTACACGCCACTGCCTGGTCCGGGCGTGATTACCGAGCTTGAAAAGGACGACTCAGGCTACCTGTACCGGTATAAGGGGAGGAAAGTGTATCTGCCGGAGAAGCCGTGAGAGGGAAGGCGAGTGCAATAGAGATTCTCGCCAGCTACCGCATCGCATCGTTGTCTAGCACGCAAATCTCCGGCTTACCCTGCCGATAGTGAACCTTGAGCTGTCGTTCTCTGCATTTGGACTCAAACCGCCCTGCATCACCTCTACTCGTGAACGTGGCCGACCCGCTACCAAAAAACTCTTGGTCATCCACTTTGTACATGTAGCGAAGGATCACCTTCGGGGCTCCATCTGCGTCGGGGCCTTGGTCCGTGTGAAGAACGAAGCCCTCGGCAATAGGCCAGCCTTGTGCCTGCTCCAGCATTCTTGCTTTCCTCTCGTTAGATTGCTTCAGCATTCTCGCTTTTCTCAGGTCGAAAATCGTGTCCCCGGAGAGGGCAATTCCCATCAACCCGTACAGCAAGCTCGCCCACCACGATTGTTTGAAGTGCCAAATAGCAAATGCGCAGAAAAGCAGATATGGGCCGACGATTTTGTTGGGTATTGCCCAGCGTTCCCAAGGCAAGAACCAACACATCGCGGGTATCAGCGGAATAAATATGAGAACGTCAACCGTCCTCGCGCTCACGAAATTAGCCTCTGTGCTGGGATTATAAGGCCGCAACAGTTCTAAGTATTGCTAACGGGCGATTGCCCTCATAACCCATATTTGAGTGCGAAACCGTGGTTCTGTTTAGCCGCCGGCTTTGAGTTCCGTGAGGACCTGCTTGGCGATTTCTTTCAGGGTTTCGAAGACGCCCACGCCTTGGAAGGCTACCGCTTCGACGATGGGCTCGTTCTTCTTGCGCAGTTCGGTGGAGAGCATGTCAACCGGGCAGGACGTTGGGAAGGTCGCGCTTGTTGAGCTGGAGCACGTAAGGAATCTTGTTGAAGTCGTAGCCGTGTTCTTTCAGGTTGGCCATCAGGTTGTCGAGGGCTTCGACGTTGGCGTCCATGCGCTGTTCCTGAGAGTCGGCGACGAAGACGATGCCGTCGACGCCACGCAGAATCAGTTTGCGGCTGGCGTCGTAGAAAACCTGTCCGGGCACGGTGTAGAGGTGGATGCGGGTCTTGAAGCCGCGCACAGAGCCGAGATCGAGCGGGAGGAAATCGAAGAACAGGGTGCGCTCGGTTTCGGTGGCGAGCGAGATCATCTTGCCCTTCTGCTGGTCCGCGGTTTTCTGGTAGATGACCTGCAGGTTCGTGGTCTTGCCGCCAAGTCCGGCGCCGTAGTACACGATCTTGCAGTTGATCTCGCGGGCTGCGAAGTTGATGAAACTCAAGGCTTTCCTCAAAGTGCAGGGACGCGTACAGGGCGGCCGAGCACACAAATATCCTTATGGGGGCTCGCGGCTTTTATATCATATGGAGCGGGTTGGGCGCAGGTTACTCCCGTGACCCCGGGTCGAAGGGCGACCGCAACCCCTTGATTTCTCGGCTGGAACCTTACCTCGCGGAGTAGAAACCATCCTTGGCAGAGACCTTCAGACCCTTCCTGTCCACCAAAACCTCGACGGTGCGATAGGCCGAAGTATTGCCGGCGAGAGGTTTGGGTGCATATCCCAGCGTGTATTGGTTGCGCGCCTCAGAGGTGATCTGAGCATAGGCGTCTTCAATGGCGTTGCGCGAGAGTTCGCTAAAGGGCTGGCCTCCGCCGGTGGCGTTGGTGTACCTCGGCAGGACGTTGCTGTATCCCTGGCCCTTCAGATGGAGCTTGTCGAGCTGGCGATAGACGGGCAACGCCCCAGCGTCAACGACGATTGCTTTCACCTGGATGTCGCGAGTCTCGAGCAGGCGGAGCACGTCACCGTAGCTGGCCTTGCTGCCGAGCTCGCGGCCATCGCTGATGACGAAGATGATTTTGCGGCGTGTTTTCTCACGCTTGCTCAAATCGAGGGCGGCACGCAGGATGGCGTCATTCAAGACGTGCGCTTCCCGGGGCGGAGTGTTTACGGGTTGAATGAGTGGTCCGCCGACGGGGGCGCCGTTGACTGTGGGACCGGAGGCCAGTGGGCCGTTCAAAACGGGCGGGCCATTGTTGTGGCCGCGGACCAGTTTCATCTCGTTGAGTACGGCGGTCAGTTTGTTGTTGTTTCCGCTGAAATCCGTGACTTGGCTGACGGTGCTGCTGTAGGTGTAGAGCGCGACTTCATCGTAGGGGCTAAAGGCGCCCACGAGCGAAGAATAAGTCTGGTTGACTTTCTGCACGGCGACGTCGGCCATGCCGATGTCGAGCACGACTGCTACCGAGAGTTGAAACGGATCGCTGGTAAAGAAGGTCAGCGGCTGTTTCTTGCCATTCTCGAGTACAGTGAAGTCTTTGGGGCCGAGGCCGTCTACGGGGCGACCGTCGGAAGTTTTGACCATGACGGGGATCTGGACGAAATTGACTTGCTTTACGACCGTGTAGATGTCTTCTTTGCTGATCTGATTTCTGGGCGCGCTACCTGCGGGCAGGGTCTCGACCGGAGGCATGGGCGGAGGAACCTGCTTTTCCTGCTCGGAAGAAGAGGACTGGTCGGACTGCTGGTTGGGCTGCTGCTGCGGAGCGTCGCCGGGGAAAGGAATTTCGTCTGGTTTCTTGGTCGTGTCAGGCCGAGCGGGCGGAAGCTTGGGCGCCGGCGGCTGGACGGCTGAGGGCGCGTCGGGAATCTCCTGAGCGGGCTGCGAAGTGGCAGGGGGTTGGGGATTCTGGGTGCTTCCGGACTGCGCGTACAAGGCCGGGATTCCGAAGGCCAGAAGGATAGCCAGTACTGTCCACGCGACTCCCAGGCTGCTGTGCCTTGCGCTATTCCCGTTTACCCGGACCATTGGTTTCCTCATCCTGCGAAAAATCTACGAATGCTCACCCATTGGGATGCCCAAACCCGACCATTTGGTGCATCTAAGCTACAGGACTAGACTAACAAAGAAATGGCGAGAGAATCCCGGATGCTCAAAGTTGGTGTAGCACCCAGCCGAATCCTGCCCGTTTTGATACTGGCCGCCCTCTGTGGGACGGTGGCATTCACAGTCGTTCTACCTTCTTTAGATGCGCAACAACCCGCCCAGGGTCAACAGCCTGCGGGTTCGGGTCAGAAACCCGGCGATTCCCAGGAGCCGATTGACACCCTGAAGGTAAACGTCAACGTCGTCCAGCTTTTCTTCAATGTAAAAGACAAGCACGGGGCGCTGATACCGAATCTTACCAAGGACGAATTCCAGATTGCGGAAGACGGCTCAGCCCCAGACCATCAAGTATTTCAAGGCGGAAACCGATTTGCCGCTGACGCTTGGGATGCTGATCGATTCATCCGGCAGCCAGTTGCGCGTGCTCGACATGGAGAAGGAAGTCGGCGGGGCGTTCTTGAACCAGATTCTGACCGACAAAGACCTGGCGTACGTGATGGACTTCAACATCGACGCCGAACTCGTGCAGGACTATACGCGCGACGTGCACCGGCTGCAGGCGGCGCTGAACAAAGTCAAAATCAACACGGGATTTACGACGGGTCCGATCCCAGGAGCAGGGGGAGGCCCGGTGCCGACCGCACCCTCGCGCGGTACGGTGCTCTACGACGCGGTGTATCTTTCGGCGCACGACATGCTGGCGAAAGAGGTGGGGCGGAAGGCGATGATCCTGCTAACCGACGGCGAGGATGAAGGCAGCCAGTTGAAGATCAAGGATGCCATCGAGGCTGCGCAGAAGGCGGATGCGATTGTTTATGTGCTGCTGTGCGCCGATCGCGGATTCTACGGCATGCAAGGGGCGTTCTATTCCGGCGAAGGCGAGATGCGCAAGCTGACCGAACAAACTGGCGGTCGCGTCATCAACGTGGGCAACAAGTTCGACAAGCTGAAAGAGGCCTTTGACCAGGTCGCAGCGGAACTGCGGAGCCAGTACAACATCGGCTACACGCCGACGAACGCCAAGCAGGATGGTTCCTACCGCAAGCTTGAAATCAAGAGCAAGCAGAATTACAAGATTCAGTCGCGGGCAGGGTATTACGCGGGACGGGCACAGCAGTAAGCCGTCCAACGAACGGCAGCGCCTGATACACTTCCGTGCTGGAGGGTCCTCCCATGCCCCGATTCTCGCGGCGTTCGTTTCTGCATTTGTCAGCGGCAGCTTCTGCGGCGGCTGCATTTCGCGTTATGTCCGAGCCGATGCTTGCCGCAGTCAACCGCCACGACCGGGCTCCACATGCTGCCGACGCGGTGATGATTGATTCGAACGAGAATCCCCTCGGCCCCGGCCAGGCTGCGCGTGACGCGATGGCGGCGATTCTTCCGCAAGGTGGACGCTACGCGGACAATCTCACCGACGACCTGGTGAACACGTTTGCGCAGATCGAGGGGCTGAACGCTGACTGGGTCAGCGCGACGGTGGGGTCGACGCCGCCGCTGAGTTTGAGCGTGCTGGCCTTCACTTCGCCGCAGAAAAGCTATGTGACGGCTGATCCGGGATTCGAAACCGGCTTGCACATGGCTGCGATTACGGGAGCGCGCGTGGTAGGGGTTCCTCTTACGAAGACCTACGCACACGACGTGAAGGCCATGCTGGCAGCCGCTCCGGATGCGGGCGTGTTTTATATTTGCAACCCGAACAATCCCACCGGGACGCTCACGCCGCACGCTGACATTGAATATCTCGTCGCCAACAAACCGAAGGGCTCAATCGTTCTAGTGGATGAGGCTTACATTCACTTGAGTGAAGCGTCGTCGGCGTTTGATCTGGTGAAGGCGGGCCATGACGTGATCGTTCTGCGGACGTTCTCGAAGGTGTATGGGATGGCGGGTATCCGCTGCGGGCTTGTGATCGCCCGTCCCGAGCTTGCCGATAAGGTCATGGAGCGCGGTATGAATTTTATGCCGGTAACTGCGGTGGTCGCGGCCACCGCCAGTCTGAAAGATCCGCAACTGGTGCCGGAGCGACGGCGCATCAATGCCAGCATCCGTCAGGCTACGTTCCAGTGGCTTGACCGGAACGGATATTCATACATTCCTTCGGAGTCGAATTGCTTCATGCTCGACACGAAGCGGCCGGGCAAGGAAGTGCGAGAGGCCATGGCGAAAGAGAATGTGCTCATCGGTCGGGTTTGGCCGTTGATGCCGACCTATGTGCGAATCACGGTTGGCACACAGCCGGAGATGGAAAAGTTCCAGGCTGCGTTTCAGAAAGTGATGAAGGGATAGAAGGCGGGGGCGAGATGCCCCCGCGACAGCCAGCGAGACGCCGGCGCTACGGCCGGACTATTGGGGCGTCAGGAGGAAGGCGTGCTCCTGGCCGCTATGTGTGCCCAGACCAACGATCTGCCCGGAAGCGTTGATGCCATCCGCTTCAATCAGCACCCATCCGGATCCGGTTGGAATCAGTTTGTTCAGGTCTTTCATTTTTCCGGCGCTATAGACGAAGGCGTGATAGGTGTTGCTGAAAGTTGAGCGCCCCACCACGACGCCAGAATCGTTGATCGCAATTCCCCACACCGTGCTGGTGCTCCCGGCGATCGTGCCCAGATCAATCAATGCACAACGGCCGCAGTTCGTGATGAAAGCGTGGGCGGATCCATTCTTCGTGTAGGCCAGGCCTGTGATCTGGCCTTTGGTATTAATAGCGTTGGCCTGACTCCAAGGGCCGCCGAGCGTGCCCATCTTTGCCATCTTGCCGTTGTTCCACGCGAAGCCGAAAAAATTTCCGTGAGAGTCGTAGGATGTGCCGACGACCACGCCGGAGTTATTGACTCCCTGGGCGCTATTCCACCAGTCGGTGCCTTTCGGCGATCCCAGGGTGCCAAGGTCAATCATCTTTTCGCTGCTGTAAAGAAATGGATGGTTGCTGCCATCGGAGGTGACAGCCGAGCCGACCACTTGGCCAACATCGTTGATCGCGTAGGCGACGGCGGAGCCTCCGCCGAGGTCGCCAATGTCGGTCATCTTGCCGCCGCTCGTGAGGAATGCGCGGTAGGTGTTCGAGGAATTCTGGGAATAGCCAGCGACTTGACCGGAAGCGTTGATGCCGTTGCCGATGCCCGAAGGTCCGCCGAGCGTGCCCAGATTGGACATGGTGCCGTTGCTATAGAGGAAAACCTCGCTGGTATTGCTGTTGTTCGCGCCCGCGGCTCCGGTCACTTCGGCGGTTGCATTGACGGCGTGCGCGACGCTGTAACCGTTGCTGTTCAGAGCGCCGAGGTCGGTGACGGTGTAGGTTTGGGCGGCGCAAAAGGAAGAGGCTGCGGTGACGAGAAAAACGGACAGAAGCGAAGGCGCTTTCATGACGAGACTCCTTGGTCGGACTAAGTCAGATGAAAATGCTTCCACGCCCGTCGAGAGAGTTTGTCAAAGGATTGTCAAATTCGGGGTCAGTGCCAAAAGCAGTGGGGGGGAGTGCCCGCTCGAGACAGGCTCACTCTCCACAAACCTTCACGCTATTCGGGCGCTTCGGTCCAGCGGACTTTGCGGCCTTCGCGGCTGCTCTTGTGGGCGAGCAGGACTCCCCGCATGGTGCGAAGCGCCTGCTCTGGAGTTACGTCGAGGGCTGCTCGCTTCTCGATGGCGTCGCGGACGTTGGCATAGTAGAGGCGGTAGTCTCCGCGGTCCGTTTTTATCTTTTGCTGTTGGGCGTTCACGCGGCTTAGAGTTCCCCAGCGTTCTTCCGGTTCAAGGCCCCAGTCCGCGCCCCAGTCGAGGCCGTCAGGGCAATTCGGGCCGCGCAAAATTTCTTCCTGTGGGTCCATGCCATATTTGATGAACGATCCTTCCGTCCCGTGGATCAGCATGTGCGGACCGGGGGCGTAGGCGATGATGCGCGCACGCAAGGTGGCGCGAGTGCGCGGAAATTCCATGTAGACGTCGAAGGAGTCGTCCACGGTGGAGGTTGCGCGCTGGCAGAATGCCGACGCATAAATTGTTTCGGGCTCGCCAAACAGAACGAGCGCTTGATCGATCAAGTGCGGGCCGAGATCCCAGAGAACTCCGGCGGCGGGATAATCGGGCTTCTCGCGCCAGGCGCCGGGTTTGGGCTCAAGGCGGAAGCGATCGAAGCGCGCTTCGTACTCGACGACGGTCCCGAGCGTGCCCGATTGGACGAGCTTTTTTGCGGTGTGAAAGTCGCCGTCCCAGCGGCGGTCTTGATAGACGGTGACGATGCGGCCGCGGTCGGCGGCGAGGCGCACTAGTTGCTCGGCTTCGGCGAAGGTCGGAGTGAATGGCTTGTCCACGACTACGTCGCGTCCGGCTTCGAGGCAAGCTTTGGTGTAGGAGAAATGCGAATCATTCGGAGTAGCCACGACGCACAAAGCGATTGTCTGGTCAGAGAGCATTTCGTCGAGCGAGCGCGCGACGCGAACTTCGGGATATTTTTCTTTCGCCTTGGAGCCGTGGCGTTCAAGGATGCAGGCGAGTTCCATGCCGGGGACGCCACGAATTACGGGGGCATGAAACGCCTGGCCCGCCAGACCAAATCCGATTAGACCGACTCGTACCATGGGGTTCTCTCTCACGCAACTGCGAGCACGTCGAACGCTGCCGATTCGCGGGAGATCCCTTCGCGATTCCGCTCAGGGCAGGCTCTTCGCTCCGCCGGAAGAACGGCTTCGCTCAGGATGACGCCGCACCGTTAACTCTAGCGATCTTTGAGGCGGCGCACAAATTTCAGTCCCGACCAGATGTCGGTAACCGCGCAGACTTTCACGTCTACCAGGCCCGCCGCCAATCCGATATGCCGAACAGCATTCTCGTCGAGATCAGTGGCGATGCCGGAACTTTTTTTGGGCCAGCTAACCCACAGCATGCCGGCAGGTGTGAGCTGCTTGCTGATGCGCTTGAAGTCTTTGACCAAGTCCGTTTTCGATTTCGTGAACAGCATTGCGAAGTCGAGCGGTGCTCTGTCGTCGCGGATGATGGTGCACGCTGAAAGCGGAGTTTTCAACGCTGCATTCACTTCGGACGGAGCATTCAGCAGGCAAACAATAAACCCGTCTTTAATCCCCAACTTTTTCGGAAGCGGCGTTCCGGAGTAGCCCGGCATGCAGGTCGTTGGTCTCCCAGAGGAATTTGAAAGCCGGAGGCCCGCTCTACTGCGCTGGCGCGTAATATCCGCGGCGTGCCCGAACCCGGAAATTCTTGCGGTCGTTGGCTACGATTTCGATCGTGCGGTAGTGTCCGTCAGCCTTGAAGTCTGCGGGCTTGTAGGAGACCGCGTACTGGCTGCGGAGTTCGTCCTGAATCTCGGCGAAGGCGTTGGCCACGTCGCGAATCTGGAAGGGAAAGAAGGCGCGTCCGCCGGTGGCATCGGCAATGCGCTCCAGCACTTTGTCGCCCGGACCCTTGGTCCCGCTCACGTTCGTGCTGATGGTGTAGATGATGGCCTCGGCGCGCTGCGCCATCTCGATGGCCTCTTCGCGCGTGACGTGGCTCTGGTTGTCGTCGCCGTCGCTGAGCAGAATGATGGCGCGGCGCACGGGTGTCCCCTTGGGTGCCTTCAGCAGCTTGTCGCGGCAGGCGTAATAAACCGCGTCGTAAAGCGCGGTGCCGCCGCCCGGACGCAGTTCGTGGACACCGTGCGCCAGCAATTCCGTGTTGTCGGTGAAGTCCTGGGTGACCTCCGGCGTCACGTCGAAGCCGACGACAAAGGCGCGGTCGTAGCGCGGGCGAATCGGTCTGGTTCAGGAATTCGATCGCCGATTCCTGCTCGAACTTGAAGCGGTCGCGCACCGAGTTGCTGGCGTCGATGAGCAAGCCGACTTGCAGCGGCAGGTTGGTTTCGGCGTGGAAGCTGCGGAGTTCTTCGGGGGGCTTGTTGTCGTCGATGACGCGGAAATCAGCTCTGCTTCAGGTCGGTGACGTGGCGGCCGTGCTTGTCGGTCACCGTGAATACGACGTTGACCTCGTTCGTCGTAGCACGAATGGTGGTGAGAGGATCGTCGGCGGGAGCGCTTGGGTCGGCGGCTTTCTCCGCCTGTGCGGCAGGAGAAGATGCTGGCGCCTGCGGGGGTGCTTCCGGTTGCGCCTGCTGCGTAGTCGAAGGTGCCGCGTCCGAAGCGAGAGCGGGCGATTGCGCCGCCGCGCTCACCGCAAAAAGAGCCAGCAGCATCAGGCTAGAAGCGGTGATTGTTTTCGTCCCCAAGGTTTCCATCTATTGGCATTATATCTGGCTCCGGCGGGCAAGGCTCAAGAGCAAAAAAGGCGGGTCGGAACAGTTGAAAATCCCCACCCTTCGGCTTAGCTCAGGGCAAGCTTTGTCGCGAAGGAAGCGAGAAATAGGGCGCCGCAGGTCAAGGGAGGACTTAAACGTTTTTCGGGGTCGGCAGGGTTCCTGCTCGTTCCAGTGCCTCAAGGAAGGCTTGCAACTCTGGCGGCAACGGACTCTGGAGAGCGATGCGCACGCCGGTTCGCGGATGTGTCAACTGCAATTCGGCCGCGTGCAGGAAGTTTCGCGGCAGAGACATGGCTTCGGTGCTCTTTGCCTTGCTGCCCGCGGACGCCGTCTTGAGTTCGGCGGGCGCGCCATAGAGTCTGTCGCCCACGACCGGATGTCCCAGCGACGACAGGTGTACGCGGATTTGGTGCGTGCGGCCGGTGTCGATCTTTACTTCCAGGAGCGCGAACTTGCCGAAGGGTGTGTCCAGGCGCTGCTTGACGAGGTAGTGAGAGATGGCCTCGCGTCCACCGGAGTGGCGGGTGGTCATGCGGATGCGACGAACGCGGTCGCGGCTGATGCTGGCTGTGATTGTGCCACTGTCTTTTTTGGGCCAACCGTGAACGAGAGCGAGGTAAGTTTTTTTGACTTCGCGGCGTGCAGAATTGTTCGGACAACTTGCGATGCGACTCGTCGTTCTTGGCAACGACGATCAGGCCGCTGGTTTCTTTGTCGAGACGATGAACGATGCCGGGACGCATTTCTCCGCCAACCGCGGAGAGAGTCGCGAAATGATGGAGCAGGGCATTGACGAGCGTGCCGCGATTGCGCTGGTCTTCGGTGGCTCCCGCGCCGGCGTGCACCATCATGCCGGCGGGCTTGTTGATGACGGCCAGGTCATCGTCTTCGTAGACGGATGTCGAGTGGAATCTCTTCGGCGATGGCTCGCAAGGGAGGGCGCTCGGCGGGACCGAGGATGGAGATGTGCTCAGCCGCCGCGGAGTTTGAGGGAAGCCTTGGCAGGAACATCGTTGACGAGAACCTTTTGTTCGGCGATGAGTTGCTGGACGCGGGCACGGCTGACTTCTTCAAGGCGCGCGACGAGGAATTGATCGAGGCGTTGGCCGGCGGCGTCAGCTGTGACGGAGATCGTGATTGGAAATTGTTCAGTCACACAATTTGGCTTGATAACGTTCGTCGGGCAGGTATCGGGCTCAGCCTCCGCAAGGATATCGCGAAGACGAAATTAGCGGGCGAAATCAGAATGGAGTCAGCTGGGTCGCGTTCAGGGCTACGCCGGAACTGCCTTCGAGCCTGGGCGCAGCCACCAGATCAGGCCGCCGGCGAACACGAGGCCGATCGCGATCAGTTGCGTGCCGCTCATCGCCCCGCCGAAGACTGAGCCGCGGCCGGGATCGTCGCGCAAATATTCGAGGAAGAATCTGGCGATGCCGTAGATGAACATGAACGCGCCAAACACCTGGCCGTCGAACTTTCTGCGCTTCAGCAGCCACATCAGGAAGAAGAAGTTCGCCAGTTCGACGGCGGACTCGAACAACTGCGTTGGCTCCAGCGGTACGCCCAACGGTGTTCCGGTAATCGAATTCGCCAGAGGGTTGTGGAATGTGACGCCCCACCAGTGATGGGTTTCCTTTCCGTAGCAGCATCCTGCGGCGAAGCAGCCGATGCGGCCGATTGCGTGTCCGAGCGCAAGGCCGGGGGCGAAGGCGTCGCAGGTGCCGAGCGCGGGCATGTGATGCTTGCGGACATACCACGCTGCCGCCACGAAGGCGGCGAGCAGGCCTCCGGAAAAAACTCCACCCGCTTGCAGCGTGGCGACGCTGAAAATCTCGCGGGGGTGAGTCGTTAGTAGATAGCCCCAGTCGTTGACGATGTAGAGCACCTTGGCGCCGACAATGCCGCAGAGTACAACGACGATGCCGAGGTTCCAAGCTTTGTCGCCGTCGATGCCGAGGCGTTCGGAATTGCGGACGCTGATCCAGAGGCCGATCAGAACGCCCATGGAGACGAGGAATCCATAGGTCGGCAGGAAG
This sequence comes from uncultured Acidobacteriaceae bacterium, assembly GCA_963786095.1. Taxonomy (GTDB): domain Bacteria; phylum Acidobacteriota; class Terriglobia; order Terriglobales; family Acidobacteriaceae; genus Sulfotelmatobacter. The sequence goes on along the minus strand of CAWAXV010000019.1, from coordinate 8,800 downwards.
AAGCTTTCCGAGATGAAAGAGTTGTGGGAACACTATTTATTTAGATGCGTGAAACCAGGGATTTGCCACGAGACCAGTTTAGCAGGGAAGTGCCGTGAACGCTTTGACTCAGAGCACTACTTGGCAAGAGCTCGCGGGCAGGAGTGCCCGCGCTATCTAACAACAAGATCAATAATCAAGCCGACCCACTAAGCCGTGTGACGGGCCGAGAATGAACCCGTCGGTAGACGTTGGGAACCCGCCGAGACCCTTTAGGCATCTCCGCATGGCGGAGCGTGCTCACCGGATCCTAGTTCGAGTCGAGTCCCCGTTCATTCAGCATTGGTTCAAAAATCGGTTACCGCCATCACCAATCCTGGCAGGCCGGCTTTCAATCTGGATGCTAGGCAAATCAGGCGCGCTTGGCAAGTGGAAGACTGCAAATAGTTGGCAGGACGCTTGCAACGAAAGTAATGCGGCATTCACAAGAATCGCTTGCCAGACCGACAATTGCCGGGAACGAACAGCAACCGGAAGGTTCTTCAGAACGGCCCCCTCGAAATGACAAGAGTGCGTGAGGTGAGAAGAAACAGCAGGTTCATTTCGACTTTGCGCAGGACAGGCTCTTGCGCGGTAAGGCCGCGCTGCGGAATAACAGAGTGCAGTGGGACTGCCGAAAGGAAAGGTTCTTTTTCGCTTCGGTTGACGAGCGGGGAAGTGCGCTCGAGCCCGGTGGACCGCGTGAAATACTTGATTCTGCTGACGGGGTGTGAGTGTATAGTCTAGACGCAAATCAGTGCCAAAGTGTGCTCGCTTCCCAGTGAGTGAGCCGCCGGAGACGTCTGAGAGCGATGTCCAAAATACGATGGTTCGCCATTGGGGCGGCATTCATCCTGCTTGGGATCCACGGGATGGTGCTGGTGCTCTGGTACGGCACCGACCGGGCGGCGGTGTTGGGCGACTGGATCGACGCGATTGCGCCGTTTGTCGCGGCGGTAATTTGCTGGCTGGTTTCACGAGAGGCCGGCCCTTTCGGAAGGCGCGTCTGGCGTCTCGTTGTTTTCTCGGCGTTGCTTGTCTGTATCAGCCAGAGTCTCTTCACTTACTACTACGACTATCTGCACCGACCGATCGGCTCCCTGTGGCCCAGTGATTTTCTCGTCTTCTTCTGGACCGTTCCGCTCACGATGACACTGTTCCTGAGTCCCCGAGACCCCAACAGTGGATTCCGATGGTTGCGGCTCTGTGATTTCGTTCAAGTCTGCACGCTGGTGCTGGCAGTGGAGTTATCGCAGATCTATGTGCCTTCGCGCTGGCAGGATTCTGGAAAGACGATGGAGGAGCGCGCATTTTATGCGGGACTTCTTTTCTTTGGCTTGCTGGCTTTGAGTTTTCTGGTTCGCGGCCTGCTGAGTCTGAATAAGACCGCGCGAAGGTTTTACCTGCGCATGGGCGTCTTCCTGATCGTCCATGCGACAGTTCTCAACGTGACGCTGAAAGCGCAGGCCACGGGGCGCTATCAGGAAGGCGTCTGGCTCGACACGCTTTGGACTATCAGCTATTGCACGCTGACTATAGTTGCGGGGACATGGAACGAGCCTGAGGATGAGGCGGACGCGGAGCCACGCTCGCGCGGTTTGCAGCTGCTCGCGCAGTTTTCTCCCCTGTTGATTCCCGCTGTCGTGTTCCCACTGGTTCTGAGCATTGCGCAGGAACAGTTTGTCTGGTCGGTTCTGATTGTGCTCGTCTCGTTCGCGGCGGCAGGGGGACGGTTGTTTGTAGTGCAGAACCAGTTGCTGGTGAGTTCGCGTGAGCTGGAGAAAAATCTGTCGCTTTTGCAGGGGATCACCGAAGGCACCACGGACGCTATCTTCGTGAAGGATCTCGATGGGCGTTACCTGATGATGAATTCCGCTGGTGCGCGCGCTCTGGGCCGGCGAGTGGAAGAAGTAATCGGCAAAGTGGACCTCGAGCTGTTCAGTCCTGAGACTGGGCGCGACATCATGGCGCGCGATCGCGAGGTCTTGCAGTCGGGCGAGGTACAAACCTACGAAGAACCCGGCACCGCAGCGGGTTTGAGCCGGCTTTACCTGGCGACCAAAGGACCCTATCGCGACGCTAACGGCGAAGTGATCGGACTGCTCGGCATCTGCCGCGACATCACGGACCGCAAGCACACAGAAGAACAAATTCGCCAGTCGCAGCAGAAACTGCGCGTTCACTTTGAGCACACGCCGCTGGCAGTCGTGGAGTGGGATTTGGAATTCCGGGTGGCGGCATGGAATCCGTCGGCGGAACGGATCTTCGGGTATTCGCGCGACGAAGCCGTCGGGAAGCACGCCAGCTTCATCGTTCCGCCTCCGTTCCGCGGACACGTCGATCAGATATGGCAGCAACTCCTGACGATGCAGGGCGGAGAGCGAAGCATCAACGACAACGTCACTAAAGATGGCCGCACCATCTCTTGCGAGTGGTACAACACCCGGCTGACGGATGACTCGGGTGGAGTGCTGGGCGTTGCGTCGTTGGTCCAGGATGTCACGGAGCGCAAGCGGGCGGAAGCGAAGTTTCGGGGACTGCTGGAGGCCGCGCCGGATGCGATGGTGGTGGTGGATCGAGAGGGCAGGATCGTATTGGTAAATGCCCAGGCGGAGAAGCTCTTCGGGTACGGCCGGGAAGAGTTGATGAATCGACAGATCGAAATGCTGATGCCGGAGCGCTTTCGAGGGAAGCACCCAGGACACAGGACTGCTTTTACAGCGCAGCCGCGGGTTCGGGAAATGGGGATGAGGATGCAACTGCATGGACTGCGCAAGGATGGCATGGAGTTCCCGATTGAGGTCAGCTTGAGTCCACTCGAAACGGAACAGGGAATGCTGATTTCGAGTGGTATTCGCGACATCACGGAACGAGTGGCGCTGGAAGAAAGATTGCGACAGTCGCAAAAGATGGAGGCGGTGGGGCGGTTGGCCGGCGGCGTGGCTCACGACTTTAATAATCTGCTGACGGTGATCTTGGGGTATTCGCAGATCCTGGCCGATGGGCTTCCGGCGGGCCGGCTCGCAGACAGTACCAGCCAGATCAAATCGGCGGCCGATCGTGCCGCGGGCATCACGCGGCAGTTGCTCGCGTTCAGCCGGAAGACGGTGCTCTCGCCACGCATTATTGATCTCAACGACATCATGCTGAACCTGGATTCGCTGCTACGCCGTCTGATCGGAGAAGACATTGAAGTGCTCACCGTGCCTGCGAGAGACCTGGGTTCGGTCAAGGCTGATCCGGGACAGATCGAGCAGGTCATCATGAACCTGGCGCTGAACTCCCGCGACGCGATGCCGGAAGGCGGAAAGCTCACCCTGGAGACGGCGAACGTTCAGCTGGACGAAAAGTATGCGGGGGAGCACCAGCCTATATCGTCTGGGAGCTATGTGATGCTGGCGGTGAGCGACACGGGTCTGGGCATGAGTCCCGAGGTTCAGGCGCGGGTCTTTGAGCCATTCTTCACGACGAAGGAAGTCGGCAAGGGCACCGGACTGGGACTCTCGATGGTCTACGGAATCGTCAAGCAGAGTGGGGGCTACATCTGGGTCTACAGCGAGCCGGGCAGGGGGACGACCTTCAAGATTTATCTTCCCCGCATGGATCAGCCGGCGGAATCGTCAGCGGCGGACCACCGCCCAAGCGGCCTGCAGCGTGGCACCGAGACGATTCTGTTGGTCGAGGACGACCCGCAGCTTCGCCAGCTTAGTTCTTCAGTCCTCGCGCACTGCGGATACAAGGTGTTGGCCGCCAGCAGCCCCGAGGAAGGACTGGAAGTCTGCCAGGCGAACCATCAGGACATACGCCTGCTGGTAACCGACGTCGTGATGCCCCGGATGAATGGCCGCCAACTCGCGGAGCAAGTTCTGAAAATTTCTCCCCAAACCCGGGTGCTCTACATATCTGGATACACAAACAATGCCATCGTCCACTACGGCGTGCTCGATCCAGGCATCTGGTTTCTGCCCAAGCCTTTCACACTGTCGGCTCTGATCGCCAAGGTGCGAGAGGTCCTTGACGCCAGCGCTACTACACCGCAGGGGGAACGCGCCGAATAGAGCGTCAGTTGCCTGGCGCTTCGGCCCAATAGCTGGTTCTTGCGAGCACGGTGTTATTGCCCGGATTTTTCAACTGCACCCGGATTTGATGCAGACCCGGATGTGGATTCTTGGGCGTGATGCTGAGCAGGTATCGGCTGTGCAGATGATTGGTGAAGTCGTTCATCCGCACTTCGAATTTCTTGCGAGTTTCGAACATCTCGTACTCGCCTCCCGTCATCGCCGCGATGGTTTTGGGAACATTTTTGCGCATCGCCTGCACCGTCATCAGCAGGGGAGCGAGGAGGTCAGGGTCCGGGTGCATTTCGTTTTTGTTGTTGCCGCGCCCAGTGTCGAGGATATTGGAGAGCGATGGAGAAAAAGTAAGCGTGTAAACCAGGGTATTACTGTTTCCGAGGGCGGCGACAATGGAGTTCATCTTGCTGACCAGAACGCTGCCGTGATCTCGTGTTTCGCTGATGAGTAGCAGGACGCGCTGACGAGCTTCCGGTTCGTGTTTCAGCAAGTTGACGGAGTAGTCGATCGCATCAAGGATCGCGGCGCCGTCGTCCCCCGGTTGAAGATTTTCCAGGTCGGCGGTAATCAGGCTTGCGTCGTTGGTGAAATTTCTTGTGACTTGGACCTGGCTGTCGAACTCTACCACTGCGACTCGGGCGGTTCCCAGAGCGAAGAGCGGGTCGAGCATGGACTTCAATCCGCGAATCCGCGGGAACTCGTAGTAGGCGCGACGACCGCGTTGGATGGCCACTACGAGTGAAACAGGTTGTCCTTCGGGCGCCTCGTCGAGACGTAGCGGCTGCTCGATACCATCATCTTCTACGAGGAAGTCTTTGGCCTCGAGCCCATATACGATTGCGCCTTGGTGATCTTTCACCAGGGTTTGAACCAGGACTACGTTGGCTTGGGAGCGGAGAGTGGTTTCCTGGGAAGGGGCTTTGGCCGCGAACGCCAAGAGTACGAAGATGACGACTGCCGGCCGCAGACTATCCCGCCTTGCGGTTTTCGCCGAGCACTTCATCCAGCGCATCTGCCAATAGATGCGCGCGCTTCTGGTAATCGGTTGCTCCGGTATCCTGTTTTCTTTTGAGCAGGTGATACTCGTCGGCAATATTGAGAGCGGCCAGCACGGCCAGCCGGACCGTATCAATGGTGTTGGTCGCCTCGGCCACGGCCCGCATCTTGGAGTCGACGTACTCGGCGAGCTTCAGGATGTACTCAGGATCGGAGCCGCGCAGGTTGTAGGCCTGGTCAAAAATCTCGACCCGAACGCTGGCGTTCTGCGGGTCTTTCACTGTTTGATCCTTGGTGGCTGTCGCCATATCCGTCTCCGTGGAGATGTAACTTGTTCCCTGTCGTTTGCGTGCGCCGCGTTTAGCTGGCTTCGGCGATCGACTCGATCTGTTCCAGCATTTTCTCGACGCGGCCCCGGATATCTTCCCGCTCCTTCTTTAGTTGCACCGACTCACGCCGGAGTGTTGCCAATTCCTCGTCGCGATCCTGCAATTGCTGGCGCAGGCGATGGGAATCGCGCTCGGCGACAGCCTGGGCCTGCCGAGCGGCCTTGTACATCTCTATGGTGCGATAAATCTTCTGTTCGAGCGCCTCAAAATCGTCGGATGGAACCTGCTCTGCTACTGGTTCGACAGCATTCAAAGCCATGATTGCACTCTTCCCCACTGGAATGTCTAGAACTTCTTCGCAGTATACTCCACAATGTTGTGGACAAATCCTGGCCATTGGTCGCACTTTTGGACGGGCCAAAGGACTGGAGGCTGGCTACAATGCGGGTTTGTCAGGCTCGAACGAAGCAGCTCGAAGCAGGAGGACAAAATATGAAACGCCCAGGCTATCTGGCTCTTGGATTGTGCGTCGCGGCGATGGCTCTTCCAGCGCGCAGTGCGGCTAAAACCAACGTAGAACTAAAAGATGCTCAGGGGAAACCCGTCGGCAATATTGTGATTTGGGATCAAGCCTCCGGCGTGGCGCTCGATCTTCACCTTCATGACCTGACACCGGGGGAACATGCCATCCATTTCCACCAGGTGCCTAAGTGTGAAGGGCCCGACTTCAAGTCGGCGGGTGGACACTTCAATCCAGAGGGGAAGAAGCACGGCTTCGACAGCCCCGACGGGCACCATGCGGGGGATATGAAGAATTTCACGGTCGGTAGCGATGGCAAAGCCGAGGTGCACCTGGAGGATGCGGACGCCACTCTCAAAGACGGACCGCATTCGCTGTTGAGTAACGGCGCCGCGATCGTGGTGCATGCCAAGGGAGATGACTACAAGACGGATCCGTCGGGGAATTCCGGGGATCGCGTCGCCTGCGGCGTGATCACGAAGTAAAACTCATGTGGGGACAGCCACCTCGGCTTCCCGGTTTGCGATCTTATTTCGGGGCGGCTCTCGCTTACCACGCGCTCAGCCACTTCATCACGAGTCCAAGGCTAAGCAGCGCAAGCACCGGGCCACCCCAGATGCCGATGGTTGACCTGCGCGCCAGATTGTCGATCATGCGCTGCGGGGTTTGCCGAGACAGGACGAACGGTTGACGACCATCCCCCGCGCATAAAACTACCCGAGGATGTTCATCGGGTACAGCGCTGGTGACTGGCTCGGGCAATTCGGTCTCCGGCACACCCATCGCCTCAAGTTGCTCACGGCGCTGCAGGTCGGCGGCCTCGCGGCTTAGATATGTGTCCCGGGAAATACGCCCTTCGGTGTCGGCCATGCTCCCTAACCCGCGGTTCTCCGCCAGGCATCCCACAACGAGAAGTGGATCCCCGGGCTTGATGGCATACTCGGAAACCGTTGTTTCGCCGCGAGTGGAAAGTGCATGCCTCCGCAAGAATCTTCGAGACCCCTCGCTCATTGACTCGCCAAGGATCTGCTCGTCATACTCGGCCGGCAACTCGAGTTGGGCGCCGCGCGGATCGATCATCAGCCGCCCGGTGTGGTCCTCGACAAAAAACGGGACGAAAATCATTTCGGTCGCACGTCCCTCCAATTCGTCATCGTTTTGAGCGTTCCGGCCATTCCACGCGGCCGCCCGGTAGTAGTAGCAATCGACGCCCGCCAGCGGGGAGAGGAGGGTATAAGGCCCTGACGCCTTGCCCAGAACCTTCACAAGTCCCATCGCGGCCGCGTCAATCTTCGTGACCGGCGTGTCTTCGATCCAGCGCTTGCGATGCAGGAGTTGAAAGCCTCGGACAAAGAAATACAAGCCCGTCAGCACGCCGGAGGCGCCGAAAAGGAACGCGAGAATAGAAACAGTTTCTGCCGAGAGGGCAGCCCGCACGAAGGCGAAGATCCAGGCGAGGAACCAGCCGAAAAACCACAATCGCGATGCCGCGACGCGCAGGGTCATCAGAATCTATGCCGGCGGCGCCGGGCGAAGCTTTGCCAGCCTGCGCGCCGCTTCGTCAAGCGTCTCAGGTTTTTTGCAGAAGGCAAAGCGTACCTGTCGCGCGCCGTCGCGCGGATCGCGGTAGAAGCTTGATCCGGGGACGCACGCGACGCCGATCTCCTGCACCAGATACTTTGCGAATGAGACGTCGTCTTTGTAGCCGAAGGCAGAAATGTCGGTCATCACGTAGTAAGCGCCACGGGGAAGGAAGCATTTGAACCCAGCTGCCGTAAGCGACGGGATTAGATGATCGCGGCGCACGCGATATCCCTCGGCAAGCGTCGTGTAATAATCCGCGGGCATACTTAGCGCGGCAGCGCCTGCCTCCTGCAACGGGGCCGGGGCGCCGACGGTCAGAAAGTCGTGCACTTTGCGAATCGCGTTCGTGATCTTCTCGGGCGCAACTGCCCAGCCCACGCGCCATCCCGTCACGCTGTAGGTTTTTGACATGCCGTTGATAGTCACGGTGCGCTCGCGCATTCCGTCGAGCGAAACCATGGAAATGTGCTCGGTGCCGTCGTAGAGAATGTGCTCGTAGATTTCGTCGGTGATGGCCAGCACGTCGAACTTGACGCAGAGATCGCGAATGAGTTCCAACTCGGTGCGGGTGAAAACCTTGCCCGTCGGGTTGTTGGGGGTGTTGAGGATGATCGCCTTGGTGTGCTTGTCGAAGGCGCGGCGCAATTCCTTCTCGTCGAAGGTCCACTCTCCGCCGTCTTTTTTTGGGGGATGGAGCTTCACGAATTTCGGCTTGGCTCCGCTAAGAACCGAGTCGGGCCCGTAGTTTTCATAGAACGGTTCGAAGATTACAACTTCATCGCCCGTGTTGCAGATCGCAAGCAGGGTCGAGATCATCGCTTCGGTTGAGCCGCAGCATACGGTGATCTCTTTTTCCGGATCGACCGTGATCCCCTGCCAGACGCCCATCTGGCGCGCAATCGCGTTACGGAGATTTTTGGCGCCCCATGTGATGGCGTATTGATTGACGTCGGCTGCGACGGCTTGTTGGGCGGCGTGCTTAATCTCAACCGGCGCCGGAAAGTCAGGAAACCCCTGCGCCAGGTTGACGGCATTGTGCAGCATGGCCTGCCGCGTCATCTCACGGATGACGGACTCGGTGAAGTGGCTGACCTTGTCGCTGAGGAAGTGCTTGGTTCCCGCCGGTGGAGTGACCTTGGCGGAGACCTTGTGAGTTTTGGCCGGGGATTTCTTTTCCGATGTTTTCCTGGCGCGAGTTGAGCGGGCTGCCATAGCAGGCAGACTAGCACAGCGGAAATAGAATCGTCGCAAGGCGGGAAGAAATTTCTGCGCCGAGACGC
>CAWAXV010000018.1:0-207616 GCA_963786095.1 uncultured Acidobacteriaceae bacterium | reverse complement strand
GCCGGAGGCCGCGACCGCGAAGGCGCGAGCCGGATTCGGCGGGCGAAAACAGCCGCAGCCTTGCGGCGAGAGGCGCACCTCAGGAGTTCACATGGGGTTGATGTAGGTCTGCCTGAGCGGGGTGGAGTGATTTTCGCCTTTTGCACCGTTCCTGATGCAATCTAGAAAAACGTTTTTGGGGACTGGGCAGACGGCGATAGATCGGGTAGACTAGCCCATCTTCATCATCATCGATACTTGAGGATGAGTCCCCCTATGACGAATCGTGTCAGCTATGCTCCGCAGGATTTCCAAAAGATGTGCAAGCAGGCGGAACGAGACCATGAATCGAAAAAGCTCATCGTGCTCATGGAACGCGTGAAGCGGCAGATCGCGGAGCGAGAATCCCACCTGGAACCCCGAATCGCCTAAACCCGCAGTCGCAACCTTGAGCCATGACTCTGGATTATTGCGGTTGCCCAGCCGCTCCGCGCCGTTTGAAAGATAGAAAAATACCGATCGAATTTCTGGATTAGCGACCCGGAAAACTTTTCACTTTCCACATACGGGTTTTGCGCTAGAATAAGCGAGTTTTCCCCCGGTGACGCGCCCGCTGGCCAGGGTGAGGTTGCCGGTTGCCTTCCCCCAGGAGGTAGTAGATGTACCGGCCCTATACGAGTACTCTGTCGGATTCACATCCGATCAGGGATGTGGAGTCTCAACTCCGTAACTTCACGCAGGATTTCGCAACCTCATTCAACACAGGGAATTACGACTTGGCGGCGGGTTTGTTCGCCCCGGACGGCGTGCTGATGGCGTCGCATCACGAAGCCGCGTACGGTCAGAAACAAGTGGAACGGCTGCTTCGCGAGATGGGCGAGTCGGGATATGGCGATCTGCGCCTGGAAACGACGCGGGTCGACTATTCGGGCGACATGGCGATGGAATTAGGCCGATTTCACAGTAATCGTTCGGAAGGCGGACGGGACACGAGTTCCGGAACGCGGCAAGTATGTAAAAGTCTGGCGGCGGCTGGGAGCGTGGTTGCTCATGGCTGATTGCTGGAGCCGTACGGCGCAGGAAGTAAGCGACCGGGCGGCGTAGGGTTTTTCTGTGTTCCTGATGTCAACCGCTTCTAACCGTTAAGGACGCTAAAAGAAGCCGCAAAGAACGCTTAGAAAATCAAGGGAATCGAAAGCTATACTTGCCAGGACGCGTCGTGCGAGCGTAAGGTCGGCGGACATGAGCGAACAGCAAGCTGCGCCAGCGGCGAATGACCGGCGCATGGGGCGGGAGTGAAAGCAGACCCAGGTCAGTATTGTCCAAATTGCTCGGCGAAGTTGCGCGAGAGCCGGTGCAAGTTGAAGTGTCCGCAGTGCGGATTCTATTTGAGCTGCTCGGATTTCTACTAGAAAGCCGGCGCCGGGCGTCGAGACCTCAGGCGTTCAGCCTCACAGTCACGATTCCACGGTACTTCCTTGCCGGTTCTCACCGAAGCGCCCTGACAGGTCTGCGCTTGATTCCGTCTACAATGGAGGCGAGCATTTCGAGAAATCATACGAAGGAGAAAGTCATGCAACGCAAGGCTAGCGCGGTTTGGAAGGGTGGGCTGAAGGACGGGAAGGGCAGTCTTTCGGCTCCGGGCGGAGTTCTGAACAACACGCAGTATTCGTTTTCGACGCGATTTGAGAATGCTGCGGGGACGAATCCCGAGGAACTGATTGCGGCGGCGCATGCGGGATGTTTTTCGATGGCGCTCTCGGCGCAGCTGGGCGGGGCGAACCTGACTCCGGAGAGCATTTCGACGAACGTGACACTGAGTTTGGACAAGCTGGATTCGGGATGGACGATCACGGCGAGCCACATTGATGTGGTTGGGAAAGTTCCGGGCGCGGATGCGGCGACCTTCCAGAAGTATGCGGAAGCGGCGGAGAAGGGATGCCCGGTCTCGAAAGTGTTGAACGCGAAGATTACGATGACGGCGAAGCTGGAGTAGAAACAAGAGTTTCAGGGTTTCAGAGTTCAAGGTTTCAAAAGGCTTTTCGCGAAGGTCGCGCCTTTAGGCCTGAAGGCTCGTAGAAACGGAGATTGGTTTGACAGGTAACTGCACCTCTGTAGAATAGAAGTGTAAGTCTTCCTGATCGGCGGCCTTCGGGCCGCCGCTGCAATGAGAGTCCACTTGCCATCGTGGCGGAATTGGCAGACGCGCATGGTTCAGGTCCATGTACTCGCAAGGGTGTGGGGGTTCGAGTCCCTTCGATGGCACCAATAATTCGGAAATAATTTAGGTGGGAAATGAAAAAGGCGATCTCTGGTTTGAGATCGCCTTTTCGCAATTTAGGGTATTTTGAAGGGTTAAAGCGGTTGGACGTTCTCGGCCTGCCAGCCCTTGGGGCCCTTGGTCACGTCGAACTGCACGGTCTGGCCCTCTTGCAGGCTCTTGAAACCGCCGGACTGAATGGCGGAGAAATGGACGAAAACATCTTCGCCCGACTGGCGGCTGATAAAGCCGTAGCCTTTGGCGTCATTGAACCACTTTACTGTTCCTTGTTCCATGGTGTTAATTTGTTCCTTTGTTGATGTTACGCTGAAGGGATTCGGGACATCTGTGCAGGTTGCTGGCTTGTTGAAGCGAGAACTGCTCACGACCGATTCGGTCTAACGTACATACATATGGTACGCGGAGGGAGGGGGATTAGCAAGGGGACGATTTTCAAGACGATTTTTCAAGAAGTGAAACGCAGTAAAAGCTGGATGGGCTCGATTTTCCCAAAGTGGGTTCGCACCATCTCCATTACGGCTCACAAAGCTGGGACATCAGCTGCGCGTGTACGCGCGCAAGGGATACTACGCAGAGACACACTTCCCAAGGCGGCGGTCTTTAGGCAGCGGCCAATCAGCAAAACAGCGTATAATTAGAATACTTAACCTCGAAGACAACGCCCTAATTGCGCCTTCGCGATTGAGAGATCGAGAGGCGGCCTTTCGCGGGTGCTCCTGACAATTCAATGTGTGTGCGGGCAGGCGCGGCTGCTCAAACCCAATCCGTGTAGGTGGAAGAGCTTCTTTAGGCGGGGTTGAGACGGTTTCCAGGACGTTCGCCGAAGAAGTTGCACTACGACCACGGTCTTAATAACAGCCCGAATCAACGGAGTGGATTATGTCGAGAGTGAATGGCGATAAGGCCAGATTTAACCGCATCAGGAAGCAGAATGCTGCGAAGCGGAAGCGCAACCGGGAAATGCTGCAAAAGATGATTACGCAAACCAAGCCAGCCGCTTCGGCCAAGGAATCAAAGTAAGACGATTTATTCAGAGAGGAAATGGAATGAAGAACCTTTATGTCGGCAACTTGCCCCACAGCACAACTGAGTCGGAACTGCGGACAGTTTTCGAAGCGCACGGAGCGGTCGAGAAAGTCAGCGTTGTGACCGATCGGGAAACGGGACGATCGCGGGGGTTCGGGTTTGTGGAGATGACCAACGCGAGCGAAGCCGATAAGGCGATTGCTGCTCTGAACGGAACCGAGCTTGGAGGACGCGCGTTAAAGATCAACGAAGCGCAGCCAAAAACCGACCGTCCGAGAGCCGGCGGCAGTGGTGGGAAGCGGTTTGGAGGCGGTGGGGGCGGCGGACGCGGGCGCGACGATTACCAGGGCCACGCACGCCAACCGCGCGAACCGCGCTGGTAGTTCTTTTTTCTTGTAAGCAGCTGGCCGCGAGGTTTCGCGGTCCAGTCAGTACGCACTAAAACACGGAGGAATTGTGAATGCCACGCGGACGATCAACTTTTACTAAACGCCAGAAGGAACAGACACGGCAACAGAAACAGCGGGACAAGGCCGAGCGCAGGGTCCAGCGTAAACAGGACAAGCCGGAAGGCGCGGCAGTGGACGAAATGCAGGAACTGCGCGAGCATGCTGAGGCGCAGGCGGCACTGTTTCGCGTCGGCGTCGAGGACGAACCGGGAGCGGTGGAAGTGTTTATCCCCGGCATCGGGAAGCTCGAGCGCTAGACAGAGCAATTTACGATTCAGATTGAGGCAGCCCTTGGGGCTGCCTTTTCTGTTGAGCAAAACGGAAAGTCGCGGCGGTTCGGGGCCGACCTGGAATGTTATCCTGCGACAAACAAAACTACGGGGGATCATGGACAAGGTGCACTGCAGAAGGTCGCGTCGTTCCGAGGCTGTTTTCTCGCTTTTGATTTCTCTGCTGTTAACGGTCTCGATGACTGTGGCGGCTCGGGGCCAGGGGCCAGCTGATCGCGTCTATCGCAACGGCGTGATCTTTACCGCCGATGGACGGAACGCAACCGCCGAGGCGCTGGCGATTCGCGACGGACGCATTGTGTACGTGGGCAGCAACCAGGGATTGGCGGCTTTCGTTGGTGGTGCGACCGCGGTGGTAGACCTCAAAGGCAAGTTTCTCATGCCGGGGCTCATCGATGGCCACATGCATCCGCTGGAGGCCGGCGCGGTGCTGTTGAAATGCAGTCTCAACTACGAGTCGTTGACCGTCGCCGAAATGCAGCGACGGATCCAGTCTTGCTTAGATGGCGAGGCTTCCAAGGAGCCGGATGCATGGCTCGAAGTCGTCAGCTGGTTCCAGGAAAGCATGCGTCCCGCCGGCGTGAAGACGAGCCGCGCCACACTCGATGCGCTCAAAACAAAACGGCCGATCATCGTCGTTTCGTCGTTTGGCCACACCGCGTTGGTCAACTCGCGAGCGCTTGCCCTCGCCAAATTCACCGCGAGCACTCCGGATCCGGTGGGCGGGAAGATCTGGCGCGACGCCGCGGGCGAACCAACCGGCCTGCTCGAAGATGCGGCTTACGAACCGTTCTCGGCGTTCTTGCCGAAACCGACGGCCGAGGAGAACATAGCGGCGGCGAAGGCCGCACTCAAGGCTATGAGCAAGCAGGGCGTCACCAGCTTTCTCGATGCTGCCGCTCCCGCGGAATCGATTGCGGCGTTTGCACAAGTGCGCAAGGCTGGAGGTCTGACCGGGCGAGCGCACTTTGCACCGGTGATCTCGCCTTCGGAGGCCGGTGATCTGCCCGGCGCGGTCGCGCGCGTCGTCGCGCTGGCCAAGCAGTACGACGAGGGCACGATCGGTGTGGCACCGGGCATCACCGTGCGAAATGCGAAGCTGTTTCTCGATGGAGTGATCGCCGCTCCCGCGCTGACTGGCGCCATGCGCGAGCCCTACTTCACGAATGCGGGGACGTCTGCGAATCCGCGGTGGGAGCCTGGTACGAGCCGTGGGCCGGCAGTCTATTTTTCGCCGGACGCTCTGGCTACCGTGCTCGTTGGGCTGGGACGCGCGGGGATTGACCCGCACATGCACGCCGATGGCGACGGTGCTGTCCACGCGGCGCTTGACGGGATCGAGGCGCTACGAAAGGCGCTGCCGGGAGCTGATCTGCGTCCGGCGATTGCGCACGATGAGATCGTCGATCCAGCGGATTTTCCCCGCTACAAACAGCTCGGCGCGATTCCTGTCCTGTCGTTTCAGTGGGAGAAGCGGGCCGGAGACACGATGGGACTCAAAAACTACTTTGGTTCCGCGCGGATGAAAATTATTGAACCGGCCGGACTTCTGGCGGCGGCCGGCGCCCGGATCGCATACGGAAGCGACTGGCCCGTGGATCAACTGGATGAATGGTTTGCACTCAAGGTCGGCGTGACTCGCACCAACGCGCCCGATGCACCTGCGGAGTATCACGGGCGGCTGGGTGACGATCCCGGACTGTCGGCGGTGGCCGTGCTGCGGGCGGCGACTATTGATGCGGCTTATGAGCTTCACGAAGACGAAGCGACCGGTTCCCTCGAGGCCGGCAAGCTCGCCGACTTTATCGTGCTCGACAGAAATCCTCTCAAAGTGCCAGCTGAGGAAATTGCCAAGACACAAGCGCTCGAGACCGTCGTAGGCGGCAAGGTCGTGTACGAAGCTGCCGCGGCGGGGCAGTGAAGGGCATCGAAAACACGATCGCGGCCTCGGTTCTGATCAGCGGTGAATTCAAATATCTGCGCGGGCGCGGATTGCAAGCATGAACAGCCAATTAGATGATCGGTCGGCGCCGTTTCCGCGATCGCATCCAGTGGCGACGATTGCGATTGCGCAATTGTTCGGGACGTCGCTCTGGTTCAGCGCGAACAGCGCGGCGCCCGATCTGATGAGAGCGTGGAGCATCGGCGTCTCGGGGATTGGCTTTGCTCACCAATGCGGTGCAGCTTGGGTTCATCATCGGTACATCCACTTTTGCGCTGAGCGGACTGGCGGATCGGTTTCCGCGCGAGCAGAATTTTTGTGGTGAGCGCGCTGCTGGGGGCGACGTTCAATGGCTGCTTCGCGATCTTCTCGCACGGGTTGCTGAGCGCTGCGATTTTTCGGTTCCTGGTGGGAATTTGCCTGGCGGGCATTTATCCGATTGGCATGAAGCTGATTGTGAGTTGGGAGCCGAAGCGGACCGGTTCCGCTCTCGCCTACCTGGTGGGCATGCTCACGCTGGGCACAGCACTGCCACAAGGAGTGCGGTTTCTTGGGGCGCGAGTGGAACTGGCAGGACGTCATTCTCACGTCGTCGGGATTGGCGATCGCCGGCGCACTGCTGGTGTTTTGGTTGGGAGATGGTCCGCATCTCGCGCTGCGGCCGAAGCGGGAGTGCAGCGCATGGGAGGCGTGCTGGGGGCGTTCCGGTCGTCGGACGGGCTTCGGGCCGCTGCGCTGGGCTACTTTGGCCACATGTGGGAGCTCTATACATTCTGGACGCTGGTGCCTTTGATTCTGAGTGCGGCTTTAGGGTCACGAAGTCAACAATGGAGCGTTCCTGGGCTGGCATTCGCGATCATATCGATCGGGGCGCTGGGGTGCATTCGTGGGCGGCTTCATCAGCCGGAGAGTAGGGAGCGGGCGCGTAGCTGCGGTATCGCTGGCGGTCTCGGGATCCTGCTGTTTGATTGTTGGTGCGGGTTGGAGAGAACTTTCACCGCATGCGTTCCTCGCGTTGTTGCTCGTTTGGGGAGCAGCAGTGGTCGCGGATTCTCCGCAGTTTTCCGCCTTGTCGGCTGCAGCGGCACCGTCGAATCTGGTGGGTGCTGTGTTGGCATTGCAGAACTCAATTGGATTTGCGATAACGATCGCGTCGATCGCGCTAGCGACATCTCTTTTCAGCCGGATTGGACTGAGCGTTGCGTGGGTGTTGCTGCCGGGGCCGGTGTTGGGACTGATCGGCTTTTATCCAGCATGGGGGAACAGCGGGCGTGTGTTATCGGCGGCGGAGAGATATCAGGCGGGTCTGAGAAGCAACCAGGAAGCGGACTAGTGCCAGCGAAATCCTTCCAAGCCCAAAGTTGAAAGCCCCCCCATCTCTCGCGCAAGAACTGCGCGAGAAATGGGGCACCCGCTCTTACTCTTTCATTTCTTTCCTTAAACGAACACTTCGCCCGGCAACGCGGTCAGCGTACGCGAGGCCAGAGTGTTCTGGACGGCGCGACGCGGCTGAGGTGCGCCGGAAGGGTCCATCTGCATGCGTTCGATGCGCAATTTCAAGCTTGCGCTCGATGTTGCGGAGTTCCACAACTTCCACGCCGGCGGCCAGGGTGGTAGCACGTCCGGTTGACCCGGCGCGTCCGGTACGGCCTACGCGGTGGATGAAGTCTTCCGCCATTTTTGGCACGTCGTAGTTGACGACGTGGGCGACGTCATCGCAATGCAGGCCGCGCGAGGCGATATCGGTCGCCACGAGAATCTGGAACCGGCCTTCCTGGAATCCGCTCGAGGGCCCCGTTCCGCTGGGACTGGGTGCGGTCGCCGTGAATCATGGTGGCGGTGAAGCCATCGCGTGCGAGTTCTTGCGCCAGACGCTGCGCGCCACGCTTGGTGCGAGTGAAGATCAGAGTCTGTCCTTTTTCGTCGTAGAGCAAGTGGCGGAGAACATCCATCTTCTCGCCGGGGCGAACTTCGTAGGCTTTCAACTCCACGCTCTCGGCTGGCTTGAGTACGGAACCCAGGGCCACGCGGACCGGATCACGCATGTATTCGTGCACGAGCCCGGCAACGGAAGCTTCGAGGGTCGCGGAGAAGCACAGCGTCTGCCGAGTCTTGGGCAGAAGCAGCGAGAATGCGACGGATCGCCGGAAGGAATCCCATGTCGAGCATGCGGTCGGCTTCGTCGAGGACGAGAATCTTGATGTGGCGCAGGTCGGCGAAGCGGCGATCGGTCAAGTCCTGCAGGCGTCCGGGAGTGGCGATGATCAGCGATGATCCGGCGCGGAGGCCTTGAATCTGAGCTTTTTCGGAGACGCCGCCGATGACCAGCGCCGCTTTGGGCATCGTCTTGGTGCGCAGGGCTTCGTACTGCTCGTGGACCTGCATGGCCAGTTCGCGCGTGGGCAACAGAACCAGGGCGCGGGCAGGAGCCAATTTGCCGGTGGCCGCTTTGTCATGGGCCGCCGCTTCGTGGCGCAGCATTTCGATCACAGGGATCAGAAATGCGAGGGTCTTGCCGGTGCCCGTCTGGGCGGTGCCGATTACATCTTTTCCGTCGAGGGCGGGCTGAATCGCCGCTTCCTGAATCGGGGTTAAGGTGATGAATTGAGCTGCCGCGAGTTTGTGCTGCAGAGGCAGCAGACAAGGGCAGTTCGGTAAACGTTGTCATTCTAGATTGTTCTTTCTGGAGGGGCCTGTCGAAATACACATCGAGTCACGAATACACGTGAAGCTTTACATGCCGCTCGCATTTTAGATTTGGCGCTGGAACGAAACGGCGGGCAGGAAAAGCGGAGATGAATCTGATCCGAACTGGGGATCACCGCGTCACGAGCAAACCGTGGCAAATGCGTCAAAAACAGTATAGCACAACGAATTGTGCAGGGGGATTACGGGGGTAATAGCGGCTCTTCGCTGACGCGCGAGGCTCGAGGAGCACGAGATCCCTCGCTTCGCCGGAAAACGGCTCCGCTCGGGATGACAATGCGCTCGGGCTTTTCGGCTCCGCTCAGGATGACAATGCGCTCGGGTTTTTTCGGTTCCGCTCGGGATGACAAGCGTTAGGGAGGTTGCAGAGTACGGCTAGCGCAGCGGCAGCAGGAAAGAGAATGGGCTGTCGAGCACCTCGCGGCCGACTTCGCGTAGGAAGCGTTTGGATTGCTGTTCTCCAATGTTGCGGGCCCGGACGGCGAGCAAAAAGCTGAAAGCAAATGAGGCGAAGATATTCAGGAAACCGATGAACCCGATTCCGACGAAAGCAAGAACCGTCTCGTGCCAGTGCAATTGCCCGTAGAGCCATTGGCCATCGAGAGCATAGCCGAGGCCGGCAGCAGACAGGGTGACGTGGCGGACCTCGAGCGGAATCCCGAAGAGTTCGAGAACAATGGGAACCGCGCCGAGCAGGAATCCCAGGACGATGAATCCCACGGAGCCGGGCGCATGATGCCGGACCCAGTGTGCCAGAGTGGCGGCGCGCTTCACGCCCAGCCGTTTGCGAATGCGAAGGCTCTGCGAGATGGCAGTCGCCATTCCGTGAAGCGCGAGATAGTTGGCTGTCCATCCCGTGGCCAGCGATGAGAGCCAGAGGAAAATCCCGGTGATGAAAGCAAAGAGGATCGTCATCGATGCGTGAGGCAAGAGCATGGTTACGCCGTGCTCGGCCTCTGCTGGCGTAAGAAAGGGATGCCCGCGCAAGGCGTGAAACATCCTGTCGATAGCCATCGATACGGGAACAGCGCCCAGCAGGTTGGAAATAGTAACGATGAACTGGGTCTGAGAGATGGAGCGAAGACGGGCCATGTGATCTTTTGCGGGATCTTCCATTGCATCGACCAGAGTGGCGGCGGTAATGGCCGGCATTTTAGAAGCCAGCAGGAAGCCTCCGGCCTGCATGAGCAAGAAGCTCACGGTGTAGTTGAGCGAATGGGCTATAGCTAATAGCAGGGGCGCGTGAATGGCCGATGCGAGCGAGTACTTGAAGAGCGCAGTGAAGGCGGTAATCACGCCGGCGAGAACGGCTCCCCAGCCCATCTTGATCCACTGAGCTGCGTTTTCGGCAATGTAATGTTCTCCGACACGGCCGGTGCGTTCGACGATGCTGCGCGCGAGGCGGTGAGTGCTGGAGCCTAAGACGTTTACCATCCGCCGTTGCGAGGCGAACCCATGCACGATGGTGATTGCCAGCTTGCGCGCATCGGAAGCGGGCCCTTCCAAACTGATGACCTGATGGATCCGCCCGAGAAGAGATCGCAGCAGGCGAATACGAAAAATCAGATTGACGGAAGAGCCGAGATCGACGAGCGATTTGTTGACCGCCTGCAATTGCTCTTCGCAGGCTGCACGCTGTGCCTCCCAGAGATGAAAGTCCTCCGGGTGCCGAATCACGTGGTCGACGATTGCGGGAAGATTGAAAAACGGGGACTTCGTAATGTCTTCATCGTCAACGAAGGCGGTCAAGTCTCGCGACAGCGCGATATTGGCG
Source organism: uncultured Acidobacteriaceae bacterium (assembly GCA_963786095.1). GTDB lineage: Bacteria > Acidobacteriota > Terriglobia > Terriglobales > Acidobacteriaceae > Sulfotelmatobacter. The sequence goes on along the minus strand of CAWAXV010000018.1, from coordinate 197,169 downwards.
GCGCGCAGCGCCAGTAGCTTGCAGGAGGCAAGAATCGACGCATGCGAGGGACGAAAAATGTCAGCCCAGTCGGCGGTCAAGGGCCCGGGCAACGAAGCCAGCCAGAGAGCGTCCGCTTCCTTGAGACCCAGGGAATCCATCAACACATAGAGGTCGCCGCCGACCTCATCGACGGGCAGAAGGTGGCGCAGCGCGCGTGCCAGTAGTTCTCCCAGCAAAAATGCCTCGTCGGGCAAGCCGGCTTCCGAGATGACGCGAACATAGGAATGGTGGGACCAGAATTCGCGGAAGAGCGAGCGGATGGATTCGCGGTCGGGATGCTTGTCGATGGCCAGCGTTACCTGTGCGAGCCTCTCGGTCCGCGATTCCACCGGGATACTCAGCAGCCATCGAAGGAGGCCGTAGACACGCGTGGCTCGCTCTCGCGAGGAGAGGCCCTCCAGATTGAGGAGATCGCCTATTTCAAAAGGAATACTTGCACCTCTCCTGCGTCGGGATTGAGTTTAGCCTACCGTCGTCGGTTTGAATCTCGGGAAGAAGCAGTAGACCGGATGTCAGTCAGGTAGTTCTATGCAGGCGGCCCGGAATCGGGCACAATCTAGGCGTGGCGGGGGGAGAGCGACTTGAAGATCTCGCAAAAAGGCCTGTATGCGCTGCAGGCGATGATGACGCTGGCGCGGCGGCACGAACAGGGAGCGATCAAGATCCGGGACATTGCGGCGGAGAGTGATCTGCCGGAGAAGTTCCTGGAACTGATTCTGCTGGAGTTGAAGAACGCGCGCATTGTGGACAGCGTGCGGGGCGCACGCGGCGGCTACCAGTTAAGACGGGATCCCGCGGAGATTCCGCTTGAGCGACATTATCCGGCTCGTGGATGGGCCGCTGGCTCCGATGGGTGATGCGGAGCAGTTGCGCGGATTGATCGCGAAGGACGCCGATCATCGAGCGCTCTACGAGGTGTTCCTGGAGGTGCGGGACGCCGCGGCGAAGATTCTCGAGCACACGACCATCGCGGACATCATCGCTGGAGGGAAGAATAAGAAGGGCGCCGGCGGCAAGAGCGGAGCAGGCGCCGGAAAGAAGAAAACCACCGGGGCATAGCGTGCCCCGGGGCCCAACGTTGTTCCGTTCTAACTTGCGGCTTCCGACAGCTTCGGATCGAAGATCACACTTTCCAGTCGAACGTAACTCGCTTCCATGCCGCGTTCCATGCCGGTAGCAAGCATCATTTTTCGAGTCTGTGGGTCGGGCAGCGTCATGCGCATCGTCATGAGGGTGCCGGAGCCATCGGGTTCAAATCGTGTTTCAACGTGATTGTCGGGCGTTGGATCGGGCAGGTGCATGCGTTCCACGTGGACGATCTTGCTGTAGGGCTTGAGTTCCAGAAACTCACCTGTCAGATAGAAACCACCCCCTTTTTCATTCGCCCATTCATAGCGGATCTTGCCCCCGGGCCGCGCTTCGTTGATGCAGACAGGCATCGTCCAGCCCTCAGGGCCAAGACACCATTGCTGGATTAATTTCGGATCGGTGTGCGCACGGTACACGGCTTCTGGTGGCGCGGCAAAGCGCCGGGTTATCACGATATGTGTATCGCCTTCGGTCCTCAGAGTTAATTTACTCATTGCGTTTTCCTCTCCTGATTGGATTTCATTTCATTCGATTGCATTTCAGCCAGAACCCCATCGAGCCGGTCGTAGTTTTTCTCCAGCGCTTTTCGCAACATCGCAAGCCACTGGTCCATTGCCTCAATCCCAGCCTTCGCCAACCGGCGAGGCCGCTTCGTCCCGTCGATTCTCTGGACGATCAGCCCTGCATCCTCAAGTACCTTCAGGTGTTGGGAGATTGCGGGTTGCGTCATCTCAAAGGGCTTTGCCAACTCCATGACGGTGGCTTCCCCGGAGGCGAGACGGGCCAGGATGGCGCGACGGGTGGGATCAGCCAGTGCGCCGAAGGAGGCATTCAGATTGGGTGTTCCTGACATAAGTTATAACTTATATAAGTAGATTATTTACAGTCAAGAGAAATTTCTGCTGCGTAAGTTTTTGAAAGCGGACGGAAGAAAAAAGAGGCGCGAGCAAATGCCCGCGCCTCGAGGAGAAGAGACTTCGACTAGCCTTGCGTGGGATGCAAGACGCGGAAAGTACTTCCGCCGTTGGTCCAGACGAGCACCAGCGCGTCGCCATCCTTGGAAACGCTCGAGAGCGCCTTCTGCACATCGGCAGCGGAATGCACGGGTTGGCGATTGACTTCCGTGATCACTTGACCCGGCTGCAGGCCGGCATTGTCGGCCGGACTGCCGGGCGTGACTTGTTCGATTACTGCGCCATTCAAATCATTGTCGGCTTGCAGTTGCTGCCGGAGATCTGGCGTCAAGTCGGCGAGGCCAAGGCCCCAGCGCGGTTTGCCGTGGCTGGCGTCGGAACTTTCCTGATCGCGGTCACCCTTCGCCATCGCCTCGAGCGTCACCGGGACGTCGACGGACTTGCCGTCACGCAGGGCTTTGAGGTGAAGCGTAGTTCCGGGCTGTTTCTCTCCGACCTTTACCTGCAACTCTCCGGCATCGCTGACGGCTTTGCCGTTGAGTTCAGTGATGACGTCGCCGACTTTCAGACCTGCTTTTGCGCCCGGGGAATTCGGCTCGACCTGTGTGATGACCGCTCCGGAGGCGTTGGTCACATGGAAGAACTTGGATTCATCGGGCGTAACGTCGTTGATGCCGATGCCGATGTAGCCATGGCTGACCTTCCCGTACTTGATGAGACTGTCGACAGTCGGCCGGACAATCTGCGTGGGAATGGCGAATCCCATGCCGGAGAATCCGCCGGTCTCAGAAATCAGAAAGGTGTTGATGCCGACAACTTCACCGTGGGCGTTGACCAGCGGCCCGCCGGAGTTGCCTTGGTTGATGGCGGCGTCCGTCTGGATGAACTGGCCGGGCGAACGGCGATCAGCCGAATGGATTGGGACGATTCAATGCGCTGACGATGCCGCGAGTCACGGTGAAGCGGAAGCCCAGCGGATTGCCGAATGCGAGCACGGTCTGGCCGGGATGCAGTTGCGTGGAATCTCCCAAGGGCACGCTGGGCAGGTTGTTGCCGTCGATCTTGATGACGGCGAGATCGGTGAGAGGATCGGCGCCAATCAGCTTCGCAGGCAAGATTCGCCGATCGGTCATGGTGACGCGAATGTCGACGGCGCCGTCGATGACGTGGTTGTTGGTCACGATGTAGCCGTCGGGCGAAATAATCACACCGCTGCCGAGACCGTGCTCAACGTGGGGATTCGGGCCGCATGCTGCTGACCGAACTGGCGGCCGAACTGACGCCGAAGGGCCCAAAAAACTGCTGCAGGCCGTTGGAGTCATCGTTGCCGTTGTTGTCTCCACCCTGGGAGCGATTCGAAACGTCCCCAGGTTTCTTGGAGACGACGGTTACATTGACCATGGCCGGAGTAACGCGTGCGGCCAAGGTTTCCATGGCGCGATCGAGCGAAAGCAATGCGCTGACACTATCGTCGTCGAGAGGCGCCGCCGCTGCCGACGGTGTTGCTGCCTTTGCTGTGTTGTCGAATTCATAGACCGCGAGCGAAAAAACCATTGCCACTGCGGTCAACCCAACCAGGAAGCGCCGGGTAAGCGCCGCCTGGCAATACTTGATCCAGCTTTTCATGGTGCATTTCTCCTTTGAGTAACTAATTCTTTAGTTGGTGAAAACAAAAAAATTTTTATCCCGTCGAACTTCTAAATCCAACTAACGAAGATTGCCGATTCCAATTGCCGTACGGCCTGGTTCGTTCCTCCTACACGCAAAATGCAAAGGGTGGTCCAGACTCCAGAACCGGAAGCGTCATACTGCGTGGTGCGCAGAATGAAAATCGTCTCCTGAACCGGCGCCTGTTGGTGTGAAGCTCTTGTGGGCACCGCCACCGGATGGTGCGGCTTCATCACTTTTACCCGTGACGGGGCCACCGCTGTACGCGGATGGAATGCAGCGAGAATCGGCCGCGTCTGCGTTGGGATCTTTGGATGCCCGGCAAAATGTTCCGCGGTTGGGCGGACCAAGGCTGAGTTCGCCGCGCTTTCCAGTTTGTTCGTCGATTGCTGTGCTGCTTGCATCTGCGGCATTGGACTCGGGCTTGTTCGAGTCTGGAACGCCACAAATTTCGGCATGAAAGGAACTGCGCCCAGAACGGCTACCACGACCGTGGCGCTGAGCAGCATGACCGGCTTGCTGAGCCCGGTGCGGTTGGGCCGTTTTGCATCGAGAATCTGCGCTACCCGGAGTGACATCTGATGCATGCGGCTCACCAGAGCTTGGGCCAGCGTGAGGCCTCGGGCGCTCTGCATCCTCTCGGCGAACGAAATCAGAGATGACGCGTATGCCTTGGGGCTTGCGGTCTGCGCCAAAACAATTTCGTCGCAAGCCATCTCACGCTCAAGGGTCAGGCGGTCCTCAATCCACCATACTGCCGGGTGAAAGAAGAACAGCGCTTTTGAGATCTTTTGGGCGAGGTTTGTCCAATCATCCCCACGGCGAAGATGTGCCAGTTCATGGAGCAGGATCGTCTTGATTTCTACCGGCGAAAGTTGAGGCACGAGCCAGGCCGGAAAAACAATGGCCGGGCGAAAGAAACCGATTGCTGCCGGAACGGCGGCATCGTTCGAAACGCATAGCTTGACCCGACGGCGAGAGTTGAAGTCGCGAAGAATGCTGGAGATTTCTGGGTCGACGCTAGCCAGATCAAGCTCAACGCAATTTCTACGTAAGCGTCTGACGCGCCACAGCCCCACACTGAGCCTTAAAAGGAGGAGGCAAGATCCGATCGCCCACGCGGCGAAGAAGCAGACACCCAAGGAGGATGAAAGGATAATTTGTCCGCGCGGGTTCGCCGAATGAAGCGCCGGAAAACTTGACGCCATGAAGCCTGACCACGGAAAAAAGGGAAGCGCAACAATTGCGAGCAGAGCGGAAAACCAGATAGCAAAGCGAGTGCCGGAGTTCTGACGGCCGACGAGGCGCAACAGCATCCACACTAAACCTGCAAGCACAAAGCCGGCGGCGGCGGTATTCAACAGCCGTTCGGTAAACACTTGAGCGATGGTTTGCAGGTCGAGAACAATCATTTCAGCTTCCCCTGCCCCGAGTTGTTCTGTGCGTCGTGCTGATCGAGCATTTGGCGCAAGCGCCTGAGTTCCGCTGCGTCAATTTCTTCGTCCTGCAAAATGTTTAGCAGCAATGCCTCATGGGAGTTGCGAAAGAAGCGGCTGACCAGATGCCGAACCTCAGAGCGGGTGGCCTCTTCGCGGCCGATGGTCGGCTCGTAAATGAAGGCGCGCCCATCCTTGACGTGCTTTAGATGGCCCTTTTTTTCGAGGATCCGGATCGTGGTCAGGACCGAGTTGTAGGCCAACGTAGAGGGAAGCCAATCCTGAACCTGCTGCACCGTGCCAGAGCCTTTACGCCAAAGGACTTCCATGATGCGTAGCTCGGCTTCGGTAAAGGTGGCGGACTGTTTTGGCGGCACCCGGTTCTCCTTCTAAAAATATTGGACGTATGAAATCGTAAATGGTAACTAATTATTTAGTTGCTTGGCCTGGGTACCGGGATGCCCGGTTATCTCCAGGAAATGCCGATCACTGGAAGGTCCGGTTTCATCAGCAGGGGTCTAGCCAACGATAAGGGTTGGTAGCTTCATGACTCGATCGTTTTCTCGTCGCGACGCCAGAGAGTGAGACCGTCAGCGCCCCGCGCCAGCATTCCCAGGTTTGTGCCCTGCGGGAGAGGATTTAGCGAGGGGAGGTTGCTGGCGGTTGTCTCATGAGTTTGGCCTTCGTGAATCGTCTGATTGGGGATCGTCTCGTAGGCATAGCCGGTGATCACGGTTTGCCCACTCTTGAGGAGATCCACATTCAACCGCGCCCAACCATAGTGAGTTTGTCCGTTAATCACCAACCTCAGGCCCAAATACCGGTTTGTGGTGTGGGCCCATGGTCCGCCGGACCAGGAGTATGAGCCATATCCTCCGGCCAGAGCCATTAGATTGCCGTAGATTGAGTTTCCATTTCCGGTTAGAAATTTTTCGCCGGGGCCCACGGGTACACCGAAAAATCCTGCAGCTACATTGGACCCGGTTCCCCGAATTCCATTGCCCTTTACGAGCGCGTCAATATCGAGACAGGTCGAATGCGAGCCACATTGTCGCGTCAGAAGCTCAAAATCGGCAGTGCCGTCGTTATTGAGATCAAGGGGCACATTGGCTCGCCCCAGGATACTAATGTTTGCCGGCGTATAAACGATTTCGGCTTGGGTGAGTTGTGGAGTTGCCAGGATTCCGAGGCAGGCTGCGCCGGCGACGGTTCCGTATGCGGTCAACTGGCGATCAAGTTTCGAATTGAGGGGCGACACGGGACGGCAGGAAGCGGCTTTGGATGGAGTCATAGACTCTCCTTTGCGAACAAATTTGACGAGGAACTTCGGGGGGAGTCCGGTCCACTTTCGCGACCGCGACATTCTGTCATCCCCGGTAAGGCGCGTCAACGGCCAAAGTTGGCGAATTTTCCACAATGCAGTTCGGTCAGCTTGCGCCTTGTGTTTCGATGAAGAGTGGAGGATGGGTCCGCGCAAAAGCGCTGTGGACGCGGCTTTGCGCATGCGTCGATCGCTCCGCTGCACCAAATTCGGTCATATGGCTGTGAACGGCGTGCACTCGATTGAAAATACGTGTACTTACAAACGCGCATTTTTTGTTGACTCAAAAAATAGAAGGAGTACAACAGGATCGTTCTTTGACAACTTCTTAAGTTTTTCCGGTTGGTGCGGCGTCCGGGGCTCGAGCGGAATCACTTTCCTGATCGAAAGATTGGGAAGGAGGGTGAGCAAGGGTCTATAGCTAAGCGCTGGTCGAGGAGAACAGAGAAGACATGTTGAAGGCAGGATAGAGTTCCGAGGCGTAAGGTAGGTTTTTCCGGTTGGCGGTGAGCCCGGAGCCCAAGCGAAGATCGCGCGCAGCACCCCGCAAGGGCGAGTTGCGAGAGCAGGTCGAGCAAGGGTCAAACGCGAGCTACTGGCCGAGACGAATGGACCTTACACCACCTCGGAACTCTCTTTATTTTTGGCTGCCAGTACCCGGTACTCAGTAGTCGGTACTCGGTACTCAGTTCTGCTGCTCCTCGTGGGCTTGTTTCCTTCGTCCCAAGATTCCGGCATCGCGGTGATTCCAAAACCTGCGCACAGCTAATTTTTGGTGGACCAGGCAAGATTCGAACTTGCATCTGCGAGCGTAGACGGAGATCGACGCCCGCCGTGTTCCTTACACCACCGGCCCATCTTTTTCAAAACACAAACAAGCACTCTTAATCAACATGCTCGCCTTCTGACATGAAGCTTTGCTCGGCTGGCGGCAGCCTGTCGCCGGGACGCGCCCAGAAGACATACAACGTGGGCAGCAGGATCACGCTGATCAACAGTTCGACGATCAACCCACCGACAATCACGATGGCGAAGGGACGCTGCGAGTCGGAGCCGATGTCGTGCGACATCGCGGCCGGCAGCAGGCCCAGCGTAGCGACCAGCATGGTCATCATGATGGGGCGCAGGCGGAGCGCCGCGCCTTCCTTGGCGGCTTCGCGCGGGTGCATGCCCCGGGTGCGCAGCTGGTTGATGTACTCGACCATGATCACGCCGATCTCGACCGACACGCCGATCGAGCGCCAGGAATCCGAGGCCCGACGAGACGGTGAAATGCGTGCCGGTGATCAGCAGGCTGAGAAATCCGCCGAGCGGCGAGAGTGCGACCACGGCGAGAATCAGCGCCGACCCACTTCCACGAATCGAAGGCGGAATAAAGAATGAACGACATCAGCAGCAGCGTGATCGGCACGATGATGGCGAGGCGGCGGTTGGCGCGCTGCTGGCTCTCGTATTCTCCGGTCCAGTCGAGGTGATAGCCCTCGGGCAATTTCACTTTCTGCCCCACTTCTTCGATGGCCTGGCGGACGGTGCTGCCCAGGTCGCGTCCGCGCACGCTGTACTTGATGGCGATGTAGCGCGAGTTTCCCTCGCGATAAATTGTGGACGCGCCGTCGTCGAGCTTGATCTTGCAGAGTTGTCCCAAGGAAACGCGCTCGCCGGATGGTGCGAGGATGCGAATGTTGCTGATGTCTTCGACGGTTCGGCGATACTGGGTGCTGATAGCGCACCGTCAGGTCGTAGCGCTGTTCGCCGATCAGAATCTGGCTGACGGCCTTGCCGCCGACCGCGGTTTCGACCGCATCCTGCACATCGCTGACATTGATTCCGAAGCGATCGGCGGCGGCGCGATCGACGATCAGATTCACATTGGGCTGGCCGCGCACCTGGAATGTGCCGAGATCGGCGACGCCGGGAATCTTGCTCATCACGTTCTGCATCTCGTCGGCTTTCTGCTCGAGCGTCTTCAGGTCGCGTGCCGAACAGCTTGACCGCGAGCTCGCCCTTCACGCCGCTGACCGCTTCTTCCACGTTGTCGGAAATCGGCTGCGAGAAGTTCCAGTCAACGCCGGGGAACTTGCTCAGGTCTTTGTCCATGGCGGCGATCAGATCGTCTTTCGTGCTTGAACTCAGAGCGCCATTCGTTCGCGGGGCAGCAGATCGACGAAGAATTCGGTGTTGTAGAAACCGCTGGCGTCGCTGCCATCGTCGGGGCGTCCGACCTGGCTGACGACCTGCTTGACCTCCGGGAAATCGCGCCAGCACCAGGCGCGCCTGCTTCGACATGTCCATGCTGGCCGTGGGTCCGGTGCTGGGCGCGAGCGTTCCGCGCACCCAGATCGCGCCTTCATCGAGATGGGGAAGAAATTCGGAGCCGATCATTCCGCTGAACAACATGAAACAGCATCACGGCCAGGGCCACCAAGCCCATGCCGAGCGTGAACTTCATGTGATCGAAGCACCAGTCGAGCGTGCGGGCGTAGTTGCGATTGAGCCACTCGAGCACCGGGTTGCGCCACTCTTTGATCTCGTCGCTGAAGAGCATGCTGCACAACACGGGCGCAATCAGCAGCGCAAAGACCAGCGCTCCGAGCAGGGCGAAGGCCACGGTCCACGCCATGGGGCGGAAGAGGCGGCCTTCCACCCGCTGCAGAGTGAAGATCGGCAGATAAGAAACGATAATGATGATGCGGGCGAAGAAGACGGGCCTCTGCACTTCGTGCGCCGCGATGGCGATCATCTCGATGAACGTTTTCTTGTCGTCGCCGAAATCGAGTGTGGCGCAGAATGTTTTCGACCATCACCACCGAGCCATCGACGACCATGCCGAAGTCGAGCGCGCCCAGAGACAAGCAGGTTCGCCGGAATGTGACTCAGATCGAGCAGGATCGCGGCAAAAAGCAGCGAGAAAGGAATGGTGATCGTGACGATCAGCGCGCTGCGAACGTTGCCGAGGAACAGAAATAGAACCAGCGTGACCAGCAGGACGCCGTCGGTCAGATTGCGCAGGACGGTGTGCGTGGTGTAGTGCATCAGATCGCTGCGATCGAGGTGCGGGACGAATTTCACGCCTTGCGGCAGCAGTCCCGCCTTGCCGTTGCCATTCAGTTCGTCGATCTTTTTGATGCAGCGCATCGAGCGTGGTGTCGGCGTCCGCGCCCTTGCGCAGCAGGACGATGCCTTCGACGACATCGTCGTCATTCAGGATCGTGCCGTCTTCGTTGCGAATGGTCTTGCCCAGCTGCCCTAGCCGCACCTTCGGGGCTTGAACGACAGTGCCGAGATCGCGGACGCGCACCGGAGTGCCGTTCTGCACTTTTACGACGGTGGCGGCGATGTCGTCGGTGCTCTGCATCAGGCCCACGGCGCGCACATTGAGCGCTTGCTCGCCGCGCTCGATGAATCCGCCGCCGGCGTTGATGTTGTTGGCAATCAGCGCCTGTTCCACCTGGGCGAGCGACAGTCCGTAGGAAACCAACTTGCCGGGATCAAGTCTGCACCTGGTATTCGCGAGTCGGTCCGCCAAAGGGATTCACGTCCACGACGTTGGGCACCGACTTCAACTGGTTCACGACGAACCAGTCATTGAGAGTTTTCAACTCCATCACGTCGTACTTCGGATTGGTGCTGGTCAGCGTGTAGAACATGATCTGACCGGTCGGGCTGTAGTCCGGGCCGATCGCAGGATTCGACTCCCGGAGGCAGCGTGACCATCTGCAGGCGATCAAGCACTTCCTGGCGGGCATTAAAAGTGGTGATGTCGTCGTCGTAGATGATGGTGATGACGGAGAGACCCATGAGCGACACTGAGCGCAGATGCGTCAGATGGGCGACCCCGTTCAGATCGACTTCAAGCGGGACGGTGATCTGCTGCTCGACTTCTTCGGCGGCGTGTCCGGGCCACTGCGTAATGACCTGTGCGTAGGTGTCGGCAACATCCGGATAAGCCTCGATGGGCAGGGTGTGGAACGAGATGATGCCCCAGACGAAGAGCACGAGTGCCGCGCCAAGAATCATCAGGCGATTGCGCAGCGCAAAATCGATGAGAGAGCGGATCATCTTACTTTGTCTCTGCCTTCTTCTCCGCCACTTCAGTGGAGAACTCGAGCGCGTTCACGACTAGTTCTTCGCCGGCTTCACGCCATCGCGAATTTCCTGCATGCCGTCGGGAGCGAGGCCATCCGCCTGCACTTCGACCTTGCGAAATTGTTTGTCGCCCTCCTTGCGGAAGACCCAGTCTTTGTCGTGGAGGCGCATGATCGCAGTGGAGGGAACAATCACTCGGTCGGCCAGCTGGCGCGAGCGGAACGTGGCCACGGCAAACATTCCGGGACGCAGAGCGCCATTGGCGTTGCCCAGCACGATGCGGACTTTAGCGGAGCGGGTATTGGGATCGAGTACGCGCGAGATGTCGGCGACTCGTCCCTTGAAGAGCCGATCGGGGAAGGCATTCAAGTGGATATCGGCGGTGTCGCCAAGATGCACTTCGCCCAGGTCATTTTCAAACACGTCGCACACGACCCATACCTCCCCGAGGTCGGCGATGGTGAACAGGTTTGGAGTATTGTCGAGGCTCTTGACGCCCTCGAATCCAGCGACGTTCTGTTCCACGATCGTGCCGGAGACGGGCGCTTTCAACTCAAGGAGTGCGCCCGGATGAGCGGGATCGGCGCCGAGAACGCGCACGTGCTGTTCGGTGGTCTCCACATCCACCCTGGCTTTGTCTTCGGCATCTTGCGCGACTTCGAGATCCTTGGCCGCGATGGCTCCGCGGTCGTGCAGCATCTGAGCGCGATCGAGCGCTTTGTGGGATAGTGCCTCGTCGGCCTTGGCTTTCTGATAGTCCGACATCGCTGCCGAAAGGTCAGGGCTGGAGATTGCGAGCAGCGTCTGGCCTTTTTTCACGGTATCGCCGAGCTTGACTTTGAGGTCGATGACACGGCCGCCGCCCAGCGAAGTTACGTGGATGGTCCGGTTCACGTCGGGCGTGACTGTTCCGTTGGCGGTAACCAAAGTGGGCAGCGGATGGGTCTGGGCCTTCGCTGTCTTAAACAGTTCGGGATGATCGGTCTCAAAGACGTCGGGATCGAGCGTGACGGGTGGTTTGCTGGCCGCCGCCGGCATTTCTTTCGAGCAGGCCACGCTAGCGGCGATGGCGGCGAGCAGCAGTACAAGCGGAATCCAGGCTGCCGCTGGCAAGGCAACCTGGATCCGCTCTTGGCACGGAATGGGGGGGACTCTAACCTCCGTGCCGCGGGGACGCGCGGACACCAGTTCACGGCGCGTCCCCAAACCGAAAATCCTGCAGAGAATGTCTCTCATGGAATGACCTCGCGGCCCACGGCCAAATTCATCTGGGCTGCCGCCGTCAGATATGAACCGATCAGATTCACGTAACTCAACTCCACGGTGCGGTACTCGCTTTCCGCATTCAGGAAATCCAGCAACGAAGCGCCGCCATGCTGGTAGGAGAAAAGAATGGTGTCGCGGACGCGGACAGCCTGCTCGAGGTATTGACGCTTGTAGGGCTTCAACAAGGTGATGTTGCTGGAGAGCGTTGCGTAGGCGGAGTCGACGTCAGCGTAGACCTGGGTCTCAGCACCGTCGCGCAGCTTTTCATTGCGCTTGATGTCAATTTTCGAGCGCAGCTTCTCGCCTTGATTTCGGTCGAAGATGCGCAGCGGGATGCTGACGCTGGCTCCGATGGTGTTCAGTGCGTCTGGATTGTTGAACGAACCGTTGTGCGTGAACCAGAGGCCGACAGTGGGGTCAGTTGAGCCATCGGCTTCTGCGAGTTTGTAGTTAGTCTCGGCCTGCTGCACCGAGAGGACGGCAGCGCGAAGATCAGGGCGGGCATCGAGCGCATCTTTCCGATAGTCGTCGAGCGCAAGGATCTCTTCGCTGAAGTCGTAGGGACCGTCAACGTCAAAAGTGTCCACAGGCCGGCGATCGTCGAGCAGCGCGAGGAGGTTGATCTTGGTGGTGCGGAGATTGACCAGTGCGGTTTGCAGGTCAGATTCGTATTGCAGTCGCTGCAGTTCGAGGCGGTCGAGATCCATGCGAGCGATGTCTCCGCCCTGGAAGCGGTCGCGACTGATTTTCAGCAACTTGTCGTAGTACTCGAGATTGTCCTGCGCCAATCGAAGGACGGCTTTGGCTTGAAGAACGCCAACGAAGGCGCTGCGCAGATTGAAAAGGAGGGTACGTTCGGAATCGGATTGCTGTGCGACGCCGATCGCGGTACCTTGCTTGGCGGCTTCGAAGCGCAGTCCCCGCTTGTTCCGGCGTTCGAACAAATAACTGACACCAGGCGAGATGAAGGTGCCAGCAAGCGGTTGCCAGCGGCCGTTGCTCGGAGTGATTTGGGTGCCATCGGCCGACAACGTGAAGTCGGGATTGGGACGAAGGTTGGCGGTGATTTCCTGGGCTTTCAGTTCGTCGATGTTCAGGCGGTTCGCCTGCAGCGTCGTATTGTTGAGTTGGAAGAGCTCTTTGACCTCGTCCCAATTCCAGATTTGGGGTTGGGGGGCCGGAGCCTGAGAGACCTGGGGTTGCGGCGCCGCAGCAGGCACCGACTGAGCGGACAGATTCGCAGCCAGCACAAGGGCCAGCAAGAAAATCGAACCCCGCCAAAATCTTCGAGTCATCCACTACTCCACGAGTGCCGAACAGGAAACGTGGGCTCCACGGGTCCTTCGGCACGACGGCAATCCACCGGAAGCGGATCGGTCCTGAATTTATTGGTTCCCTCGTAAGGAATCCGTAAAGATGAGGGAGAATTCGCCGCGGTTCTCTATCGGCAACCTACGGCTGTTTCGACGAGCTATGCGAGGAAGGAACAGGGAGGAGCACGGGCTGCCCGCTCGATGGCAGGAGCCGCGGGGATGAAAAGATAGGGAGCAGCGAACTGCAGCCACACAGTGTCATTGGTCAGAAATGGAGTCGCTGAACTGATGAGAGCTGGAGGGTTTTGCCACTTCCAGGCAGATGCCTTGTCTGTGCTGGACTGTCGCAGACTGCGCTTGCTGGCCGGCGATTCTTCCATCTCGGTCCGCATCGCGCGCAGGTCGTCCGTGGCCGAAACCACGGGGAAGAGGAGGACGAGGAGACATCCCAAAGCCAGCAGGCACTGGAATGCGCTGAACTTGCGCCCCGTCGATCCACCTCTAGATCGCGACCACAGCCAGAAGGCCGGCAGAGCTAGAAGCAGCCAGGCGAGATTAAGCAGCAGTTCCATGAATCAAAGCAAGGGCCGGTAGACACAAACCCCGAGTGCGTAGTTTTTCAGAAAGTGCGAATTTAAGTCAATGTGGCCTCCGTTTTGGGGCCTTTCGGGGCAAGATTCGAGGGCGCATACATTCTCATAGGGAGGGATCAAAGAGTTGTGGGAGAGTAAGGTAGGTCAGGTTCATATTCTGGGGTGCGTCGGCATGAATCAAGTTCAGAGGATGTCGTGGGTAGCAAAAATGTTGGTCGTGTTGGTTGGCGCGACCGTAACCTGGCAACTCGGTTGTTCTCGAGCCAGCGCGCAACGGCCTTCCTCTGGTCCGACACCAGCTCAGGGCGAGCCCGGATTGGTCATCGTGAACGATTCGGATCTCCCGGACACCTACCCCCGTGGTCGCTACGACCTTCGCTTGCAGGCGCGCGGAGGGGTGCCGGTACTGCATTGGAAGTTGGAGAAGGGGGCGCTGCCGCCGGGAATCAAACTGGAGGACGACGGTTTGCTGCACGGGGAGGCGGAGCGCACGGGAGAGTTTCAGTTCACCGCATCAGTCACAGACAGCAACAAGCCTCAGCAGGCTATGCAGAAGGCGTTTGTGATCCGGGTGCGGTCGGCGTTGACCTTGAATTGGAAAGCTCCCGCGCACGTTAACGGGAACCGGATCGACGGCAGCGTGGAGGTATCGAACACGACTCCGGACGATATGGATTTGACCTTCGTCGCCATGGCGGTTGCAGAAAATGGGCGGGCCACGGCGATCGGATACCAGCGCTTTCTACTACAGCGCGGCACAATCGCGAAAGTGCTCCCGTTCGGCGAGACTTTGCCCCATGGGGGATACGTGGTCCACGTAGACGCGGTGGGAGAAGTCGCTTCGAGGAATCTGATTTACCGCCAGCGAATGGAGACGCCAGCGGCCTTGCAGGTGACAGTCGGACCGTAAGGCAAGAATCTCGCAAATGCGGCACTGCTGGCCGCTTTCCTTGACACGAGGCCTTCCGGACGTGTAACCAATGGCGGACGCTATTGAGCCCCGTTTACGCGAGGTCCCCTTGTCACAACTGCATTCTGCCGTTATCGGAGCTGGTTTTGTGGGGCGCGCCCACGTCGAAGCTTTGCGACGCATGGGTGTTCCGGTGTTGGGTGTACTCGGCAGTTCTCCGGAGCGCTCGGAAGCGTCGCGCGCTGCGTTGCATCTGCCGCGGGCTTACCGCTCGCTGGAGGAACTGGCCGCCGATCCAGAACTCGATGTCGCTCACATCTGCACGCCCAACCATCTTCACTTTGAGCAGGCCTCGACTCTGCTTCGTGCCGGCAAACATGTGATGTGCGAGAAGCCGGTCGCCATGACCACGCGGGAGAGCGCAGAGCTGATTGCTCTGGCCAAGGAATACAAGCGCGCCGGAGGAGTCTGCTACAACCTTCGCTACTATCCCCTTTGCCAGGAGGCGCGCGCTCGCATTGCCAGCGGCGCGATCGGCGAGCCGCGGCTGGTGCACGGAAATTTTCTGCAGGACTGGCTCTTCTATCCCACGGACTGGAACTGGCGGCTCGAGACCCAACTCGGAGGCGACCTGCGGGCTGTCTCAGACATAGGGACGCACTGGCTGGATCTGGCGATGTGGCTGACTGGACGAAAGATTGTGGAGGTTTGCGGCGATCTGGCGACGGTAATGCCAGTTCGGCAGCGGCCCAAGGGACGAGTCGAGACGTTTCAGGTCGCGGGCAACATCGAAACGGAGCCCGTCAAAATCTCCACCGATGACTATGCTTCGGTCCTGCTGCGCCTTGAAGGCAACCTCCGCGGGATCATGATGGTTTCGCAAGTCAGCGCCGGCCACAAGGCGTCGCTGTCGTTCGAGGTCAACGGCTCGGAAGGTTCGCTTGCATGGAATTCGGAACTGCCCAACCAAATGTGGGTGGGGCACCGAAAGCAGCCCAATCAGGAGCTACTGAAAGACCCTTCGCTGATGATGCCTGCGGCGCGACCCTACTCAGCGTATCCGGGTGGCCACACAGAGGGTTATCCCGACACTTTCCTGCAACTTTTCAGGGATTTCTACGCTCACATCGAGGGCGGCGCAGACTCCAAGCCAGAATTTCCCACCTTTCAGACGGGACACGATGAGCTTGTGCTGTGCGAGGTCATTGCACAGAGCGCGAGGGAGCGTCGCTGGGTTGAGGTTCGATAGAGGTGAGTGTATGGCGAAAGACAATGGATTGGTCCGGGTCGCGAGTCGCTATTCAGTCGACGAGACGGTGGGGAGACTGCAGGCTTCATTCGAAGAAAAAGGCATGCAGGTTTTTGCGGTCGTGGATCACAGCGGAGAGGCCGAGAAAGTTGGATTGAAGATGAGGCCGACCAAGGTTGTGATCTTTGGGAGTCCGAAGAGTGGGACGCCTCTAATGGTGGCGGCCCCGAGCCTGGCCATCGATCTGCCGCTGAAAGCGCTGGTTGTCGAGGAAGCGGCTGGGAAGGTTTCGGTCACCTACAACAGTCCCGAATACTTGCAGGAGCGGCATGGCGTGCCGGCGGAGTTGATCAAGAATCTGGCCGGGGCGGGCGTTTTGATCGGCAAGGCTGTGGAATAATGTCGGCGGCAGCGGGAGGCGCGTGACCGAGAATCTCAATCCGAACCGAGCGCGCGACCATCTGGCGAATGAGCGGACATTTCTCGCATGGGTGCGGACCGGCGCAGCGATTGTCGTGTTTGGATTCGCCATCGGCCGGTTCGCAATCGCGATGCGGCAGTTGGCGGCCTTTAGCGGGCACCCTGTGAGGACCGCTGGGTTTTCGGTATGGATGGGTGCAAGCTCGATTGTCGCCGGCGTTGTGCTTGTGATCGCTGGGCTGGTGCGGTATCGCAAGACGCGGACGCAGTTGGAGGCCGGGACGTTTCAGCCAGCGGGCTTCGTGCTGGATCTGGTGACGATTTTGACAGTGCTGTTTGGGCTGGCGCTCGCGGGGTATTTGATTTACACGGAGAAGAGTTTGGGATAGGCGTGGGGCGCGGAAGGCGAGATAATCGCCGCGACTGAACTTCGCTCGGGAATAGAGAGGGCGTCCGTCACTACAAAAGACTATGGCGAACGATCAGGAAAAAGAGGCGGCGGCGCGGGCTAGTTTACGGTTTGTAAAAGATGGCCAGGTAGTCGGGCTCGGCACCGGTTCGACGGCCGCTTACTTTATCAAATTGCTCGGCGAGCAGGTGAAGAACGGGTTGCGGGTTCGTGGGATACCAACGTCCACGCGGTCGCGAGATCTGGCGCTGAGCTTGGGGATTCCGCTGACAACGCTCGATGAGTGCCAGGAGATTGCCGTTACCGTGGATGGGGCGGATGAGGTGGATCCGCAACTGCGGTTGATCAAGGGTGGTGGTGGAGCGTTGCTGCGGGAGAAAATTGTGGCGTCGGCTACAAAGCAGCTTGTCATTGTCGCGGACGCATCGAAGCAGGTTCCGGTGTTGGGGAAGTTTCCGCTTCCGGTGGAAGTAATTCAGTTTGCGCAGGCCCTGGTTGCGAAGCGTATCGCCGCGCTCGGGGCCGAGGTTCGAGTGCGAACTGAGGCCGATGGTACACCGTTTGTGACCGACGAGAAGAATCACATTCTGGATTGCAGCTTTGGAGAAATCCGCGACGCCGATGAGCTCTCGCGCGAACTCAGCGCGATGCCGGGAGTAGTGGAGCATGGGCTGTTCATCGGGATGGCGAGTGTAGCGTTGTTCGCGCGAGGCGAGGAAATAGTGGAGCTACAGAGAAATTAATGGCAGCCGGAGTACAAACACGGGTGTGGAGCGGGCCGTCGCGCAGACGGGTGCCGCGCTTTCAAGTGCAGGCGCCACTCGACGTGACCGTGCTGCGATCCGGGATTCCTGACACAGTGCCGGGTCGGTCGGTGAACTTGTGCGAGCGGGGGATCGCGGCGGTGCTGGCCGGAGAACTGGTGCCGGGCGAGTCTGTGGGCGTTGAAGTCCTGTTGCCACCGGCGCAGGATTCTCTTCGAACGCGGGCCATGGTGAAGTATCAGGATAAACTGCGCTGCGGGCTTGAATTTGTGGGATTGTCAGCGGAGCAGAGGGCCGCGATTCGTGATTGGGCGAAAGAAGCGAAGCCGGAGACCGAAATCTCTGTGGCTCCGGTGCCAATGCAGAAGAAGGCTGCGGACGTTGGCGGAGAAAGTAAGGGCGCATCAGGCGGCGCTGTGCCGGGCAAGCCAAAAAAGAACCGGCGCGGAATGGGCTGGACGTTCTTCCTCGTTCTGTTAGCGATCGCCGTTGCCGTCTTCTGGTGGAAGTGGAACCGCGCGTGGCAGGAGTTAGAGGCGGGACTGAAGAGTCAACAAACCGTGTCCGCGGAAAAGCCGCAGGCACAGGTTTCTGCCGAAGTGATGGAGAAGTTGCTGATTCATCGGGTTGATCCCGCATATCCGCCTGAGGCGCGGCAGGCGCATCTCGAGGGAACGATTGCGCTCGATGTTGTCGTGGGACGCGATGGATCGGTGGTCAGCATGCATGCCCTGAATGGTCCAGATGTGCTCGCACGAGCCGCCATGGATGCGTTGCGATGGTGGAAGTTTGAGCCGTATCGCGTAAATGGAGAGGCGGCCGTGGTGGAAACGACTGTGGCCGTGGAGTTTAAGAAGTAACGGTTATGGTTTTAGGTCTTAGGTCTTTGGTTGAATCGAATCTGAATCCGAACAGTGGATTCAGATTTTCTTTTTGCGCAGAGCGCGCAGCACAACCGCGCCGCTTACCGCGAAACAGACCACGGCTCCGAGGGCAGCCACCTGCATCAGGTTGGCGCTGAAGTGAAGAGCATCGGCAAAAACCGCGGCGACGGCGCACAGCAAGCCGAGCACATTGAGCCACAACGGAGCGCGTACCGGGACGCCTATATCTTTTCGGAAACGAAGCTGCACCAGAAGAGCAGCGAGTCCGATGGCGGCTACCACTACGATGGCCAGCGGACTGGAGAAAGCGCGGCTGTTGGTGTAGACAACCACCAGCACGAGGGCGAGAAGCAGTAGACCGGCGGCGAAGATGGTCCAGCGGCGAGGTTTGGGCGCCGGGGACGGGTTGGAAGGGGAGTCGGGCAACGTCCAACGTTATACAGGTCAGCGTGCAAGGTTTCAAATGTAGAGTTCAGTCCCGTCTCAAGTGCCCAGCCGAACTCGACCGAGGCCCCCAAGCCATTCAGCTTGGCGAGGTGCCCCATTGTTGACGGCATAGAGAACGAGTTCCACACGAGTGGAGATCCCCAATTTCTCGAAAATCCTGAAGAGGTATTTCTTCACGGTGTGCTCGCTGAGGTTAAGTTCCCGGGCAATCTGGCGGTTACCGAGTCCTTCGGCGACGAGCGCGACGACTTGCTCTTCGCGCGGGGTGAGAAGGGGAGTGCCACGGGAGTTGAGCACGCGCAGCGAAGGAACCTCGGAGATCAGATCAATGATGTAGCTGAGCTGCTCGGAATTGGCCCAGACCTGTCCTGCGGCGACACGAAAAAGGCACTTGCACAGCAGACGAATGTTAGCGTCGTTAATCGTGAAGATGCCGCGTGCACCCGAGCGGAACGCATTGATGACCAAGTCGCGGTCACACGAGTCTACCAGCAGAATTTCCGGAATCTCAGGGTGAGCAAGATGGAGACGACGCATCGTCATCAACGTCTCCGGGATATCAGCGGCCGAGCTGAGTGACAGAAGAGCGACGCGAGGAAGCTCGGTCGCTATTGCTTGAAGAATGGAGACGGTGTCGAGCGGGCACGTGGCGACATGGAACTCACTGTGGCGGCGTAACGCAGTGGTGAGCAACTGGGCTTGCATACGATGGGAATCGGCGACAAGGACATTGATGACGTCGGAAGTGGCGGCTTGCGACGAACTCATTTTGGATTCACCCAACCATTTAAAGAGAAACGATGGGGTGATTGTAGGGAGATCCAGTCGGCCCCACAAGGAAACTGGTCACAAAATCTAGGTACTACTTTCAAATCGGGAATTGAGATTTTTGGCCAGCCGAGCGGGGGCTCGCGCCAGCTCTGCTTGTGGAAAATTGCTCGGCCGTGACGGGACGTTGCGCATACAAGGCAGAACCGCGCCTCTCATTAGTGTCTGCCATCAGTGTCTGCCATCACGATCGCAGCTTCCAAACAGGCAAGTTCTTGGTTTTCGCCCTGCTATGGTGTGACCTGTCAAACATGCAAGTCTACTTTTGTGGGTACTCCCCTGAAAGACACGGTGACAAGTCGCTTCAGTACCGCATTGGGAACCGATATCTACAGGCTGTTGATTTGACGCGATCATTCATTAGCCACGGCGCGTTCAGGCGGCCCGCGCCAATTCCACTTTCGTTGACGGTACTTCCCATGTCTTGCTGATTACCGGGTGTGAGCATAACTTCCGCAACAGGGCGTCTTGGGAAGTCAGTGACACTCAGACACTCATGTGGAATGTTCGGCGCAAGGAAATATGCAGCGCTTTTTCATACTCGGGAGATTCATAGCAGCCGCACTTTTGTTTTGCGTATGTGGTTCGGCCACTTTCTCGCAGGATGCCGCTCAAACGGTCCTGCCGAGCAAAGAGACTTCTCGATCCGGCTTTACCGGGGCAGGAGCGGGAGGTAACAGTACAACGGCCGCAAATCCGGCGAGAGCGGATGGCCTGGGAAACCCTTTACTCGGAGGGGAGCGTCGTCCGCTCTACCGGCTAAAATCCAGCGATGTGGTGGAGATCACCTTCACCGTCGCTCCAGAATTCAATCAAACCCTCACCGTTCAGCCCGACGGCTACGTGATGTTGAAAGATGCCGGACTGGTGGACGTTCAGGGCCTGAACCTGCAGCAATTCAGTGACGCGGTGCAGAAAGCGTACCGGGGATATCTTCACGACCCGCAGGTTGCGGTAGCTCTGAAGGATTTCGAACGGCCCTACTTTATCGTGGGAGGGGAAGTGGGGCGGCCCGGCAAGTACGAGCTGCGTTCCGACACGACCGTGATGGAGGCAGTCCAGATTGCGGGGGGATTGACACAGCAGGCTAAGCACTCACAGGTAGTGCTCTTCCGCCGTGTGGATGACGATCTGGTGGAAACACGGCTCCTCAACCTGAAGAAAATGTTAAAGGACAGCAGTCTGAAAGAGGACGCACATCTCCGTCCTGGGGATCTGATATTCGTTCCACAGAATGCGATCTCGAAGATTGCTCGCTTCCTCACTAAACCTTCACTCAGCATGTATATGAACGGCGCTCAATTTTAGAAGGGGATCTCCCTCACTCGCATGCCAGACGAAGACCCATCTCGCGGGCGACTTCAGCCATCGGCGCCAACTATGCGCGAGTTGGCCATGGTGCTGTTCCGCCAGCGAAGGGTCTTCGTCTGCGTCTCGGTCATGGTTTTGGCTGCCGCAGTTTTTTACGCCTTCGCCGGAACGAAATATCAAGCAAACATGAAGGTTCTGGTGCGCCGAGGGCGGGCGGACGCTCCTGTAAGCGCACAGGAAAACGCGCCTCTCGACCTGACTCGTATCGTCGTCACAGAAGAAGAGCTGAATTCCGAAGTGGAGCTGCTGAAGGATGACGAAGTGCTTCGCCAGGTAGTGGAGAAAAATGGAGTGGGAGGCGGGCGTGATTGGTTTCATTTCCTTCACTTGAGCGAAGGGCACGCACAGCGTGTGGAACGGGAAGCGCGACGACTCGCCAGCAGACTGAAAGTCCAGCCAGTTAAGAAAACCAACCTCATCGCTATCAGCTATGCGGCCGACGATCCGCAGAAAGCGGCAAGAGTTCTGCAATCGGTGGCGAACGCGTACCTCGAGAAACATACCTTGGTCCACCGCCCGAGCGGCGAAGTGAATTTCTTCCAACAACAGGTAGGAGAGTCAGGCCAGCAACTGGAAGAAGCAAAGCACAGGCTGCTGCAATTTTCATCGGCGCACGGTGTAGTCGTGGCGGCGCAGGAACGCGATCTCGCTTTGCAGAAACTCAGCGAAATCGATGCGAGCTACCGGCAGACGAAGGTTGAACTGGCAGAGACGCAACAGCGCGTGAGCGAGTTGCAGATTCAGCTGGCCACTCTTCCGGAGCGGACTACGACGCAGATCCGCACCGCGGACAACCCTGACCTGATGAAATCGCTGAAATCGAGTTTGCTGGAATTGCAATTGAAACGAACTCAGTTGCTGACGAAGTTTGAGCCGACGCACCGGCTCGTGCAGGAGATCGATCAGCAAATTGCGCAGGCGCAGACCGCCATTGTTGCCGAGAGCGTTGCGCCCGTGCGGGATGAGACCACCGATAAGAACGCGAACTATGAATGGGCAAAATTGGAACTTCAGCACGCTGAGGTTCAATTGAGAGCGCTGCAAGCCCGCGAGGCGGCGATGGGCGCGCAAGAGGCCGCTTATCGCAGCATGGCGCGGCGACTCGGAGAGGATGCCGTTACGCAGGACGACCTGCTGAGCACCGAGAAGGCGACCCAGGAGAACCATCTGCTTTACGTGAAGAAGCAAGAGGAGGCCCGGATCGCAGATGCGCTGGACGAGCGCGGCATCGTCGATGTTGCGATTGCCGAGCAACCCGTGGCCCCGGCGCTGCCAGTGTGGTCGCCGTGGACAGTGCTAGCCGCCGGGTTGGTTGCGGCCGGAGCAGCTGGGACGAGCGCGGCGTTTGCCGCGGACTATCTCGACCCGGCATTCCGCAGTCCCGATGACGTGTCGGCTTACTTAAACGCACCGGTTCTCGCATCGTTGCCACAAAATGCGTGGATAAAACTTTCGGCATGAGAGAAGGAGTCATGAGCGCGGTATTGTTCCGATCTCCGGATACGGCACGGACGGCGGCCCGGGAGAGATTGCGTCCCGATGTGAAGAGTACGGGGCACTCTCGAAGATGGAGCCCCGAGAACTTTGCCCAGGAACAAATCCGAGGCTTGGTAAGGCATGTTTTCTTTTCGAATGCGGAGCCTCCCTTGCGACAGATTGTGCTGAACGCTGTAGAAGCGGAGACGGACGTGCGACGGATATGCAAACAGATGGGGGAAGTGTTGTCGCAAGAAACAACAGGGACCATAGCGGTGGTAGGAGAGGATCTTGGCATCCTGCAAGATGCGAACCGTGATGCAACTACCGAGGTTGGACCGGGCATCACGGGCAAACCGCTGAGCCATATTGCTACTCGATTACGAAGTAACTTGTGGCTGTTGCCGCTTGTGATAAAGAGCAGAGTTCCCACCTCGACCGCATCGTTGCACTCCTACCTCGGCGAGATACGGCGCGAGTTTGATTACTCGATTGTGGCGGGGCCCCCGGCGGAGGAGTCGACTGAGGCGACGGCGATGGCGCAGTTTGCGGATGGAACCATACTCGTGTTGTCGGCCGACCGCACGCGCAGGATTGCGGCGCGCAAAATCAAAGAGAAACTCGACGGAGCAAACGCGCGCCTCTTGGGAGTCATTCTGAGCGATCGCGTATTTCCGATTCCAGAGGCGATCTATCGGCGACTGTAGAAGCTTGCAAGAATTCCGTGGTTGATGTTTCTGTGGAAAATCTGATGAGAAATCGAGGCGGGACTCAATGAGCGGAGCTATGCATTGTCGAAGTCAGGAGCGGTCATGAGTAGCGTTGCCAGACTTCCGATTCAGTCCGAACCTCTCCTCGAGGCATGGTTTTCGCTCCAGACGCGGTATCGCTATGAGAAGAAAGTGGCGGCGCAGTTGGCGAGCAAGGGCCTGGAAGTATTTCTGCCGGTGCGAAAAGAGAATCGCGAGTGGAGCGATCGCACGAAAGAAATCAGTGTTCCACTTTTTGCCGGATATGTGTTTGTTCGTTCCTCCCGCTCGCTCGCTCTGCGACTGCTGGTCTTGCAGACGCCAGGCGTGATGGGTTTCGTGAGCTTTGCTGGGACTGCCGCTGTCGTTCCTCCGAAGCAAATTGAGGATTTGAGGTTGCTGTTAGCGGAGAAACTATTGCGGGCGATGCAGAAAGTTCCGCGGGTGCCTCTGATCATTGCCGGAGATGGGCCGCAGCGCACGGAACTACAGCAGTTGGCGCGAAGGCTGGCATTAACCAACGTTCAGTTCGTCGGTCATATCGACAGCGCCCGGCGGGATTTTTTGATCGCGCAGTCACGTTTCACGGTTCTGCCCTCGCACGCCTATGAGACGTTAGGCAAGACCATCTTGGAATCGTATGCGGAGGGCCGCGCCGTCGTGGCATCCGATATGGGTTCGCGGCGAGAGTTGGTGAGCTCGGGCGAGACTGGACTCCTGTATCGCACTGGCGACGTGCACCAACTCGTGGCGGCGATCGAAACACTGGGGTCGCAGCCCGGCTTGGCGGAGAAGATGGGGCGCGCCGGGTGGGAACGAGTGCGGGATCAATATGCCCCAGAAAGTCATGCGCAAAAGCTGTTGAGTCTCTACCAGGGACTTATAGCAGTGAAGACCCGCAGAAATTGCACCTTGGTCGCGACCACCGAAGAACCGCCATGGGCTCGACGGAGACGCGCTTTTCCGCAAAACAACGTTGCCGTTTCACAGCAGCCGAAGTTGAAGGTGGCGTTTATCGGCGGGCGCGGAGTGGTCTCGAAATACAGCGGGATCGAAACCTACTACGAAGAGGTTGGCAAGCGACTGGCCCAAATGGGTCACGAAGTCACGGTTTACTGCCGCACCTATTTCACGCCAGCGCAGGCAGAGCGCAATGGCATGCGGTTGGTACGGCTACCGACGATCCGGTCAAAGCATTTGGAAACTCTCGTGCACACTATTTTGAGCACCGTCCATGCGATGACGCAGCGATATGACGTGGTGCACTATCACACGCTGGGCCCCGCACTATTCTCTTTCTTTCCCCGCCTGGTGAAAGCAAAAACCACCGTGACCGTGCAAGGCCTGGACTGGCAGCGAAAGAAGTGGCGACGGTTTGCCTCGGCGGTGCTGCGTCTGGGCGAGCGGGCATCGGTGCAACTTCCCAACGGCACCATGGTGGTCTCGAAGGACTTGCAGCAACGATATCGAAAACTGCATGGCGTCGAAGCGTTCTATGTTCCGAATGGCGGCGTTCTGCGGGAACGCAGCACAGCCGCGCAAGATACTCGAGTGGGGTCTCGATCCGGGGCACTACGTTCTCTTCCTAGGCAGATTCTCTCCGGAGAAGGGTTGCCACCTGCTGGTGGAGGCTTTTGAGCAACTCGATACGGATGTGAAGCTGGTAATGGCCGGAGCGTCGAGCTACTGCGACGAGTACAGCCGCAATTTGCTGACGCACGTCAGCGACCGTATCAGAATGCTCGACTGGGTATCGGGTGAGACGCTCGACGAGTTGCTGACGAACGCCATGATCTTCGTTCTGCCATCGGATATGGAAGGACTGTCATTGGCGCTCCTCGATGCCATGGGTGCCGGCCTGTGCGTGCTGACGAGCGACGTGCCGGAAAATCGCGAGGTGGTCGAGGGAGCTGGATTCATGTTCCAGCGTGGGAGTTCATCAGACCTGGCGGACCGGCTGCGCTTCCTGATTGCTAATCCTGCCCTGCGTGAGGCTGCTGGCCGGACTGCGAAAAGACGGATCGAAGAGCACTATCAATGGCAAAAAATCGCCGTCGACATTGAGAAAGCCTACTTCGATATCCTGGGATATAAGCCAGTATCTGCGCGCGTGAAAAAGCCGACCGCAAACGTGGCGACTGCTTCCATTGATTCGGAGCGGCGGCGGGATAGCCCTCGTACTCAGCACGAACAAAGAAATTTAGAGTTGTTAGCGTCCTCAGCAATTTTCGCCGGACCATTCGGTGTGGCACCGCAGTAATCATTGGCATTTACGTCGAGGACGGGTCAAGCCCGTCCTTTTTTATTACAATCAAGGTTCTGTCGTGCGAGGGCGACAAGACTTCGGGCCGCTTGCACCCAGTGACACTTCGAATGCAAAATACTATTCTCGTCACCGGCGGCGCGGGGTTCATCGGGTCTAACTTCATCCTGCAGCGCATGCGGGACGGAAAAACTTCCATCGTTAATCTCGACAAACTGACCTACGCGGGGAACCTGCACAATCTCGATAGCATCACTAGCGATCCGAAGCATGAGTTCGTTCGGGGTGATATCGGGGACCGCAATCTCGTCCGGGAGTTGCTGGCAAAACATCAGCCTCAAGCCATCGTCCATTTCGCCGCCGAGAGTCACGTCGACCGTTCGATCCGCGGACCTGACGATTTCATTCGCACGAATGTCGATGGAACCTTCGCCCTGCTGGAAGAGACACGCGCCTATTGGACAGCGCTAGGGGAAGAAGATCGCAAGCGCTTTCGCTTCCTGCATGTTTCCACCGACGAAGTGTATGGCTCGCTCGGACCGAGCGATCCTCCGTTTCTGTGAAACCACGCCTTATGCGCCGAACAGCCCATACTGCGGCGTCGAAAGCCGCATCCGATCACCTGGTGCGGGCATATCATCACACCTACGGACTGCCGACGCTGACTACCAACTGCTCCAACAACTATGGGCCGTTTCAGTTTCCGGAGAAGCTGATTCCGCTGATGATTCTCAATGCACGCGATGGAAAACCGCTGCCGGTCTATGGCGATGGCAAGAATGTTCGCGACTGGCTTTATGTCGAGGATCACTGTGAGGCGATCGCGGTAGTGCTCCGCGGCGGGCGTCCCGGAGAGACCTACAATATCGGCGGCTGGAACGAAAAACCGAATATGGAAATCGTCGAGACGATCTGCGATCTGGTCGATGAAATGTCCCCGCGTTCTGCGGGCTCACGTCGCGAACTGATCACCTTTGTGAAAGACCGTCCCGGTCACGACCGCCGCTATGCGATGGACGCGCGCAAGATCGAACGCGAACTGGGATGGAAGCCCAAAGAAACCTTTGAGACCGGCATTCGCAAGACGGTTCGCTGGTATCTTGAAAACGACGAGTGGGTGCGGGACGTGACCAGCGGAAGCTACCGGCAATGGATTGCGACGCACTACTCGGGTTAGATAGGCGACTCAACCGAAATATGACAGCAAGCACGCGTTACAAAGGCATCATTCTCGCGGGCGGATCGGGCACGCGCCTGTATCCGGTGACGCAGGCCATGGGCAAGAGTCTGCTGCCGGTCTACAACAAGCCCATGGTCTATTACCCGCTCTGCACGCTGATGCTGGCGGGCATCCGCGACATTCTTGTGATCTCGACTCCCGAAGATGTGCCCAAGTTTCAGGCCTTGCTGCGGGATGGCAGCCAGTACGGAATTCATCTGCAATATCTGGTGCAGCCCAAGCCGGAAGGAATTGCGCAGGCGTTCCTGTTGGGAGAACAATTTATTGCTGGTAGTCCGTGCGCGCTGGTCCTGGGAGACAACATCTTCTACGGGCACGATCTCGCGAAAGATCTGCGAGAAGCGTCGGAGAAGGTGAGTGGAGCGCGGGTGTTTGCGTATCCGGTGCACGATCCTGAGCGTTACGGAGTCGTGGAATTTGATGCCACGGGCCGCGCGCTGAGCATCGAGGAAAAGCCGCAGCGGCCGAAATCGCGCTACGCCGTCACCGGGCTTTATTTTTACGACAGTCAGGTCGTTGAGATCGCGAAGTCGCTGAAGCCGAGCGCCCGTGGAGAACTCGAGATCACCGACGTCAACAAGGCCTATCTTAAGAACGGCCAACTGGAAGTCGTGGTGATGGGGCGTGGCATGGCGTGGCTCGACACCGGCACCCACGAATCGCTGATGGACGCCGCGCTGTACATTCAGGCGATTGAGAAACGACAGGGGCTGATGGTGGCGTGTCCAGAAGAGATCGCGTATCGCTTCGGCTACATTACCGCCGCACAGGTGGAGAAGATCGCGAGCGCAATGAAGAACAGCAGCTACGGCGCCTACTTGCTGCAGCTTTTGAAGGAAAGGGTATTCTGAGATGACTGCAGTCCCAGTGTCGCGACCCGCGATGGAAGCGATCAAGAAAATTTCGACGTCTCTGCCCGGTGTCTTCATCCTGGAGCCGCGCGTGTTCGGCGACGAGCGCGGCTTCTTCCTGGAGAGCTACAACGAACGAGTCTTCGCGGAGCTAGGAATCGAAGAACGGTTCGTGCAGGACAATCACTCCAGTTCGCAGCGAAACGTGCTGCGCGGACTGCATTACCAGATCCAACATACGCAGGGGAAACTGGTGCGTGTCGCAGAGGGCGAGATCCTCGACGTCGCGGTGGACCTGCGGCGCAGTTCGCCAACGTTTGGAGGGTGGGAGGCGGTACGTCTCTCCGGCGAAAACAAACGCATGCTCTGGATCCCTAAGGGATTTGCGCACGGATTCCGCGTGGTCTCGGAAACGGCGCAGGTTCTGTACAAGGCGACCGACTACTATGCGCCCGAGTTCGAGCGCACGCTCGCCTGGAATGATCCCAATTTGAAGATTGAGTGGGAACTCGACGGCGAGCCTATCGTATCGGCGAAAGATCAGCGCGGCGTGATGCTGCGCAACGCCGAGACCTTCGAATAGTCGCGGAAATATCACGAACATGAGAGTGACGATCTTTGGCGCCTCCGGCCTTCTGGGCCAGGCACTGATGCGCGAATGGCAGGGAGACGATGTTCTCGGCCTCTCGTCGCGCGATGTCGACATTCGCGACGCTGACAAGGTGCGCGATATCGTGCTAAAGGCGCGCCCCGAGTGGATCGTTCTGTCCGCGGCTTACACGGATGTGGACGGCTGCGAAAATCATCAGGAGCTTGCCTTCGGGGTGAATCGCGACGGTGCGGTGAACGTCGCCGCGGCGGCAAAGGGAGCGGGGGCCAAGTTGCTGTTCCTCAGTTCCGATTACGTGTTCGACGGCAGAAAGACTTCTCCGTACGAAGTCGGAGATGCGCGCAATCCGCAGAGCGTTTACGGGCGCTCGAAAGCGGAGGCAGAGATCCGGTTGCTGAACGTGCTACCCGAATGCTGCATCGCCCGGACCTCGTGGCTATTTGGAACCGGCGGCAAGTGCTTTCCCGACACGATTCTGAAGCTGGCCGCGAGCCGTCCCACGCTGGACGTGGTCAATGATCAGCGTGGATGCCCGACGTATTCAGTCGATCTGGCGAGAGCGATCATCGCGTTGTGCCGCAAGCATGCCAGCGGCATTGTGCACGTGACCAATGCCGGAAACTGTTCATGGTTTGAATTTGCGCGCGAGATCGTGAAAGTCGCAGGGCTTACGACTGAGGTTCGTCCGATCAGTACGCAGCAGATGGCGCGTCCCGCGCCGCGTCCGGCGTATTCCGTCTTGTCCGCGAAAAGCATCGGAAGTTGGGTGTCCTCATGCCAACCTGGCAGGACGCGCTGCAGCGATATCTGAAAGAGCGAAGAGCTTGAGTCGTTTGCGACATTGCTTCGCGTGATGTGGGGCTGTTAGGATGCGGCGGGGTTTCGCGGCTCGTGAAGTCAATCCTCAATTACATTGATGGGCAGTTCGTGCGCGGAAAGCAGAGTTCGCCGACGTGAACCCGGCGGACGGCAGCGTGATCGCGCAAGTGACGGAAGCCGACCAAGGCCTGGTTGACGATGCGGTGCAGGCGGCCCGCAAGGCGTTGCGCGGAGAGTGGGGACGACTGGCGATCCGCGAACGCGCAGCACGCCTATCCAAAGTTGCGGACGCGATCGAGGCTCGGTTCGATTGCTTCGTCGCCGCCGAAGTCGCCGACACCGGCAAGCCGGTGGCCCTCGCGTCGAAGCTCGATGTTCCGCGCGCAGCGGCAAACTTTCGTGCCTTCGCCGACCTGATCAAGACGGCGGGCATCGAATCCTTTCAGACCGAAACTCCCGATGGCAAGAGCGCGCTGAATTACGCTGTGCGCAAACCTCTCGGCGTGGTGGGAATCATCACTCCGTGGAATTTGCCTCTCCTGTTACTGACCTGGAAAGTCGCGCCTGCACTGGCCTGCGGCAATACCGTGGTCGTGAAACCGTCAGAGGAGACTCCGGCGACCGCGACTCTGCTTGCAGAGGTGATGAAAGAAGCCGGAATTCCAGATGGCGTCTACAACGTGGTCCACGGCTTCGGTCCGAACTCGGCCGGAGAATTCCTCACGAAGCATCCCGACGTGAATGCAGTGACCTTCACCGGCGAGTCGCAGACCGGCGCTGCCATCATGAAGACCGTCGCGGCCACCGTAAAGCCGGTGTCGTTTGAACTCGGCGGTAAGAATGCGGCAATCGTATTCGCCGACTGCGACTTCGAAGAGACAGTAATTGGTGTCGCCGACGCGGTGTTCCTTAACACCGGGCAGGTATGTCTCTGCGCCGAGCGCGTCTATGTCGAGCGCACGATTTTCGACCGGTTCGTCGCAGTCTCTCAAACTCAAAGCAGAAAACCTGCGCATCGGATCGCCTTTGGACAAATCGACTGAGCTTGGTCCGCTGATTTCGTCGCAACATCGCGAGAAAGTGCTTTCGTATTATCGACTGGCACGCGAAGAGGGAGCCACGCTCATAACCGGAGGTGGCACTCCGCAGTTTGGCAACACTCTCGACAACGGTTTCTACGTGCAGCCGACCATCTATACTGGATTGCCGGAATCAGCGCGCTGCGTAAAGGAAGAAATCTTCGGGCCGGTCTGCCACGTTGCGCCGTTCGATACAGAAGAAGAAGCCGTGAGCATGGCAAACGACACGAAGTACGGCTTGGCGGCGTCGATCTGGACGACGAACTTGAAGCGCGGCCACCGCGTGGCGCAACAGATGAACGTTGGCATCACGTGGGTGAATTGCTGGTTCCTGCGCGACCTGCGCACGCCGTTCGGCGGCGTCGGACTTTCCGGGATCGGTCGCGAAGGCGGAATGCACTCGCTGAATTTCTATTCGGAGCTGAACAATATTTGCATTCGGCTTGTGAACATGGAAAAAGTCGAAAGCAAAGTCAGTTGCCGGAAAAGCCAAGCCGCGCGGAAAGTATCCGCACATCAAGCGTGCCGGGGACTTTCTCATTGTGTCGGGAACAAGCTCTCGCCGCGCTGACAACACGATCGCTGGAGCGCGATCTGACGAATTGGGAACGACGCATCTCGATATTCGCGAGCAGACGAAGGCCGTCATCGAAAACGTGCGCGACATCCTGCGGAGTGCCGGGCGCGCAGCTAAAAGATGTCGTCGAAATCACGACCTATCTGGTGAACATGAACGATTTCGCGGGCTACAACGAAGTCTACGGTGAGTACTTCGACTACGATGGCCCGGCGCGCACGACCGTGGCCGTGCATCAGTTGCCGCATCCGCATTTGCTGATTGAGATCCGAGCGGTGGCCTACAAGCCGGAGAAATAGGAGCCGCTATGCCGTCCATCAAGAACCTAAAGGCGTTCAATTTTCAGGGCTGGATCGACGAGAACAAAGAGAAATTCAAGCCGCCCGTCGGCAACGCGCAGGTGTGGGAAGACGGCGAAATGATGGTCACCGTCGTCGGTGGCCCAAACAACCGGCGCGACTATCACGACGATCCGACGGAAGAGTTTTTCTACCAGCTGAAGGGCGACATTTTTCTCCGCCTGATGGAGACTCCAGGCAAGCCTCCGCTCGAGGTTCCGATCAAAGAAGGAGAGATCTTTCTTCTGCCAAAGCACATGCGCCATTCGCCGCAACGACTGAAGGCAGGGAACGATCGGCGTGGTCGTTGAAATGCCGCGCCCGAGGGCGCTCTGGACGGCTTCGAGTGGTACTGCCAGAACTGTCATCAACTTGTGCATCGCGCGGAAGTGAAGCTGAAGAGCATCGTGCGCGATCTGCCGCCTTTATTCGAACAGTTCTACAGCAACGAGAGCCTGCGCAAGTGCAAACACTGCGGCGCGATTCATCCCGGCAAACCGTAAATGCCAGTCATTGACATCCACAATCATTTCTTCCCGCGCAACTGGCCGGACCTCGCGGCTCGCTACGGCACGCCCGACTGGCCGTGGATCAAGCACACCGAGCCGGGCAAAGCCGAGATCATGGTCGGCGATCGCTTTTTCCGCCACATCTATTCCGCGTGCTGGGACCCGGAAGTGCGTCTGCAGGAGATGGATCGCGACGGCGTCGACATGCAAATACATCTCGGCCACGCCGGTGCTGTTCGCGTATGAGCGCCCCGTGGAACATGCGCTCGACTGCGCGCAGTTGTTCAACGACGCGGCGCTCGAACTCTGCGCGCAAGGGAAGGGCCGGCTGAAATCGCTGTGCCAGGTTCCTCTGCAAGATATTGACGCGTCGTGCAAAGAACTGACGCGCTGCATGCGCGCGGGGCATCTGGGCGTGCAGATCGGAAATCACGTTGGCGAGAAGAATCTCGACGATCCCGGCATC
Source organism: uncultured Acidobacteriaceae bacterium (assembly GCA_963786095.1). Taxonomy (GTDB): domain Bacteria; phylum Acidobacteriota; class Terriglobia; order Terriglobales; family Acidobacteriaceae; genus Sulfotelmatobacter. The sequence goes on along the minus strand of CAWAXV010000018.1, from coordinate 165,182 downwards.
GTCACCTTCTTGCATCATTGTGCAGATGAAGGCGCAGCCGTGCTGGTGCATCCTTGGGACATGCTGGGTCAGCAGCGCATGCCGAAGTACATGATGCCGTGGACCGTCGGCATGCCAGCCGAGACGCAACTCGGTATTGTTGCGATGATTCTGGGCGGTGCCTTCGACAAATTGCCGCGGAATCTGCGCATCTGCTTCGCACACGGCGGCGGAAGCTTCGCATTTCTTCTCGGACGTCTGGAAAATGCCTGGCAGCATCATCCGGTGGCGCACGGAGTTTGTGAATTCTCACCGAGCCACTATCTGAATCGCTTCTCGGTAGATTCGGCCGTATTCGATGAGCGGGCGCTGCAATTCCTCGTGGGAACGATGGGCGCTGCAGCGCGTAATGCTGGGGTCGGATTATCCGTTTCCACTCGGCGAGCAACACGTAGGATCGCTAATTCGATCAAGCCATCTGCCGGCACAAGTCAAGACGCAGCTGCTGGGTGAAAATGCGCTGGCATTCCTCGGATTCAAAAGCGACAAGGTTGCAGCTGCTGCCGAGCAGGGCGCTCCCATCGTGCCGCACAGCGATCAACTCACCTACAGCTCGTATCTGAAAGTCCCTGAACTGCTCGAGCTGCAGCATCCGCAGTCCTCGCCGCAGCATCACGACGAACTGCTCTTCATCATCGTGCACCAGACGTACGAACTGTGGTTCAAAGAATTGCTGCACGACCTGGATGCCGTGGTCGCAAATCTTCGGGATGCGGGCGCGAATCTGAAATCACGCGACGACGTGTATGAAGCGGCACGACTGCTGCGCCGTTGTACGGAGATCACGCGCGTGCTGGTGGAGCAGTTCACGATTCTTGAGACCATGCTTCCCACCCACTTCCTCGCATTTCGCGGCAAGCTGGAGCCGGCCAGCGGATTTCAATCCGAGCAATTTCGCGAACTCGAATTCCTGTGCGGCCTGAAGGACGAAAAAATGTTGCGCTATCACCGGCCGACGCCGGAAGCTCACGCGCAGCTGGAACGCCGGCTGCGCGAGCCTTCGCTGCGCGATGTTTTCTTCGACGCGTTGCGCTCCAAGGGAACACTGCAGGTCGATGACACTGCGACCGAGCGCGAACGATTCGACGCGCGCGCCCGCGCGATTCTCTCGCTTTACCGCGACGAACACAGCAATCGCGACTGGATTGACGTATGCGAGACGGCTCACCGAGTTTGACGAACTGGTTGTGAGTTGGAGGTTGCGCCACATTCAACTTGTGGAGCGCGTGATTGGCGTGCGCATGGGCACAGGCGGCAGCGCTGGTTCCTCTTACTTGAAACTTACGCTGGACAAGAAATTCTTCCCGGAATTATGGGAAGCGCGGACGCTGTTGACGGAGTGAGTGAGCTGTCGCTCGCACGCAAATCTGAGTTCCATCAATTTTCTTCATGACTCCCAAATCCGAGACGATCACACTCATTGGCGCCGGGCTGAACGGGCCGCTGCTGGCGATTGGCTTGGTCAAGCGCGGCTTTAATGTCGAGATCTACGAGCGGCGACCGGATATGCGGGGTGTTCGCATGAGCGCGGGTCGCTCCATCAACCTGGCGCTGTCTACACGCGGAATTCACGCGCTCAGTGAGGTCGGGTTGTGGGGCCAAATGAGAGAGATCATTCTTCCCATGAAAGGAAGGATGATGCATTCGGCTGCTTCTGAACTCACGTTCCAGCCCTATGGAAAGGATGAGGCCGAGGTCATCAATTCGATTTCCCGCGCGGAATTGAATATTGCGCTGATGAATGCGGCCGAGGCGCAGGGGGTGAAGATACGGTTTCAGCAGCGCTGCACCGGAATTGATCTGAAGACTGGAACGTTGCAATTGCGCGACGAGCTGACAGGCACGGACAGAACGCAAGCTTCGGACGTTGTGATCGGGTGTGACGGCTCGGCCTCGGCAATTCGTGGCGAGATGCTGAAACTAAGCCGCTTCAATTTTTCGCAGCAATACCTCGACTACGGTTACAAGGAACTCACAATTCCTGCGGGGCCCGATGGCAAGCATGTTCTAGAAGTGAACGCGCTGCACATTTGGCCGCGGGGCAACTACATGCTGATCGCGCTGCCCAATATTGACGGCACATTCGCCTGTATCCTGTTTCTGCCGTTTGACGGCGTCGACAGCTTTGGACAATTAACCACGCATGCCGCGGTGCTCGAGTTTTTCAGAACACGCTTCCCCGACGCAGTTCCGCTCATGCCAGATCTGGCCGACAACTTTTTTGCGAATCCAACGGGCGCCATGGTCACGGTCAAGTGCTCGCCTTGGCACGTGCAGGGACGGACCCTTCTGCTCGGCGATGCGGCGCATGCGATCGTTCCGTTCTTCGGGCAGGGAATCAACTGTGGCTTCGAAGACTGCACCTCTTTGTTGGAATTGCTGGACCGACATGGTGCGGATTGGGAGCGGGTTTTTTCGGAGTTTGAGCAAGCGCGCAAGGTCAATACCGATGCAATCGCCGACCTCGCCGTCGAGAACTTCGTCGAAATGCGAGATCGCGTCGCCGACCCTCGATTCTTGTTTCGAAAGAAAGTTGAACTGGCGCTTGAGGCCCGGTATCCACAGTTGTTTGTCCCAAAGTACGCGATGGTAACGTTTCATCGCACGCCGTACGCGACTGCGTTGAAGCGCGGTCAGATTCAGGACCGAATGCTAACCGAACTTTGCGATAGGATCGAGCGCATCGAAGACCTCGACTGGGGCAAAGCTGAGAAATTGGTCCGCAGCGAACTCACTCCGTTGGAGTTGGCCTCGTGACTGCTCCTCCATATCAGATAGGCGAAGCGTATGCCATCTCTATGGATGCCCGCGATCCCCTCGCCCATTTTCGCGAACGCTTTTTCTTCCCAAAAGCGACGGATGGAACCGATTCTCTCTATCTCTGTGGACACTCGCTTGGTCTGCAGCCCAAGACTGTTTCTTCTTATCTAGAGCAGGCGTTGGATGATTGGGCGAAGTTCGGCGTGGAAGGACACTTCCATGCAAAGAATCCGTGGATGCCATATCACCGGCTTCTGACGCAGCAGACAGCCGACTTGGTCGGGGCCGATCCTGCGGAAGTCGTCGTCATGAATTCGCTGACTGTGAACCTGCACCTGATGATGACGTCGTTTTACCGCCCGACAACCCAAAGGCACAAAATCGTCATCGAGCGTGGAGCCTTTCCGTCAGATCAATACGCGGTGAAGTCACAGATACTCTTTCATGGGTTTGATCCCGCGACGTCACTCCTCGAACTTACACCTCGCGACGGCGAGTCTTGCCTGCGTGATGAAGACATTGAATCGCTCATCGACCGCGAAGGCGAATCGATCGCGCTCATTATGCTCGGCGGCGTGAACTATGCGACTGGGCAAGTCTTCGATATGGCGGGGATTACGGAGGCTGGTCACCGAAAAGGATGCGTCGTAGGAATTGATCTGGCCCATGCCGCTGGCAACGTGCCACTCCACCTGCACGACTGGGGACCCGATTTCGCGGTCTGGTGCAGCTACAAATATTTGAACGGCGGTCCAGGTTGCGTTGCCGGGTGTTTTGTTCACGAGCGGCACGCTCGCGCGTGGAAGTTGCCGCGCTTTGCCGGTTGGTGGGGTCATGACGAGAAGACTCGTTTCCAGATGGGGCCTGAATTTCACCCAATGCCAGGAGCAGAGGGCTGGCAGTTGAGCAATCCTCCGATTCTCGCGCTGGCCGCCCTGCGCGCTTCGATGGAGATATTTTCTGAGGCGGGGATGGAGCGCCTGCGTGCCAAGAGCATCTCGCTCACCGGATACATGGAGTTTCTGCTGAACTACGCGCCCTCGCCGAAGTTTTCCATAATCACCCCGCGCGAGGAGAATCGCCGAGGCGCTCAACTTTCCATTCGGCTTGCACGCGATGGGCGCAAGACGTGCCAAAAACTTGTGTCTGAGGGCGTAGTCGGCGATTGGCGTGAGCCGGACACCTACCGCGTCGCCGCTGTGCCGCTATACAACTCGTATCAAGATGTTTATCGCTTTGTGCAACGTTTTGTGGCTGCCCTGCAATAAACTCTGCAATAAATATTAGACCGTCCAACGCGGTCAAGCCGCCGGTGGTTACCTCGGTAACATCGTTCTGCGGTCAGCCAACCATACAATTCCTAACGTGGGGAATTCTCCGCTCCAGCACGCCCGGAAGTGGACCACCGTCGTGTGCGCGGTGGTGTGTGTCCATGTTTTGTTATCCCTTCTGGCGCCGCGCGGATTTGTACTCACGGCATTTGGTGACATTCTGCAAACTGTTCTCCTGCTTTGCGGAACGATAGCAATTCTCTCCAATGTAAGAACTACTTCGAACAAGGTGCGTCTTTTTTGGGCACTGATAGGCTTGGGCGTTGGGATGTGGCTGTGCGCGCAGCTGATGTGGACTTACTTTGAAGTCTTCCTGCGACACGAAGCGCCGAACCCGTTCGTTGGCGACGTGATTCTCTTTTTGCACGTCGTGCCGATGATGGCGGCGGTGGCAGTGCAACCGCACGTTCGTCAGGATGATCGTGCCATCCGAGTCGGAACGCTCGATTTTCTGTTGCTCCTGACCTGGTGGCTCTTTCTTTATCTCTTCATCGTGATCCCCTGGCAATACGTGCAGCCCGTCGAATCCACCTACGGAACCAGCTTCGACGCACTTTACGTCAGCGAAGAACTTGTGCTGGGCACAGCATTGATCCTCGTTTGGCGGCGCAGCAACGGTGTCTGGCGAAGCATCTACCGCCAGCTTTTTGGAGTCACCCTGCTGGCACTGCATCGGCTCCCTTCTGGCCAGTGAAGCCATTGATCTTCACATCTACTACACCGGCAGCATGTTTGACGTGCCTCTGGTGGCCTCGATGGCGTGGTTCGTGCGCATTGGTTTCATGCCGCGCGAGGCGGCCGAGCAGACTCCCGCGGAAGAGGCCTCGACCGCGCGGCTACGGAATCTGGAAAGCACGTCTCGCAATGTTGGCGTGTCCTGTCACTCCCCGCATGGTCGGCGTGGGCGCAATTTGGCGGCGACGCCCCGCAGCGCGTTCGCACCTACCGATTGCTTCTGACCGTTGCGGTCATGCTCGTGATGGGTGGGCTGGTCTTTCTCAAGCAGCATCTGCTCGATCAGGAATTGCTCACCCTGCTGCGATCGTCGCGGCACAACCTCGACGAAATGTGCCGTCTGAAAGATGAACTCGAGAACAAGGAACACTCCTTGCGCTGGCACAGCCTGGAGCTACAGCGCAAGAATCTCGAACTGCAGGAAATCTCCTTTACCGATGTCCTGACCGGGAGTTTGGAACCGCCGCTACCTGGAAGAGATCCTCACGGCCGAGGCGGGGCAGGTCCTGCGAAACTATCAGCGCGCGCGCGGCAGCGACATTCGCAAGATCGATCATCGCGATCTCGTGTTCATCATGGTCGACGTCGACTTCTTCAAGGAAGTGAACGACGTGCATGGTCATCCGGCGGGAGATCGTCTGCTGCAGCTGGTTGCGCAACGGCTCTCGACCGTCGTGCGCAAGTCCGACGTGCTGGTGCGCTGGGGCGGAGAAGAGTTCCTGATCATGAGCCGTTCGACCGATCCGTCGGGAACCCCGGCATTCTGCAGCCGCGTTCTGGAAGTCATGGCGTCGGAACCGTTCGATCTCGGCCACGGAATCACCGTGCGCAAGACCTGTTCGGTCGGATGGGCTGCATATCCCTGGTGCCGCGGCGCCTTCGAAGCAATTTGCGCCGAAGAAGCGATCGCACTGGCGGATGCTGCTCTGTATCGCGCCAAGGCGCTGGGCAGAAATCAGGGTGTCGGTATTCGTGCCGACCGATGCCGCGATTGCCAGACTCCCGACCGCAATTACCTTGGTCGCCCTGCGAGGACGGTAGTTCTCCGCTCGCGCGCATGGTGAAACAGCGTGCCCCGGTCGAGAAGCAGTCCTTGGCAACCGAGTTCGAAACTGCTGAACACGCTGACAAATCCACGCATAAGTTCCCGCTTGTGAATCGATCTCCGTTCGCCTCAGACATGCAACGCCGAGCGCTTGACCTGCGAGAGTCGCGTTGACTACATTGAGAAGCCGGCCTTCACGGGCTGCTGAGGCATAACTTCTGATGAATGCAAAAAATCCTTCGCGCAAGACTGGCCTTCGTCAGAAGGCGCAACTCATGTCTGCTTCGGAAATCGAACGCACGCTGGTGCGGCTGGCCTACGAAATCGTGGAAAAGAACGGCGGCGTCGAGGGCTTGGGCCTGGTTGGCATTCGCCGCCGCGGCGTGCCCATTGCCGAGCGCCTGGGCAAAATCATCACTCGCATCGAAAACGCCAAAGTTCCTGTCGGGACCTTCGACATCACTTTCTACCGCGACGATCTTTCGACTCTCGGACCGAAGCCGGTGGTGCAGGAGAAGGAAATTGGATTCGAGATTGAGGACAAGAACATCGTGCTGGTCGACGACGTTCTCTTCACCGGGCGCACCACGCGGGCTGCGCTCGACGCCCTGTTTTCGCACGGCCGGCCGCGGCGCGTGCAACTCTGTGTGCTGATCGATCGCGGGCACCGCGAGATTCCCGTCGAGGCCACCTTCGTCGGCCGCAACGTGCAGACCACGGTGAACGAAGTGATCGAGGTCAAGCTGACCGAGATCGATGACGCGGAGAAAGTCCTGCTGATGGAAAAGTGAAATCGTGCACGAACTTGCGGCATAAAAATAAAAGGACGATGGTTTTAAGCCCATCGTCCTTTTTCTCTTTCAGTTCCGGTTGCTACGCGATCCGCGTGCAGACCGCCTTGGTTTGAGTGTAGAGATTGAGCACGTCGTGTCCCATCTCGCGGCCCCAGCCGGACTGCTTGTAACCTCCGAACGGCATCGCCGCGTCGAAGATGTTGTAGCAGTTGATCCAGACCGTTCCGGCGCGAAGCTGTTCGGCCATGCGATGCGCCTTGCTGATATCGCGCGTCCACACGGCGGCGGCCAGTCCGTACTCGCTGTTGTTGGCGCGAGGAATAATTTCTTCCGGATCGGTGAACGGCATCGCCGCCACCACCGGCCCGAAGATTTCTTCCTGCACGACCTTCATGTTTTCTTGCGTGTTCACGAGAACCGTGGGCTCGACGAAGTATCCGCGATCGCCGGCCTTGTGTCCGCCCACCACCGCCTTTGCGCCTTCCGAGAATCCAGACTCAAGATATCCGCACACGCGATTGAGCTGCTCCTGCGAAACCAGTGGTCCCATCTGCGTATCGGGATCGAGTCCCGAGCCGACCTTGATTTTCTTGGCGTGGTCTGCGACTCCTTCGACGACTTGATCGTAGACCGATTTCTCGACGTACAGCCGCGATCCAGCGCAGCAGCACTGCCCGTGGTTGAAGAAGATCGCGCTGGCCGCGCCCGGAATGGCAGTCTCGAGATCGGCGTCCTTGAAGACGACGTTCGGAGACTTGCCGCCCAGCTCCAGAGACACCTTCTTCAGATTGCCCGCCGCGGCGTGCACGATCAGCTTGCCGACTTCGGTCGAGCCGGTGAAGGCGACCTTGTCGACATCGGTGTGCGCGGCTAGTGCGGCTCCCGCCGTCTCGCCGTAGCCCGGGACGATGTTGACCACGCCCTCGGGGAATCCGGCTTCCATGATCAACTCGCCCAGACGCAGCGCCGAAAGCGGCGTCTGCTCGGCCGGTTTCAGTACGACGGTGCAACCGGTGGCCAGTGCCGGCCCAAGTTTCCATGCGGCCATCAGCAGCGGGAAATTCCACGGAATGATCTGGCCGACGACTCCAACCGGCTCCCGCAAAGTGTATGCGAGATATTTCGCGCTCCGGGCGTATACGGCACCGAGAGCGGAATCGTGTTGCCTTCGATCTTGGTGGCCCATCCCGCCATGTAGCGGAAGAGTGTCCACCGCGAGCGGAACGTCGGCGGCTTTCGCTATGTTGAGCGGCTTGCCGTTGTCGAGACTCTCGATATAGCCGAACTCTTCGGTGTGCTGCTCAAGCAGGTCAGCCAGCTTCCAGATCAGGCGGCCGCGCTCCGACGCCGTCATCTTGCGCCAGGGGCCGATAGTCGAACGCGTTGCGTGCCGCTCTGACTGCATGATCGATGTCTTCGCGATCGCCTTCTGCGACCTGCGCGAGAACTTCGCCGGTCGCAGGATTGTAGGTGGGAAAAGTCTTGCCCGATGCGGCATTGACCCATTTGCCGTTGATCAGCATCTTTCGTGGTTTGTCGATGAACTCCGCGACCTGCGGATGAATTTGCGGGGAAACTGCGATGCCCATACGTCCTCCTTAGTCGGACAACTTGGTCAGACTTTCTTGCGAGAGAATAATGCCGGGCGAATGAATGGCGACAGGGGGCTATGCTAGCGCTGAGCGAAGACAATTGCAATGGCGATCCGGAGAGTCCGGATTTGGCTGTCACTACTCCCCGTAAGGCACCCAGATATTCTTCACCTGGGTGGCATGCTCAAGGAACCAGCGACCTTCTGCGACCTTCGGATTGAACCAATCGATCGCGCGGCCTTCGTTGGTCCACACCTGCTTCAGATTTCCAATCGACATCGCCTTGGCCTCCGCGACCGTCGCTTCGTCCCCAGAGCACCAGATGGCATCGACGTCGTCGTGCTCGGCCAGCGTCTTCAAGAGTTGCGAGACGTAGCCAGTCACGATGTTCACCGCGCCGCCAGGTAGATCGCTGGTATCGAAGAGTTGGTAGAGATCGCCCGTGATGAGCGGATATTTTTCCGACGGAACCGCAATCACCGTATTTCCGACCGCGAGCAGCGGCATCACTAGCGACAGAAAGCCAAGCAAGGGAGCTTCAGTGGGACAGATCACGCCGACGGTCCCAATCGCCTCGTTCATTGCAATCGCGATGTTGCGGAACGGTGGATTGTGCACGGCGCCATCAAACTTGTCGGCCCAGGCCGCGTACGAGAAGATGCGCTCGATGCCGAGATCGACTTCCGCGGCGGCCTGCGTTTCACCCACGACAGCTGCGAGGTGCCGTATCACTTCGTCGCGGCGCTGCGCGAGATTTTCCGCACAGTAATAGAGAACCTGCGCCCGATTGTGTGCGGTAGCCTTGGCCCACGGCTCGGCCTTGCGGGCGGCTTCTACGGCATTGCGAATATCTTTGCGATTGCCGAGAGGCGCTTCGCCCAGCAATCTTCCATCGGATGATCGCACTTCCATGCTGTAGCCGGAATCCGGCCGTGCCTGTTTGCCGCCGATGTAGAGCTTAACCGTCCGGTCGATCGCGGGTGTGCTGACTGCTTCCTTCTCATTCGATTCGGGTGCTGCGTCTTTTGCGGGAAGCGGGGATTTTGCGGGCGCAAGCTTTGCAGCGTGCTTGAACCACGCCGGCTCCATGTATTCCAGCAGACCCTCGCGTCCGCCTTCGCGGCCGTATCCGCTCTCGCGATATCCTCCAAAGCCGCAAGCAGCGTCGAACAGGTTCGTGCAGTTCACCCACACAACGCCCGCCTTCAGTTGCGCCGCCACATGTAGAGCGACGTTGATGTTCTCGCTCCAAACGCACGATGCGAGACCGTAAACCGTGTTGTTCGCCAACTCGACAGCTTCCTTCGGAGTGCGGAACGTCATCGCGGCAAGAACCGGCCCAAAAATCTCCTGCTGTGCCACGATCGAAGTCGGATGAACATTGCTGAGAAGCGTCGGCGGATAGTAGAAGCCGCGCGTGGGCAGCGCGATTTGCGGCTGCCAGCAAGTGGCGCCCTCTGCGACTCCCTGCGCCACCATGCGCTCGATGCGATCCAGTTGCACGCGCGCGACGATGGCACCAATATCAATCGCCTTGTCGAGCGGCGGACCGATCCGCAGCGTGCTCATGCGGTCGCGAATTTTCGCCGATCAGCGCTTCGGCAATGCTCTCCTGCATCAACAGCCGCGATCCGGCGCAACAAACCTGTCCCTGGTTGAACCAGATTCCGTCGACCAGGCCTTCGACCGCGCTATCGAGATCGGCATCTTCGAAAATGATGAACGGGGACTTGCCGCCCAGTTCGAGTGAAAGGCGTTTGTGGCTGGTCGCCGTAGCGCCGCGGATCGCGCGTCCAACTTCCGTCGATCCGGTGAAGGCGATCTTGTCGACGTCAGGATGTTTCACCAGCGCCTCGCCGGTCGAGCCATCTCCGGTCACAATGTTGACAACTCCCGCAGGCAGTCCGGCTTCCTGGCAGAGTTCGGCGAACAAAAGCGCGGTGAGCGGAGTAAACTCGGCGGGCTTCAGCACCACAGTATTTCCGGTCGCCAGCGCGGGCGCAATCTTCCACGCCAGCATCAGCAGCGGAAAGTTCCACGGAATAATCTGGCCGACAACGCCGCAAGGCTCGTAGTCGGGAAATTCCTGCTCCAGCAACTGTGCCCAGCCGGCGTGATGGTAGAAATGCCGCGCCACCAGCGGAATATCAATATCGCGGCTCTCGCGAATCGGCTTGCCGTTGTCCATGGTCTCGAGCACGGCAAGCAGCCGCGAATGCTTCTGGACCAGTCGCGCGAGAGCATAGAGATAGCGTGCGCGAACATGCGGTGTCAGAGCTCGCCACTTCGCCGACGCTGCGCGCGCCGCACGGACAGCGGCATCGACATCAGCCGCGCTCCCTTGAGCGACGGATGCCAACTTCTCACCGTTCGACGGATCGAACGTGTCGAAATATTCTCCGGCCGTTGGGGCCTGCCATGTGCCGCCAATGAAGAGTCCAAAGCGCCGGCCGTGGCGCTCAAGCCATGCTCCCGCTTCCTTCGGATCCTCCGGAGCGGGTCCGTACTCCATGCTGACGAATTTTTCGGCAATGCTCATTGGGCTTGGCTCGCTTGTCTTCGTGTGTTACCGCTCATGTAGATTTGCAGTCGCGCTCACGCAATCGGATGACGATACTCCGCCGAATACTGTCCGGTCGCATAGTGTTCCAGTTGCCGCTCGATGTCTCCCAGCAATCCGCTCGCGCCGAAGCGAAACATTTCTGCGCGCATCCACGACACGCCAAGTTCTTCTTTCATCATGGCCAGCCAATCGAGAGACTGCTTCGCCGTGCGGATGCCGCCAGCCGGCTTGAATCCCACCGCCATTCCCGTCTGCTGCGCGTATTCGCGGATGGCGCGAACCATCACCAGGCTGACCGGCAGCGTCGCATTCGTCGGCTCTTTGCCCGTCGAAGTCTTGATGAAATCAGCGCCTGCCATCATGGCGACGAAACTCGCGCGCGCCACATTGCGGAGCGTCAGCAGATCGCCGGTGCCGAGAATGACCTTCATGTGCGCCGCGCCGCAAGCGTGCTTGAACGCCGCGACTTCGTCGTAGAGCGCCTGCCAGCGCCCGCCGAAAACATGCGCGCGCGTGATGACGACATCGATCTCGTGCGCACCAGCCTCCACCGAGCGCCGAATCTCCGCGACGCGCTCCGCCAGCGGTGACAAGGCCCGCAGGAAATCCGGTGGAGACGGCTGCAACGTGAACGCCGCTGCCTTCCAGCGCATGCAGCGCAGTCTCGACGAATGTGTGGTAGACGCAAACCGCCGCCACTTTGATTCCGAGTTCTTCGATGCCGAGTTTCTGAACAAGATCCTGCTGGATGGGTTGTCGCGCCTTGGCGCACAAGCGGCGCACACGCTCGTCGGTGTCGTCGCCGGAAAGCGTAGTCAGGTCCATGCAGGTGATGGCGCGCAAGAGCCAGGCGGCCTGCCATTCTTTCTTCACCGTGCGGCGCGCCAGCTTGCGTCTGCGCACGGCGCTCCACCGCGCTGGTGTTCACGCGAACTTCCTGCACCCAATTCAGATCGAGAGGAATGCCGGTATTCGGCAGGAGGCGCGCCCGGCGAGCGTGGCGATCGAACCCGAGGAGCGCAGTTCTCCCGCGATCTCGCGTGTCATACCGCGCGCGACGTTGGGATAGTCATGATCCACTGACATTGCAGTTTTGCCTTCCAGCTATTCGTATGTAAAACCACAGTTCGCGGTCGCACCGCCGGGCGCTGTTGAGCAGTCATTGTACGGCAGCGAATCTTACAACGCGAATGCTGCTTGGCAACCGTGAAGAAGACGGCAAGAAAAAGTCCAGCAACCACAGCGGCAAGGGTTTACAATTGCGCACGATTTGGCCGCCCCAGCGAGCCACTTCTCAAACCATTTGCGTAACACGTTCATTCCTATGCCAAAGAAGGCACTATCTGCCGCTCTGCGGAAAAAACTGGAGCAGGCCGCCGCCAAGGTGATGAAGAATGCGCACGCCCCCTACTCGAACTTTCACGTGGGCGCGGCGATCCTGCTGACGAACGGTAAAATCTTTTCCGGCTGCAACGTCGAGAACGCTTCCTACGGAATGACCAACTGCGCCGAGCGCACCGCGATCTTCTCCGCGGTCGCGGAACTGGGACCGAAAATTGAAATTCAAGCCGTCGCCGTCACCAACGATCACGGAGTCGCCTGCTCACCCTGCGGAGCCTGCCGCCAGGTGATCTACGAATTCGGTCCCGACGCGATCATCTTTTTTCAGGGCGCCAGCGGTCCGAAGCAGGCGCACATCACCGAACTTCTTCCGGAAGGATTCCGCCTCCAGTGAGCCAGCCGCCAGTCACATCGCCAACATTCCGCGCGATTGATGTGATCCGCAAGAAGCGCGACGGCGTCGAGCTGTCCGCGCGCCGAGATCGAAGGCCTGGTCAACGCCTACACCAACGGCGAAATTCCCGACTATCAAGTGTCGGCGTGGCTGATGGCAGTCGTTCTGCGCGGGCATGACGCGCCCCGAGACCGCGGCGCTGACCGACGCGATGCTGCATTCGGGCGAGGTGCTCGATCTTTCTTCTCTGCCCGCGAGAAAAGTCGACAAGCACTCGACCGGCGGCGTCGGCGACAAGACTTCGCTCGTGCTGGCTCCGCTGGCAGCCGCGGCAGGCATTGCTGTTCCGATGATCAGCGGTCGCGGCCTCGGCCACACCGGCGGCACGCTCGACAAACTCGAAGCCATTCCCGGCTTCAACGTGAATCTTCCCGTCGCCGATTTTCGTCGCGTGCTCGAAACCTGCGGCTGCGCCATGATCGGCCAGACCGCCGAAATCGCTCCCGCCGATCGCAAAGCTCTACGCGCTGCGCGACGTCACCGGCACCGTCGAGAGTCCATATCTGATTTGCGCGTCCATCATGAGCAAGAAACTGGCGGAAGGCATCGACGCGCTCGTGCTCGACGTGAAGACCGGATCCGGCGCGTTCATGAAGAGCGAAAAAGACGCGGCCTTCCTCGCCGAACTGATGGTCGAGACCGGCGAGCGCATGGGCAAGCAGGTGGTCGCGCTCATCACCGACATGGATCAGCCGTTGGGCAACATGATCGGCAACGCGCTCGAAGTCGTCGAGGTCGTCGAAATGCTGCGCGGCGGCGGGCCGGAAGACTTGCGCGAACTCTGCCTCGAACTCGCGGGATGGATGCTGTATCTCGGCGGCGCTTCCAAGACAGTCGCAGAAGGCAAGCAGCAAAGTGCGCAATTGATTTCGTCCGGTAAGGCGCTGGAAAAATTTCGCCAGATGGTCGAACTGCAAGGCGGTGACCCGCGCGTGATCGACGACGCCAAGCGGCTTGCCGCAGGCTCAACACACCATGCAAGTCTTCAAGCTCGAAGGCAGGATATCTTGCATCCATGCAGTGCGAGCAAATCGGCACGGCCTGCGTGATTCTCGGCGGCGGCCGCGAGCGCAAGGAAGATTCGGTCGATCCGGCGGTCGGCATCGTGCTGCACAAGAAAGTTGGAGACCGAGTCGCCGCAGGCGAGCCGCTCGCCACGATCTACTACAACGCCGAGGCCAAAGCGGCTCGCGCCAAACAACTGATTGCGGAAAGTTGTGCCGTTGCGGATGCTCCACCGGCAACGAGAAGGCCGCTCATCCACAGAGTCATCGGAAAGTCCGGGGAGAAAAACTGAATGGGACGCTACACCGGAATTCTTGGCCTGTTGACCATGCTCGGTCTCGCCTTCGCTTTCTCCACCGACCGCAAAGCGATTCGCGTGAAGACAGTCGCCTGGGGACTCGGTCTGCAGATCGTATTCGCCGTCTTCGTGTTGCGCATCGACTATGGCCGGCGCATGTTTCAGGCCGCCGGCGACGCCGCCCAGCGTGTGCTCAACTACGCCTTCTTCGGCTCCGAATTTATCTTCGGCGAACTCGGCAAGCAGCACTCCAACATCGGTTTCATCTTCGCATTCCAGGTGCTGCCCGTCGTCATCTTCATCTGCGCACTCTTCGCCATTCTCTACTACTTCGGGATGATGCAGTTCGTCATTCGCGATCGCGGCCTGGCTCATGACGCGGATCATGGGCGCTAGCGGCGCCGAGTCGCTCAATGTTGCCGCCAGCATCTTCATGGGACAAACCGAAGCTCCCGTAACCATTCGACCGTTCCTGCCCGATCTCACCCGCTCCGAACTGATGACGGTGATGACCAGCGGCATGGCGCATGTCTCCGGTTCCATCATGGCCGCATACTTCGCTTTCGGCGCTGAACCAAGACACGTGCTGAGCGCCGTCATCATGACCGCGCCCGGAACCATTCTGATTTCGAAGATGCTCGTGCCCGAAACGGAGCAACCGAAAACCGCGGGCCGCGTCGTCATGCCCGAAGAGGAGCCAGGCAAGGAGAAAGAAAATCTTCTCGGCGCCATCGCCCGCGGCACCGGAGACGGCCTGCACATGGCGCTCAACATCGGTGCGATGCTGATTGCTTTTATCGCCCTGATTCATCTGGTCGACGGCATCTTCGGCGGCATTCACAATCACATTTCCTGGTTCCCCGAGACCGTTGAGAGGGTATTTCGGATTCGTCTTCGCGCCGATTGCCTGGGTGATCGGCATTCCGTGGCACGATTGCGCTGCCATCGGAAACCTGTTGGGCACGCGCATGGTCCTGAACGAACTGGTTGCCTTCACTCAGCTAGGCCCGATGAAAGCCACTCTCGATCCGCGATCCTTCACCATCGCGACGTTCGCACTGTGCGGCTTCGCCAATTTCAGTTCGATTGGAATTCAGATTGGCGGCATCGGAGCGCTTGGCCCCGAACAGAAAGGGTGATCTGGCCCGGCTCGGGATTCGCGCCATGCTCGCCGGAACCATGGCCAACCTGATGTCAGCCTCGATTGCCGGGATGTTGCTCTAAATGATTGCTCCCCATTTTCCAATAAGGATTCTTTCCGTGAAACGACTTCCATTCGCGTCTGCTCTTATTCCGTTGGTTGTTCTTTGCCTCCTAACCAGTGCTCTGGCCCAGTCATCGCGCCGCGTCATCATCGACACCGATCCCGGAGTCGACGACGCGATGGCAATTCTGCTGGCCTTGAACTCGCCGGAACTGAAGGTCGAAGCTCTGACGGTTGTGCCGGGGAATGTCGACGGTAAGCAAGGCCTGGAGAACGCGCTGAAGTTGGTCTCGCTCGCCGGGCGCTGCGACTTGACGGTGGCTGGCGGAGCACAGCATCCGCTGAATCAGAAGCTCATCACCGCGCAGTACTGGCATGGCAAGAACGGCTTGGCCGGAGTCGAGCTGCCGGCCTCGAAGTGCAAGGCCGATCCAAGATTTGGTCCGGACTTGATCATCGAACTCGTGCACAAGTACCCGCATGAGATCACGCTGATTCCCGTCGGCCCGCTGACGAATATTGCGCTGGCGGTTTCCAAAGATCCTTCGATCGTGCCACTGGTGAAAGACATCGTGATCATGGGTGGCTCGATCACCGGAGGCAATGTAAATGGCGCTGCCGAGGCGAATATTTACAACGATCCCGAAGCCGCTTCCATCGTCTTCAACGCCGGATGGATGGTAACGATGGTCGGCTCCGACGTGGGCGAGCGAACGATTATTACGCGCAAGCATCTTGCCGAACTGCAATCGGTTCACGGACCGGAGAGCGATTTCGTCGCGCAGTTGGCGGATTTCTATATCATGCGCTCGGAGAAGAGCGGGTATTCAGGTGCCGCCATGTACGATCCGCTCGCGGTAGGTGTTGTGATTGATCCCGCGGTCGTCACTCTCAAAGACATGCACGTAGATGTCGAAACGAAGGGCGAGTTCACTCGCGGGGAGACCGTGGCAAACCGCATGGGGTCCGACGAGAACAACGTGTTACATGGCGATCACTACGAAATCGACGGCGTGGTCCCACTAAAGCCCAACGCGCGCGTCTGCGTGGCGTCAGACGCAGACCGCTTCCTGAAGTTGTTCATCAGCCGCATCAAAGGAAAGTAGATTCGTGTAGCCCGGGACGCCTTCGTCCGGGGTTGCGCGCAAGCGCAAGGGGAGCTACCCGCTCGCGCGTCCAACCAACAGGATCGCCAGAGCATAAAACACAAACATTAGCGCAAGGTAAAGCTTGGCGCGCGACCCTGCGCCCGCGAATTCTTTCCAGGCGAAAATTCCCCACAGCGCCCCGACCATCGGCGCGGACTGCCCAATCGCGTAAGAGATTGCGAAGCTACTGGCGTTTCCAGCAACTGAGTACAGGACCGTGCCCGTGCCCCAGATTATTCCGCCGAACAGGCCCAACAAATGTCCCGATGCAGGCGCGCTGAAAAATCCGCCAAAGCCCACCGGTTCTCCCTCCAGCGGCTTTTTCATGAAGTAAATATTCCAGAGGAAGCAGGAAAGCAGCGCGCCGAGCGTAAGAAATACGGCCGAACTATACGGCGTCAGCGCGTTTCCGCGGGTCGCCCCGTAGACGCTGAACGGACTCCACAGCCCCATCAGCACGCCCGAAACAATGCAGATTATGATGCTCTTGCGTGAAGCCGAGCGTCCTGCGCCCAGGCTGCCGAATGCCTTGCCGTCGAGCACCACGGCAATCAGCGCGCAGGCCACGCCCGCCGCCAGAAAAATCAAAGTGCCCTTCGGCTGCAATATGTAGTTCAACACGACCCCGACCACCAGCGCGATTCCAATCGATACCGGAAGGGCAACGGCGAGTCCCGCCATGTCAATCGCGGCTACCAGCAGCAGGTTCGCCAGATTGAAAATCGCGCCGCCAACCATCGTCCAAACGATGTTCGAGGTGTCGGAGGAATGTACGTTATTCAAAAAGCTCGAGGAGTCGTGTCCGCTGCTCCCCAGCGTGAACGCAAAGATCAGAGAAATAAGAAAAATCCCGATTGCGTAGTCCCAATAAAAAAGTTCGAAGCGATAATTCTTGACGCCCTTGTAGGTATTGGCCCAGGAACCCCAGCAGACGGCGCTGGTGATCATCATCAACAGCGCAATGTTTAGACTTGGCGGCGTGAACATCGTTCTCCCCCTTGGAAAAGGGGTAACTGTACGCTTCTTTACGATGACTCACAAGTGAGAGGCACGGATCGTGTGGCGGCGGACGCAATCGTCCGACCCGTCAAGCAAGTCTCGACAGTCGCATAACGCCCGCGACCAACCGCATGCCCTACCGCCATGGGCCGCCCCCGGACGAAGGTGTTCGGGGCTACACAAGCGAATCGGTCTGCTATCCTAGCGCGCGTGACTCGCACATTTCTGATTGATACAGACACTGCCTCCGACGATGCCGTCGCGCTCATCATGGCGCTGCGCGCGCCGGATGTGCGCGTCGCCGCAATCACGGTCGTTGCGGGCAACGTGGATGTGCAACAGGCGACACGCAACGCTCTCTACACGGCAGAACTCTGCGGAGTCAAAGTCCCGGTGTACTCGGGTGCGGCCCGTCCGCTGCTTCGCCCCTATCAGAATGCGACCTGGTTTCACGGCCGCGACGGGCTTGGTGATCACAACTATCCCGCGCCGCGCCAGTCGGCTCAAGCCAAACACGCAGTGGACGCCATCATCGAAACCGTCGAGGCGAATCCCGGAATTGTCTTGGTGACACTCGGTCCGCTGACGAACGTGGCGCTCGCCATTTCAAGGAAGCCCGAGATTGCCGCGAAAGTCAGTCGTTGCGTTGTGATGGGCGGTGCTCCGTGCTGCGAAGGCAACGTCACTCCGGCCGCCGAATACAACGTCTGGGTCGACCCCGAGGCGGCGAGCATCGTCATGCGCAGTCGACCTACCAGTGGAACTGATCGGATGGCATCTCTGTCGTGGAGAGGCAGTGCTTGGCCCAAGCGACATCGCACACGTGGAGGCTTTCAAGACGCCGCTCGCTCACTTCGCCGTTGAATGCAACAGCCACGCGCGCATTGCTCTGAAAACTCAAACCGGAGAAGACGGCATCTGCCTGCCCGATCCAGTCACGATGTGCCTCGCGCTCGATCCAGCGGTCGGAACCGACTGGAGCGATCACTACGTGGAAATCGAAACCCAGAGCGAACTTACGCGCGGAATGACGGTCGTCGACCGCCTGAACGTTGCCGACGACGAACGCAACCGCGCTGTGTGGGAACCCGCGATCAAAAAGGGGCGCGCGAAAATCTGCTGGACCATCGACAATGCGCGCTGGAAGGCAGCGCTATACCAAGCCCTCAGATGACGGCGCCAACAATCGGCTGCGTGCTGCGAAGCGCGTTGAGAGAAATCTGCTAACCGCGGCGTGGAGCATTTCCGGTGACGAGTCCATCGCATAGCGCGGCGGCTACCCGTTCACCTGCGCATACGTCGCGCGCCGCAGAAACTCTCCCTGGCCTGCGCGGCCCAGGAATTTGTCGCCCTCGACCACGACTCGCCCGCGCGACAGAACGACGTCAGGCATCCCCGTAACTTCAATGCCCTCGAACATCGAATAATCCACGCGCATGTGATGCGTCTTCGCGCTGATGGTGTGCTTGCGTTTGGGATCGAAGATCACGAGATCAGCGTCGCTGCCGACTGCGATCGTTCCTTTGCGCGGATACAAGTCCGAACAGCTTCGCCGGAGTGGTCGAGACCAACTCGACGAAGCGGTTCACGCTGAACCGTCCGCTGGCGACGCCGCCGGAGTAGATCAAGCTCATGCGATGCTCCACGCCGGGACCGCCATTCGGAATCTTGGTGAAGTCGTCGCGTCCCATTTCTTTTTGCTCTTTGAAGCAGAACGGGCAGTGGTCGGTAGAAACGACTTGCAGATGATCGTGCTTCAGGCCGTTCCAGAGTTTTTCCTGGTTCCATTTTTCGCGCAGCGGCGGAGTGAAAACATACTTCGCTCCTTCAAAGCCGGGCGCGTCCATGTTCTCGAGCGACAGATACAGATACTGCGGACAGGTCTCCGCATAGACGGGAAGTCCGCGATCGCGGGCCTCGCGAATCTTTTCGAGCGCGTCGTTGCAGCTCAAGTGAACGATGTAGATCGGCGCTCCGGCCATCTCAGCCAGCGCAATGGCTCGGCCAACCGCTTCGGCCTCGGCCGTTGTCGGACGAGTGAGTGCGTGATACTTCGGCGCTTTCTTTCCTTCCGCCAACGCCTGCTGCACGATCACGTCGATCGCGCTGCCGTTTTCGGCGTGCATGCAGACCAGGCCGCCGTTCTTCGACGTGTTCTGCAGAGCCTTGAAGATGCTGCCGTCGTCGAGCATGAAGACGCCGGGATACGCCATGAAAAGCTTGAAGCTGGTCACGCCCTCGCGCACCAGATCGTTCATCTCCGAAAGTTGCCCGCCGGAAACGTCGGTGACGATGCAGTGAAACGCGTAATCGCAAATCGCCTTGCTAGCGGCCTTGCCCATCCAGGTGTCGAAGGCCTGTCGCAGCGCCTGGCCTTTGTATTGAATCGCGAAGTCGATGAGCGTAGTCGTGCCGCCGAAGGCTGCCGCGCGCGTGCCAGTTTCAAAATCGTCGGCGCTGGTGGTGCCGCCGAACGGCATATCGAGGTGAGTGTGCACGTCAATGCCGCCGGGTAGAACGAGTTTGCCGGCCGCATCGAGAATCTTGCTCGCATTCTGCGAGGGCAAATCGGTTCCGATGGCTGCGATCTTGCCGTTTGCAATGGCAACGTCGGCGGTGTACGTGTCGGTCGCCGTGACTACAGAGCCGTTTCTGATGATCGTGTCGAAGCCCATCGAGTCCTCCGTCGCGCGGACCAGCGCCGCTGGCCGAAATCAGAAAGGAATTCTATGCTACACTGCCGCACTTTACTTGCTCACGCTTTACTTGCTCACGCGTTGTTCCTCATAATTCGAAGTAATTTTGAAGGCGAAGGGGACCAGCCATGCAATTCGGCATCACGTTGAAACCTGATATCTCGGTCGAACGCATCGTCGGCCTGACGCGGCAGGCTGAGAGCGCTGGATTCGAGTACGGCTGGATCTTCGATTCGCACGTGCTGTGGAAAGAGTCGTATCCGCTGCTCACGCTGATGGCGACGAACACGCAAAAGCATGCACCTCGGCACGTGCGTCACCAATCCTGCGACGCGCGATCTCACCGTGACTGCCAGCTTGTTCGCGACCCTCAACCTGATTTCCGGCGGACGCATGGAACTGGGCATTGGACGCGGCGACAGCTCGCGGCGCGTGATGGGCAAGAAGCCGGTGAGCTGGTCGCAACTCGAAGCGGCGGTCGAGGAGTTTCGCGACCTGACTTCTGGCAAAGAAGTGCAGCACGACGGACAGCCGACGCGCCTGTCCTGGGCGAACGATTCCGCCGCGCGTGTGGATTGCCGGCTACGGCCCGAAAGTCCTGCACATGGCCGGGCGCGTAGCCGACGGAATCATTCTGCAGTTTGCCGATCCGGCGCTGATTGACTGGTGCATGGGTTTCGTGAGGGAAGGCGCTCGCGCTGCTGGACGCGATCCGGCGAAGATCGAGGTCATGGCGGCTGCTCCAGTGTGGGTCTCAGACGACCTGAACGTCTGCGCGCGAGCGCGTGCGCTGGTTTCCGGCGCTGGTCTCGAATCATGTGATGGACTTAATCCGCCAGTACAAGCCGGAAGATCTTCCGCCGGCGCTGACGTCGTTCGTGCAGGAGCGCGGCGGCTACGACTATCAGCACCACTGCGAGGTAGACAGCGAGCAACGCGAACTTTGTATCGGACGAAGTGGTAGACCGCTTCTGCCTGATCGGCCCGGCCGAGGCGCATCACAAGAAATTGAAAGCTCTCGAGGATGTGGGCGTGACTCAATTCAATATCTATCTGATGTGCGGCGACGAAGAGCAGTCGCTGGAAACCTATCACCGCGACGTGCTGCCTGGATTCTTGAAAACGAAGAAATAGACGGCGACTACGCTTGCCGCGATGCAAGCGCAGTCTGGCGATTGCCATTCATCATGGCGAAGTAAGCCGTGAACGAAACGAAGAATCCAACAAACCACGAATAGTCGTAAAGCGCGCGCACCGCCGGAACCGCCAGTCCAATGAGAGCGGTTCCCGCTCCCAGGGCCAGCGCGGTAACCGCTCGCCAATTGAATCCCCGCGAGTATTCGTAAACGCCATCGCGAAGATATAAGTCGTCGAGGTGCAGTACTCGCCGCCGGATCACGAAATAATCGCAGATCATGATGCCCGCGACCGGTCCCAGAAATGCCGCGTACCCGCCCAGCCAGCCGAGAATGAATGTACTGTAGCTCGAGAGCAGCTTCCACGGCATCAGTACTATGCCCATGAAACAGGTGATGATGCCTCCGGTGCGAAAGCTAATTCCTCGCGGCCACAAATTGGAAAAATCGTTCGCCGGAGACACGACGTTCGCGCCGATGTTGACGTTGAGTGTAGCCAGCAAAATCGCAACCAGCGAAATCACTACGGCCACAGGCGAATGAAAGCGGCTGAGCAGTTGAACGGGATCCCAGATTGCGGTTCCATAAATCACCACGGTTGCGGAGGTGACCACGATTCCAACGAAAGCGTACAGCGTCATCGTCGTGGGCAGTGCCAACGCTTGCCCGATGACCTGCTCGCGCTGATTGCGCGCGAAACGCGTGAAGTCCGGAATGTTCAGCGAAACCGTCGCCCAGAATCCAACCGTGCCGTTCAGCGCGGGGATCAGGAATTTCAGGAAGTCCGGGAAGTTCGTGAACCGCGAAGGCACAGGAGCATAGGACCAAATCCACCGGCAGTGTGGTAGGCCCATCCCAGGAGAAGCAAGTCCGACGCCCAGCAAAACCGGAGCGCTGATGCCTTGCAGAACGCGAATGTATTCGATGCCCTTCAGCACAACCGCGAGGTTGATCAGCCAGAAGAGAAAAAAGCAAACCGCCGTGCCGTGCGGGAAGTCTTTCCACGAAGGTACAAGCGTTGCCAGCAGAGTGCTGATGGCTTCGCCGCCGATCCAGCATCTGAATGCCGAACCATCCGCATGCGACCAGCGCGCGCAGAACGGCGGCAACATTCGCACCCAGCACGCCAAACGATGCTCGCGCCAAAACGGGGAAGGGAATTCCGTACTTCGCGCCGGGGTGCGAGTTCAGCAGCATCGGCACCAGCACGATCACGTTGCCGAGAAAAATCGTGGCGACTGCCTGCTTCCAGTTCATGCCTCCCTGGATCAAGCTGGCGGCCAGCATGTAGGTGAGGATGTTGACCGACATCGAAATCCACAGCGCCGCAAAGCTGTAGGTGCCCCAGATGCGGCGCTCCGGACCGGCGGGCGCGAGGTCGTGGTTATACAGCGGGCTGGATTCGATGCGTGATCGAAGTTGAGCGGAGTCCGTAGTTGTCATCGATTTCTTTAATCCGCGGCCGCTGACGAAACACTCTGCGTCGTAATCGGGCCGTAGCTCTCCGGGCGGCGATCGCGGAAGAACTGCCACACTTTGCGGACTTCGGCGATCATGTCGAGGTCGAGATCCGCCACCACGACTTCGTCTTTGTCGCGGCTGGCCTGCGCGATGATCTTGCCGCGCGGCGTGCAGAAATAACTCTTGCCGTAAAATTCGCCGATGCTCCACGGCTTCTCGGTTCCCACCCGGTTGATCGCTCCGACAAAGTAGCCGTTGGCCACCGCGTGCGCGGGTTGTTCGAGTTCCCACAAGTATTCCGAGAGTCCGGCCACCGTTGCCGATGGATTGAACACGATCTCCGCGCCATTCAATCCCAGGATGCGGGCGCCCTCAGGAAAGTGCCGGTCGTAGCAGATGTACACGCCGACCTTCGCGTACTTCGTGTCGAACACCGGATAGCCAAGGTCGCCCGGCGTGAAGTAAAACTTCTCCCAGAATCCCGGGATGGCAGTGCGGAATGTGATGCTTGCGGTACTTGCCGAGATAGCGCCCGTCGGCGTCGATGACCGCGGCGGTGTTGAAGTACACGCCCGGCATCTGCTCTTCGTAGACTGGAACGACGATCACCATGCGGTGCTTCGCCGCGATCTTCTGCATCAGGCGCGTCGTCGGGCCCTCGGGCACGCGCTCGGTCAGTTCGTACCAGCGCGCGTTCTGCTCCGCGCAAAAATACGGGCCGTAAAAAAGCTCCTGCAGGCATAGGATCTGCGTCTTCTTGCGCGCCGCCTGCTCGATCAGCTTCATGTGCTTGTCAATCATCGCTTTGCGGATCTGGGCAAGGGGGCGCTCGGTGCTGAGCGCGTTGCTGGCTTGAATCAGGGCGCAGCGAACATTTCGGGGCATGGGATCCTCCCAACTGAGCGATGCAAAACAGAACTGTCGAGGAACGAAACTATAGCAGATGCGCCGCTAGGTTCCGCCCGTTCCGACGTCCTCGTTGACACGGTCCCAGTGCGCTGACTAGACTCGGCCTTCCTCAACGTTACGGAGACGACAACCACGATATGGCTAAGCGCCCTCGAATTGCGGTGGTAGGTAGCGCCAACATTGATCTCACCACGTTCAGCGATCATTTTCCCAAGCCCGGAGAAACCATCTTTGGCCAGAAGTTCGATCTCGGCTTCGGCGGCAAAGGCGCGAACCAGGCCGTGGCGGCGCGTCTGTGCGGCGCAGAAGTGTTCATGGTCGCGCGGGTCGGAAGCGACCTCTTCGGTCCCGCCACAATCGAGAATTTCCGCAAGCAGGGAATCGATCCGACCCACGTGAAGCAGGTCCCAGGATTGTCGAGCGGCGTCGCTCCGATCTTCGTCGAGTCCAACGGTCAGAACCGCATCATCGTCGTCAAGGGAGCCAACGACGCGCTCAAGCCCGCCGACGTTGACGCCGCCGCCGAAACGTTGAAGACCGCGGACTGCATCGTGCTGCAGTTCGAGATTCCACTCGAGACGGTCTATTACACCGTCGCGTTTGCGCGCAAGAACGGCATTCGTTGCATTGTGAACCCCGCTCCGGCGCAACCGGTGGACATGGCCGCGTTGAAAGATCTCGACTACTTTGTCCCCAACGAGAGTGAAGCCGAAACCATCACAGGTTCTCCGGTAAAGACGGTGGACGACGCCAAGAAATGCGCTGCGAAACTCGTCGCCGGAGGCGTTCGACGGGTGATCATCACGCTGGGCGCGAATGGCTCTCTGCTCGCCACTCGCGATGGAAGCGATCACGTTGCGCCCTTCCCAGTGAAGAGCGTCGACAGCACCGGTGCTGGCGACGCCTTCATCGGCAGCTTCGCCGTGTTCCTCGGGGAAGGTGTGCCGGAGAAAGAAGCGGTTCGCCGCGCGAATCTTTATGCCGGTTTATCCACAACAGGGGTTGGAACGCAGAAATCGTTCTATGATCGTGCCCGCTTCGACGCTGAGTGGAGCGCGCGCGGCTGATTCGCTTTGGAATTCGCAACAACCAACAAAACAAATTGCATTCTGCATGAATTTGTGTGCAACAATGCGAATTCCCTAATGGTTTTCCAGTACGAAAAATCTTGACTTAACCGCGACCGGCAATTTATAAGCCGTGTCTGCGGCTTGGGGACCTCCCAACTTCATCGGGAAGGGGGAGGGTCTTTTTCTTTGTGCGGTGTCCGCCACCGAAAGGGGTTCAAATGTCGAGCAAGAAGGCGCTTCTCGCGGTGATTGTGTGTTCGTTGGTCTGTCTGGCCACCCCGCTCCTCCAAGGTCAAGCGACCGGAAGTTTTTCAGGCACGGTGACGGATAACTCCGGAGCAGTGGTTTCTGGAGCTAAGGTAACCGTTACTGTCCAAGCCACGAACACCTCGCGTGAAGCAACTACGGACGATTCTGGCCACTACCTGGTTCCACTCATCGGTGTCGGTGTGTACACGATCCACATAGAGGCCTCGGGTTTCAAGACTGCCGACGCCAAGGACGTTCGGTTGCAGGTTGACGAACACCGTGAACTTGACTTCAAGCTGGTCCCCGCATCCGTCAGCACAAGCGTGGAAGTAAATGCAACGGAAGTGGCAGTGGAAACGGCGAATCCGACCCTTGGACAGGTCATCACTTCCGAGCAGGTGGCAGACCTTCCCCTCAATGGACGCGATTTCGTGCAGTTGGCGACTCTCACGCCAGGTGTGACCCAGGAAACGAACCCGGGTAGCTTCTTCACTTCGGGCGCGAGCAGCGAAGTCGCCGCGCGCGGAATTTACTCTTTATCGGTCGGAGGCTCACGAGCCCAGAGCACTGACTGGTTGCTTGACGGCGTGGACAACAATGAACTGACCGCCGGGGGCATCGCCATTTTGCCTTCGATCGACGCGATCCAGGAATTCAAAGTTCTCACTTACAACTATTCTTCCGAGTGGGGCACGCGTGCAGGTCCGACAGTGTTGGTCACCACGAAATCCGGCACGAACAATCTCCATGGCTCGGTATTCGAGTTCTTCCGCAACACGAAACTGGATGCCCGCAGCTATTTCGCCTCGTCGCGTGAACAGTTCAACTTGAATCAGTTCGGCGCCGCATTAGGTGGCGCGATCAAGAAAGACAAGACGTTCTTCTTCGCCGACTACCAGGGAAAACGACAGAGACATGGCATTCCGTTCAGCGGACTAATTCCGACGCCAGCCATGGTAGCCGGAGATTTCACCGCGGATCCACTGGGCGGAACGCGAGGCGTGACGTCCTACGGAACCTTTACGTTTCCGAACCTAGACAATCCCTACACGTTCGGCCCCTTTTATTGTGACAACTCGGGAAATCCCATTGCGCCTAACCCAGATGGATCGCAGACTGTCACGCCGAACACGTGCAACAAGATTCCCGCCGCCATGTTCGACCCATCTGTCAATCCTGCCATCAATGGTGCTGGACTGGCGATGATGAAAATGTATCCGCAGACCAACGTAGTAAATACAAACACCTTGACCAATTTTTCCGATGTGCCGGTCAGGAGGCTGGACGAGACTTCGTTCGACGTCCGCCTGGATCACAACATCTCGACGAAAGACAGCGTCTTCGCCCGCTTCAGCTACGACCAAGCCACGTCATTTGTTCCGGGCGGCTCTCCGGGATTTCCTGAAGCCAATGCTTTCGGCAGCACGCAAAATATTACCAACCATGGTCGCAATATAGCGTTGTCTGAGAATCACAATTTCTCGGACCGCAGCATCAATCAGTTCACTTTTGGCTATAACCGGATTTTCAATCACATCCTTTCGTTTGGCAACGGCACTTGCGAAGCGGCCAACATCGGGATTCAGGGTGCCGATCTGAACAGCAAATGCCCGGGCGGATCTGCGGGCCTGACCCAGTCAACCAAGGACTGCATCAGCTGCGGTATGAGTTCGACGCTCATGAACAACTACTGGGCGTTGGGCGATCGCGGATTCGCGCCGTTTCAAGGTGGTACCAACGTCTTCTCCATTGCCGACTCGTTCGACATGATTCGCGGCCATCACGACATCAAAGTGGGCCTGGGGGTGCGCCTGCAGCAGATGAACGTCGAGACCAACGCCTTTCAAGATGGTTTTTACATTAACTTCGGCCTCAGCGGCGACGCAGCCTCCGATCTGCTCCTGGGACAGTTGGGTGGTGGAATTCATGACCAGACTTTCAGGGGCGCAACCACAGGACGTCGCTGGAAGATGTATCGTCCGTTCATCCAAGACGAATGGCGCGTCACCAAAGATTTAAGCCTCAGTCTAGGCGTGGCTTATGCGTTGGTCACTCCGATCACGGAAGCGCAGAACCGCCAGGCGAACTTTGATTTTGCCAGTGGTAAGTTCTTTGTCGCCGGGTCCGGCTTCTCGTTGATCTCCGGATCCTGCAGTTACTGTGTTCAGTCTGATGGGCGTGTTGGTATCCAATTGGACAAGACTGCAATCGAACCACGAATCGGTTTTGCCTGGAAGCCGATGGGCAGCCAGAAGACGGCCATACGCGGAGCCTACGCGATCTTCCACGATTCCTCGTGGAATCAGGGTGCGCAGGGACTTTGGGAAAATCCACCCTATTTCGCCGAATCAGACAACTTCTTTGGTCCATGTCCGTTCGAGAATACGACTGCCAATTGCGGCACGTCGCGCCTTTTCCTCCAACCGGACGGCAGTGGTGGATTTGCACCCATCACGGCGCCTTTGAGCCCGTCTGTCTTTCCGGGCACCGTGCAGTCGCAGAACCTCGACTTCAAACAGGGCCGGGTGCAACAGTTCAATGTGAACGTCGAGCACCAGTTGCCAGGAAACATCATTCTGACCGCTGGCTACGCCGGCTCGCGAAGTTCGCACATCCTGGTGGACGGGCTGAACCTGAACGTTGGGTCGCCCTCGGCTTGCGGAACCGTCTCGGGCTACACTCTGGGTTGCGGCCCGGGTGGCACTGCATTCGGTCCGAAGTGGAGCCAGCCGACGTTCCTGTTCCCATTGACAGTCGCGAACAACAACGATGTCGGAAAGGCTCAATACGATTCGTTTCAGGTCAAGGCCGAAACCAAGAGCGTAAAAAATGGCCTATACGCCCTGCTCGGCTACACCTACTCGCACACTTACGACTCGGGGTTCGCCGACGGATTGGGCACGTTCCCTGGTGCGACCTTCTATCCGCTGCCGGGAACCTCACACGCCGATTGGGCTCTTTCGGCGCTCAATTTGAACCAACAGTTTACTGCCAGCGTGACCTACAACCTACCGTTCGGTAAGGGCAAGAAGTATGGCAGCAACTGGAACGGCGGCGTCAACGCCGTTCTGGGAGGTTGGGAGGTGGACCTCATTGAGAGAGTTACATCGGGCTTCCCCTTGTTCGCGGTGGATAGTGCGAACGCCTCAGGTGTGGCCTTCAGTTGGAACGGCAATGGTCTGAATCGTCCAGACATGATCAGCGATCCGCTTAAACCTGGTCCGGTTGCTTCCAACTCGAATATCCAGTGCCAGTACGCGGAGGGTCAGGCCATTCCGGGTAGCTCCCAGGTTGGTATTGCGCCGACGCGGATACACACTCTGCAGGCATGGTTTAACCCCTGCGCCTTTGACCACGCAGCTCCAGGTGAGCTTGGAGACTCGAACCGTGCTCCCGTCAGTGGACCGCGGTTTGTAAATACCGATCTGTCGTTCATCAAGCATTTCGTGCTGCCCTACGAAGCGATGCGATTAGATTTCCGGGCGGAGTTTTTCAACGCGTTTAATCATGCCCAGTTCTATTTGCAGGGCGGCAGCAGTGGCATGCAAGACGTGAACGCCGGATCCAGTTTTGGTGTGATCAACGGCACGGTCAACAACCCGCGAGTGATCCAGTTTGCCCTTAAGTTGATTTTCTGAGGGCTCACTGGTTTGCGTCTCAAGTTAGGGCAGATTGGGCATGGCCTGGTCTGCCTTTCACTTTGCAGCAAGACACTTACTGAGGAAACCATGCAGCGAATGCGGAGGGTTTTGTGGGCAGCTTTTCTGATTACGGTCGTTGCATCGATTGCCTCCGCTCAGAAAATCAAAGTCATCGTCGACCAGGACGCACGCGGCCCGGGGACCAGCGACCAGCAGGCGATTCTCGTTTTCCTGCAGTCGGAGAAGTTTGACGTTCTCGGCATCACCACCGTCAGCGGTGATCAGTGGGTCAAGGAAGAGACGCAGCATGTGTTGCGCATGCTTGAGATTTCCGGCCACACCGATGTTCCCGTGTACCAGGGTGCGGAGTTTCCCCTGATCAATTCGAAGGAAGAGTCTGAGCGTTGGGAAGCGATGTATGGCAAGTTCGAGTACAAAGGCGCTTGGACCGATCGCTTTGAGCCCAATCGCTCCATCGTTTACGAGATGCCGTACCACGCGCCCGATGTCGTCCCACCAATGCCCGAGGGCGAGCCGCGTATTCAGGCACAGCCCGGGAACGCGGTGGAATTCATCATTCAGATGGTCCACAAGTATCCCGGCGAAGTGGTGCTCTGGGCGGGCGGTCCGCTGACCAACTATGCGTTGGCACTAAAGCTTGATCCGTCTGTGGCGACCCTTGCGAAAGAGTTCGTGCTAATGGGCGGTGGCCTCTACGCCGACAAAGGTGCGATCGATAAAGGCGCGATCGATGCCCGCCGCGAGTTTAACTGGTGGTTCGATCCCGAGGCGGCGCGGATTGTTCTGCGGGCTCCGTGGAAGAAGATGACCATCACGCCGATTGATATCTCGGTCAAGACACGCTACACCACCGAGATGAAGGCTGCGATCGGGAAAGCCAACACGCCGATCACGCAGTATATGGACAAATATTCGCTGCCCGGCTACATGTGGGACGAAATTGCGGGCGTGGCGCTGATTGATCCGTCGATTATTGTCGGACAGAAGCAGCTTTACATGGATATCGACATCGATCATGGAGCGAGTTACGGCAAGACGCTCTTCTGGGACGCGTCAGCCAAGGTCCCGCCCTACGAACGTCTAGCGAACGTGCAATTCGACATTGACGCCGAGAAGTTCTACAAGATCTACGTGGACCTGATGACCCGTCCTCCGGGCAAAAAGTAAAGCGCACCTCATGCTCAAAGCCAAATTTCTGGTTCTCACAGCTGTTTTGCTCGCAACCACGCTCAGCACCGCGGAGGCGCGCCGCAAAATCATCATCAACGAAGATGCTCCGGCCCCGGCGGCAGCAACATGCAGACGCTTGCTGCTGCTGATCCAGTCTCCGCAAGTCGAAGTGCTTGGTATCACGGTAGTCAGCGGGGATCAGTGGCGCGATGAAGAAGTGGCGCACACACTGCGCCTGCTCGAGATCATGGGGCGCACGGACATTCCAGTTTTCGCCGGCGCGGAGTTTCCGCTGGTGCGCACGCGCGAAGAATCGCGATTGTGGCAGCAGCGCTTCGGAAAGGTGGCCTATGCGGGCGCATGGGATGACCGCTGGTGGCATGAAGCGTCGGTGATTCCGCCGCTGCCCGAAGGTCAGCCGACCACGAAGCCTTCGGAAGAAGATGCGGCCCATTTTCTGATTCGCATGGTGCACAAGTATCCGCACGAGGTGACCATTTACGAAGGCGGGCCCATGACGAACCTCGCCCTGGCCATTTCGCTCGACCCGCAGTTTCCGGAACTGGCGCAGGAACTGGTCTTCATGGGCGGCAGCCTGAGTCCGCGAGACTGACAATCCGGAATTCCTGAACAATCCGCGGCACGAATTTAATTTCTGGTTCGATCCGGAGGCGGCAGAAATTGTGCTGCGCGCGCCGTGGAAGAAAATTGTCTGCACGCCTACCGATATTTCCGTAAAGACTCACATGACGGCTGCCATGGTGAAGCAGATCGAGGCCAGCGGCACGCCGCTGGCGCGCTACATCGCGCGCTTTGCCATGCTGACGCCCGGTGCCGACATCATGTGGGACGAACTGGCTGCGGCGGCCTGGATCGATCCCACGATCATCACGAAAAGCGACACGCGCTACATGGGTGTGGATCTCGACCACGGCGCGGGTTACGGCAACACGCTGACCTGGCCGACGAAAGATAAGTCTGCGTCCCGGCGTCGCAGCCGGTGGAAATCCAGATGGACCTCGATATCGAGAAGTTCTACCGCATGTTCGCGGCCCTGATGACGGCACCAACACCGGCCCCGCTCCCGCCGCCGCTGCGCCGCACTGATCTTCTCGCGCCCGCCTCGTGCCGGTCCCGCGCTGGTAACGAATTGGCGAACAGCATACAATTGCTGCTACGAGTCTTCCGAACT
This sequence comes from uncultured Acidobacteriaceae bacterium, assembly GCA_963786095.1. Taxonomy (GTDB): domain Bacteria; phylum Acidobacteriota; class Terriglobia; order Terriglobales; family Acidobacteriaceae; genus Sulfotelmatobacter. The sequence continues at coordinate 134,329 of CAWAXV010000018.1, read as the reverse complement.
ATGTCTCCCATTCCAGACGATCTCTCCACCGTAAAAGACGACATGATTGCCTTCATCGAAGGCCACGGCATGCGCCGCTTCCATGGCTATGTCGACTTTGAAGAAGTGCAGTGCGTCATGTGGGAGATGGGCGGAAATCCCGACGGCTGGAAGGATTTTGTTGAGCTGGCCAAGACGGCCGGCGCTCCGTTTCTTGACCATGCACTCCTGGACCCTCGAACGCACCGAACTGGACGAAATGGTGCAGCGGCTGACGAACTCCGAGTTCACCGACGGCGACGATGTCGAAGACGCGCGCTGGCTGCGCGCCCACGTCGGCAAGGTGGGCTTCCTGCAACTGGGCTGGGCCTATCAGGGATCGATGTTCCTCTGCGAGGTCAGCACCGAGTGGTACGAGCGCTACCAGCGCCTGCTCGAAGTTTCCGACGAATTCGGCGGCCTCACCATGGACGAGCCCGATCAGGACGAAGAAAACTAACGCAGGCCATGGGCGGCGGGTGCCTCTCCCGTCCCGCGAAGGCGAAGCCGAGCGGCCCGGGAACGATACTCAGGAGTAAACTGCTCCATCACATGCAGTGGATTCCAAAGCAGACCGATCAGGCTGCGGTCGCGTTCCTGATCTCCGCTCTGGTGGGCGCCAATACCGACCTTCGTGGCGTCGGCAACGGCCGTACGGCGCACATTCTGGCGCCGCTGCTCGTCCGCCGCGGCATCACCGATCCGATATCGGCCCGGAGTTTTCTCTCGCCATCACTCGCGCATCTCCACGCACCCGAGCAGATGGCCGGACTGCGTGCCGCCGTCGACCGCATTGATGCTGCCATCGAACGCAAAGAACCCATCCTGATTTACGGCGACTACGACGTCGACGGCACGATGGCCGTCATTATTTTGAAGACTGCCATCGAACTGTGCGGAGGCGCAGCCGATTTCCACGTACCGCACCGCATTCGCGAAGGCTACGACATGCGCGACGATGTGATCGAGCGCGCCGCCGCAGCCGGAATTCGTCTGATTGTCAGCGTCGACATGGGCATCCGCGCCTTCGCACCCGCCGAGACCGCGCAGCGCCTGGGCGTGGACCTCATCGTCACCGACCATCACCTGCCCGGGCCCGATGGCGTTCCGAAGGCGTTCGCGGTGGTGAATCCCGAATCAGAGCGGCTGCGAGTATCCCTACAAGCAGCTTTGCGGCGCTGGGGTGGCTTTCAAACTCGCGCAGGGACTTATGCAGCGCCGCCTCGACGCCAGCGATCAGAGACAAACTGCTGCTGTCGTTCATGAAGGTCGTCGCGATCGCGACCATTGCCGATGCTGTGCCGCTGACCGGAGAAAATCGCGTATTCGCCTCGCTGGGCCTCGATGCGCTGCGCAAGGCCGTGAATCCCGGCCTGAAGGCACTGCTTGAAGTGGCACAGATTTCCGCGAAGCGCCCGCCGACGTCAGGCGAAGTCGGCTTCCGCATCGCTCCCCGCATCAACGCCGCCGGGCGCATGGATGTTGCTCGCGACGTGATCGAACTCTTCAGCGTGAAAGATCCGGTCCGCGCCCGCGAACTGGCGGCGAAACTCGACCAGCTCAACACCGATCGCCAGGAAGAAGAGCGGCGAATCCTGCGCGCCGTGGACGAGCGTTTTACCGGCGACCCCACTCTGCGCGATGCCTACTGCATTGTCGTCGACGGCGAGGGCTGGCATCGCGGCGTCATCGGCATCACTGCGACGCCGAGTCGTCGAAAAATACAACCGTCCCGACGCTCGTGATTTCGCGTGATGGAGATGAGGCCTTCGGCTCGGGGCGCTCGATTCGCGCCTTTCACCTGCTGGAGGCGATCGAATCGTGCAGCACTTTATTCACGCGCTACGGCGGACACTCGCACGCCTGTGGATTCGCCATGCCCGCGGCGAATGTCGCCGAACTTCGCTCACGGCTCGACGCCTTCGCCCGCACCCGCCTTACGCTGGCAGACTTTGATCCGATTCTCGATCTGGATGCGGAACTGGATCTGGACGAGGTTACTCCGGAATTATTTCAGGCTCTTCGGATGCTCGAGCCCTACGGAGTGGGAAATCCCGAGCCAATCTTCTCGGCTCGCGCGCGTTCGCCTGACCGCGCCGCCGCGAATTCTGAAAGACAAGCACATCAAGCTGAAACTGAGGGCCACCGATGTGCCGGTCCCGTCTTCTGTGGAACCACAGGAACTCTCCACCGAAGCAATTCTGGCAACTCCGAGTTGCCATCCCGATGGCTCAACGATCCGGCGGAGTGAAAAAGCGGCGGCCGTGGCCGAAGTCCATCAACTGAGAACTGAGAACCGGGAACTGAGAACTGGTTTAAAAATCACCTTCGACGCTCTCGGCTGGCACATGGCCGAGCGCCTCCAGCGAACCCCGCTGCTGGCGGGCGATTCCATCGATATCGCCTTCACCATCGGACACAACGATCATCCCGAATACGGCGGCCTCGAGCTTTCTCTGCGCGACTTCAAGGTCGGCGCTTCGTGAAGCTTGAGGCCGCCATATTAAGAACCATTGCTAGGTTCCCAGAATTCAGTTCACCCAGATTCGCGAAGCGGAACTGTTGTTAAGCGTGCTGGGATCGGCAACCGTTTCTCCGCGAAGCAATCCCGTTGCGAACGTCCAGCCCGACTTAGTCGGCAGCACAACAATGCTGAATGTCTTGCTGGCGGTAACAGCCATGTGTCCGACGTTGCAGTTAATGGTCGATGCCGAGCGAGTGCATCCCGCCGGAGCCGATACAAACGTCGCGCTGGGCGGAAGCAACAGGCTCACCGTGACATTCTGTGCGTCATCGTCCCCGATGTTATATGCGGTCAGGTTATAGGTAAGCTGCGAGCCCACCGCAGCCGGATTCGGCGTTGCCTGCAGATCGATCAGAACATCGGCAATGCCCACACCCGTTAACGTGCTGCCGACCTGGGCCGTCGCAGTGTCGTTCGCGCTGTCGACCGCATCGGCATTGACGAACAAATTACCCACGTTCGTGGGATACACTACTGCAACCGCTGTGGCAGTCCCCCCGGAAGCAATGTTCCCCAACGGACAAGTCGCGAAGAGCGGCCCGTTGTAGGTGAACACGCACGAGCTTGGCGTAGACGAAATTGGCAGGTCGATGTAGGGCAGGGTGAAGGTCAAAACCACGTTGTTGGCGCTGCCCGCTCCTGAATTGGAAACGACGGCGGTGTAGGTAATCCGTCCGTTGGAATCGGTTTCTGAAGTCGGCGAGACGCTTTCTGCAATCGACAGGCTTGCCTGCGCGAACACAGTATTCGACATCAGCAGGGTGAGTGTGACGACGGTGAGTGCAACGAACCACTTTCCGGTTGTGCGAGTCATAGTTTCTCCTGATCTCTGTGCGCGCTGCGAGTCGTGTGAGACCGCAGTCGCGTAGACAGTGAACTCGACGCCCCGGGGGGGCCGTCTCCCCGATCGAACCTGGATCAGGCCGTGCCAAATTCACGCTCTACTTCCACATGCGAAAAAAGACGACGGACTGGCTCATCCGGTGGGGAATTAATTCTGATCACGCGAAGCCCGGAACGAAATGGCCTCGTCACCAAAGATGGTCACCAAAGATGGTAGTGCCCATCCCGCCGCGCCATCTCCACGTTGACGCCGAACAACTCCGCCAGACGTTCCACCTGCAGGATTTCTTCCTTCGGACCATCGGCGACGACCCGACCGCGGTTCATAAGCACCACGCGCTGAATCTCGGGGACGATGTCGGCTAGTTCGTGGGTCACCAGAAGGATCGCCGTCCCGAGTTCGCGAGAGCGCGCATGGTCTGCCGCACACTCTGCTGGGCCGCGAGATCGAGCGAATTGCATGGTTCGTCAAACAGAAGCGCACGCGGCCTGTGCACCAGCGCCCGTGCGATCAGCACGCGCCTCGCCTCGCCCGACGACATCTCGCAAACCGGACGCTCGGCGAGATGCGAGATCTTCAACTCGGCCAGCGCCGCGTCGGCCATCTCCCGATGCCGGGATCCACATTGTGATTCGGATAGATCGCGGTGCTGCTGAAAAATCCAGACAACACAACATCCCGTCCGCTAGCATCACCGGTGCAGGACAGCATCAGATCGTTCGACACGATGCCAAGAAGCGAGCGCAGGTCAAAGACGTCCCACGAGTCCTCCCCGAGAATTGCCATCGACGAGTCGTCCCGCGCCACCGGATAGCACTCGCGCGTGATCGTCTTGATCAGTGTCGACTTGCCGCAGCCGTTCGGTCCGAGAATGGCGACGTGCTCGTCGGCGCCAACCGCAGGCTGAAGTCGTCGAGCGCGACCTTCTGTCCCCGCATCACGCGCAGGTTGCGGAAATCGAGCAGGGGCGCTGTGAAATCAGGTTCATCTGCATCCAAAGTGTAGTCGAGGTCGAAGTCTCAAAAACTGAGAACTGAGAACCGAGAACTGGTTTTTGCATTACACTGAACCCAGATGCCGCTGAAGGTCTATCGTCTGCGACGCATGCTGGCCGCGACCGCCATCCTGCTCACGCTCGTGGTCGTGGGCATGTATTTCTACGCGCGTTATCGAGCCGTAACGTCCTCAAGTCGATCCCAGCAAAATCGGCTACGACATCAAGCAGACGGCCACGGGCTTCCAGTTTTCCAAGTCTGACGGCAAACGCACGCTCTTCACCGTTGAGGCCAGCGACCTGAAGGAGTTCAAGCTCAACGGCCACGCCGAATTGCACAACGTCAACATCGTGCTCTACGGCCGCGACTCCTCGCGCTTCGACCAGATTTACGGCGACGATTTCGCCTACGACCAGAAGACCGGTGACGTCACCGCTAAGGGCGACGTGCAGATCGATCTCGTGGCGAATCCGGCAGGCCTGGCCAGTCCCGATCAGTCGACTCCGAAAGAACTGAAGAATCCGATCCACCTGAAGACTCGCGATCTGGTCTTCAACCAGGAATACCGGAAACGCGTCCACCGATGCGCAGGTTGAATTCCGCACTCCGCAAGCGTCAGGATCGGCCGTCGGAGTGAAGTACGCCGGCAAGAGCAACACGCTGACCTTATCGTCGCAGATTCATGTCGTGCTGAGCGGCACCGCACGCCGCGGTCATCGAAGCCGAACACGGCGTCATTACCAACGATCCTCGCCAGATTGTTCTCGACCATCCTCATCTCGATCGTGAAGGCGGAACGTTGCAGGCGGACCAGGCAGTCTTTTATCTGGACCCTGACAATCACGTGGACAGCGCTGTAGCCACCGGAAATGTCACCAGCGAAACGCAAGATCGCAAGCGCCAGCAAACAAGCTCTCGTCGCGGTCATCCGCAAGTCGCAGATCCTGCAACGGAGGACCACGCATCCGAAATTCACGGCCATGCCGACCAGGCGGAGTTCCTGCTCAACGGGAGCAGACCTGCTGCGCACCGCTGACCCTGACCGGCAACGTTCACGTCGAGCAGACCGGAGCTCAGTCGATGCAGGGCAATGCCGGACGCGTGATCCTCGACTTTGTCGGCCAGAACAGCTCCAGAAAGTTCACGCTCTCGACGGCGTCCATCTTTGTCCAGAAGACTGCGAGTTCAGCGCAACAAAGACACGACATCGCGAGCCCCAAGACTTCGACCTGACGGCGACCGCCATCGACTTCGCCGTTGCGAATGGACGCATTCTGCAGCGCGCCGTGACGTCGGGCGCAGCGCAGATCACGATCGTCTCCAGCGCGCAGGGACCGACCGCTCCCCACTCCCCCGAACAGCGAACGGTCGTCACCGCGGCAAGTTCGACGCGGATTTCGCTCCCGCAAAGAGGGGCGAAACCATCTCACAAGATTCACGGTGCGCCCGATGCGCGCATCGTCAATTCGACTGCCGGACAGCCGGACCGCGTGAGCACCAGCGATTCCGTCGACGCCGCTTTTCTGCCGCAAGGCGGCATCGAATCCGTCACGCAGCAGGGAAATGTCGCCTATACCGACGAGCAGGGCGCCCGACAAACAGCATGCAGGCCTGGGCGACCACGGCGCGCTACACTCCGGCCGACCAGATGCTACGTCCTCACTGGAAGTCCCCGGGTAGCGAGTGGCGGAATGGCGACCACGGCCAATGCCATTCGCATTAACCGCGCGACCGGTGACGCCTTCGCCGAAGGCGACGTAAAGAGCACCTACAGCGAACTTGAAGGAACAGCCGAACGGCGCTCTGCTGGCGTCGTCGTCGCCCATTCATGTGACCGCCCACAGTATGACGGCCCACAACAGCCCCGGCAGTCGCGCTCTACACCGGCAATGCCAGGCTCTGGCAGGACGCGAACGTCATCGAGGCGCCGTCGATCCAGTTCGACCGCGATCACCGCTCTGTGACCGCGCAGGGCACACCGGCGCAACCGGTGCAGACCATCCTGGTGCAGAAGGAAACGTCGAGAAAGGCCAGGCCGGCGCGGACAAGACCTGGCAAAGAGTCGAACCGGAAGGAAAGCGGGCGAGGAAAGGCGTCCAACAACCGTTCGAGCCACATCTCGATCACCGCGGCACAACTGACCTACGCCGACTCCGAGCGCCGAGTGCACTACGACGGCGGGGTCGTCGCCAAAGGAACCGACTTCACCGCATCCGCGAAGACGCTCGATGCTTACCTGCTGCCCCGCAGTCAAACGTCAACGCAATCAGTCGCTTTGCCGGCCCAGGACAACTCGACCGCATGGTCGCTCAAGGCGATGTGGTGATTCAGCAGCCGAACCGTCGCGCCGACGGACAAAAGCTGGTCTATACCGCGGCCGACGACAAGTTCGTCCTGACCGGCGGACCGCCTAGCATTTTTGATGCCGAACAAGGCAAGATTACCGGGGTTTCGTTGACTTTCTTTAGACGCGATGATAGGGTGCTCGTAGAAGGCGAAGCAAGTACTCCTGTGGTAACGCAAACGCGAGTGGCACGATTAAATGCGTACCCTGGCCACCGAAGAAATCGGCAAATCCTATCGTGGCCGCCGCGTTGTAAATGGTGTCAGCCTGCGCGTCGAACAGGGCGAAGTTGTTGGATTACTTGGACCTAACGGCGCTGGCAAGACCACCACGTTTTACGCGATCGTTGGCCTGATCCCTCCCGACACTGGCCGCGTGCTGTATGACGGTCAGGACATCACCGACGTTCCCATGTATCTGCGGGCGCGTCAGTATGGCATCAGCTATCTCCCGCAAGAAGCTTCGGTATTTCGCAAACTCACGGTTGAAGAAAACATCCTCGCGGTGCTGGAGGCTCAGCCGATGTCCTGGCACGAGCGCCGCGAGAAGATGGAAAAGTTGATTGATGAGCTGGGACTGGAGCACATCCGCCAGAATCGCGGATATGCCCTGTCCGGTGGAGAGCGCCGGCGCGTCGAGATTGCCCGCTGCCTGTGCATCAACCCCACGTTCATCTTGCTGGACGAACCGTTTTCGGGGATTGACCCGATTGCCGTACTCGATCTGCAGAAGATCATCAGCAATCTGCGGGCGAGCGGCATCGGAGTGCTGATCACCGATCACAACGTGCGCGAAACGCTTTCGGTGACCGACCGGGCCTACATCATCGATGACGGCCGCATCTTCCGTCACGGACACGCCGGAGCAGTTGGCAAGCGATCCGGAAGTGAGAAGGGTGTATCTGGGAGAGAGCTTTTCGTCTGGTGTGACGAACGGTTTCAACAGTTGGTCAAGTGATTCGAGTTTCAGATGACGCAGAAAACTCGTCTGACGCACCTGGAACACTAATCGACTAATCGACTAGACCAGACTGTAGAATTACTATGGTTTTGTTACAGCACAAACTGAGCGTCAAGCTCTCGCAGCGGCAGATCCTCACGCCGGGTCTTGTGCAGATGGTCTCCGTCCTCGCGCTCAACAAGCTTGAGCTCAAGGACATGATCAACACCGAGATGGTGGAGAACCCTGTCCTCGAGGAACTCGAAGACTCGGTTCCGCTGCTCGACGAAGTCGGCAAGAAGGAAGAAGACCGCGAGCGCGCCGCCACCGCGAGCAACGAAGAAAATCCCATCACCGCGGTCGAGAAAAAAGATCCTTTCGAAGAAATCGATTTTGGCTCATTCTTTCAGGACTACCTCGATCCCGGCTATCGCACTCACAGCGAGATGGAAGAGATCGAGCGTCCGTCGTTCGAGAATTTCCTCTCCAAGCCGACGAACCTGACCGATCACCTGACGTGGCAGCTGGGAGCGCTCAGCCTGCGCCGCGAAGTGCGCGAGGCGGCCGACCTCATCATCGGCAACCTGAATGAAGACGGCTACCTGATCGCCAGCGATGACGAATTGCTGGGCATCGCTCCGCCTGCTCCGCCCGAAGCCGATGCCGACACTGCCAAGAACATCGTCAGCGAAGCGCAAGCTCTGGGCCTGGCCGAACTTGCGGCTGAATCGGCGCTGAGGAACTCTCGACCGCCGAAGGCACCGACGGATTCACCTGACACTCAGCGTCGGACCTAGCCGCGACGCGCCTGACTCCGTCAACCGAGAACCTGCTCCCGCTGCTCGAACCGCGCGCGGAAGCCTCCTTCTCCTCGCGCTCCGGAGATTCCGCTGCAGCCGTCGCGCCCGCACCCGAGCCCTGCTCCGGCCAGCAACCGTACCGATCTACAAGCCGAACTTCACCGCCGCCGACCTGCAGGAAGCCCTCGAAGTGGTCCGGCAGCTGGATCCTCCGGGTGTCGGCTGCCGCGATCTTCGCGAATGCCTGCTGTACCAGTTGCGTTATCATCAGGCGCAACTTGCCGCTGCACAAAAACGGCAACGGCACGGCGCAGGTTCTGCAGGATGCGATGGCCGTCGTCGACCAGCATCTGCGCGGGCTGCAGAACAAGCAGCACAAGGAAATTGCCAAGGCGATCGGCCGTCCCATCGAGGCCGTGCAGGCGGCGCTCGAATACATTCGCACGCTCGATCCGCGGCCCGGCCTGCGCTACAACAAGACGCAGCCCCGGCTGATCGAGCCCGATGTTGCTTTCGTCAAGCACGGCGACGAGTGGCTGGTCATCATGAACGACGAAGACCTGCCGCAGCTTCGTCTGAATCCCGCCTACAAGAAGCTCGTGACTCGCGACGGCACTAACGACAAGAACACGCGCGACTACGTCAAAGAGCGCTACAAGAGCGCGATCCAGCTCATCAAGAACATCGAGCAGCGCAAGCAGACCATCACGAAGGTCTGCTACTCCATCGTCGCCCGCCAGCAGGATTTCCTGGAAAAAGGCATCGATCAACTCAAACCCATGATGATCAAGGAGGTGGCCGAAGAAATCGGCGTGCATCCTTCGACGGTAAGCCGTGCCGTGGCCAGCAAATACGCCCACACACCACAAGGCGTATTCGAGCTGCGCTACTTCTTCAGCGAAAGCGTGCAGGGCCCCGAGGGCGGCAACACATCGCTGCTGATCCTGAAGCGCCGCGTCAAGAAGCTCATCGAGGAAGAAGATCCCAGCCGTCCGCTGACCGACGAGCAGATCACCCGCATCCTGCAGTCGCAGGGCATTCAGGTGACCCGCCGCACGGTGGCCAAATACCGCGAAGACATGCGCATCCCGAGCACGCACCAGCGCCGGGTCAAAAAATAGATTTGGGAATTGTGTAATTGGGTAATTGGGTAATTGAAATACGGCCCGATGTCCGATTTCAAATTGCCAAATTACGAAATTACCTAACTACACAATAGTTTCAACAATGCAGTGCCCAATTTAACTCATAGCAAGAATTCTTAGGAGGGGCGCTCATGAACGTGGAATACACCGGAAGACAGTACGAAGTCACCACCGCCATCCGCAAAGAAGTTGAAACCGGCCTCACAAAAATCCGCAAAATTCTAGGCGACAAATTTGAAACCAAGGTGATCCTCGCCGTCGAGAAACACCGCCACAAAGCCGAAATCACCATCAGCCCGCGCAACGGCCCGCTGGTCGGCCTGGCCCAGGCCAAGGACATGACCATCGCCGTCAACGAAGCGCTCGACCATCTGGAGAAACAGGCGATCAAATACAAGACCCGCTGGCTGTCGAAGAAGCGCTCCGCCCGCAAGAGTGAAGAAGTCAAGAAGTGGAACGGCCACAGCACGTCGCCGCAGGAAGAGTTGCACCACGGTCGTCGGTCTGTCGGAAAAGACAGCGGTCCCGGTCCTGGTGCACAAGTATCCGGCCGTCGCCAAGACGACCGAAGTTCACCTCGTCCGCTCCGACGAGGCTGTCGCCATGCGCCCCATGACGCTCGAAGAAGCCATCAAAGAAGCCCACTTCAAAGACCGCGACGTCTTCGTCTTCCGCGATCCCAAAGGCAAGCTGATGGTCCTGCACCGCCGCCGTAGCGACGGCAAGATGGAGTTGATCGAAGTCCCGTAAGAAAAGAAGAAAGATGTAGGGACAGTCGCGCTCGGCTGTCCAGCGGCCCATGTTCATCGGGCCGTAGCATTCCGGATTCGCGGGTGCCCCATTTCTCGCGCACTTTGCGAGAAGTGGGGCTTTTGCTTTGAGGTGCGGCTCACGCCGACAATCAGATTCTTCTACTTGCTCTTCACCGCAATCCCCTCCGCCGTCACCGGAGCCCCACATTTCCCGCCGCGCACTCCGTCCAGAACGCCTTTGTCTCGAGCAATACCAATTTCTCCGTCGATCCCGCGAAGCCTACTCCCGCGAAATTCATGTGCGATGCTTCGGCAATCACGCCCAGCCATTTGCATCCCGCCGGCATGTCGTCGTACGGAATCGTTCGTGATTCATAACTGCCGGTCTCCATCGACTTGTCGCGCGTGCCGGTGAGAATCAACATTGGCGTCGCGATTCCGGCCCATGCGTGTTCGGGAAACATCGTGTCGGGGCCGTCGGGCGACATGGCAACATAAGCGTGGAAACGATGGAGGCCCACTAACCCAAGTTTGTTTTTTGCGCCAGCCTCGACCATCACCGTGCGTGCTCCCATCGAATGCCCGATGAGCACGCGAAACGAAGGCTTGCAGATCGGGGAAGCCCAGTCCAAGGCCGCTTTGATGTCCATCAGACGGGCGCTGTAGGCAGCGGGATCGTTCACCAGTTCGCGCACTCCCTTCTTGATCCCACCAGAATCTTTCATATCGGACCGCAATGCCGCCTCTCCGCTCTCCTTGTGCCCCATCACCACGGCTCGCCAACCTGCGTCGCGCAGTGCCTCGGCCAGATACTTATATCCATCCTCACTTCCTCCCGCGCCGGGAGAAATCAACGCGAGCGGCGCGCACCCCCCAGCGTTCGGCGCGTAAACGCGAAGCGGAGTCTGGCCCCATCCGTGCGCGGCGCCTGCACCAACTCCTGCGCCCAGACAGATTCAGTCATCACCAGGAGAGCGACCGCCAGGGCCGCAGCTGAAATGAATCGCTTCAAGCTCACCTCCATTCACTTCAGAAATCGAAATCCAGACACTGCCTTCATCAATGTTCCTTCGATCGTCTGCCGCTCCGCCGGACTCAGTTTTCTTGGTTTATCCTCTGCGGCGAACGCGCTGTCGAGCGCGATCGTCAGATTCACATCCACTTCGTAACACGCCCCTTTGTGAAATATCCGGTAAATGCGCTGCGCGCCAACATGACTGTTTCCCGTCTCCGAGGCTCTGGCAGCTTGAAAGTCCAAGCCCCCGATCTCTTCGCTGTGAATGTCGGAGGTATTACTGCGCGGCCACTTACGTAAGCATTCCTTCGCGCCGGCGTAGTTGTCGATGCTGCTCACGGAAAAAGCCGCGGCCTGCAGCTCCGAGCCGTGAAACGCGTCGGTCGGGTAGGCGAGACACAGGATCACATTCCCCGCATGTCCGCTGTTGTCGCATACCGGAACGTCGGCAGCGCACGCTTCCGGTGACCACACATCCGGATTTTCTCCATCCCGGTGTGCGCACACCAACAAAGATTTCGGATACCGCACCTGAAACACACGATCAGGACTAGTCACGCTCGCAAGTTCCTGTGCCTGCGTTTGCGCCGGTGCGGCCAGACTTGCGAGCCAGGCAATTAAGGTCAAAACGATTGCCCATCTCAAGATCGTCGCCCCGCGAAGCCACACATCCTGTCCGCAATGTTCAACGTCACCTCGTAGAAACTCCAACGTAGTCTACCAAGCCCTGGAAGAATCCTAGGAAGAGTCCTACAGAATCGTTTTAATACTAGGGTTCACGTGCTAAAATTCGCCACCGAGAGGAATTTCCCCCAATGAAGATCCGCAGCAAGCACTCTTCCCGCGTCGCATCCCTGGCATTATTCGTTGTCCTGCCTCTGTCTCTCGTCACAAGTCCACACGCACGCGCGCAAGCTCGACTCCAGCGGCCAAACTCTCCGTCCACTGGGAGGAACTCACCGCCTCCGACTTTCGCGAAGGTATCCGCCGCTCGCAAGGGACATGCCTGCTCCCCTTCGGCATTCTTGAGAAACACGGACCGCACCTGCCGCTCGGCACAGATCTTCTCGACGTCCGCTACGCCGCGCTGCATGCGGCCGAGCAGGAATATGCAGTCGTCTTTCCCGAATACTATTTCGGCCAGATCGCCGAAGCGAAGCACGAGCCCGGCACCATGGCCTACAGCCGCAGCCTGCAACTCGCCCTGCTGCAGGAAACCACCGACGAGATGGCCCGCAACGGCTGCAAGAAAGTCCTGATCGTCAACGGCCACGGCGGAAACGACAGCCTGCTGCCATATTTCGCGCAGACGCAACTCGACAAGCCGCACGACTACGTCGTCTACGTTTTCGACGAACGCACTCCAGATCACGGCGGTCCGCCGAAGAAGACCAAGATCGACATGCACGCCGGCGAGAGCGAGACGTCGAAGATGATGATCTCGCGGCCCGACACGGTGCATCTCGATCGCGCCACCAGCGAATCCGGCGCCGATCAGGCCCGCCAGAAGCTTCCCGACGATGTCTACACCGGAATCTGGTGGTACACGCGTTTTCCCAATCACTACTCCGGCGATGGATCAGTCGCCACCAAAGAGCTCGGCGAATATCAAATGAAGTGGTGGATTGATTCGGTAGTGAAGGCGATCCAGCGCCGTGAAAGCCGACGACGTCAGCCTCAAACTTGCAGAAAGAGTTCTACGAAAAGAGCACGCACCCGCTGGACACGCAGCCGTAGAGGCCTTAGGTTGGCTCAGTCTAGATTGCTGAGTCTCTCGAGGAACCTATGGTCGAGTTACCCGCCGTATTTTCCGATCAGCATGCCGGTGATGAAAACCAGCACGCCGCCTAAGCCTACCTGCAGGGCGGCCGAGACCCAGGGCGTATCCATGTAGCGCTTGCGGACCCACGTGATGACTGCGAGTTCCGCCAGCACCACAATTCCCGCTGCCCAGAGCGCCATCCTGAAGTCGCTGCAAGAGAAACGGCAGCGTGTGGCCGATGCCGCCGACGGCCGTCATCGCTCCGCAAATCAACCCGCGCACCCACGGATGTCCGCGGCCCGTAAGACTGCCATCGTCGGAAAGCGCTTCCGCAAATCCCATGCTGATGCCCGCGCCCGCCGATGCCGCCAATCCGACCAGAAATGCGTCCCAGCTCTTCTGCGTGGCGAAAGCGGCAGCGAAGACCGGCGCCAGGGTCGAAACCGAGCCATCCATCAGCCCCGCCAGTCCGGGCTGCACAATCTGCAGAACGAACAAACGCCGCTGGGCCACTTCCTCGTCGGCCTTCACATTGTCGGGAAGCTTCTGCTTGTCGAGTTCCTGGGCGCGTTCTTCGTGCTCGCGCTCTTCGTTCGCCAGATCGTCGAGCAACTGCCGGATGCTGGCGTCCTGCGTGCGCGCCGCCGCCTTCTCATAAAACCGCCGCGTCTCGACCTCCATCGTCGACGCCTCTTTGCGCACCGCCTCAATTCGCAGCGGACGCACCAGCCACAGCGCCGGACGCTCCACGAACCCGCGCACGTCCTGGCGCCGGATCAGCGGAATGTGCTCGCCGAACTTCTTCTGGAAGAGTTCCAGCAGCCGCCGCCGGTGTCCCGACTCTTCTTCGCGCATCCCATCAAACATCGATGCCGTTGCGGGATAATCCTGCCGCAGTCCCTCGGCAAAATCGGCGTACACGCGCTCGTCTTCTTCCTCCAGCGCGATGGCCAGGGCCAGCACTTCGCGTTCCGTTAAGTTCTTCGAACTTTTTCATGACGCCATAGCTTACCTGTCCAGCGCTGGGCAGGCACAATCTGATTTCGAGTTTTTTAACTCCAGACGCATCAAGTCCGGCCCTGCCGGTATCTCAGTTGGCAATCCGGCTCGAGCGGCGATCGCCGCTTCGATGCTACTATCCAGTTCATGAAGTCCCGGAAGCCGCTCTGGCCAGAAACAGAAACAGCCGTCACGCCAGGTAAAAAAGTGTCCCGTGCTTCCAACGCAGCACTCCGCCGGAACTGGTCATCATCACGGGCATGAGCGGGTCGGGGAAGGCCTCGGTGCTGAAGGCGTTTGAAGACCTCGGCTACTACTGCGTCGACAATCTGCCCGTCGAATTGATCCCGCAATTTGCCGAACTGGCTATGCAGTCGCGCGAAATCCGCCGCACTGCGCTGGTCGTCGACGTTCGCGAAGGTTCCAAGCTGGAAAAACTGCCGGGCATTCTGAAGTCGGTCCGCCGCATGATTCCGACCAAGGTCGTCTTCCTGGAAGCGTCCGACGCGGTTCTGCTGCGCCGCTTCAGCGAGACCCGGCGTCCTCATCCCCTGGGCACGGATTCTCCGGTGAAATCCGCGCTCAAGGCAGAACGCCGTCATCTGGGCGCGATCCGCCGCCTCGCCGACTTCGTGATCGACACGTCGAAGTTCAACGTCCACGAACTGCGGGCGCACATCAACGAGCGTTTCCAGGAGCAGTCGCCGGAAAAAGGCATTCTCGTCTCCTGCGTCAGCTTCGGCTTCCGCCACGGCGTTCCCGAGGACGCCGACCTGGTCTTCGACGTTCGCTTCCTTCCCAACCCGCATTTCGTGCCCGAGTTCCGTCCGCTGACCGGACGCGATCCCCGCGTCGCCAAGTACATTCGCTCGTTTCCCGCAGACGCAGGAATTCATCTCGCGTATCTCCGACCTGCTCGTCTACCTGCTGCCGCACTACATTCACGAGGGCAAGAGTTATCTGACGATCGCATTCGGCTGTACGGGCGGCCAGCATCGCTCCGTGATGATCGCCGAAGACGTCGGCAAGCACCTGCGCCGCGCCGGGTACCGCGTCAAAGTTGTGCACCGCGACAGCCCGAAGTGACGGCGTCGTTTTATGGCTGTGGATGAGTTGCAGATTCCTAGTCGTGATTCGGAGGGCATATGGCGAGTCCGTCAAGTCTCAATCCGAGTGCTCCGACCCTTCGTACCAGTTGGCTCGCAAGGAACTGGATATGGCCGCGCTGTCTCGCCCTGCTTCGTGCTCCTGATCGTCGCCGCCTTGTTCGTTGGCGGCATTCTTCTTCTGGTCGAGACATCGATCCAGCACAGCGGATGTCTATGGCGATGCCCTCACTCGCGTCGCGGGCGAACCCACAAGTGATTGCGCGCGATCGGTGACCCGATCGAACCCGGATGGTTGGCTTCCGGAAGCGTGAACACGTTCCGGCCCATCGGGGCACGCCGACATCTCGATTCCCATCTAAGGTCCAAGAGGGAAAGGCACCGTTTACGTGGTCGCCAAAAAGAGCGCGGGGAAGTGGCGCTTCCAGACGCTGCAAGTCGAGCTCGCCAGGCAGGCAGACCGAATTGATTTGCTCAAGCCCGACGACCACTCCCCGGGCGAAAACTAGAAAAACTAATGGGCCGTCCGCATGAACTCTTTCCCCGCCAACCGGAGATTAGGACGCTGAAACGCCATTTTTCCGGCGCACGCTCAAGTAGAATAGTGCCTTGCATTTCATGCTTATTCCACCGGCAGCAAGCGATTGCGGCCTGGCCCGTGCGGGAGCCCCATGCGGCAACTGACGCGGCTCGTCCGCTACGTCTTTCCGTTCCTGGTGCAACTGCTGCCCGGAGTCTTTCTGCTGGCTGGCGTTGGGTTTCTGGAAGCCTTTCGGCTGGTTCTGCTGAAGCCCGTCCTCGATCGCGTGCTGAATCCCGCGTCGGGCTCGGAAAATATCAGTCCTCTTCACCAATTCCGAACAGCTCGACACGACTTTACCTGCAACGCTTCGTTCCCATCGCACTTCCACAATGCGTGGACGATCGTTGCCTTCGCGCTGGTCGCCTCCACCGTGCTGAAGGGCATTTTCGACTACGCTGGAACCTATCTGGTGAACCACGCCGGATTCGGCATGATCACCGATCTGCGCAACGATCTTTACAACTCCGTCCTGCGGCGGTCGGCGGCCTTTTTTCAGAAGCACACGACCGGCACACTTGATCTCCACCATCATCAACGACATCGAGCGCGTGCAGTTCGCCATGTCGAGCGTGCTGGCCGAAGTTCCTGCAGCAGTTCTTCACTTTTCTTTTCACCGCGGTCGTCGGTGATCGTTCTCGGCCGAAAGCTGGCCTGGGTGCTGCTGTCTCTTCGTTCCGGTCATCATTTTCTCGGCCGTGCGAATCGGCCGCCGTGTCCGCTCCACCACGCGCAGCGGCCAGGACAAGCTCGCCGACATTCAGAACATCCTTGCACGAGACCATCACCGGCAACCGCATCGTGAAGGCCTTCGGCATGGAGTCGTGGGAGGTCGCCCGCTTCCGCAAAGCCGCCCAGCGCCTGTTCCGCGCCAACCTTCGCTCCGTAGCCGCGGCCGCCATCAGTTCGCCCTTGATGGATATTTTTGGCGCCATCGCGATCGCTCTGCTGCTGCTTCTGGGCCGCGATCGAATTCGCACCACCAGCTCGATCGCTGGGCGACTTCGTCGCCTTCGTCGCCGCCGTCTTCAGCCTCTACAATCCGGTCCGCAAGTTTGCGCTTTTCAATAACAACTTCCAGCAGGCGCTCGGCGCATCTTCGGAGATTTTCAAGTTCATGGATACTCGAAGACGATGTCCGGAGAAGCCGTGGCGCAAAGCCGCTTCCGCAGTTCTCGCAGAGCGTCTGCTTCGACGATGTGTCGCTTCTCCTATCGAATCGGACGGCGACGAGGCCCGCGAGATCCTGCGCGACATCGATCTCGAAGTGAAGCGCGGAGAAGTTCTCGCCATTGTCGGCTCCAGCGGCGCCGGGAAGAGCACGCTGGTTCACCTGATCCCGCGCTTCTTCGATGTCACCGGCGGACGCATGCTGATCGACGGCCACGACGTTCGCGACGTGACGCTCGCGTCGCTGCGCGCGCAGGTCGGCATCGTCACGCAGGAAACCGTGCTGTTCAACGACACCGTGCGCAACAACATCGCCTACGGCCAGCCGCACGTGTCGCAGAAGGAAGTTGAGGCCGCCGCCCGCGCCGCTCTGGCCCACGACTTCATTCTGGAGCTTCCTGCCGGGTTACGATACGGTGATCGGCGAGCGCGGCGTGCGGCTTTCCGGAGGCGAGCGTCAGCGTCTCGCCATTGCTCGCGCCCTGCTGAAGAATGCGCCGATCCTGATTCTCGACGAGGCCACTTCAGCGCTCGACAGCGAATCGGAATCGCTGGTGCAGTCGGCGCTGCAGAATCTGATGAGCGGCCGCACCGTCTTCGTCATCGCGCATCGGCTCTCGACGGTGCGCCGTGCCGATCGCATCGTTGTGATCGAGAATGGCACGCATCGCCGACATCGGTGCGCATGAAGAGTTGATGAAGAAGCTCGGAACCTATCGCCGTCTGTACGAACTGCAATTCGCCGAGTGCGGATGCGCCCAAAGCGGTAGCAGGATCGTGAAGCATACACGGCCCACTATGCCCATACGTTCGATGACAGGTTTTGCCCAGGTGCGAGGTGAAGTCCAGCGCCACGGATGCCCCAGCCCGCTACCGCGGGTGCGGGCACCAACGGCAGGCTCGGCTTTCACCCTCTCGCTGAAGTCGGTGAACCATCGTTTTCTCGATCTGCACTTTCGCCTGCCTTCGGGAACAGATTCTCTCGAGATGCAACTCCGTCGCCTGCTGAAAGAGAAGATGGCGCGCGGACACGTCGAAGTCACGCTGAGCCTGGATCGCTCGACGAGCGAGACCTTCTCGCTCGAATCGCGAACTGGTCGGCGGCTACATCAGCCGCTTTCCGCGCTGCCGCCGCCGAATTCTCTCTTGCCGCCGAACCCGATCTTAACGCCGTGCTTCGTATTCCCGGCGCGCTCGACGTCCGCCGACGACAGCGCCGACGGAGAGATTGAGGCCGCCGTCATGGCCAGGGTCGGCGAAGCGCTCGATCGCTTCAATCAAATGCGCGAAGAAGAAGGCCGCGGCATTGTCCGCGAATTGCGCGAGCGCATGGCGCATCTTGGCCGAAGCCGGCAAGAGCGTCCAGCAGCATCGCCGCGCCGTCCTGCAGAACTACGCAGAGCGGCTTGCAGTCCCGCCTGCAGGAATTGCTGGGTGCCAGCGTCGAGCAGCGAACGCATCCTGCAGGAAGCCGCGCTTCTGGTCGATCGCAGCGACATTCAGGAAGAGATCGTGCGTCTCGAAACTCACGTGCAGCATTTCCTCGGGCTTGCTCGATCAGGGTGGCGAAATCGGCAAGAAGCTGGATTTCCTGCTGCAGGAAATGAATCGCGAGGCCAACACTCTACTTTCGAAGACTTCCGGGCTGGCCGGCGAAGCGCTCAAGATCACCGAAGCGGGCTGGCCATGAAATCGGAAATCGAAAAATCCCGCGAGCAGGTGCAGAACCTGGAATGATCGCCACTAAAGCCGCTCGTCTTCATCATCTCCGCTCCGTCGGGCTCGGGGAAGTCGACGCTGGTCAACGAATCTGCTCAAGCTCGTTGCCGACCTCGACTTTTCCATTTCCTACACGACGCGTGACCCGCGTGGCAGCGAGCAGAATGGCAAGCAGTATCACTTCGTCACCCGAGACGAATTCGAGCGGATGATTCGAAGCGACGAATTTCTCGAATACGCCAACGTCCTCGGCAACTGCTACGGCACCGCGCGGCGATTCCTGCGCGAAGCCGAAGACGAAGGGCCACGATCTGTCTGCTCGACATCGACGTGCAGGGAGCGGCGCAGATCAAGCAGAAACTTCCCGGACGCCGTCAGCATCTTCGTGCTTCCTCCGGATCGCAAGACACTGGAGTGGCGCCTGCAGTAACCGTGGCGAAGATCTCGGAGCCCGTCATCCAGCGCCGCTTGGTCACGGCCAGCCGTGAGATTGAGAATTACGACAAGTACGACTATATTCTGATCAACGACAA
Source organism: uncultured Acidobacteriaceae bacterium (assembly GCA_963786095.1). Lineage (GTDB taxonomy): Bacteria > Acidobacteriota > Terriglobia > Terriglobales > Acidobacteriaceae > Sulfotelmatobacter. The sequence goes on along the minus strand of CAWAXV010000018.1, from coordinate 115,084 downwards.
GCTCGAAGAATCGTCCGAGAACTTGCGGGCGATCGTTTTGGCGAACGTCTGCGGCGGTGGCAGCGCTCTATGACCGAGCAGGAACAGAAGCATCGTCGGATCTGGCCGAATGTTGCCGCCTGGCGAACGTCCGGGAACGGGTTCAACCCATCCTCGATTCCTTTCGTGATCGCCCGCCCCATCGGCACGCTCCTAGCTTTCGCGGTATCATTTGATGAGACGCCGCAACGGGCGTCTGGGCCGGAATCAAGATAGACGCCGGACAGGCCGCGCAAAGCTGGTCTGGTTCTGCAGAAAGCAAGGAATTCGACGTTCGGCACTGACTGCACTGCAAGATCGGTTGTCAAGGGAGAGCTCCCAATGAAGTTGATCGAAGGCTTTGACAGCAACTACCGGTACATCCTGGTGGCGGCCCGGCGTGCGCGGCAACTGCAGTCCGGAGCGCCGCCGGTGGTCGACACCAATTCCCGCAAACCCTGCCGCATCGCGCAGGACGAAATCCGCGCCGGCAAGGTGAAGTGGGAGATTCCCGAAACCCGCACCGCCGCCGAGCAGGCTGCCGAAGAGCTCTCGACAAGGCGCTGGGCCAAGAGTAATGGAATTCTCGATTTCGTGCATTGTTGATTCAGCCAACCCCAGGCTTTGAATCGACAATCAGACATTCAACAATCGAAAATCACCATGAAGATCGCCCTCGGCGTCACCGGCGGAATCGCAGCCTACAAAGCGGCTGAAATCGTTCGCCTGCTGCAGGACCGCGGCATCCGCGTGCAGGTCATCATGACCCGCGCCGCCCAGGAGTTCGTTCGGCCCCTCACCTTCGCCGCTCTCTCCGGAGAAAAAGTCATCACCGGCATGTTCTCGCCAGGCGAGGAGCATGACGCCCAACATCGATTCCGCCATCGAGCACATCGCGGTCGCGCAATCGATCGACGCGCTGGTCGTTGTCCCTGCCACGGCCGACGTTCTCGCTCACTTCGCGCAGGGAATCGCCAGCGATTTTCTGACGACGCTCTATCTCGCGACCACTGCGCCGGTTGTCGTTGCTCCGGCCATGAACGTCAACATGTGGAACCATCCGGCCACGCAGGCGAATCTGGAAATTCTTCGCAAGCGCGGCGTGAAAATCGTCGAACCCGGGGCGGGCTATCTGGCCTGCGGCATGACCGGGCCCGGGCCGCCTCGCTGAAAACGAAGCCATCGTCGCCGCCGTGCTGGAAGCGCTCGGCGCATCGCAGGATCTTGCGGGCGAAACCGTTCTGATCACTGCCGGCCCGACGCGCGAAAAGATTGATCCGGTGCGCTATCTCACCAACCGCTCCAGCGGCCGCATGGGATACGCGCTTGCCGAAGCCGCGTCTGCGCCGCGGCGCACGCGTGCTGCTGGTCAGCGGTCCCACATCGCTCACTCCGCCGGGCGCCGCCGAAGTGACCCGTGTCGAATCGACCGAAGCAGATGCGCGATGCCGTTCTCAACCTGCTTCCGCAAGCGACCATCGTCATCAAGACCGCCGCCGTCTCCGACTATCGTCCAAAAGTCGCAGCGCGGGCAAAAGATCAAGCGCAAAGGCCCGATGAGCTCTGGAACTTGAGGCCACCCCCGACATCCTGAAAGAGCTTGTCGCACAAGAAGCAGCGTCAGATCATCATCGGTTTCGCCGCCGAAACCGAAAATGTTCTCGAAAACGCCCGCCAGAAGCTGGTCTCGAAAAATCTCGACGCCATCGTGGTCAACGATGTCTCCCGCGAAGGCGTCGGCTTCGACTCCGACCGCAACGCAGTCACCATCATCACCCGCGACGAAGTCGTCGAAGTTCCCGAAACCACGAAAGTGGGAAGTCGCCCAGCGCGTCCTTGACCAAGTCGCAAAGCCTCCGCCAGCACCGAAAATCGCCCGTCAAAGCCTAACGTACGAACTCTTCACTTCCAGACTTGCGGAGCCACTCGCGAATCCGCTGTCTTGCGCGAGAAGTGGCGGCATTCGGCTGCACATCATCGCAATGTATAATCTAGAACACCGCACAGTGCCCACGACTCGAAGATCCCGACCTTCGCCGCGCCCTCGCCGACCGCATCCGCTACTACAACGAACTCGGCATCTACGATTTCTACCGCCGCGAGTCGCTCCGAAGCGCAGCACTGAAGCTGTTCTAGCAGCTGTCGAATCGCAGATCGCACTCCACTCCCAACCGGAACACCGAGAGGAAATGTCTCCAAGAAAATCGGCGGCAGTCGCCAAGACCGTGCCGACGAAAAGCCATTCGAGATGTCTGACGCGCCGAAGCCCGAGCACGCTGTCGCTGATCCCGTCGCCGCTCTCAAGCTGATCCGCGAAGACCTCGGCGACTGCACTCGCTGCAAGCTGCACAGCAAGGGCGCAAGCAGATCGTCTTCGGCGTCGGCAATCCGCACGCCGAATCTGATGTTCGTCGGCGAAGGCCCCGGCGCCGACGAAGACACCCAAGGCGAGCCCTTCGTCGGACGTGCCGGACAACTGCTCAACAACATGATCAAGGCCATGGGCCTGCGTCGCGAAGATGTCTATATCGCGAACGTCGTGAAGTGCCGTCCGCCGGGTAATCGCACTCCCGAGCGCGACGAGTGCGACACCTGCTCGCCGTTTCTGATGCGCCAGATCGCAGCTATCAAGCCGAAGGTGATCGTGGCCCTGGGCGCGGTCGCGGCGAAAAATCTGCTGGCCATCAACGCTCCCATGTCCGAGCTGCGCGGACGCTTCTACGACTTCATGCCGGCCGGTGCGCGCAGCAGCGATCCCTCGTGGCAGGGAGCGAAGCTCGCCGTCACCTACCATCCGGCATTTCTTCTCCGCGATCCGCGCCAAAAGGGCGAAGCCTGGAAAGATCTGCAGATGGTGATGAAGTATCTGGGGCTGAAGCCGCCGAAGAAGGCTGCGGAATAAGCCCGCAGTTCACCTTTCCTCAGGCGCCACTGCTATCCTCTGAGACCAATGCCCGAATTCTGCGACGTCGCCGTGCCCGTGCCGCTGGACATGGCCTTCACCTACCGCATCCCGCCGGAATGCCGCGCCAGTCGTCGGCGGACGCGTGCTCGTGCCCTTCCGCCAGCAGCGCATGACGGGCATCGTCGTCGAACTGCACGATCGCAAGCCGTCGGTCACCACCAAGAATGTCATCAGCGTGCTCGACCCCGCGCCGGTTCTCGACGATCAACTGCTGCGCCTCGGCCGCTGGATCGCCGACTACTATCTCGCTCCCGATCGGCGAAGTCTTCCGCACCATGCTGCCGCTGAGCGCCGAGTTCAAGCGCGTCGATCGGATATCGCATCACCGAAGAAGGACAGATGGCGCTGCATCTCGCGGGCATGTCGGGATCGTCCGCGCGCTCGCGCGAACTCCCGAAGAGCAGGCGGCCGAATTTCGCGTGCTCGACTATCTCGGCGGCAATCGGAGGTCGACGGCGTGCCATCTGATCCGCGAAGAAGACTCTCGCGCTCCGCCACTCGCGTCTCGCAAAGTCCTTCTGACTGGCATGGTCCGCAAGAAATGGATCGTGCGCGAAGACGTTTCCGCGCCGCAAGACGCCACGCGCACCGTCAAGATCGCTGTCCTGAAATCCGCCGAAGGCAAGCTGAACGACAACCAGCGCAGATCGTCGACACGCTGGCCGCTTCCGGGCGGCAGAGTCCCAGTCGAAGCACTGCAGTCGCTCGAAGTTCCGCGCACCACGCTCGGCACTCTGGTGAAGCGCGGGCTGGTCGAGATCATCGAAGAGCCCGCCGATTTCACCGTCTCGCGCACCAAGCCCCGTCCCTCGCCGTTCGACGTTCGATTTCAACGCTGCGCAGCAGTCCGCGCTCGCGCGTCTGCGCGAAGACGTCGACGCGCGCAAGTTTTCCGGCATGTTGCTGCACGGCGTCACAGGTTCCGGCAAGACCGCCGTCTATCTGGCCGGCATGCGTGCGGTCCTCGAAGCCGGACGCTCGGCCATCCTGCTGGTCCCGGAAATCGGTCTGACGCCCGCCGTCGCCGCCGACCTGCATCAGATCTTCGGCGACGAAGTCGCAATTCTGCACTCCGCGCTCTCTGACAAAGAACGCGCCGAGCAGTGGCACCGCATCAAGCGCGGCGAAGCGCGCATGGTCGTTGGCACGCGCTCCGCGGTCTTCGCGCCCGGTCGCCGATCTTGCGCTGATCATCGTCGACGAAGAGCACGACTCCTCCTACAAGCAGGAAGAAACGCCGCGCTACCACGCCCGCGATGTCGCCGTCATGCGCGCCAAAATGGCGAATGCAGTCGTCGTGCTCGGCTCGGCCACGCCGTCGCTCGAGTCCTACTTCAACGCCAAGAAGAACAAGTACGCGCTCATCGAGTTGCCCGATCGCGTGGAGCAGCGTCCGCTACCCGAAGTCGAAATCATCGACATGCGCCTGGAATTTCAGGAAACCGGCCACGAGCAAGTGATCTCGCGCAAACTGGCCGCCGAAATCAAGGAGCGCCTCGAGCGCAAAGAGCAGGTCATGGTCCTGCTCAACCGTCGTGGATACTCTCCGGTCGTCCTCTGCCGCACTTGCGGCAAGAAGCTCGAATGCAAGAACTGCGCCATCGCGCTGACGCACCACAAGCGCGAACACAAAATGGTCTGCCACTACTGCGGCTACACGGCGCCCGTGCCGAAAGCGTGCGTGCACTGCGGCAGCGAGTATGTCTATTTTCTGGGCACGGGATCAGAAAAGCTGGAAGAGTTACTGCACGGCATGTTTCCGCAGGCGCGCATCGCCCGCCTCGATCGCGACACCGTGCGCGGCCACGAAGATTTCGAGCGCACCCTCAACGCGCTGAACGAAGGCGAACTCGACCTGCTCGTTGGCACGCAGATGATCGCCAAGGGCCACGACATTCACGGCGTAACGCTGGTCGGCGTGGTCGGCGCCGACGTTGCGCTGGGCCTGCCCGACTTCCGCGCCGCCGAACGCACCTTCCAGTTGCTGACCCAGGTCGCCGGACGCGCCGGTCGCGGCCAGACTCCCGGCAAAGTCATTCTGCAGACTTATTTTCAGGATCACTACGCCGTGCAGTATGCCGCCCGCCACGACTTCATCGGCTTCTACGAAAAAGAACTCCGCTTCCGCAGTTGGATGCACTACCCGCCGTACTCCGCGCTGGCCAACGTGCTGGTCCGCAGCGACAACCTCGACGACGCTCTGCAGTGGTCCGGAATGCTGGGCAAGTGGTTTGACGCAACTCGCCACGAAGGCGTGCGCGTGCTCGGTCCGGCTGCGGCGCCGATCATGCGCCTGAAGCGCGACTACCGCTATCACTTCGTGCTGAAGTCGCCCAGCCGCGAAAAGCTGAACACGACCTTGCGCGCCATGCTGGCCTACGCCGCGCAACAGAAGATTCCGCGCACGCAGGTGATCGTCGATGTCGATGCGCTCTGGCTGATGTGACGACTACGAAACCTTGTATGGCGTCTTTATTTTCCGCATGACCACGACCCCAAGCCCCAGCTACAATGCCCCCGCGCTTGAGATGCACCCATCTTCAATGCGCTGATCCGGGCCGCGTTCCGCCCCAAGGGAGAAACTCTTGTCTGATCTGCTGGCGACCAAACCGCTCGATCTCCTCCTCGCCGAGGCCCAGGACGAAAGTGGAAACGGCCTGCGCCGCGTCCTTGGCCCCGTCAATTTGGTCACGCTCGGCATTGGCGCCATCATCGGTGCCGGCATTTTTGTCCTCACCGGAACGGTTGCCGCGACATTCGCCGGTCCCGCGATCATCCTGTCCTTCCTTTTGGCTGCATCGGGATGCATCTTCGCCGGCCTCTGTTATGCAGAATTCGCCTCGCTGATTCCGATCGCCGGTTCGGCCTACACCTACGGCTACGCCACACTCGGTGAGATTTTCGCCTGGATCATCGGCTGGGACCTCATCATTGAATATGCTTTCGGTGCCGCCTCCGTCGCCGTCGGATGGAGCGGCAATCTCATCGCCCTGTTTCAGAGCTTCGGCATTCAACTGCCGCCCCAAATCACGGCTCCTCCCGGAACGCTGCTGGTTTTCTACAACGGACAGTGGGCACGTCTGGCAACGATCGGCTCAACGCTGGCCAGCGCCGGAGTCGACCCCACCAAGCTGCCTACCGCTCACGGCATCCTCGATCTTCCCGCGTACCTTGTCATCGCTCTTATGACGACGATCCTGGTCATCGGAGTGCGTGAATCGGCAAATTTTAATTCCATGATCGTCTTCATCAAAGTCGCCACGGTGCTGACCTTTATCGCCATTGCGACCGCCTTTCTGCTGCGCCATCCTCAACTAGCCTCCGCCAACTGGCATCCCTTCATTCCGCTCAACCAGGGGACCTTCGGCGCCTTCGGGTGGTCGGGCGTTGCCCGCGGCGCCGGCGTGATCTTCTTCGCCTACATCGGTTTCGACGCAGTCTCCACCGCTGCCCAGGAAGCTCGCAACCCGCAGCGTGACATGCCCATCGGAATCCTTGGCTCGCTCGCCATTTGCACCGTGCTCTACGTCGCGCTCGGCGCAACCCTCACCGGTGTCGTGCACTACACGGAACTCAACACTGCTGCTCCCGTCGCCGTCGGCATTCAAGCGACCGGCGTGCGCTGGGGCAGCATCGTCGTCATGCTCGGAACATTCGCTGGACTCACCACCACCATGCTTGTCATGTTGCTGGGACAATCGCGCGTGTTCTTTTCCATGTCCCGCGACGGCCTTCTTCCCGAGTGGGCAGGCCGCGTTCATCCCCGCTTCCACACTCCCTGGATCTCTTCGATCATCGTGGGTTTCTTCGTGGCGATCATCGCCGGTGTGCTGCCCATCAGCGTCCTCAGCCAGCTCACCTCGATCGGCACTCTTCTTGCGTTCGTGATCGTGTCCGCGGGTGTTTGGGTGCTGCGCGTCAAGCGTCCTGATTTGCCGCGCCCCTTCAAAGCGCCGCTCGTCTGGAAAAAGTTTCCCCTCACTCCAATTCTAGGGATGCTTATTTCGTGCGGCCTGATGGCGAGCCTGCCCTGGAGCACGTGGCTCCGTCTGATCATCTGGCTGATCGTGGGAATGGCCATCTACTTCGGCTATGGCAGAAGCCACAGCCGCCTGCGCTCGCGTCGGTGATTATCGCTAGGGTGTTGTGAACGGGACAATGGTGAAAGTCAGGCCCAGCATGATTATCGCCACAATCGCCCACACCCAACGGCTGGGAGGTAGCATCGGATAATCAGGTGCCTGCTCCTGATGAAACGTGAGCACGTTCATCACGATGATCAGCCCGGCCCAGAACCACCATCCATAATTGAAGTGGGCCTGTTCCTGAGGGCTGCCCGGAAAATGAACCTTGCGGCCGCCCAGGTAAATCAGGCCCAGCACCGTCATCCACGAAATAACGCGATGCGCTCGCGGAGCCACCGCGTACACGATGTGTCCCCCGTCGAGTTGGCTGCTCGGCAGCAGGTTCAGCGCTGTCGCATACATGCCAACCCACGCGGCCACCGCCATCGGATGCAGATAGATTCGACTCATAGGCAGTGCAGCGATGGCATGCCCGGGCGCAACGCTGCGCAGCAGGTTGTGCATGACATAGAAGATTGCTGGAAATCCTAGTTGCAACTCGGACGGGCCCACGCTCCCCAGCGGCTTCGAAAGACTCATCGCCACCGCCAGAGTGCACACCGCCACAACAAATCCCGCGACCGGCCCCGCGATTCCGATATCGAACAACGCTGCCCGCGAACGAATCGGCGCTTTAATGCGAATCACCGCTCCCAGCGTTCCGATCAACGTCGGTGCCGGAATAAAGAAGGGAAGCGTCGCGCGCACATCGTAGTAGCGGCAGAACAGGTAGTGCCCCATCTCATGCGCCAGCAGAATCAACAGCAGCGCCGCCGAAAACGGAATCCCCAGCAGCAGCCGCGACGGGTGTGCCAGTACCCACCCAATCGGAAAGAATGGAATTGGAATGTTTTCATCCCCGATCGCAAACGCAGGCAGATTGTGCAGGAAGTTGAACTCCATCCGCGCCCCGACCACCAGCGTCGTGAACACGGTTGCGAGCAGGAGTAGTCCGTGCAGCCAATAGCGTTCCCGCGGCGGCGGCCCTTGCGGTTGCGGCAGGGAGTGGTAGTACTCCAGCGTGGAAGTGGGAATCGAAGAATTAGGGTCCGACATGCAATTCGTTCGGTCCGAAACCTGAAATCAGGACCGCTCTTTGATGCTACTACGAGCCGGGAAAACGCGCGGCCGCACGGAATTCAAGGCACCTTGGTACCCCGAATGGCACCCTCGTGCCATTACTAACGGGCCATTTCGAGCGCATAAAGGAAGGCCTAATATATTCGAACTGCGCAAGATGGATGCTGCCTCCGGCCCTGTTAGCACGCTAACCGGATGACTAAAGCAAAATCTGACGCGTAGCCCAGGCGACTCCGCCTACGAACTTTCTCCCCCGAAAGTAGCTTTTCCTGAATGAGTGTGGCTGCCTCGATTTCTGATGTTGCGCTTCGGTCGTCCAATCCGGCGGTTGCTGCCGCCTCGTGGTTCGAGGTGCGCCAGCAGGACTTGCCTCTCTGGAACAATGTGCTACTCAGCACCGACACTTCGCTCTATCAATACCCGCTGTGGAATGAGCCTTATCGCCCGCTTTGCCTCACGCCTCGCTATTTGGCGTGGGGCACGCAGGATCGTCCGCTAGCCTTCGTCAGCATTCTGACCGTAGGATTCGGCCCCGCAAAAATCGGCCTGGTTTTTCGCGGGCCCACGTGCATCCAGTCCAGATGCGCACTCTGTCACGTTGCCATTGCCGAATTGCTTGACTGGGCGCGCGCCGAAGGATACACCTTCATTCGCTTTACCCACTCCGATCCCGAAGTTCTCACCCAACTCGCTGCCTCCGGACACGCCGAAGACCTCGACGCGTTTCCCTACTTCCTCGACTATCCGGTCATGTCCCCGGATTACATCGTCGAGCAGCGCGCCGGCGACGAAGAAACTCTAGCGAGCTTTGATCGCGAGGTCCGACGCAAGCTTCGCCGAGCCACCGAACTGGGATACGAATTTCTCTCAGAAGATTCACCCGAGGCGCTGGCCAACGCGTGGTCCCTCTATCAGGAATGCGCCCGCCGCAAGCATTTCCGCCTTGAGCGCCCGCTCTCGGTCTACATGGAGACCATGCGTCTCGCGCAAGCGCACAACTGCGTGCGCCTCTATTCGGTCCGTCTAAACGGAAAGCTGGTGGGCAGCACTCTCGTGTTTCGCGACCGCACTACCGCGCACTGTCAACTCGCCGCCTTCGACGCCAAGCACCGGCAGTCGGCGGTTTTTCTGCATTGGCATGCTATGCGAGACATGTATCGTCTGGGTGCGCATCGGTATAACCTGGGCCCTGGCCCCGGTTCGTTGGCACGTTTCAAACAGCAATTCTGCGGAACTCCGGTGACCTATCCGGCCCCACTGACCGTTGTCTTCAAGGAAAGTTGGTTTCGCCTGTGGATGAAGTTTGCGTTCCCGGTGGCTAAGCGCCTAAGGCCCGCGCTGCGCGGAATCGTTTCCCACCTAAAGCGCTAATTTCACGGGACCTGTTCGGCTTGCGGAGGATCCCGGCACGAAGAAGTTGGCTCAGTCGATCGACTGCAATTCTTTCCCCGGCTTGAACCGAACGGCCCTTCCCGGCGGAATGGACACTTCGGCTCCGGTGCGCGGATTGCGCCCGATCCCCGTCTTTGCGCGGACGCACGTTGAACACACCAAATCCCCGCAGCTCAATGCGGTTGCCGCCGGCCAGCGCCTTCTTCATGCTCTCGAAGACGGTTTCCACGGCCAACTCGGCCTTGGTCTTGGTGATGCCCGGTCTTGGCCACCACTTCGTTGATGATGTCGAGCTTGATCACAAGCGGCTCCCGTGTGCAGGGTCAAAATGGTGCTTCAAGTTATTGATGCTAAGGGAGATAAGTGAGATTGTCAACGGGAGCACCAATCCCGTAAACTGGCAAGCACCAGCCAACAGGAATTGAGTGATTGTGTAATCGGGGAATTGCGAATTTCTGAACTGCGCAAGCGAAGCCGTTACTGATACCCGAAAGCCCTTCAATCACTCAATTACAAAATCGCCCAATTACCAAATTTCCCGAGGAGTTCCATGCTGAAGAGTGACCGCTGGATCCGCAAGATGTCCCGAGAACACGACATGATCAACCCGTTCTCCGAGAAGCAGGTGCGCGAGGGCGTCATCTCCTACGGCCTGTCGTCGTACGGCTACGACCTGCGCGTGGCCGACGAGTTCAAGATCTTCACCAACGTCAATTCGACGCATCGTCGACCCTAAACATTTCGACGAGAAGTCCTTCGTCACCGTGACAAACCGACATCTGCATCGTCCCGCCGAATTCCTTCGCCCTGGCGCGCTCGGTCGAATACTTCAAGATTCCGCGCAGCATGCTGACCATCTGCGTCGGCAAGAGCACCTATGCCCGCTGCGGCATCATCGTCAACGTGACCCCGTTCGAGCCCGAGTGGGAAGGCTTCGTCACGCTCGAGATCTCGAACACCACGCCGCTTCCGGCTCGCATCTATGCCAACGAAGGCCTCTGCCAGATCCTGTTCTTCGAGTCCGACGAAATGTGCGAAGTCAGCTACGCCGATCGCAAAGGCAAATACCAGTCGCAAAAGGGAATCGTGCTGCCGAAGCTGTAGTGACAGCGGCCCTCGACTGTCTAGCGGCTCAGGTTTATCGGGCCGTACCGCGGAAGCCCGGAGCAAAGACGGTGGTGTCAAATCCTACAATGGAAGAACCCCACATCCGCCGAAGAGTGCCGTGGAAGATCACACTCCCCACAATCATGCTGGTCTTTACACTCGTTCTGCTCCGCTTGGACAAACTTTGCCTACTCAAGGCCCGTGGCGTCGACGACATGCCTGTTTCGACAGCTTGGGGCTTCATTTGCCTGCTGAACTGGCCGGCTTTTTTCCTAACCTTTTGGCTGAGATGGGTGCATGCTGAATTCTTTGGTCTTGATGCATGGGATTGGGGACGACTCGTCGCAGCCATGTCATTCTGGGCCCTAATCGGATGGCTCCTCGATCGCAAGCTTTCCGGCCCGGTTACTCCCATTATTCGCAAGCGTTGGTTGCGAATAGGCCTTTGTACTTTGGGACTTCTTATCGCTTTATTCGCGCTGTTCGTCGGAACACTCGAAACCATCGGCCATGTGCGTACATGGATCAACTTCATCGAACTCCTCAGATCAAAGTGGGTTTACCTTCTCGGTAGAGAGATCAACTCCCTCGCCGCTGCCATGTGGGGACTTATTTACACTCTCTATTTCGGCAACAAGATCCTAGGCCTGAGATTCAAGCGCCCGCTTACGCCTGCGTAACTTTCTGATACGTCATATACCCCTCGTCTCCGATAGCAGTCCACGGCAGCATCTTCACCGCCCCGCCCGCCGTCTCCACCTGCCAACTCTGCGCGCCAGTCTTCTTTGCCGCGAGCAACTGCGCTCGCGTCACCGCCGCCTGCGCATCCGTGACGGCGAATAAAACCAGCGGCCCCACCATCAGCGCAACCGTATCCGCATGCTGCGGATCAATCGCCTCCAGCCGCGTCTTCATCGGAAGTTCAAGATCAACCCGATCCCCGTCCTTCCACTCCCGCTGCAAACGCGCAAACGAACCCGGCAGTCGCCGCCTCCCGCTTGCCATTCACCGCAACCGACGCTCCCTCCGCCCACGCCGGAATCCGCAGATTCACCGCAAACTCCGTCGCCCGTCGCCGTCTTCACCTCAAACTGCACATGCGAGTCATACGGATACTCCCCCTTCTGCGTGAGTCGCAACCTGTGCTCCGTCCTGCGTCCACGCACCGTCGAAGGGATATACAGATTCACATACACCCCGCGCGCATCGCGGAAGTACGTATTGATTCGATAATCCGCCGCCACCTGCGGCATCGTTCCCGAGCAGCAAGGCCAGCGGTGCGGCGAATAAACTTTCGTCCCTTGAAGTTGTAATCCGAGTAATAAAACGTCCGGCCATCCGCTTCGAGCGGCATCGCGCCGAGGATGGTGTTGTACATCATCCGCTCCATGCTGTCGCCGTAACGAGGATCGCGCGTCACCCGCAGCAAATATCGCGTCAGCTTGAAATGCGCGTAGGACCCGCACGGCGTCTCAAAGCTGCTGTGCGTCTTGGTCAGGCTGTCGTAAACATCGGCGCTGCCGGTCGCCCGCAAGTATCTCATCCGGCCCCCAGCCGCCGGTCGCAAAACTCTGCGCCGCCAGCATGTCGAATCCATTCTTCGCGGCCCGCAGATACTTCTCGTTGCCCAGCGTCAGATAAGCCTGCATCGCCGAGCACAAGCAATTCACGTGGCTGTAAGCGTGTCGTCCTGCCAGATCATTCTGTCCTTCGGCCAGCCGGTCGTAAAACGGTTCGTTCAAGTACTGAACTCCGAGCGCGCGATACCGCTCTCCCGCGCCGCGTCTGATACGCCAGAAAAAGATTCTCCGGCATCGTGTACGACTCATCCCAGGTCCACGATTCATCCTTTGCCCGGCCGCCAACTCGTGCCCATGCTCGACCGCATGTTCGGGCAAATGCGGCACGGCGGCATCGGTCGTCTTGTCCAGAATCGCAAACGCATCCGGATCGCCCACATACTTGTGCGAATCGATCAGTCCGCACACCAGCTTGTCGTAGCAATAGGCAGGGAAGCGATTGTTCTCATAAAAGTTCCCGTCAATCGTCTGCGCATAGAGCCGGTTCAGCCGCAGCACCTTCTCCCGCGCCGCCTGTGATCCCGTAATCGCGTAGCACCCGCGCCAGCGCCGACACCCACTGCCCGAACGTCGCCGAAGGTGCGAATCCCGCATCAAACGTGTGCCAATCGTAGTTCGGATCGTACCGGTACCACCCGCCAAGATCCTCACCCGGCGCCGGTTGTCCCGCCATCATCCGGAAAGGTTTCAGCAAGCGTCGTCGCTCAGTCCCATCAGCACCGCATGCGTCTGCTGCAATTGTTGCTCGTGCAACGGACTGTCCAGCGAGACATCGCCGTAGTCGAATTCTTCGAGGGGCGAAGAGTCCTGCAAATCAGAAGCGAAAAGCCAAGGGAGTGAGAGCCTGCGCGGTCCTGGAACAACGGCCGCGGCCGAGGCCATGGTGCTCGCCCGTAAGAAATCGTCTGCGAGAGATTGCTGACCAGTGAGACATGAGTCCTCAGTGATTGACAGACTGTGGATTCCGAATGCTGCGAAATAGTCTACGCCGAGCGATCGCCAAGGAGGAATTGAAAGGGAAGAGAAAACCAACGCCCGATAGATTTCGCCTCTAGAAACAAGAGAACGCCCATTCCGGAGGAATGGGGCACGTAAACCCGCGAATCTTGAAACTTTGAAACCGTCCTATCGCTGGTTCTCCCCCTCTTTAACATGTACTTGATCGCCGGCTTGTAGATCATCAAATTCGGCTCGCCATCTTCGCGGTTCACCTTGATGCAGTTCCGGTCGTACCACTCGATGATGCCGTGCACTTCCTCGCCATCGCGCAGCACGATCACCATCGGCGTCCGCGATCTGCATCTGTTTCTGATAATAGAAATTCTCCGCGTTGGTCTGGCTCCGGAGGCGCGGGCTTCTTGCCGCCTGCCGCCGTCCCATCGGACGATCGCCACGATCCGATACGTTCTCCACGATCATGCCGCTCCGGGCGCTCGCGCCGTTCCTGCACATGGGGCTGCACCGGCGCTGGATTCGTGATTGCCGTGATTTTCGCCGCGCGGCAGCGTCGGCCGAATCAGCTTGCGATTGGCGAAGTTTTCCTTCTCCGACGGATTCGCCGTGCCGGTACGGGATCATAAAGTATCCTTCATAGTGGCGCTACCTCAGATACACGCATTCGCGCAAGCCACACTGCTCTGGGACCCTATGAATTGAATCAACGAAGGCGTGAAATTTTACTTACCGTACCACAGGAATCTTCCTCTGACAATCCTGTCGTCAGTGCCATGACCCAGTGTGCCGAATCTTGCACACGAATATCGTTTGGGCTGACCCGTGCGCCTTCGCCCTCATCCGCGCGCAGACACGCGTCCCGCTGTGTCTGAATCGTACGCTAGATCCTAGCTTGTGTTGGATAAGTCCGCTCCGCGCCGCTCTCGGCCGCTCATCGTAACGATCGCCACCAGGCTCGCCACAATCAACACCGTCCATGCCAGCACCGGCGGATAACTTCCTCCATAGCGCACTCTCGGCCAGTTTGGCCTGGATCACCGCATTGCGCGACGGACAGCAAGTTTCCCAGCTGATAGGCAAATCCCGGAAGCGTCCCCCGCACCGCCGCGGGCGACAGTTCGTTCAAATGCGCCGGAATCACTCCCCACGCTCCCTGCACCATGAACTGCATCAGAAATCCGCCCAAGGCCAGCATGGGCACCGTGTGCGAATACGCCCACAGCGGAATGACCGGAATCGCCAGCAGCGCCGCAATCACGATCGCGCGCCGCCGCCCGATCCTTTCCGACAGCGTCCCGAACAGAATCCCGCCGAGCAACGCGCCGAGGTTGTAGACAATCGCGATCAGGCTCACGGTTTTCGGCGTGAACTGCAGATTCTTCTGCAGGAACGTCGGATACAAGTCCTGCGTGCCGTGGCTGAACGAATTGAAGGCGAACATCAGCACGACGAGGAAAAGCAAAAATGCCTGCGTGCGACAGCAATGTCTTTGCCCAGTCGGCTCTCCGCTTTCCGTCGAACCTGCCCTTGCAGCCACGCGGGCGACTCATCCACCTTGGTGCGAATGTAGATCACCAGAAATGCCGGCAGCGCCCCGATCACAAACATTCCGCGCCAGCCAACGAATCGGAAACAGCGTGCCGTAGACGATTGCCGCCATCAGATATCCGACCACATATCCTTCCTGCAGCAATCCGGAGAAAAATCCGCGCCCCTCGGCCGGCAGCGTCTCGAACGCCAGCGCCGCGCCCACGCCCCACTCGCCGCCCATCGCGATTCCAAACAAGCGCCCGCGTGATAAGAAACACTTTCAACGTGGGCGCGAATGCCGAGGCCAGCTCAAACACCGAATACGCGATGATGTCGACCATCAACGTCGGACGCCGTCCGAACGATCCGCCATCATGCCAAACAAAAACGCGCCCACCGGACGCATCGCCAGCGTCCAGAAAATCGCCTCGGAGACCTCCGAAACCTTCGCGTGGAATTGCTCCGGCGAGCGCGCTGACGCAAAACACAAGATGAAAAAATCGAACGCATCGAGCGACCATCCCAGAAAACAGGCGATAAACGTATTGCGCTGAACCGCAGTCAGCCGCCGAAAGTGTCCAATAATTCCATAGCGTTTCCTCTGTGTCCCTCTGTGTCCTCTGTGGTTGAAGAGCTTTTCTCGCTCGCCCAAGTCCAGCGGATGCTAGCATATGTTTTCAATCAACAATCAAAAATCAGTCAATCTACAATTCGCCCATGCCCGAACTCGACCTCCCGCAACGCCAGGCCACCGACACCCTGATGCTCACCGGCTTCTGGTATCGCGCGCTGCCTGCCGACCGCGTTCACCGCAATCAACTCTACAAGGCGACGTTGCTGGAGATTCCCTTGGTCATCGGTCGCGACCGCGTCGGAAATCCCTTCGCCCTCCGCGACGCCTGCCCGCACCGCGGCATGCCGCTCAACTGCGGACACTTCGACGGCGAGAATCTCGAGTGTCGCTATCACGGCTGGCAGTTCGACGTGCACAACGGCCAGTGCCAGCTGATCCCCTCGCTCACCTCCGATCAGAAACTGAAAGTCGACCGCATCTACGCCGGCAGCTATCCGTGCGAAGAGCAGGACGATTTCATCTGGGTCTACATTCCCGATCCCGCCCCCGCCAGGCGCCGGATTCGCCCCGCCCGCCGAGGCCTGCGGACGCGCGCCGCAAATCGAAAAGTTCAGCGACAAATACAAGCTCGCCTACCTGCAAGCCGAAATGCCCGTCAGCATCGACCACGGCATCATCGGCCTGATGGACCCCGCGCACGGCCCGTTCGTCCACCAGGCGTGGTGGTGGCGCACGCGCACAGCATTCACGAGAAGCAGAAAAATTTCGAGCCTATCCCCAACGGCTTCCGCATGAGCGCGCACACGCCCAGCTCAAACTCCGCGCCCTACAAGCTTCTGCGCCTCTATGCCGACGCCGATTCCATCACCACCACCATCGATTTCGTTCTTCCCAACCTCCGCACCGAAACCATTCGCGCCGGCAAGTACTGGTTCTCCAGCCTGACCACGGTCACGCCGATCACGCGCAGCCATTGCCGCATCGACGTCGTCGCCGCCTGGAATCTGTTTCGCTGGGTTCCGTTCGTACCGGATTTGCTGAAATTTGTCTTTGCAAAATTCGTCGAGCAGGACCGCCGCACCATGGAACTGCAGGCCGAAGGCCTGAAGCACAACCCGCACCTGATGCTGATCGACGACGCCGATCGCCCCGCCAAATGGTACTTCCAACTGAAAGCCGCGCACCTCGAAGCCAAACGCACCGGCAGGCGAAATGAAGCATCCGATGCCCGGCCCAGTCACGTTGAAGTGGCGAAGCTGAAGTGGCGAAGTTGACGGGCGTGGCGAGGCTGGCCCCGCCCGCGAGAATCTCCGCAAAACCAGCCATTGCGAGCTCTCCACAACCGGCGGCAATTCTTAGCGGAGATTAAAGCAGCCGTTGTCCCTGGTTTTGTCATCGAACGCCCATGAAATCAGGACAGCGCAAGACGTTCCTGCAGCATCACTCTCTCAGCCTGGTGACGGCCGCGGTCCTCGTAGCCTGGATCGTCCTCTATATCCACTCGAACCCCGGCACGCATCTCGGCGCATTTTTCGGTAACGCGATCGCCGACTGGACCGGACTCCTGGTCTCCGTGCTGGCGACCAAGTTTCTCTACGAGGTCGGCTCCGTCGAAAGCCGCGTGCCGAGCCATCACTGGCTCAGCCCGGTCATCGAAGCGCTGCAAGATCACTCCCTTACCATCTTCCTGGTCGTGACCGGCATCGGCTGGGTGTGGCTCTTCGCCATTTCGGACCCAAACTCAAAGTGGGGACAAGTCGTCGGAAACATCGTCTCGGAGTGGACGCAGATTTTCGGCGTCGTCTTGCTCACCAAACGCTTACTGGAATCGCACTCGAAAGAGAGCCACTGAAGAAAAGAAAGCCACTGAAGATAGGTGGGGAGTGTGGCAGGCTATCGTCTCAGAAACGGTGTCATCCAGAGCGTAGCCGTTCTTCAGGCGAAGCGAAGGATCTCCTACTCAGGCGCCTTCGCGCGTGAGCAGCAGACACGTTATTTCTCCTCGTCTGCCACCAGCCAGTCCATCGCCTCTTCCCGCGTCTTGAATGTCGGAAAGTCGCGCTGCGAGAAGCTCTTGAAGTTTTCGTAAAACACGTGCGGCAGGCTCTCCGTACCCACCCACGCCGACTTCTTCACGTAAGGACGGTCGAGCACGAGCACTTCCTTCGCCTTGCGTCGCCACTTTCTTGTCGATGTGCGCGCCCGTGAAGTCGGCGAGGCTCAGCATCGAACCCGGTGCATGCCGCGCGATCGATCGCCCGAACCATTTCGAGCAGCAGAAGCAGTTCCTTCGCGTTGCACTCGCTGAAGTCAATGACAAAGATGGCGTGGCCTTTGTGCTTGATGAACTGCAGCCGATCGTCAAGCAAGCCCGCGCGCGGACTCATGCCAGCAAGTCCTTCCACCACGCCGTAAGCCCCGTCCAGCGCGGCATCCAGCGCGGATGCATCTTTCCCGCCGGCCTCGGCCAGATCCGGACGCCCGCCGCCCTTGCCGCCAACCTTCTGCGCCACCGGGCCGATCACTTTGCCAGCCTGCACGCGCCCCGTCAAATCCTTCGTGACGCCCACGATCAGCGCCACGTTTCCATCCGAAGCCGATCCCAGCACCACCACTCCCGACCCGATCTTGTCGCGCAGTTGATCGACCAGCGTCCGCAACTGCGCCCGCTCCAGATTATCCACCCGATGCGCCAGCACCTTCACGCCCTTCACTTCCTTCATCTTCTCGCCAATGTTCGCCGTCGAAGACGAAGCCGACTTCATCCGCACCTGATCGAGTTCCCGCGTCAGCCGCTTGATCTCGGCGTCCTTCTTCTCAAGCTCCGCCTTGAGCGCGTCAGCCGGAGAGGAAGAAGCGTCGCTGTCGGGAACCGACTCAGCAGAGGGTGCCCCATCCTTCCGCGTTTTTTGCGAAAGCGTGGGAGAGACGAACGCAGACACCACGTTCTCCAGTTCGTGATCCTTGCGGAAATGTTGCAGCGATCCTTCGCCGGTAACGGCCTCCACGCGCCGCACTCCCGACGACACGCTGCCTTCCTTCAAAATCTTGATCAGCCCGATCTCCCCCGTAGCCGCCGTGTGCGTCCCGCCGCAAAGCTCCGTCGAGAAATCGCCGATCTTGACCACGCGCACCTTGTCGCCATACTTCTCCCCGAACAACGCCATCGCGTGATACTCGTTGACCGCCACATCGATCGGCACATCGACGATCGTCTCGACCTTCTGGTTGCGCAGCACTTCCTTGTTGATGATGTCCTCAATATCCTGCAACTCTTCGTCCTCGACTGCAGTGAAGTGCGAAAAATCAAAGCGCAGATGATTCGGCGCCACCAGCGACCCCGCCTGCTTCACATGCTTGCCCAGCACCTCGCGCAGCCCGGCGTGCAGCAGATGCGTAGCCGTGTGATTGCGCATCGTCGCCTGCCGAATGTCAGTGTTCACGACCGCATCGACCTTGTCGCCCACGCGAATCGGCTGTCTTCACGACCACCTGATGCGCGCGCACGCCTTGAATCGGGTAATAGCATCCCTTCACATCGGCGACGACGGTATTGTGATCGTCGGAATAAAACCATCCGCGATCTCCCACCTGCCCGCCGGACTCGGCATAAAACGGCGTGTGGTCGAGAATGACCTCGCCCTCTTCGCCAGCCTTCAGTTCCTGCGCGCCCTGCCCGTTGTGAATAATGGCCAGTACTTCGCAGCCATCCGACCGCGTTTGCCGATAGCCTTCGAACTCCGATTTCGGCAAGTTGCTGGTACGCCGGATTCGCCGTCTGCTTCGCCGCACCCTTCCATGAAGCGCGCGCACGAGCCTTCTGTTCTTCGAGTGCGCGATCAAAGCCAGCCTGATCGAAGCTCAATCCTTGATCCCGTGCCGCATCCTGCATGAAATCGAGCGGCATGCCAAATGTGTCGTAGAGCTTGAACGCTTCCTCGCCAGCGAGACTTCCCGTTGAATGCTTGAGCAGCGTCTCCAGCTTCTCGAGTCCTACATCCAGCGTGTGTGCGAAGCGCGTTTCCTCCGCCAAAACAGCCTTTGACACGCGCTCCGCCGTCTCGTTCAGTTCCGGATACGCATCGTGCATCAAGTCGCGCACCGCAAACACCATCTGGTACAGAAACGGCTTGGTCTGTCCGAGCAAGCGTCCATGCGTAATCGCTCGCCGAATAATCTTTCGCAGCACATACCCGCGTCCTTCATTCGAAGGCAGCACGCCGTCGGAAATCAGGAATGTTGCTGCGCGCGAATGGTCAGCAATCACTCGCAACGAAGCCGCGGACTTCGTGTGCGCTTCTTTGTCCAATTCTTTCTTGAGCGATGTCCCGGTCAATTCCGCCGCCGTCTTGATCAACGGCGTAAACAAATCCGTATCGTAATTCGAAATCACTCCCTGCAGCACCGCCGCCACCCGCTCCAGCCCCATCCCGGTATCAATCGACGGCTTCGGCAGCGGATTCAGCTTTCCCGATGCATCGCGGTCGAACTGCATGAACACCAGATTCCAAATCTCGACATAGCGTCCGCAGTCGCAAGTGAAACGCGCAATCGGCGTGCCCTTGCTCCGACGCCGCGACGCCCATGTCGTAATGAATCTCGCTGCACGGCCCGCACGGGCCGGTATCGCCCATCTGCCAGAAATTGTCTTTCGCCCCCATCTCGAAGATGCGTTCTTTCGGGACGCCCTGCGCTGCCCACAAATCGTATGCCTCGGCATCGCGCGGAACCCCGCCTTCGCCGTTGAAGACCGTCACGTACAGCTTGTCCTTCGCAATCCCAAACCACTGCGGCGAAGTAATCAGCTCCCACGCGTAGGCGATCGCATCTTTCTTGAAGTAGTCGCCAAACGAAAAATTCCCCAGCATCTCGAAAAACGTGTGATGCCGGTTGGTGAAGCCGACGTTCTCCAGATCGTTATGCTTCCCGCCGGCGCGCACGCACTTCTGCGAAGTCGTGGCGCGGTTGTAGTCGCGCTTCTCCAGCCCGAGAAACACGTCCTTGAACTGGTTCATCCCGGCGTTGGTGAACAGCAGCGTGGGATCGTTCGCAGGAACGAGCGACGACGAGTGGACTTCCTTGTGCCCCTTCTGCACAAAGAAGTCCAGAAATTTGCGGCGGATTTCAGAACCAGTCAGCATGAAGGAATAATTCTAAATGAAAAAGATAAAACCACAGAGAACGCAGAAATCGCAGAGTACGCACTCCTCTGTGATCCCATCCTCTGTGGTTAATGTTGTTGTGCTCCCGCCTACTTCACGGCGTCAACAGTCTTATCGGTGCCTTTCTTGACTTCTTTGCCTGTGGACTTAGCGCCCTTCTTCACGGCACTGCCGGTTTTGTCCGCGGCCTTCTCGGTATCTTTCGTCGCGGTCTTTGCTCCCTTTTCCGTGTCCTTCGCGGCTGTCTTGGTGCCCTTCTCCGTGTCCTTCGCCGCCGTCTTGGTGCCCTTCTCAGTATCTTTTGCCGCAGTCTTGGTCGCGTGTCCGGTCGCCTTCGCGCCCTTCTTTATGGCGCTCCCGGTCTTATCCGCGGCCTTCTCGGTGTCCTTGCCCGTGGTCTTCGCCGCCTTCTTCATCTCCGTGCCGGCGGAGTTATCTTTGGTGGCTGGTTCCTGCGAGTACGCAAAAGTCGTAGCGCTCAGCAGAGCGGTTACTAGAATCGCTGCGAACTTCTTCATAGGTTCCTCCTCAAGTTGTAGCTGGAATCCGCCTAGCAATATGCAACATTTCGCGCCACAGCGCAAATGTGCCGCTCA
Source organism: uncultured Acidobacteriaceae bacterium (assembly GCA_963786095.1). GTDB lineage: Bacteria > Acidobacteriota > Terriglobia > Terriglobales > Acidobacteriaceae > Sulfotelmatobacter. The sequence goes on along the minus strand of CAWAXV010000018.1, from coordinate 94,002 downwards.
CTTCTTTGAGATGCGGAATCCCATCGCCAGGATCGCCTTCACCGTCTCCATCGCCGTCGCACGGTCGTATACCTTTTCCGACTCCGGCAAGTCCTCGTACGGCACCAGGCTCGGATGCCGTTTGCGCGCATCGTCCCGATTCTTCCCCCACGTCCAACCGTCCGCCATCCGTTGCCGGGCCCAGTTTTCGTGTGCGTTGCGCGAGAGCTTCTCGGTCAGTTTCTTCATCTCGCTTGGTAGCCGTACCTTCGACGTATCAATCGGCTCCGGCCGGTATTCTTTCGCCTTCATGGGATTTCGCTTTCCAAAGCGCTCAACGTCTCCTCATCCACATCCCACTTCTTCAGAATCGTAAAAATCGTCTTCGTGCCGAAGCCCGCTCTCGCCAGTTGCCGAAAAATGCGTGCCGTCTGCTTCTGATCTTTCGGCTTCTCCATCCGCTTCTTGCGAAGATATTCGCGCGCCTGCTTTTCATCGCTCACGCCCTCGTACGCGGTCTCGACGGCCTTCTCAATGACGGACCCATGCACCCCACGCGTCTTCAACTCGGTGACCACTCGCATCCGTCCGAGCTTTTGATTGTCCCGCCGCAGCGAAGTGTAGTAGGCGGCGTACTGCGAGTCGTTCAAGTATCCCCGATCCTTCAGTCGCCGGATCACCAACTCCACCAGCGTCACGCCATACTCCGAGTCCGACTCTTCAATCCGCGCCCGCATCAGCCGCTTCAATTCGGCCACCGTCCGCATGCGCCGCGCCAACGCCCCCACGGCATACTCATACAACTCATCTTCGGAATAGGTCCGTCGCTTCGGTCGCGCAAATGTCATGCGCTAACGATAGCGCAACCCCGACGTGAATGAAACCGCAGTAGACCCAGAGGACGCGGAGTTAAAGGAGAAACCGCGCCCTCCGCGGTTTCCTTTGTTCTATCAGGAAAAGAAAAGGGCGCGATTCTCTCGCGCCCGTCCAAGGAGGTAACAGTAAAACCCAAAATTCTGACGCCTGAGGTCCGACGCCCGACGCCGGGTCTATCTTCCCCCAAACCCCGCCGACTGCATCGACTGCCGCGAAATATCGGCCGTCGAAGCAATACCTTGCATGCGCAGCTTGAAGTCGTCGGCGTTCGACGCGTTCTCGAGCGCAACTTCGTAGTTGACCAAGCCCGCCTGGAACAGATCCCACAGCGACTGGTCAAACGTCTGCATGCCGTATTGCGAAGTGCCGGCCGCAATCGCGTCACGAATGGATCGCGTTTTTTCCGGCACAAGAATCGACTCGCGGATGAACGCTGTGTTGATCATCACTTCCACTGCCGGCACGCGGCCCTCGGCATCGCAGCGCCGCACCAGGCGCTGGCTCACGATGGCCCGCAGCACCGCCGCCAACTGCATACGAATCTGCTTCTGCTCTGGCGGCGGGAAGATCGAAATAATACGGTTAACCGTTTCCACCGCATCTAAAGTGTGCAGGGTCGAGAACACCATGTGACCCGTTTCGGCCGCATGCAGCGCGGTCGAGATCGTTTCAAGATCACGCATTTCGCCCACCAGAATCACGTCCGGATCCTGACGCAGAGAAGCTCGGAGCGCTGCTCCGAACGAGGGCGTGTCCACGCCAATCTCGCGCTGGTTCACGTACCCCTTCTTGTCGCGGTGCAGAAATTCGATCGGGTCCTCAATCGTCACAATGTGTTCCGCGCGCGATGAGTTCACGCGATCCACCATGGCAGCCAGCGTCGTAGACTTACCAGAGCCCGTCACGCCCGTCACCAGCACCAAACCTCGTGGCATGTCGCAGATCTGTTCCACCACCTTCGGCAGAAACAGCTCGTCCAGCGCGCGAATCTTGGTCGGAATGACGCGAAGCACCAGTCCCACGTTGCCGCGTTGCTGGAAAATGTTCACACGGAAGCGTCCCAGGCCCGCCACTCCGTAAGCCATATCGATTTCCGTGGTCTCTTTGAATTTTTGTTTTTGCCGCGCCGACATCATGCTGAACGCCATGTTCAACATGTCCTCCGCGCTGATACGCGGTTGCTCCGTCAACGGGATCAATTCCCCGTCAATGCGCAGGTGAGGATAGTTTCCCACCTTCAAGTGCAAGTCGGAGGCTTTCCGTTCTGTCGCTATCCGAAGCAGATCATCAATATTCATGCGGAGTTTTCCCGTGGACCTTCCTGGCCTGACGCTCTCTAGCATGATGACCCGAATCGTTACCTTCCCCAAGATGACCTAGGTAATGGCCTCCGCTCGGCGTCCGGACACACCCTTAAGTGCACACGCGCCGCCGATTCGAATTGTCATGATTTGTAATTTCCCGCTACCTCCCAACCCGCGACGAGCCTGCCTTTTCCCTCGGCAACCCACATCTGCTTCTCATATACTGAATCCCATCGGTCCCCTCCCGAATCAGTTACTTCAACGGGGCGTGTTGGACTCACACTAAGACTTTCGCCCTACCCGGGCTGGAGAGACAGTTCGTGCCATGTGGATTGTTGCCTTAGCCCTTAGGCGTCCTTATACCTTCGTAGTGATGGCGTTGGTCCTTCTTCTTCTGACGCCGCTCGTCATTCTACCGCATGCCGGTCGACGTTCTTCCCGACATCAACATCCCTGTCATCAGCGTGGTGTGGAGCTACTCCGGCATGGCCCCCGATGAAATGGCCGACCGCATTGTCAGCAACTCCGAGCGCGGCCTCACCATCACCGTCAACGACATCGAGCACATCGAGTCTCAGTCGCTCAACGGCATCGGCGTCATCAAGATATTTTTTCAGCCCGACGGTCAACATTCAGACCGCGTTGGCGCAGACCACGGCAATGTCGCAGACCATTCTTCGCGGCTTGCCACCCGGAACGGTTCCGCCCCTCATCATTACCTATTCCGCCTCTTCGACTCCGATTGTTCAGCTTGGCTTGAGCAGCAAGACACTTCCCGAGCAACAACTCTTCGACCTCGGCAATAACTTCCTGCGTACCGCAACTGGCGACGGTGCAGGGCGCGGCGACCCCCTATCCCTACGGCGGCAAAATTCGCCAGATTCAGGTAGACCTCGACCTGCCTCGGCTCCAGGCCAACGGCCTTTCCCCGAACGACATCGTGAATGCGCTCAACGCGCAGAACCTGATCCTTCCCGCCGGCACCACCAAGATCGGGTCGCTGGAATATCAGGTCGAGATGAACGGCAATCCGCAAACCATCGCGGAACTGAACGATCTTCCCGTCAAGACCGTGAACGGTTCGACCATCTACATGCGCGATGTGGCCCACATCCGCGATGGTTTCGCGCCGCAGACCAACATCGTGCGCATGGACGGCGTCCGCGGTGCCCTGATGTCCATGTTGAAAGTCGGCAGCGCCTCCACCATTACCATCGTCGAAGGCGTGAAGCATGCAGCTCAGGTTGGCGTCTCAGTCCCTTCCGCCGGAAATGAAGATCACTCCGCTCTTCGATCAATCGCTGTTCGTGCGCGCCTCGATTCGCGGCGTGGTGCTTGAAGCGCTGACCGCCGCTCTGCTGACCGCCGCCATGATCCTGCTCTTCCTCGGTGACTGGCGTCCCACCATCGTCATCTCGTATCTCGATCCCGCTCTCGATCTTTGTTTCGATCCTCTTGCTCAGCGCGCTGGGCCAGACCATCAACATCATGACCCTGGGCGGTCTTGCCCTCGCCGTCGGAATCCTGGTCGACGACGCCACCGTCGAAATCGAGAACATCGAACGCAACCTGGCGCAGGGCAAGGAAATGAAGCAGGCGATTCTCGATGGCGCCGCCGCAGATCGCCGTCCCCGCCTTTGTTTCCACCATCTGCATCTGCATCGTCTTCGTGCCGATGTTTTTCCTGACGGGAGTCGCGAAGTTTCTCTTCGTGCCGCTCGCCGAGGCCGTGGTCTTCGCCATGCTGGCCTCCTATCTTCCTTTCGCGAACGCTCATCCCCACGCTGGTCATGTACATCATGCGCGGACATGAGCATCGCGCCGCCGGTCCGAAGACTTTCATGGGGCGCTTTCAGCGCGGCTTCGAGCGTGCACTTCGACAAGTTCCGCAGCGGCTACTACCAGCTGCTGGAAACCACCATCCAGCATCGCAAGCTCTTCGCCGCCTGCTTCCTTGCGTTCTGCCTGCTGTCGCTCGGGCTGGGTATTCTTTCTGGGAGAAGATTTCTTCCCGTCGGTGGACGCCGGCCTCATCCGCCTGCACGTGCGCGGCCGCGCCGGTCTTCGCGTGGAAGAAACGGCTCGCCTCTGCGACCAGGTCGAAGCAGTTCCTGCATCAGGATCTCCCCAAGGGCGAAATCGTGAACGTGCTGGACAACATCGGACTGCCCAACTCGAGCATCAATCTGTCCTACAGCAATTCGGGAGTGATCGGCACCAGCGACGCCGAAATCCTGGTCGGACTGAACGAGGAGCACCAGCGCCCAACCGAGGAGTTGGTGCGAGCAGCTTGCGCCAGGATCTGCCGCGGCGCTTTCCCGGCGTTGAATTCTTCTTTCAGCCTGCCGACATCGTCACCCAGATTCTGAACTTCGGACTGCCCGCGCCGATCGATATCCAGGTCATGGGCGCGGACATGCAGACCAACTACGCGATCGCACAGCAGATCGCCAACAAGTTGCGCCGCGTTCCCGGTACCGCCGATGTGCACGTGCAGCAGATGCTCGGCCTGCCGACGCTGCACCTCGATATCGATCGCAATCTCGTGACCCAGGTTGGCATGAACCCGCGCGATGTTGCTCAGAGCGTGCTGGTTTCGCTCAGCGGCAGCTTCCAGACCGCGCCCAGCCTTCTGGCTCAATCCCCAGAACGGCGTCACCTACTCGGTCGCGGTGCAATCTCCTCAGTACCGCATGACGTCGCTGCAAGACCTGCTCGATATGCCGGTCAATGATCCGGCAGTCCAGAACTCGCAGGTGCTGGGGAATCTGGTGCAGTTGGCCCCGACTGCCGCGGCCAGCAGTGGTCTCGCACTACAACGTTCAGCCAGTCATTGACGTCTATGCCAGCACCCAGGGTCGCGATCTGGGTGCGGTGGCCAAGGATACCGAGAAAGTCCTGCAGCCGCTTCATGGAGCATTTGCCGCGAGGCACCCGCATCCATGGTTCGCGGGCCAAGTCGAGACGATGCGGACCTCCTTCGTCGGCCTGGGCATTGGACTGCTCGGCGCGATCCTGCTGGTCTATTTCCTGATCGTCGTGAACTTCCAGTCGTGGCTTGATCCCTTCGTGATCATCACCGCGCTTCCGGGAGCCCTGGCTGGGATCGCCTGGATCTTGCTGCTGACCCGTACCACCCTGAACGTGCCGTCGCTGACCGGAGCCGTCATGTGCATGGGCGTCGCCACCGCCAACTCCATTCTGATGGTTTCGTTCGCGCGCGATCGCATGCAGGTCGGCGTGCCCGCCGTACAGGCCGCGCTCGAGGCCGGCTACACTCGCATTCGTCCCGTGCTGATGACCGCTCTGGCCATGGTGATCGGCATGCTCCCCATGTCCCTCGGCCTGGGTGAAGGCGGCGAGCAGAACGCGCCCTTGGGCCGCGCCGTCATCGGAGGCCTCATGTTCGCAACCGTGGCAACATTATTCTTTGTACCCTGCGTCTTTGCAATGGTTCACAGCCGTCGCGAGAAGCGCGGAGCTGGAACTAAAATAGTCTTACAGCCGCGGAGCGGCGAAGATGCATCTCACGGCGCAAGCCGTGGGGATGGCGATAAAAAACTGAACCAGCCCCGCAGGGGCGGAAGAAAATTTTCTTTTACGAATTCATAACCGCAGAGAAAACGACCTTATGCAGAGCGAACGAGAAGTCGTAACCCAAGACCCACAACACGCGCCGCCACAAGTGACGCCGCCGCCCGAACTTCCGCCCGCGTCGCCGCGCAAGGCGGTGATCATCGTCATGCTGGTGGTGTTGATTCTCGCCTTGAGTGGGGCCTTGAGCATGTTCAGCCGCTTCCGCGCCGGACGCGCTCTCGCCAAGGAAACCGAGATCGACTCCGTCCCTACCGTCGTCGTCGTTCATCCCATCGCGGAAAAGCCCGACGAAGAACTCGTCCTGCCCGCGATCTTTGCAGGCCTACGAAGAGTCGCCCATCTACGCTCGCACCAGTGGATACCTCCTGCGCTGGTACAAAGACATTGGCAGCCACGTGACCAAGGGCGATCTGCTCGCCGACATTGATACTCCCGAAGTCGATCAGGAATTGTCGCAGGCCCGCGCCACCCGCCAGCAGATCCTCGGCTCAACTCGACATCGCCAAAATCTCCGCCGATCGCTGGCAGAATCTGCGCAAGACGGATTCCGTCTCCCAACAGGAAACCGACACGCAGACCAGCGCTTATCAGCAGGCTCTGGCCAACCTGGCTGCCGCCGACGCCAATGTCCGCCGCCTCGAGCAGTTGGAATCGTTCAAGCACGTCTACGCTCCCTTCTCCGGCGTACTGGTCAAGCGCAACGTCGATCCCGGTGCGCTCATCAACGCCGGATCCGCTGGTGTCGAGCTCTTCATTCTCGCCCGCGTCGATCCTCTTGCGCGTCTTCATCAACGTTCCTCAGGCCTACTCGCCCGCGATCAAAAACGGCATGCCGGCCTACATCACGCTTTCAGAAATTCCCGGCCAGAAGTTACAAGGCACCGTAACCCGCACCGCCGAGGCGATCGATCCCGCGACCCGCACCCTGCTCACCGAAGTCGACGTGCCCAACAAAGACGGTCGCCTGCTTCGCGGCTCCTTCGGCGAAGTTCATTTCAATCCCAAGATCGACGTCGACAAACTCACCGTCCCGGTCAACGCCATGCTCTTCCGTCAGGAGGGCCCGCGCGTTGCGGTCGTTGGGCCCGACAACAAAGTGCAACTTGCGTCCCATTACGATTGGCCGCGACTACGGCGCCACCCTGGAGGTTCTCGGCGGCGTCAGTGCAGACGAGCGCATCATCATCAATCCCGCCGATTCGTTGGATGAGGGTCAAACCGTGAAGGTCGCCGCTGACAACGAGGAAGGTAAGCATTCATGAAGTGGGTGGCAGCGGCAGGTTCTTGCGGCCATCGCGTGCCTTGCGGGATGCACCGTCGGCCCGAAGTATCAGCGCCCTCCGTCCCTAGTCCGCCTGCGTGGAAAACCGACGGCCCCTGGCGCGAAGCCGTTCCGCGCGACGCCATCCCCAAGGGTGTCTGGTGGGAGATCTTCCACGACGACGAACTCAATCGCTACGAAGATCAACTGATGGCCGCGAACCAATCGCTTGCCGCCGCCCGCAATCGCCTCGACCAGGCTCGCTCGCTGGCCCGCGTGGCTTCTGCCGGATTGTTCCCCACGGCCAACGTTGATCCCGGCGCTTCGCGCACTCGTTACTCGGGCAATCGCCCTCTGACGATTAGTCCCGGAGGCGCCGTAACGCAGACCTCGTTTCAGATTCCCTTTGCCCTGAACTACGAAGTCGATCTCTTCGGCCGCTACCGCAAAAATCTCGAAGCCTCGAACGCCAGCCTGCAGGGCACCGCCGCCGATCTGCAAAACGTTCAACTCGTATTGACCGCCGAACTCGCTGCCGACTACTTCAACCTGCGCGAACTCGACGCCGAATACTCAGGTCGTCCAGGAGTCCGTCAAGATTCAGCAGGAAGGTCTCGCCCTTGTGAACCATCGCCACGAAGGCGGCGTCGCCTCCGGACTCGACTTGGCGCAGCAGCAGACTCTGCTCGACTCCACCGTCACCCAGCTCTATTTGATCCAGCAGCAGCGCGCGCAATTCGAACACGCCATCGCCGTGCTCACCGGAAACCCGGCATCCACCTTCAGCATTCCCGTCGCTCCGCTGCACGCGACTCCGCCGCCCGTTCCACTCGGCATGCCTAGCGATTTACTCGAACGTCGTCCCGATGTGGCCACCGCTGAGCGCACCATGGCCCAGCAGAACGCGCTCGTCGGCGTTGCCAAGACCGCGTTCTATCCGCAGTTCACCATCTCAGGCGGCGCAGGATTCCAAAGCACCACGCTCGGCTCGCTCATCACCGCGCCCAGCGCCTTCTGGTCACTGGGCGGCGATCTTTTGCAGCCCGTCTTCAACGGTGGACGCAATCGCGCCAACCTCGCCGCGCAAAAATCCGCCTACGACGAATCCGTCGCCAACTACCGCGAGTCGGTCCTCACCGCATTCCAGCAAGTTGAAGATGGATTGTCCGGTCTCAACACCTTGTCGCAAGCCGCCGAAAGCCAGGCTGCTGCCGTCACCGACGCGCGCCGCGCCCTCGACATCGCCAACAACCGCTACTTCGGAGGACTCACCACTTTCCTCGACGTCATCACAGCGCAATCCGTACTGCTCTCGAACGAGCGCCTGTCCACCCAGCTATTAGGCCAGCAGATGGTCACGTCGGTGTACCTGGTCAAAGCGCTAGGTGGCGGCTGGGACGCATCCTCCATCCAAACCGAGCAAGTTCATCCGAACGCGATACAGGCGGTTCAGCAGTAGATAGTTTTCCACCTAGGCAAACATCTCCGCCATTGGCACCGTGCTGTGTTGCCTTCCAATGACCACGATGCCCGAATCGGTTACGTGCCATCCATGCGCGCGGTCCGCTTCCAAATCGTAGCCAACCGTCGTGTCCGCCGGAATCCGCACGTTCTTGTCCAGGATCGCACGGCGTACTTTGGCGCGGCGTCCGATGTCGCAGTTGTCCATGATGACGCACCCTTCGACCAGCGCTCCCGTGTGTACGCGCACTCCGCGTCCCAGCACAGATTTCTTGACGATGCCGCCCGACAAAATGCACCCACCGGAAACGATGCTATCGAGGGCTTCTCCCCGCCGATTCGCCTCATCAAATACAAACTTCGCCGGCGGATCAGGGTAGCTGTTACTGCGCACCGGCCACTCGCGGTTATAAAGATTGAGCGCCGGCTTGACGTGATTCAAATCCATGTTGGCTTCGTAGTACGCCTCGATCGTCCCCACATCGCGCCAGTAGGGAGCGGTATCGTCTACCTCGCCCGGAATCCGGTTGGCCTCGAAGTTATACGCAAACATCGGCGCACTGCCGGCGAGTTTGGGCAAAATGTCGAAGCCAAAATCGTGATGGCTGCCCGGCTCCTTTGCGTCTGCCTTAAGAAGCTCCAGGAGCGTCCGTGTCGAAAAAATATAATTTCCCATCGACGCGTACACTCGCTTCGGATCGCCCGGCATCGTCGGCGCGTCGGCTTTCTTCTCATGGAATGCCATGATGCGCCCACCCTCATTGACCTCCACCACGCCGAATTCGATCGCCTGATGTTTCGGTGCAGGGATCGCCGCCACTGTAACCTCCGCCTGCTTCGCCATATGAAAGTCGATCATCCCGGCAACATTCATCCGGTAGACGTGGTCTCCACCGAAGATCGCCACTAGGTGCGGATCCGACTGCTCCACCAGGTTGATGTTCTGATAAATCGCGTCGGCCGTCCCCTGGTACCACGACTCTTTCTCCGAACGCATCTGTGCCGGCACGTTGGTGATGAAGTGGCTCTTCAGCAGCCCGCCGTACTGCCACCCTTCACTCAAATGCTGTAGCAACGACTGGCTGCGGAACTGCGTGAGAACGTAAATCGAATTAATGCCGGAATTGACGAAGTTGCTCAGTACGAAGTCGATGATCCGGTACTTTCCGCCGAAGGGCACCGCCGGCTTGGCGCGTTCCCGCGTCAGCGGATAGAGCCGGGTTCCTTTGCCTCCGGCCAGTACGATGCCCAGCACCCGTAAGCGCGAGCTAGGTTGCAAATCGGAGGCGGATTCTCGTTCGCGAATCATCTTCTCAGCCATCAATCCTCCCAAGTCACTCAATTCCTGCGAGATGTTATCAAAGGTTGCCCCGGGATTCCCATCCTTGAAACCACTGACCTCCCAACTAATCGGACCCTTAGGGAGCACCGTGCAGGAAGATTCGATAAGGCAAAGCACAAAAAAGCCGCCCGTCGTGGGCGGCTTTCCTTGCTTCTCCTGCAACGACTATGCTGCCGTCTCTTCCACCACCGGCGGATTAAACGGCTCGTCGTAGCTGCCGCCATAGATCGAAGGCACCTTCGATCCCATGGGCCGCAGATACGTCGCCAGCTCGCCGCGGTGATGGATGCTGTGGTTGTTTAGGAACCCAAGATAGAAGACCGACGGCATATTGAACACGCCGAAGAAGTTCACCGGCGTGAGCAACTGATCGACCGTCATTGCCTCCACTCGCGCCACACCGCGCTTCACATTATCGTCGTACCACGCCACCACTTCCGCCGTGGTCTGCGGCTTGGTCTCCGGGTTGGCCATGTTGAACTTCAGGTCGGCAATGCCATCCAGAAACTGGATGTCAGTGTTCGCGAGGTGCCACGCCAGTTCCTTTGCTGTGCGCGCGTTCGGATCGGGCCTGTAGTCGGACTTGGCATCGGGCACGGCGGCGATCACTTTCTTGGTGGTTTCTGCTTCACGTTTGAAGCCGTCGAGCATCATCGCTCGATAGGCCGAGGACAAATTCAGGAGTGAGGTTGCTGGGACATTCTTTCCTCCTTGGAAGGTTGTTTTGTTATCCGGGTACCACGGAGCAGGTTCAAGAACAGAGGGGCGCTGTTCGCGCCCCTCTCGCATAGATGACCTTCATTTGAAACCGTCGCAAATTATACGCCGACCGGCTGCTTGCTGCGCACCGGCACCGGCGTCAGCCAGCCATGGCGGTCGGTCTTCTCGCCGCGCACGATGGCGTAGAACTCTTTCTGCAGCGCCTTGGTGATGGGGCCGATCGTCGCCCTTGCCGACCTTGATCTTGTCGACCGAGCGAATCGGCGTGACTTCCGCCGCCGTGCCGGTGAAGAACGCTTCGTCGGCGATGTAGAGCATCTCGCGCGGAATCATCTGCTCGACGATCGGAATGTTCAGGTCGCGGGCGATCTGCAGCACCGAGTCGCGGGTGATGCCCGGCAGCACCGAGTTGCCCAGCGGCGCGGTGATCAGCTTGTCGCGATGCACCAGGAACAGATTCTCGCCCGAGCCTTCGCTGACGAAGCCGTTGGCGTCGAGCGCGATGCCTTCGACGTAGCCGTTGACGATGGCTTCCATCTTGATGAGCTGCGAGTTCATGTAGTTCGCGCCCGCCTTGGCCATGGCCGGCAGCGTGTTCGGCGCCAGCCGCGTCCACGAAGAGACGCACACGTCGCAGCCCTCGCACTTCGCCGCCCAGATATTTTCCCCACGGATAATTGATGATGTAGACCTCGGTCGGCGAGTTGAACGGATTCACGCCCGCCTCGCCGTATCCGCGCAGCACAATCGGACGCACGTAGCACGGCCACGCGCCGTTGTGCCCGACCAGTCTCAAGCATGCCTTTGACGAGTTCGTCGCGCGTGAAAGTGCACGTCGATGCGGTAAACCTTGGCCGAATCGAGCAGCCGCTGCATGTGCTCGTTGGCGCGGAAAATCGCCGGGCCCGCTCGGCAGTTCGTAGCAGCGGATGCCTTCAAACACCGAAGAGCCGTAGTGGACGACGTGCGACATCACGTGAATGGTCGCGTCGTCCCAGTTGATCAGCTTGCCGTTGTGCCAGATCTTGTCGGTCTTCTGAATTGCCATTCGCGGACTCCTTGGTCGGGACTTCCTTGCTTACACATTATATCCGAGCGTAGAGCCCCCTCTTTGCGTCAGCCACATGTCGCCGGGTGCCTCATTTCTCGCGCGCCCTTGCGCGAGAAATGGGGATTTCTTTGCTCGTCTGGAGATTTTGCTTCTGTAGGAATTTGATTATGTAGGGACGGCCGCCTTCGTCCGCCCCTGCGGCCCAGGTGTATCGGGCCGCAGCGTTTTCTTTCGCCCCTTTTGCGCCTCCGGTGAGGCCGAGGATCCCCACTCGTGTGCGTGGGGATCCGCTTCCCTGGGCAGCACATCTGAAGCCTGAAACCCGAAATCTTGAAACTCGCCCCGCAACTTTTCCACAGAATAATCTTCCGCAATGTTCACCCAACCTTGGCTGAGAAAACTCCCTGAGCAAAAGTGGGACTATGCACAGCCAATCTCCCACTCCGAGCGCAACTATCTAATGCCCACCTACCCCTACGAATTGCTATACCCTCCAATTCCCGAAACGGAACAAACTTCCTCCGCCGCCCATCGCATTAAGTCCTTTGTCCGCAATATTTTCCATACAAACCCTTTGTTTCTAAGATTTTGCCTCGATACCGTCATCTCCAAAAGCACTAACTCCAGGCAGGCCAAGTATTTAGCTCATAGGTATCAAAATTTCTGCCGAGGTATATCCATGCCGGTTCATCCCAACGTACGAAGTCTGTACTCATATCAAGGTCACCGGAGTCCGTTGCGGCTCCCCCGCTCTCCGCGGAGAGCAGTTCTGCTACTTCCACCAGCGCATGATCCGCGGCGTCCGCACGCCGCCCGAGTCCCGCCTGCACCCCGTCGCCCTCCTCGAGGACGAAGAGTCCATCCAGGTTGCGCTCATGGAGGTCATCAACGCCCTCCTGCGCAACACGATCGATCCCAAACGCGCCGCGCTGATTCTGCGCGCACTAAACATCGCTACCCTCAACATCCGCCACATGAAGTACGGCATCCACGACAAAGAGATGATCAAAGAAGTCCCCGACTACCCCGCCCCGCCGGAGCCCGAGTTGGAGTCCGTGCCCGCCCCGGCCCAATGGTCCGTCAACATGACCCCCGCCGAAGTCGCCGCCAAAATCCGCGCCGACCACGCCGCCAGCACAGCTCAAGTAAGGACGGATGCCCCCGTCCGTCCTGGCGACCCAGATTCACCGGGCCGCAGCGCACTCCCCTCCAGCGCCGCACCCGCATCCCCGCAACGCAAGCCGCCCCACGTAGCGTAGGAAACGCGAAAGAAGAGCAGCTCCGAAGGAGCGTAAGGCTGCAGCCCACAGCGCCAGCGGTGGGTAAAAGAAGAGGAGAAGAACGTAGCCCCGTAGCGCAGAGAGGAACCGCCGCGACCCCAAAGACTTGGGCTGTATGGACGGACGAAGGCGCCGACCCACATGAGGCAGAAGCCGAAAGCCCGAGGTCCGAGGTCTGACGCCCGCCGCCCGCAGTTTGCTCATCTCTCCCGCGCAATGGGACAATACCTACATATGCTTAAACCGCTCAACACGACGATCCAACTAGTAGCGGCTGGGATGATGATGCTGGGGATGGCCCTGGCGCAGCAGACTCCGGCAGCTTCCACCACTCAACCAGCTGCCGGGCAGGCGGCTCCGGCTGCGTCGGGTCAATCGACGACGGCTGCGAAGCCGAAGACCGCGACCACCGCCAAGAAAACTCCCGCCACTCCCGCGAAAGGCGCAACGACTTTGACCCTCAAAACACAAAAAGAGAAAGCCAGCTATGCCCTCGGCATGAACATCGGGTCGACGCTGAAGCGGCAGGGCGTGACCGCGCAGGTGGATCCGGCGATCGTGGCCCGCGGCCTCCGAGATTCCATGGGCGCCGGCAAGACTCTGCTCACCGAAGAAGAAGAGAAGACTGTGCTCATGCAGTTGCAGACCGAAGTACGCCAGCAGCAGCAGGCCAAGGCCCACGACGAGGGTTTGGTCAATCGCAAAGAGGGTGAAACGTTCCTCGCGGCCAACAAGACGAAGGAAGGCGTGGTCACGCTGCCCAGCGGTTTGCAGTACAAAATTCTGAAAGAGGGAAACGGTCCCAAGCCGACGGCCTCCGACACCGTGTCGTGCAACTATCGCGGAACACTCGTCAGCGGCAAAGAGTTCGACAGCTCGTACAAACGCGGCGAGCCCACGTCGTTTCCGGTGAGTGGCGTGATTAAGGGATGGACCGAGGCGCTCCAGTTGATGCCGGTAGGATCGAAGTGGCAGCTGTTCGTCCCGGCCGAGCTCGCGTATGGCGACCGCAGTCCGAGTCCCGACATTGGACCGGGCGACACGCTGATCTTTGAAGTCGAGTTACTCTCGATCGGCGAACAAAAGAAGGAAGAGCCGAAGAAATAAAGATCCGCTTAATTACCAGTTGGTTACCTGCTATTACTAATTAGTAAATATGCCGTCTGCTGGCGCAGGCGGCATATTTATTGCGCTCGAGTCCCATCTAATGTGCCCTCCGCACGCTGCCGATAAGGAGAACAGCGAGGAGGAGACCCTTGTGAGAATTCTCTTAGTCGAGGACAGCAAGCCCATCCGGCGCGCGAATGAAACCGCGTTGGTGAAGGCGGGATACCAAGTGCTCTGCGCCGAAGACGGCCAGTCCGCGCTGAAGATCGCGCACGATGAGCATCCCGATTTGATTCTGCTCGACATGATCCTGCCCAAGATGAGTGGTCCGGAGGTGTTGAGGCACCTCAAGCATGAGGGCGATACGGCTCAGATTCCCGTAGTGGTGGTGAGCAGCCTTTCCGAGAAGAACCGCGAGAAGTTGATCCACGATGGCGCGGAAGATTATCTGGAGAAGAACGACGTCATGCCCGCGCATGGGCCCAACCTGCTGCCCAAGATGTTGGAAAATATTGTCTGCCGAATCAACCGCCGGCGAGGGATCGCATTTACCGACGTTCCGTCCACGACTGAATAAAGGCTAGAGCGCGTGTTGCAGATGCTCTTCGGCCGACAGGTTCGCGCCGGCGAGCAGCAGCAGGCCCGACAGAAACGCCCAGAACATCATGCTCACCGAGAGCGCGAAGGGGCCGTACACTTCCTGAAAGTTGAGCCAGGGCAGCGCGAGAATGTAGGCATACTTGAGCGCCTCCGAGAGCAATCCCATGATGATCGCGGATGGCAGCACCGCGCGCGCCGGCACTTTGCCGTTGGGCAGCAGCCAGTAGATCAGAAAGAAGATGGCGATGCTGGCCGCGATGGCAAAGATCTTCATCATTAAGAATCCCACCAAACGCACGAAGCCCGTGCCGTAGCCTCGAAGGATGAACTCCATGAACGCGACTGGACCCGCAGTCAGGGCGATCGAGAGCAGCGCCAGCACACCGCATGCGAAGGCGAGCGACAACGAGATGACTTGGTTCCCGAGATACGAGCGGTTGCTCTCGAATCTCCAGACACGATTGAGAGCGACTTCGAGCGGCAGAAAAACTCCGGACGAAGTGATGAGCAAGATGATCAGCGACACGAATTGCACGCGCTGCCGCGAGTTGACCATGGCCGTGAGGTTGCGGATGACGAACTCCTGACCCGCGGGCAAGTAGTCGCGCAAGAGTTCCACGACCACGTCATACATGACGCGCGAATGAAAGACCCGGCGAATGAGGGTCATGAGCAAAACGACGAAGGGGAAGAACGACAGAATCGAGTTGGCGGCGACCGAAAAGGCGAAGGTGTGGACATCAGTGCGCATCAGATATTTGAAGGTCGAGAGCAGTAGTCCGGAGCGTCGACGAGGGCTGGGCGGGACGGGTCGCGGGGGCGTGGACGCGGCTTTGGACAGCGTCGAGGTGGGAGGAATGGACACGGAAAGGTTAATCCTACCAGAGGCGGTGAAACTGGCTGAGAGCGCGGAAACCTAAGTGTCAGAGGAGGTTACCGAGCTATTTCTTAATCTGCGTTAAAGTTATGGGGAATGACCTGAAGTCATATTACGAATTCTTTCTAATTTATGTTGCGAATCGTTTTAATAGTGCTTATTATCTGTTGCTCGACGCCGGACGGGTGGTCCGGTGGTGGGACCAATCGGTTGACGTTTGTAGGGGTGTGGTTGGAAACGCGCCAAATTGTCGGGCTCCTAAAGTTCACGCCGCGAAACATAACTTCGGCGAGGGACTGAGGAGTCTTTTCTTTTTTGGAGAGGAATTCTTCCGCACATTGTAGACGCAACCATAAAGTTCCCACGGTTCTTGAGGGGGGCTTCAGAACAGCGAAGCGACAATCTGAGAAACCGGGGGAATTATTCTTAGCGATCAGGCGAAAGGAGTTTTTTCCGTGAGAGAGAAAGGTACAGTCAAGTGGTTCAACGGGGCGAAGGGATATGGATTCATCCAGCGCTCCACGGGGGAAGATGTATTCGTGCACTTCTCCGCGATCCAGGAGAACGGCTACCGCACGCTCAACGAGGGTGAGACCGTGGAGTTTGACCTGCTGAAAGGGCCCAAGGGCTTTCAAGCGGCGAACGTTGTCCGCGCTTAGACCTACGAACCATTCAAGACCCTCCTCGTCTCAGCGGGAGGGTTTTTTATTTGGGCGGACTGCGCAGCGAAACAAGACACCTTTTGACAAACCCGCATACGGCCGTGAGACTACGAAGCACGCCAAAGATCCGCATTCGGCCCGTTTGTGGGTGGACGGGAAACAGCAGGTTCCACGCGCGATAAGGCCACGCTTCGGAACGACAACTCATAATTCTTTACAACCCAAACGTTGGCTATTTCAGTAACTCGCAGAAAGGCGTTGCCATTGATACATACGGTTCCATAGAATCGCTTTTCTTTTTGTCACATCCAGGAGGTTGCGCATGTTACATCGGTGGCTCACACCTAGAAGAAGAGTCGGGATGATTGCGGGGCTGGTGGCGATCGTTGCCGTCGCCGCATCGGGTCAGACTGCGCCGGCCGCGTCGCACAATGAAGTTGTGATCAAGAACGCCGTCGTGATGACGGCCACGCACGGCAACATTGAAAACGGCAGCGTCTACATCAAGGACGGGAAGATTGCGGCGGTTGGCAAGGATGTGAGCGCTCCGGCTTCGGCCACCGTGATCGATGCGGGCGGGAAGTATTTGACGCCGGGGATCATCGATTCGCATTCGCATATCGCGATGGATAACGACGTCAACGAGGCAACGAGTCCGGTGACGCCGCAGATGATGATGCTCGACGCGTTCGATTATCAGGATAAAGAGGTGTATCACGGGCTGGCGGGAGGGGTGACGACGTCGCTGCTGCTGCACGGTTCGGCCAACATGATCGGCGGGCAGGCGGTCGTCATCAAGCATAAGTACGGCGCAGGACGCGATGCGATGCTGTTTCCGGGAGCGCCGCGGTCGATCAAGTTTGCCAGCGGTGAGAATCCGAAGCGGGTGTACGGGAGCAAGGACCAGCTGCCTTCGACGCGGATGGGGAATTTTGCGGTGCAGCGCGAGGCGCTGGTGCAGGCGCAGGATTACATGCGCGAATGGGATGCGTACGACGCGAAGGTCAAGAAGGGAGACAAGGACGCGAGTCCTCCGAAGCGCGATTTGAAGATGGACGCGCTGGCCGATGTACTGCGCGGAAAAATGATGGTGCAGATTCACTGTTATCGCGCCGATGAGATGCTGACGGAAATCGCGATGGCGAAGGAGTTCGGATACAAGTTGCGGGCGTTTCATCATGCGTTGGAGGCTTACAAAGTTGCAGACCAGTTGGCGGCGGCGGGCGTGGGGATTGCGACCTTTTCGGACTGGTGGGGATACAAACAGGAGGCGTGGGACGCGATTCCGTGGAACGCGGTGCTGGCCATGCGCAAAGGTGTGAGGGTGGCGATCAAGAGCGATTCGGAGGATTTTGCGCGGCGGCTGAATCAGGAAGCGGCGAAGACGATGCGTTACGGCGGTGCGACCGAGGAAGAGGCGCTGAAGATGATTACGCTGAATGCGGCGTGGATTATTGGCGTCGACGATCGCGTGGGATCGATTGATGTGGGGAAGGATGCGGACCTGGTGATATGGGATGGGTATCCGCTGTCGAGCTATGGAGTGCCGAACAAAGTCTTCATCGATGGCGATGTGTATTTCGACCGCTCCCTGCCGGGATTCGGGATGCCGCATTACAAGGAGGGGATGTGATGCTGACTTCAAGAGTCGTTCGTCGTTGGTCGGTAGCTGGGCTTGTGACTGTGGGACTTCTCCTTGGTGGCGTCGCGGTCGCGCAGCAAAAACCTGTCGTATTGCGCGGAGGGAAGCTGCTCACGGTTTCTCATGGGACGATCGAGAACGGAGTGGTGGTCATCGAGGATGGGAAGATTGCGGCGGTGGGTGCGGCCAGTTCGGTAAATATTCCAAAGGACGCGCGCGTGATCGACGTGAGCGGGATGACGGTGTATCCCGGGCTGATCGATTCGGAGACTCAGTTGGGGCTCACGGAGATTTCGGAGGAGGATTCGACCAACGACTTGGTCGAGGCCAGCGAAGAGATCATGCCGCACATGCACGTTTATGATGCGTTTCATCTGGAGTCGGCGCTGATTCCAGTGACACGACTGAATGGGGTCACAAACGCGATTGTGGCTCCGGCGAATCGGGATACGCTGCCAGGGCAGGATTCGTTTGTGCAGTTGGCCGGCAAGTCGGCGGAAGATGCGTTGCTGGTGCGGGATGTGGCGCTGCCACTGAACTTCAGCGGAGAGCAGCGGCGCAATGGGTCGTTTCAGACTAGGAAATTTCCGTCCACACGGATGGGTCTGGCGGCGCAGTTGCGGCAGGCGTTTCTCGATGCGCAGGACTACGAGCGACACTGGGCGGACTACGACAAAAAGAAGACGGAGTATGAGAAAGGTAAGAACGAGCCGACGAAGCCCGCTGACAAGGAGAAAAAGAAAGATCCGCCGAGTCCGCCGAAACGAGATCTGAAGCTGGAGGCACTCTTGCCGTATCTGCAAGGCAAGAAGACGGTGGTGCTGGCGGCCGAGGAGGCGAACGATTTACAGACGGCCGTCGGGCTGGCGCACGAATTCAATTTGAAGTTCGTGCTGAACCACATCAGCCATTCACAGTCAGTCCTCGATTATGTGGCGAGCTTGAAGGTCCCAGTGATCGTGGGGCCGATTTATGAGGATCCGAAACCTGAGGAGCGGTTTGACGCGGTGTACAGTTTGCCAGCGCAACTGAGCAAGCGTGGAGTGAAGATCGCGTTTGCGTCGTTCGATTCGCACAACTCGCGGAACTTGCCCTACCAGGCGGGATTTGCGACGGCGTTTGGGCTGCCCTATGACGAAGCGCTGAAGGCGATCACTTTGAACGCCGCGGAGATCTGGGGTGTGGCCGACAAGTTGGGATCGCTCGACGTGGGGAAGACGGCTAACGTTGTGGTGGCGAATGGAGATCCGCTGGATATGAAAACCGATGTGAAGCAGGTGTTCATTGATGGACAGGAAATTCCGATGACGAGCCGGCAGACGCGGCTGCGGGATGAGTACTCGGGACAGTGATTCGGTCGGGGTATTCTTGGGGGCGAGAAAAAGCACCTTACACTCGGGCTCGCGTTTGGCTTATGCGCGAGAGCGGATGAGATGGAGATCCTTCGCTCCGCCTGAAAAGCGGCTACGCTCAGGATGACAAGGCTTTGAATGACAAGGCTTTGAGTGACAAACCTGTATCGACAACGTCCATGGCACACGACGTTTTCATCAGCTACTCCTCGAAGGATAAGGCCATTGCGGACGCGGTGTGCGCGCGGCTGGAGGCCCGGGGCATTCGGTGCTGGATCGCGCCGCGGGATGTGAGGCCGGGCGCGGCGTACGGGGAAGAGATCCTCGACGGGATCCAGAGTGCGCGGGTGATGGTGCTGGTGCTCTCGGCGAATGCGAATGCGTCGCCGCATATTCCCAAAGAAGTGGAGCGCGCGGTAAGCCACGGCGTTCCGGTGATTCCTCTGAGAGTGGAAGCAGTGTTGCCGGCGAAGTCGCTCGACTACTTCATCAGCTCGGTGCACTGGCTGGACGCGATCACGCCTCCGTTGGAACAGCATCTGGAGAGCCTGGCGAATACGATACGCACACTATTGCAGGGCGCGAAGGATTGGCCGGCCCCGGGCCAGCCGGTTCCGTTGCAGACTGCGCCTTCGCAGACTGCGCCGTTGCAGTCTGTGCCTTCGCAGGCATCGGAGCCGAGAGTTTCTGGGGCGATCAAGGGAGCGAAGCCGACGTGGATGTTCGTGGCGATCGGAGTCGCAATTCTGATCGCGACCGGGGCAGCCTGGTTTTTCTGGCCGAAGCCAACTGACAATGGCGGTGCGCTGCGCGCTTCTGGGAATGTTCCGACACGGCCGGATAATCGAGGCTCGGGTTCGGGTGGAGGCGGGCCGTCGGCTGCGGGTCGATCCGAGTCCGATCCTATTATTGGCTGCTGGCATTGGTTCAACAACGTGCAGGTGGCAATCAACTCGGATGGAACGATGAACGCAGCTTCGTTCACTGCCCATTGGAGGTTGGTGGACGCTGCGCGGCACGTCTACGAATTCAGCTGGCCGGAAGCGGTGGACACGCTGGCTCTTTCGGCCGACGGCCGCACGATTTCTGGAGGCAATCAATACGGGGTTCCGACCAATGCGACGCGAGTGATTGGCGGCGCGGACATCGTAGGGGCGTGGCGCTGGTACAACGGAGTGACGGTCACGATCCTGCCGAACGGCACGTTCTCTGCGGGAACTACGGGCGGCCGGTGGCAAGTGACTGGACAGGGCAGATATGCGCTAACGTGGCCGGGGCCCATCGACACGGTGGCCTTGTCGAGCGACCGCCGGCGGGTCAACGGCAGCAATCAGTATGGATTTCATATCTCGGGAGTCAAGACTGGGGTGTGCGGCGGGCGATGATGCGTGCCAGCTGAGACGGGCGCTAGCGGGGTTTGGCTTCGTCGCGAACCGCTACTAAACGGCGGCTTTCTGCGGTTCGATGCGACTCGGTTCTTCGCCCTTCAGGTCTTCTTTCAGGTCTTCCTTTTGTTTGCCCTTCGTCTCTTCGGGTACGGCTTTAGGAAGTGGGATGGACACGAAGATTCGAGTTCCGGCCGCGCTGGATTCGATTTGCATCTGCCCTCCAAATTCGCGGAGCCGCTCGCGCATTCCTCGAATGCCGACACCGGAGCCTTGCGACTGGATTTCCACCAGCCTTGTGGGCGACATGCCCTTGCCCTCATCGCGGATTTCCACGGTAATGCGTTCGTCTTCGCGCTGCAGCTGGATCGACGCGGTCTTGCTGCCGGAATGGCGGTGAATATTGGTGAGCGATTCCTGCACTAGACGAAAGACCACGAGTTCCATTTCGCGGGGAAGTCTGCCAAGTTCGTCCGGTAGGTCGAGATTAATTTCGAGCGTGCTGCGTTCGACGAGGCCTTGTACGTACCAGTTCAGCGCGGAGTACAAGCCGGTCTCATCGAGCAGCGGGGGATGCAGGAGATAGGACGTGGTGCGGATTTCGCGGTGCAGCTGCTGCACGGTCTCCTGAATCATTTGGGAGTCGGACAAGAGTTGAGGCGCGTTGCTTCTCGCATTCTGGACTAGTTCGTGCACGCCCATATTCAAAACAGCCAAGGTCTGGCCGGCGCTGTCGTGCAGTTCGCGGGCGATGTGGCGCCGCTCCTCGTCCTGAAGCTTGAACAAGCGGCTGGAGAGATTTCGCAGCTGTTCCGATTGCAGAAGAATCTCAGCGTTGCGCTGCTCGAGTTCGCGGGTGCGAGCCTGCACTTCCACATCGAGTGACTCCGCGAGGGCGCGGTAGCTCTCTTCGGCACGCTTGAGGTCGGTGATGTCCACACCAGTGGGGTGAAGGAAGAGGATTTTTCCTTGATCGTCGACAATGGGATGGAGCGAGAAGTCGACGAAGCGCGCGGTGCCGTCGGCCCAGTGAAGGGTCAAGGTCTCGCGGTAAGGCGTGCCCTGTGCGGCTTGCAGGGTGCCGGCGCGAACCTTCGCTTGCGTCTCGGGGGAACGCTGCCACCAGGCGGTTTCCCAGAAGGGACGTCCAAGAACGTCTTCGGCGCGGAAGCCGCAAGCGTCGAGAGAGAGCTGATTGGTGTCGATCAATGTGCCGTCGACACTCATGATGCCGGCGAAGACAGAGGTTTGCTCGAAGATGGCGCGGAATTTGGCGGTGGCGGCGACGGCCTCGGCGGTCATCTCGCGCTCGCGTTCTTCAGCCCGGCGGCGCTCGGAAATATCACGCGTGACGGCGAGTTGAACGACACTGTCGTCGTGGCTGCGAAGCGGGGCCGCGTGCGTCTCCATGTGCCGGCGCACACCGTCGAAGCCGATCATGTCGAACTCGAGGGCGCCCCGTTCGCCGGCACAAATGGTTTCATTGAAGGCACGAAACTCGTCCCGATGTTCCGGTGCGATCAAACCATAGACACTCTTGCCGACCGCGTCGTCAGCTGAGCTGGCGCCAATCATCTGCAAGCCGGGAGAGTTGATGTGAAGCAGAGTCCCGTCCGAGGCGATGAGTTTTACACACTCCGGCGTGGTCTCGACGATGGCGCGGAAGCGCTCTTCGCTGGCCCGGATGGCTTCGGAGGCGCGTTTCTCAGGAGTGACATCGCGGGCGACCTTGGATGCTCCAATGACTTGCCCGGTTGAATCTCTGATCGGAGAAATGGTGGCCGAGATGTCGAGGGTAGTGCCGTCTTTGCGGATACGAACGGTCTGGAAGTGGACGATGCGCTCGCCACGCCGGAGCCGGGAGAGAATGTCTGTTTCTTCATCGCGACGATCGGGCGGAATGATGAGAGTGATGTGCTGACCGATGGCTTCCTCGGGGGTGTAACCAAATATGTTCTCCGCACCTTTGTTCCAGCTGGTAATTACGCCATCGAGATTCTTGCTGATGATAGCGTCGTCAGAGGACGCAACGATGGCGGACAGGAGGGCACCGTCGACCCGAAGGTTGCGCTCAACCTCCGCGGCCTCGTTGCGAATGCGTGCCATGGCGAGGTGGGTTTGTACGCGCGCAAGTAGTTCGCGGGCGCTGAAAGGCTTGATTAAATAATCATCGGCGCCGTGTTCCATGCCCTCGACGCGAGATTCCTCGCCGGCGCGGGCAGAGAGAAGAATGATGGGAATGGTTCTGGTCGTGGGGTCGGAACGCAATTCGCGCAGGAGGCCGAAGCCGTCGACATTCGGCATCATTACGTCGGTCAGAACCAGGTCGGGAGCACGATCGCGAATCGTAGCGAGGGCGACCTTTCCATCAGGAACGGCGAGCACTTCGTAACGTTCAGCCAACAGGCGGAGCAGATAGTGGCGCATGTCGGCGTTATCGTCGGCGACCAGAACGAAGGGACGCTTTTCGGTGGCGTTGTCCTTGCCAATCGGTGGACAGGGAACTGGAAGTAATTCGTCCGTGGGAAAGAGTTCGGACTCAATGTCGTGATGCTCGGCGTCGGGCAGCCAGCGAAGTGCTTCTTCGACGAAGGGAGCGGCGCCGACTGCAGTGGAGGCGGTGGAGCGAGAGCCGCCAATCCTTTCGGCGGGCAGGTGAGCTCTGCCGAGCGGGAGATCGATAATGAAGGTGCTGCCTTTTCCGGGAGCGCTCTCGACGCGGACGGTGCCGCCGTGCAGTTTCACCAATTCGTGTACTAAAGCCAAGCCGATGCCGCTACCTTCGTGGGTGCGGCTGCGGGTGTTTTCGATGCGATGGAAGCGGTCGAACAGCCGGGGCAACTCGGTGGTGGCAATGCCGACGCCGGTGTCTTGAACGCGCAACTCGGCATCGGTGCCGACTTGGTCCAGCGAAACGCTGATCTCCCCTTCGAGGGTGAACTTGAAGGCGTTGGAGATCAGGTTAAGGACAATCTTTTCCCACATGCCGCGATCGACAAAGACCGGTTCGGGAAGTTTGCGGCAGTCGATGTTGAGACGGAGTCCGGCGCGCTCGGTGGCGGATCGGAATACGCTGGCGAGTTCGGTGGTGAAGGCGGAGAGATTGGTGGGCTGGTAGAGAGCTTGCATCCGGCCAGCTTCGATGCGGGAGAAATCGAGCAGCGTGTTGACCAGGCGAAGCAAGCGGGAGCCGTTCCGATTGACCAGTTCAAGCTGGCTCTTGGCAGCCGGAGAAAGGCCGACGTGGCTGTTGGCGAGCAGGTCTTCGACCGGACCCAGCATGAGCGTGAGCGGAGTGCGGAATTCGTGGCTGACATTGCTGAAGAAAGTAGTCTTGGCTCGATCAATTTCGGCTAACGCTTCGAGGCGCTTTCTTTCTTCTTCAGAAGCGCGGGCATTCTGGATGGCGGTCGCGATCTGGCCCGCCACCAGATCATAGAAGGTGAGATATTCCAGATCGAGTTTGCGGGCGGGATTTACGCCGGCAATGAGCACTCCGGTCGGGCGATCGGCTCCACGAGTTGTGACTGGCAGAACCATGGCCTCGCGAAGGCACTGCTGCGCAAGACCCAGGGGCAAGCCATCCTCGTTACCCTTCAGGGAAACCACTTGGGGTTGACCCGATTGCAAGACTGCGGCCAGCGGCCACTTGCACTGGCTGTCACCTCCGCGAGTCAGATTCACGGTGGCAGGAGTGAGATGCTCGACTCCTGCGGGAATTCCGCAACGCTGTTCCACTCTCAGTTCGCCTTCGGCATCGAGGAGATAGAGCACAAGGAAGGGAACGTCATCTGGGTTCTGACTGAGCGTGGCGGCCGCCGATTCGCAAGCAGCCTCAGTGGTTTTCTGCACAAGGGCCTTGGCGGAGAGTTCCGAAAGAGTACGCAGGCGGCGGGTGTTGATGACTTTGGGCGTGACTTCAGTCGAAGGGCAGAAAAGGCCCGAGACGGCTCCCGACTCGTCGCGAATCGGACTGTAGGAGAACGAGTAGTAGGTCTCCTCCATGAAATCTCCGCGATTCATGAAGAGACGAATCTCATCGATGAAGGAGGCTTCGCCTTTTTGGAAGACCTTGTCAGCCAAGGGGCCGCAGAAGTCCCAGATTTCGCTCCACACTTCGGCGGCTGGCCTTCCTAAAGCCCAAGGATGTTTGAGCGAACTCAAAACCTGGATATAAGCGTCGTTGTAGAGAAAGGTGATCGCAGGACCCCAACCGATCCACATGGGGTGCTGCGAGTTTAGGATCAAGTTGACCGAGGTCTTGAGGCTCTGAGGCCAGAATTCGATCGGACCCAAGGGAGTCTGGGACCAGTCATATTCGCGGATGAGAACGCCCATGGCTCCGGCGCCGGCCAACCAGTCCTGCGGAGGAAGTGGTGTAACCAGTTCGATATCGGAAGAATGATCGCCGCTTCCGTTGCCGAGGAATCTGGAGATGGTCGGCAACAAGTAGCGGGTTAGGTCACTCTTGGCGATGTAGGCCGCGGCGTCCACTTCCTGGGCCTGGCGCTGGGCGCTTGCGGGATCGTTCTGGCTGATGATGATGACCTTGGATTCGGGAAGGTCTTTGCGAAGGATGCGGGTAGCCTCGAGCCCGTTCATTCGAGGCATAGAAATGTCCATCAAGATGACATCGGGGCGTAGGGTTTTCGCGGCTTCGACGCCTTCGAGTCCGTCGGTAGCCTCGCCACATATCGTCCATTCGGGACGAGAGGAGATGAGCTCGCGGATGCTGCTCCGGACGATTTCATGATCGTCCACAATGAGGATGAGGGCCGACATTAAGTTTGGCAGTCTCCGAAAGCGAACGGACCGAATACACAGAATGCCTTAGCGTTAAGGCGCTCGGCTATACAGGGATTTATGTATTGACCGGCGAAAGAGTGCTGCAAACCCCTATAGTTTCAACAGGCTACTTTTTCAGGCCCGCGGTGAAGTTGGTGATGACGGTGATGGATTGGCTAACTTGTTGTGGGACACGGTCGAGGAGGATTTTCTTGCCGTCAGCGGAGACGTCGTAGAAGGGCTGGCCGATAATTGTCCATTTGCTGACGGTGGGCTGAGCGGCGCCGAATTGCGGGGCACCGCCAGCGCTCTTTACGGGCACGACGAAGATGGTGCCGGACGTTTCCATGAAGTAGAGTTCTTTGCCGTCCTTGCTCCAGCGCGGGACCATTCCTCCGTTGGCCGAAACCTGCCACTTGCCCTGGCCGCCGCCAAAGGCAACTACATAGACCTCGGCAGTCCCCGATTCACTCGACTGGTAGGCAAGCCAGTGCCCGTCGGGGGAAAGGTCAGCGTGGGAGCCACGCTGCAGCACCATTTGCGGTTTGCGGTCGCCCTCGAGCGGTAAGGACCACACTGTGCTCTTACCGTCCGGAAGAATCTGGGAATAGAGGATCTGCTTGCCGTCACTGGACCAACAATTGGTTGTGATCTGCTCGTCAATGGTGAGTAGAGATTCTTCGGCACCGCTGCCGTCGGAGCGTTTGCGCAAGATGGCATAGTGTTCGCCACGTTTGGACATGTAGGCGATCCACTTGCCGTCCGGGGACCAGATAGGAAACGTGTTGGCAACCGGACCGAAGGTCAGCCGGGTCTTGCACGCCGCGCGCCATATCGAGCACCCACACATCGTTTTCCCCGGCGTCGATCTGGAGAGCGATGCGGTCTCCCTGCGGCGAGATGCGAGCCCACTGCAGGTTGGTCAGCTTATCGGCGACTGTGCCGACCAGTTTGCCGTTGCGATCCATCCAGATTAACTGCAAATCGCCGGTTGCCCCGCTGCCGAATACGATCAAGCCATCGTCGGAAGCAGAGGCGTCCATGTGCCAGGTGCTGACGTCGTTCATTACGCCTTTGGCCACGTTCTGGGGTTCGCTACTCAGTGTGGCCTTGACGGGATCGAAAGGTTGCGCCATTAGCACGTCACCGCGCGCAAATAAGAGATATCCGCTCGCGTAAATCGCGTTGGCTTGGGAATGCATCAAGAGACGATTCTCGGTACCGTCGAGCGATGCGTAGTAGATGGCATTGTTGGCCGATTTGGATGGATCGTGGTTCATGGCCAAATAAAGGAAATGCTTGCCGTCGGGAAGGAAAAACGGCCAGCGGTGAGAAGAATGCTGGGACAAGTCGATCTTAGTGACCGGTGTGGGAGTGCCTCCACTGGCGCTGATTCGCATCATGGGCATGGATGGGCCCGGCGAAAAGACGATGACTCCGTTTGGCGCCCAGGCGCCTCCGCGCCCGACTTGTGCGTCGCAAAGCACCTGGACCGAGTCGCCATTGAGATCGATCGTCTTCAACTTGCTGTCAGAGAAGAATCCGAGAAAACGGTTGTCGGCTGACCAGAAGGGAAAGATTGCGGCATCGGTTCCGGGGAGCTGGCGCGCGTCAAGCGAATTCATGGGTCGAATCCAGAGCGTGATCTTGCCGTCGGTACCTGTGGCAGTAAACGCGACAGTCGTGCCGTCAGGGGAGAGCACCGGCGGACCGGCCAAGTCGTCCGTGAGACGGAGCGTGGTGTTCGGCGGAGGATTGATGACAGTGCGGATGGTCGGCGCAGGATGGGGGCGGTTGAGGAGGAAGCCAGCAGTCGCGGCGAGCAAAACGGCGGCGACCAGAGCTGCGATCCAGCCAACGTGATTGCGGGCGGGCGCGGGCGCGGCAAGGGCCGCGGCGGGCGCGGTACGGTCGGCGGCGATCCACTGCAGCTCGAGCTTGATGTCGTGTGCAGTTTGAAAACGATCTTCAGGATTTTTTTGCAGGCACGTCGTGAGGACATGCTCGAAGGCCGGAGGAGTGTCGGGCTTGACGGCGGTGACCGGGTCGGGATCCTTCTCAAGGATCGAGGACGCGAGCGAGATTTGACTCTTGCCCTGGAAGGGGCGGTTTCCGGTGGTCATCTCGTAAAGCACGGCGCCGAAGGCGAAGATGTCGGAGCGGGCATCGGCTTCTTTGCCTTCGATCTGCTCGGGCGCCATGTATTGGATGGTGCCGATAATCGTGCCTGCTGTGGTGAGCGGAGTGAGCGGACTTGGTCCGCTTAGCGTGGCGGCTGCGGTGAAAGAAGGCGGCGCTGCCGCCGAGCCTGAGCCCGAGGATTGCATGGCCAGAGGCTTGGCGAGGCCGAAGTCCATGAGTTTCGCGCCGGACTGCGTGAGCATGATGTTGCCGGGCTTCAGATCGCGGTGCACGATGCCGTGACGGTGCGCGACGGCCAGAGCTTCGGCCACCGCGATTCCGATCTTGTATATCTCTGGCAGGGGAAGCGACCCCTTGCGCAAGCGCTCGGCTAGAGTTTCGCCTTCGAGAAACTCCATCACGAGGTAGTCAGTGCCGTCTTGCGATCCGATGTCGAAGAGCTGGCAGATGTGCGGATGATTCAGCGAAGAGATCGCGCGGGCCTCACGCTCCATCCGCTGCTTGAGCTCGGGCGAAGAAGAAAGATGAGAGGCCAGAACCTTAATGGCTACAGTGCGATCGAGGCGAGTGTCGAGGGCACGGTAGACTTCGCCCATGCCGCCTGTGCCGAGGGGAGCCTGAATTTCGTAAGGGCCGAGTTTTGTGCCGGAGGTCAGGGGCATTGTGTCGGGCCATTATAGGCTTTTAGACCAGTGATTCGGCTGGTGGAGATCTGCTCACGCGCCCGAGCAGACAAGACTGAGATCCTTCGCTTCGCCTGAACGGTGGCTACGCGTAGGATGACAACCCTGTGTGCGACGACAAAGGCGCATGAAAAAAGGGACGCGATGTTTCGCGTCCCCCGATAGTGACTTGCAAAGTCAAAGCTACTTTTTGATAGAGACAGGCTTCACTACCTTGGCCATCTGCTCTGCCTTCTTGAGGTGAGCTTTGCGGTAGTCGTCCGGGTTCGGACCACGGGCTCCGGCGGGCCGCTTGGTGGGACCGTGCGGAGTGAAGCTTGCGGTCTTATCGGCCATGCGGACAGTTTCGAAACCCTTGCGCTTGGCCATGATGCGATAGTCAAACGCGATGGTCGATGTGCCGCCTCCCAGTTCCCGTACAACAAACGAAGTAGGCGACTTCTGGGCAATGTAGAGTCCCTTGCAGTCGCCGTTGGGAGTCAGGAAGACATGGTAGTCAACACCGGTACTGACGGTTTCACCGAAAAGCGATTCGATGTTGACGACGGCTTCTCCGTTCGAGAGATGAGCGGAGCCGGCATCTTCGAACCAGTGCTCGGTGGATCCGATGGAGTTCATCGCGACTTTGCGCGCGCCGCCTGCCACAGGCACGACTGGAGTGATGCTGCCATTGCAGGACAGATTTCCGCTAACGTCAAAGGTGCAAAAACCACCGAAACCCCCGCCCACGATGTCCACAACAGGGTCGGAGGAGCTGGAGGTCTCTTCGTTTTCGAGCCAGGCAGTTGGATCCGAGCTGTTGTTGTAGGAGACGAGACTCCAACCGTTGTCGACCGTGGTCAGGGCGCCGATGCCGGGAGTGCCGCTTGAAGTATTTCCGCTGGTATCAGCCCAGACGCCGATGGGATAGAAACCGCCGCAGCAAACCGTTCCCTGACTGCTGGCCCCATAAGCTTCCGAGTAAGAGCCCACACCGATGCCGCTGCCGGCATATCCCCAGACGCCAATGTTCTCCTGGGTTGAGCCGTATTCCCAGCCAGCTGCTCCCGTGTTAAAGGCAGCGTCCGCGAAGGTGTCGGAGCGGCTGCCGTAAGCGCCGGTGCTGGCGGCCTCGAATACGCCGCCATCAAAGCCGTTGCTGTAGCCGTCAACGCCGGTGCTGGAAGAGCTGAAGCCGTAGACGGCGATGCCGCTGCTGGTGGAGACATCGATGCCATCGGAAGTAGTGTTGGTGACGTTGATCCCAGGGTTGCCGGTGAACTTCTGGGTAGCAGTAAATGTGTTCGCGGACGCGAGAAGAGGAATCTTCGTCGCGTCGATATTCAGGCTATAGCTGCCGCCCAGTGACATGGCCCCAGCGCCGGTGAGTCCGCTACCGGGAGTCAAGGTCAACGAAGAGTGTTGCAGCATAGTGTTGGTGATGCCGGCCGAGGCGACGCTGAGGTTCAGCGTTCCACTGGTGCCGCCACCCTGCAATCCGCTGCCAGCGGCTGTCGTAACGCCAGTGATCGTGCCAGAGGCTGCAGCAGCGCACGACCAGGTTGTTCCGTTCGAAACCAGAACCTGACCTGAGCCGCAAGGCTTGAGCGCCAACGCCGTTGCGGTGCCGCCGAGAGAAACCGCGCCGCCGCCGGTCAACGGCGCCGTCACCGGAACCGTTACCTTGGAACTTACCAGCATTGCATTGGTGACGCCTGCGGAAGGGATCTTCAGGCTGAGAGTACCTGTCGTGCCGCCACCCGAAAGTCCGCTGCCGGCAGCCGTTGTAATGCCGGTGAGAGTGCCGGTTCCAGGAAAGGTCTGACCCGTAATAAAGGTGACTTTTCCGGTGGAATCGATTTTGAAGGTGGTGCCGCTGACCGCGAGGGTGTTGTCGGTGCTCTTAGGAAACAGAGTCAGGGTGTCGCGCACGTCGCCCTTGCCATTCACGTCGAGCGTCGCGGCGGGAGCGGTGGTGTTGATGCCGATTTGCGAGCTCTTTTGGAACATCACGGAATCGACGATATCGCTGGTGGAATCCCACATCGGGATGAAGTCGAGCACGCCCTTGCCGGTGACAGCGGGGTTCACGGGCGGCGCCGAGGTTTTCGTAGACGCCGATGTGGATGTGGCGGCTGCAGCACTCGCGCTGGCGCCCTTGGTTGCCGTTGGCCAGCATGAAGGCGGAGGCTGGCAGTCCACCGATGGTTTCTGCGTCCCCAGCTTTCAGAGCATAGGGGACGGCAACCAACAGAACACGCGGCTGCTCCTGTTGTCCCTCGATCTGCACGCCGAGCCACTTGGCATCACCGTTCGAGAAAGACAGCGCCAGTGATCCGTCGACTTTCGACGCGCCCAGGGTAACGGTGTACTGCCCACTCTTGCTGGGGGTGACGTTCTGCGTCTCGATCCAGACCGGAGCGCCGCCTTGCTCGTCTTTGTAAAGCAAGAAGGTAACCCCGGTAATTCCGGTGAGCGCTTTGCCATTCACGTCTTTGAGTACGCCGCTGTAATTAATGAGACCTGGCACTGCGCCGGTCACATTCACGGTTGCTGTTCCTGCCGCGGCAGGAGTTTCTTGCGCAAAGCCGGCGAGCGTGAAGCTGCACACGACTGCCGCCAGGCCCAGTTGGATGCCCCAAGTCTTGATTTTCATTTTCTCCACTCCTGAAAAGTTTTGTTCTTTGCTCGTTGCGAGCAAAGTGGTTGCGATCGACAAAGGCCGAGCTTCTCCAGCGGGCTTGTGCTACCGGCCGGATGGTCTTTCGGCTAACTGTTGTTTTTGGCCCAGGGGAGACGAGTGGCGATCTTTGGGGGGTGATTCAGCAAGCGAGTCAGCTGGCGTTATTCACCAGCCAATCATTCTGCCTCTGGGGGATAGTGGGTCGGAGTGAGAAATCGTTTCAAGACATCTTCGCGAGGGCAACAAAGGTCTTAGCGGAGTTCGAGTGAGACGAGGTCGCCGTCGGTGAGTCCGCCGGGCTTGTAGTTGACGGTAACCTGGCGATTAGTCCATTCGCAGGAGAAATCGGCGGCACCGATGAGAAGTAGCGATTTGTAATCCAGTGCGCGGAGCTTCAGGATGACGCCTTCCGCGGTGACAGTCAGAACGGCGGCTGGGGCGGATGAACAATCCACGGTGACGAGGCGGCCTTTGAAGAATTTTGTGACGCGTGTGTCCTTCACGCCCGACTGGGTTGCTTTGTCTGCGGCGGAGCGCTTGGCGGCGTCTTCTTCCAGCACATCAAAAGGAGATTTCTGCTGAGCGGGCTTGACGGGAGCGGGGTTGGCTCCAAGAGAGACGTTGTATTTACGCTCGGTGCCAGCTTGCGCCATGCGCTCACGGGCGAGAGCGGCGAGTTGCGGGTTGCTGCTGTTCTTCAGGCGCTCGAGCAGAGCTTCAGCGGCGTCCCATTTCTTGCTGGCGATATAAATCTGCGCGAGGTGGTAGACGTAGCGCTCATCGCGCGGGCTGAGTGTCATGGCGGCGCGTTCGGCCTGCATGGCGGCGGCCGGGCCTCCACCTTCATTACGGGCGAGGGCCAGCAGATCGTAGGCGTCAGCCATTTCCGGATACCACTCGAGGACGGCCTTGAGGTCGAGCATCATGTTGGGCAGTCCCTGCATGTCGGCGTGCTTGGCCTGCGCCATGCGGAACTTCAGCACCGAAAGGTAATAGCGCACCCACATGTCGTGCTGGTTGAGAGCGGCGGCGTCGCCGAGATCGGCGATGGCCTGATCGAATTCGCCGTGCAGGATTTCGTCGTAGGCGAGGACGCGGTGGGCGGTTTCGTTGCCGACGGAGTTGGTAAGAAGTTGGGGCGAATCTTCGTCCTTCTTTTGCTTCTCTTCTTGTTTGGCTTGGAGTTTCTGGTCAGTGGCGGTCGTCGTGGTGGCGAGAGTATGCAACTCTTTCAGGCCGGCTTCGCGGCGCTCTGGGACGCGAAGCTGAACCTGGGCGTAGAGTGCGCGCGCGTCAGCCTCGGGGACAGGCTTGGCTGTCATCACCATATCGTCAGGTCCGACTGGGATGGGGAACCGGTAGAGCGCGTCGGAACCTGCTGGATTCGCAGGATTCAGAGTCGTCTGGCGCGCGGTGTCGAGAGAAGTGAGGAGCGCGCCCTGGGAGTGGAAGTAGTCTTTTACGGCTTGCTCCAATTGAGCGGAGGTCATGCCGTAGGCTTTTTGAATCGCCTCTTCCACAGGGAGGTGTTGGTTCAGAACCAGGCCGAAGTAGGTACCGGTTTCAGACAGCTTTTGTTCGTGCAGCAGGTAGTGCATGACGATCCACGCTTCAGCGTAGTACTGCGTGTGATGCGTACCTTCCGTGTAAGTGGAGGTGTCATGCTTCATCATGAAAAGGTCCGGCAGCGAGAGCCAGACTTGCGCGCCCAGCAATTCGGTGAGCGACTTGGGAGGATGCGTATCGCGCTGGTTCGCGAGCAGATCCTCTTTCACCGTGGGGATGAGTTCGGGATCGCCGCCGATTTCCACCTGCTTGTTGTCGATACGGATGGAGCTGAAATATTCGGCCAGGCCTTCGTCGAACCATCCCTGGGCGGGGGGATAGTTGTAGTTGAGAAACATGTGCGCGAAGTCGTGGGCGACGGCGCGCCAGGATTCCTCCTCGAACAGGTTGAGCACGATGAAGTTCTGATCTTCGCCGGGGAGGAGGAATCCGGGGACGTCAATGGGCTGGCCATTGCGCAGAGGCGCGATCTGGTAGTACGACTTGTCGTTCTTGAGGGCGAGGATGGTCAGCGGGAGCGGCTGGTTCAGACGGTCTTTGCCGATGAGCGTGGCGAAGACGTTGCGCATTTGCTCGAAGCGGAGTGCGACCTCGCGTCCCTTTTTTTCGCCGGCGTCGGTGATCACGGTGAAGTGGACGGAGTGGATTTCGAGCCAGGGAGGCTCGACGGCTTTCGCCGGAAGACAAAAGGATATCGCCAGCAACGCGGGGATGAGCGAGATGAGGCGAACGCGGGGCATGGGCCGGTGGAGGGGGATATCTCAAGAAAATGCTATCACGAGGATGGGGAGCGCGCTCTCTTAAGAAGGAGGCAGGGGAAAGCAAAGCCCCGCAGCAGCGGGGCTTTTGTGAAACTCTCAGTGCCTGACTACCAGGCACGCTTGCCAAGCAATTTGAAGGTGATTTACGGAGCGGAGTGCGAGCGGGAGTTGGCTCGGGCTGTCCGAGTGTGCTGCCTCGGAGGATTAACGCGACTGGGGCGTCAGGCTCTCCACCACCAGCTTCCTGGCAAAAGGGTCGGGGTGCGTGGCGTCGAGACGTTCAAGGAACTTCTTCCGGGCCGGATCGGATAGAGGGTGCTTTGCGTCGAAGGTGAGATAAATGACTTGGACCATCCCGCCGTCGGTCACCGTCAGATTGATAACAAACTTTTCCGGTTCAACACGCCAGAGCCTCACCGGACCTGTCCTGAATTGTGCCACTGCCCACTTCCCGTAACGCTGATCCACTTCTGCCTGGAGGTCATCCATCGTGGCGGGCTGATCGTAAAGCGTCGTCAATCCGATCACTTCACCACCCGTAAAATCAACACTGACTTGCCAGGGATGGATTGCGTCGGGATATGCGATCTGATCGGGCAACATCTGAGTGCACTTTGCGGTCTTGCATCCCATCAGGGCAGGATTCGGCAGGACTACGCGACGCGCGATGGGCGCTGCGGTGGATGAGGTCTGCGCACTCGCCGCTTGTGGCTGGGATGAGATTGAGTTGACGGGTGAGTTCCCCGACTTCGTCTTACCGATGCACGAACTCAGGGTAATCGTCAGGAGAAGTGCTGCGACGCAGGAACCCTGCCTCAACCACGAAAGGAGGCAAAGTCCTCTCAGCATGACCTAGTCGCCGCTGGCGTGGTTCTGCGTGGGGACCAAGACCAGGCGCGGGCGGGCCGGCTCGGGCCGCGGGGCCCGACCGAACATTTGCAGTATGCCGATGACGGCAGCGTAGGCGGCGACGACGCCAAGTCCAACTGAAACGATTACGGTAGCGAAGAGAAGTACGGGCATAAAAAGCGAGATCACAATCGTCCAACCTTCATGAAGATTTTGCCGGGGCTCCGAGTCCGCAGGCCCGATTCCTAAATCGTCTTCAGCGTTTTCAAATCTGGCGTCTTAAATCAGGCTTCTCAAATCTAACCGCGTTGACGCTCTGCGCTGTTGACGACTAAGATACGGAGTAGAGCTGTGCATTCCTACTCTCGAACAATTCTGGTGACCTGTCGACATTACGGAAGGGGCATTGCCCTCGGCCGAATGATGGCGATTACCAAGATTTCCGTCCGTGGCGCACGGCAGCACAATCTCAAAAACATCAGACGTCGAGATTCCGCGGAACACCCTGACGGTGATTACCGGGCTGAGCGGGTCGGGGAAGTCGTCGCTGGCCTTCGACACGATTTACGCCGAGGGACAGCGGCGCTACGTGGAGACGCTGTCGGCCTACGCGCGGCAGTTTCTGGACCAGATGGAGCGTCCGGATGTGGATGCAATTGATGGACTTAGCCCGTCGATCTCGATCGAGCAGAAGACCACCAGCCGCAGCCCGCGATCGACCGTGGGAACGATCACCGAAATCTACGACTATCTTCGCCTGCTTATTCGCCTCGATTGGGGTGCCGCATTGCCCGAAGTGCGGGCGGGCGATTTGCGCGGCAGTCGGCCGATCAGATCGTGCAGCGGGTGATGGCGCTGACGCCGGAAGACCGCGTCATGGTGATGGCGCCGATCGTGCGCGGGCGCAAGGGCGAATTCAAGAAAGAGATGGAGACGCTGCGTCAAGCACGGCTACACGCGGGCGCGCATCGATGGCGAACTGGTCAACCTGGACGACGAGACGGAGATCAATCTCGACAAGCGGAAGAATCACACCATTGAAGTGGTGATCGACCGGCTGCTGGTGAAGCCGGGGATCGAGCACCGGCTGGAAATGTCGGTCGGGCTGGCGATGAAGCTGGCGGGCGGACTGGTGCAGGTGGCGGTGGTCGGCGGCGAGGAGCAGCTTTATTCCGAGAAGCTGGCGTGTCCGGATTGCGGCATCAACGTGCCGCAGCTGGAGCCGCGGTCGTTTTCGTTTAACAGCTTGTATGGGGCGTGTCCGGAGTGCCACGGGCTGGGCAGCAAGTACGACTTCGATCCGGCGAAGGTGATCAACGACTGGTCGAAGCCGCTGCTCGATGGCGGGCTGGGGCCGGGATCGGCGTCGCAGAATTTGATTCATCAGCTGCAGATTGTGGCGGCGGCGTATGGGATTGATCTGAGCACGCCGTTTGAGAAGCTTCCGGAGAAGATCCAGAATTTGCTGCTGAATGGCGAGCCGGGACGCGGCGGGAAGACCGGGTTTCACGGCATCTTCGGATATCTGAAACAGAATCTGGAGGAGTCGACGTCGGAAGGCTATCGCGACTGGCTGATGGATCACATGTCGGCGACGGAGTGTCCGGCGTGCCACGGGAAGCGGCTGCGGCCGGAGAGTCTGGCGGTGCAAAGTGAATGGCATGTCGATCGCCGATTTCACGGCGATGCCGGTGTCGCGGTCGCTGGAAGTGGCGCAGAGGCATCAAGCTGGCGGGGCGCGAGGCAACGATTGCCGGGCGCGTCATGCACGAAATTGTGGAGCGGCTGCAGTTTCTGAATGCGGTGGGGCTGGGATACATCTCGCTCGATCGCTCGGCGGCGACTTTGTCGGGCGGCGAGGGACAGCGCATTCGGCTGGCGACGCAGATTGGATCGAAGCTGCGCGGCGTGCTGTATGTGCTGGATGAGCCGTCGATCGGACTGCATCATCGCGATAATGGGCGGCTGCTGAATGCGCTGGAGAATTTGCGCGATCTGGGAAATACCGTGCTGGTGGTCGAGCACGATGAAGAGACGATCCGGCGCGCGGATTATGTGTCGACCTTGGGCCGGGAGCGGGGCGGCACGGCGGGAAGTCTGGTGGCGCATGGCACGCCGGAAGAGATCATGCGCGAGCCGGATTCGCTGACCGGCGCGTACATCTCGGGGCAGGACGCAGATTGAGATGCGGCCGGAGCGGCGGCAGGCGAACGGAGCGGCGCTTACGATTCTCGGAGCGCAAGGAAAATAATCTTAAGAATCTGGATGTGACGTTTCCGCTGGGCGTGATGACGGTGGTGACGGGAGTTTCGGGGTCGGGCAAATCGACGCTGGTGAATGACATTTTGTATCGCGCGCTGGCGCGGCAGCTTTACCGGTCGCGCGAGAAGGCCGGCGAGCACAAGGCGATTTCGGGCGCGGAGAATATCGACAAGGTCATCCGCATCGATCAGTCGCCGATCGGGCGGACGCCGCGATCGAATCCCGGCGACGTATACCGGAGTGTTCACGCAGATTCGCGATTTGTATGCCATGCTGCCGGAATCGCGCGAGCGCGGGTACAAGCCGGGACGATTTTCGTTCAACGTTTCGGGCGGACGGTGCGAGGCCTGCCAGGGCGAAGGGCAGCGGCGCATCGAGATGAATTTTCTGCCCGATGTGTACGTGCTGTGCGAGGTTTGCGGCGGGCGGCGCTACAACCAGGAAACGCTGGCGGTGAAGTACAACGGATATTCGATCGCCGATCTGCTGGAAATGCCGGTCTCGGATGCGCTGCCGATTCTGGAAAACATTCCGCAGGTGAAGCAGAAGTTGCAGACGCTGGTGGATGTCGGGCTGGGATACATTCATCTGGGGCAGTCGGCGGTGACGCTTTCCGGCGGCGAGGCGCAGCGCATCAAGCTGGCGCGCGAGTTGAGCAAGCGGCAGACGGGCAAGACGCTCTATCTGCTCGACGAGCCGACGACCGGGTTGCACTTCGACGATGTGAAGAAACTGCTCGACGTGCTGCACCGGCTGACCGATCTGGGGAATTCGATCATCATCATCGAGCACAATCTGGATGTGATCCGGAATGCGGACTGGATCATCGATCTGGGGCCGGAGGGCGGCGAAGAGGGCGGGCGGCATTGTGGCGCAGGGCACGCCGGAGCAGGTGGCGCGGGTGAAGAAGTCGTACACCGGGCAGGCGCTGGCGGGGTATTTCTCGAAGACAGTTCCAAGCGCTGTTCCCAGTTCTCAGTTCCCAGTTCTCAGTTGAAGGAATTCATTTCTTGTCATCCTCCGACAATCCGCAGTTTGAAGCGCAGCCGCTGGTGAGTGGCGACGTACAGCCGCAGGTGCCCACGTCGGTTCCTGCTGATCTCCTTGCTCCGGCGGCGCTTCCTCCTGTTCCAACGGGGCCGCCGCCCGTCGAGAATCCCGTGTGGAATGGGTGGGACGTGCTGCTGATTGCCGGGCTGACGCTCGTCACCATGTTTGTTTTGCAGTCGGCCGTAATTGTCTCGGCATATTTTCTTACACGACCGCATGTGCCGCTGTCGGAACTGGTGCAGAGACCGATCCTGCTGATGCTTTCGCAGTTGCTTATTTATATTGCGGTGGCGGCCTGCATGATTTTGCTGGTGGAGGGCAAGTATCGACGTGCCGTTCTGGCAGTCGATCCGGTGGAACTGGCCGCGCTCCGAGTGGAAATTGCTGGGCCTGGGAGCGGCGATGCTGTTTGTCCTCGATATCCTGCAGAGCTTCTTGCCCATGCCGAAAGACACGCCGTTCGAACATCTTTTTGACCGGCCGTTGGATGCCTATCTGCTCTCGATCATTGCGGTGAGCCTGGGCCCGTTGATGGAGGAGTTGTTTTTTCGCGGCTTTCTTTATCCCGTGCTGGCGCAGCGGATGGGTGTGGCGTGGGGCATCTTGCTGACCGCGCTGCCATTCGGATTGATTCACTTGCCGCAGTACGGATGGGCGTGGGGCGTGGGGCTGGTGATCTTTCTAGTGGGCGTAGTGTGCGGGGCGGTGCGGGCGGCCACCAAGTCCGTGGGTGCAAGCTTCCTGGTGCACGTGGGGTACAACGGGATGCAAATGCTCATCGCAGTCGTGGCTACGCAAGGGTTCCGCCATATGCCGAAGTCTCTAGCCTGTTTCTTCCTGCCGTAAGCTCTTCCCGTATTGGGAATGTCCGTTCTTGGGCAGCACACTCACTGCCAAGTTTTGACGTATAGTATCGAAACCGCCCCCCGCGTATGGCTGAAGCATGAGTGAACCCGTTGGGCCCAACCAGAGCAAAGAGGCGGCGTCCACGCGGACCGTGGCCGAGACTTTGTTGTCGACTTCCATTCTGGAAGCGATTCCTGACGCAGTGGCCGTAGTGAATCAGCAGGGCGTCATGATTCAAACCAATTCCCAGATGGAAGCCATGTTCGGCTACACGCGGGAAGAGCTGATTGGGCAGAAGATCGAGATTCTGGTGCCGGAGCGGCAGCGTCCGCAGCACGATCATCATCGCGAACAATTTCACGCAAGGCCCAAAATTCGGCGCATGGGATCGGGACTCGATCTCTACGGAAGACGCCGCGACGGATCGGAATTTCCGGTCGAGATCAGCCTCAGCCCTGTTGCCACGAATGACGGGATGATCGTGCTGAGCGCGATCCGGGACATCAGCGACCGCAAGCGCATCGAAGAGGAACTGCGGCGGTTAAACGACGAACTCGACCGGCGGAAGAGCCGCGAGTTGCGGGATTCCCAGAACCGGCTCGCGTTGATTGTGGATTCTTCGCAGGACGCGATTATCGGCAAGAATCTCGAAGGCATTGTCACGCACTGGAATAAAGGTGCGGAGCACATCTACGGGTATACGGCACAGGAAATGATCGGGAGGCCCATCTCGGTGCTGGCGCCGAGGGAAAAAAGCGACGAGATCCCGGGCATTCTGCGGAAGATCCGGGCGGGCGAGCGGGTCGAATACTTCGAATCGGTTCGAGTGACAAAAGATGGGCGGAATTTGAATGTCTCGATTTCTGTCTCTCCGATTCATGATGCCGAGGGCAAAGTGGTGGGAGCATCGACGATTGCTCGCAACATTACCGGACAAAAGAAAATCGAGGACCAGCTTCGGCAGTCACAAAAAATGGAAGCGGTGGGTCGTCTGGCGGGTGGGGTGGCGCACGACTTTAATAATCTGCTGGGAATCGTGACCGCGTGTTCGGAATTGCTGCGCAGCCGTGTGGATGCGAACAGCCTGGAGTATGTAGACAACATCCGGGAGGCGGCGAAGCGCGGTGCGTCGCTAACCCGGCAACTGCTGGCGTTCAGCCGCAGGCAGCCGGTGCAGACCCAGTTGCTGGATATGAATGAGCGGCTCAAGGAAGTGAGCAAACTGCTGCGCCCGCTCATGGGAGATGACGTTGAGATTGTGCTGCTGCCTCGCTCGTCGTCGGCGATTGTAGAGGCGGATCCCGGCCAGCTCGACCAGATCGTGGTGAATCTCGCGGTGAACTCACGAGACGCAATGCCACGCGGTGGGAAACTGGTAATCGAGACCGGAGTGTTTGACTTCGACGAAGGGTTTGCCCGAGAACATCCGCCGATGACCGCAGGACGCTATGTGATGCTGGCGATCAGCGACAACGGGGTCGGCATGGATGAGGCCACGCGGTCGCGCATCTTCGAGCCATTCTTCACGACCAAAGAAATCGGGAAGGGAAGCGGGCTCGGTCTGGCGACCGTGTACGGCATCGTCAAGCAGAGTGGCGCGCACGTCTGGGTTTACAGCGAGCTGGGACACGGGACGACATTTAAGATTTACCTTCCAAGTGCCGAAGACAAGTTGAATGGAGGAGCGGAGAGCCATGAGGAGATGCTGCCCCCCAGGCGAGAGGGCATGACGATTCTGCTGGCTGAAGATGATCCGGTCATGCGCCGTCTGACTCGGAAGATGCTGGAAGAGCACGGCTACCGAGTGCTCGACGCAGACGACGGAAAGGCCGCGTTGGAGGTGATTGCGTCCAATGCCGGCCCGATCGATCTGACTTTGACCGACGTAGTGATGAAGGGGATGAACGGGCCGGACCTGGTGTTGCGGTTGATCGATTCTCATCCCGATATGAAGGTTGTGTACATGTCGGGCTACACCGGAGAACTGGTAGCACACCAGGGATTCGATAGCGGCATTCGACTGCTGGAGAAGCCATTCACGCGCGTGGATTTGCTGAAGACGATTGATGCAGCGCTGGGGTAGGACTATC
This sequence comes from uncultured Acidobacteriaceae bacterium, assembly GCA_963786095.1. Lineage (GTDB taxonomy): Bacteria > Acidobacteriota > Terriglobia > Terriglobales > Acidobacteriaceae > Sulfotelmatobacter. Next base: position 53,810 of record CAWAXV010000018.1, on the reverse strand, counting down.
CAGGATAGTAGTACGCGGGCCATTTTTGAAACCGAGCAGCGGTTCTGAGTAGCCCCTTTCTCGTTGCTCTGCCACATTCCTTTTGCGATACTCGTGGCGCTATGAAAGGCAATCCAAAAGTAATTGCTGAATTGAATAAGGCACTGCGAGAAGAGCTGACTGCGATCAACCAGTATTTTCTGCACGCGGAAATGTGCGAGAACTGGGGATATAACAAGCTCTCCGAATATCATCAAGAAACAATCCATCGGCGAGATGAAGCACGCCGAAGTGCTGATTGAGAGGATTCTGTTTCTGGATGGCAGCCCGTCGATGCAACCGTTGGAGCTAACGGTCGGTGGCACGGTCAAAGCGATGATCGAAAGCGATCTGAAGTTGGAAATTGGCGCGGTAAAGCAATATAACGACGCGGTTGCGCTGGCGACCAAAGAAGGCGACAACGGTTCACGTGATCTCCTGGTGCAGTTGCTCAAGGACGAAGAGAGTCACGTTGATTTTCTCGAAGCCCAGATGCATTTGATCAAGGAACTCGGCTACGAGCGGTACTTGACCATGCAGATGGGTGAGAACGAAGAAGAGTAGCTTCGAAAATCAAAAGCCCCACTTCTCGCAAAACGCGCGAGAAATGGGGCACCCACTCAGTTAATCGAACGACGCGACTACTTTACGGTTACCGTGAGCAACTGCGCGCCGCTCACGACGTAGTCGAGCGGGGGCGTGGCGGTCTCGTCTACGCTCGATTCTCCGCTAACGATCATTTCCTGGTTGCCGCGCATGCCGTCCATCACGTTCATCACGGAGATGGGCAATGTCGGCATGACCTTGTCGGCGACGCGGGCCTCAGGATCCGCTTCGAGAAGTGAAACGTACAGGCGATTGTTGGCGTGCTCTTTGTTGAGGAGCGCAATCGTGGAGGCAAGATCGAGCTTGCGGCCGAAGGCCGGATTGGTTCGGCCTACGCGATCGAGGGTTTCTCCGTCGCTCACGAGGATGCGCAACGTTCCTTTGCTGGCGGAGGTCGGAATCTTGACGGGAATCTGGCGAACGACGCGCTCTCCGCGGTAGGGAGCGAGCACGGTTTCAACGATGATCTCATCGCCGGGCCGGGCTTCGGAGACATCGGTACGAGCACTCTCGAGGCGGGCCCACCGGCGTTCGCGGACCAGATCGAACTCGAGGTTGACGCTCTTCACCGCAGGCGCGTTGTAAGGATTGTCGTAGATGCGCCCGAAGCGCTCGCCAAGCGACAGGGCCGCGGCCATGGCGGCAGGCTGTCCGTTTTCGGCTGGAACGAACATGTTCTTGAGCGAGACCTCGGGAAAGCCTTTGACGTTAATGCTGCCATTCAGATGGTAGGTGATTTCCTCGCCGTATTCGTTTACGCCATGGAGCGCGTTGTAAACCGTCGCCATGATTGCTACCGGGCTCAGGCGGGGATTGTTCAACACTTCGTAGTGGAATTCCTTCGCACCCGCTCCGCCGTGGATCGTGAGGGTGACCGGAATCATGTCGGGCTGTTTGTTGAAGACGCCCATGATGCCGGTGTGACGATCTTGCACGAAAACTCCGACTTCTTCGGTGGTGTTGACAATCTTGAAGGCATTCATCGGTGAGGGCAGTGTGGCGAGGACCTGCGCCTTGTTCATGGGGAGGTCGACCGAGCCGAACTGCAGCAGAGGATGTCCGCAGGCGAGCAAGCGCTGAGGATCAATGTAGGTGACCGTGCAAGTGGCGGCAATGCCCATATCGCCGCGAACCAGAATCGCACTGACGGCGGAGCCGGCCTCGAGCGGTTCAGGCTGCTTCTCGTCGCTGACGGAGCCTGCGCCCATGACCGGAGTGATTCCAGCCGACGCGAACTGCGGGGCGAAGCGGCGCACGGTGTCTTCGGAAAATCCGTTGAAGACCAGGGGGGCCTCAATGGGCTTCAGATAATTTGTAAAATCCTGCGTGGAAGAAAGCGAAACGGATTCTCCGGGGCTTGCGGTCTTGCCGGCGACGTTGGTCACGCCCGGCTTGGCGGCCGAGGCTTCTTCAGCAGGCGACTTGTCGAGTGCGTTGATCTCGAGCATGTAGGCGATGGGAGTGACCCCGGCGATCGGTTCCTTGGAAAATTCGCCGATACGGAAGGCGATGGCGCCCGCCAACTTGCCGTTGAAATAAACGGGGCTGCCGCTCATGCCGGCGACGACGCCGGTGTATTCGACCTTGGGCCCGTGCAGGCGCACAAGAATAATGTCGCTCTTGGGCCCGTTCTGGTTGTGCAGAACGCCCAGGACTTCGACGTCCATGGCCTCAGGCTTTACGCCCTCGAATACCGTGTAGGCGACGCCGCGCATGCCGGTATGGATCTGATCCACCGGAATGGTAGGCTGCGAGGTTTGTGCGGCCAGCAAAATTGTAGATAGGGATAGACCTAGGACGAAGAAGAATGAAACAACTTTTCTCATGTAAAGCCCCGACGGACCCGCCAACGGATCCCTCTGTACAGATTAGAACTCGAACCAACTGTGACTCGTTGCCCCGGAGGGAGGAATATCTGGGGCCGGGCAAAACATCCCAATTGCGAATCCTTGCGTCTATACTAGCACAGAGGCTTTTCGGGGTTCACCATGTTTAGTCATTACAAAGATAAGACCTTAGGACAGAGAAGCGGGCCCTTGACGGGCGTTTTGGCGGCGCTGATCTGCCTGGGATTGGTCGGCGCTTCCTTGCCGGCGACAGCGCAGGATCAACCGGCGCAAACGCCCTCGACGCAGACGCCATCGCAGGCTCCGGACAACGGCAAACCCAAGCAGGATGTTCCTGCCGAGGCGGGTGGGCCCGGCGACAACGTGGGGCCTTACGCGATTCCGAAGAAAAAGGCTGAGGATGCTCCTCCGCCTCCGCGACCGGTCGCGCCGAAGAAGGTCGAGGGCGACCCCGACTATTCGCTGAAGGTGAACGTGCCCTTGGTGAATGTAGACGTAATGGTCACGACCAAGAATGGCCAGTTCGTCCCGGGCCTGAAGAAAGAAAACTTCCGGATTCTCGAAGACGGCGTGCCGCAACAAGTCACTAACTTCAATCTGACGCAGGCTCCGATCACGGCGGTGTTGCTGGTGGAGTTTGCCTCGACGAGTTACTCGTTCCTGGTGGATGCGCTGCAAGCGTCGTACGCCTTCGCCAACTCTTTAAAGAAGGATGACTGGGTGGCGGTGACTTACTACGACATGCAACCGCACATTCTGGTGGATTTTACTCAGGACAAGAAAGCGATTTACGGCGCGTTGAACCAGTTGCGTATTCCCGGATTCGCAGAGACGAATGTTTTCGACGCTCTCTACGACACGCTGGACCGGCTCGATCGCGTGGAAGGGAAGAAGTACATCATCCTGGTGACGACCGGTGTCGACACCTTCAGCAAAATTACCTACGACAAGATCACGAAAAAAGTGAAAGACACGCCTGACGTCACGATCTTCCCGATCAGCATTGGCTTCATGCTGCGCGAGTATTGCGAGACGCATCCTGGGTCGTACTATTGCCGGCAGGCGCACGGCATGGGGATTCCGGTTGGTCACATGGATTATCTGCAAGGCGACAACGAGATGCGGACGTTCGCGGCGATGACCGGAGGACGCGCGTATTTTCCTCGTTTTCAAGCGGAGTACGGAGAGGATTTCCAGGACATTGGAAGCGACATTCGAAATCAGTATTCCATCTCCTATCACCCAACCAATAACAAGCTGGATGGCACGTACCGCAAGCTGAAGGTGCAGGTCGTGGCGCCCGATGGCGGGCAGTTGAAAGTGAAAGACCAGAAGGGCAAAGACGTGAAGATCGAAGTTGTGGCGCGTGACGGATACACGGCAAAGCATACGGTGGATTAGGGTCGAAGGTCTCTAACTTTCGGACCAGCCGCGTCGGCGTCCGGAAAAAGATTGTTAAAAGTTCCGGTGGAGGCCTCTCTGCCGGGCGCAACTGGGGTATCCTTCCGAGGCGGATTTTCCGCCATTCCGAATTGAATCGCGAAGGGGTGTGTCTTGCCGAAGAGATTCTGCTTTGCTGCCGTTCTGCTGCTCTTTGCTGTCTCTACAATTTCGATTGCCCAAACAATTCAGCGACTGGCGCGCCAGTCCCCGGGGGGCGCCGGCATCGGATTTCTGCTGACCGATGGCACCGTCATGTTTCAAGGGAATTCCGAATCGTCGTGGTACAAACTCACGCCCGACAACACCGGGAACTACGTCAACGGCACCTGGACGAAGCTTGCGAATTTGCCGGCGGGATACGTTCCGGACGCTTTCGCATCGGCGGTGCTCGCGGACGGGCGCGTCGTGATCACCGGTGGGGAATATTTGAATGGGGCGTTTGCTCTTACCAACCTGGGCGCGGTCTACGATCCCAAGGCGAATACCTGGACAAATCTGCCGCCTCCGACTGGCTGGAAATATATTGGGGATTCGCCGTCGGTGGTGTTACCCAACGGAAATTATCTGGTGGGCAACAAACTGCTGAAGAGCATGGCGATGTTGAATCCCAAGACTCTGACGTGGACCATCATGGCGGGAACAGGCAAGAGCGATTTCAACGCGGAAGAAGGTTGGACGCTGATGCCCGATGGTTCGGTGCTTACCATGGATGTGAAAAATGCTCCGAACTCGGAGCGCTTCACGCTCTCGTCGAGAAAGTGGACGACTGCGGGCAGTACGATTGTGGATCTGCATTCGCCGTCGCCCTTCGGTTGTATCAATTACGGTCCGGGCGGAAGTTTGTGCTACTACCCGCCTGGAGAAATTGGCCCCGCGATTCTGCGTCCCGATGGCACGGTGTTTGCTACGGGGTCTTATTCGAACACGACGAGCGGCGCGGGGCATACCGCGATTTACGACTCGAAAACCGGAACATGGAGCGTTGGTCCCGATTTTCCCAATGGCGACAATGCGGGCGATTCGTTCGCTGTACTGCTGCCGAGCGGAAATGTTCTGGTGGAGGGCGGCATCTCGTCTTATGAATGGGACGGCGTGAATTTCAATCCTACGCTGCCGACGCCGGGCAGTTTAATCGTGCTTCCGAGCGGGCAAGTGCTGGTGGGCGGTTCGGAGGTCTACAACCCGACTGGAACTTATCAGGCGGGATGGGCTCCAACCATCACGTCGGTGACTTCGAGTGTGACGCGTGGGACGACCTACAAAATCTCGGGGACGCAGTTCAACGGGTTGTCACAAGCGGCTGCGTTTGGAGACGAGTTTGAGACAGCGACGAACTATCCGTTGGTGAGGATCACGAATAACAGCACTCACCACGTGTTCTACGCCAAGACTCACGATCACAGCACCATGGGCGTTGCCACGGGGTCGGCCATCGTATCGACGAACTTTGATGTTCCCGCGACGATGGAAACGGGAGCGAGTTCTCTCGAAGTGGTGGCGAACGGAATACCGTCGTCGCCGGTGAGCATCACCGTGAACTAGAGTCATTTACTGATATGGCGAAGCCCCCGGAAACGGGGCTTTCGCTTTTTTACGCGATTTTCGGGAGCGTCAAGGCTTCGAGGAGACAACCGAAGACGCAAATGCCGCAACATACAGAGGCGCTATCACTTCGTCTCCGTATGAAGCTTACGTTCGTAAATCGCCCAGTGTCCGGAATGGTCGTGTTTTTCTGCATCTGCGCAGGGATTTCGTGCGGTGGCGGGAGTAGTGGTGGTAGTACGAATAGCCCGCAGGTCCCGGTTCCAGCGAGCCAGCCCACGTTTGCGCACGTGGCGGTGGTTGTGTTGGAGAATCATTCCTATTCGGAGGTGATCGGCAACTCGTCGATGCCCTACCTGAACGGATTGGCGCAGCAGTACGGACTGGCAGCGCAGTACTATGCCAACGCACACCCGTCGTTGCCCAATTACTTCATGCTGAGCGCGGGTCTCACGGAGACGATGGACGACAACTTCACGGGCACCGTGAGCGATGACAATGTGGCGCGCGAACTCACCAAAGCTGGAAAGAGTTGGAAGTGTTACGCCGAGTCCCTCCCGACCGCAGGATATATGGGGACTGACGTTTATCCTTATGTCCGCCGCCACAATCCGTTTACCTATTTCTCTGACTTTCAGAACAACGCACCCGCGGCGACAAGCGCCCTCGTACCCTTTACGCAGTTTGTTTCTGATGTGGGAAACGACGCTCTGCCACAATATTCTTTCATCGTTCCAAACATGGTTGACGATGCGCATGACGGAACGCTTGCACAAGCGGATGCCTGGCTGCAGCAGAACATCGGTCCGCTGATCTCCAGCGCAGCGTTCCAGAACAGCGGCTTGCTGATCATTACGTTCGACGAGGGAGATCAAAGCGACATCACGAACGGCGGAGGGCAGGTCGCGACAATCGTCGTGAGTTCGAAGTCGAAAGCGAACTACGTCTCGAAGACCCTCTTCCAACATCAGAGTACACTGCGCTTAAGTCTGGCGGCATCGGGCGTAACGACATTTCCCGGCGCGGCGGCGCACCGCGGCCGACATGACGGAATTCATTACTGGTAACTAGCGCGACCGCCTCGCATCAGGCGCTAGTGCGCGCGAAGCGCCAGGTCTAGCAGGAAGAACACCGCTGCGCCCACGAAAACCAGCAGAGCCATCTTCATAGCAGGCTCTTTATTGACCTCGGGAATCAGGTCAGAAGCCGCGACGTAGATCGTTACTCCTGCAGCGAGCGGCAAGCCCGGCGTTCACGTGATGGCGGAAGAGCGCCATGGTCAGCACGCCCGCTAGAGTCGATCCGCCCGAGAACTACCGACGCGCCCCAAGCAATGCCGCGGCTGCGTCCGCTGGCCAGCATGACCGAACTCACGGTGAAGCCTTCGGGAATCTTGTGCAGAAAGATGGCCAGGAAAATCAGCCATCCCAGCCAGTTTGAAACCAGAAATCCAGAGGCGATGGCGATGCCGTCGAAAAATGTGTGGATGATCAGGCCGAGCAACACGGAGTAGCTCTTGTGCGAGTGGATGAACTCGTCGTGATGGGTTTCTTCGCCGAAGTGAAAGTGTGGCGTCACCGTGTGCTCGAAGAAGTGGATGATCAGGTAGCCGAGGAGCACGAGAACCGCGGCGGATCGTCCGCGCAGTTCGATGCTCTCGGGAACCATCTCGACGAGAGCGGTGGCCAACATGAATCCCGCGCCCAGAGCGACAAAGTAGCGAAGATAGCGCCGCTCCCAGTGACGCTGGACGATGATCGCGCCGCCGAAGACATTGGCGGCGGCGGCCGTCAGGCCCAGAAGGACGCTCGTGAAAATGGGATTCATTGGCGCGATCGTACAGAGACTACGTGATCGACCTACTGCTTTTTCGCGGCAGCAGTTTGTTTCTGCAACTCTGAAAGGAATGCCTGTTCCCGGTCGGCAACGTAGGCTTTATAGCCCTTGGGATCAACGTACGGATTGGCCCCGCCGGCGTTCAGTCTAGCGTACTTTGCTTCCATTCCGTAGTATCCGCCATGGGCGCCGAGGAAAACGTCGCAGGACAGCGACTTGAGCACCTGGAAGCCCCGCGCGTAATCGTCGGCAATTTCGGGATACAGCGCATTCTTCACCAGCTTGTATCCAGGATTGACATTCGGGCTGCCCACGATCACGACATCGTAGGTCTTGCCCGCGTCGCTCACTCTCAAACTCCAGCTAGTGCAGCCACGGGTGTGTCCGGCGGTCTTGTGGGCAGTCAGCACCGTATCGCCGAGTCGCACTTCGTCACCATCGTGGAGCACGCGGTCGACATTTGTCGCGGGATACAGGAGAGTTGAATCGTTGCCGTACTGGAAGTCGGTCTTGCCGCCCGATTCGACGACCGACACGTCTCCATCCATGACCATGTACTTGGCGCCGGTCAACTTCTTGATTTCGGCGCTGGCACCGTCGTGGTCGAAGTGGGCGTGGCTGATCAAGAGGATTTTCACGTCTTTGAAATGAAAGCCCAGTTTTTCCACGCTGTTTCGTATGAGCGGAGTCGAACTTGTCAGATTGCTGTTGATGAGAATATGACCGGCGGGTGTGGTGATCAGATACGAGGCCAGTCCCCGGCTGCCGACATAATAGATGTTGCCGATCATGCGGTGTGGAGGAAAGGGCTCGGTCCAGTCTTTGGAAGCGGGTGCGCTGCTCGCTCGCGCGCCGTGATCCTGGGCCTGAGCGGACGCGACGAGATTCCCTTGCGCGCAGACGACGGAGGCCAGGATAAAGCCCAAACCAAACCTGATCAGGCGAGTGAGCATATGGGAAAGTATAGCGGCTAAGAAGATCGTGGCTAGCCGCTGTGCCGGATGTGCATCACGTCGCCGTCCTGCACGATGTAGTCCTTGCCTTCCAGGCGCAGCGTGCCTTTGGCGCGGGCGTTGGCTTCGGAGCCGGCTTCGAGCAGTTGGTCCCAGCGGATGGTTTCGGCGCGGATGAAATGTTTTTCCAGATCGGAGTGGATGGCTCCGGCACCTTCCTGCGCGCGCGTGTTGGCGGGAATCTGCCAGGCGCGGCATTCGTCTTCGCCGGCGGTGAAGAATGAAATCAGGCCCAGCAGTTTATAGGTCGTGCGGATGAGGCGGACCAGGCCGCTTTCCTTCAGGCCATAGCTGGAGAGAAATTCGGCGGCGTCGGCGTCGCTCATTTCGGCCAGTTCGGCTTCAACCTTGCCGCAGATTGCCGTGGCTGCGGCGTTCGGGCGCGCGGCGATCTCCGTCAGCTTGTATTTGCTGACCGCTTCATCGAGTTCCTTGCCGAGTTCGGTCGACTCGCCGATGTTGAGCACGTAGAAAATCGGCTTCTCGCTCAGGAACATGAAGCCGCGAAGGCGCTTCTTGTCCTCCGGCGTCATCTGCATTTCGCGCAGCGGCTTCTCAGATCCGAGATGCGCGTTGGCTCGCTTGAGCAACTCAAATTCTTTTTCGAGTTCCGGCGTCTTCATCTTCTTGAGATCTTTTTCCAGGCGCTCGAGACGCTTTTCGATCTGGCCGAGATCGCTGACCATCAGGTCGAACTCGACATTCTTGATGTCGCGCAGGGGATCGATCTCGGCCACGAGCGGGACTGCCGGATCTTCAAACACGCGCACTACGTGGGCCAGCGCGTCGACCTGTCGCAGGTGGCCGATGTAGGCGGTTTCCTTGAGGGCATCCTGACCGATGGCACCGACGTCGACGTACTCCACCGACGTGTGCGTCAGCTTCTTCGGGTTGTAGAGCGCCGCCAGGCGGTCCAGCCGGTCGTCGGGAACCTTGGCGACGCCGATGTGCGCTTCGCGCGGGTTGCTGGCGTGTCGCGGAGAGATGCGCCTTGGTCAGAATGCGGAACAAGGATGTCTTGCCTACCTGGGGCAGGCCGATGATGCCGGTTTTCATATAGGGCTCTTAGTTTTGGCTTTCGCTGGTATTGAGTTGAGGACAGGCTGACAGTGCGCTGCAGCGATCGTCGGACAACTATTCAGGATAAATGATTCCTCTGGATCGGTGTAGTGGAGGCCAAGCCATTCATTACCAGAAGGCACGACGGAACCAGAAGGCACGACGGAGGAAGAACTCTAGCGTCTTCGATGGGACTTTTTGCGGGGAGGTCATCCGGCTGGGGGTCATTTTGGGAATGCTGTGATTCTAATCACATCGCTTGGTGAGCTGAAGAATTTGGATGCTGCCAGGCTATTCGCTACGCTCCAGCTAGATGAAGTTCCGCCGGAGCCGTCCAGTTTGCTACGGGGAATCGTTCACCTTCGTGCCTGGAGGAGCAAGCATGTTCGCCAATCCCGCAGCCAACTGGTATCACAGCAACCGGTACAACGCACAATCTGCATGTGAACATTGTGCAGGAATTGTTCGCCACGAGGCGTGGTGTATCACCTGCGATCCGTTCGTGCAGTATGCCTTCTCGGCGGTCTTGGACCCCGAAAAGCTGACGATCACCGACAAATTGATGCTCCACGCACTGGGGGTGGCGTGGAGGGACAATTCATGCCAGGGGACGTGCCAGACGGTGTAGCACATCCTGTCTCGTGCAGTCAGCGGCCAGCGGCTTGGGCAGCGGCTGTTCCTGGAATGGCGATTCTCGCCGAGTCAGGCTGCGTCCATACCGCTTTGCCGGTGGTGAGATCGATGCGATTCATGGTGACTCGTAGTTGCTGGTGGTCCACCTCGACCAACAAGTAGTGATAGTTCACTTCTTTGCTTTGAAATGGATCGTCCGGAGCGCGCTCAATGGGATAGGCGTGTGCGGCTCCGCCTCCTGAAACGAAATAAGTCACGCCGCCATGCTCGTGGCGTTCGTAATTGTGGACGTGCCCGGAGAAGACGACGATGCGATACCGCGCGTGAGGCTGACGATCCTCCAGCATTTTGGCCAACATCTGTTCCGGTGCGCGTGCCGAGTGGCCGCCACCGTACATTTTTGCGTCGGATGAACTGGTGTATGGCGGATGGTGATCCATCACAAAGACGAAGTCGACATCCGACGGAACGTGATCGAGTTTGTCGGTGAGCCACGCCCCCTGCGGACCAGCGTCTCGGGCAAAGAGCTGTCGAGAACCAGGATGAGTGAATTCGCCGCGCGCACCGAGTAGTAGCGGCTGTTCTTCAGGTCGGGGAAGCGCTGGAAGTAGTTGCCCAGCGCGACATCCTCTGGCTTGTGTAAATCGTGGTTTCCGAGAGCAGGATAGATAGGAATTCTCTTCTCTCGCCAGATGCTGGTCTCGCGATCCCAAACCTTCCAGTCGTCCGTGTCGTAGCCGTTGTAGACGATGTCGCCCGTGAAGCAGACGAATGCTGGATTCGCTTCGGCGATGGCCTGAACCAAGGCGACGCGCACCGGAGGATTCGCGGCTTCGGTGTCGTTGGGATCGTGGAAGCGCGTGTCGCCGTAGGCTACGAAGCGGAACGGGGTCTTCACACTCGAGTTTCAGATCGACAGGAGATGATTGTGTACTCGACTTTTTCGTGCAGCAGGTAAGAGCGAGCAGCGTCGCCGTGGCAAACAGCAGGACCAAGGCTTGCCCGAGCGGGGTGCGACGCGAACTCATTGGTGACTCCGACTCAAGATCGTAGTTCTATTTTCCCATGACGAACGGTTCAAACTGCCCATTTTCCCGCGGTCAACAAAAGCGGGTTTGAACCGAGCGCATTAAGTGGGCTCTGCTGAAATATGGATAAATTAAGAAATTCACCATCAGAATTTGAAGCGAACCATGAACTGAATTTGCCGCGGCAAGCCGGTGCCGGTATTCGGCGAAGCAGCATTGTCGTTGTTGTTGTTGAAATTCACGGTGCTGCTAATCAGGCCGAAGTTGCCAGGGACCGACAGGCTCGTCCCCGGTACCGTCGGATCGTAGACCAGATTCAGAGAGCCAGGATCGCCCAGTTGAACATGGTTGAAGATGTTGAACGCCTGCACCGCGAACTCCAGCGAAACGTGCTCGGTGAGCTTGGTTTCCTTGGTGAGCGCGAGATCGATCTGCCAGCTATTCAGGGCGCGAAATACGCCGTTTGGAGCATTGCCAAAGCGAAGGAAGTTTCCGTTCGCAGTCGACCGGCGGCGCCTGGAAGGCGGCCGCATTGATCAGGGGCACGCCGTAGCGTCCACCACCGGGCACGGTCAGCGGCACTCCCGGAATAAGGTCAGGGCGCTGATCGGTTTGGTCATTGCCATCGGGCAGGAGATAGGTGTAGGAGAAGCCGTCGAAAGGTCCGCCAGAAATGCTGCCGCCGAGATCCATCTTGACTGTCAGTGGATGGCCGGTATGCCATAGCCCGATGCTGCTCAGGCTCCAGCCACCGACAACTTTGCCCAAGGCTCCGGCATTGTTCAGGAAGGTCTTGCCGGGTCCAAAGGGGAGTTCATAGACCGCGTTCAGAACAAAGTTGTGGCGCACATCGAAGACGCTTGGTCCCTTGTCGCACTCCAGGCAGTTGACGTTCTCCGGTCCGCTCGACTCACCGCCGCCGACCGATCCGTCGTTGATGGAATGAGACCAGGTGTAGCGCGATTGCAACGACAATCCTTTGCTGAAGCGACGCTCCAAGGAAAGGCCCAAGAGCATGGTACGTGCTCGACCCAATGTCTCTCTTGATGTCAACCGAACCGAACGGATCGGGGTTGTTGGGATCTGGATAGTACTGGTCCAAGGGGCGAACGCAATCGCCGGTCACCGGGTTGAAGGTCACGGGCTCGCTGAACAGAGGTTTACTCCCCGCGGGAGAACAGTCGCACACCACGGCTGCCGAGGTATTGCGCCGAGGCCAGGAAGTTCGCTGGCAATTCGTGCTCGACCGTCAGACCCCAGGTTTCGACATACAGGTCCCGACGCCCCTGCCGCTGCAGCTCGCGAGGATGCGCTGCCGCTTTCGGTGCCGCCGAGACCCCGAAAGATCGGGAGCCGTCTGTTCGTAGGCAGGGAGCAGCGCGGCCTGGGTTGTTGACCGAAACGTCGAAAAGTGTCGCTTTCCAGACCGGCGTTCAAATCGTCATTCTGGGCCGCTCCGTGGTAGATGCCGAAGCCGGCGCGAATGACGGTCTTTCCGTGCAAGCGCTCGCCGGCGCCCAAGCCAGGGCGATCCGAGGATCAAAGTTCCTGTAGTTCGGGTTGTACAAAGCCGGATTCTTGGGGCATGGTGGAGTATTGATTGGGCCCTGAACTTGGCGGAACTGGGAGTACGTTGAACGAGCCCGATCCCAGGCAAACGCCGTGGAACTGGTTCAAGTCAAACACCGTGGTGCGGTTTGTGGCTTCATGCGCGACTCCGTAATATTCCCAGCGCAAGCCTGCCGTCAAGGTGAAAGTCGGCGTGACCTTCCATTCATCCTGGAAGTACGGCATGTAGAAAGTTACGACGCAACCCGTGGCAGCACCACGGAGCAATGTAAGTTGATCTTGTCCAGCATTCGCGGTGATCATGTCGTGTCCGGGCTGCCGAAGCTCAGAGTGTTGTCCGCGGTCTGGCCCTGATTGAGCCGGACGCGGCGGTTCTCCATGCCCAGTCTTGAAGGCATGCCGGCCGTGCGTCCAGGTCAGGTTGTCGACAACGCCATAAGTCGTGCCTATTTCAATGTCGGCGGTATTGTCATTCAGGCCGACGAAGTCTCCATTGGTGTCTGACCGCAAAGGGAAGCGCGCTCGACTGCGGATTGTGGAACGGCGAGCGATTGATATAGACCTTGCGCCTCATTGAACAGCTGTGGCGTGAAAGTATGCTCCAGCGCCAGCATGTAGTTCGCCGGGTGATTGATAACCTGCAGCTTGTCCTGCCGGGAGGCTGCTGCCATTGGGGGCATCCACCAGGCTGATGTCGCGCTGGGCACGGCCGTAGAGCAGTGTATTCTCGTTGAATCTTGTGGTCAATCCGTACCAGCCAGGTATCTTCGTGGATCGTGGTCGGAGTAGCGGCGGTGAGCAGGTCGGCGTTGGGATCTAGCCGAGGTCGGTCTGGAAAGCGGTGTCGGGATAGACAAAACGCGGCGAGCAGCCATTGATCGTGCCGACCGAAGCACGCCACGGATATGCCTGCATGATCGAGCACATCTGCGGCGAGGTGTTCAGCACCTGTTGCTGGAACGACGTGCCACCCGAGCGTTGACGGCACAACGCCCGACGGTACCGTGAATGCTGAGTGGTCGACTGGAGCTGCCGAAGTCCTTCATAGCTGAGGAAGAAGAAGGTTTTGTTCTTCTTGATCGGGCCCGCCAAGGGTCAGTCCGTACTGGCCCATACGGAACGGAGGAACGGCAGGGTTGCCGTTGAGATCGAAGTCGTTGAAGTTCCGCGCATCGAAGACCGAGTTTCTTAGATAGCCGAAGAGCGGTGCCGTGCCAGTCATTGGTGCCGGACTTGGTAACCACGTCGATCTGTCCGCCGGCCTGGGTGCCGTACTCGGCGTCGTACAGGGCGCTGTTGACGCGGTATTCCTCGATGGCGTCCTGGGAAATCTGCAGGCGGGTCTGCGATTTCTGCGCCTGCTCCTGAATGCCGCCGGCGTCGACGCCGTCAAAGCTAAAGTTGTTGTCGTCGCGGGCGCGGCCGGCGAAGCGAATGGTGCGCTGGTCGCCGCCGCCGTCGTCCTGAGCAAAGGGCGCGAGAAGAGTGAAGCTGGCCCAGTCGCGTCCGTTGTTGGGGAGATCGGCGATCTGGTTTGCGTCAATGACAGTGGCAGCTTCGGCCGAGCTGCGGTCTGCAGGAGCGGTAGTTGCCTTGACTTCGATCTGCTCGTTGATCGCTCCGACCGCCAGCTGGACGTCCAAGGTTCGAGTCTGGCCGACCCGCAAGATGACGTCCTCGACCATCTTGGTCTTGAAGCCGGTGCTGCTCGCCGTCACGGAGTAGCGACCCACGGCCAGGCCGGGAAAGCGGTAGTAGCCCTTGGAGTTGGTAGCTTGTTCCTCGGTCAGGCCGGTATCTATGGCAAGTACTTTCACCGTGGCGCCGAGGATTACACCTCCCGTCGGATCCGTGACCGTGCCTTCCAGCACGGCGCGATCCACCTGCGCAAGGGTTACGGGCGTCGCAACCAATAGGAGCAGGAGTGCGGCGAGAGCGGCAGGTATGAGCCTGAAAAATCGAGAGACGGTGGAACGGCTTTGACGCGAGTGCATGAGTTCAGCTCCTTGACTGTGCCGAGATGCGGGATCAACAGAGGCTCAAACCGGGCAACGCACGCGCCTCCGGAAATTCGCATCTCCGTCACGTTCGAGTGCAGGGACTGTGAGATGAATCGAAATCGTAGGCGCGAAGTGTGACGCGAGAATGAACGTCACGTTAATATTTCTTCAGGTGGGATTCACTCGTTTTGCTCGGCAACGCCCCTACGTTCTAGACTTGCGGTTTGGCGCGGAAGTATCTAGTTAAACCGCTTTTAAAGCCAGAGGTTTTAAGACTAATTTCAGATGAAGGTGCTAATTGTAGAAGACGAAGCGCGCATGGCGGACCTTCTCCGCAAGGGACTTACCGAGGAGGGGCACACGGCGACGTGTGCCTCCGATGGCGCCGAGGGACTGGCTCTGGCGAAGTCCTATGAGTTCGATGTGATCATTCTCGACGTGATGATGCCGAAGCTCAGCGGATATGACCTGGCCAAGCGCCTGCGCTTGGAGAAGGTTCGGACGCCGATCTTGATGTTGACGGCTCGCGACTCGGTGCCCGACATCGTGAAGGGACTCGACCTGGGGGCCGACGATTACATGACCAAGCCCTTTTCGTTCGAGGAATTGGTTGCGAGGCTGCGCGCCGTGAAACGCCGGGCGCTGGCGGCGCAAGACGTTCACTTGCAGGTGGGAGATCTCGTACTTGATCCGGCCAGCCGGGAAGTTGTGCGAGGAGAGTCTCGAGTTTCTCTGACGCGCACGGAATACAATTTGCTAGAACGTCTCATGTACCGTGCCGGCAAGGTGGTCTCGCGCCGGTCTCTGATCGAGTCCGTTTGGGGATTTGATCGCGACATCGAAGAGAATACGCTCGACGCATTCATGCACCTGTTGCGTAACAAGATTGATCCCTCCGGCCGGCCAAAGTTGATTCACACCGTGCGCGGGGTGGGCTACATGATTCGCGATGCGCAAGAGCAGGCGGAGGCATGAGAAGACTCTCCATCGGGGTGCGGCTGACGCTCTGGTACCTGGCGATTTTCGCACTCGCGCAGGGCATATTTGGCGTGGGAATGTGGTTCATCCTTCGTCACAATCTTTACGACATTGTCGATGATGGGCTGGAGAGCCAGGTTGAGGACTTAAAGAGCTTCCTGGGGACGCAAAAGAAAGATGCCACGCTCGCCAAAATACGCGAAGAGGTGGAAGAGACTTACACGATCGAGCATTCGGGCGACTATCTCCAGATTCACGCGGAGAATGGCGAACAGATTTATCAGTCCTCTTTCCTGCGGTCGCACCAATTGTCGCTCGCGCCGCCGGAGAATTTCGATCGACCTATCTTTCGAAGGCGCTGGTTCGAACACCGCCCATTCCGATTCATGCTGCAGAAGCTGAACGTCAACGGGCACACGTACACCGTGGAGATGGGCGCCCCGGCCGATGATGCGGTAGAGACGCTTTCCCTGTTTCGTTCTTACCTGCTGATGTTTGCGCCGCTACTCCTGCTGGCGGCGGCGGGCGGCGGCTATTGGCTGAGTCGCCGGGCGCTGTCTCCCGTGGATGCGCTGGTGCGAACCGCACGAGACATTGGCGGAGCCAACCTCAACAGCCGCGTTCAGAAGTTGGAGACCGGCGACGAGCTGCAGCGCCTGTCGGACACGTTAAACGAAATGCTCGGCCGGATTGAGACTGCGTTTCTGCGGATCACGGAATTTACCGCCGATGCTTCGCACGAGTTGAGGACACCGGTGTCTCTGATTCGCACGGAAGCAGAACTGGCGCTACGGCGATCGCGCGGGGAAGCTGAATACAAGGAAGCGTTGCGCCACATCCTGCTGGAAGCAGAACGGACCACAGCGCTGATCGAACAACTCCTTTCTGTAGCGCGCGCCGACTCGGGGCGCGAAACGCTTCACATGCAGCCGGTCAATTTGCGCCAGACGTTGCACAGCGTAGTTGAAGGATGGCAGCAGGTGGCCACGCTCCGTGGCCTGCAGTTTTCGGCGAGCATTGCTGCGGGCGATTCTCTCGTTACGGGCGACGAGGCCGCATTGCGAAGAGTCGTCGATATCCTGCTCGACAATGCGTTCAAGTACACTCCGGCGCCCGGCTCGGTAAAGCTGGCGCTCGAGAAAAAAGGCGAGAGCGCAATCATCACGGTGCAAGATTCGGGAGCGGGTATTAGCGAAGAGGATCAGCCAAAGATCTTCGAGCGTTTCTACCGCGTGGATAAGGTCCGAAGCCGGGAGCAAGGTGGTGCTGGTTTGGGCCTGGCCATTGCACAGTGGATCATCACGCAGCACCATGGCTCGATCGCGGTAGAGAGCAGTCCGGGGCAGGGTTCCACTTTTCGGGTGGAGTTGCCTATGATTGCGGTGCCCGCGCAGAGTCCGCAACCGGTCTAACGAATTCGGCCCTACAAAAAAACTAAGGTGGCTGACGACAGAGCCGCCAGCCACCCTGAATCAAATTACCGACTGTTTATGCATGCGCCGCCCGGACCAGAGTTTCCGTGCGCGGAGTCTCGGCCAACTTACCGAAGTACAGTTGGTACGAGCGGTGAATGCCGTACATCACCGGGAACACCGCGAGCGCCAGTCCCCAGCCCAGGTGAGAACTAACCGCCTGGACCATCGAGGTGACTCCCGCGCTGACCACGTAGTACGGGAACGACAGGTGTGCCAGGCTCCACCAGATCTGCCCGGCCGCTTTCCCCTCGCTGAGCGCTACGATCGTCGCGACCGGAGCGGTCTGTCCCAGGAACAAGGTCGCTGTCGCCAGCACCAGTCCGACGGGCTGGAATGCCACCCGCATCCCTCGGGACCAATCAGCGTGGAACATCAGGCTCGCCAGGCAGCTGGCAAACGCCATCATGCTGAGGTTGAACGCCATCTGCTGCGGGTTGAATTTCGCGTTTTTCCGCGGCCAGCACTGCACCGCTGTCGAAACGCAGGTGACCACAACCGCTTCGGCAGCGCTCAGATTTACGACCGCCGTGAGCAGGAACGGCAGATTCACCGACATGTTGCCGTTGATTCCGGGCAACTTCACTTTCATCCGCGATGTCGCCGCTGCCAGTGCCGAGCACTGCCAGCGCGAAGTACAGGTGCAGTGCGTGGCTGGCGAAGATCGCGTATCCTGCGGCGGCTTGCTGCGGCCAGCATCATTGCGCCGATGAACGTCTTAATTTGCCGTGTGTTGTTCATAATAATTTCTCCTTTCTTTGGAAATTCACACGGCTGTTATTGCTCATCGTCTCCTGCATCGGAAAATGCGCCGTTGGCAGTTCCCGACAGACGCACCCCAGACCACGCTGGTGGCCGAAGCTGTGCCGGTGCTCGATCCCCAAACCACGCTGAATGCGCTCAGCGTGTTGTTGTTCCAGGGCAGCGAACTTCCCCAAACAACCGAAGTGCCGTTCACAATGGACGATCCCCAAACCACTGAGGTTCCCCAGACCACCGAGGTTCCCCAAACCACGGAGTTCGAGGCGACGATGCCGTTTCCGTTAACCAGCGAAACGGTGCCGGTCTGAGGGTTGTAAACGACGGACGGCGAAAGCGCCGATCCAACGCGTAGCTGGAGCCAGATCGGTGTTGGCGACGGCGGCTTGCACGTTCAGCAATCCCGATCCTACGGAGAACAAATCGTAGAAATCGAGGAAGTTTTGCGAGAGGTGGGGCACCCAAGCTGACGTCGAAATCAACCCCATCTTGTAGGCAGTCTTCATCAGCCGCGCCTTTACCTGATCGGGAGTGAGCGTGCTTTGCTCCTGCAGCAGCAAAGCGACGGCGCCGGCAACGGCCGGAGTCGCCATGCTGGTGCCGCTCAGGGTCGAAGTAATCGGAATTGCCGTCCGTTCCGGTTGACCAGTTCATTCGGAATACAGAGCCTTCCAGGGTGGCTCCCGGAGCTGCCAGAGAGACAATCGCGTTGCCCGGCGCCACGATGTCGGGCTTCACCACGTGGTCGTACGTGGTGGGGCCCTTCGAACTGTAGCTGGCTTTGGTCTCGGCCGAAAGCGACGCTGAACCGTTGCTCTTGGTTGCGCCGACGGTCAGCACATACGGATCGTTGCCCGGAGCCGTGACGGTTCCGTAGCCATTGCTGCCGTTCACGCTTAAGCGACCGATAATTGCCGGCAGCCACGACCACGACGATGCCGCTCTTCCAGGCCGATTCAACTGCCTGGCAGAGAGGATCCTGCGTGTAGCTGACTGGAATTCCGCGGCCCAGCGAAAGGTTGATGACGCGGATGTTGTAGGTGTTCTTCAGCGCGATGGCCTGCTGAATGGCCGCGATCACCGTGCTGTCGGTGCCGGCGCCGTTGGCGTCAAGCGCGCGCAGGTCGATCAGATTGACGCCCGGAGCCACGCCTTCGTAATGTCCGCCCGAAAGGTAGCCGTTGCCGCCGATGATGCCGGCGACGTGCGTGCCGTGACCGTAAAGGTCATACTTGGCTCCGCTCGCAGTTGGTGGTGGCGGTTCCAGTGAAGTCCTGGTGATAAACCACGCGCGAAGCAGTCTGCGTCGGAATTCCACAGATCGGGATGGCTGTCGTTGATGCCGCTGTCGATCACGGCTACGCCGACGCCAGCGCCGGTGAATCCAGAGTTCCAAGCCGCGCTCACGCCGATGGCGCCGTTCGTCAGATCATCCATCACGTTCAAAGGATGATCGATGGTGACCGACGCAACCTCGGGATCAGCTTCCAGAGCCGCCAGAGCGCTCACCGGAATCGTGAATGCCGCACCCTTAATCATGTGCAGCTGGGCATGCAAGTGGCCGCCCAGACTCTGCATCGGGAGTAGTGCGCAGTCGTCGGTACCTGACGGTACTGCACAATGACGCGCACTGTTTCCTTGCCAGCCGACCCTTGATGGGCTCGCGCCAGAGAGTTCGAGAGTTCCGGAGCTGATACGGAACGACGCCGCTCGCATGTTCCCACGAGCCGGGACGTTCCAGCTCTGCGCGAACGCCATTCCTGTCGCCAGGAAGAGCACCGCGCATAAGCGTTTACCCCAAGCCGCGCTGTGCCGTTCGCCGCGCCCCTTCTGTTTTAGCTTCTGTGTACGAACCATAAAATCTCACCCTTTCTTTCGTGTGGGGGAAAGATCGAGCTTGTACCCACTGACCGTGTTGCACGGGAGCCGCCAATCATAACACTGTAAGCTATTGATTTAATTGGGGATGATTGACGCATGATCGCGGGTGGGTTGGGCCAGTGTGTCCCGCGATAGTGGGCGTGGGACAGGTTGTCCCGTTGAGTGAGGGCGAACGTGACCTTAGTCTTCACGAGAGTGGTTACTCTTTGAGTGGGGCGAAAGGGAAGAAGAAGTCGGCATTGATCATTGAGGAATGAACGAAAGGGTCTTCGCCGGAATTGGTGCTTTTTAGACCGACGCAGCTTTGCCGACGGCTACCGGCTGCGGCATCCTTGGCATCGCGGCCATCAAACGGCGGGTGTATTCGTGTTGAGGATCGGTCAAGACCTGGTGTGCCCTGCCCGACTCCACGATTTGGCCCTCATGCAGAATCGCAATGCGATCGCAGATTCCGGCCACCGATGCCAGGTCGTGCGAGATGTAGAGAATCGCCATGCCGGTGCTGCGGTTCAGTTCGCGAAACAACGCCAGAATTTCAGACTGCGTGATCACGTCGAGCGCGCTCGTTGCCTCGTCGGCGATCAGGAGCGCCGGGCGATGCATCACCGCCATCGCAATCAGCACGCGCTGTGCCTGTCCGACGCTCATCTGCGAAGGATACTTGCGCAAGAATTCGTCGCTCGACGGGCAGACTGACGCTCTCGAGAGCGGCGCGGATCGCGGCCATGCACTCTCCCTTTGATCCTGAAGCATGCGCCCGCCAGGCTTCTTTCAACTGGGTGCGAATCTTCAGCGCCGGATTCAACGACGATAGCGGACTCTGCAGTACGAGGGCGATTTTTCGACCGCGGAGCGCCCGCAGATCCGGCTCACTTACGTGCAGCAGATCCGAGCCGTCGAAACCGACCGTGCCTTCCACATGGATTTTTTTGCGATCGAGCAAGCCCAGAATCGCCAGCGCCAGCGTGCTCTTGCCGGAACCGCTCTGCCCTACCAGTCCGAGCACTTCTCCGCGCCGTACATCGAGATCGACGTCGCGTAGCACGGGAGGCTTGTTGCCATAGCGTAGCCAAAGATGCGCTGACAAAAGAACGTCGTGTTGTGAGTTTTCAGTCATGCCTCTGTGAGTGCACTCTGTATTTAAAGTTTCTGATTTCCCCTACTTCACCGAAAGCCGTTCCACGTTCCAGTAAGTCTGCGGCACGAGAATCACCGGGCTGGCTCCCTGCACTGTTGCGGCGACCGCCGACAGAGCATTTCGGTTCACCAGATAAATGAACGGCGCCTGCTCGACCGCAATTTCCTGCACGCGATCGAAAGCTTCCCTTCCGCTTTTTCGCGTCGGCCGCAGAAGCCTGGGCGCGCATCAGGTTGTCAATCTCCGCTTCCCATGCGGTTTCCGGAGTTTTTTCCGACGGATTCCACTGGTGATTCTCCGACGAACTCAGCCATACGTTCATCTGCTCGTTGGGATCAAGGCCGACGTTGGTCAGTCCCAGCAGGATCGCTTCGTAGTCGAAGGTCTGAGTCATGCGCTCGATCAGGGAAGGGAAGTCGAGCGTCACCACATTCACGTGGATGCCGATCTTCTGCAGGTCTTCCTGGATCATCGTCGCCATGCGCTCGCGATACTTGTTGCCCGAGTTGGTGATGATCGAAAAAACGACCGCATTTCCTTCTTTGTCTTTGAGCGTGCCATTCTCCAGGCGGAAGCCATCGCCTTGCAGCGCCTTTAGTGCAGCGTCGGGTGAGTAAGCCTCAGGCTTCAGCTTGGCGTTGAACCAGAACTTGTTCGCCGGAGACACGGGGCCGATCGCAGGCTGCGCGTGTCCGCGAAACACGACGCGGCTCAAATCGTCGCGATTGATCGCCTGCGAAATGGCGCGCCGGAAAGTTGCCGACCGGAACCAGTTCTTCTTGAATGCCGGGAGCGGCGCCTTGGCGACTTCGTTGAACCACATCTGCTCGCTGTCGAGCGACGCGCCCGCATCGTGAACGACGTTGCGGAGAGGTCGCCGCCAGCTTGTCGAAATATTCGCTGTCGAGCGAGTTGATCAAGTCGATCTCGCCGCGCTTAAAGCGCAGCATCTCGACGTCGCGGTTCGGCTGAATGTCGAGCTGGATCGAGTCGAGATAAGGCAGCTTACGTCCCTGCGCGTCCGTCTTCCAGTAGTTCGGATTTCGCTTCAGAAGCAGCAGTCGAGCCGGGCTTGTAGTCCGCGACCATGAAGGGTCCGAGCACGGCCATTTCTTTTTTGGCCGAGTGCGCGGAGAGGATCGCGACCTGATCGAACTGTCGGTCGAGTCCGGCCACCGGCGCCGGGAACGTGATCGAGATCTGGGTCGGAGAAATGATCTTCGTTTCCACATTCCCGGGCCCGGAGCGGAACGCGTCTCCGGTGGGCGAATGCAGAGACGGATCCATCAACTGCTGGACGGTGTAGGCGACGTCTTCGGCGGAAAATGGTGTGCCGTCGGAGAATGAAACTCCGCTGCGCAGCTTGAAGGTGATCTGCTTGCCGTCTTTCGAAACCTTCCACGACTGCGCCAGTTCCGGCTCCAGAGCCTGCGTCTGGCGGTTCATGCGCACCAGCACGCCGCCGGTCAGGTAACGGATCGCCACCGACGCATCGTCTTCCACTTTCAGCGGATCGAACGTCTTCGGTTCCGAGCGCAGACAGAACCGCAGTTCGCCCTGCGCCACCGCGCTGCCAATGAAACGTCCGAGGCAGAGCAACGAGACCCGCGATCGCTTTCTTGAACTTGCGTTGCCATCCACTGCCAGCCTTTTCCGGTGGACGATCATGCGGCCACCTCATCCTGCTTCGAAAGCACAAGTTGAAACGACGTCACAACCACTACCAGCAAGATCAGCGGCACAAACTTCCACGGTTCTTCACCCACCGATACCAGCCCTTCCAATTCCTTCAACAGACTTCCCCACGACGGCATCGGTTCAGCGACGCCGAGGCCGAGAATTCCCAGATTTGCCTCGCTCAGAATGAATGCCGGAATCGAAATCCAGAACTGCGCATACAGCACCGGCTTCAAGTTCGGCAGCACGTGAATCCAAAACAACCGCGTGCCGCGAATTCCCGAAGCCCGCGCCTGCCGCACGAAATCCGAATCGCGCAACGAACTCGCAGTCGCACACAGCACCCGCGCCGCGCTGGTCCATCCCAACAGGCCCAACATCAGAAACGTCACCAGCACCGAAACGAGTGGCGACACGTTCAGCGGCATCAGGGCCCGAACCGTGATCAGCAAAAACAGCCAGGGCAGCGACAGAAACAAATCTGTCACCGCCATCGCAGCGCGCGACCACGCGCCGCCCAAGATATCCCGCCAGGCCGCCGACCAGGGCCGCCATCAGGGTCGAAAGCAACGCCGCGGCCGGAGCCAGCAGCAGCGAAATCCGGGTTCCATAGAGCACGCGCGCAAAGCGGTCCCGGCCAATTTCGTCGGTTCCCAGCCAGTGTTCGTGCGACGGAGGCGCATCCGCCGCCTCGCGATACTGCTTGGCATATCCCGCCGGGGCCAGCCAGTTCGCCGCCAGCGACACAGCCGACGACGAGCAGCAAAACCGCACACGCCACCCTGCGCCAGAATCTCATGCTTCCTGGCCTCGCAGACATATCCGATTACATCGGCCCCGGAATTGGCCAGCAAGGTTACCAGCGTCACCAGGATCGTGATATTCATCAGCAACGGCAGATCGCGAGCCAGCGCCGCCTGCCAGGCCAGTTGTCCGACGCCGGCCAGCCCGCACAGAGCTTCCACTGGAATCGCCGCGCCGACGGCGATGCTGACCGAGACTCCGGCGACCGCCAGCAACTGCGGTCCGGCCACGGGAACCACATGCCAGAAGAGAATCCGCAACTCGCTCAGCCCCTTGGCTCGCGCCGTGATGATGTGGGGCAGGGAATACGCCTTCGCCAGCAGATTGCGCGCGTAGCGATAGACGCGGGGAAACACGATCAGGGCGATAGCCAAGAGCTCCTGGGACGTTCCACAGCACCGACAACAGCGCCAGCACCGCCGCGGGAATGCAGAGAAACGTTCCGCTGACTCACAGTCGTCAGCGCGTCGTAGGCGGAGACTCGCAGCCACGCGGCGCTCAACGCGAGTGCCATGGCCGCGGCCCAACTCAGCAACAGGCCAATCGCCACCAGCCGCAGCGTCAGCGGAGCGCGCTCACGCAACAGCGTGCTCACCGGCTGTCCGAGGGAGAGTGAAGTTCCCAGATCGCCGTGTGCGGCGCGCTGTAAGGAATGAAAATAGAAACGAAAGATGTTGTGCTGTTCGAGTCGCGCCTGGCGCAGGGCCTGAACGCTTTCGGAATTCAGGTGGGATCGAGTTGCTGCCTCGTCCACATCGAATCCCGGCGCAAGCCGGACCAGCGTCGCCGAGAGAAAGCCCCCGAGCAATACGGTCGCGACGAGGAGAGTCCATGCCGTGCAATTTTCCGCGCCAGCATGTTCTGCCGCAGCATGGTCCTCGTGTCTCCTATTTCGCCGTGGCCCGCGCGCTTTGGTGTCCTCGCGCGCAGCCGCTGCGGCGTGGTGGACTTGCTTCATGGAGTACATCCGGCGGTCGGCTTCGGCCAGCAGTCGTTCGACGTCGAATCCATCTTCCGGACAAAAGGCCATTCCCACGCTCAGCGTGATCAGGTCGCGGCCGCAGACGTGGCGTCCGGATTCGATCGCCGCCTGGTTCAGCCGCTCCGCTTTTTCTTTCGCCGCTTCGGCAGTCAGGCCGGGAGCGGTGATGACGAATTCGTCTCCGCCCATGCGCGCCACGTAGTCGTAACCGCGGCAGGCATCCTTCAGGCGCGTACGTAAACTCGCGCAGCAGTTTGTCGCCTTCCAGGTGTCCGAACGAGTCGTTGATCTGCTTGAAGCCGTCGATGTCGCAGACCAGCACCGCCAGCGACGTCTTCATGCGCCGGCAGCGTGCCACTTCCTGCGCCAGGTGCACGAACAACGAGCGCGCATTCGGCAGGCCAGTCAGATAGTCCGTTGTCGCCGAGCTCTCCGCCTGCTGATACTTCAGCGCGTTCTCCACCGACAGCGCGACCTTCGATGCTACCGCCAGCAGAATTCGCAGGTGATCCGGCGTGAAAGCATCGCGATTGGCGTGATACATCGCCAGCACGCCGACCACGCCGTTCAGGCCTTCGAGAGGCACGACCAGCGCCGATTGCAGCGTCGTGTGCTTTCCCGGGTCGACGATGTATCCCGCTTCCACCTGCGGATTGCCGTTCACGATCGGCTTGCAGTTTTCCGCCACCCAGCCGCACAGTCCTTCGCCCACGCGAATTTTCAGCGACGACAAGCATGCGGAAATTTTCGCCGCTCACCAGTTCCGGCAGCAGCCAGCCGTTGCGGTTCACGAACACGGCGATCGAGTCGTAGGGAATCATTCGCCGCAGCCGCATCGAAAGCACCGAAAGCGTCTCGCTCAAACTCAGCGAAACGCCCAGGTCCTGGCTCAGTTCGAACATGGTCTGTGCTTCCTGCCGCGCCGACGCAATCGAGGTCAGGAAGTCGGCATTGTCGCCGGAACCATGCGTCGGTTCGCTACGTTCGAATCCTGTGGCAGGCGCCAGTCCGCGCTCGACTCGCACCATCTTCGAAAGTCCGTGCGAGACCAGCGTTTCTTCCGTCATCTGCGCCATGCGCTCGAGGTCGATGTAGCTCTTCGAAGAATGTCCACGACCTGCGGATCGAACCAAGTTCCGGACTTTCTCCTTGACCTTGTCCATGGCCTCGGCCAGTGGCAAGGCTGGCCGGTATTGGCGGTGAGAAGCCAGCGCGTCCAGACAATCGACCGCGGCCAGAATGCGCGCGCCGATCGGAATATTCTCGCCCGCCAAGCCCTTCGGGATATCCCGTTCCGTCCCAGCGTTCGTGATGCGAACGCACAATCGGCGCGACCGGATACGGAAATGCGACCCGCTCCAGAATCTCCGCTCCCACCATCGGATGCACCTTCATCTTTTCGAATTCTTCCGGCGTCAGCCTTCCCGGCTTGTTGATGATCTGTTCCGGCACCGCGAGCTTGCCGATGTCGTGCAGCAAGGCGGCTGCGCGCAGCGCCTCGATCTCGCTCCTCCGGCAAGATTCAGTTCCTTGGCCACTTCCACGGCGTAGGTGCGCACGCGCTGCAGATGCGTGTGCGTGGTGTGATCTTTGGCTTCGATGGCCAGCGCCAGCGCCTCGATCGTGCGCATGTTCAGCGACGCGATCTGTTCCACGTGCCGCTTTTCGACTTCGACCCGCTCTTTTTCGGCTTCGAGCCGTCCCAGGTACAGCCGGTATGAGCGGTAGACCCAGTAAATCAGCGGCAGCACCAGCAGCGAGGTTTCCCATCCCGCCGTGCGATTCACAATTCCGACCAGTCCCACCGCGGCCGCGCCGACCAGGTAGTAGGGGAACGACCAGAAGTAGCACTCCGACCAGACTTTGCGGCTCGACTTGCCTTCGGTCAGCGCGATGACGACCGAGATCGGCAGCGTGTTGGCGAAGAAGAACACCAGCGCCGCGACCATCAGCAGAATCGGCTTGTTCGATCCGAATCGCCCCGACAGCCAGTGGTAGCTGATGTAGGTGAGGGCGCTGGCATTGGCCATCATGCCCGCCACGTTGAACAGGACCTTGACCGGATCGAGTCGCTTGCGCGCTTGCCACACGCTCTGCACCAGGGTGGCCGTGCAGCCGATCACCAGCGTTTCGGGAAGGCTCAATTCCAGCACGCCCAGCAGGATGAACAGGAAATTCACCGACATCGTGCCGTCGATGCCGGGCAGTTGCACCTTCAGTCCTGAGGCCAGAATCGCCACCGCGAGGTAGCAGAGGAAGCGCATCAGGATCCTGCGACTGCCAGTGCGACAGGGCAAACCCCAGCACCACCACGCCGACAGACGCGGTGACGCCGACGAACGCCTTCGTCTGGATCGATAATCCGTCCGTCTCTGCGTTTCATCTACACCTTGACGACTGCGGCCCTTCCTGGCCTCGAAGCGCGTTGCCACTGCTCACGCCTTCGCCTATCCTCCGCGAAGACACAAAGAATCTGTCTGCGCGGGCTGATTAAGCCCGCGCTCGGCCCTCATGGGCAGACATCTCCGCCGGTTCGCGCCTTGCCGAATCCTATTGCAGGGATTAGGGTCTTCAGTAGCTTACTGAGGTAACTATCGGCCATATGCTTTCGGGAATGTGCATGTTCTTGCTCATCGCTGAAGATTTGTGAGCCACATTTCGTTGTTGTGCGGAACAGGCTGATTACCTTCGTTACTGCCGTTCGTAACACGCTTCTCGGTCGAACTGCTCGGCCTGTGTCAACATCATCCCCAAACGCTTGATATGCCGACCTCGCGACCGCAACTCGGACGAGCAATGCCGCGCTCGAACGCCGGAGCAGGCCGGCACTGCAGAATGTTCCATCGGCAGGCGCGTCCAGCCGCTCCGATGGCCGTGTTCTCTGCCGATTTGCAGGGAGAGTTCAGCGCCTGCAACTCCAACTTTACTCAGCTTCTCGGATATTCGCCGCAGGAACTGCTCGGGCGCGACTTCTCGCGTTCTTTTCGGCGACAGCGAGAAAGCGGATCGCGAAGACCAGCAACGTTTGCAACGGAGATTCTTGCTGGCGCCTCGGCGCAGCGTGACTATCGAGTCCAGACTCTTCGCTTATCCGAAGGCTGGCGAGAGCTTTGCCGTCGAGTTCTCGGCCACGGTGCTGCGAGATTCCGCTTCCGCGCCGATGTCGCTGATTGTCCGTCGTCGTGCCATTGCCGCTGGCCCGTCAATTCCGCCTGAATCGGAAGCCGGAGTCCGCGGCCCGTGCCCGGTATCGTAATTCGCGCAAAATCGATGACACGCAATTCATTCTCGCCAGCCCGGTGATGCACAAATTCATGGGCCTGGTCGATCGTGTTGCCGGCCACACCGAAACGGTCCTGATCACCGGCGAAACCGGCACCGGCAAAGAGCTGATCGCCCGCACGATTCATGAGTCGTCCCATCGCCGCGGCCGTCCGTGGGTCGACATCAACTGCGCCGCGCTTCCGGAGAATCTGGTCGAGAGCGAACTCTTCGGATACGAAAAAGGCGCCTTCAGCGGCGCCGATTCCTCGAAGCCAGGACTCTTCGAACTGGCCGACAAAGGCACGCTCTTCCTCGACGAAATCGGCGAACTGCAACTGCAAACGCAGGTCAAGCTGCTGCGCGTGCTCGATGGGCAGCCGTTCTACCGGCTCGGCGGCCATCGCAAGATCAGAGTAGATGTGCGCATCGTCGCCGCGACCAACCAGGACCTCGAAGCCGCGGTCAAAGAAGGCCGCTTCCGCCAGGATCTTTTTCATCGCCTCGGGCAGTTCCAACTGCGCGTGCCTCCGCTGCGCGAGCGTCCGGAAGATATCGTCGCGCTCGCCGAACATTTCCTGCGCCTGAAGGCGCCGGGCAAGAATTTTTCGACGCAGGCGATTTCGGCGCTGCTCTCGCATTCGCTGGCCGGGCAACATTCGCGAACTGCGCAACCTGGTCGCGAAGATGGCGATGGAGTCCCCGGGCACGGAAATCGATTTCTCGAAGCTCAGCGCCGCGCTTACCGGAGAGCCGACGGCCCTGCGTCAGACCGCGTCAATGCCGGTCGAGCAACCTCGACAGCATGGAAGAGCAGATGATCATCAAGGCTCTCGAGCGCACCGGCGGACAGCGCACGCTGGCGGCCGAGCAACTCGGCATCTCGCGGCGCACGCTCAGCCGCAAGCTGAAGGAATACAACATCAACTTCGCGCCGGGGAGAGAACCACCGTCCTCTTGGGCTTCATCAGCAACGAGCAGCAGAAATTCTTCCGCGCCCGCGTCGAGATTCCGGTCACGGTCAAGAATTCTCGCGGGGAAGAGATTGCCGTGCAGGGCGTGAACCTGAGCACCGGCGGCATGGGCCTGGACGGCCTGAAAGAGCCGCTGCGATTTGCCGGGCTGCTCGATGTCAGCTTCGTCCTGCCCGAAAGTGAAATTCTGTTTCCAGCCAAAGCCCGCCTCATGTGGGTCGGCGACGAAGGCCGGGTCGGCATTCGCTTCGTCGTGATCGAACCTGCGCTCTTCGAACAACTCCAGCACTGGACCAACCGCAAGATGAAGGAAGAAGGCTGGGAGTTCCCCGCTAGAGTCGCGCAGTTTGCTGTAAGGACTATTTCCGACTGACCAGATCGATTCTCTTCGGAGTCGCTATTCCACACTGCGCAACGACGAGCTTCAGAATGTCGCCGTCACGGGCGGTCTCTCTGACGAGGCCCGCGAACTATTGAGTTTGGAACTTCACCGCCGCGGAATCGAAGATGTTGATGAATATCGAGAATATCTTCGACGCACTGAACTAGACCATTTGCGCAAAATGCAAAAAGCGCTGGAGCGCAGAGAGAAATCTATCCGTCTCGTGGCACACAGGCTACAGCGTCTCGTTCCTTGGTGTCTTGGCTGGCCTTTTTGCCATGCATGTTGAAAGGGATGAAAAATGGTATCGGCATAATCGTTGCATCGGTCGTTCTGCTACCGTTGGTCTGGATCATCTCTCAGGTTCGGCGCCTTGTGTGGCGCTTCCTGCTCCGCCCGTAACACTCGATGCCGCTCGCTCGGAACGTCCCCACGGTGCGGCTCCGAATCCAGTTCAGCGTTTCATCAGGCTCTCGAAGTAGCGGTTGTTGTAGAACGTGGTCGTCTTCTGCACGAACTCCAGAATCTTGAACATGCGTTCGCGGCCTTCGCGATTCATTTCGCGGAACTGGACAGCGACGCCTGAGCCGGGATCGAGTCGCGCCACCACGCCTTCGGCCGACAAGCGTGGCATCGTCCATCGAGAAACTCAGCTTGATCTTGCTGCCCGGGCGACAGAATCGTGCTGGTCTCGACGTAGCAGCCGCCCAGGCTGACGTCGGTGAGATTGGCGAACACGGGGCGTCTCCGGCTTCGGTCTGCATTTCGATCGTGACCCGGCACTTCAGGCGCGGATGCAGGCGGCGATCTTTGTAGGAAAGCTGCTTCTGTTTCTCCATGTACATGCGGCGGTCGGCTTCGGCCAGCAGTTGCTCCGCATCCTTGCCATCTTCCGGATACACGGCGCGTCCCACGCTGAGCGAAAGAATGTCTTCGCCGCAAACTTCGCTGCCCGCCTGCCGGGCCAGAGTCGCGCAGTCTGCTCGGCTTTCTTGCCGGCGGCGTCGGCGGTGAGGCCCGGGCGCGATCACCACGAATTCGTCTCCGCCCATGCGGGCGACGTAGTCGTATTCGCGGCAACTGTCTTTCAGCGCCTGCGCGAACAGACGCAGCACGCGATTGCCTTCCAGATGGCCGAAGCGGTCGTTGATCTGCTTGAAGCCGTCCATGTCGGAGACCATGACGGTCAGCGACGAGTTGTCGCGCTTGCAGCGGGCCAGTTCGCGATCCAGTTGCAGGAACAGCGAGCGCGCGTTGGGCAGTCCGGTGAGGTAGTCGGTGGTGGCCGAACTTTCCGCCTGCTGGTACTTCAGCGCGTTCTCGATCGCCAGCGCCATCTTGGCGCTGATGGCGAGCAGGATGCGCAGGTGATCGGAGGTGAAGGCATCGCGTTCTGCGCGATAGAGCGCCAGCACGCCGATCACTCCGGCCACGCCTTCCAGCGGAACCGCCAGCGCCGAGCGCAGCGTGCTGAACTTCGTGGGATCGTTCAGATATCCCGGCTCCACCGACGGATTGCCGTTGATGATCGGCTTCCGGTTCTGCGCCACCCAGCCGGAAAGTCCCTGCCCAACCGGAATGCGCAGCGAAGAAAACAGGCGGTAGTTGTCGCCGTTCACATACTCCGGAATCAGTTCTTCTTCGCGCTTGACGTAGATCGCGATGGCATCGTAGGGCACCAGTCGGCTTGCAGCTTCACCGAGAACACGGAGAGCGTCTCGCCCAGGCTCAGCGAAGCGCCCAGGTCCTGGCTCAATTCGAACAGCGTCTGCGCTTCCTGGCGCGCCGCCGCGATCGAGGACAGGAAGGTGGTTTCGCTGTCCGGCGTAGTCCTTGCGCGGTGGTGTTCTCGAATCCGGCCGCCGGCGCCAGTCCGCGCTCGATCTTGATTGCGGTCGAAAGCGGAGCACTCGGATCTTGCGCCGAAGATTGCGCCACCGCCAGCTGCTCCAGATGCTGATAGCGCTTTTGCAGAACGTCGACCACTTTGGGATCGAACGACTTGCCCGACTCCGCGGCCAGCTTCTGCATGACATCTTCCAGCGGCAAGGCGCGCCGGTATTGGCGGTCGGAGGCCAGGGCGTCGAGATAATCCACCGCCGAAAGAATGCGCGCGCCGATCGGAATCTCCGCGCCCTTCAATCCGAGCGGATAGCCGGATCCATCCCACTTCTCGTGGTGAGCGCGCACGATCGGCACCACCGGATAAGGGAAGCGGACGCGTTCCAGAATCTCCGCGCCGACCACCGGGTGGATCTTCATCTTCTCGAACTCTTCCGGCGTCAGGCGGCCGGGCTTCGAGATGATGTGCTCGGGCACCGCCAGCTTGCCGATGTCGTGCAGCAGCGCGGCGGCGTGCAGAGCTTCCAGTTCAGGCCGGCTTCACGCCCAGTTCCTTGGCCACCTCGATGGCATAAACGCGCACGCGCTGCAGGTGATCGTGCGTGGTGTGGTCCTTGGCTTCGATGGCCAGCGCCAGCGCTTCGATGGTGCGCAGGTGCAGGTTCGCCATCTCCTCGACGTGGCGCTTCTCGTCCTCCAGCTTGCCGAGATAAAGGCGATACGAGCGATAGATCAGGTAAACGCCGGGCACCATCAGCAGCGAAGTTTCCCAGTTGAACGTCTCGTTCAGCCAGGCAATCGTGCCGGCGATGCCAGCTCCCACCAGGTAATAGGGGAACGACCAGAAGTAGCAATCGACCAGAATCCGCGTCAGATGGCCGGCGCTCGGTCAGCGAGATGACGGCGGCAATCGAGCCCGCATTCGCGATGAAGTAAACCGTAGCCGCGATTCCCAGAAGGATCGGGCGGCTGCTGAGCAACTGGTTTGCGACGGAGGAGTGATACACAGCGTAGGCGAGGGCAGTCGAAACCGAGCCCGCACACACGTTGAACGTGACCTGGATCGCCTTCGGGCGCTCGGGATAGAAGCACTGCGCGAGCATCGAGACCGCGCCCAAAATCAGCGTCTCGGTGAAGCTCAGTTCCAGCACGCCGATCAGGATGAACAGGAAATTCACCGACATCGTGCCAGTGATTCCGGGCAGGTTTACCTTGAGCCGCGACGCCAAAATCGCGATGCCCAGGTAGCAGATGAACTCCGCAATGTTCTTGCTGCTCTGGTGGTATCCGCCGTAGATCAACACGCCGGTCCCTGCAAAGACCATCAGACTGATGAAGATCTTGGCAGTCCAAGACAGTCCTCTCCACGAGTGAGAGTGCGCAACAAGTCCCGTCGCGATACGAGTGGCACCAGTCATACGAGCGAACACACCTAGGCCCAGAAGGGTCCAGAACATCTATGAATATCAGTTAACGTATTTAGAAACAATGATTTGGAAGGTTTTCGAAAAACTTCGGTAACCGTTTGCGGTTACTAAGAACTTGAAGTCGTCGGTTTCTCTGGAGTATTGCCAGGGGCGCGATCGGAGTAAGAAGGCAGACGAGTTCGTAGCCTTCTCTTTAACAACATTATTGTGCAAACGGAGAGCACGTTGGGAGCACGTCGAAGCGCGAACCTCTTGAGATCAGAGGATGACGACGCGGATGACAACGAGAGAAAAGTGAATTAAGCTTTAATTTCACTTACCCTCCCATCCAAGCCGGGATGGCGGAACTGGCAGACGCAGCGGACTCAAAATCCGCCGACCTTCGGGTCTTGGGGGTTCGACTCCCCCTCCCGGCACCAAGCCTAAACCCCCTCAAATCAGTCTCTGGCTGGCGCTAGTTCACCGCTCGGGATGCGGTGGGCTTGGGCGAAATCGCTTCATTTGGTGCCCAATTTGTGCCCTCATCTGCTCTTGCTGCTCTGCTGGCAGTTTCAGGATCGCATCATTTATATCCGAGCGCCTCACGATTGCGTAGCGCTCGAAGACGCTCCGCGTGCGCCAGCCGCCGATTTTGATGATGAATCCTTCCGCGACTCCCGCCTGCGAATGTTTCGTGCTCCTGTTCTCCGCAAATCCTGAAACAGCAAGTCAAGTACCGCGTGGGCCCACACACACTTCCAAGTGCCACGAAAGTCGCAAACTGGCTTTCCATTCGAGCGTGTGAACACGTGATCCTCGTCAGATTTCCCGTATACGAGAGCCGATAGGAGCTTACAAACTTCATCCGTCATCAGGAAGTTAACCAAGATCCCGGAAATTGACGGGCAAACGCCGCCACCCTATGATCTATTCGATTTGCCCGCCATGATCGAACAGACCATCTCGCATTACCGCATTGTCGAAAGACTCGGGGGTGGCGGCATGGGAGTGGTCTACAAGGCGGAAGACCTCAAACTGCGCCGTTTTGTAGCGATCAAATTCCTGCCCGAGGATGTCGCCAAAGATGCCCAGGCTCTTGCCCGTTTTAAGCGTGAAGCACAAGCGACTTCAGCTCTCAACCATCCGAACATCTGCACCATCTACGAGATCGATGAGCAAAACGGGCAAGCATTCATCGTCATGGAGTACCTGGACGGCGTAACGCTGAAGCATCGTATCGACAACCTTCTGAGGGACACGGGCTTGCTCCTCTCATTCGCGATCGAAATTGCCGACGCTCTCGACGCGGCGCATGCTCAGGGGATCATTCATCGCGATATCAAGCCCGCCAACATCTTCGTGACCAAACGTGGACATGCCAAGATTCTTGATTTCGGATTGGCAAAGTTTACGCCTTCAGCCGTCTCCTCGAGCCAAATTGCTCTGGCTGAAACAATCGACGATCAGCACCTGACCAGCCCCGGCTCAACTCTCGGAACAGTCGCCTACATGTCGCCGGAACAAGTGAAAGGGAAGGAACTCGACGGACGCACCGATCTGTTTTCGTTTGGCGCGGTTTTGTACGAGATGTCAACAGGAGCATTGCCGTTTCAAGGTGCAACTTCGGCCCTCATCTTCAAAGCAATTCTCGATTCCGATCCGCCACCCGCAAGGCTCTTTAATAGCGACATTCCGCAAAAGCTGGAAGACGTTATTAATAAGGCATTGGAGAAAGACCGCGACCTGCGCTATCAAAGCGCTAAGGAGATGCGGGCTGAGTTGCAGCGTCTGAAGCGCGACACAGAGTTCAGACGCGTGGCGCCGGGAAGTTCCGGAGGTTTGCCCTCAGCGGCGGGGAGTGGGCCGCAAGAGGCAATCGGTGAGGCGTCGCCACTTTCGGGTTCCGCACCGGCTGTGGTGATTCCGGGCTCGACCGCCGCGCGATTAGGTGAGGTCTCTGTACCTCAAAGAAGAAAAATCGGGCAGCTCGTACTTTGGTCAGCTGTAGTGATCGCTCTCGTGGTGGGCGGATTCTACTATTGGTCCCATCGCGCCCAGCAACTCACCGACAAAGATACCGTTGTTCTCGCCGATTTCATCAACAGTACCAGCGACCCGGTATTCGACGACACGCTGAAAACCGCGCTAAGTGTGTCTCTCAACCAGTCGCCGTTCTTGAATGTGCTCTCCGACGGCAAAGTTGCTGACAGCTTGAGCCTGATGACGCGGCCGCGCGATGCCAAGCTCACACCCGAAGTTGTTCGTGAGGTCTGCCAGCGCACGGCCAGTAAGGCCTACATTGTGGGAGACATTGTCAGCGTGGGAAGCGAATATGAACTGCATCTTAGGGCGATGAATTGCCATACCAACGTCACGCTCGCGCAGGCGCAGGTCACTGCATCCGGTAAAGCGAAAGTGCTGGAGGCGCTCGGCGAAGCTGCCTCCAAGCTACGGGGTAAGCTGGGGGAATCGCTGTCCACCGTACAGAAGTTTGATGTTCCGCTCGAACAAGCCACCACATCTTCGCTCGAAGCACTCAGAGAGTACAGCCTTGGCCAGAAGGCTGCTCAGGACAACGGTGCTGCCCAATCACTTCCCTTTGATCAACGCGCCATCGAACTGGATCCGAACTTTGCAATGGCCTATGGCGCGATTGGTATTCACTATTTCAACCTCGGCGAACCGGCACGAGCCAGCGAGTATCTCACCAAGGCGTTTCAGTTGCGGGAACATGCCAGCGAGCGAGAGAGGCTCTCGATCACGGCCCACTACTATTCGTCGGTGAGCGGTGAACTGGATAAGTCAGCCGAAACCTATCGGCAAAGGATTGCAAACTATCCACGGGACATCGCGGCCTACAACAATCTTGGGATCGTATACGCCGAACAAGGTCTGTTTGAAAAAGCGGTTGAGGTGACAAGAGAAGGTATCCACATTGCACCGGAGCAAGTCACTCTCGACGAGAACCTTACTGACTACCTTCTTGCTCTGCACAGATTCGACGATGCGCGGCAACTCATCCGCGAAATGCAGCCTCGCAAACCAGACAATTACATTTTTCCCGCGGCTTTGTACGCACTTGCGTTTTTTTCTTCGGACTCGGCCGCGATGGCCGAACAAGAGAAATGGTTTGCGCAAAAACCCGAATACGAGAACT
Organism: uncultured Acidobacteriaceae bacterium; assembly: GCA_963786095.1. Lineage (GTDB taxonomy): Bacteria > Acidobacteriota > Terriglobia > Terriglobales > Acidobacteriaceae > Sulfotelmatobacter. The sequence continues at coordinate 18,503 of CAWAXV010000018.1, read as the reverse complement.
TCGGGCTGGCCCTTGCCTCCGATTCGGAGGCTTACGCTGGTCATCTTGGCAGGGCGCGGGAACTGACAAAGCATGCGGTGGACTCCGCCATTCGGGCAGACAGCAAAGAGGCGGGCGCGATATGGCAGGGGATTGCCGCGCAACGCGAAGCCGCCTTCGGCATCGCCACCGAGGCACGGAAGGCGGCAGCAGAGGCTCTCAAGCTTGCTCCCGCGAGCCAGGGCGCGCAAGCTGAGGCGGCCCTAGCATTCGCTCTGGCGGGCGATGGGGCGCAGGCGGAAACTTTGGCGCGCGACTTAGCACAACGATTTCAACTGGACACGCAAATTCAGTTACTTTGGCTGCCAGCAATTCAGGCACAACTGGCGCTGAATCACAACGACCCCGCATCGGCTCTGAAAGCCCTACAAATACCGTCCCCCCCACTCGAGTTTGGATTAGTCGCGTTTTCCGCTAACGCCTCCGGATCCTGCCTCTATCCGACCTACATTCGCGGCAAGGCGTACCTCGCTGCTGGACAAGGCACGGCCGCCGCCGCCGAATTCCAGAAGGTTCTTGATCACGAGGGTATTGTCTGGAATTGCTGGACGGGTGTCCTGTCTCAGCTTGGTGTCGCGCGGGCAAATGCGCTCGCGGCAAAAGCTTTGCACGGCGCCGACTCTCATGTGGCCCGCCTGCGCGCGCTGGCAGCTTATAACGACTTCTTCATCCTCTGGAAAGATGCTGACCCCAACATCCCGATCCAGCAACAAGCTAGGGCCGAATACTCGAAGCTACAGTGAGCACCACAACGATTTCTGCTGGCGGCCGACTCTCAGCAGACGATGATGGCGCACACTGAAATTGGGGTCGCGGGGTACATTTCACCGAGTACTGCATCTCCCCTATACTCATTGACTCGCCCACTCTATCCACGTAAGATTCGCGCACCGTGCTTGGCCAGATCATCTCCCACTATCGCATTCTGGAGAAACTCGGCGGTGGCGGCATGGGTGTTGTCTACAAGGCCGAGGATGTTCGTCTGCACCGTTTCGTCGCTCTGAAATTCCTGCCCGAAGTGGTCTCTCGTGACCCGCAGGCGGCCGCCCGTTTTCAGCGTGAAGCGCAAGCGGCGTCGGCTCTAAACCATCCCAACATCTGTACCATCTACGACATCGGCGAGCAGGACGGGCGTGCGTTTATCGCGATGGAATTCCTGGAGGGAATGACCCTAAAGCACCGCATCATGGGGCGCCCGCTGGAGATGAATTTCATCTTGTCACTGGCTATCGAAATCGCCGACGCGCTTGATGCCGCACACTCGGAAGGCATCGTTCACCGCGACATAAAACCTGCAAACCTCTTTGTAACAAAGCGCGGCCACGCCAAGATTCTGGATTTCGGACTGGCAAAGGTCGTGCCTACTCTCGATCGCGCGCCCGGAGCGCGCGCGTTGGCTACTGCGGCTATCGACGAACATCTGACTAGCCCGGGCTCGACACTGGGAACTGTTGCCTACATGTCGCCCGAACAAGCTAGGGGCAAGGAGCTGGACGCGCGCACCGACCTGTTCTCCTTCGGATCAGTGCTGTATGAAATGGCGACTGGAGTGTTGCCCTTTCACGGGGATACCTCGGCGTTGATCTTTAAGGCCATCCTCGACAGCGACCCGCCCCCAGCCATCCGGTTCAATCGCGAGATTCCGCCCAGTTTTGAAGACATCATCAGCCGCGCCCTCGAAAAGGATGAGGATCTGCGCTTTCAAAGCGCGAAGGAAATGAGGGCCGAATTGCAGCGGCTCAAGCGGGACAGCGAGACGGGGCGGGTGGCGGCCGGCAGTTCAGGGAAGATCGCGGTGCCGCGGGAAAGCGGTTCCAGCCCCGGTTTGACTGGTTCGACCGCGCAACACGCACCGTCGGGAGCCGAGACTCACGTAACCGGAAAAAGGAGTCTCTGGAGGATACTGGCGCCTTCGCTGGTCGTGGCGGCGTTGATTGCCGGAGGACTCTATTATCGCCAACGCGGGGATCATCGGCTCTCGGAAAAAGACACGATCATTCTCGCCGACTTCGCCAACAGCACGGGCGATCCCGTATTCGACGACACGCTGAAAACGGCGCTCAGCGTTTCTCTCAACCAATCGCCATTTCTAAATGTGCTTCCCGACAACAAAGTAGCGGCGACGTTGAAGTTGATGACCCGGCCGCGTGACACCAAGCTCACGCCTGACGTTGCCCGCGAGCTTTGCCAGCGCTCGGGCGGCAAGGCTTACATTGCCGGATCGATTGCCAGTCTGGGCAGCGAATATGTTCTTGCATTGAAAGCCGTCAATTGCCAGAGCGACGACATGCTGGCTCAGGAACAGATCACTGCAAATGGAAAAGAGAAAGTGCTGAACGTGCTGGGTGAGGCAGCATCGAAGCTGCGCGCAGAACTCGGCGAGTCCTTGGCCTCGGTGCAGAAGTTCGATGCTCCGCTCGAACAGGCCACCACGTCTTCTCTGGAGGCTCTGAAAGCCTACAGCCTCGGTGAAAAGGCGTCTTCCGAGAAAGGTCCAGCCGCAGGCTTGCCTTACCATCAACGCGCTATTCAGCTTGATCCGAGCTTCGCGATGGGGTACTTGTCGGTGGCCTCAGACTATTACAGTCAGGGTGAGACCACGCGCGCCAGCGAATACTACTCCAAGGCCTTTGAGTTGCGAGGACACGCCAGCGAGCGAGAGAAGTTAACGATCAGCGCTCGTTATTACGATATCGTGACCGGCGAGCTGAACAAAGCGCCACAAGCGTATCAGGAGTGGATTGCGAGCTATCCACGAGAGCCCCGCGCCCATCTCGATCTGGGTAATGTGTACATGGCAGACGGGCAAGTCGAAAAGGCGGCGGACGAATATCGTGAAGCCCTCCGCCTCGCGCCGGATCGTGGAGCCTCGTACGGAAATCTCGTCAATGCGCTGCTCGCTCTGCAGCGTTTCGATGAAGCGCAACAGGTCATCCAGCAGGCGTTGGCGCAAAAGCTGGATCGTCTTACCCTCCGCAACGCTCTCTACGCTCTGGCTTTCTTTCGGGCAGACGCTCCCGCAATGGCCGAGCAGCAGCAGTGGTTTGCAGGCCAATCTGCCTATGAGAACCTTGGGCTTTCGCTCGCATCCGACACTGAAGCATTCACCGGCCACCTCGGCAAAGCGCGGGAACTGACCAAACGGTCGGTAGATTCCGCGATTCGCACGGACAGCAAAGAAACGGGTGCGATCTGGCTGGAGAATTCGGCTTTACGCGAAGCTGCCTTCGGCAACCTAACGCAGGCGAAACAAGAAGCAGAAGAAGGATTGAAGCTGGTTCCCGCCAGCCAAGGTGTTGCGGTTGAGGCCGCGCTCGGCTTTGCCGTGGTGGGCGATTCGGCGCGCGCTGACTCGCTGGTCCAAGGCCTGAACAAGCATTTCCCCCTCGATACAGAATTGCAATCTCTCTGGCTACCTGCAATTCACGCGCAACTGGCCCTTAACCACAAGGATGCGGCTGGCGCAATCAACAGTTTGCAAGCTGCCTTGCCGCCCATCGAGTACGGGCAGATTTCGTTTACCAACAATCTCTCCTGCCTCTACCCGACCTACATTCGCGGAGAAGGGTATCTTGCAGCTGACCAGAGCGTTCAAGCCGCCGCCGAGTTCCAGAAGATTCTCGACCACAACGGCATCGTGTGGAACTGCTGGACGGGAGCCCTGGCGCATCTCGGCGTGGCGCGCGCGAATGCGTTGCAAGCGAGAACTTCGCAGGGTGCCGACGCCGATGCCGCCCGCGTCCGGGCCCTCGCCGCCTACAAATATTTCCTGACGCTCTGGAAGGATGCCGACCCCGATATTCCGATCTACCGGCAAGCCAAAGCCGAGTACATCAAACTGCAATAAGCTGAAGATCTGGCTTCGGATGCACGCTGCGGTTTTGCATGAATGACCGCCAGCAACCCACTAATCCTCATGCTTAACCACAATCAGGACCGCGCCTTTGGTTTACAAACAATCTAGTTTCAGAATCGTCGGCAACCCGGAAGCTATCCAGAAACGGGCTTCTGCAGGGCGCGCCTCAATAGATAAGCTTTAGCGAAAACTGAATTTGCCGCGAAGTTCCCGCGGTCTTGCTGATCATTCCGAACCCTGTACCCGCGATGATGTTTGCGGGTAGCCCCATGTTGACGATGTTGAACAGGTTAAATAACTCTGCCCGGAATTGCAGGTCCGCTCGCTCCAAACCGCTTTCCCGGTGGCCAATCGGAGTTGTCTTGATGAGCGCAAAATCGAAGTCATAATATGCCGGGCCTCGAAGAGTATTACGGCCGAGTGTTCCAAAGCGCCCGGAGTTCGGTCCAGTCCCCCCCGCGATGCCGATGGGAATCGAAAAGAAGCTTCCGTTGTTCGCGCCCCGCCCAAAATAGTCGTCGCGCGGGCGCGTTGAACTGCCGGCGCTCGAGAGGGCCGGAGTGCCAATCTGGTCGGGCCGATCCGCGCCTATCGTTCCCGCACCCGTCTGCTGGATCCCCGAGTACACCGTAAACGGCGAACCACTGGTGATCGTCGAGATGCTCAGCAACTCCCAGCCCTTCGTCAACAGCTTGGTTCGATCCGACTGAAGTCCCAAATGCTCGAAATGCAAGGCCTGGGCTGCGCTCAACGTGAAGGCGTGCGTCACGTCAAAGCTAGACGGTCCTCTTTCCGCTTGTGTATCGAACGGGTCCTGCGGACTAAACAGCGTCACAGCGCCGGTGGACCCTGTTCCTCCCAGGATGCCGCTGACATCATCCAGAGATTTACCCCAGGTATACCCTGCCTGCAATGACGGGCCACCGTGTCCGACATTTCCCGACAAGGAGGTCTGCAAGGCGTTGTACGACGAGTGTGACGTCCCTGTCAGCACAGACTCGAATCCGAAACCCCCCGTCACCGCGCCGCTACCGTCGAAGTTTGTAAACCGCGCAAATTCCGCATCCGCGCCGGGATACGCGTTTGGATATGACATTCTGGGAAGCCGAAATGCCGAGGTTCCAACATACGCGACATCGGCCGTGAGGCCGCCGAAAGCCCGTTCCAGCCCCAGCGTCCAAGTCTGCAGGTAGCCATTGCTGAAGCGCCGGTCGATCCCGGCCAGACTCAGCAGCGAGAGCTGATGACTCGGCGCCAGCGCAGCCAAATCTTGCTGGTATCGATTTACGTCCATCACCGTGTTCGCTGGCACTTTTTTCGGATCGCCGCTTGCCAACACGTTCACGCCAGCGGTGTTATAAACCTGCGGCAATTCGTCCGGTGTGATTTGGAATCCGTAGGCAATCTCCCCGTTTTGCGCCGCGTTGACGCGTGGATAAACAACATAAGGCGTTGACCCTGTCAGAAGGTTATCTTGCCAGATGTTCGGCGGAATGACCGTGATCGCTCCGCCCATGTGCACATGCACTGCCTTCGGCGCATTCCAGTCCACTTGCACACGGGGCCCCCAGCCGTTCCAATCGGTCTGATAAGTAGGCTGTGGATTGATTAAATATTCCTGCCCAACGCCAGCGGGTGGGAACGAATTCAGAAAGCTCGACGTCCGGTGCGCCCGTTCCGAAATCGGTGTGTAGAGCTCATATCGCAGCCCATAATCGAGCGTCCAGTGCGGATTGATTTTCCATGTGTCCGCAATGTACGCGTTCACGTCATTCCGGTTGATCGCCGCTGGCCCAATATGCGCGCCATCCGACGAATAAGGCGGCGCCACCGCGACCGTGTAGGCGTACGGATAGCCGATCAGCAGACTGCTTAGCGTGTCTGGTAGAGGATCGCCGACTTGCACGTTGTGCTGTCCGCTAGCGGAAGGAATAAACACGGGCGAATAAACTGTTCCACCACCAAAATCGTACTCGCCATTGGGACTTATACCGAAGTATGTCGTGTCCCGGTTAAGGCGTGCTTCCACACCCCACTTCACCGCGTGCCGCGGGCTCGTCCAGGCAAAATTCAATTGTCCCTGGAATAAATTCCCGAACGCCGACATCACCGAGCCCGCCGCTCCATTGAATGCCTCAAACAGACCATCGTTGAACTTGAGGGCCGGATCGGTATGGTTCGGGGTCACAAACGAAGGCGTCGTCCGCGTAAAACTCAACGATGTCGACCAGAGAAAGCGCGGTGACGCAGTGTGCGTGTAAGTGATGACCCCGTTCCGCTGCCGATCCACGTACTGCACGCCAAAGCTCGGATCGAGCAGGGTTTGATCCGGATTTGTTGTCGGTCCCGTCAGATTGTCGTAATTGAATCGACCAAACAATTGTCCTTTTGCGCCCACTTTCTGATCGATGCGGATAGAAAACTGATCCGTATCCGTGTTCACGTTTGAAGGCGCAGCGTAGGTTCGCGCACCATACGCGCCAGTTGGGTGATTGGGGAGTGGATAGCGGGCCAGTATGGAAGCAATCGCCGGATTTACTCCCGGGCTATTCGAACTCCCCGCTATCAGCAGCGTGTCCGTGCTGCCGTCCGGGTACTTCACGATGTCCTGACCGGCTCGCTCGGCTACGGTTGGTACAGCCAAAACCTGGGTCGTTCCGAGCACCTGCCTGAATCCCTGATACTGCACAAAATAGAACGTGCGGTCTCGGCCGTCATACAGATGCGGCAACACGACCGGCCCGCCATTCGTAAATCCGAACTCATTTCTACGGAATGGAGGAATTCTGCCCGGCTCCGCAATTGATGGGTGATCGAAATAATTCCGCGCATCGAGGGCGGAGTTCCTTAAGAACTCGAAGAATGATCCGTGAAAACCGTTTTTCCCGGACCGTGTCACGATATTGGTAAAGCCAGCCGCGCCGCGCCCGATGTCCGCCGGCATCCAACCTGAGCTTGACTGCAACTCCTGAATCGCATCTACGTTGAAATTCGTGAACGTGCTCCCGCCCATCTCTGGATCGCTGACATCCGCATCGTCCATCGCGAACACGGCCTCGACGCCACGCTGTCCGTTGATGGCGAACTGCTGGGTGAAATTCGTCTGCCCGTTCACGTCGGTCATAGTGCCTGCGGCTAACAACAACAGCGTGCTGAAGTCTCGTCCATTCAACGGCAACTCATTTACTTTTTGGCTGGAGAGTTTCTCCCCGCTTGTTCCGCTGGTTGCGTTCGAAGTTGTGCTCGGGTTCCCATTCGAGACTCCCGCAGAAGTTTGCGGATTGGCTGCAATCGACAGCACGTTTTGATCGGACACCGTCAGCACAACCGCCATGCCGGCAATTTCCACTCCAGTTGACGCCGTCGGACCTCGCCCGGGCAGTTGCACGCTCACGCGACTTGGCCCGGGTCGAATATCCGCAATCGCGAACCTTCCGTCGGTTCCTGTAACTGCGGTTAGATTCTTTTTGGCGCCGGGTGTGAATACCGTTACCTTCGCTCCGGCCACAGGTTCACCGGCAGCCGTGCGCACGACACCGGTCCACGCTGGCGCAGACGGGGCACTCTGTTGTGCTTCAAGCGAGACCACGACCATCAGTCCCAGCAGCAAACACCTCTCTACTAGTCGGATGGCCTTATGAAAGGTTCGAGTTATTGCGTGTCCCTTTGCATAGTGGAATTCATGCATGAAGAATTTCCTCTGGCGGAATGCAATCGACTGAAGGACTTCACGCGTACCTATGAGTGTCGAACCGCTTCGGTTTACGTATTTGTGATTTCTATGCCTTGGGAGCGGTAGGGATTCAGGACATCTTCGTCTGATGCATCGGTGATCAAACGTGTCAGTCGGGAAGCAGGACCGACCAGGTAAGGCAGGGATGTCCCCATTTTCCCAAGTGAAATCAGGCCAACCACTACCCTTGAAGCCCCTATCATCGCTTGCTTCACGTACGCTTCTTCTCGGTCGCCGACGGTTATTCCAACCTCCGGGTGCAAACTGCACATTCCGAGAAAACATAGATCAGCGCGAATGGATTCGACTTGACGAATGGCCTCGATGCCGGTCGTGACCCGCGCGTCTTTTAAAAAATTTCCTCCGAGCATCAGCACGCTCAACTTCGGATGATCCGCCAACGCCAGCGCAAGCGGTGGGCTGTTGGTAACAATTGTTGCCGAACGCTCCCTTGAAAGGTAGGAAGCAATTCTTAGATTAGTGGTACCTCCATCAATCAGCACCACCTGACCGTCGCGGATCATGTCAGCCGCCGCTCGAGCAATTCCGATCTTGCTCTCCATGTCGACTTGTTGGCGAGACACGAAAGGAACGGCCTCGGCACGGCGAGGCAGGGCGCCGCCGTGTACCCGTTGGATCTTTCCCGAACTCGCCAATTCGCGCAGATCTCGACGAATCGTGTCTTCAGAGACCCTATATCGACTGCTAAGGTCTGCGGCGACGACTCGGCCCTCACTTCCAAGCAGCTCCAGGATGTGCTGGTGGCGCTCTTCCTTTAGGGCGATCTGGTCTGCTTCCGCTTCTAGTTTCATGCTGCCCATTTTGCACGGATGCACTTGGTTATGCACGTATATACGTGTATTATCCGTTTTGTGCATGATACTGCCAAGACGTAGCGCCATACAAGGTCTTTCGCAGAAGCGTTCGGTTCGGGCAGTCGTCTTCGATTACGGGAACGTTCTTTGCCTCGAGCAAACGCCGGAGGATATGAAAGGTATGGCGCTCGTGTGCGGCATCCCCCATGAGCGATTCTCGGAACTTTACTGGAAGCTACGGCCGCCCTACGACCGGGGTGATATCGATGGACCTGCTTACTGGACAGCGGTTGTTGGCCAGCAAGAACGGGGTTTGAGCAGAGATCAGATAGCAACGCTAATCAAGTTCGATAGCGAAAGTATCACTCGACCAAATCAAGGCGCTGTGCAATGGGCAAAGCTGCTGCACCATGAAGGCTTCCCCTTAACCCTTCTCTCAAACATGCCGCTCGAACTCAGTCGCCATGTGACCAAGTCCTTTCCGGGCCTCTCTACATTTGAATACCTGATTTATTCCTGCGACTACGGGTCCATAAAGCCGGAGCTGGCGATCTATCGAAAGTGTCTCGAACTACTCAAAGCGGCCCCGCAAGACATCTTGTACCTGGATGATCGCGCCGAAAACGTCGAGGCGGCAGCTCGCTTAGGAATTAACTCTGTACTGTTTGACACGGTCGAAAGGACTGTATCAAGAGTCGAAAGCCGATTCGACATCCCGGTCCCGAGTCATGGCCGCTGTCGCTAATCAAATTAGCGCAGCAACGCAGCCTAAAACAGGTACGCGTGAGAGTTGGCTCCGAAACTTCCATCCAGAGCTATTGAAAGCCTAAAACGATCTCACAAATGGCTGCCACTGACCTGGGCCACGCTTCGGCATAACCGAGGATTGCGCCTGGACAGGTAGGCGGACACTAGCCGACTTGAACTAAGCCGTTTTGCGGCGGACGCATTCGCGTGTTGCAGAGCCGACGGTCGGGATGATCTGAGCTAGTTTGTTGTCGCAGAGGAGGAACTCTCTGTGACCCACCTACGCCAGATCATGCTTGAGGAGTTACGACGCCGCAACTACGCCGAGTCCACCATCCACACTTACATCCAGACGGTCGAGCATTTCAGTCGGCACTTCCATCGTTCGCCCGATCAGCTTGGCCCCGAGCATATTCGCCAGTATCAGGCCGCATTGTTCACGCGCTGGAAGTTGGCCCCGAACACCGTGACGCAGCGGTTGGCTGCTTTGCGCTTCTTCTATGTGCAAGTGTTGAAGCGAGGCTGGAGCGTTGCCGAGACGCCGTATCCGAAGAAAGGTTTTGCACTTGCCGCAGGTGCTGAGCCAGGACGAAGTAGCACGTCTCATCGACGCAGCAGAGTTTCCCTTTCATCGCGTCCTGCTGATGACGCTCTATGCCACGGGCGCACGTCGCGCTGAAGTGGCGCACCTGAAGATCAGCGATATCGACAGCCAGCGGATGGTCATCCATATCCGGGGAGGCAAGGGGCGCAAGGACCGCGATGTCATGCTCAGCCCCAAGCTGCTCGAGGCGTTGCGCGTCTACTGGCGCGGGCTGAAGCGCAAGCCCACCGACTGGCTGTTCCCCGGCAATCGATGGCATACAGCGAGTCATCCTGTCTCCACCAAGGTTCTCTGGTACGCCTGTCAGCAGGCGGCCGAAGGCGCCGGCCTTGAACACAAACACATCCATCCCCACACTCTGCGCCACTGCTTTGCCACGCATCTGCTCGAAGCCGGCGCCGACCTGCGTACCATCCAGATGCTGCTCGGTCATCGCGACCTGGAGGAAACCACGATCTATCTGCACCTCTCCCGGCGGCATCTCAGCGCCACCGGCAGTCCGCTGGATGCACTCACGATCCGAGGAGAAGGAGAGCAGACGCAGAACGCATGAACCGGCCACCTCTCGAGGTGGCCGACATCGTTCGCTGTGCAGGACGGTCCTTCATTGAGCGCAGTCGCAAGTGGATTAACGGACAACACGAAAAGGTGTTGCAGGCCATCACACGCTGCCGCACCGCAGCGCTGGGTGGACATCGCGATCAGTGCTCAGATTGCGGACATACTGCCATCTCGTACAACTCGTGTCGCAACCGGCATTGTCCACGATGCCAGGGCAACGCCCGCCAGCGCTGGCTTCAGGCGCGGCAACGGGAGTTGCTGCCCGCCAGCTACGTGCGCGTCGTATTCACGCTGCCGCGGGAACTGGCTCCGCTGGCATTGCAGAATAAACGCCTGATCTACAACCTGCTGTTTCACATCAGCGCTGCAACTCTGCAGGAGATCGCTCGCGATCCCCGGCACCTTGGAGCAGAGATTGGCTTCTTCAGCGTGCTCCACACCTGGGATCAACGCCTGCAGCATCATCCCCATGTCCACTGTGTACTTGCCGCCGGCGGTCTTACTCCGGATCGCTCCCGCTGGATCTCCTCGCGCCGCTCCTTCTTCCTTCCCGTCAAGGTGCTTAGCCGTGTCTTCCGCGGCAAGTTTGTCGCCGGACTCAAGACCGCCTTTCATGCCGGCGCACTCCAGTTCCACGGACATCTCTTACCGCTGGCACAGCCGCGCGCCTTTGCCTCGTGGCTGCGGGTACTGTTCCGTCACGATTGGGTCGTCTACTCCAAGCGGCCTTTCGGAGGACCGGAACATGTGCTGCGATATCTCGGTGCGTACACCCATCGCGTCGCCATTTCCAACAGCAGGTTGGTTGCTCTCTCCGAGGGCAACGTAACCTTTCGCTGGCGCGACTCCGCTCACGGCAACAAAAAGAGGATCATGACTCTGACTGTCGATGAGTTCCTGCGCCGCTTCCTGCTGCACCTGCTGCCGCGCGGCTTTATGCGCATCCGCAACTTCGGCTTCCTCGCCAACCGGCGGCGAGCAGAACTCCTTCCGCTTTGTTTGCGGTTGCTCCGGCCATCCGATCAACCGGCAGTATGTGCCGCTTCGCCGACCACGCTCCCCGCTCACTCAACATGGAACTGTCCGCTCTGCGGCGGAGCCATGCATGTTGTCGAGCGCCTCTCCGCCGCTCAACTCCTCCTGCGATCTCCGCCTCATCTCATCCGGTGCGCCGCTTGAATCAACATCTCCGGCCTCGAATCTCACTCGTGCTTCGGCGCGCACACTGGTTCTGTGTCTCGCATTTGTCAGAATGCAGTATGGTGGTGCGCTCCAGACTCTCCGCTGCACCTCCCCATGACCATTCTCTCCGCGATCCGCAACTGAAACCCAAGCGCTCTGACCGCAATGGCATACAAGCAAAGGATCAAGACAGGCTCATCCAGATACAAATCCCATAGTCCCGCGGGGCGGCTTCCTTCAAGTCGCTGTATCTGAAGCGCCCCTACACAGCGTCTCAACTCTCAGCTCTTCGCTAGGGGGCACTTCAGATACAGCACTAAGACTTGTCGTTACCAATCTGGCCAACTTCCTCGAAGCGCGTTTCGGGACAGTTCCCGGACTGTGACAACTCGTCCGGAGTCGGCCAAAGCGGGTTCTGACTACTTCCCTGGAGAATTCTGAATCAATACCAGATCCGAAGGAGAATCTCCGCGCACCAGGGCCAGGCTCTTGCCATCGGGCGACCATTGATAAGAGTAGATTTTGAGGGAACCGAAGTTCGTCAACTGTCGGCCGGGGCCGCCGTCCAGCGGTTGCAGCCACAAATTGTCCACTCCCTTTTCACGGACAGGGTAGACGATACCTTTGCCGTCGGGGCTGAAGCGGGGTTGCCCCTGATGCCGCGGGTCGTACTCGAACATTCGCAGGACCTGGCCGGAATCAAGAGAAACCAGGGAGATCGTTGGCCTCTGGGCTTTGAAATCGTAGGTGCCCAGCACAACCGTCTTTCCGTCGCGGGCAACGTCAAAACCGGCGTTGAATTCCGCAAAATCCTTTGTAACTCGTTCCGGCTGACCTCCGTCGATGGACACTTTCATATAGGCAGGAACGGTCATATCCATATAAAAGACGGTTTTGGCATCCGGGGAGCACATCGGAAACATATCTCTCTTGCCCTCGGTGAGACGGTGCAATCCGGTGCCATCCGCTTCACTGCGCCAGATGTTCACCGAGAGGGTTTTCAACATCCCGCGCGCGAAAACAACGTGGCCGTCGCTGCAGCCGTTAGGCTGCATCGCCGCAGACTCCTTTTCGGAAGCGATCTCCCCCTTGAGTTCGCCGTTCGGGCTGATCTCCCGAATGGATGACCCCTGCTCCGTCAGCAGATTGCCGTCTCTCGCCCACGCGACCACCGGCACGGGGTCTCCCGAACTAACCTGCCTGGCGTCGGAGTAATCGGCCTTTAGGCCTGAACTCACATAGACGTCGCGCACCGACTGGCGCATGACAGTGGCAATGGTCGCGCCGTCGGCGGAGACACTCAAGTTGGCATAGTCATTCGTGTCGGCGGTAATTGGACGAAACTTGCCATCCGGATAACTGATCAGCCCAACCTGCTGCCGGCTGAAGTTTGTTTCCATGCTTGAGTAAATTACTGCCAAGGCTCTTCCATCGGGCAGCCAGGACACGTTGGTTAGCACTGTGTATGGCGGCCTGGATATCGTCCTCTGGGCGCCGGTGTCCGGATCAATCGAAATCACTGCGCTTATGCTGTCTTCCGCCTGATCGAAGATCGTACCGACGATCGCCTTTCCATCCGGCGACCAGGCTGAATCCGACATCACATTGGCCATTGGACCGGCGAAAATGCTCTTTTCGTTGCTGCCGTCGGCATTTGCGATGAGGAGGTGGTACTTGCCAGGGTCGGGATCGTTGGCGCGTATGAAAGCGAAGCGCCGCCCGTCGGAAGAAAAACTTGGATTCGTGTCTATATCCTTGACCAGAAGTTGTGGAGTTCCACCCAGCACGGGGATGCGGTATAGATCGTACTCCTGAGACGCAGGACCGCTGACCAATTGGGTATGCGAAAAGTAAATGTGGCTGCCATCGGGAGAGAAGCGCAGGGCGGAGTATTGCACATGCTCTGGCGGAAGGATCTGCACGTTGCTTTCGCTGGCCAGATGGCGCAGCCACAATGATTCATTACCCTCGTTATTCAACACGTAGGCCAGGTAGTTTCCGTCGGGAGACATGGCCCCGAGCCGCGCATTGTGAGTGCCGCTGATCTTGGTGATCTTGATGCTCTGGAAAGGCTGGCTACGGGCGAAGAAAAACAAGCTGTATATGCCGAATGCAGCCGCGGCGATCAGTAGCAGTACGACGGCGACCATGACTCCAACGCCGGCTTTATGCTGGCGCGCGGCCGCGACCAGGGCCGAACCACTGGAGCCGCGCTCGGCTCCTGCGACGGGCACGTTTGCACTCGAAACGCGAACGGCCGCGGAATCCTGAACCTGGAGCCTTCCCGATTCGGTGTCGCGCTTGAGCCGCTTGAGATCGCTTCTAAGTTCGGCCGCGGCTTGGTAGCGCAGTTCGCGATCCTTCTCCAGCAGCTTGCTGATGATGTCTTCCAGCTTGGGTGGTACTGTCGGATTCAACCGTATCGGCGGCAGCGGAGTTCGATTGAGGATACCGTCGAAGATGGTTGCTGAAGTTTCTCCCGGGAAAGGCAAGGCTCCTGTGGCCATCTCATACAGCACTGTCCCGAAGGAAAATAAATCGGTGCGGGCATCGAGATCCTTGCCCTTGGCCTGCTCCGGGGACATGTAAGCGATGGTGCCAACCGCCGCGCCGGGGCTTGTCAGAAGCTCATGGCTGTCGGCGATGGTGGCCGCTGTGGGCCCCACCGACTGCGCTTTCGGCAGGAGGGCAACTTTGGCCAGCCCAAAGTCCAGGATCTTGGCGTGCCCCCGTTTGGTGATAAAGATATTAGCGGGCTTAATATCGCGATGAACAATACCTCCGGTGTGCGCGGCGTCCAGCGCATCCGCCACCTCGATGGCTACCTCCAGCAGCGTCTCAGTCTCTAATGGTCGTCCCGCGATGCGGTGCCTGAGTGTGACGCCATCCAGAAACTCCATCACGATGAACGTCTGCCCATCCTGCTCGTTGATTTCATGAATTGTGCAAATGTTGGGATGGTTCAGAGCAGAAGCGGCCTTTGCTTCACGGCGAAAGCGGCCCAAGACTTGAGCATCTTTGGCCACTTCGTCGGGCAAAAACTTCAACGCAACAAAGCGATCGAGTTTGGTGTCCTCGGCTTTGAATACTACGCCCATCCCGCCGGCGCCCAGCTTCTCGATGATGCGATAGTGCAAGATGGTTTGGCCGATCATGGCGGGCAAATCGAATAGATCATAGAGTGGCGGCGTTTGCCCGTCAATTTCCGGGATCTCGGCGCGAGTGCGGTTACAAACGTAAGCGGGCGCTAGCAAAACTAGCGGCACCGAAGCACCAAAAAGAACCCCGCCAACAGCGACGCGGGGACCCCTTTTCTCGCTGGAGAGTGTACGGAGCGCGGGAGCCGGGTCAAGCCTCTCCTCTTCGCTTCGACCGCTGACGCGGCGCGCCCAGAGTGCGCGGGCATGTCCCGACTCCCTCCTCCATCACTTTGGATTCGACCGCGAACTACTTTTCTCAGCAGAATGCTCACGTTGTTCCTGCGACCCGCCTGTCACTGACTGACGAACGTCGCGGGTGTACTCGCGTAGAGTGCTGCTGTGCAATGAGGCAAGCCAGAGGCCGTCTTGGAGGGAAAGACGCGAGGCTCCACTGCTTAGGTATGTTCGCGGTAGAGAGCGACGAGTTGAGCAACTGAGGAGACTAGGTAGAAACAAGCTCAGCGATCAATTCATACGGATATCAGTAGAGATCGCGCAAATGCTCCGGGATTGGGAGGTCGGACAGCGTTTGGAGTTTCCTTGCGCTAGTTCCGATCGGCAGAGATCATTGTTGATGAGATTCAGAAAAGTTGATGAGATTCAGAAAACGCGGGAGAAATGAACGGGGCCGGGAACTTTTGGCTCTCTTGTGACATTAAAGAAGCATGACGGTGAAAAATGCCGGAGAAGGATTGCGCGGGTTGGGCGGGCGCACCGACTATGACTAGCGACGAAGCCTTGATGCTGGAATTCCAGGGTGGATCACGCGCAGCCTTCGAGGAGTTGTTTGCCCGCTATCGCAAGCTACTGAACGGCTTCTTCGGGCGCCGGCTGAACAACCCCGAGCGGGCAGAGGAACTTGCCCAGGAAACCTTTCTCGCGGTGATCCGCGCAGCCTCACGTTATGAACCGCGAGCCTCGGTTCGAACGTATCTCTATGGCATTGCGTTGAAGCTGCTCGCTGCGGAACGACGCAAGCTCTTGACGAGTGGCACATTCGGACAGTCCGTTCCGGAGCCTAAAACTGACGGAACTCCCGAGAGCGTGCTCTGGGTGCGGCAAGCCCTGGAAAAGCTGGATGCGCCGGAGCGCGAAATCCTGATGCTGCGCGAATACGAACAGTTGAGCTACTCCGAAATTGCTGAACTGTTGCGAATTCCATTAAATACGGTTCGTTCCAGGCTTTTTCGATCGCGTCTCGCGTTGAAGAGTTACCTGGAGTCGGAGGCAAGAAGCAATCCTGATCTGAGAGCAAACGCTGAGCAGCCGCGCCCAGGAAGACGAGGCATGCAATGAGTACAAACAGACATCAGATCGAACAAGAAGAACTCATGGCTTATCTCGACGGCGAACTGCCCACGGACCAAGCCACCGAGACGTTGTCGCACATGGAGCAGTGTCCGGAGTGCCAGATCCTTGCGGCCGATTTCCGGGTTGTTTCCCAAGAACTCATGGCATGGGAAGTTGAGTCACCAGAGGTAGGCATCCCGTCGGAGATCAACGCGGTGCTTGGGGAGCGCCTCCAGAAGCGGGAAGCTGCCCAAGTCAGCCGGCCGAGATTGGAAAACAGAGTGATGATGAGCCGCTGGGTCTGGGCCGGGGCCTTCGCTATCCTCTGCCTGGCTGTGGGACTGACGTTAACGCTTACCAGCCGCAATCGGAATGAGGATCGCTCGACAGCGTATCCGAGCATGGCTTCGATCGAGCAATACCTGATGCCGGATCGCAACGCAGAGATCGCCTTGGCGCGAAGCGCTGCCCCGCAATCTATATCCAGCGACGCAAAGATCCTGGTCCTCGCGTGGCGGGGCTATGAAACCGCGATCGAAGGAAAGAACGGTTTTGTTTGTATGGTGGAACGATCATGGACGTCCCCATTCAACTCCGCGGAGTTCTGGAACCCCAAGGTGCGTGTGCCGATGTGCTTCAATCCTGCCGCCGCGCGATCCATTCTGCCTCTCACGATCAATCGTACGGAGATGGTATTAGCAGGGATGACGAAAGCTCAGATGATCGACAGCATCAAAGCTGGATTCCAGGATAAAGAGCTACGGGCACCGGAGCCGGGCGCGATGTGTTACATGATGTCGCGGGCAGGCTACCTTAACGACTCCCTTGGGCATTTCGTACCTCATCTGATGTTCTACTTTCCAGTGACGGATAAATCTTCCTGGGGTGCGGATCTGCCCGACTCGCCAGTCACTCTGAATCCGCAGTTTCGGGATGGTCCGGAGCCTATCACCGAGTTCGTGATTCCGGTTGGCAAATGGTCGGATGGAACGGCTGCACCGGCTATGTAGGTAAAGTCCGGATCGAAGGGAAATCAAAGATTTGGAGCCATACCTTAACCCTGCATCAGAAGGATTCCAGGAGAAAATCATATGAAACCTAAGACAGTCAAGATGATCGCATTGGGACTCTTTGCGCTGGCCCTTGTGCTGGGCGCGGCTCGGCACGCGCAAGCACAGGACACCAAAACTCCCTATCCCACCATGCTCCCACTCGATCAATACCTGATGGACCGCGATGCGGAGATTGCGATGGCCCGCAGCGCCGCTCCGCCATCCGTTGCCAAGAACGCCACGGTTATGGTCCTCGGAAGGCATGGCTATGAAACAGCCGTGGAGGGGAAGAACGGTTTCGTATGTGCGGTGGGACGATCATGGGATTTACCGAAAAATAATCCGGCTTTTTGGGATCCAAAGATACACGGTCCGATCTGCCTTAGCGCTCCGGGTGCGCGGTCTTTTCTTCCGATCTACCTCAAGAAGACCGAACTGGCGATTGCCGGACGTTCGAACGCTCAGATAGAGGACGCAATAATAGACGGCATCGCGAAAGGTGAATTGCCCACGCCCGAACCCGGTTCGCTGTCCTACATGATGTCAAAGCAGGGGTATTTGAATGCCGGCGATCAAAGGACCCTGGCTTCCCCACGTGATGTTTTTTGTCCCCGAAATCGACCCTAAAGCCTTGGGATCCGACTTGGGGGATGACGTCCCGTTGGACGCGCACGAAGAAAAAATAGGCCGCTATACCACAATTGACGTTCCGGTAAGCAATTGGTCGGACGGAACGCCCGCGGACTCGGGCGATCATGCTCACTGATGTCCGATCCTGACGCGAATTCAAGTCATGACCGTGCGAAGAAGATCGGCGAAATCTTCAGGCTCCTGAACGGCGGCCGAGATGTTCACGTCTGGTGGAATAAAGATGAATGGTGACTGGAAACCATGCGCGTATTGATCGTGGCTGATCAGCCCCCGGCCCAAACGAAGCTGGCAAATATCCTGTCGGCAAGGAGCGACGTGGAGCATTTCGATTCGGCGAACGATGCGATCGGAGCGCTCGAGAAATTGGCCAAGGATTCTTACGATGTTTTGCTTCTTGACATCGATCTGTCGGGTTCTGAACTCATAGACCAGCTTCGGGAACGAGCCCTTCCGTTGCCGTCTATCGTGTTGGCAACGGCACACGTTGAAGCCGCAGTCGCTGCCTTCCAGAAGCACACCGTAGACTACTTGCTAAAGCCTTTCTCGAACAAAAGCATCAACGAAGCGTTGAACCGGGCCGCTCGGCGAGCAAAGGGCGAGCGAGCCGCAAAACTGATAGAAGCTTTGCCGCATTTTCAGAAGCTGTCTTGTCCAGATCGCCCGATGATCGCAATCAAGGCCAAAGGAAGCATTCTGTTGATCAATCCTGGCGAAGTGGTCGCCGTTCAGGCTGAGGGCAATTATGTGTCGCTGCAACGGGAATCGGACTCCTA
>CAWAXV010000017.1:0-118842 GCA_963786095.1 uncultured Acidobacteriaceae bacterium | reverse complement strand
CAGGTCGACGCCACGGCCGATCCCGCCCCGAAACATGGTGACCGACGGCGCAGAAGACGACGCCGGCGCCATGGGTGCCGTTCACCCGCGCCGGGTGCGACGTCGGTGGGGTCGGCACCGCGAACATCGAGCTGGAGAACACCGCGACGGACGCCACCGGGTGACATGACCCGGGTCTTCGGCACCAACTCGCCCGAGTGGCAGGAGGCGCAGACCGCCAACGCTCTCCCGCCGGCGACGACACCGGCTGAAGGCGCCGCGAAGGGCGTCGCCCAGACCGACTTCGTCGGCATCGCCATCCACTGCTCGCCAGGCCTCGTCGCAGCAAACTGCGCCGCGCAACACCAACGCCCGGGCCGACCAGCTCGTCGACGAGCCCGGCGGTTACCACGGGCTTCGACGCCCTCTACGGCGTGAAGTATGTCGATCCCGGCCATCGCATCGGGCGCCCCCTGTGTCAACGACACGGCGGGGATGGCGATCAAGGATGCGTCAGGCAACTGCGGGTTCCCGGGCTTCGACGGGATGCTCGCCAGCAACACGCTCGGGTACGTGGCCCAGATGCAGGAATCCGGCGTGCCCGTGACCTACGGGTACATCTCCGATGTGCACGACCACACGTCCCCAACCCGATCAGCCGACAGCTACGTCAGCACCGCGGGCAGGGTCCCGGCGAGGCCGGCCCACGAGGCGCAGCTCACAGTCCTACGACGCCGCCTTCGGAGCGTTCTTCAACGACCTGGCCGCCCACGGCATCGACAAGTCGCAACACGCTGTTCGTCATCACCGTCGATGAGGGCGACCACTTCGCCGGGGGGGCCGGGGTGCCTCAGCCCGACGGCACGCTCGGCCTACAGCCACACGCCCTGCGCCGTCCTCACCAGCTGCCCGCCCGACCAGATCGGCGAAGTCAACGCCAACCTCGCGGCCATCCTCCCCGCCGGCGAGCACCGGCCTTCCAGCGTGCACAGCGACGACGCCCCGACCGTGTACGTCAACGGTCAGCCGGCGCCCACCGACCCGTCGGTGCGGAAGCTGGAGCGAGACGTCGCGCAACCTCAAGCACCCGATCCCTACGTCAACGGCGGCCAGAACCCGTCCCGCTGACCGTGAACCTGGCCGACCCGATCGAGGAGAAGGCGCTGCACATGGTCAACGCTGATCCCACCCGGACCCCCACGTTCACCCTGTTCGGCAACGACGACTTCTTCTCCACCGCCGATCCCGTGTTCCCGAACAAGACGGCGAACCAGTGTGCAGGCAGTGCACCTGTGCGTCGAGCCGGGCTTCGCCGGGAACCACGGCGACATCCAGGAGGAGATCGGTAACACCTGGGTCGGTTTCGTCGGACCGGGGATCGCCAACCGTGGGGTCGACAGCACCACCTGGACCGACCACAGCAACCTCCGGCCCACGATCCTCGCGCTGGCCGGTCTGTCCGACGACTACCACCACGACGGCCGCGTCCTCCTGTCGAGGCGCTCACGCCCAACGCCACCCCGCCCCAGCTGCGGTCACCGTTCGCGGTCGGACTGGCCGAGACGTACGAGCAACTGAACGCCCCGTTCGGTCAGTTCGGCACCGACACCCTGGCGGCGTCGACGAAGGCGTTGGCCAGTGGCTCAGCGACCTCCGACACGGCGTACTCGCGGATCGAGGGTGCGATCGCAACGCTCACCACGCAGCGCGCCGTGCTGGCCCGTCAGATCGCGAACCAACTCGACGACGCCGCCTTCGTGAACCACCCCGTCGGCAACATCCAGGCGTTCGGCGAGATCCTCAAGGCCGACCCGATAATCGGCGCCGCCCACGTGCTGGCCGTGGCCACGCCGTAGCCGACCTGTTCCCGGGACGCACCGTCCGTCGTCCCCCGGGAACCGGCGCTCGACCGGCGTCCCCGGGAACGGCGTCGGCGCGGAGCCGGCCTGCGCCGCCGCGGTGTCCGAGCTAGCCCGGCTGGCCCGCCATCGACGGTTCTCGGTGGCCGCGCTGGACGTCCCGGTGCGTCACCGCGAGGTAGGCGACGAGCACGACGATGATCAGCGCCAGTCACGCTCACCCAGCCCGCGCCCAACCGAGGCCGCCGAGTCGGTCGACTTGCCCATCCAGTCCGCCAGCGATGCGCCGAGCGGGCGGGTCAGGACGTACGCGAACCAGAACGAGAAGATCGCGTTCCAGTGGAGGTACCGGTAGCCGATCGCCGGCACGAGATCATCGCGCCGAACAGCGCGGCCGACGCCGGGTAGCCGAGGTTGAACGTCACCGCGGTCATGTCGCCGGCCGCCGTCCCCAGCGCGAACGTCGCCACCACCGCCGCCCAGTAGAAGAGCTCGCGCCGGGTGGTGTCGATGCTGTGGATCGACAGGGTCCCCTCGCTGCGCTGCCACCAGACGAACACGACCGCCAGGGCGATCGCGCACAGCGCGACCGACGCCGCGTAGGGCACGCCCAACCCGACGTGCATGACGTCGGCACCCATCGTCCCGAAGATGCCGACCATCACCACCGCGAACCAGTACGTCCACGCCCAGTAGCGCCGCATGGCGAGCTGGAGCCCCAACGCGACGACGAACCCGACGAAGCCCAAGCCACGGGCGGCACGGGATCGATCCGCTTGACGAGATAGTCCGACGTCGACTCGCCCAGTGCCGTCGACAGCCCCTTGATCACCCAGAAGTAGACCGTGATCTTCCGGGGACCGGGACAGGGCGCCGTGCGCTCGAGCCGATCGGGCTGTCTCGTCATCAGTACGTCTCACGACCCGCCCTCGATCGAGGTGTCCTCGTCCGGGACCCGGCCTTGGACACCGCCACCACTCGGCCACCCCGCGCGCGGGCACGACGGTTGTACCCCACAATCCGCCGGAGTGGGTTAGCGCTCGGCAAAAAGTCACGTCTGGCGAGGTCGTGGCGGGACGTCGCCGCCATCGGGGCGGGACCGGCCGGGGCGCCACTATGTTGCGGCGATGACGGCGTTGACCTTCACCCGTCGGCAGCGGCTGACGCTCGTCGCCACGAGCGTGGGGCTGTTCATGATCTACCTGGACGCCACCATCGTGAACGTCGCGCTTCCCGACATCCAGAACGAGTTCAACGCCGGCGAGCAGGGCCTCCAGTGGGTGGTGGCGGCCTACAGCCTCACGATGGGGATGTTCATCATGACCGCCGCCACGCTGGCGGACCAGCGCGGGCGCCGCCGCGCGTTCATCGCCGGCACCTTCGTGTTCGCGGTGGCCTCGGCGATCTGCGGCGCGGCCCCGAACCTGGCCATGCTGAACGTCGGCCGCGGGCTGCAGGGCGTCGGGGCGGCGACCGTGAACGTGGCGTCGCTGGCCCTCGTGAGCGCGGCGTTCCCCGACCCGAAGCGCAAGGCCCGCGCCATCGGCATCTGGACCGGCATCGCGTCGATCGGTCTCGCCATCGGCCCGACCGTCGGCGGCGTGCTGACCGAGTCGATCGGCTGGCGCAGCATCTTCTTCATCAACGTCGTCGTCGGTGCCGTCGGGATCGTGCTCGTGCTGTTGTTCGTGGACGAATCGCGCGACCCGACGCCCGCTCCATCGACCCGGCCGGCCAGCTGCTGTTCATCGCCGCCATCGGCGCGCTCACCTATGGGCTCATCGAGGGCCCCCACACCGGATGGCTGGCGCCGGTGATCGTGGGGCTGTTCGTGGCGGCCGCGGTGCTCACGTTCGCCTTCATCGTCGTCGAGCTGCATTCGCCCGGCCCGATGATGGACGTGCGCCTCTTCCGTGACCGCGTCTACTCGGTCGCGTCTGATCACGCTGTTCACCGTGATGTTCTGCGTCTACGGGCTCTTCCTGGTCATCACGCAGTACTTCCAGAACGTGAAGGACTTCAGCCCGGAGAAGGCCGGCGTGCTGATGCTCGCCTACACCGGGCCGATGATCGTGCTGTCACCGATCTCCGGGGCCATGGCCGCCGCTCGGGGGGGCGGACACCCACGCTGGCCGGCATGTCCTTCCTCGTCGCCGGACTGGTCGTCGTGGCCATCGTCGGTGTCGGGGGTTCCATCGTCGCTGTTGCGGTCGGGCTCGCGCTGGTACCGCCGCCGGCTTTGCGCTGGCGCCGACCACGAACGTGGCGATGGGCATGAAGTAGGCGCGGCAGAGCAGGTTTTGCGCCTCGGCGTCGTTGGGGGATCGGGCTATTTGTTGCTGAAGAGTCTGAACAACTTCGTCCGCGTGACCGGATGCGAGAAGCTCTTTCGGAGATGCGGCGGAGGCTGCGCCGACGCTGCAGAAGAAAACAATCAGGAGAACCGACAACCGTCCTGGCCGGGAAGTATCGAATCGCAGAACTCCTCCCATGCGCTATGGCACCACTTTGACGGAGGCGCCATCGACCAGCGGTTTGGGTTCTTCGGCCGGCACCGCCACGGTCGCGCCCTCGGAAAGGCCAGAGGTAATTTCGACCCGGGTGAGATTGGTCAGCGAAATTTCCACCGGCTGCCGTTTCAGGTGGTCGTTGACTATCTCGAAGACATAGGGCTTGGTGTCATCCATGCGCAAGGCGTCGCGCTGCAGCGTGAGCACATTGTTGTGCTCGGCGACGACAATCGTGACGCCGACGTTGACGTTGGGCAGCAGGCGCAAGTCCTGATTGTCGACGGGCAGGTCGTTTCGCCGACGTTTCGATTGCCGCGCAGCTTGACGGTGGAGGGAACGCCACTGACAGTGCCGGTCCAGATGCGGCCGGGAATAGCGTCCCAGGTAACTTCGACTCTCTGTCCGGGCTGGAGACGGCCCACGTCGGGCTCGTCGACAAAGGCGCGCACCAGCACCTTCGAGAGATCGGCTTCCTGCAAAAGCAAGTCGCCGTCCTGCACGAAGGCGCCCTGCTTCACCGGAAGGGAATAGACGATGCCGTCGAAAGGCGCGCGCACGCTGGATTTGCGAGAGCGTCTTCGGCCGCCTCGTAGGCTGCCTGCGCTTCTGCGGCCTGAGCCTGCACCTTTGCCACTTCAGGTGGAGAGTAGCGATCCTTCTGTTTTTGCTCGAGCAAGTTCACATCGGCCTGGGCGCGCTGAACAGCGTCTTCCGCCTGACGGACTTCGCCAGGAGATGCGGCTCCTTCTTGTTGCAAGCGGCGCAAGGCGTCGAGATTGCGCTGGGCGACATCACGCGCGCTGTGCGCTTTTATGAGCTGCGCCGTCAGGGTGATTACTTCTTCCTGCGTTCCGCCGGTGTTCGAGAGCGGCCTGATCGGCCTGCGCCGTCTTTACCTGCGCCTGGGCACGGGCGGCTTGGGTGCGGATGTCGGCGTCATCGAGCTGCAGCAGCAGTTGGCCCTTGCGCACATGATCGCCTTCCTTCACCAGAAGGCGTCTTCACCGTGGTTGCAATGGGAGCATGGGCCTCGAAATTCTGGATGGGCTCGACTTTGCCGTTGGTGGAAACCAGGCTGCGGATCGGGCCGCGCTGCACCGTGGTGGCGCGCACTTTGAGCGGAGTCTGGTGAAAAGATGAATAAGCAGAATGGGCAACTGCAACTAATGGCAAGCACGAGCCAAATCCACCGCCGCTGTGACGGCGTGTTCGAATTGTTTATCAATGCCAACTAGTTGTCTTTCAAGATGCGGCAGGAATAACTGTAAGCAGTAATTTACCATTCCAGAGGCCGCGCACATAAACGCAGTGCGCTCCAAGCCGCGGTACTTCATTTGATGCGCGCATGCTGCTGCAGGGCTCTTTCGGCTGCATCGAACGTCTTTTCTGGGAGCGAGCACCGCTGCCGCTACAATAAGCTGCATGCCGAAATCGCCTCGCTACACCCCTGAACACGCCGCTGCCGGTCTCGATGCGAAGTTTCCCGAGATCGAGACCTGGCCCAACCAGTTTCCGGGATACGAAATTGTTGTCGACGATCCCGAGTTCACCTCGGTGTGTCCCAAGACCGGGCTGCCGGATTTTGGCGTGCTCAACATTCGCTACATGCCCGACAAACAGCTGCCTGGAGTTGAAATCGCTGAAGGAGTATCTGCAGTCGTACCGAAATCTGGGAATTTTTCAGGAGAACATCGTCAACCAGGTTCTGGAGGACGTGGTGAAATGGGCAAAGCCGGTGTGGGCGGAGGTGAAAGGGGATTTTCGTCCGCGCGGCGGGATCTCGACGACGATTGTGGCGCGATGGCCGCGGCCGAAGGGGCGGAAGAGGGAGTAGCATTCGCGCCGTGATATATTCGCTCGACCCGTGGCCCAGACCGATCTCCAGCCGCGCACTGCGCTGATTGTTCTGACAGCGCTTAATCTGCTCAATTATGCGGACCGCAACGTGCTGTTCGCGGTGCAGCCGCTGGTGCAGGACGAGTTCCATCTGTCCAAGCGCAGATCGGATACCTGACCAGCGCCTTCCTCGGCTTCTACATGATCGCGGCGCCGTTCGTAGGGCCGCTGGCCGACCGCTACTCGCGCAAACTCATCATTGTGCTGGGCGCGCATTTTCTGGAGCGGGCTCACCCTGCTCACGGCGGTGACGCATACCTACACCGAGTTGCTGATCCGCCACACGCTGGTGGGCGTCGGCGAGGCGACGTTCGTCACCATCGCGCCGACGTTTGTGGCCGATCTTTTCGCGGAAGAACAAGCGTGGACGCATTCTGGGGGTTTTTTATCTGGCGATTCCGGTCGGGATCAGCTGCGGGATATCTGCTCGGCGGCTATCTGGCGCCGCATCACGGCTGGCGCTTTCCCGTTTTACATCGCGGCGGCTCCGGGATTCCTGCTCGCGCTGGCCGTACTGTTCTCTGAAAGAGCCGGAGCGCGGGCAATTCGATTCACTGAAGGAGACTCCGAGCGCGGAACGATTCTGGGGCTGGCCGCGTAATCCGGCTTTCTGACCTCGACTTTGGGCATGGCGGCGATGACGTTTTCGCTGGGCGGCATCCAGGTGTGGATGCCGCAGTTTCTGTTCAGCGAGCGTGGCTACACGCTGGAGACGGCCAACCTGGCATTCGGAATCATCATTGTGATCGACGGTATTCTGGCGGCGCTGGCCGGCGGATGGCTCGGAGACTATCTGCTGCCGCGCATGAAGAGTTCTTATTACTTTGTTTCGGCGGCGAGCATGTTGCTGGGCATGCCGGTCATGATCGTCGCGCTGTTTGTAAGGGGGCCGCTGATGATTCCAGCGATTGGCGTGGCGGCTTTCTTTCTGCTGCTCAATACTGCGCCGCTCAATGCCGCCGTCATCAATTCGGTGGGGGCGCATATTCGCGCGACGGCGCTCGCGGTGAACATTTTCATCATTCATATTCTGGGCGATGTGCCTTCGCCGACCATGATGGGCTGGGTCGCGGACAAGCGCTCACTGCAGTCCGCGTTTATTCTGCCGGTGATCGCGATGGGGATCTCTTCTGCCATACTGTTCTATGGGATGAAGTTTGCGCCGGCAGTTGCAGTGGACCGCAAGAGCCTAACCCAATAAGAACAAGAAGTCGCACTCAGGAAACCCTGTAACTCAGGACGAATGTTTTATTTTTACTGGATTGCGGGAACCATTCTAGCGCTGGCCTGGGTCTCCCGCATCGTGGACGCTGCGCTGGGCATGCCGAGCGTGGCGGACGTATCGCGGCCGGAGTGGGATCGCAATCCAGTTCTGCCTTTGGGCAATCCCCGGGTTTCGATTATCGTTCCCGCCCGCAACGAAGAAGAGACCATTGAGCAAGCGCTCGGCACGCTACTTTCCCTCGACTACGACAATTACGAAGTGATCGCAGTCAACGACCGTTCGACCGATTCGACGGGCGAGATCATGGAGAGGATCGCGAAAAATCCCCACTTCTCGCAAAAGACGCGAGAAATGGGGTACCCGCCTATCCCGACTCTGCGCGTTATTCATCACGCCGAACTGCCTGCCGGTTGGCTGGGCAAAACTCATGCCATGTGGACCGCGGCCAATCAGGCTACGGGCGAGTGGTTGCTGTTCACCGATGCGGATGTGCTCTTCAAGCCGGATTCGTTGCGGCGGGCGCTGGCTTATGCGGAGTCGGAGCCGGCGGATCACGTGGTGCTGTTTCCGCAGATGATCATGAAGCGGCCGGGCGAGTACATGATGATCGCATTCTTCCAGACGATGTTTATGTTCGGGCACCGGCCGTGGAAGGTGGCCGATCCGAGCACCGACGATCATATGGGCGTGGGAGCGTTCAACCTGGTGCGGCGCAGGGTGTACGACGAGGTCGGAACGTACGAGGCGCTGCGCATGGAAGTTCTCGACGACATGAAGTTGGGCAAAGTCGTGAAGAAGGCCGGCTTCGCCCAGCGAAATGTCTTTGGGGGAAACCTGATTTCGATTCGCTGGGCCAAAGGGGCCATAGGCGTGGTCAATAATCTGACCAAGAACTTCTTCGCGGTGCTGTCGTTTCAGTGGTGGCGCACGCTGATCTCT
Organism: uncultured Acidobacteriaceae bacterium; assembly: GCA_963786095.1. GTDB lineage: Bacteria > Acidobacteriota > Terriglobia > Terriglobales > Acidobacteriaceae > Sulfotelmatobacter. The sequence goes on along the minus strand of CAWAXV010000017.1, from coordinate 110,434 downwards.
GCGTTTGGCCTGGCGTTCCTGAACTACGGGCCATTTCTCGGGGTCTGGCTGGCGCAGGGATGGGCGCGGGTGCCTTATGCCGTCGCGCTGGGATCCATGCTCCTGATTTACATCGGGATGTCGTGGCGCTCGGCAGTGCCGCCTTATTACGTCCTGCTACATCCCGTGAGTACGACGCTGTTCATCTACACACTGATCCGCTCGATGTGCCTGACACTGTGGAACGACGGCATCGAATGGCGCGGAACGAAGTATCCGCTCGAGGAATTGCGCAAAGGGATGGTGTGAGAGCCATCATGAAATCTAAGCTCGATCTTTAACCTCGCGCCAGGGTGACCTCGAGTTTTGCAGCCGGCGCAATGGCAGTAAGCACAGTTTCGGTCGCGGCTCTCTGACTGATATTGGCCTCCTGAACTTCCACAAGAACAACTCCTGCAATCGCTGAGTACGGCTCACCGGAGCGAATCATGCCGGCCAGTGCGGTCTGCAGCGGGGACAGGCTCGGGTTGAAGGCGACGTTCTCGATATAGCAGCCGCGATAGATGCGGCCACTGCTGCTGCGAATGGCCACTCCTGAGGGCGATTTGCTGTAGGGGGCGTAGGATTTTCGGGCGGCATCGAGAGCGGCCATTGCGACCGAGTCGGTCGATTCTTTCACCAGGGCAAGACTCGTCTCCCTGACAGGGAACGCGCCCTGGGTCATCCCCAAAGCTGCGGGGCCGAATGCCGCGGGCAATATTGTGGAGAGCTTTGCCGGCGCCTTGTCGGGCGTCAGAATCACGATTTCTCCGTCGGGCGACATTTCGTCGATGAACTGGCGGCAGTGGCCGCACGGCGCTCCGCCTACCGCTAGAGCGGTAACGGACTTCTCCGAGTGCATGTAGGCGTTCGATAATGCGGACTGTTCCGCATGGACGGCGAAGCCAAGACACTGCTTGGGAATCTCGATGTTTGCTCCGATATATAATCCGCCGCTCTCGCCACGGACGACAACTCCCACAAAGAAATTCGAAATCGGAGCGCGAGAGTAGCTCCTCGCCAAGGGAATCAATTGCAACATCAGGTTGTCGACGCTAGTGTTTTCGCTGCGCGCAATACTTGCTACGTCGGCCGAGGGAATCTGTCCGCTGAATTCCGGATCTTCCAGTACATGAAGTAAAACGGAGCGGGATTTGTCCGTGAACTTTGGCAGCAGTTTGCGGAGGGCATCGCTTCTCGATTCGTCAGCGTAGAGGGGCAGTCCCATCACTGCGACGCCTAAGCTGGTCGTTCCTATGACGGCGAGGGCGGTCCGGCGACTGATTTCATGATCGGAAGAATGTTTGCTCATCGTGCCTCCACCAAGTTGATGTCGCAGTATATCCGGACTCTGGGAAAGGCGGGCGACTCCTGGTCGCGCGAGCGAGCTACCGGTGCTGTTTCGTTTATTGGAGATCGTCGCCTTCCACGTCGTTGCCGTAGGTTGCGGTGGCGGGAGGCTTGGCCTTTACCTTAGCTGGCTTCTTGGTGGGGCGAAGGCGCCCGGCGCTAAAGTGGCCGCGATTTTCGACATCGTAGTTCTTGGGGAGAGGCGGAATCATGGCTGCTCCTCCGGTGATCTGACTGATGCGGTTGAGGATGATCTCGGACCGTCCGTCATAGAGTTTGACGGCGCCATGAATTTCGATCGTGCGGCCTTCGAGCCGGCGCACGTCGCCAACATCCTTCAGCCCTGAGGAGAAGATCACGACGGTGAAAGGACAAGCCATCTGGTCTTCGCAGAAGTTGAGGAAGTGAACTCCCTTGATGCCAACGCTAACTCTCAACACTTTTCCGGTCACACACTTGGTTTCGCCGATATGCTGCCCGGCTTCGTGAATTGGAATGCAGTCGGAGGCCAGCAGCGGTCCAGCGAGCACCAGAGCAAGAAGGGACGAGACCGCTAGACGAATACCGAACGTAACACCGCGATGACAGTCCATGCTTGAATTGTCGTGAATGAATGCTGGCGTTGTCTGTGATTGGGCCCAGAAAATCGCTAGACCGTTCCGGATTGGAACCGAGTTAAGGACAAAGAAGTGGTGCGGTTGCCACGACCATCACAGTACTTGAGATTGGCCCCGTGCTGGGGACATTGGGGTTCGCCGGGGCCGTGGCTGTGACCGTAATACCAGGCAGGCTACAAGAAACCACGAATGGTTGCGCGGAAAGCGTGTAGCCCGTTGGGGGATCCATGACATACCAGAAGACGGGAAGTGGAGTCACCGTCGTCGGAGAGGCATTGTAGGTGCCCGTCGCGACAAAAGAGATTTGACCGCCGTTAGCGACGGCGCTGATTGCGATCGATTGAAGCCGACGGTTGCTGCCGCCTCCGCACGCGAGAGCCAGGCAGGCCATAAGAAGCAGAAGCAGGAAGGAGAGGGGCCGGAGTGAGAGGTGTTTCATAGCGACCTCCTTAGGGTTTTAGAACACGATCCCCGGAGAGAAATTGCTCTCTCGTCGCCTGCAGATCGCAGACAACAAAGAGGACAGGGGACTGAAGGATCAGTCCCCTGGCAAAGAAATCCTGACTCTAGCCCGCGAACCGGCAGGCCGCCCTACTTGAACGACTTGACCGCCGACGCTTCGTCGTCTTTCACGTCGAACACGGTATAGAGCTTGGTGATCTGGAGCAGGTCGTTCACCTTTTTGGTCAGGTTCAAGAGCTTCAGCTCGCCGCCCTGATTCTTCGTCGTCGTAAAGGCGCTGACCAATTCGCCAATGCCTGAGCTGTCAATGTAGTTGACGTCCTGCAAGTTGAGGACGATCTTCTTGTTGCCCTTGCCGAGCAGGTCGCGCACAGTGTCGCGCAGAACGACGCTGCCTTCGCCGAGGGTGATGCGACCGCTGCAGTCCACAATCGTGACACCGTCCACCTGCCGCGTAGAAACCTTCATGCTCACTGGGAAGCCTCCTTGCCGCCCGCGGTTGGTCCGTGGACGTGCTTGATTAATTTAAGTTCGGTGCCCGTCTGGCTGGGGCGAATCTCAACCACATCCATAAACGAGCGCATTAAAAAAATTCCGCGGCCCGACGTTTTGAGCAGGTTCTCCGGCGCCAGAGGGTTGGGGATCTTGCTCAGATCCATCCCTGGACCCTGATCGCGAATCGTAATGATCAGATCGTTGCCGGTGCGCTCAAAAGCTAGGGTAACTTTCTTGTCCGGGGCATACGCGTTGCCGTGCAATACCGCGTTGACGGCGGCTTCGCGCACGGCCATGGAAATCTGCATGATCTCGTCGTCGGCAAAGCCAAGTTCAGTGGCAATACGGGACGCCTTCTCCTCCGCATTGTCGATCGTCTCCAACGAGGAGTCGAGCGTGTAAGAGACCCGTTGCTCGGTCATGGCCATTGGACGAAGTGAACGATTGATTATAAGGCAGGAACGGCGCATCCGCTGTGCGGCCGTCCGCAGACGCTGGCGAAACGCGATTCCCAGCGAATGCGGTAGTTTGCCTGTCGGATGGGGGAGTTGTCAACGACTGGATGGGAATGGATGGGAATGCAGGCCGGGATCCCGGCGTCAGGAGCGCTTACCGGGCTCTCCTGAGCGCTGACCGGGGCTTATAATCTGGCCTCGTGACTGAGAATTCTGCTGCGGGTCGGGCTGTCCCAAACCTGGCTAGGCCAAGTCTCGGAGTGCGCCTGCGGCGGATGTTCCTTGCGATCGTCCTTACGATTGTAGCCCTGGCAGCCATCGTGTTTGGATGCGACTGGGCAGTCTTCCGCATTCGTGTGGCGGCGAATTGGAATGCGTACGGGGTCGTCACAGTGCGCCATCATTACGCGGTGCTGCAAAAGAACGGAAAGACACAGTTCATCTTCGATCCGCCCGGGCCGCAGACTTGCGTGAATGCGCTGGCCCCACATGCGGGATTACTCCCTTGCTGGTATCTGCAGCGACATCCGGAAACGGTAACGAATATCTAGGAGTCGAAAACCCGGGAATAGAAGGCCTGGAGGCTGGCAGGGCTCGATGCGAGGGAGGGTAGGCTAGAATGGTGCGTCAAATTCTGCTGATTTCTACGAGGGACTCATGTTGAAACAATTGGTGCGTGGCGGGCTGATAGCTGTGGCGCTGGTCGTGATGGCAGGTGCGGCACAGGCTGCAGGGACAGGTGCGGGCCAGGCTGACGCGCGTTTGCAGAAGGCTTACCGCTTCCAGCAAGGTGGCTGGACGTACCTGCATCTCGAGGGCTCGCCTTCTGACGTCGGATTCCAGCATGGTTATCTGCTGGCTCCAGACATTGCCGACGCATTTGAGGCCATCAAGCTGTTTGACACGCTCGAGACGCAGCGCGACTGGGAGTTCTTCCGCACGACGGCCCGGCAGATGCTGTGGCCGCACATTGACCCCGAATACCAGCAGGAACTGCAGGGCATCGCCGACGGAGTCAAAGCGCACGGTGTCGACCTCGACGTCTACGACATCGTGGCGCTGAATGCATTCGAGGAAGTCCCGGACTACTACGTGCCGTGGCTGAACAAGCAGCAGAAATCGCAGAAGGCACCGAAGCTCACAGCTCCGGGCAATTGCAGCGCATTTATTGCGACGGGCAGCGTCACCAAAGATCACCAGATCGTGATCGCGCACAACAACTGGACCAGCTACCTGGCGGGAGAGCGGTGGGTGGTGATCTTCGACATCCAGCCGGAGCACGGCAACCGGATTCTCATGGACGGCTTTCCCGGTGTGATTACCAGCGACGACGATTTCGGCGTGAACTCGGCCGGGATGATGATCACCGAGACGACCATCACGCAGTTCGAGGGATGGGATCCGAATGGCAAGCCGGAGTTTATGAGGTCGCGCAAGGCGTTGCAGTACGCCAACAATATTGATGACTACGTGCGGATTATCAAAGAGGGCAACAACGGCGGGTACGCTAACGACTGGCTGATCGGCGACCGCAAGACAGGCGAGATCGCTTATTTAGAGCTGGGGCTGAAGAACACGCCGCTCTGGCGCACCAGGGATGGATATTTCGTCAGCTCGAATTTCGCGCGCGATCCCAAGGTCATCAGCGAGGAGACGCCCACGTTTGATCCCAAAGATGCTTCGTCGTCTCCCAATGCGCGGCATGCCCGCTGGGAAGCGATCATGAAGCAGTCGAAAGGGAAGATCGACGTCACGATGGCGGAGCAGTTCTTGTCCGATCACGTCGACAGCTTCGAGAAGAAAGAGCAGGCGAACGAGCGCTCGCTCTGCGGGCATGTGGACGCTTCTTCACGAGGGGTGAAGGAGTGGGGTTGGGACGCCTACAACCCCGGCGGCGCCGTGCAGGGCAAGGCGACCGACAGTGCGATGGCCGCGAAGATGAGCTTTGTGGCGCGCGCGGGGCATCCTTGTGGCGCGGACTTTGTGGCGGCGGATTTTCTGGATAAGCATCCGGAATTTTCGTGGCAGAAGCCGCTGCTGCGTGACATGAAGGCGGGCCCGTGGACCGTATTCACTGCGGGACAAAAAGAGCAGTAGCCGGCTGCCCGTACCCAGAAAGACAAAAACGGCTGACAGCACCCTACTGTCAGCCGTTTCTACTGCACCCAGGAAAAATCTGAGCGGCTTCAGCTCCGAGCGGGCTTAGCGATGTCCTCCACCGTGCCCACCGCCGCCGTGGAATCCACCTCCACCATGGAACCCACTACCTCCGTGAAAACCGCCTCCGCCATGGAAGCCACCGGCACCGCCGCGGAAACCACCTCTGTTCCATCCCCCGCCCCATCCGCGACCGTTGAACCCGCGGCCTCCCCAGCCACTGCCACCCCAACCGGGCCGTCCCCAACCCCAACCGCGTCCCCAGCCGAATCCGTGATACCAAGGGCCCGCACCGATAAAAACTCCTCCAGCGAACCAACTTGGTCCGTAGTAGCCGTAGGGCGCACATTGGTAGGGATAGTAGCCGTAGTATCCGTAGCGGCAGACCGGCGGGCCACCGTAATAGCCCCAACCAGGTCCAACACGAACCCCAACTGCCACCTGGGCTTGAGAATATGTTGCCGGAATCGCCAACACCGCCAGCAACGCCAGATACCTGAGATACCTCATAAACGCCTCCCGTCGGGTCCGCTGAAATCATGGCCCAACTTTGAGTGCCTACTCGCCTAACACAATGGTAACCCCATCGCAGGGCGAAAGTTGCTCAGGATGTTGGTCTACGATCACGACACGCGGGACAAACCCGAGCTCGCAGAGGGCCCGCGCCCGGCGTGTTATAACGCTCACAGGGTCGAAGTTCGTATGAGCAAAATTGCATGACAAGCATCCGCCAAGGCGCGTTTCGCATTTTCCGTTTTGCCGGCATTGACGTGTTTCTGCATTGGTCCTGGTTTTTGTTGGCGGCGTACGAGATCAACGCCCGGACACGGGCCTACTCCTCGCTCACGTGGAACGTGCTGGAGTATCTCTCGCTGTTTTTCATTGTGATGCTGCACGAGTTTGGCCATGCCTTGGCCTGCCGCCAGGTTGGAGGAACCGCGAACCAGATCGTGTTGTGGCCGCTCGGCGGTGTCGCGTACGTCGATCCTCCGCCGCGCCCGGGTGCAACGCTGTGGAGCATTGCCGCCGGACCGCTGGTCAATGTGGTGCTCGTCCCGCTGTTGACCCTCGTGCTTTTTACGAGTCGCTGGTTCGGGTGGGGGGCAGCGGCCCCCAACATTCATGAACTCATCCGCGCAGTCTGGGGCATCAACCTGGGCCTGCTGATCTTCAATATATTGCCGATCTATCCGCTCGATGGCGGACAGATCCTGCGCTCACTGCTGTGGTTCGTCGTGGGTCGCGCCCGCAGCCTGATGGTAGCAACGGGCATCGGCATCATCGGCGCGGTGGGCTTCACGATCGTTGCGCTCTGGATCCACTCGGTTTGGTGGGGCGTGCTCGCGGTCTTCATCCTGATGAACAGTTGGAGCGGATTCCAGCATGCGCGAGCGTTGTCGGCATTGGCGAAGCTACCGCGCCGGCACGGATTTGCCTGTCCTTCGTGCAAGACGCCTCCGGCCATCGGGAACATGTGGAAGTGCGGGCGGTGCCAGCAGATGTTCGATACCTTCGAGACGGGCGCTGTGTGTCCACACTGCGGAACGCAATTTGCGGCGGAAGGATGCATGGAATGCGGCCAGCAGCATCCGATCAACGAGTGGATGGTTGCAGCGACTTTCTAAGACGAACTCCCAGATGTCACGCTCGCATGTTTACACCCCGCCTGTGGAAACGAAACTGACCCACCACCCGGTTCGGGTCACTCGAAGGCACATAAGGAAAACCGTGCCAGGCCGGGAAGACGCGCGTATACTCCTGGCCAAGTCGTAAAGGCCCCCCCACAGTTATACCGCTGGCACGTGTCGGTGTACCCGATGCAGATGAATGAACTCCGACGCGTCCAGCGCGCAACTTCGACCCAGGTTAGTCACAACCTCTGTTGTCTGGCGTGTGTATTTCGCATGGGGAATGCGCTGGACACCAAGAGCAATCTGTTTCGGCCCCGTACGCAAACCAAAAAAAACAGGAGGCAGTGCTATGTCGGAGAGAACATTGCGCATAGTCGTGCTCGCGTTGTTGGTTGCAGTCGGTATGCCATGGCAGCGAGCCTTTGCAGTCAACACCGTGGTGGTTGGCCCCGCCACTTGCCAACCCAAGTTTCTGCATTTCTCGACCATTCAGGCGGCGGTCAGTGGAGTGCCAGCAGGCAGTAACGTTTTCGTTTGCCCGGGGACGTACCCCGAGCAAGTTGTCATCACCCAACCTATCAATCTTAGCGGCGTAACGGACGGGACGGGCGATGCGGCTGTGATTACGGTGCCTGCGGGTGGCTTGGTGGCGAATGGTACCAGTTCGTCACTCGGGCCAGTCGCGGTGCAACTACTGGTAGAAAACACTGTCCTGGTGACGGTGACGAATCTGACCATCGATGGCAGCGGAGCGGGATGTGTACCCGGCGCCGCCCGCGTCTTTGGGCTTGAGTACTACTTCGTAGGTACGCCGGTGGACGGAACTTCCGCTGGAAGAGTCTCAAATGTTGTTGTGCGCAACGAACTCGACACGTGCACGCTGACCGACGGAATCGAGATTGACAACTCCTATGTCACCATCAGCAACAACGAGGTTCACGACATCGACATCACGCCCATCGGTTCCCTCGGGGGCCAGGTGAATATCACCAACAACAACATTCAAAATGCCCTCAACGGCGTCGTGGTCGGTGGGGGCTCAACCGCCAACACGGTGACCGGCAACACGGTCTCCAACGTAGGTCCCAGGGTTGGATTCACTATTCCTGTGGGCCTGTGGGTTGACGGGGGTTCGGCGACGGTGACGAAAAACACCGTATCCAGCGCTCCCGGTGGTTATGGCATCTATTTACCGAGCACCACCACCGGCACCAATGTGAACGGAAACAAGGTGGCCGGCACCTACTTGGGTGTGTACATGGTGAATTCGACTGCCAACTCACTCGTGCAGTCCAACACCATAGCCAGCACGACTTACGGCATCGCGGACCTGAGTACGGGAGGAGGGAACAACGTCACGAAGAACACAGTGAACGAATCATACTACGGCGTTTACGTGGGCGGCCCGACCAGCGACACAATCACCCCGAATACTTTCTTCAACGTGGTGGTGACGGTCGACCCCAACCCGTTCACCGACCCAGGTGGGACTTCGCCCTATTGAGCTAGCCAGGTTTCTCGAAGGTTGAACCACCTACCCCACCCTTTGGACGGCGAGGAGTCGACCCTCAAGCCGGTCCCAAGGGTGGGATGTTTCAGTTCACAGGGAAGCAACTTCAGAAGTATGGCGGAGAGGGTGGGATTTGAACCCACGATACCCGTTAAGGTATGTCCGCTTTCGAGGCGGATCGTTTCAACCACTCACGCACCTCTCCGCGACGGATCAACTTATCAGCGGCCGGCAAAAGCAGGTTCCTCCCCTTCGCGTTGCTCAGGGTCGGAATGAGAACCATTCGAAGCTAGCGGTTTGGCCTACCGACGATTCTTAAAGAACGATTGCAGTACTTCCGCGCTGCGGCCGGCCAGGACTCCGCTGCGAACCTCGATCTTGTGGTTCAGTTGCGGGTGATTCAAAACCTGAAGCACCGAGCGTACCGCGCCGGCTTTCGGATCGTCCGAGCCATACACCAGGCGTTTGATGCGGGCATGAATCATTGCCCCCGCACACATGGCGCACGGTTCAATTGTAACAAACAGTGCGCACTCTCCCAGACGGTGGTTACCAACGGCGGCACCAGCTTCGCGCAGGGCCATGATCTCGGCGTGCGCGGTCGGATCGGAGCCCATGATGTTCCGGTTCCAGCCGCGGCCGACGATGCTTCCATCGCTCACCACAACGGCACCTACGGGAACTTCTCCGGCCTCGAGCGCGCGCTGGGCGCAGCGAAGGGCTTCCTCCATCCAGAGTTCGTCTGAGGCGGTCTGGGGCCCGGGTTCTACGGTCGTGGCGTCGCTTGCGGCTGCTTTGGGACGGGTCAAGGGGCGGCTCCGCCCCCATTTTAGCGGGTTCGTCGCGAAAAGTTGCTGTCAAGCAGGGAACTGCTGGGAACTGGCGAATCCGTCGACCAGAAAGTGGCTTAGATTACGCTCAGCACCGACCGCACCACTTCCGGCACGACGGCCCGCACGACCGCTGGCACCACGATTCGGACCACCGGATAGGCAATCACCACGGCGGGAACGACCAGAAGTACCCAGATTTTCATCGGCAGGTTTGTGAAATAGGCCTTCATAAAACAACCTCTGTCATTGAATACGGAGAGCCGGCTGGAAAAGTTCCCGCCGCGCGGCACCGCTAGAACCGGCATTAACAACTACTTCATCGCCTTAGACGTTTGGAAACAAAAACAGTGAGGGACGAGCCTGAACTCCGGCACCTGCTTGGTAAGCTTTTGGCGACTCGCCGGTTAGTGGTAAGCTAACGGGGTCATGGGTATGCCGAGCTTGCTGCGCAAAGTATTTCTCGTGGACCTGCTGCAGGGGTTGAAGGTCACCTTCCGCTATCAGGATCCGAAGGAAATCTACACCGAGCAGTATCCCCTGGAGCGTCCGCAGGTGGCCGAACGCTACCGCGGAGCGCCGCGGCTCAATGTGAACCCTGACACCGACGAGACCATGTGCATTGCCTGCGACCTTTGCGCGCTGGCATGCCCCGAGCATTTGATCGTGGTCTCGAGCGAGCGCAACGAAAAGACCCGCCGCAAGGAACTCACCAACTTCACCTATGATCTGAGCCGCTGCATGTTCTGCGGGCTGTGCGAGGACGCTTGTCCGACCGACGCTCTCGAACTGACGCAGGATTTCGAACTCGCTGCGTACACGCGCGATGGCGCCATCTGGGATCGCGAGACCCTCGAAAAAGGTCCGCAACCGACGCAGTATCGCCGCTGACGAACGCTTTTAACTTTTGGCTCGAGCTTTTGGCTACGACCAACAGCCAACTTCCCGCAGGGTCAGGACAAGAAAATCAAATGGGGCTTCTGGACGCTTTCCGCAAAGATGAAGTGGTTGGCACGAAGGTGTTGGTGTGCATGCTTGGCGCGCAGCACGAAGAGCAACGCAAGAACGACGAGCGAATTTACAAGCGCTTCTATCCGAACACAACGTCGCTGGCCGCGGCTACCATCGCTGAATTGCAGGGCGCGCTGAAGCAGGGGAGTTATGACGTCGTTCATCTGCTCTGCGACCTAGATGCGCAGGGCACCATCGCCGATGGGGCAGGCGCGCGAATTTCAGGCTCCGACGTCCTTCGGGCCTGCGTCGATTCGGGCGCCAAGGTGTTTTGGATCGCCAGCGATAACTTCGCCGATCCCTATAACGCCGGGTTCAAACCAAAGGGCATGAAGCTGAACGTCATCCTGACTGAGCGCCGACTGGGCCCGAACTTCAACTTGTTTCTGGATAATCTTCTGACCAAGACGTCGGCTGGCGAGTCGTTCTCGAAGGCATGGAGCGTGGTCTCGAAGCCGGAAGGAAAATCTGTGCAGCCCGACGTCCCGCATACAATTACTTCGCTCGGGCGCGGTGGCGTGGTTTTGCGTAAGTAGAAATCGTAACTAGCGACTCGCTTTATTTTCATTTCTCAGCTTCATCTCTCATCCTTCATTCTCGGCATCTTCCCTTTCTCATCCTTCCAGCTACAGCATCCACCGGATAGCGGGCCCTCCCCGGCAGTTTGAGACTGACCGAAGAGGAAACGAACTACAGCCAGCAAGTACCCGTAGTCGTATTTCGATTCGGAGGTCATCATGTTCACACGAATTACTACGCTGTTCGTCCTATTGAGCTGTGCAAGCTGGGCTATGGCGCAGAGCAGGCCGGCAACACCGCCTCCTCCGCCCAACCAGACATCTACACCGACGGCGCCACCGCCGAGCGGCGCGCCAGCACCGTCGAGCACTACTACTACGCCGCCCACGACGATTGGGCCACCGACCCCGATTACCACCAAGGCGGGCGGCGAAACGCCGGGCGTGCCACAAACACAAAGTACTCCGGGCACAACACCGCAGGGGACGACTCCCGGAACGACACCTGGGACGACGCAGCCGGCGAATCCGAACGCGCCCAGTACGCCGTGCGTAGCGGCGCCGGGACCACCCACTCCGAGCGGCTCAACCTCGAACACTCCAAACACGAGTTCGACGCCGGGCAGCACAAGTTCATCGCAAAATTCCGCCGCGCCGGCGCCGACGCCGGGCACGTCTCCAACGACTTCTGGCAGCGCGCCTCAAGGCAGCCCGGCGCAGACCGGTCCGGGGACCGCTCAACCTGCGGCTCCGTGTCCTGCGGGAACGGTGCCGAGCGGCAGCATGCCTCCGCAGTAGTCTGAGCAAAATTGCTGAACAATGCGGGCCTGGAAGAGGCCCGCATTTCTTTTTTGTTTAGCTTTTGTTCAAGGGAAGCTAGCGCTCGGACGCAGCCAATTTCTTCTCCGGCAGAAAATACATGGCGGGTATCAGAGCAAAGATGAAAAACGACGCGTAGATGGAGACATAGGCCAAAGGCGCAGAAAGAAAATAGAGTGCGGCAGAAAACAAGTTCTTGCGCTGGACGGCGGCGTGATAATCGGCCATCGCGGGGTCATTGCGATCCTGCGCGATCAGAACGATTCGTAGCAAGTAAAACGCGATCGAGCAGAGCCACAGGTCGAGACCGTAGAGCGCGACCGCCAGAGGTTCGCGGTAATTCTTTCCCAGGTAATCCGTGACGAAGGGCACGAGCGACATCCAGAACAGCAGGTTCAGATTCGACCACAGCAGGCGCGCCGTGACTTCATGAACCGCGTGAATCAGGTGATGATGGTTCACCCACATGATCGCGACCACCAGGAAACTGAGTCCATAGCTGATAAAGACTGGACGCGACTTTCGCGAGCGCTGCCATTGTGGGCTGGGAGGGAGCGCGCAGTTCGAGCACCATGATGGTGACGATGATGGCGATCACGCCGTCGCTGAAGGCTTCCAGACGGCCGGTGGTCATTTCGCGGTGAGACATTCGGAGAATCTACCACGGCAAGCGCGACGAAGTTCAGGCCGGCTGCTGTTGCGTCATGCAGTGCATTGCGCCCAGGCCCCAGATGAAGTCTCCGGAATAGATTGGCACGATCTCGCGCGTAGGAAAGAGTTCTGCCAGCGTGTTGAGCGCGATGCGGTCGTTGGGACGATTGAAGACCGGGGCGAGCACGACTCCGTTGGCGATGTAGAAGTTGGCGTAGCTGGCGGGAAGGCGGCGGCCTTCGAAGACCACGGGCTGCGGCATGGGCAGTTCGACGACCGTCAGTTGCTTGCCGTCCTGGTCGCGGGCGGCCTGCAGGCGGCGCAGGTTGGCGCGGAGTGGAGCGTGGTTCACGTCCTTGGAATTGGGCTCGACCATGGTGACGACCGTGTCTTTGGCGACGAAGCGGGTGAGGTCGTCGACGTGGCCGTGTGTGTCGTCGCCGACGATGCCGCGTCCGAGCCAGATGGTGTTGGGCGCGCCGAGGTAGTCGGCGAAAGCCTTTTCGTAGTGGACGCGCGTCATGTGCGGATTGCGTTCCTGCACCTTGCTCAGCAGGCATTCTTCGGTCGTGAGGATCGTGCCGGCGCCGTTGACGTCGATCGAGCCGCCTTCGAGGACGATGCGCTTGCCGACCGACAGTGGGCGAACCTCAAGTGTGTCTGCGCTTTCTCGCCATCCGGGCTGCCGATTTTTTCGTCGTAGCGCCAGTTGGAATATTTGGCCCAGGCGTTAAAGCGGAACTTGAGGGCTAAGGGTTGTGCCCGACTTTTCGCGGGCGGTGGGCGCCCGCGCCACACTTCAGGAAAATGCAGCCTGAGTCGCGCAGCCAGACGCGGTTAGTGGGCCAGCGATGAAATCGAATGTTCGTCGACAGAGCATCGGCGCGTTCGAGCACTCTGCGCGCTTGCCGGCAGCCGCCGCGTTGTTGACGATCAACTCGACGCGCTCATGCTTCGCCAGGTTGCGAATGATTTCGGCATAGACCCATGGGATCGGTTCGAACTTTCCCGGGCCAGTCGCCGTGATAGTGCGGCCATGCCAGCCATGTGGCGGCGTGTGGTTCCCACTCGGCGGGCATGCGGTAACCGAGCGCAAAGGGAGCGGTTCCAATTGGGTTCGCTGCGACCTTACTTCTTCTTGTAGATGGCAGCATAACATTCCAGGGTCTTGATTTTGGCAGGAGGCTGGGTTTTGAACGCGTCAGTCAGAAGATAAGTTCCGGCAATCCGATCGAGGCTTACCTGGGATACGAATCTAGGCTCTTTCTCGTCGCAAGAATGGTCACGCAAAACATCCACGGTTAACGGCTCAGTTCCGTCGAAATACTTCTGCTCAATTTGGGTTGTGCCGAAGCTTAAGAAGACGATCTTCGAATACTTCTGTTTGGGACCATCGGTCTCCAGAACAACTACTTCCTGGTTCTGGACACCGGACGTGGTCTTGGTAACGTGCCGCATCACGTCATATCCGACGATCTTGCCCGCGAGCTTCGATGTCTTAGCCAAAGAGACGAGGCCTAGCGCCGCTATCGCAAGAGCTGTCAGTAGTGCTTTTTGCTGTCGTTGCAAATAGGTTTCCTAGTCGATGAGTCGGTTGGTGATTGGAGCGTAAGCGTCGATGCGGCGGTCGCGCAGGAAAGGCCAGTTGCGGCGAATGTCTTCCAGCGCCTTCAGGTCGACGTCGCCGACCAGAATCTCTTCGCGGTCGTGTGAGGCTTCGGCGAGCACGCGGCCGAAAGGATCGCAGAAGAAGGATCCGCCCCAGAATTCGAGTCCCTGGCCCGGAGCCGACTTGCCGCGCATGTTGCCGGTTTCGAAGCCGACGCGATTCACAACCGCCACATAAACTCCGTTGGCGATGGCGTGAGCGCGCTGGATGGTTCGCCAGGCGTCGTGCTGCGCCACCCCGAACTCGGCCTTCTCTGCAGGATGCCAGCCGATGGCCGTGGGATAGAAAAGCACGTGGGCGCCCTGCAGCGCCGTGAGGCGCGCGCCCTCCGGATACCACTGGTCCCAACAGACCAGAGTGCCGAGGCGTCCCGCGCTGGTGTCGAGAGCGCGGAAGCCGAGATCCCCGGGCGTGAAATAAAATTTCTCGTAGTAGAGCGGATCGTCCGGAATGTGCATCTTGCGGTAGAGCCCGCGCAGTGATCCGTCGCTGTCGAAGATGGCCGCGGTATTGTGATAGACGCCGGCCGCGCGCTTCTCGAACAGCGATGCGATCAAGCACAACGCCGTTGCTGCGTGCGGCGGCGGACAACTTTTCGGTGGTTGGACCGGGAATGGGCTCGGCAAGATCGAACAGCGAGTGATCTTCGCGCTGGCAGAAATATTGCGTCTGGAAAAGTTCGGGCAGGCAGATGACCTGCGCGCCGCGTCCGGCAGCGTCGGCAACTCGGCTGAGAGCCTTCTCGAGATTCTGTTCCGGCTCTGGTCCGCAAGACATCTGCACCAGAGCCACGCGAAATTTTTCAGGGGGCACGCGCAACGACCTCCGCGAACAATATAGCAGGAGAAAGCGGGCCTCAGCCCTCAGACCTCCGCCAAAACCACAGCTTCGATTGAGACCTTCACGACAATTGCGTCTTCTGATGTGCGGCGAATGCACGCGCCAGCCTTGGATTGTCTGCGACAAGCCTTTCGAGCCGCTTGACTGTCTCGTCCGATGGCATCGAACGAAGAACAGCCTCGATTGCAGCTTCGGCATCAAGAGATTCCGTGCGGACCGACTCCATCAAGAACTCCAAGGCCGGATCCTGCCGTGTAAGCGCGATTGCCGATAGCAGAACGGATCGGAACCATGGGTCAGCGGCTTCGGCGAGACATGCCTTCAGCGCGTCGAAGCCCTCGAGAGAGTGCGTGCCCGCGATTGCCAAGGCCGCTTCGGCTGCAGGATCATCGCCAGTTGCCAGAAAGCGGGCGACCCACGATATCGCTTTCACGCCTTCGATGTGCAACACGCCCGAGTAGCAGGCCCCCAGTACTTCAGGTTCGTCAGCGCCGAGCACAGCTCTCAGACGGAGAAGAAGCAAGGCAGAGGTTGACCCAGCCTGCTCGATTGCGCGCGCCACCTCCACCCGGACGGCTTTATCTTTGTCCGCGAATAGCTCTACGAGGTGCGCCAGCAGGTCGGCCTCGGTGAGTGTGCGGCACTGCACGAGAGCCAACGCGCAGGTGGCCCGCAAAGTCCCGGCGGTATCGGAGCGTCCTCCCCAGACCGGCTCGAGTTGGATGTGCCGCATGCCGCGCAGAAACACGTCCACGTCCTGCCACTCGAAAGCAGCCAGCGCGCGGCTGAGTGCATTCTTGGCCCAGCATTGCGGATCGTTCTTGACCGCGTTCTCAAAGAAACGGTCGAATGCGGCGAGCAGTTCAGGAGTCAACTGCGCGAGTTTTATTTCGCGGACAAGGTCTGTCGCTTTCGCCACGACAAAGTTGTTGCGATGAGACAGCGCCTTGCGTAGCGGCTCGACGCACGCCTCGCCAGGATTCTGTCGGAGCGCGTCGAGCGCTGCGAGTTGTTCCTCAAAGTTGCGTTTTCCGGCCACAGCAGGCAGTGTATCGCGGAGAGCAGCCAACGAGTCGAAAGGGCCCGTGGCATCCTTTAACATCGTTCCTGTAAAGTAGGTTGTCGGACGATTGTTATCTGCTTGGAGGCTCGCGTTGAAAAACGGCAATCATGGCAATTCGCAGGATCATTCGCACCCAGGGCACGGGGCTGGCGCAGGGGGCGAGGGGAAAGACCGTAATCTGCACAATCCGATTGCGGATCGGCTGATTCCGCTCGAGCCACTCGACCTGGCGAAGATCACCTCGATCGATGGACTGGTGCGCGCGATGGCCAAGACCGCCTTCACCGGCCGCCAACTGGGCGAAGCCGCCGACGTACTCGAGGCCATGGCGCTCGACGAAGATGCCTTCATCGTGATGACCCTGGCCGGCGCGATGACCGTCGCCAAGCAGGGGCTCATCGTCACCGAGTTGATTGATCGCGGCATCGTCAACGCCATCGTTTCGACCGGCGCCCTCATGGCCCATGGATTGGTCGAGGCAACCGGGCGGGCTCACTTCCGTGCGAATCCCGAAGTTTCTGACGAAGAGCTTTACGAACAGGGATACAACCGCGTTTACGACACGCTCGAGCCCGAGCAGAATCTCGACGATGTTGAGGAAGTGATGTCCGCCGTGCTCGAGGCTTGGGACCACAACGAAGTCATGTGCTCCTACAAGCTGAACCATGCTATCGGGGCGTTCCTGGCGAAGCGCAATCAGGGCCAGCGCGGAATCCTTAAGTCGGCTTACGAAAAGGGCGTTCCGGTCTTTGTGCCAGCATTCAGCGATTCGGAGCTCGGTCTCGATACCGCGCTCAACAACCGTCTGCGAGAGTCTACGGGGAGACACAAGATCCGCTTCGATCCGTTCGAAGACCTTGAACATTTCGCGGCGACCCTGCTGCGCCAGAAAAAGCTGGGAATATTCACCATCGGTGGCGGGGTGCCGCGCAACTGGTCGCAGCAATTCGGCCCATTCATCGAACTGCGTCACCGGCGACTGGGAGAGAACGTCCCTCTGAAGCGCTACCACTACGGTCTGAGGATTTGCCCGGAACCGGTTCACTGGGGCGGGTTATCAGGCAGTCCCTATAGCGAAGCGATTTCGTGGGGCAAGTTCGTGCCTCCGTCGGAAGGTGGGAAGTTTGGCGAAGTTTTTGTGGACGCGACCGTGGGCCTGCCAATCATCGTGGCGGCGGTTCTGGAACGTCTCGACAAGAACCAGAAGACCTCGAAAAGAGGGAAGAAGCCGGCGGCGAAACGGAAGTAGAAGTAAGAATCTGCTGGGGCAGGTTTATGCGGGGTTCCCGCAAGCGGCGGAATCTTGCGCGGACAGATCGGAACCCGCTTGGTGCTCGTCCTCGATATCGCTCGACTTGAGACGGCGGTAAAGTTGTGCAACTATACTTTTATCAAGCACTTCTGACTCAGCCTGGAACCAATCCTGTAGCTCCTGACCCTCTGTCTTTCCGCGCGTTTCGTAGATTTGTTTGGCGCGTGACCGTACCTTGCGCTCGACCAACTGAACCATGAGCGCTTGTTGCTTCTTACGGCGTGTTTCGGTGTCCACCGCTACTCCCTGGAAATGAGTTATCTGTTCTTTCCAACACTTCTATGATACCCGATCGCTGTTAACGGAGTATTACATTCGGCAGGGGGCGAAGATTACTAAAGTTTTACTCCCTAGGGTGTGAAAATGAATCCTAGGAAGTCGCGTAAGCGTATTGGTTTCAATTACTTAATTCACTGTTAGAGTGATCGTCTGAGTCGAGTCCGGATTTCCCGTCGAGTTGCTCACGGTATAGGCATTCACCGCTACGCTATAGTTGCCCGGAACGGTGCCGTTGTTGCCGCCTCCACCCCCTCCTCCCCCGCTGGACCCACCCCCGCAGCCGAGCATTAAAGCTAGGAGGCCTGTCAGCCCGAGGAGAGCCAGAACCTGCCGCCGGCGCACGTTCATGGGAATGAGGAACATGATGCCGACGAAGAAAGCGCTTACGGCGACAATCCATCGAACCGGCTTAGAGAGAAACAGCGAGGCAGCCGTATTCGCCGTGGTGGCCACGCTCACGGTCAAGGAGCCGCTGGAGGTGTTGCTGAAGTCAACCGTGTACGGATTCAAGGCGTCGCTCGAGTTCACCGAGCAGGTCGTCTTGGGCGCGGTTGTTGTGCAAGAGAAATACATCCTGCCATTTCCGGCGGTCGAGGAGACAGAAACCGTCGATGTGCCCGTCTGACCCTCTGTCACGCTAATGGCCGGAGCGGTCATGGTCGGTCCTGCGACCGCCGATGGCGTATATGCGCGCACATAGTCCACCGTCATCGCGGCAGGATTCGGCGTGGTGTTGTCTGGAGCGCCCGGCCAGCTTCCGGTGCCTCCCACGGCAAGGTTCAGCAGCAAAAAGAACGGTGCATTGAACTCCCACGTGAGCCCTGCGGGGACATCGCTCGCCGTGCGCACGAAAAAAACTTTGGTCGGGTCATCGACGTAGAACTGCACCATGTTCGGGGACCAGATCGCGCCGTAGGTGTGAAAGGCGGATACAGTTGTCCCGTCGTTGATGGTGTACTGCTTGCTGAGTCCGTTGGCGCCGCAGTAGCAGTTGCTCGACGATGCGCCGCCGTGCAGCGTTGATGCGATCACCGTGGGTCCAAGGACACGTACATTCTCCATGAAATCCATCTCGCCCGATGCGGGCCATGAAACGCTGGTGATATCGGTCCCCAGCGCCCAGAACGCGGGCCACAGCCCGGGGCCGAGAGGAAGTGACATGCTGGATTCGATACGTCCGTATTGAAAACTCTGCAGACCCTGGCTCTTGAGGCGGGCCGAGGTCCAACTGCCACTGTACGGTGCAACGCTCGAACTGACCTGAATGGCTTGGATCACGAGGTGTCCGCTGCCATCAATGTAAGCGTTTGGAGTCGCGGGATTGCAC
Source organism: uncultured Acidobacteriaceae bacterium (assembly GCA_963786095.1). GTDB lineage: Bacteria > Acidobacteriota > Terriglobia > Terriglobales > Acidobacteriaceae > Sulfotelmatobacter. The sequence goes on along the minus strand of CAWAXV010000017.1, from coordinate 91,420 downwards.
CCATTCGTGGTGTCGGTTGGTTGGCAATAGTATTCCGCTTCGTTGTTGACGTTCAGGATGCCCGTGTCGTAGGTCCAATTCGCAGCGCTGATGGGGCTGTTAGCGGTTCCGTTGAACTCGTCAGACCAGACTTGGTTCCAGGCTTGCGCGTCAGCGCTGGCACTAACGCTAACCAGGAATAGACAGGAGATCAGGATGCGGCGAACGCGCAACTCGCAGAAAAACTTTGCGGAACGCGCAGTATCACAGTTCATAGCGCTCACTCCGTGACCGGGAATGAGCGCCATCATACGCCCAAATCGCGCCCCTCAACACACTACAATTTCGATTTTCTAGGGCAATTCGAGAGGTTTTTCCGTTTTCGACTCACCCCAACCCTGGGCTTTGATTTGCTGCTTCGCCTGCTCGATTCGCTCCTCGAGGGAAGGGGCATCGGCGCGCGGTGGCGCAGGCTTGGCGTCGCGGGCGAGGAATTGGAACACCTCCAGCAGATCGACTGCTGCATGAGGCGAGTAGCCGGCGGCGACCGCCAGTCTGATGCCTTCGCGATCGGCAGCGAGTTCGCCCTCCTTGCCGTAGGGACTACCGAAATCGTCGATGGAGAGTTTGTCGAACTGATCTGATGTGAGATGGTCTTTCTTCATCGCGTCGACCACGCGCTGGGCGCATTGCTTGAGATCGATGTGCTCGATTTCGTGTCCCAGCACGACAGCGAGTTCATCTTCGTGCGTCATGAGGGCGAGGACGCCGCCTCCCACCACTATTTGGCCGCCAGGGTAAGCGACGGCGCTACGAAATCCCGGATGCGGATCGAGGTGAAATTTGTAGGGCAGCTTACGGTGCGCGTTGGCGGCGACCTTGTCGCCTATTTTTTGCAGGTAGGCCTCGATGGCCTTCGATTCCGTGGTGTCAGCAAAGCCCTGCGACTGACGAAATGAGTCGAACAGCGCATCGCCTGCGCGAATCTCATCCGCAGTGGAAAGCTCCGGAGCGGCTCCTGCTGAAGCGGGAACAATCCAGCCACAACAAGGCAGCATTAGAGCAACAACCCAGAACAATTGCTTCGTCATGGGAAAGCCTCCAGCCACGGGGGTTGGACGGTACTTTACCTCCGCCGTTAGCGAGTGAGGTCGTTCGGAAAGCTGCAACGAAGCGAACTGGACAATCCTAGTCGAAGATCAAGACAGCCGAGGCGATCACTGTAGTCCACAGCGCGCGCTTGTCGCCGACTGCAGACTGGGTGACGTTCGCCGTCCGCACAATCTTGTTCGACAGGCGATAGATCTGCTTCTTCTCGTCCCAGGAGCGGTCGGGATCGAATTCAACGTTGAGCGTCGTGGCCAGCATTTCGGCCGCGAGTTCCTCGGCATACTCTCCGGCCGCGTCTTCGGTCTCGCCAAAAGAATGGTGCTCGCTGAGATAACCGTAGGTGTTGCGATCGGCAGGAATCGCGACGCCGATCGACGACGCGAGCAGACGGTGCGGTTCGCGCGTGGAGTTTTCTGCAACCACGGCAAACACAACTTCTCCCGGATGCAGGTACTTCACGCCTTCCTTGCGAGCGAGCAGTTTGCAGTTGGGAGGGAAGATGGAAGACACGCGCACCAGGTTTTGGGCAGCGATACCGGCATCGCGCAGCGCCAATTCAAAAGAAGTCAGCCGTTCGCGGTGTTTCCCAACTCCCTTGGTGAAGAAAATCCGCTTCGGAACCATGTCTTTGCCCAAATCCGTGATCCTCCGGCAAGAAAAAATGAGATTGAGAATGCACAATCTAACACATTGCTTTGTAAAGGAAATATGAATTTGCAACCAAGGCGAAAAAAAGTGCGGGGATACGCTGGCGCATATCCCCGCCTCATGCCCGGATCATCGTTAGGGGGAGGGCCCGGGCAAAGCCTAAAAATCATTTCGCCGCGACTGCGCTACTCACTGAAATCTTGTCGCCGTCCACTGTGCCGGTGACCGTGGCTTTCTTTCCCGCCTGCTGATCGAGCAGCGCCAGCACCGTCTTGTCGCTCGTGTCAAGGACGTAGACTTTCTCTCCGACCACCAGCGCATACTTCGAGCCTTTCGAGACGCATGTCCGGGTGCACTCGACCGCCGTGCCTTCCATGTGCTTGTTCCCGCACATGGCATCGCCCACTTCGCCCGTCAAAGTCTGTTTGCTCGCTGCCAGTGCAGAATTTATCACCAGCAGGCTTGTCGCAAATATAAGTGCCGCACTCAAGATCAAACGCTGCCAACCCCACTTCATCACAGATCTCCTGTTGAACCTTGTGCTTCGTACTGCCTAGACTCGCGGGCCAGTGTACACAAAACGTTCAAGTTTCACCATGCCTATACTGCAAAAAACAACGACCGCTAAAAAGCCGAGCTAGACTAACCCCGGTTCGACCGTGCCGGCAAGGCCCCTCCAATTTGTTCCAAAAGCCGAACAACTAGCTTCCATCGCTTGTGAGGTGGGTCCTAAGGAGCTATTTCGGGGCCTTGACCGAGTAAATCAGGTCCACGTCGACGCTCTTGTCGCGGATGTTGGCGGTAACGTGCGGTGCGACCTCCCAGTCCAAGGTGGGGGGAAGCAGCTTTTGCGCCGCAGGCAGGTATTCGCTGATGTAGGTACCGTCGAAAACGTCGCCCGGACGCAACTTCCAGGCCGCGCGGAGCTTAGCCATCAAGCTATTGTCGAGGCCTCGAAACTCAAGCTCGCCCATGTGATAGACGAACCCCTCCTTGACCTCGAGGCGAAGCACCGCAGTGCGGGCAGCGTCGTCAAACTCAGCGGACACTTTGATGGTGGCAGTGATGAATCCGCGCGAACCGTAAACCGTTTGCACCTGCTTCAGGTCGTCGGTCAGCCGCACTGTGTTGGCAGGCATTCCGGGCTGAGCGTGGACCATTTTCTGCAGTTGGTCGGTAGGGAACTCTTTATTGCCTGTCCATTCCAAGTTCTTGATCTGGTACTGCAGTCCCGGTGTGACTGCGAATGCTACATCCACTACCGTCTGATTGCGCGGGCCCTCGTCGCTATCTTCGCCGGAGGGCAGCTTCACGACCTTCGGTTGAGGTTCACCGAAGGCGGCCTTCAAATACCCCCGCGAATAGTAGACGGGCAGGAGTTGCCGCTGGACGAGCGCCTCGAGACGGCTGCGGGAATACTCATGATCGGGAAGGCGTTGCGCCGCGGCTTCGAGAGCCGGCACGTCGGCTTCGCTCGCGCCCGTAAATTCAATGTTGCGGACTCGGATCAGAACGTCGGCCACTTTGTAGTCGATTGCCTCGATCGGATTGTCCGCTTTGCCAACGCGTGTGTATTCAACGTGGCCCGGGATACCCTTCTCGACCAGCATGGCCTGCAGCACATCGGAGACGTGGTCCGCCAGGCGCCCCGAGAGAGGCAACTGTCCATCGAAGAGCGGGTCGTGCTCCTTGATGCGCTGCCGCAGTTCCTCGTCCGAGAACCAGACGAAATCCTCAAAGCGAGCCGGGACGAACTTCTCGGCGTCGGTGACTTCCAGCTCGAGCTTGGTTCCCGCCGATGAATAGGAAAATTTGTAGGCGATATCGGTGAACACTCCGGTGTCGCCCAGGCGGCGGGCGGCTTTCTTGAAGTCATCGTCGTCGACGGGCGCGCCCATCTGCAGGCCGGTGGCGGCGGCAATCGCGGCCTCTGGGTAGCGCTTGCTGCCTGTGACTTTGATGGCAATCAGCTGTCGCGCCGAAGGGGGCATTTGCGACAACGGCTTCTGCGACGAATTCTGTCCCATGCCCGGCAAGGACAGCCCGGCGAGCAGCAGCATGAGTAGAAGTTTGAATGTTGCCTTCATCATCGACTTGGCGTCTGCACTAATTCTTGCGTGGATTTGTGCTTCACCGCAATGTCAATGAAGGCCAGGGCGGCGCGGCTCAGCGCTTTGTCTTTGCGGAAAACCAGCGCCAGATCGCGGCGCACTTGCACATCGGCGATCGTAACGGCAGCGAGAACCTTGGCGCGGACATCGTCCTCAACATTCGATCGGGCAATGAATCCGATGCCCACATCGGCGGCCACGAAGCGCTTCAGCAGTTCGCTCGAGTCGAGTTCCATGGTGAAGTTCGGCTTCAGTCGGCGCTCGTGAAACAGTTGCTCGATGGCATCGCGCGTGTGTCCCGCCTTGGGGACGACCAGCGGAAACTTGCTGACATCGGCAATCGTCGCGGACTTCATTTTCCCGAGCGGATGCTGTGGCGGCGCAATGATGATCAGCTCATCGCGATGGATGAGCACCACGGTCAGCCGGGTGTCGGTGACGGGCAGGGAAACGACCCCGAAGTCCACCGAGTTGTCGATGACCGATTCGAGAATCTTGCCGTAATCGGCGCGCTTGATGTTCACCGACACGTCCGGATACTGCTTTTTGAAGTCGGCAAACACGTAAGGCAGGATGTGCAGGCACGTGCCTTCGTTGGCGCCCACGATGATTTCGCCGCGCGGCACCCGCTCCATCTCGGCGATTGCGACCATCATGGCCTTGCGGGCGTCGAGCGTTTCTTCGACATACTTGAGGAACGCCTTGCCCGCGGCCGTGAGCGAAACCTTGCCGCCCGACCGGTCGAAGAGCTTGGCTCCGACCTCTTCCTCGACCCCGCGAATCTGCGACGAAATCGCCGGCTGCGTCCGAAAACGCTTCTCCGCCGCCCGCGAAAACGAGGCGTGCCGTGCCACTTCGAGAAACGTTTCGAGCTGGTCAAAATCCATAAGGAGCTGAAGCCTTAACCACAGAGGACACAGGGGAACAGTGAGGAACATTCTGGCTTTCCTCTGTGCGCCTCCGTGGCCTCTGAGGTTTAAGGCTTTTAACTATCCAGTATAAAGTCGCGTTATAGCCGCGATAAGAACAATCGAATTGCCAGTATCGAGGACAGGCTTTAAACTCTTCGATCCTGTACAACGCGACCGATTGTAGCAGCCCCCGCCTGCCAGACTCTCCGCGCTTGATGGCGAGAAGATTCGGTCGATGGATTGGAACGGATGCATTCCCGGCAAGGAGTTCTCATGGCTGATGCCAAAACCGTCCTCGACTTCGCGAAAAAACACGACGCCAAGATTCTCGATCTCCGCTTCACCGACATTCCTGGCCTCTGGCACCACGTTTCCTATCCCATCGAGCAGCTGACGGAGTCATCTCTGGAGGAGGGCTTCGGCATTGACGGCTCCTCGATTCGCGGCTGGGCGGCGATCCACGAGAGCGACATGCTGCTGAAGCCCGACCCGAACTCGCACATGCTCGATCCCTTCACCGAAGTGCCGACGCTGGTGCTGGTCTGCGACGTGGTCGATCCCGTCACCAAGCAGAGCTACGACCGCGATCCGCGCTACATTGCGCGCAAGGCCGAGATGTACCTGACCTCAACCGGTCTCGCCGACACCGCATATTTCGGCGCCGAGGCCGAGTTTTTTATCTTCGACAACGTGCGCTTCGATCAGCGCGAGCAGTACGGCTTTTACTACATCGACGCCGAAGAAGGCCGCTGGAATTCCGGCCGCGAAGAGAACAATCTCGGATACCGTCCGCGCTACCGGGAAGGTTATTTCCCAGTGCCGCCCACCGACCACTACCAGGACCTGCGCTCCGAGATGGTGCTGACCATGCAGAGTTGCGGCATCGATGTCGAATGCCATCATCACGAAGTGGCTACCGGCGGGCAGACCGAGATTGACCTGCAAGTTCGACTCGCTGGTGCGCTCTGCCGACAAGATGCTGCTCTACAAGTACATCGTGAAGAACGTCGCGAATCATTATGGCAAGACGGTGACGTTCATGCCGAAGCCCATCTTCGGCGACAACGGCAGCGGCATGCACACGCACCAGTCGCTGTGGAAAGACGGTGAGCCGCTCTTTGCCGGCGACGGATATGCCGGCATGTCGCAACTCGCGCTTGTGGTACGTCGGAGGCCTGATCAAGCACGGCCCGGCGCTGTCGGCGATCATCGCCCCGACGACAAACTCCTACAAGCGCCTCGTGCCGGGCTTTGAGGCTCCGGTGAATCTGGCGTACTCGCGCCGGAATCGGTCGGCGGCCTGCCGCATTCCCATGTACTCGGCCTCGCCCAAGGCCAAGCGCGTGGAGTTCCGTCCGCCCGACCCGAGTTGCAATCCCTACATGGCATTTGCAGCCATGCTGATGGCGGGCCTCGACGGCATCGAAAACAAAATGGACCCAGGCCAGCCGCTCGACAAAGACATCTACGAACTCGATCCCGAGGAGTTGTCGCGCATCCCCTCGATGCCCGGCTCGCTCGAAGACGCGCTCGACGCTCTGGAACGCGACCATGCCTTCCTGCTGAAGGGCGACGTGTTTACCGAGGAGTTATTGCGGACATACGTAGATTACAAGCGCTCGAAGGAAGTAGACGCGATCCGGCAGAGGCCGCACCCCTACGAATTCGCCCTGTACTATGACATCTAGCCGACGCGCAAATCGAACCCGTTTCAACGCCAGCTTCAGGCACGGTCGCCGATTATAGCGCCAGGATCTACGCCGCAATTCTCCAGGCGCTGATCCGCCTGCACGCGCGTTGACTTGCTCTTTTTCCCGACGTAATATTCGCTCCGAGTGATTTCCCAGACGATCTCACATTACCGCATTCTCGAAAAACTTGGTGGCGGCGGGATGGGAGTGGTCTACAAGGCCGAGGACACGCGGCTGCATCGTTTCGTAGCCCTCAAGTTTCTGCCCGATGAAGTGTCCTGCGACACGCAGGCGCTCAGCCGTTTTCAGCGCGAGGCCCAGGCCGCATCCGCGCTGAACCATCCCAACATCTGCACCATCTACGACATCGGCGAGGAAAACGGCCAGGCTTTCATCGCCATGGAATACCTCGAAGGCGCGACGCTGAAGCATCGCATTGACAGCGGACCGTTCGAGACCGACGAACTATTCGAACTTGCCATCCAGATGGCAGACGCCCTCGACGCGGCCCACGCCCGCGGCATCGTCCATCGCGATATCAAGCCGGCAAACATCTTCGTAACCGCGCGCGGCCACGCCAAGATTCTCGACTTCGGCTTGGCCAAGCTGACAACACACGAGCAAGCCGACAACGATCTCCTCACTCAGAGCCTGCACTCCGATCACCTCACCAGCCCCGGCGTTGCTCTGGGCACCGTCGCCTACATGTCGCCCGAGCAGGCCCGCGGCAAGGACCTCGACGCGCGCAGCGACCTGTTCAGCCTCGGCGCGGTGTTCTATGAGATGGTCACGCAGCGGCCAGCATTCGGTGGCGATACGACCGCTGTGGTCTTCGAAGCAATTCTCAACCGCACGCCCGTGCCGCCCGCGCAGGCGAAGCGCGACATTCCCGTCAGGCTGAGCGACATCGTCAGCAAGCTGCTCGAAAAAGATCGTGACCTGCGCTACCAGAGCGCCGCCGAAGTACGCGCTGACTTGAAACGCCTCAAGCGCGACACCAGTTCCGGCCGCGTCCCGGCCGCAGAGCCTCCTGCCGGAAAAGAGGCCAACAAAACACGCAAGCCCAAAGTCAGCAAAACAATCGACTCGCTAGCCGTGCTGCCGTTCGACAACGCCAGCGGAGACGCCGCCAATGACTACCTCGTCGATGGCATTACCGAAACCATCATCAACAATCTCTCGCGCCTGCCCAAGGTGCGCGTTGTGCCACGCGGTGTGGTCTTCCGTTACAAGGGCAAGGGAGTGGATCCTTTCACCGCCGCCAGCGAACTCTCAGTCCGCGCGGTGGTCAGCGGACGCGTCCTGCAACACAAAGACACCCTGATCGTGAAAGCCGAACTCGTCGATGTCGTCCGCCAGGACCAGTTGTGGGGCGACTCCTATAACCGCAAGATGACCGACCTGTTCGAAGTGCAGGAAGAGATTGCTCGCGACATCGCCAGGCACCTGGAGGACAGACTAGGAAGTGACCGGCAGGGAAGCAGGGCTGACACTGCACGCCCGGCCAGCGGCCCATTTCCGCCCGTAAAGCAAGAGGCCACAGCGGACCCCGAAGCGTACCGCCTCTACCTGAAAGCCAATCACCAGGCGAGGACCTGGACGGAAGATGGATTTCGCATCGCCCTGGATTTGTTCCAACAAGCGATTGCCATTGATCCGACATACGCGCCGAGCTATGCAGGAATGGCGTATGCGCTTTCTTTGATGGGGTTCTACGGGTTTCTTCGCGGCCCGGAGGCCTTTCCCAAGGCGAAAGTTGCTGCCATCCAGGCAATACGACTTGACCCCGGCAATGCCGAAGCACACGTGGCGCTGTCGCTGAACGCGATGCAAGCTGAACACGATTTCTCTCTCTCCATCCAGGAGGCAAATGAGGCCATTCGCCTTAAGCCAGATCTTGCCATTGCATTCCACATGCTTGCGATCGCGTTCACCACAACGCGCCGCTTTGACGAGGCGATCGTGGCGATTCGCAAAGCGGTCGAACTTGACCCGCTTACGCCCCTGTTTCAGGCTCATGTTGGCTGGATGCTCCACTGCGCCGGAAGGAACGACGATGCGTGGCAGCAGCTGATGTCGACCTTGGAGCTCTACCCGAACGACTATTACACGAACCGGATGGTGATCTACTGCGCTGATACGCCCGAGCGCGTCCCGGTTGGGATTGCCGCTGCACAGAAAATTGTTGCCCTCAGTAAACACGGAACGAAAGCCTCGGGTGGGTTGGGAGTCGTATATGCGCGGGCGGGGGAACGGGAGCATGCCGCCGAGATTGCACGAAAACTCGAGCAGGAAGCGGCACGCGACGCGTCGTTTGGCTACTGGTTGGGATTAATTCATTGCGGGCTGGGCGACCTAGAAGGTGCCGTGCACTGGTTAGAAAAAGCGGAACAAACAGGGTTAGGCATTCTGATTGTTCTCGCTTGCGAACCGTGTTTTGCCGCCCTTTGGCCCCTGCCGCGATTCCAGGCCTTGCTCCGCAGGTTGGGCCTGGCGTGAACGCGCGATTCCGGTGAATCCTTTCTACTTCAGCTGTTTCTCAATCGCCGAGGTCACTTCCTTCGAATCGGGCGTAACCGCGGACTCGAACCGCTGCACCACCTTGCCGTCTTTGTCCACCAGGAACTTCGTAAAGTTCCACTTGATGTCGCCCGCAATTCCCGGTCCCGTTTCTTTCGTCAGATAGGCATATAACGGCGCCTGATCGGCACCTTTGACCGATATCTTCGAGTACATCGGGAAGGTCACGCTGTATTTCCGCGTGCAGAACGTTTTGATCTCTTCGTTCGTGCCCGGCTCCTGCGCTCCAAAATTGTTGGCAGGGAAGCCCACGATCACGAATCCCTGATCTTTGTACTTTTCGTAGATCGCCTCGAGCGCACTGTATTGGGGCGTGTAGCCGCACTGGCTGGCCACGTTCACGATAAGGACAACCTTGCCCTTGTACTCGGCCAAAGGCGCAGGTTTTCCGTCAATCGAGTTGAGAGTGAAACTGTATACGCCTCCCGCTGCGAACAGAGATGTCGCCATAATGAGCAATACTCCGAAAGGAAGATAACTTACGAGTTTAGCGAGTTTTGTGGATTGGCGCGCTGGCGACTGGCATACGGACGACGGTTTCATTCCCGGCTCCTGGGTGTTGCAGAATTCAATGATGATCGATTCGAATGACCGAGATTGAAGATACGGGTACGGTGCCGCGAAACGCAACCATAGGAATGTAAATTCTATGTCACGCGGGCCGCTGGAAGAACTACACGGTTGGACGAGAGCCTGTTTCCTTCACCATCCGCTCCATCAGTCGCATCCGCTTGTTCGCGATCTGCGCTTGGGCTAGCGAGGTGTGTGCTGGCTCCGCGGTGCCTACCGAGGAGAGCAGCGCATCCCCCATGGCGTCCAGAGCCGTGGCTGAACGCCCCAGCACCATCAGTAGATATTTCTGGGCAATCGGCCGATCCGCCGGATGGATCAGGGCCCACCAGCGCCGTACCGACTCCTGAATATCAGCTTCGCTTTTTTCGCCAACTACGAGGGAATCTATTAACCGGTAAACCTTGCTCTTGATGGCCTGATACGAAACCGAGATCTCTTGGGGCATAGGGGTCCTGGATATTGCTGTGCCAATCTAGAAGCAATCTGCGAACCAAACCCCAGACCCCCATTTTCACAATGTTTTACCGATTCTTGGTCACATAAACGTACTATGAATGGAATAAAAGCCCTCCGAGATATGAATTCTGGAAGAAGTTAAGGGAAATGAAAGCCCGTTTTCGGGGATATCCTTCTCATAGACGGCAAAGCAGTTAACCTCCCATTGCACTCAACTTTGGCGAAAAACCCTCCGGAAAATCCTTGCAGAATGCCGCTCAGCGCTAGGCCACGCCCTCACGGGTTACAATGTTCCGCTCTACTCAACCGGACTGCAGCTTCCTCCCAACCCTCGATGTCGTCTCAGGGTTGACGGTGAGACCTGCATTTGCGGATCCCGGTATCAAACCAATTCTTGGAGGCGAAATGACAAGGTGGGCATCGATTGCGGCGATGTGGATCGCAGTTGTTCTGGTTGTGATGTCAATTCTGGCCGGGGCGCAGACGATCGAATCCGTCAGCACTCAGGATCCGAGCACGCCACAAAGCAGTTCGCGCGGGAAATGGCATGATCCCAACGCCGGCGACCGGATGTTCTTTCCTCGCGACACGTTCTGGGGATGGGCGCAGTTCGATTTGGCGCCGCCACACAACGAGATCGATCCCAATCTCTGCGCCGGAAACGCAGGCGACTACGGCGGCGTCAACGCGCCTTGTAGCATGTTCGCCCGCTACATGCTGTCGGGTATTCTGGAAGTTCGCCCATTCGGCCGCGGTCCGCTGCGTCGCTTCATGGTCTATGGCGCGCCGACGTTCTTATTTGGCAAGACGATTCCGAAAACCCTCTACACTTGGTCGCCAGAGGCCATCGGCATAGAGCACTCCTGGGGGGTCGGGATTTACATCGACAAAGGATTCGAATTTCGCGTGACCCAGCACTTCCTGTTCGACCGCCTCGGCGCGCGCGACACAAACCTGGGCGTAGCCGACTTGGGCAACAACGGGCCGTGGGGACGCTTCATGACCGTTGGAGTCCGCAAGACGTTCGGCACCAGGAGATGGTGAGGACACTCTTCGTGACCTCGAGGCCAGTACTGCTGGTCGAAATCATGCGGCGTCAGAGCGACCCTTGGCTAGATCCTCCAGTACCTTGGCTCGGTCGAGCAACGACACGAACTGGCCTGAAGATCGGACGACGGCGAGGAACGGTACGTCAAAGTTTACGATCTCGCGTATCTTGTCCTGAGTTTGGATGGCAAGTGGGATCTGGTCCGTCCAGAGAACTCCCTTGAAGATCTGAAACAACAACTCTCGATCAATCCAGCGCCCGTATTCGTAGCTGTTCCCTAGTTGCACCCAAGGTCCCTTCGTGACTTCGGTCTGGAATTGCGTGAAAGTAGGTTCGGCTGGAGCCTCCGCCCAATTCCGGCCTTGCTTCAGAAGAGCGACATATTTCTGGACCACCTGCGATGCAGGGCTCCAGGTTAATGTGCAAGCCGCCCACATTGGCGTTGGCCCATAACTTTGCCAGAGCATGTCTTTGTATGCCTTGGCAAAAACCCAATCGAGCCATGGATAGCTTTGAGCCAATGCTCCCCGGATATTCTCAGTGGAAACCGTCCCCAGATATTCGTTGGGCACACGTCCGCTCCGGTCTACGAAAACGAAGCAGCGCACTCCCCGCACCTGCTTCAACATGACGGCAAAAATGAAAAGGCGTGAAGTCAGCCAGCTTTTGCCAACTCCAAGATCGATTACGGCGTATGAGTTGGGCGAAACCGGCCCGGTTAGAGCTTCGACGAGGGTTCGGCTCGCGCTACCTGTTAAGTCTTGCGGGTCCATCCCGCCGAATGAACTTGCGTTTTCGCTCAGTTCGGTTTTCGGAGCAGAGGCCAGCTCCAACTCAATCCCAGCTACGGAGATTCTTGAAAGCCGTCCCCCAACCGTGGACAAGAACCTCGCGATCGGCTCGCGAAACACAATTAATGCGATCAGGGCCAGAATGACCCACAGGATTGTCGCGGCGAATGCGAGAATCGCCTCAGGAAGTCCTGAGGCTTGCGGGCTGAGTCGAGAGATTTCGACTTCGAGCGGGCCGAGAATGGAGCCGGCGCTCAGCATGGCGGGGAATTATAGTCCAGAAACTCGCCACCGCAAGACCTGGTTGTTCGAACTACGGTTTCGCGAACAAGCCTAGCTACGATTTACGCCGTTAGGGGCACGGATGGCCGCATGATGCGCCGGATCAACCACACGATAAGCGCAATGAAAACGCCAAGCACCACAAGCGGCAGCAAGAAAATCAGAAGCAGCCATCCTGCGCCGGCGAAATTCGTCGTCTCACCGCCTATGGAAGCTGCCGGATCGCGGCGAAGGTGTCCGCCAAACACTGCAACATCGCCAGCTATGGACACTTCTTTGTCGAGCCGAATGTCGCCCCCAAACGCTGTGGCGTCTCCATTGACCTTCCCATGATCCTCAACAATGATGCTGCCGCCGAACGCAGTCACGTCCCCAAGTACATGCCCGCGTATCCGGATCGTGCAGCCGAAGCAGGTGGCCTCGCTGATTTCCTCGTCGGGACCGACACTGATGTTGTGACCGACCTGGGTGCGATCGGTATCGCGAACAGCGAACGCGGCGCTCGACAGGGCCAAACAGATCACTACACAGGTCGCTAGAAATTGCAGGCTACGGAGACGGTTCTTCATCAGAATCTCCTGACACGGGAAGGGTCCCCCACGGGCTTACGAGAATTATTACACAGGGAATCAAGAATAACCTGCTGTTTGTCCCAGCCATTTCTTTATAATTAAAAGTTTTCCCAGTCTTATCGCCAACTCTCAGGAGGCACGCATGGCCGGCACTTATAACGGTATTGCTGTACCCGCAGACGGCAAGAAAATTGGTTACGCCAACGGCAAGTACGACATCCCCGACAACCCGATCATCCCGTTCATCGAAGGCGACGGCACCGGCCGCGACATCTGGAAAGCCTCGCTGCGTGTCTTCAATGCGGCCGTCGAAAAGGCCTACGAGGGCAAGCGCCGCGTCGCCTGGTACGAGGTGTTCGCTGGAGAAAAAGCCAAGGCGAAGTTCGACAACTGGCTGCCCGATGACACCGTCGACGCCAGTCCGCGAATTCCGCGTCGCCATCAAGGGCCCGCTGACCACGCCCGTCGGCGGCGGCATTCGCTCGCTCAACGTCGCACTGCGCCAGATTCTCGATCTCTATTGCTGCGTGCGCCCGGTGAAGTACTACAAGGGCGTGCCTTCGCCGGTGAAGCATCCCGAGCGCATGGACGTCGTCATCTTCCGCGAGAACACCGAAGACGTTTACGCCGGCATCGAGTGGGAGCAGGGAACTGCCGACTGCGCCCGCCTGATCGAATTCCTCAACAAAGACATGCTCAAGGGCGGCAAGAAGCAGGTTCGCCTTGACTCCGGCGTCGGCATCAAGCCGATTTCGGTGACCGGAACCAAGCGCCTGGTGCGCATGGCCATCCAGCACGCGCTCGAGAGCGGACGCAAGAGCGTCACCCTGGTCCACAAGGGCAACATCCAGAAGTTCACCGAAGGCGCGTTCCGCAAGTGGGGATACGAGATCGCCACCGAAGAATTCCGCGACAAGGTGGTGACCGAGCGCGAGAGCTGGATCCTCGACAACAAAGACAAGAATCCGAACCTGACCGTTGCGCAGAATGCCGACGCTGATCGAACCCGGCATGGAGTTTGCTCCGCCCGCATTTCGGCAGGCCGTCGAAAAGGAAGTGAAGGAAGTGCTCGACGCGATCTACGCGACCCACGGCAACGGCGCATGGAAGAAGAAAATCATGATCAACGACCGCATCGCGGACTCGATCTTCCAGCAGGTGGTCACGCGCGCCGACGAATATTCCGTGCTCGCCACGCCGAATCTGAACGGCGACTACATCTCCGACGCCTGCGCCGCGCAGGTCGGCGGCCTCGGCATCGCTCCGGGCGCGAACATCGGCGACGGCTACGCGATCTTCGAAGCCACGCACGGCACGGCGCCGAAGTATGCCGACAAAGACGTCATCAATCCCGGCTCGGTGATCCTGTCGGGCGTCATGATGTTCCGCCATCTGGGCTGGAACGAAGCCGCCGACCTGATCGAACAGAGCATGGAGCGCACCATCGAGCAGAAAAAAGTCACCTACGACTTCGAGCGCCTGATGCCGGGCGCCACGAAAGTCAAGACCAGCGAATTCGCCGAACACATCATCGAGAACATGGGCGCAGGAGTGCTCGCTGGCGTGAAATAGAAACCCTTGAACCACAGAGGACACAGAGGCACACGGAGAAGAGTCCCGAGCTGTTTGATGTCCCTCTGTGAGACTCTGTGTCCTCTGTGGTTAAGCTTTAATTCTTTTCTGAACGAGGAATATTCATGCGAAAGAAAGTAACCATCGTAGGCTCCGGCAACGTAGGCGCGACCGCCGCTCACTGGATTGCCTCCAAGGAACTGGCCGACGTCGTACTCATCGACATCGTCGAAGGCGTGCCGCAGGGCAAGGGACTCGACCTGCTCGAGGCCATGCCCATCGAGAAGCGCGACTCCTACGTCAGCGGCACCAACGACTACAAAGACACCGCGAACTCCGACATCGTCGTCATCACCGCCGGCATCCCGCGCAAGCCCGGCATGAGCCGCGACGACCTGCTCAACACGAACTACAACATCATGAAGGCCGTGGTCGGCGAGGTGGTCAAGAATTCGCCGAACTGCATCCTGATCATCGTCTCGAATCCGCTGGACGCCATGGCGCAGGCCGCCTACAAGCTCAGCGGATTTCCCCGCGAGCGCGTCATCGGCATGGCCGGCGTGCTCGACTCCGCCCGCTTTCGCGCCTTCATCGCCGACGAACTGAAGGTCAGCGTCGAGAACGTTACCGCCTTCGTCCTCGGCGGCCACGGCGACACCATGGTTCCGCTGCCGCGCTATTCCACGGTCGCCGGCATTCCGATCACGGAGTTGATCGAGAAGACGAAGCTCGAAGCCCTCGTCCAGCGCACCCGCGACGGCGGCGCCGAAATCGTGAAGTATCTGAAGACCGGCTCGGCCTACTACGCCCCCTCAGCCGCTGCGACCGAAATGGTCGAGGCGATCCTGAAAGACAAAAAGAAGATTCTTCCTTGCGCCGCCTATCTGCAAGGCGAGTACGGCATCAACGGCCTCTACGTCGGCGTGCCCGTAAAGCTGGGCGCAAAGGGAATCGAGCAGATCATCGAGATCAAGCTGACGGCAGAAGAAAAGGCGGGCCTCGACAAGAGCGCGGCAGCGGTGAAGGAATTGTGTGGAGTGATCGGAGTGTAGGCTCCTATCATCCCACCGGAATGTCGCCAGACTACCGAATGGATTTGGCGACATTCACCTTTATGGAGTCGGGTGTAGGAACTCCCAGGCGATCTGATTCACGCGACGGCCGCGGTTGCTTTTTGGGCCAGGAATTTGGTTCTGAGAGGACCCCTTACTCGCAGCATCGTCGAACCAAACGAACACTACACCCTCGTCTTTCAGATCCTTATCGAGCCGGCCCCCTTCCACGATAGAACCACATTGCCCTGATCGGTTCCCCAACTGATCGGGAAGGGTTTGCCATTGAGGCGCTCCAGATCGCTGTACGATGCTCCCAGCGATATTCCATGCACCGCATGCCAGCGGCTTGCTGTCCCCTGAATCGTCGCGGAGAGCGGGGCTGTCTTTTTGTCTGGATCCATCCACAAAATCTGGATCGAGCGTTGCGGGTCGCTCGGAAACAGAACGGTTGCGAAGTCGGTGTCTCCCTCTCCTACGCCCACTTCCGGATCGACCACGTTCGCCGCACCGTAGACACGCACCAAGTCCTGCCAAGTCGTATGCGCGTTGATCGCCACCTTCTCGCCGCTCGCAAGAATCAGCTAGGGATCCGGCGCAGACTGCGCCGTCCCAAACATCGTCAACAGGAAGACGAAACCTGCACAGAGGTAGCCCCTGCGCGCAGCCCTCACAAGCCGTTTTGTTGTCACGGGGTTCCACCTCTTTCGATTCTGGGAGGGGGTCTTAAACCGGCCAAGTTACGACTCTTTCATTGTTTTCTACTTTGACCATGGTC
This sequence comes from uncultured Acidobacteriaceae bacterium, assembly GCA_963786095.1. Taxonomy (GTDB): domain Bacteria; phylum Acidobacteriota; class Terriglobia; order Terriglobales; family Acidobacteriaceae; genus Sulfotelmatobacter. The sequence continues at coordinate 75,266 of CAWAXV010000017.1, read as the reverse complement.
ATTGACCATAGTACAATACATTCATGAAGGAAATCGCCATCTCCGAATTCAAAGCCAAGTGCCTCGGCCTGGTGGAAGAGGTCCGCAAGACACGCAAGCCTATACGCTTGACCCGTTTCGGCAAGCCTATTGCCGAGGTGGTTCCGACGTCGCCTGAGAAGCACCCGGAAAACTGGTTGGGCTGCATGCGCGGCACAGGCCGCATCGTGGGGGACATCGTCAGTCCGGTCAGCGACGAAAGCGATTGGGAGGCGGCACGCTGATGAAGCTGCTGCTGGACACACATATCCTGCTCTGGAGCGTTTTCGAGCCGGAACGATTGTCCGACCGAGTCGCCAACGAACTCACGAGACCAGACAATGAGCTATGGCTGTCGTCGGTTAGCGTGTGGGAACTGGTTTTGCTGGACAAGAAGAACCGTATCGAACTCAATCGGGATGTTACCGATTGGGTTAAAGGCACGCTGGAACGCCTGAAAATTAACGAAGCGCCGATTACATTCGAGGTTGCCCTGGGGACAGAATCTACCGGCTTGTCGCACAACGACCCGGCGGACAAGTTTCTGGCGGCATCCGCCAAGGTCTTTGGTTTGACACTCGTGACGAGCGACCAGCGCCTGATTTCAGCGCCTGGTATCTCGATATTGGCGAATCGCTAATAGTTGCTCATTGCGGCGCGTGACTCTCGGCGGCTACACCGTCTCGATCGTCACCTTCTTCAGCACCACATCCTTGTTCGGCTTGTTCTGCCGATTTTGGGGAACGCGCGTAATCTTTTCCGCGATCTCCTGTCCCTCGACCACCTCGCCGAAGATCGTGTGCTTGCCGGTCAGCCACGTCGTCGGCACCGTGGTGATGAAGAACTGCGAGCCATTGGTATTCGGCCCGGCATTGGCCATGGCCAGTTTGCCCGGCTTGTCGAACTTGTGCGGCGAGCCCTTGGTCTCGTCCTCGAACTGATATCCGGGCCCGCCCATGCCCGTGCCCTGCGGATCGCCGCCCTGCACCATGAAGTCGGGAATCACGCGATGAAAAATCGTTCCGTCGTACAGCCGGTCTTTCGATTTCTTGCGCTGTTGACGGATGCGTCCATTCGCGCTTGCCTTCGGCGAGTTCCACAAAGTTGGCGACCGTCTTCGGCGCGTCTTTTTCAAACAGGCGGCAGACAATGGTTCCTTCGCTGGTTTCAAACGTGGCGTAAAGTCCGGGTTGTCGAGTCATAAGAATCCTTTCAAACAGAGTTAGTAGTACAGCGCTGCTCATGTAGGGACAGCCGCCTCCGCTGTCCAGCCTGGGCGAAGGCCGGTGCGTCAGTTGGAGCTTGCCGGAGCCTTCGGAGCCGCTGTCGCGGGCTTCTTCGCCGCGGTAGTCGCCGGTTTCGCCGCGTCGCCCCGGCTTTCACAATCGTGATGTGATTGATCTTCACCGGACGAAACGGCTTGTCATTGCTGGGATCGCGTGCCATGCGCGCGATCTGCTTCACCAGCTCCACCGCCGCATCGTCGCACTGTCCGAAGATGGTGTACTTTCCATTCAGAGCGTCACCCTGCGGCCCGTGAGCGCCACTTCGGTAATGAAGAACTGCGAGCTATTCGTATTCGGCCCGGCGTTGGCATAGGCCAGCCGCCCCGGCTGGTCGAACAGCAAGTCCGTCGAAACCTCGTTCTTGAACTTGCCACCGGGTCGGCCCCGATCCGTTCCCGCCGGATCGCCGCCCTGAATCATGAACTCCGGAATCACGCGATGAAAAATCGTGCCGTCGTAGAGCGGCACGCCATGCTTCGTCGCGCCGCTTGCGGATTCTTCCAGTCCTTGGTTCCGCTGGCGAGGCCGATGAAGTTCGCCACGCCGATCGGCGCTTTGTCAGGAAACAGCGTGCAAGTCATTTTGCCGGCCGTCGTATTGATGATGGCGGTCGGCTTGGCGGAGGTCGCCGTCGCCGGCTTGGCCGCCGTGCTCGATTTCGCAGCGGTCGCGGGTTTAGCAGCAGGCGCCTGCGCCCATGCCGCCGAGCGCCATCAGACATCAAACTTAGAATCGCGAATGCGCTTACGCATGGATGCTCCTTTCGATGAAGATATGCTTGTGGATTCTGAGCAACGTTGCATTGTACGACAGCGCAGGCCATCGTTTCCTCTGCGACCCGTGAGAGAAGGGTTCGAGTTCCGCCTATTTCGAAGCGACGGCGGGCTGAGCCTGCATCTCGTGGCTCACGCGTTCCACTTCGCGAAACACGCGCATCAGATTTCCGCCCAGAATCTTCTTGATATCTTCCGCGCTGTAGCCCGCGGTCGAGCAGCGCCTGCGTGATCTTCGGCAAGTCGGCCGCCGAATCGATCCCTTGCGGCGTCGCCCCGCTGACTCCGTCGAAGTCCGAGCCCAGCCCCACATGATCAACGCCGGCAACTTTCGCGATGTGATCGATGTGGTCGATCAGCGACTTCAGCGGCGGACGCGGAATCTTCGCCATCCACTCGCGCTCAATGCGATCCGATGTCCGTGTAGCTGACATCCTTGCCTGTCGGCCTTCAGCTGGTCCACATATTTCTGTACGGCCGCCGCCTGATCTTTCTTCTGAGCCTCCATCGCCTTGCGGAAGTCCTCGTCGTCAAAGCCGTTGTAGAAGTTCACCTGCACCACGCCGCCATTCTTAGCCACCGCCCGCAGCATGTCGTCCGTCATATTGCGCGGGGCGTTCACCAGCGCCCGCGCCGACGAGTGCGACGCGATCACCGGAGCCTTGGTCGTGGCAATCGCGTCCCAGAACGTCTTGTCCGCCACGTGCGAAATATCCACCATCATGCCCAGGCGGTTCATCTCCAGCACGACCTGCTTGCCGAAATCAGTCAGTCCGTTGTGGTGCTGCACCTTGGCATCATCCATGTCGCCGGAAGAGTCGGCCCACTCATTCGTGTTCGACCACGACAGCGTCATGTAGCGCACGCCCAGCCGGTAATAATCGCGGAGCAGGTGTATGTCGTTCTCGATGGAGTGTCCGCCCTCAATTCCCATCAGCGCCGCCAGTTTGTGTTCACGGTGCGCCCGCTCGATATCGGCCACCGAGAACGCCATCATCATTCGGTCGGGATGCCGCGCCGCCTGCTCATACACCGAGTCGATCAGATCGAATGTGTGTTTCGCGAAATGCCCCTGATTGGTCTCCGGATCGACCCAGATCGAAAAGAATTCCGCGCCCAGATTTCCTCGGCGCGCCTTGTCGAGGCTGATATGTCCCATGTCGTTCGGATCGGTCGAGCCGATGTCGAAGCCCTCGTCGAGAAAACGCTGCGGCGTGTCGGCGTGCGTATCTACCACGATCGCGGAATCATGGATCGCTCTGGCCTTCGCGCTAACCGGAGTTTCGGCCTCGGTCGAGGGTTTTCCCGGAGTCTGCGCACCGGCAAGGGAAGAGATGAGAACCAGAACGAAGAAAAACCTGTTTGTCATAGTGATTGGCCCAGTTGTTCGCCCAAAGAGGAGTCGCAGGCAGATTGTATAGGGAGAAGCGCGGACGCACAAAACCGGCAACACTTTAGCGGGGTGAACCTCGTCGGCAACCGGCGCACTTGTACAAACAGCCTCACTTCATCTCGACTAGTGAATCTTGAGTTTGTCCTGATTGACAGCTATAAAACCTTTGACATATCTACCGTTTTCATCTCGTCGAGTGACCATCCCGATGCTTGCTCTTTCGGGATGGAAGTTGAGTGCCCAATCATCATCGTCAGGTGCCGGTGTGTCGCTTTGTTGATGACCTAATGAGATTCGAGGACCCGTTTCATCCTCGAGGAACAGATATGGCTTATCGAATTCGCTAAGGTAAATTCTCACTCGCGTTTTAGAATCTTTGCCTCGCAATGCGAGAAAACCCGTGCCGCTGGGCGTCGAGCCCAAAGCGATTTTTTGGCTAGGCGGATCACTCAGCCTTTCGGAATCTGCTCCTTTCGAAACGGGACCGCTTTTTTCTGCACTAAAAGCCAGTACGGTATTGTTAGCCTTATCAATTCCCCAGTAAGGATGTCACCCTTCCCAGATTATTAACGAGTTCGAAACTGCGTGCCTGAATAAGCTCTGGCGGCGTCGATTTCTCGTGTTCACGTATTGCGATTGATGCCACAAAACCACCAGCAAAACCCGCAATAACAGCTATAAGAACTAGCGACACTTGCTTCATTGCAATCCTCCTCACAACTTGATCAGCGAAGAGCTTCCAGCGCAGTACTGACACAAACTTCGAGAGGCTCGCCGGTCTGAATCACCGTCTTGGCGAAAGTGATGCTCTCGAACCTCGCCTTCACCTCAAGATAGAGTTGAAAGTTCCGATTGCCCGCCGCATGCGATCCAGCCGCGACATCCCCCTCCAGCCGTCGCCGGGCAGTCTCCTCCGGGCAGACGCACTCCAATATCCGCCAAGGCTGCCGCAACCGAGCCGCGCCATTGAGGACATTCTCAATCTGATAGCGTCGCGAAAACGGCCGACCGTCCAGGAATACATGCAACGACGAACTCCGTGACAAAAGATGGCCCGCAGTCTCCACCATGACCTGCAAACAAAAGTCATCCTGCCGCGAAGAGTATTCGATCTCTTCCGCCGAGAAGATCGCGTGCCGCACCTCGTCCTTGCTCACCACGCGCCCTCCGGTCCGCCCAGCCAACTCGCTCGCAAGCGTGCTCTTGCCAGTGCCGGGGAGTCCTGCCATCAAAACAATCATCAGAAGGGAAGTGTAACTGGAATTGCCAGAAAGTGAACGGAGGGGTAGACCTTGAAACTCTGAAACCTTGAAACCTGAAGTAGCCTACTTGCCGCCAGCCCCCATCGCCACCTGAGTCGCCGGTGCAGTGGTGTCAGGGTGTTCCATCGGAATGATCGTCTGGGTTTCGCGCCAGTCGGAATAAAGTCCGCTGACCATGATGTGGAAGCACCAGTGACGCCGTTCTTCTTCCGGTTCCACCAGGCCGAGCGCCTTCATGTAGAACAGGTAGTGCTCCATCCAGCGAATCTGATCTTTGCTCATGCCGCGGCGTTGCAGATCTACGGTCACGCCCGCCAGATGCGAGGAAGCCGTATCGCCGTCGGCCGGAGCCGCATTGCGATTGTGCCGCCGAAGCTTCTTTTGCACCTTCACGGTGCGCACCGCTGAGTTCACCTGAATCTGCTGGTGGAAGCGGTTGTAATAGGCCTGGCTGAGATCTTCGACAAAGTCGCGCGTCCACGGACGGCAAAAGCGCCGCGAAGGATCAAGGCTCGGTTCGATTTTCAAGGATTCGCTCGCGCGGATCGGCAGCAGCGAACCATCTGCCTTCAACGCTTCCAGTTCGGTTTCATCCTGGATTCGCGGCAGTTCGAGCCGGTTGATCTCGGCATTCTGAATCAGCAGCGATTCGTGCGACGGCCGGAACATCGGATTCCATCGCAGCCAGCGGAAATGCTTGCGGTGAGACGTGCGGTGCGCGGTTACGGGGTGCACGGCAAACGCGGTTCCCGAAAGCAGGCCGCATACCAGCGCCAAGCAGACTGCCACGAATTGGAAGCGAATGATGCGTCTCACAAAATATCCTCGTGTCGTGTGCAGGCAATGGTGTCTGCCAGCACACTTGCACGCGAGTAGCGGCTATTCTAAGCCATGCTGTCAAGCGGTCCAATCAAAGACCGCCTGCAGCCCGTTACGTGCGTACCCAAACTGATTGGTTACCAGGTCCGCGAATCGAAGCGGCCCTGCTCTTCTATCGGCAAATGACGGGCCACTCCTGACCGCACACAAGGGCATTCTTATGTGCTCAGCCTGCTACAACTTGGCGCGATTTGGATGTTGATTGGGCGAACCCGGTTGTGGTCGTTTTCCGGAAAAGTGACAAAAATCAGCGCCGCAAAAGGTCACCCAGGGCCTGTTTCATGACCTGTCCGCCCACCTCGGAGATGGACTTGGTCAGCGGAATGTCCTTTGGGCAAACCTCCACGCAGTTCTGAGCGTAGCCGCATTCCTGAATGCCGCCATCACCCATCAGCGCGGCCAGACGTTCGCGCTTCAGCGCCTTGCCCGTGGGATGAGTATTGAACAGCCGCACCTGCGAGATGGTCGCCGCGCCCACAAAGTCGGTATCTTCGTTGAACTGCGGGCAGGCCTCCATGCAGCAGCAGCACGAAATGCAGCGCGACAGCGGATACGCCGCTTCCTGGTCCTCGGCCGTCATGCGCGGCCCCGAGCCCAGATCGTACGTGCCATCAATCGGAACCCATGCCTTCACCGCCTTGAGATTCTCAAAGATCACGTTGCGGTCGGTGGCGAGATCGCGCACCACCGGGAACTTGGAAAATGGCTCCAGCCGGATCGGCTGCTCGAGTTGGTCGATCAGCGCCGAGCAAGCCATGCGCGCCTTGCCGTTGATCAGCATGGCGCACGATCCGCAGACCTCTTCCAGGCAATTCGAGTCGTAAGTGATGGGCGTGGTCGCCTTGCCGTCGTTCGTGACCGGATCGGCGGCAATGTCCATGAGCGCCGAAATCACGTTCATGTTCGGCCGGTAGGGAACTGAGAACTCCTCCCAGTGCGCCTTGGAGGTGGGAGTGGCCTGACGCTTGATCTTGATGATGACGGTTTTATCAGCCATGATATTTCTGTCGTTAATTATTTCTTTCGATGAGCGGCAATTTCAAACTTCGCCAGACGATAAAAAGGGAGTGCGAACGTCAAGACGCTGACGACGCAGGCAAACCATCCGTAGTCCTGGTGGTTCTGAATTCGGTGCAGCCCGACGAAGAATAAACCCGCGGATGAAACAAGCATCATTAGAGACGCGGTGACTGCGTTCGTCGATAATCCGCTCTTGTCGTTAGATGTCTTGGTCCACACTCAGTACTTCCTCGGCCGCGGCGGAATCAGCGACGTATCCACCGGCTCGAACTCAAACTTCGGCTCATCCGCATCCGGCGCGAAATACGCCTTCGTCGTCTTCAGCCAGTTCTTGTCGTCGCGCTCGGGGAAATCCGGCTTGTAGTGCGCCCCGCGCGATTCATCCCGCATGCCCGCGCCCTGCGCGATCACCCGCGCCAACTGCAGCATGTTGTAAAGCTGCCGCGCAAACACCACCGTCGTGTTCGCCCACTGCGTTTTGTCGCTCAGATTGATCTTGCGATAGCGCTCCAGCATCTCGACCAGCTTGGCATCGGTCTGCTGCAGGTTCTTGTTGTAGCGGATGACGGTGCAATCCTTGGTCATCAACTCGCCCAGTTCGCGCCACAGCTTGACCGGATTCTCCGTCCCCTCATTGTTCATCAGCAGCGGCGTTGCTCTCTTCCTGCCGCTTCTTCTCGGCCTCGAAGCACCCGTTTCCCGAAGGAAGCGCCTGCAGTCCGCGCGCATACTTCACCGCATTCGGCCCGGCAATGCCTCCGCCGTAGATGCACGACACCAGCGAATTCGCGCCCAGCCGGTTCGCCCCGTGATACTGATACTCGCACTCGCCCGCCGCGAACACTCCGGGAATATTCGTCGCCTGCTTGAAGTCCACCCACAGCCCGCCCATGGTGTAGTGCATGCCGGGGAAAATCTTCATCGGCGTATCGCGCGGATCGTCGCCCACAAACTTCTCGTAGATCTCGAGAATCCCTTCCAGCTTCTTGTCGAGAATCTTGCGGTCGATGTGCGTCAGGTCGAGATAGACCATCGGCTTGCCGTCAATGCCGAGGTTGTGCTCGTACACGACCTTGAAAATCGCCCGCGTCGCCACGTCGCGCGGCACCAGATTCCCGTACTTCGGATACCACTCTTCGAGGAAGTACCAGCGCTCATTCTGCGGAATCGACTTCGGATCGCGCTTGTCGCCGGCTGTCTTCGGCACCCATACGCGTCCGCCCTCGCCGCGCGCCGACTCCGACATCAGCCGCAGCTTGTCTTCGCCGGGAATCGACGTCGGATGAACCTGAATGAACTCGCCATTTGCGTAATAGCACCCCTGCTGATACAGCGCCGACTGCGCCGAACCCGTACACACGACCGAATTCGTCGACTTGCCAAAGATCGCGCCAATTCCGCCGGTCGCAATGATGATCGCGTCGGCAGGGAACGTGCGCACTTCCATCGACCGCAAGTCCATGGCGCAAATGCCGCGGCAAACGCGGTTTCCGTCGAGCACCGCCGACAAGAAACTCCCAGTGCTCGTACTTCTTTACTTTGCCTTCGGACTCATACCGCCGCACTTGCTCATCGAGCGCATAAAGCAACTGCTGCCCGGTAGTCGCGCCGGCAAACGCGGTGCGGTTGTACAACGTCCCGCCGAAGCGGCGAAAATCGAGCAACCCTTCGGGCGTGCGATTGAACGGCACGCCCATGCGGTCGAGCAGATCGATGATCCCCGGCGCCGCCTCGCACATGTCTTTAATCGGAGGCTGGTTGCCCAGGAAGTCGCCGCCATAAACCGTGTCGTCAAAGTGCTTCCAGGTCGAATCGCCCTCGCCCTTCAGATTCTTCGCCGCGTTGATGCCGCCCTGCGCGCACACCGAGTGCGAACGCTTCACCGGAACGATCGAGAACAGATCGACCTCGCCGCCCATCTCCGCGATCTTGATCACGGCCGACAGTCCAGCGAGTCCGCCGCCTACGACAATAATTTTGGGAGTCGCCATCGCTCTCTATCTACTTTCTGTGGGTTGCTGGTTTTGTAGATTGCTCGTTTTGCGTCATCGTCACACCCTCCGTAGATTGCTGCGGATGGGACCGGAACGAGGTGAGGCTGGCCAATCCCGACGCCACTCAGTAACGAAGAACAATGCCAGGCACACGGCCAGGAGCCGCTTCTGCGCTTTGTCGCCCGAAACGATGCCCCACTTCGCCGCGAACAGCCAGATGCCATACGCAAAGTGCCACGACGCCGCGATCAGCCCGATCACATAGAACAGGAACAAGCCCGTGTGCAGCACTTCACCCTGCACCTTGCCGAACGACGCCATCGGATTGTCATGCAGATCGACGCCCGTGAACCGCATCGTGTAGGTGTGCCACACGATGTAGACGAAAGCGATGCCGCCCGTCCAGCGCTGCGCGGTGTACATCCAGTTGCCGCTCCACGGATAGGCGACAGTATTGCCGTCGCCGCGATACCAGATGTAGAAACCGTAGAGCGCGTGAAACGCGATCGGCAGCCAGATCCCGAACAACTCGAGGAAGAACACCAGCGGCAGATTCGCCAGAAAACTGACCTGGCGGGCATAGGCCGATGGGCCGTTGAGCCCGATCGCGGTCGAGTTCGAAATCAGAATGTGTTCGAACAGAAACGCGCCGACCGGAACGATCCCCGAGAGGGAATGCAGCCGCCGCAGAACGAACGAATATCCCTGACCAGCACGCAAGGAGCTACCCCATGCGATACAACGGGAGCAGGAGAACTGGCTGACGCCACGAAACGCTCCTTATGAGTTCAGCGATGAGAAAATAACTTTTTATTATCGGGTGCGAGGAGAAGTGAAGTCAAGGAAGGCGTGCCCACATGGACGACCTACCAGAGGGCGGACACTGTTTCAGCAGCCCAGGGTCGATCGACAGCGCGATTGGCGCGGCCGCAATCGAATCTGCGTACACGTATCCTGTGCTCTCCAGTCGCCTCCGCTGGGTTTCAATCTGTTTCTCTTCTCCCACAGGCCAAGAGAAGAAAAGGAACTGCACAGCCGCCTTACCCTTCATATCAATGCCGAGCATCGGATATTCCTGCTCGTGGTTGTAGACCATGCCAGGCGCAAGCGAAATGTACGAACTGTCGTTCGAGAAGTCGACTTTCTCGGGACTGAAGAATGCCAGCTTTTCGTAATTTCCTGAAAGTATGGCACTTGCGGAGCCGCCAAAGCGCGTTTGCGAGTTTCGCAGCGGATCCCTATACAAAATGATTTTCTTTTCTCCAACATTGTGGAGTGTTGCGCTGAACTTCAACCACAGCGTCTTGTCGGTACAGCGGGCTCCGGAGAAATACGTGGATGCTTCCAGTGGACTCCCCGAGGACACATCCTTCAGCAACCTCTCCGTCGACGATAGCGCCATCGATTTGTAGGGCTCCTCGATCGTTATCTTCCCATCACGCAGAAGTTGTACAACGTCCACGGTTGGCCCCAGATACTTTAGCGAATCGCTTACATCGATCGCGTAGAAGTAGTTTTTCGTCACGATCCACTCGCCGCGAGCGGCCTTACGCGTCGACGCGTAGAACACGTCACTATCCTCTGGAATGTCGCTCAATATATGAGTATGAAAGCCAAGTTGGGTTTCTTTCCCAAGATGCTCCTCCAAGACCGTCTTATGCATCTGGCGCTTTTCGAGGATGGTGGTTCCATCAGCAGAAACGGTGTAGCGCACATCGCCCCCGTAGGGGAGCACGTCCAAGTCCGTCTGAGCGGGAATGGCGTAGACGTACCACTGTCCGCCAGTCCGTGGAAGTACGGAGATGTTGTAAGGGCGCGACGGTTTTCCCTCGCGAAAAAAGTCTTTCAAGCACAATTCATGCGCCAATGCGGCGTGGAAGTAGAAATCTTCGTCCTCGGTGGCAGGATCGTGTTTGATCACGGAGTACTCATTGGACGAGTCCTCTTGCCGCGCCTCGTATGTGATGAGGAATCTGGTCCGAGCTTCGTTGAACCGTCCCCACGCGACGGCCCAGCCAGCGTCCGTTTTTCGCGCTATGTAGCGCTGAACTGCACTCGTGTCCGGTTTGAGGGCCGAGACTGCATCGCTCGCGTGCCAAGCTGCAGCATCGTATCCAACCAAAGCACGACCTCTGGCCGCGATCTCCGCCAGTTCTGATTCTGTGGGTGGATTAGTTGACGTCTGTGCCTGAAGGCTGCAACTCAACGCAGCTAAGGCACAAAGACCAGCGATTCTTAACATGGATCTCCACATGATTTTCGCCGCCGTATGGAGCAATGCATGCACGACCTTGGCTACACTCTCGAGTTCAAGTCGGTGATTTTGCATCGCACCACTCCAGTAACGTCCGAAACGCCGCGCCCCGATGACTATACTTCGCCTTCTCCTCGGCCGAAAGTTCCGCAAATGTCTTCCCAATCTGCGGAAAATAGAAAAGCGGATCATACCCGAACCCGCCCGCACCGCGAGGGGCATCGAGAATCATCCCCTCGGCCGTCCCGCGAAACGTGGCCAGGGTCTTTCCGTCGCGGGCGGCGGCCAGCACACAAACAAATCTCCCCGTACGCTTCTCGGGCGCAACGTGCCTTAATTCGCGCAGCACCCGCGCATTGTTGGCTTCATCGTCCGTGTTCTCGTCAGCCAAATGCGGCTGGTCCGCCGCGTAGCGCGCCGAATGCACGCCCGGCGCCCCGTTCAACGCATCCACTTCTAGCCCCGAGTCGTCGGCCACCACAATCTCCCCGGGCGCGTTAACGCTATATTGTTCCGCCTTCTTGCGCGCATTCTCCTCAAACGTGAGCCCGTCTTCAACGACCAGCGGCAGGGAAGCGAACCCGGGAATGCCCGCGATCTCAATCCCATGTGCCACGGCCGCTCCCGCAAAGTCGCGCAGCTTCCCGGGATTCGAAGTCGCAATCAAAATTCGTCGCATTGATGTCAGATGTCAGACCACGACACGATTCCGTGATCGTCGCCGCCCCACACTCCACAAGCTCAACCCCAACGCACTCATAATCGAGATCCATCCTCCCGCCGCCCGATCCCACGTGCGCACGAAATAAATCTCCACCCGATTCGCCCCAGCCTCCACCGGAACCAGCATCTGCCCCGATCCTGCGCCTGCTCTCGTCTCCACCACGCGCCCATTCACTTCCACCCGCCACGCCGGATACCGGAACAACCGCACCGCCAACTGGTCCGCCGCCGACATCTCCGCCGTAAACGACTTCGACTCCGCAGTCCACTTCACCACTCGGATCGCCGCACGCGCCGGCCCGTCAACCGTAACCTTCCGCGCATCTTTATCGATCGCTGCAGGATCAGCTCCTACCGGAGTGTATTCGTCGGTGCCCTCGTAACCCGCACCCGTGTACATGTTGTCCTGCATCTCGCGCAGATCGCCGGCGTTGTCCCACCACGGAGTCTGCACGCGCTGCCACGCCATCCCGATCACCACAATTGCGACTACAACGACTGCTCCGCGCATCCACCAGCGCCGCATTCCCACGGCAACGAAGATCGCGAAGATCATGCTCAAGCACAACAGCCATCGCCACGGAAACTGCATGAACTCCAACTTGGGCAGAATTCGCCACAGCACAGCAGTCACCGAAAACATCAGCACGCTGCAAGCGATCGCCCACGCAACAAAGCTATTCCAGATGGAGCGATTCTTCCCCCGCCAGCGCCAGGCGAGCCCTGCCCCTACCGCGACCACAATCATCTCGAGCAGCGCAACCCAAGAGATCATCCGGTTGAATGCATCGTGATCCACATCGGTGGTGTGGATAAACAGAAAATTATCAGCCGGCCGCGATCCCTGCGAAACCGCCTCTGCAATGTTCACCCACCTTTGCTCGTAGATCGCCGGGAACAAATAAAACGCTGCCAAACAGGCCCCCAACCCAACTGCACCAGCAGCCACAAACAAGATCCGACTCGACCGCTGCTGCCACGCCAGCAACACCACCAGCAGCGCCAGCGAGTAGTGAATCATCACCGCCGCCGGAGCATTCGTCAGCCACGCCGCCGCCAGCACCAGCCCCAGCGGAGCAAACACTCGCCATCCGTCGTCCACCGCCTTCAGCACCAACAGCACCAGCAGCGGCACCAGGCAACTTGCCAGCAACTCGGCAAAGGCGCTACGCCAGTAAACGATGACCAGATGATACGGATTCGCCGCATACAGCACGGCCGCGAAGATTGCATCTCGCCGATCAAGCCACCGCCGCGCCAGGACAAACATCGACATCCCCGCCAGAACCAGCACGACCCAGATGTACACGCTCGCCGCCACCGTCCACGGAACCACCGCACTCAGCAGAGCTCCCAGTGTCCACGACGCAGGCGGATAGAACACAAACCGGGGCTCGCCATACGCGAAGTGCGCCAGCGAGGCCCAGCGCGGAAAAACTATCCCCTGCTTCCACTGCGCCAGAACTTCCAGCCAGGAATAAAGATGAAACTCAACATCGTGCCCGGAAGGCGCTCCAAAAAAGAAGAAAGGAATTTCCACCGCAAATGCAGTCGCCGAGATCGCGAGCAATGGCGCCCACAACAGCGACGACCCCGCTCCAGTCGCTGCACGAATCGAATTCGTCTTGCCAATCGTTCCCAGGCTCGTCTCCGTTCCACACCAATCCGCAACAAGTCTACATTTAACCCAGATTTAATATTGCTGAAACCATCGCGCAATGCAGATCGTCTACCGTACTCGCAATGGGGTGGAACAGACCATGAAGAGTTGAGGGACCCGCGCCAGAGACGGGGTTCGGGTTCTTCAATTCTTCAAAACTCTTCTGCCGCCGAAGCCTCTCGCTCTCACGTTCGCTCTCGCCTGCCTGCCAACCTGCAACCCTCCAATTTATAAACTCCTGCTCACAACCTGCTCCGGGAGGCTTTTGTCCAAAAGACAAACGCCCGCACGGAATGCGAGCGCTTCGAATCAGATGCAATGAAAGTGAGGGTAAGTTTTAGACGGAAGCTACATCTTCAGGGCTGCGCTGGTGTCGCAATTCCGCAAGGAAATCATCCTGCTGCAATGAGGTACCACGCCGCAGCAGTTCGAGCAATGGATCTTCCAGTTCGTCAGCCGCGTCCGTCAAAGGCTGATCGGCGTGTTCAAACTGGGTCAAGTCTGCGACCAGTGCTCGCGGAGAAATTATCAGCTCTAGCATCGCTTCCGGGGCGTTGCGCAGGAACCCAATGAGATTGCCTACTTGCGCACGCTGTTCTTCAGTGCGGGAAGGGAACTCCACTCCCATGCCGTGACCGGGATGCGCCACCCGCACCATGCCCTCGGTATGCACTTCCATCTCGCCGGTCTTCAGACAGAGATCGACCAGCGCCCGCTCCGGAAACGGCGCATCGGTTTCCACATAACACCCGCCCAGGCTCAGATCGCTCAACTTGCAATGCGGAACATTTTCATTCGGCGCTGCCCCCGCTGTGGTAGCCGCGGCCTTCAGCCAGGTTTTCAGTACTTCCGACATACGTTTCCGGAACGTCCAGGAAATGAACGCCCGTTTGTCCGTTCGGATTTGCCCACGCTACCTGCCCGTGCGCCTGTACTTCCAAAGCCCCATCCGGCAGTGCGAAATGGAAGGCCAGCAGCGATCCCGGAACTTGCGCCTCCGCCGTGAGCACATCCATGCCGGTCTCGCTCAAGTCCAGAAGAATGCCGTCAAGCTTGCGCTCATCCGGCAGCGTGATCTCAACTGGAGCCTGCACCGGAACCCGGAATGCCCGCCGCCGCTCACGGCTCAACAACGCCGCTGCCGGACGCAAGCCTGCCTTCGCAGCTTCCTCCGAAACCGGTTTGTGCAGCACGAAGTGCGCGCCGCCTGTCAGGATGTCGCGTACCTTCGACGGATCGCCTACGAGCGCGACCGTCACAGGGCCGGAGCCCAGGCGCCGCACCAGTTCCAGCACATCATCCGCCGCCTTGGCATCGTCATAGTCCACGATCAGCGCGTCGAACTTCTGCTGCTGAATTCGGGCCATCGTGGTTTCCGGATCGCTTGAGCGGTCCATGGCAACGCCAAGCGTGGGCAGCACTCTGCCCAATACTTCCGCGGCGGAATCGTCACTCGAAACCAGCAATGCCTGAAGAGTCATAAGTAAATCGCTCGTCCGTACCCTGCGAGATTAGGGCCAGCGGGGCGCTGCGGGCCGCGCCGCTTTCGATGCGGATGCTGAGCCGGAACTTGCCCCAGCCTTCGCTGCCATGGCGTCCGATTGTCCGGTCGCGTCGTCCACTTCCGCCAACACGGCGTTGTCTTCGTCGTCGTTCTCAGCCAGCAACGGCGCTACTTCGCGTAGCTTCTCCGCTGCCTGCTGCAACATTTCGATCTGCTTGCCGAGTTGGGCGTATTTCGCCTGCTTTTGCCGCAGGACCTCATGAATATCTTTCATACAACCCCCTGTTGGCAATTTAAGGAGGCATGCTCGATGGGTCAACGGTAATCCCCTCAGCCCGATTACCTGAGTAATGGGGCCTTCGCTCCTGCTGGAAAAATAAAAAAGGCCTCGCCTTTCGGCGAAGCCTTTCTTAGAGAAAGTTAAAGCGGATTTATGCCTTCAGCTTCCGGCGCAGCACGCCAGCGAGACCCACCAGGCCCGTTCCGAGAAGCCCGAGCGTACCCGGCTCTGGAACCGTGACATTGATGTTGGTATCGCCACTGGAGATTGTGGTCTGGCCATTGA
Organism: uncultured Acidobacteriaceae bacterium; assembly: GCA_963786095.1. Lineage (GTDB taxonomy): Bacteria > Acidobacteriota > Terriglobia > Terriglobales > Acidobacteriaceae > Sulfotelmatobacter. The sequence goes on along the minus strand of CAWAXV010000017.1, from coordinate 59,935 downwards.
AGAAGCCCTTACCGGTGTTAATCGTCAACTGCACGGTCGCACCGAACACCGTCGCGCCGTTGTACCAGGTACCGGTCACCGAACCGGTCAAGGTGTAGTTATGGGTACCATTCGCCAACGTGATCAGGGTCCAAGTTACTGGTCCATCAAAGGTGCCGTTGAAGATGACGCCATTCGGAACACCGTTCGTTCCGTTTCCCATGATCTGGAAGGTTCCACCGGCTGCAAATGTTGCGCCCATCTGCAGGTTTCCGCCGGTCAGACCGCCAGTTGAGAAGCTCAGAGTCCCTAGATCGCCAGTTATCAGGCCCATTCCATTAAGACCGTTAACGGCGATCAGCTCAGAGCCACTGAGGCTTAATCCCGCACTGCTGCCCGACAACGTGCCGGAGCTATTGGTGAAGTCGACAGAATTGTCGGCGAACGCCATCATCGGCAGGGCTAAGGCTAGCAGAACCATCCATAACATCCGCTTCATAAAGCTTCCTCCTGAAGTCTTTGCTCACTTTTCTTTTAACTTGGACAAGGGCAAATGCCCTAAGCGGAACTCCACACAGAATCCCGGTACCTAATACAGTGCACCCTGAGTACCAAAGTTCCAGTAACCGTAATTTATTGCAAATACAATAGTTACACAGAAAACCAGGTATCGGACGAAATCTTGAAGTGCAAACTGGTGCACACTTGAATCACCGTTTTGCGACTTATCCGGTCCCCGAATTCTCCGTCTCGAACTAAAGTTTAACTCCACTCTAACGAAAGTAATGTAGCCATCTCGTGCCGTCCCTATGGCACGAAAGTGGCGTTCTCAAAAGCTCCCGCTCCATGTAGCTTATGCGGTGAGCAGTTCTGGGGGAGGGCTGTTCGGGCGTCCCGTGACTCGCAAGAGTCTGGGGCGCTCCTTAATTTAAGGGCCAGAATTTTTGGATCCGAAGCCACACCGCAACCAGCCCTTCACCACTACCCCGTCAGCGATGGCAGCTTGTCCGCCGCTCCCAGCAAGAAGATCGTTCCCACAACAATGCTATAGGCGGAGGTCAGCAACGTCAGCCCACGCATCGCATTTGCGCTGATCACCGTGAACCCGGAGGTCAGCGCGCGCGAAAATAAATTTTGCCGTTCACCCGCCCGCACTAACCACGGCAGTAGCTTATCTGCGGAGAACAATCCTGCAGCCACGCCGCACATCAGCGTATTCATCACCAGCAAGCCGGCAATGAACATCAGCAATCCCAGCAGCCCGGCTGCCGTTCCACCCAGATTCGCAGCCAGCAGAAACAGCAGCAACTGTGTCGGCGTTTCCGCACCCAGCCCGTGAATCACTCCCACCAGAAATGTGGACGATGTTCCGTATCCGTCCTTGAATACCTGGGGCGCTTCCACTCTGGTCCCGCCAAAAATCCGGCTCAATCGCCAGTAAATCCAAAGCATGCCGTTGATCAGCAAAGTAATTCGTGTGCGCGGACGTGCGTGGCTGTGTGTCGACGGACGAAAGAATGTTCCCAGCACATAAATTCCCAGCGTAAGCAGCGTGATACCTACCAGTCGTTCCGCCCAGCGGTCACTTGCGGCAGGCAACGATACGCGAAACGCCACGGCCAGCGCCCCCAGCACAGCGACCGTGGTGGCATGTCCGCCAACATAGAGCAATCCGTAACGCATCGCGTCACGAGCCTTCGCTTGCACGCTGCTGATGTCGGTGATTGCCGCAATGTGGTCGTAGTCCAGACCGTGGCGGAAGCCAAGCACTGCGGCCGAGAGCAAGGCCAATCGTAAGTTGCCGGAATCGACCATGCTAAGTGGGCGCGAGGTAATCTCCCATCCGGCCCGTTTCACGCCCGACAGGGAAGTATTTCGTAGGCTAGCACAGGCGGGAGCAGATGGCGTGCAGTCGCTATTGCTTCTTCGCAACTTGCTTGGCGGGCTCAGCCTTGGGCTCGTTGCCGGGCCCAATCAATTCCCGTAGTCGCCGCGACAAGCTCGACGCCAGCGACCGGTAAAATCTCGACCCGAGATGCGGAAACAATTCAAACAGAGACTGCAGCGTTGGACGGTCCAGGTAGTACGCCTCCACCGCTTCGTGCGCCACTACGTTTGCCGTGGCCGGCAATTCGTCGATAAACGAAATCTCTCCGCACACCTCGCCCGGCCCGATTGCCGGAGATTTTCCCTGCGTCGAAATCTCCACCGATGCCGTCCCCTTCAGCAGGAGATACACGCCGTGCGTGCGCCTGCCTTTTTGAACGATCGAATCGCCTGCCTTGAACTGTATCCGGGAGGCTTTATCCGCGATCAGCGTCCAATCATTGGCGGTCAGATACACCAGTCCGTGCTTGGCCGCGGACAACACAGTCACATCTTGCTGCTGGCTTGCCTTCGACATGGCGCGCTTAACCTGATACCCGAGGAAACCCTTCGGCCCCGCGATTTTCGATAGCACAGATTTGCAGAACAACCGCTTTGAGAACTTACAGGTTTGACAGGCCGAACAACAGAGGACAACAGGGCTGAATCGAGATTAGCAGAAACATCCTTCCCCTCGCACGCGCCCGGAACCTGCCAAGGCACGAAGGTAAGCGCACATCGGGAGTTTCCTAGTGAACCCTTAACAAAACCATCCCCGTCTGCTGCCCCATCGTCACCGTCGCGCCGACGGGGTTCCCATTCACATCCACATAGTTTTCCGGGGGCAGCGTAACTGTCGCACTCTCATTGTAAGGATTCACCAGCGCCAGTCCGCCCGAGAACTCTCTCTCCCACACTCCCTGCGTCCGGTGCATCGCACCCGTCGCATGCCCGATCGGCACTGAGTACTCCGGAAACACCACCAGGCTTCCGTACGCCTGTTGTCCCGTCATGTAGACATACGAGCAGTTGTTCTTTATCAGAAGATAGTTCGCCAACACCCAGAGCCGCTCCGCCTGACCAATGGCCGTTGCCGCCTGCGGTTCCTCACCGTTGGTCATGTAGCACAGTCCCTTGGACTCCACGTACTCGATCGCATCCACAATGGACTGCCACTCGGAAGGCGTCGTCACATGGCGCCAAGCCGTACCAAAGTTAGTGAAACCACGTTCGTCAAACAACAAATCGGTCGTGCTCATCAACTTCAGATTCGCAGCCTTCGGTTCCCCGAACTGATACGTAACGTTGACTTGCATCGTCGCCGTCTCCGAGTAGGCATGGGTGTGCTGGTACGTCGCCGCCTCCCAATTCAGAACGTCATGCTGAAACGCCGGATCATTCGATTGCCCCGTGTACTGCTGCACCCACGCGCCCGCAGTGTCGAAGTGTCCGCAGCGTTGCCAGTCGTTGGTCAGTGCCATCGTGTCGACGGCGATCCCGCCGAAGCCTTGCCCCAGGGACGCATCCACCCAATTCGCCCACTGATACGCCCGCACCGCTGGATTCGCAAAATCAAGCGGCGCCAGAGTTGTCGTCCCGAACTCAAACGCCAGCGTCTTCTCATCGCACAAATATTCCAGCCAGTCCGGATGGTTGGTCTGGTACCACTCCACCGCATTGGTGAAATTGTCCACCGAGTAAGGGATGTACGCCGTGTTGTACACACCCGCGGGCTGCCGCGCGTAATTTGATCCCCAAACCATATCGACGACTCCCGCCTCAGTCTTGGGACGGGTCACGTTGTAGTTGAAAACCATCTCCAGATGAATCCCGTCGGTCGTGTCCGGAAAATACCGCGTACGGCCAGACGTGTCGGTGACACTCTGAGCTGTGAGCGATGAAGAAATAGTGATCAGGGCCAAGAGGAGAAGAGTGACAACCGATCGACTGGACATGAAGCCCTCCCAATCTGTGCCAGAAAGCATATCTCAGGAAGCATCAGGAGGGAACCGTGGTTAAGTCTTGCGAATGAAGTATATGGTGCGCCCTGAGAGATTCGAACTCCCGACCTTCTGGTTCGTAGCCAGACGCTCTATCCAGCTGAGCTAAGGGCGCTTCTTTTTCGAAAATTATACACGACGGGATGACAGGACTCCGCGAAGTCGTCTGCGGTACCTCAGGCACCCCGAACAAGGTTCATCGTTGCTGACTACGACGCAGCCTGAAAGGGCTCCGGCGATTCGCCGTTGGTCGACTGCACCTTCTTCGAGGCCGCCTCCTCGTCTAAGAGGCGCGTCAACTCTTCAACCAGGAGCGTGAGTTGGTGGGAGTCCTTCTCGACTTGAATCTGCTCGTTGAGTTTCCCGATGCGCTCATTATTCGCAAGGTCCATCGCAGCACCTCGTACATGCAGCACCCCGTAAACGATGAGGAGTTAATAAAAAAAATGACAAAAACGCGACGGCCTGTCAATACTCATATTGCGCTGCAGGTCGTGCTGGCTCATCGGTTTGGCGTACGTCTCGTTCGCCTCTAGCTATCGGTCGATGAAAAATTCCGAGCCGGCCCTTTTCAACAGCACTCTGGCCCCGTCCGTGCCTTCAACCACCGAAGTAAATCTTTCCCGCACCCGCGCAATTCCTACAAAGCGGCGGAACTCCTCCGCGTTTATTTTGAGTGCTTTGCGGACGGCACGCCACTTGCTCTAGTAGAGAACAGACGAAGTGGCGCGCAACGGGGTGCTTCAGAGAATAACTTCGGCCAGAGGTTTTCTGTGAGCACCCCTTGCTTTTCTTCCCCAAAACTAGCCCTCCCCCGTCTTTTCTTACATCCTGTTCAAATTCTTTGCCTGGGTACGGCCCACCTGAATGTGGTGCCGCGCCCTCGGCCGCGCAAGGCATCCGAAATAAACGCTTTCAAAAATTAGGATGGGCTGGAATAACCCATGGAAGAGCGGCCCTTTGAAAGGCGAGGGCCGTGAGAAGCGTTCCAACTAAGGTCCTCGGGCTTTAGCCCATTGGTCCTCTTAGGCGAGTGCCACCGCATCCCTTATATCGATCCCCGCCTGCCGTAACAATTTCGCCACCGCGTCCTGCTTCATGCGCGACGCATCGAATTCAACCCGCACCGTCCGCTCTTTCTCGTTAAACTGCACTCGCCGTATGCCGTACACTTCGCGCATGCCGTCAATCGCCTGCAACTCATGCTCGCCCGGTTGCGATTCATAGTTGAAAACCACATCGAGATAAGTCATTCGTCCAAACCCTTCGGTATGATGATCTTGGAGTCCCGGCCGAACCGCCGGATGAATCCAATATAGTGCATCCCCCATCAAACAGCACAGGTTATCGCAGGATTGCTTGCGCCTCGCAAGCCCCTATGAATTCCGATTCGTCAATCCGAAGCGCGGCACTATCTCGTGAGGAACCTGCTTCTCTCCTCCCAGGAGCAGATGCCTCGCCCGTAGACAGCCGCAACCGGAAAGCGGCGGAATTTGAAAGCCCGACCGGGAAGCGCCGAGTGCTCTCAGTAAAAAGGAATAGAGTCCTGCAGGGACGGCACGTTGCTGTGCGCTACACCCAATGAACTCCCCAACCTCTTCGACTCTCGACCGCGACCCCGTCTGTGGGATGAACGTCAATCCCGCCACCGCCAAACACGCTCACGAACACGGCGGAAAAAATTACTACTTCTGCTGCGCCGGCTGCGCTGAGAAATTCAAGACCGACCCCGCGCAATACCTGAACAAGCCCTCAGGACTCGTCACCCTCGGCATTCCAAAACTCCCGGCAACTCAGAAGCCCGAAATCCGAGGTCCAAAGCCCCAGGTCCGTTCTTTCGTCTGCCCCATGTGCCCCGAAGTCCACGAGCCCAAGCCGGGAGCCTGTCCCTCCTGCGGCATGGCCCTCGAACCTGACGTCCCCCTCGCCGCCACTCGCACTGAATACACGTGCCCCATGCATCCCCAGATCGTGCGCCCCGGGCCCGGATCGTGCCCCATCTGTGGCATGGCTCACGAACCGCGCACCGTCACCGCGACGCAAGAAGAAAATCCCGAACTCCGCGACATGACGCGCCGTTTCTGGGTCGGCGTCGCTCTGACCGCGCCGCTTCTGGTGATCGCCATGGGAGCGATGCTGGGTTTCAAGCTGTCGATAAATCTCGATCTCAACAACATTCACATCAACCTGCCTTGGGTTGAGTTTGTCTTCGCCACTCCCGTTGTCCTCTGGTGTGGACTCCCATTCTTCCAGCGCTTCTGGACGTCGCTCATCAACCGTAGCCCTAACATGTTCACGCTGATTGGCCTCGGGACTGGGGTCGCCTACACCTACAGCGTCGTCGCGACCGTCGCCCCGCGAATCTTTCCCGACTCCCTCCGCCGCATGGGCGGATACCCCGACGTCTACTTCGAAGCCGCCGCCGCCATCACCACGCTCGTCCTTCTCGGCCAGGTCATGGAACTCCGCGCCCGCAGCCGCACCAGCGCCGCCATCCGCGCGCTGCTCGACTTGAGCCCGAAGATGGCGCGCCTACTCACGGGTGACGGCCCCGGTGGCGAGGTAATGGAAAAAGACATTCCCCTCGAACAGGTCAAGCCCGGAGACAAACTCCGCGTCCGTCCCGGAGAGAAAGTTCCCGTCGACGGCGTCGTCCTCGAAGGCCGCAGTTCCGTCGACGAATCGATGATCACCGGCGAATCGATCCCGGTGGAGAAAGAAGCCAACAGCAAAGTCATCGGCGCCACCATCAACGCTACCGGATCCTTCATCATGCAAGCCGAGCGCGTCGGCTCCGAAACTCTTCTCGCGCGCATCGTACAACTCGTCGGACAAGCCCAGCGCAGCCGCGCTCCCATTCAGAAACTAGCCGACCGTGTCTCGGCGTGGTTCGTCCCCGCGGTCGTCGCCATTGCCGCCATCACCTTCGTAGCGTGGTTCTTCATCGGCCCGCAACCGCGCCTCGCCAACGCCATCGTCAACGCCGTCGCCGTCCTCATCATCGCCTGTCCGTGTGCACTCGGCCTCGCCACGCCCATGGCCATCATGGTCGGCACCGGACGCGGCGCCCACGCCGGTGTCTTAATCAAGAACGCCGAAGCCCTCGAGACCTTAGAAAAAATCGACACGCTAGTTGTGGACAAGACGGGCACGCTTACAGAAGGGAAGCCGAAGGTAGTGAGCGTTTCCGCTTCAGATGCCGAGAGTGCCGATGAGATTCTTCGCCTGGCCGCAAGCGTGGAAAGATCCAGCGAACATCCCATGGCGGCGGCAATCGTGGCTGCTGCAGACGAAAAACACTTACAGCTTGCCAACGGAACCGACTTCACCTACGGATTGGGCAAGGGCGTTGAGGGAATCGTCGAAGGAAAAAGGATTGCAGTCGGCAACCTGTATTTCTTGAACGGCCTTGGAATTTTCTCGTCGTCAAAGCCGCCCGATGGAGTGGTGCCAGCGAGCGCCACGCAAATCGGGGTCGCGATTGATGGCCATTACGCCGGTTCCCTGGAAATTGTCGATGCAATCAAGCCGATGACTCCTGCTGCGATCCGCTCGCTGCAGGCCGAGGGTTTGCGCATCGTTATGCTCACAGGCGACGCATCCGCAGTTGCGAGGTCGATTGCCGAACAGCTCGGCATCACCGAATTCGAAGCCGAAGTTCTCCCCAAAGGAAAACTAGACGTCATTCGCAAACTCCAGCAGCAGGGAAGAGTCGTCGCCATGGCCGGAGACGGCATCAACGACGCGCCCGCGCTCGCGCAAGCCAACGTCGGCATCGCCATGGGCACCGGCACCGATGTTGCCATGGAAAGCGGCGGGATCACGCTGGTGAAAGGCGATCTCACCGGAATCCTCCGCGCCCGCAAGCTCAGCCAGGCCACCATGCGCAACATCCGCCAGAATCTTTTCTTCGCCTTCATCTACAACGCCCTCGGAGTTCCCATCGCCGCCGGCGTCCTCTACCCCATCTTCGGATGGCTCCTCAGCCCCATCTTCGCCGCCGCCGCCATGAGCTTCAGCTCCGTCTCGGTCATCACCAACGCCCTCCGCCTGCGAAGGGCGAAGTTGTAAAAGATCACGTGGGTCTGACACTCCGATCTATCGCTCGCGCGCTGACTTAAAGGCATCGAGCCGAATATCCATTCGTCCGGCGACCTCAATCGACGTCGATGGGAACCACGCCAACTATCGGGTCATTGAGTGTAATCCGGATGTTTCGCCAAACAATCGGTTCAGGACCATCCAACTGCTCTGCATTCATTGACTTGCCTGGTAAGCCCCACGTAATATTCGCGCCAGCCCGACGGTCTCACCGCACTGGCCGTAGGGGATTCGTATCTAAAGGATGAATCGTGGACAACTTTCTAAGGTTGGAGAACCGCCACACTGGAGAGGTTTTGCGTATGCGACGAACGCGTGACACAGACGGGCAAATCGTTTTGACCATCGAGGGTTCGTTGCCGCCAGGAATGGGCGGTCCGCCGATTCACGTGCATTTCCATCAACGTGAGGAAGGGGCCGTGAATGCGGGATTACTCGGTGCCCGAATTGGAAATGAGAAGATCGTTGTATCGGTCGGGGGGACCGCAGTTTTTCCTGCGGGGGCCGTTCATAATTGGTGGAATGCCGGGGAAGATCTGTTGGAGTTAAGTGGCCGGGCAGTTCCGGCAGTTGACTTGGATCGCTACCTTCAGGCGTTGTTTGCGGTTCTCAACGCCAGCGCCTCCGGTAGACCGTCGATCTTCTACCTGGCGCACGTGTTGTGGCGGCACCGGCACACACAGGCGGTGATGATGCCTCCACGAGCCATTCAGCGGCTCGTCTTTCCTCTGGTTCTGCTGGTCGGCCGCATTCTGGGGAAATATCGAGGAGAAAACTGGCCTGGTTCGCCTGAATCGTGCACTGGCGCACCGGAGGTTTAGCTGCAGGCGCGCCCGGCCAGAACCTCATGCCTCACATTGAGCACCCTCGCACCTATCGAGTTGAAAGACCGCCCACCGGTTAATGAGTGCTATGGCGATTTTGCGACAACTGGTAAAAACCCTCGCCAAAAAGGGGGGACAAGGGCCTCGTGAGGGAAAGGTTAACAATAGGGGGGCGCAGCTTAGAGGGCGTCCTGGCGAATCAAGCAACTGTCAAAACTTACAGTGCCTATTGCTTGTAGGCGTCGCGACCGCCATCGCCATCATCGCGAAATTTTTTCGCCAATCCAGAAAACACGTGCTATACAAATACCGGAAATCTTCGCTGTGCGCGGCGATGCCAGCGAAATTCCCTTCGATGCCAGCCCCAGATATTAACCATCGGGACTGAGACCTTCGTGATCAGCGCAGTTCGCGAGGCGACTATGCGGGTTCGAGCGGAAGAACTGAAGAGGTCGGAAACAATCTTGCGCGAAAGTGAAAGTCGCTTTCGCTTGGTGGCGGACACGGCTCCGGTTCTGATCTGGATGTCGGGAACCGACCAGCTCTGCACCTACTTCAATGAGCCTTGGCTCGAGTTCACCGGGCGATCACTGGAATCCGAGCTTGGCAACGGTTGGGCGGAAGGTGTCCACCCGGAGGATTTGCACAGGTGCCTCGACACCTACACGCAATCCTTTGATCGGCGAGAGAAATTCAGGATGGAGTATCGGCTACGGTATCGCGACGGCGAGTATCGGTGGATTCTCGATGTCGGAGTACCGAGATTCGATGAGGATGGTTCTTTTGCAGGATACGTTGGAATCGGGGTTGACGTTACGGAGCGGAGGCAAGCGGAGGACGCTCGCGTCAGGATTGCGGCGATTGTCGAATCGTCCGACGATGCAATTATCGGTACTGACCTGAGTGGAACGGTTACGGGACTGGAACAAAGGGGCAGAGCGGCTTTTTGGCTACCTTGCGAGTGAAGCAATCGGTAAGAGTATCTCTTTTCTGAGCGCCCCGGATCGCACTCAGGAGGCGCAAGGCATCCTGAAGAAGGTCATAAACGGCGAGGCAGTGAAGCATCACGAAACGGTGCGCAGGAGAAAGGATAGTGCTCCGGTTGACATAACGCTGACGGCTTCCCCGATACTCGATGCTTCGAGCCGGGTCGTTGGTGTTTCAGGAATTGCTCGTGACATCACCGAACGCAAGCGGGCGGAACGGGCACTACGCGCCAGCGAGGAGCGGCTGCGATTAGCGCAGCAAGCGGCTCGCATAGGAACTTTTGACTGGAACATTCGGACTGGAGTGAATACTTGGACACCGGAACTGGAGGCAATGTACGGTTTGCCGCCGGGAGGCTTTGGCGGAACACACGCTGCTTTTGAAGGCTTGGTTTATGAAGATGATCGGGCAAGACTCACGGCTTTAGTTGAGTCCACGTTGAAAACGGGACGACCAACGAAGGGTGAATGGCGCGTGGTCTGGCCCGACGGGAGTGTTCATTGGCTGGCTGCATACTGGCAGGTTCTTATGGACGAATCTGCCCAACCTTCACGAGTGATTGGCGTCAACATAGATGTCACGGAGCGCAAGAGGACGGAAGAGGCTCTGCAGCAGAGAGAGATGGAATTGACAGAAGCGCAGCGTTTGCCAGGAGTAGGAAGCTGGCGGTGGGAGCCACGGACAGATACAGTGATTTGGTCGAAGGAGCTTTACCACCTCATGGGCATCGATCCCACCTTGCCCGCGCCCTCCTACGAGGAGCATGCCCACCTATTCGCTGCTGAAAGTTGGGAACGGCTACAGCGCGCCGTTCAGGGAGCCTTGCAAACCGGAACATCATACGAGCTTGATCTGAAGGTTGTGCGGCCCGAGTCCATCGTCAAATGGGAGATTGCACGAGGCGAGCCAGTGCGAGATGAAGGCGGACAAATCATCGGACTCCGCGGCACAGTTCAAGACATCACCGAGCGGAAGCAAGCAGAAGAGGCGCTCCGCGAGAGTGAGGACAAACATCGACTTCTTCTCTACTCGACTGCCGAAGCTATTTATGGGATTGATCTCGAACACCGCTGCACGTTCTGCAACCCTGCCTTCCTCCGCGCTTTGGGATATGAGCGCATGGACGAAGTGCTCGGCAAGAATACGCATGATCTGATTCATCACAGTCGTGCGGATGGGACGTTGTTCCCCGCGGAGGAATGTCGAGTTCACCGAGTATTACGAACTGGTGAGGGAGACCACTCGGAGGACGAGGTGCTGTGGAGAGCGAACGGAACAAGTTTTCCCGCTGAATATTGGTCGTATCCCCAAAGGCGAGGACAAGAACTGGTCGGGGCAGTGGTCGCGTTTATCGACATCACCCAACGTAGGCGGGCAGAGGAAGCGGTCAAGGAGAGCGAAACGCGCTTTCGCTTGGTCGCGGATACTGCTCCTGTGATGATCTGGATGTCAGGACTGGACAAAAAGCCTACTTATTTCAATCAGCTTTGGCTGGACTTCACCGGCCTCACGGAGACCGATCTTCGGAATGGGCTGGCCGGAATTACTCATCCTGAGGACTACGCAAAATGTCTTGATATTTATTCGCGGGGATTCGATCAGCGGCAACCTTTCAGGAAAGAATGCCGTTTGCGAAGACACGATGGACAGTATCGCTGGATGCTCGACACCGGGGTGCCGAGGTTTCACAAAGACGGCTCCTTTGCTGGCTATATAGGCTCTTGCATTGACGTCACTGATCACAAGCTAGCTGAAGAAGCACTCTCTGACATGACCCGGAAGCTGGTTGCAGCACAGGAGAAAGAACGTACGCGGATCGCAAGAGAGCTTCACGATGACATCAATCAACGTCTCGCAATGTTGGCAGTCGAGCTTGAACAACTGCAAAACGATCCGTCTCAAATCCAGCAACGTGTCTCGGAACTCCGCAAACAGACAACTGAGATTTCGAATGATGTGCAAGCCTTATCCCATGATCTGCACTCCTCTCATTTGGAATATCTGGGTGCCGTTGCGGCTATAAAAAGCTGGTGCAAGGAATTCGGCGAACGGCAGGGAATGCAGATCGACTGTACACATGATGTGCAAAGCGTTTTGCCACAAGAAATCGGGATTTGTCTCTTTCGAGTTCTCCAGGAAGCTTTGCACAATGCGGCCAAGCACAGTGGGGTGAAACGGATTGAAGTGCAACTCCACAAAGAGTCAGATGAGGTTCATCTCACGATCAGGGATTTGGGCAAGGGGTTCGATGTAGAGGCTGCAGTGCAGGGTCGAGGTCTCGGTCTCATAAGCATGAAGGAGCGAATTCGGCTGGTGAACGGAACGATTGAGATTCAATCGAAGCCGATGGGTGGAACCACTGTCCATGTTCGCGTTCCACTCAGGTCAGAGCACGCCTCCCAACGGGCGGCTGGGTAGTCATCTTGCCCCATGCTGGGGTTAGCGCCGCCTTGGGTTTGGTCAATTGTTGTAACCATGCCGTAGCGCTCATTGAGGGGTTTTGAGCGTAATCGACATTGTTAGAGACGCGATTTATCAACAACTATGTTGGTGCAGTGCGAATCGTCTACTCGTCTCATTGACCGACAGGCTATAGTCCTTTCAATATGAAGCCGAACTCCTCGCTCGTCTTGATCCTTCTCATTCCGACTCTTGCTCTCTCCCAGGTAGACCGGAAGTTTGTGGCTGCTATCGATGACATTGCCAATACCGCACTCCATCAGGGACCCATTGCCGGAATTTCCATCGCTGTCATGCGCGGTAACCAGAGCCTCCTGCGCAAGGGATATGGCAACTCGAATCTCGAACTCGAAACGTCGACAACTCCCGAGACACTCTACCATGTTGATTCCATCACCAAGAACCTAACCTCTGCCGCCGTTGTTCAACTCGCCGAACTGCATAAACTCAACCTCGACGATCCGGTGGAGAAATACGTGCCCGAAATGAGTGGCGTCGCTTCCGGCGCGACGGTTCGAAGCCTGATGAACCACACCTCCGGCATACCCGACTATACGAACCTCGGCTCAAAATCGGAAAGCATCGAGGCCATCAACTTTACACACGCGGATTTCCTCAGGATCATTCGGGGAGAAAAGCCGCTGTTCCCACCGGGGAGCCTGTGGCGTTATGACAACTCTGGTTTCTATTTGCTCGGAATGATCATCGAGAAAGTCACAGGCGAAACTTATGCCGACTACATGCTAAGCCACATCTTCAAACCTCTGGGCATGGAGTCCACCCGCTACTGTGACGCTCGCTCCATCGTGAAGAACCGAGCCGCAGGCTACATCTTGTCAAAGGGACGACTCGTGAACGCGGACCCGACGACTTGGAACACCCCATTCTCCGGAGGAGGTCTTTGTTCCACCGTCTCTGATCTCACTGCCTGGCAAGCCGCCTTGAATCAGGGCCGAGTTGTTAGTCGTGCTGGGCTCGCACTCATGCGCGCTGCCACGGTATTGAGCAACGGCATCATGGTCGACTACGGACTCGGCACTCGCCGGGGAGATTTGCAAGGGCATCGCATATTCGGACACACAGGAAACGGCGGCGGTTTCAACGCTGTGCTGGAATACTACCCCGACGACGATCTACCGATAGCGGTTCTCACCAATTCTGACACTACGGTCACTGCGCTCAACATTGCCGGCCGTATCGCACGCACAGTGCTGAACATCTCGCCCGCGCCACTCTCTGAGCAACCCTTATCTGAAGCCGACATTGATCGCTACAGCGGAAAGTTCGAATCCGCAGAAGGCACCGCTGTCCTCTTTGGAGATCAAGGCCGCATTCGTGTCAAATTCGAAGAGAGTGGGGCGTCGTTGCCCCTGGTCTACCTGGGCGACAGCGCGTTCGACGCGGGCCCCGATCGCGTAGCCAGGTTCTACCTGAAGAACGGACGCACACAAGGTGCCGCAATCTACACGGAGGGCTTGTTTATGGATGCCACCTGGCGCGTAGCGAACCACTGAGGATTTGTCGATCCATTCCTTGCCGCATGCTCCTATATCAGCCGCAGCGGATTCGAGAATTGACGAAACCAAGCCATTGCGCTCATTGAGGGGTTTTGAGCGTAAAGGCGACTATTACGCCATCGTTGAGTCATCCGCGGGCGACCGGAGTCGCCGTTTTGGCTCGCTCTCCGCCAAAAGTACACGACCGGCCAGCCTCCGCAGCATCCAATCTGTCTTGGAAGCAACAACTTGCGCGTCGAGGCAGAGGGCCACCTACATGCACCAGTTCAATCGAGTGATGTGTCCGTCTCCTCTTTCAGGTTTCCTGAAACTAAGTCAGCCCATCTGAAGTTCTCTCCTCTTAGCGACCACAACCTTAGGAGGTTGCCTATATGTTTGCACGCAATATCTCTTTCCATCTGAAGTCGAATATGTTGTCCGATTACACGCGATCTTTTGAAAAAGACGTTCTGCCTTTGCTGCGTCAGCAGCATGGCTTTAAGGACGAAATCACTTTCGCAGGTCCCGGCGGAGTTGATGTGACCGCCATCAGTATGTGGGAAAACAAGAAAGATGCCGACAACTACAACACCAACACCTATCCGCAAGTGTTGAAGACGCTGGCAAGATTTATCGAGGGAACGCCCCAGGTTCACACCTTTGACGTTGTCACCTCCACCCTCAAGCAGCACGAACTCGTGACCGCGTAAAAGACTCTCTGCGCTGGTTGAGCACGAGGAGGCGGAGTTACGTTCCGCCTTCTCGGCTCACCGGGCAGGATGCGCTCGGCTCGCGCCAGGAAGGCGGCTATGTACCGCGCGCTGCAGAACTCTGAAACTATCAATCGCCTAGAACAGGGCGAATTGCTTCTTAAGACCTTCTATGGCTTTTGAGTCCATCCTGAACGAAGTTGAGCAACTCCCTGACCGTCAGCGAGCGTCTTCCGATACCGACGGAGCAACATTCGTCTCGGTCAGAGCTGCGAAACGCAAGTTCAGGATCGTCAAGCGAGAGAAGAACTTTGCGGTGCTTGGCGTGTGTGAATATTGCAATGCCGAGTTCTCGGCAGATCCCGCGACCATTGGCCTACCCAAAGATGCACACACCCACATCCAAAAACAATTCATTGCGCACCACTGCAAGCGGCCGGATGCCAGCAAAAACCCGGTGCGGATGTTGAGCAAACGCCACAGAGTCACACTGAGTACATCAGGACGACCATGACTGTCGCAATCAGCGATTACACGCATTGAGAAATGCGGCGGGGCGTCCGCGGTCAGTGAATGAAATAGATAAGTTTCGCCAGGTGGCCCCCTTAAAGCCGGAATGGATCACGCTGCAACGGTACAATCCTCGTGAGCAGGCCGCTAACTACGGCATGGACTACCACGACGCACAGATCGCAGCGATTTACGAATTGGCGAACCCCTTGGCGCAGGATGCCGACTTCTATCTTTCTCTTGCCGGGCAGCAGTCATGTAGTGTCCTCGACTTGGGTTGCGGAACCGGCACGCTCTGTTGTGCTCTCGCCGAACGGGGTCACCGGGTGACGGGTGTTGATGCCGCTGCGGCGATGCTCGCAGTGGCGAGAAGCAAACCTTACGCAGAACGGGTCGAATGGGTCGAGGCCTCCGCACAGACATACAGGTCGCAGCGGAGGTTCGACCTGATTGTCATGACCGGACATGCTTTCCAAGTCCTTCTCACTGATGCCGATGCGACGGCCGTATTGCAGACGATGCATCTTCATCTCACGCCGCGGGGCAGGGCAGCGTTCGAGACTCGAAACCCCTGCATGGATTGGGTCGGCGAGTGGAGGGCGAAGTCTCAGAATACTGTCCGGTGGAGAGATCACCGAAACCTTACGGGTCACTAGCGTGGACGTGAGTTCATCTCGTTCCAGACTTCCTATCGGCTTTCGACGGAACAATGAGCACGAACAGCACGCTGCCGCTTTCCATCACGCGAACACGTAGAGGCCCTAATCAGTCATTCGGGACTGCGGGTCCGTAACGTTTTGGAACTGAAATGTTGCCCCTTCGAGGCGGACATTCACGCCGGAGATGATCTTTATCGCGGAGTGAGAGAGGCGATTTTGCACCAGCTTGAGCCGCGTGCTCCCCTCGGCTACACTGTCCGCTTGAGAGTATGCAGGAGAGCGCAACCTTCGCCGAAGCAAACTGATCCGGAACATGGATTTCACCGCCTAATAAGCCTTCGGTCACTTTGTACTCTTGCCCAGTCCAGCGAAGGAACACGACCATTCAGGGCGGAGTCAGCCCGAGAACACTCGCACTGCCACCCTCGCTGAATACCTGTCAACTTGATAGCCATTCAAATGGCAGCGAGAGTGTGCAATTTGATACAGACATCAACCAGTCGCGCGCATAGAGTCCGTCGGATATGCGTGGGGACTTGAGCGGCTTCGCCCCGTCGCCGCCCGTTCACTATTAGGTGGCGGAGCCCGTGCGGGCACGGCTCCGCCCTTTTGTGATGCATCGATCTCCGCAGCGGCGTCTGCTACCATGGCCGCATGTTCAATTTCGGAAAACCGAAAACCATTGGCGACTGGATCGTTCACATCGCAGGAGCGATCGTTGCGATACTCCTCATCGGGTGGATGCTGCGGGTGTACCGTACTATGAATGATTCTAAAAATCCGCGCGCTACTTGATTCCCACGTATACATCCACGACCACGCTCTGCGGATTCGCCGCCCGCTCATCATAGATCTCAAAATCCGCGCCATACACCCATCCCCGCCCGACCGCCGACTTCGGCAGAGAATTAATCCCCATCCACGTCTCCGGCACCACCTTCGCCGGCGCCCCCTTCGCCGACGTGAACACCGCGTACCGTCCTGCAGGAATTCTTCTTTGCAACCATCCCCGCCGGCACATCCGCGTCCGAACTCACTCGCGCCCCGAACACATACGTGTACTCTCCCATTGTGATCACTCGCATACTCCGTGTAGACCGCAACAATCCACTTGTCCGCCTTGTTTGGAATTTTCGCAAGTAGCCCTTCCTGCATCAGTCGCGCCCATGTCTTCCCGATCAAGACCGTCCGACGTCGTTTCCTTTTGCGTCGCTGGTGCGACCGCAATTCCGACCACGGTGAAGCCACTCTGCTGTACCGATCTTCGGATTCATGCCGCTATCGCCCATGCCCGCGACGCTGATGAACACGAACGCGACCAGGCTCAGAGCGATTGATTCTGAGCTCCGCATCAACAGTTTGGAATGCATCTCGATTTTCCCACAAGACAGAAGCCGAGCGTGATGTCTCCGTGGTGGGTGTAGTGCGGGCGTCTACAGCTTCCCCAGGAACGCCGTGATCTCCGGCTCAGTCCGTCCACCGCCCCAATGAACTTTCGCCGCATCACGCCCTTGCGATCAATGATGAATGTCTCCGGCCAACCCGTGGTCCCGTAAAGAACCGGAACCTTCTGCTTCGGATCACGCACCGTCACCAGATCCACGCCATGCTGTTTGAGGAACAGCTATAAGCGTTCTCATCCACATCAATGCTCACCGCCACCACGGTCACGCCCTTCGCCTTCATCCGCCGCTGCATCTCCACCAGCGACGGCATCTCCTCCAGCGCTGACCGCGGACACCAAGTCGCCCAGAAGTTCAGCACCACGATCTGACCTCGATACTGATTCAGCGCCACCGTTCCATCGTGCCTGTACGGTGAAATCCGGCACATTCCACCCGATACGCGGAGGCCTCGTCCCACTATAGCAGCCTGAAAGGCCAAAGAGTAACCGCGCCGAGGCAACCAGACTGGCGAAGTGAGAGAGGCGTCGCACGTAGCTATAATAATAGATCTCCTCATCCCAAGGGGATTTGGAAAGAGGGAAGGCGTGCCTTTAGGCGGCCACGCGGGTGACTTGGGAAGGGCACGGCTTCAGCCGTGCCGCGAGAGTTCGCAACGTTGTGGGCTCTAGCCCTGAGGTCTTTTTTTTCTTCGCATTGTACATCCCGAAAGGCCGCGTCATCGGTCTCAGCAAAATTCCCCGCCTCATCGAACTCTTCTCGCGCCGCCTGCAAATTCAGGAGCGTCTCACCACGCAGATCGCTGAGACCATCCAGAAAGTCATCGAACCGCAAGGCGTCGGCGTCGTCATCGAAGCCCGTCACCTCTGCATGATGATGCGCGGGGTCGAGAAGCAACACTCCGCCGCCGTCACGTCGTCCATGCTCGGCTGCTTCCGCAAATCCGCTGCCATCCGTTTCAAATTACTCAATTTCAAAATTACCGAATTACTCAATTCCCCATGAATGGCATCCTCATCCTCGACAAGCCCGCTGGACTCACCTCCCACGACGTGGTCAACCGCGTCCGCCGCATCCTCCAGCAGCGCTCCGTCGGACACCTCGGCACCCTCGACCCCATGGCCACCGGCGTTCTCCCGCTCGTAACCGGCAGCCTCACGCGCCTCGCGCAGTTCTACACCGCCTCCGAAAAATCTTACGAAGGCACCGTCCGCTTCGGCTTCTCCACCGACACCTATGACGCTGAAGGCGAGCCCACCTCCGCTCCGCAACCAGTCACGCTGAAGGCCGGCGAAGTCGAGTCTCTCGCCGCCCGCTTTCGCGGAGTCATTGAGCAAACTCCGCCGCCATTTTCCGCAAAGAAAATTCATGGCGTCCCCGCCTACAAACTCGCTCGCAAACAAAAAGATGTCGTCCTCAAACCGGTTCAAGTCGAAATCAAAGAGTTCACCATCCTCTCCGTCGACGCCGATCGCCTCCGCTTCCGCGCCCGCGTAGCCTCCGGCACCTACATGCGCTCCGTCGCCCACGAAATGGGACAAGCCCTCGCCTGCGGCGCCCACCTCGAATCCCTCCGCCGCACCGCCGTCGCCGAGTTCACCCTCGAAGACGCCCACACCCTGGAAGAGCTAGCCAATCAATGTCATCCCGACCGCGGCCTCGTTTCCCCAGAGGGGAAGGGAAGCGGAGTGGAAGGACCTTGCGTTCCGAGCCAACTCGAAGCCTTCTTCATCCACCCCCGCAAACTCCTCCCCCAACTACCCTCCGTCACCGCCGACGAACCTACCGCCGCCCGCATCCGCAGCGGACGCACCGTCAACCTCCCCGAACTCTCCCGCGCCCGCCAGGTCAAAGTCTTCGCCGGACAGCGCGACCTCATCGCCGTCGCCACTCGCGTAGCCGGCACCCTCTTCCACCCCAAAATCGTTTTTCCCGCGGATCTCTCATAAGAGGATTTTGATGTTGCCTTCATACACTGTCATGCTGAGCCAGTATTGACCTTCGCCGAAATGGCGAAGCTCAACCGCAGTCGAAGCATCCCTACCCGTATCGCGGCCCCATACGCCTTGACGCTAACCCCGCCCGCCTTTACTGTTTCCTATCCCATGAAACTCTCCGTCGTCATGCCCGTCTACAACGAGCAGGCCACGCTCCAGGAGGTCATCTCCCGCGTCCTCGCCGTCCCGCTCGACATCGAACTCATCTGCATCGACGACGGATCCTCCGACGCCTCCCGCGAAATTCTCTCCACCCTCCAATCCACTCATCCCCAAATCCGCCTCCTCCTCCAGCCTCGCAACCTCGGCAAAGGCGCCGCCCTCCGCCGCGGCATCCAGGAATCCACTGGAGACTTCATCCTCATTCAAGACGCCGACCTCGAATACGATCCCGCCGACTATCCTTTGCTCCTGCGTCCTCTCCTCGAAGGCAAAGCCGACGCCGTCTACGGATCGCGCTTCCTCGGCGCCGCTCCCCACCGCGTTCTTTATTTCTGGCACTACCTCGGCAACTCCGCTCTCACTCTCCTCTCCAACGCCCTCACCAACATCAATCTCACCGACATGGAGACCTGCTACAAAGCCTTTCGCCGCGACATCCTCCAATCCATCCCGCTCGAGGAAGACCGCTTCGGCTTCGAACCCGAAATCACCGTGAAGATCGCCAAGCGCCGCCTCCGCGTCTACGAAGTCGGCATCAGCTACTGGGGACGCACCTACGAAGAAGGGAAGAAGATCCACTGGAAAGACGGCCTCCGCGCCCTCTTCTGCCTCCTGAAGTATTCGATCACCGAGCCCCGCGTGTAGGACAGCACCTGTCTTTTTGCTTCACGAAAGCGGGTGCCCCATTTCTCGCGCGCCCTTTGCGCGAGAAGTGGGGATTTTTGCCGAAGTAGGAATTGAATGTCTCGTGTGAGACGAAGACTCCTATCGTGTGCTTTTGGTTTTGACCCCTCCCAAGGTAACCGCACCTCGTAGTGCCCGTTCGTAATTTGTTACTTTCTCCCGCTGCCTTCACAATCACATTGCCCACCACTTCATCAGTCCAGCATTCGTAGTTCCTTGTAGGACCTGCGCCGCTGAACCGCTCCACCCTGGCCGGGATTGGATCGTGAATTTTTATGGCTCGCGCAAAAGCAACGATTCTCTGCATTGACGATCACTGGAACGGCCTCATCGGCCGCAAGATGCTGCTCGAAAAAAGTGGATACCAGGTCCTTGAAGCCAGCGATGGACAGGAAGGCCTCAAACTCTTCCTCACTCACTCCGTCGACGCCGTCGTGCTCGACTACCAGATGCCCGGCATGAACGGCGATATCGTTGCCGCCCGCATGAAGCGCCTCGACTCGCACATCCCCATCATGCTTCTCTCCGCCTACGGGCCTCTCCCGAAAAACAAATTGCGCTCGGTCGACAGCTTTCTCAACAAGTCTCAACCACCTGACGTCCTTCTGGCCACGCTTCACGACCTGCTCGGCGGACGCCCCAAAACTTTCTTTTCCCGCTGGCTCGACCACTGGAAAAACCGCAATCAGGGAGCAGCCCAATGAACTTCTTGCAGAAACTTCTCGGACAAGGTTGCAAGCACCGTTTTTCCTGGCCACGCATTGATGACGACGGCCGTTACTACCAGATCTGCCTCGGCTGTGGAACCGCCTACGAATACGACTGGACTCTTATGCGCCGCACCAACCACCTGCTGGCGCCCGGTATTCACCATGCCTGACGCACCCAGCAAAATCATCCGCGTCTTCCGCGCCACCGTGGAGCCGCCCTTGGCACCAGTCCCGCAATACCGCCAGCAGCGCCGCGCCCCGCGTGCCAGCCTGCACGGCAAAGTCTCCGCCATCATCCAACTCGAAAATGGACGCAAGTTTCCCGTCCGTCTCCACCAACTCTCCCTCACCGGAGGTCTTCTCGAAATTGCCAACAGCCTCGACGAGCGCATCAAGATCAACCTGACCATCCCATTCGCCTCCGGCACTGTCTGCCCCAAAGCCGAAATGCTTTTTCCCATGCGCTCAGCCCCCGGGTATCTCCAGCCATTTCGCATCATCCGCATGACCGCCGAAGACTTGCAACTCATGGACCGGGAAATCACCGAGATCCTCAAGAACACGATCGCCGGCAAAACCAGCCAGGACCCCCGCCTCCCCCGCTTCTACCTCGACACCTTCTAAAGCTGTTCTGCGGACGCCCAGACTGCGCTGTCATCCTGAGCGGAGCCGATTTTCAGGCGAAGCGAAGGATCTCCTACTCACCCGGCCTTGCGCGCAAGCCAAACGGAAACAGCCTCGCGGGTGCACATTTCTCGCGCGCTCTTTGCCCCAGACTGCGCTGTCATCCTGAGCGGAGCAGTTTTTCAGGCGAAGCGAAGGATCTCCTACTCATCCGGCCTCGCGCGCAAGCCAAACGGAAACAGTCCCCAGATTTTTTCGGTCCGGGGAAACGAAACTCGACCCGAGGTCGAAGGGTGCAAGCGCCTCAACACTCAACCCAAAAAAATGCCGGCCCCGAAAGGCCGGCCTAAATCTACAATCCGAAAGGGAACTGCTCCCTAGAACTCCAGCCGCAGCGAGAGCTGCAGGACGCGCGGTGCGTCACCGTTGTTGTTAATCCCAGTGCCCACCGTGCTTGAGATGTTGCCGAACAAGCACGAGACGTTCGTAATATCCGTACACGGTGTGCTGAAGTTGGGGTGGTTGAAGACGTTGAAGGCATCAGCACGGAATTTTAAAGCGACTCGCTCCGCCCACAGCGGGAAGTTCTTGCCGAGCCCCATGTCCATGTTGAAGTAGCCTGGGCCGCGCAGATTGTTTCGGCTGCCGATGTTGAAGCCAACAGGACCGATAAAGTCTGCATTGGCTTGGCCCGGGTTCTTAAAAGCATACAGTCCCTGGCCGTGACCACCAGTGAGGTGCGTCTTGACGTCCGACATCGGTCCGACGAGAATCGCCGGTGCATCGTTTGCGTATCCAGCCACAAAGGCGTTGGATGCCGCAAAGTAGACATTCCCAGTGTGCCAGCTTGGAAGGCCGCTCAGGTTCCAGCCACCGATAAGCTCATCGAGCCAGCGCGGGGCTGACGATCCAAGTGCTTTACCCCGTCCAAAGGGCAAATCGTAGATAAAGTTGCCATTGATGTAATGGGTCGCATCAAAGTCGGAATTGCCGCGGCATTCGTCCGGCCGCAGCACGTCGCAGATGAAACCGTATCCGCCAAAGGCCGCCTGGTTGGCTACGATCGAAACATTGTCGATCGAGTGTGACCACGTATAGTTGATGTCGAACTGCAAACCATGGCCGGCATTTTTGTGAAGCGTGGTGAGCAAGCCGTTATAACTTGAGAATCCTTTATTGGTGTAAAAGGTGTTCTCAGAAAATTGCGACCCCATGCCGATATTCGACGCGAGCAGTCCGGCGCTGGAGAGGACCTCCATGGTGTCGGCGAAGTCGCCTCGACTGACCAGCGTGTTCAGGTAATACGTGAGGATCGCCGTATTGCTCGGGACTCCGAAGAACGCAGACCCGACTCCGGGGGGAAGTACATCCTCAAACCAGGGTTGCGGTGTTGGGTTCAACGGATCCCCGCCGGCTCGCATTTGCTGCGTAATGTTGGCAAATGCGGCGGACATCGATTGGCCCGATACGCTATCTGGAAAATCGATCAATTGGTTGGCATCCGCTTGCGCGAGCAATCGACGACCCAGACGGCCTACGTACGTGGTCTTCAAAAGGAATCCCTTGGGGAACTCATGCTGGAAGCCAAAGTTGAACGTGATTGAATATGGCGTCTTCAGCTTCGGATCAATGATTTCGTTGAACGCCTGGCCATTTGCCAAACCAAACGGAAAACCCGTGCTGTCGACGAAGGGAACAAACGGCTTGGTAATTGTAGGTGGCGTCGGTGGCGTCGGCGGGCTGCTCAAACTCGTGAATCTCGGATTGTTCAGCAGCGTATTGAACGTACTGTTCGGATCTCCTAATGGATTCGTCGCGCTGGCCTGGAATAGATAGGAGAACTGCGATTGCTGGTACTGCACCGCATTCACTACGGTTTGATCGTAAATAATGCCCGCGCCCGCATTGAAAACATTCTTGGGAGTCACGGCGTAAGCGAACGCCAGTCTCGGCCCGAAGTCCTTATAGCTAGGCTTGAAATAAGCCGGGGCGTGGTTGGCCTTCCCACCAAGGCTATAGGCAATAAACGGCACTGCCTGATCGCCGGACAGGCCGGCAGCACTCTGCGCCACCCGAGCACCGAAGTAGCTGTCAAAGTTGGTGTTCTGAATCGACTCAAGTCCGTGTGTCTCGTAGGGCACACTGTAGTTTGACCAGCGAAGTCCATAGGATAGTGTGAACTTTGGCGTCACCTTCCACGTGTCACCGAAATAAAGCTCGGTTTCATAGTAGCGATAGTCCCCGTGTGAACCCGTCCCTTGGGGAAGTGGATTTCCCTGCGCATCGTAGTTGAAAGTACTGCTGACCGCCGAGTAAGGGGCAAGGGCCAAGGCAAACGCCGCGTCATATAACCCCGGCGCAAATCCGCAGTTAGGATCGCCCGATGGACAGATGTCTGCAGGCCGATAGCTGGAATCCAGACCCAGCATAAATCCACCCAACCCGATCGTCGGTGTGTCGTAATCGAGAATCGTATATCCCTTGGGGCTGAGCCACTTGAACGTTCCGCCAAAGCGCAAGCTGTGCGTGCCCTTTTCCCAACTGAAGTCATCCCGGATCACCGGTACTGGGTACGTCCGGCCCTGTTGGTTAATAGCACTTCTATAGGGGCTTGAGAGAATCGCACCTCCCGAACCGTTTCCGCCAAAGGTTTCATACTGGGTGGTGCCAGTGGGATTAAAAGTGTTGGGAAAGTTAAAGTTTTCGTACGTTTCCCCTATCGAGAACTGATTGATCTTTGTGTTGCTGATGGTCCAAACATGCCCTACAACCCAGCCATAACTTTTGTCGAAGAAAGGCGCAGTTAGCGGATCGCCGGGGAACCATTCTGACGAGTATGTTCGGTTTTGTCTGGTAACGGTGACGCGTCCGAACATCTTCATCCTATCGTTTAGGTTGTAGTCGAGCCTTCCAACATAATTGTCTTCCTTGACGGGTTGGGGCGCGTTGAAACGAAAGCCCGCTGTGTTGATCAGATCACCCGCCGCACCCGATAAGTCGTTTGCGCGGGGATAGCGGGTAGCGAATAGACCATTCGTTGGATCGAACAACCCCGGATTGAAGCCTATTCCCGCGGGGTCAAACCCGGCCACCTGCGCGGCACTCACAGTCCCGATGCCGTTCGAGGAGTTTACATATTGCAGAGTGCCGTTCCTGAACGAATCCATAGGAACCGTTCGATCGACCAGGATTGAGCGACGGTCGCGTCGTCCATCGTAGTCGAAAAAGAAGAATAGCTTGTTCTTGAGGATCGGTCCCCCGATGTTACCTCCGAACTGGTTTCGAATGAGAGGCGGCCTCGGTACCCCAGCGTTGTTGTTGAACCAATCGTTGGCTTCGAAGGCAGTGTCACGGTGGTATTCCACGAGAGCACCGTGAAAAGTATTGGTGCCACCCCGAGTCACGAGTTGGAATTGTCCACCACCACCGCCCGCTTCGCTGGAGAGATCGCCGGCAGCCACGCCCCGAAACTCCTGCACTGAATCTACAGGCGCGTTGCCAACGATGGTTCCAAACTGACCAGTAGCGTAGTCATTCACGTCGAGGCCATCCACGGTGACGCGATTCTGATCCACACGAGCCCCCGTTACCGCGCCGTCCAAGGTGACGCCGGGCTGCTGGACGAATAGGGCAGCAGGACTGGCCCGGTCCTGAACCGGGAGATCGTTCAGAAACTGGACTTGAAAGTTGTTGCCGACCGTTGAATCGGTCGTGTTGAGGGTCACATCCTGACTGGTTCCCGACACCTCCACCATCTCCGTCGTTGATCCGAGGCTCATTTGAGCGTTCTGAGTGCGCGTGCTGTCCACGTTCATGTAGAGGCCGGCGAAACTCACGGCCTTAAATCCTTCATGCGTGAATTCAATTTTGTATCCTGGTCCAGGCTTGACCTGGCTGATCGCGTAGGACCCATGGTCGCTGGTAACGCCTTTATACGTATCGCCGGTCTGGACGTTGGTGAGAGTCACGCTAACCCCTGCGATGACCGCGCCGGTCGGATCGCTGACCACACCGGTTACAGTGGCAGCACCTTGGGCCGCCACAAGGGTAGTCAGGCTGCACACTGCTGCCATGACCAACGTGATGAACAAAACCGACTTCAAGCTATGACGAAAAGTGGATTTCATGGAGCTACATCTCCTCAAAGATTTCTAGAACCTCGACGGGAACGAGCGCTTACACTCCGGCCCTTCGAAGTCAACAAAACATTTATTCAAACAGGGGGCACACTTCTAAGGCAAGCCGAGTGCCATTGCACACCGAAGCAACTCGTCTTGTTATGAGTTACATACAACTCTAGACAGTCTCACATCGCGACGCGCCGACACTTTTCAGAAAGAACGGTATGAGAATTCGTATCAGGGATGAGACTGAAACAAAGCAAAATAGCTCTGTGAGCCCAGATAGCTCAGGCACTCAATAATCAACCCAATGTCCGATAACAGGTATTATGTAAACCTCGCGAAAAGCGTGAGGCCGCCCTTTATCCGATCATCTCTTGTCTTGGAAACTTGAGGGCTTACTTCTTGGCGTAGCGGTGAAAGGCTTCTACACTCGGCAACTACATCTTGTACTTCCCCAGATCCTCGTCGTTGAGTCCTTCGAGCCACTTTCGCAGTTCCTCGCTGGTCACCCGATCCGACATGTTCGCCGCCAGCTTCGACGTCTTCAGCACAACTTCCTCCACGAAGATCGGACAATCCACTCGCAGCGCCAGCGCCAGCGCATCCGACGGACGCGAATCGATGCTGATGACCTCGCCCCCGCGCTCCAGCCAGATCACCGCATAAAACGTATCTTCCTTCAGTTCGGTGACGACAACCTTGTGCACCTGCGTTTCCAGCCCAGTCAGCACGTTCTTAATCAAATCATGCGTCATTGGACGCGGCGTACTGACTTTCTCCATCTCCAGCGCGATCGCATTCGCCTCATAAACTCCCACCCAAATCGGCAACACCGTGTCCCCACCCACATCCTTCAGTATCACAATCGGCATATTCGTCACCGGATCCATCATTAAGCCGCGGATTGTCATTTCTACTTCCATTGGGGACTCCTGATTTTCCATTCTTATATCACCAATTCGCCGAGCAGGCTGTTGGGAAAGCTGCCGGTTACGATTACCGGAGCGTAGCTTCCTACTTTGGGAAATGCGGTATGCGGCGCGGTGAAGTTCAAGGTTTTGTTGTGGGTGGTGCGGCCAGTCCATTGGGCGCGGGCTTCGTTGCGGGCTTCAACCATTACTTCACATCTGGTGCCGATGTACTTCTTGTAGCGAGTGATCTGGATCTCTCGTTGCCTCTGCATGAGCACGTCGAGGCGGCGCGCTTTCTCTTCGTCGGGGATCGCATCTTCTAACGTGATCGCCGGCGTGTTGGGTCGCGGCGAGTATTTGAATGCGAAAACGGCGTCGTAGCCGACTTCATCGAGCAGGCTGAGGGTCTCGGCGAAATCGGACTCGGTCTCTCCCGGGAAGCCAACGATCACGTCGGTGGTGATGCTGATCTCGCGCTTCGCGGCTTTCATCCAGGCGATGCGCTCGAGGTATTGGTCGCGGGTGTAGAGGCGCTGCATGGCGTCGAGGATGCGGGTCGATCCGCTCTGTACCGGGAGGTGCACGTGGTCGCAGAGTGTGGGCGAGGCGTCGATCGCGTCGACGATGTCGCGTCCGAAGTCGCGCGGATGCGATGTGGTGAAGCGCACGCGTTTGATGCCGGGCACTTCCCCGACGGCGGTCAGCAATTCGGCGAATGTCTTTCTCCTGGTCGCGTCACTGGTTGAGTCTTTGTACGAATTCACATTCTGGCCGAGCAACTGAATTTCGGTATAGCCGAGATCGGCCATCTGGCGGGCTTCGGCGAGCACCGATTCCGAGGTCCGGCTGCGTTCTTTGCCGCGGGTATAGGGCACGACGCAGTAGGCGCAGAATTTGTCGCAGCCTTCGATGATGGTGATGTATCCGCGATGCAGGTTGGTACGTGCGGTGAATTCGGTTTCAAAGCATGCGTCAGTTTCGCGGTCGTCGAGTCCGGTCACGCGCGAGTTCCCTGCTTCCATTTGAATCAGCATCTGCGGAAGATTCCGGTACGAGGCGGATCCGGCGACCAGCGAAACGTACGGCGCGCGCTCGAAAATCTTCTCGCCTTCCTGCTGCGCGACGCAGCCGAGAACTCCGAACGTCTTGCCTTGCTTTTTGTATTTCTTGTAATCGGAGAGGCGGTTGAACACTTTCTGCTCGGCCTTGTCGCGGATCGAGCATGTGTTGTAGAGCACCAAGTCGGCTTCTTCGACGGTCTGGACCTGGCGGTAGCCTTCGTGGACGAGCGTGCCGACGACTTTTTCGGAGTCGTGGGCATTCATCTGGCAGCCAAAGGTTTCGAGGTAGAACGTCTTCTGCGGATTGCTTGCTTGTTGTGGAACCCCAGACATATAGGAAAGTATAACGCGGGGCGAGCTTCCGGCTGCTAGCTTCTAGCACGAGGGCCCGGCAAGGGAGTGAGAATTAGCAAGGTGAGCTGGGGCACTTGGCTGCAAGCGATTGACACTTCCCAATATGGGCCGAAAAACCGGTGAACGTCCCGTCTGTCCCCAGGTTTTTTCTGTCCCCAGGTTTTTTCGAACCGGTGAACGTCCCGTCTGTCCCCAGGTTTTTTCGGACGAGAATGGATTTGCTGTGATGGCACACGTCGTACAGGACGCTACCTGTGGACATCGCACGATCTGGCTAGCCCAGCGCCGATAGAGGGTCAATGAGTTCTATAAAAAGGGATGTCAAGAAAAAAGCTCCGCTTCGACCGGAGGAGCGAGGTTGTTTCTCGAGATCCAGCCCACTGTGTTTCGCTACCCTGAAGCTGTTCGGCTTTGTTTTCCATTCTCATAAGGTTTCTCTGCTGCTGGTGGCAAGTTCGAGTGCGCAAGACGCGGCAAGCAGGACGACGTCAACCATGGTTCTATCCGAGGCTCGTGGCCTATCGCTATTTCTGGTTATCCGAGGGGGCATAGCGTGTAATGGGTGACTCGGTGCCGAAGCACACGGGGCCGATCTCATTGACTGATACTCACCCTCGAACCGAGCATCTGCAGAACCCGACCGCCCTCCCGCGGAGAAAACCGCAGAGATAGAAAGCCTGTTCCTCAGAGATGCTCAAGCTGTTGGTCGCTGCAATTGTTGGATGTCGAACTCCGCTCCTTTCTTCCAGATGGTTAAACTGATCGCGGCAATCTTCCGTGCCAAGGTGAGACGGGCCATGGTGGGCCGCATTCCTCTCTCCACCCGAGCCACATAAAAGTCGCGCAGCGGGCCAGGTCGTGTGCTGGCCGATACCGCAGCACTTTTGAAGAGGTTTTTCAGATCTCGATTGTGGTTGCCATTCAGACCACGAACCGTCATGCGCTCGCGGTTGCGTTGCAGTTTGCCGCGGACCGAACGGTACTCCCCGCTGTCGTGGGTCTCGACTGCGAAACCACTGTAGGCCCATAGTTGGCGCTTGGTACGGAAACGGTGCGGGGTCTGCAGCAAGGCCACCAGCAAGGCCGAGCGAATCGGTCCGATCGAAGGAATCTGACAAAGTAACTTCACACCCGAATGTTTGTGGCTTTCCGCCAATAACTCGCGTCGCGCTTCCAGTCGTACCGGTTGCAACAGATCCAGCTGCTGATAGAGTCGTTCCGCGCGAACCCGAACTCCTGGTTCTGTGATCTTCGCCAACCACTCGGCGCGATGACGGGGAGCGTAGACGGTTGTGCCCGCGCAGGGAATCGCCCACTGCGGTACAGCGCTTTGATGCGATTCATGACGCGGGTGACATCCTGGGTGATGGTCAGATAGCTGCGCCCCAGTTCTTTCAAAGTGCGAACCCCATGCTCTCCGTGGTACACGGGATGGAGTTGGTGGCCGCGTAACAACTCCGCCAGCTTGCGCGCGTCGATCCGATCACTCTTGTTGCCATCCTTCAAAAGAGCGTTCTTTCGCGGGTCGCAGACCACGAGCCGGCTCACGTGGGGTTTCAGAAGATCGTGTAACCAGGCAGCTGACGTTCCTTCCTCGAAGGTCAGCGACAGAGTTCCCTGCAACCCTCGAATGAACTCGACAATCGTGGCCGCCTTGGTTTCCAGCAAGCATTCCATGATCAGCTTGCCCTGAGCATCCATCACAGCGACCGAGATGGTGGCTTGGTGCACGTCCATCCCGATATACTTTTCCTGATTCATAAAGGCGCTCCTTATTCGCTAGGTTGGTGGTCCGAACAATCTCAACCTATCGCAAAAGTGGGCGCCTTTTTATATTGCGTGTAACCGGGATATTTCAACATTTGTGGGCCACAGGAATCGATGGGCGCCGATTTTTACGCTGCGGCTAACCTGCGCGTTGCGACTGGCTTTTGGCTACTGGGGAGGGCTATTCTGGTTACCGACTTCTCTCCCAGCCGAAAATGGCGAACATGAGCATGAACTGGTACATTGCCGCATTGGTAGTGCTGACTCTGAGGACTTTCCCGTCTATGGGTCAGTTAACGGAGCCTCCCCCTGAGGTCATCGCCGACAAGATGGAAATACCGCGCTATTGGCCTCTCGCAGCACAAGCCGGGGTGAGCGGGGAGGTCAACCTTCGCTTGCAGGTGAAAAAGGATGGGGAGGTAACTTCCATCAGGGTGGTCAGCGCGCAAGCCGAGCACGGTTACGGAACGTCGGGTTTTGTCTACTTCGCGACCGAAGCTGCGAAACTCTCCAGATTTCCCTGCTCGAAGTGCGAAGGCCCAACATTTGACCACGTTGTCACTTATCAGTTTCAATACCCGCCTGTCCCCAAGAGGGTGTGCACTGACGCAGCCCCTCCGCCGCCCCCGTCGACCGTAGACTCCCCCGGCCATGTCACTGTGAGGCCAAAGGGGTGGTCGTGCGTTCAGCCATAGTTGTCGCTATCAGACCGTTACGCTCATCGACTAGTCCTCGCGTCCTTGCACAAGAACCCGTCTAGCGCGCACAATGGTTTGCCAAGTGCATTTCACTCCCACAAGAAAAAGCCCTAGCGTTTGCCGATTCGCCTGCCGGCTGTTCTCCCGCTCACTTGTTATCGCCGTCTTCCTGTTGGCTCTCACTGCCGCCAGTGGCAAGTCCATCAAAATGGTTACGAGTTGGTTCAATCCCAAGTACGAAGGACAAACATTCCACAAGGTCCTGGTCATCGGGGTCGCTCAGGACTTGGAAGTGCGCGCCGACTTCGAAGATGAGATGGCGGCTCAGATCGCGCGTCCGGGGATCCAGACAATTCCCGGCAACCAGATCCTGCTGCGACCAGACCCCAAGGCAAAACCTGACTTCGACTATCTCCGCGCCCAAATCCGCAGCAATAATATCGACGCCGTGGTTGTCTCACGTCTTTTGAAGGTCGACAAGAAAGTGACCTCCATCCCGAGCTCGACGTACGTAGCCCCGTTTCCCTACTACTACTCTTTTTATGGCTACTTGGGCGCGGTGTATCCGGTTGTTTACGATCCGGGGTACACGCGGGAAGACACGACGGTACGCGTCGAGACCAACGTGTACGCCACCAGCAAGCCAGATGGCGATCTGGTGTGGACAGGCGTCAGCGACTCCTTCAATCCAAAGTCGGCAAAGAAGGTTGCCGAGGGCCTGGTGAAAGAAGTCCCGAAGCAGATGGAGAAGGACGGGCTACTGCCGAAAAACTCTGCTTCGAATTAAGTACGCCAACCTTTTCTGTCCCGCTAAGAGGGCCGAACTCGGGGTCCGATACTTGCGCGCCAAATAACGGCCACGGCGAACGTGACTGTTGTAACCAGGCGTGGCTGTTGAAAAACTCCCGTTTTGTCAAAACAGCCAGAATTTGGGAGATAGAAAATCTCTACGAAAACGGAGATCGTCGTTTGTAGGGCTTCCTATTGCAAAACTTTTTCGATCATTTTTCGGTGAGTGAGTTTTTCAACAGCCACAGGCGTTCTCGCAAGTTTGCGCCGTTTGTTCGCCCCACAAATGAATCAACAACTACAATGGCGATTGACACCAGCGCCACCGGTTGCGCAAGCGTTGTCCAGAGTGGTCGCTTCTGACCATACGCCGATTCGGAATACCTCGTAACCTGAAGGTACATCCCGGTCCGCCAAGTCGGATCTTCGATACGATTGCTCGCAAATTGGAGGAAGTGGAATGGCTACTGAACTATGCCAGAAATGTAAGCAAGCCCATCCCGGTCGCGCGTGCGACTACGACGAAAAAGGTGAATGCGCCGAGACCGCGGCGGAAGCGCATGTTAGAAGTGCTCACCAGATTTTAAAGGAGCTGCAAGAGAAGATGGGAGAGCATCCAGAAATTGGCGCGGCCACTACGAAGCGCTGAATGTTCTGGCGGTCCGGACTAACTGCCTGCTGTAGCGGACGTGCCCTTCCCCGTTTGCGTTCCAGTTGCCGGTCTGCGTTGTGGTTCGCGATTTCTGTCTCGTCGTTTGCGACTCGTCTTCCTTCCCTTCCCCGCGCGACCACGGGGGCTGAAGCCCATGTCATCTGCGGGCTTTACGCGGCCCTGAAGGGCCGCTCTTCCACGGGTGGCGTGAAGAGTTGGGTCGGTCGAGAGCACCGTCGTCACCGGGCAAACAGCAGGTTCCTCCGCCTTCGCTTCGCTCAGGGTCGGAATGACAGGACTTGCGGACGGGAGCCAGGACAACGACAAGATTAACGGCAACGGCGGCGCTAAAGCGCGGA
Organism: uncultured Acidobacteriaceae bacterium; assembly: GCA_963786095.1. Taxonomy (GTDB): domain Bacteria; phylum Acidobacteriota; class Terriglobia; order Terriglobales; family Acidobacteriaceae; genus Sulfotelmatobacter. The sequence continues at coordinate 28,048 of CAWAXV010000017.1, read as the reverse complement.
GATATTTTGAACGACTTAGCGGCACGAGTGGACTCGTGCCCTTCCCGGCGGACTACCGGGCTGAAGCCCGGCCTCATCTGCGGACCTCTACGCGGCCCCTTCGACAAGCTCAGGGCAGGCTCTGAAGGGCCGCTCTTCCACGGTACTCCTAGCATTGCGGCACGACTGAACTCGTGCCCTTCCCCGTTTGCGCTGTCGTTCGCGATTCGCGTCGAGTCGTTCCTGATTCGTCTCGTGCTCCCGCATGCGACCACGGGGGCTGAAGAGTGGGCGTGAGAACGGTGCCGTCACGACGGGACTCGTGCTCTTTTCCCAATCTCACCCGGCACTGCCGTGCCGGGCTTTCACATGGCGCCGCTTCGCGGCTGGAGTTCGGTAGGTTTCGTTCCACCGCTCTCCCAGAAGATCTAGTTCTCACGCGCACGCTGAAGGCCGCGTCATCTGCGGACTCTACGCGGGCCCTTCGACAAGCTCAGGGCAGGCTCTGAAGGGCCGCTCTTCCACGGTCATGCTCCGCCATGGTCATGCTCCGCGTTTTGCCCGGATAGGGATACTGCCGAGTTCCAGGGAAAACAGATTCCTCACCCAAAGAACGGGTTCGGAATGACAACCATTAATGACAACCATTGGAGGATGCCGTCCCACATAATCAGAGTCGTTCTCGCTTCGGGCAGACGGTGCAGCGGACTCCGAGTTCCCTGCTCCGGCATAGACTTGGGATGTCTTTCCATCCGCGGGCTTTGGGAGCACAGGCCAGGAGGCACCAGGCTTCGCGGTATTTTTCGTAGCGGCCACGGCTGTTGGGTTTGGTGGGATAGAAGTAGAGGAGAGGGCGGCCGAGAAAGGCACGGATGGGGACGATATACCAGAGGTCGTGGGGAACGATATGGACGGCGAGGAAGTCGATGTCGTCTTCGGTGTAGAGGCGATGGCCGCCGCCGCGGATCTCGAAGCCTCCGCTGCGGTGAAGGGCTTCGGCGCATTTGACTTGGACGCGCCAGAATTGGTGGCTGGTGGGGTTGCCGACGAGAATGTCGATGGGATCGCTTTCTCCCCAAAGCTTGGCGACGGGAAAATTGAGGCTACAGGCGCGGGCGATCAAGGCGGCCTCGGAGGCTTCTCCGCGGCGCTTGCAGTTGGGATCGGCCATGGCGCAGATGGTGATGACTTCGTCTTGCTGTGATCGATGGGACGGTTTGTCCGTGTCGTTGTTCATAAATAGAAAAGGCGCAGCTGGTTGGCTGCGTCCGGATGCTCCTTTTACCTGAAATGTCTGGCCCTAAAACACAAAAAGCGCGGCCCGGAGGCTGCGCTCTCTAAATTCTCTCTATATATCCAGAATATCAAATTGAGGGGGGGGTAAAGTGGCAATTTTTGGGAATTTATATTTGCCTTGAGATCAATGGGTTGCAGGAAATAGGTGAGGTAGAGGGTCTTGACAAGATCTGGCTGAAAACGCTCACCATCGCCATCTAAAAAGGGCCGAGGACGAGCAATGATGAGCAAGAAATAGCCGCAAGCGAGAGTTCGCGGCTTGCCGTCACTTTTGCCTCAGTCCAACGACTCCGCACATTGATACCACGGGCACAGCGTCGCGTGATCAACGACACTTTCAATCTCCCCGATGGGTGGAAAACTACGACGGTGGAGAATGCCTATGTCTTGCAAAGCCTGCTCCTCTGAAAACCAGAGTATGTTCGCCACTGAGATCGCTCTCCACCTACCCGGCTTGAGTACCCCTCATGTTTTTTTATCTCCGCAAGTCATAGTCTGTATGGATTGTGGCTTCACGGAATTTGCAATTCCTGAAGCCGACTTGCGACGGATTTCGAGAGTTGAGTCGCCTGAGCCTTAAGGCAGCAACGGAGATTGGGAGTATTCGGTGGATGCGAAGGGGGATTACGAATTTTCGCTTTCGCCGGAATTGCCGCCTTTGATTGTACTACTGAGAAAATCAGCACCGCCGAGAACCGCCGCCACTGCACAAAGGAGTTCGCTGCCCGCATCCGTCTTCAGGACGTATCCTTGCGCCCCAGTGCTAAGAGCGGCTCGTACCACGTCTGGGTCACTGTTCTGACTTAAGAAGATTATCTTCGCGCCGGGCGCGACTTGGCGAATGCGACTCGCCGTTCTTATTCCATCCAGGTTGGGGAGCTCGATGTCGAGCAAGATCAAGTCCGGTTGTAGCTCCCGGGCTTTTCGAACTGCTTCCCATCCATCTGCTGCCGCGGCAATGACACGCAACTCCGATCGCGCTTTGAGGATGGAGCAGACCTGCTGTCGCCACAGCTCAAAATCATCCACTATGAGAACGCGAACGCAGGCATGAGGCGAATCAGCATTCGCCATAAGACCCCCGCCGTCGATTCGCAGGAAACGTCACGATGAGCAAGACGAAACGGCAGGACGCTGCACTCGCGTTTAGTCTAGTTCGACGTTAAGACTTCTGTCACCTTCAGTCACTGCCTCAAAATCGTCAGTGGGGGCAGTGACGAAACCATGCGATTTCACGAGTGAGCCAACGGAAAACTGTTTTCACTCACGGTAGATGAGTGTAATGATTCCATAACAGGTTCGGCTCCCAGGCCGAGTAAACTTTGGAGGCGCAAACCAACCAAAGGGCTCTGGCGGATTGTGCCGGGACGTGCGGCAACTGCTGTGGCATCGCTCGGGCATTCGACCAAACCCCAACCGAGCCAAAAGGGTTTACGCATAATTGACAAAATGTATCTTGGAGAATCCGCCCAGATAGGTTATGGTGCCAAACATTGCAGTTTGCATCGAGGGTCACGAGGCACCTGTTGCCCGAAGTGGGACTATTTGTATTTTCGGAGTGATGATCGCGAATCCCTGTTCAGCGACCCCCTCTCGGTTGTAATCGGATAATGCCTCGTGGCGCCCGAAAGGGAGCCAGCCATGAAGTCCCTTCTCTGCCTGCTCGCCCTTATTGTCGTTTGTCTTGTGTCTTGCGAATTGTTCGCGACTGCCGACGTAGTCAGCGCTTCGGTAGCGTCGGAAATCCAGCCCCCTACCAATTCGCCTCCGGAAGGCGAAACGGCTTCGCCCTCTTCCGAGTTCCCGATTCCGGGTCCGCTGCGCTCTTTCCTGCGCATGGCAGGGATTAGTCAACAGATCTCTCCTGAAGAAGTCCTTCCTTTGCTGAGCTGGAATGTTGCTATAAGGGGCTATCAGGGCGCCCATCAGACCGAGTTCTTGATATTGCTGCGTCGGTACGTCGTGCAGGCAAAAGAGTTGTCAGAGTTGGCCGGACCCGAGGGCGTCATTCGGGCATCCAGTTGTGAGGATGCGGCACCACTCCTGCGCATCCTTGGTTACCGCGCTCGGCCCAACTGTGGAGGGCCTGACACTTTGTTGCTGACCGCCGATGCCGAGAGAGCTTTCCTCACCATCGATTCAGGTTTTCCGCTACTTGAACTCGAGCAAACACTTCAGGGGGGCAAGCCTTTCGAGTATCCGTTCTCTCCCACTCTCGTACCGGTATTGTTCTCCGAAGGTGACTGGACCACTTCCAGCAAGAAGAATCACAAAGAAATCAGCATGGATCTGGTCGATACGATCGTGAATGACGTCTCGGTCGCGCGGCTGTACTGGGCGATGTCGAAGATGGATCCGGAGACCAGCGCATTCCTGCGGCAATCAGTTGGAATCCAAAGGCTGCTCTCGTACGGAGCGCTGCTGGATTTCTACGGAAGCCACGTCTGCATTCGTGGAGGACAAGTCCTGTTGCCCGGGGGGGCACGGACAGAGTCTGCATGGGCAGATTTGGCAGGCGCGAACCCGGCTTCCGCTAAGGACTTCGTCGTGAGGTTGTTGTCGAAAGACCAGGGTTGGTTACTCGCATATTTCGACGTGTTGTCGAGTGTGCGCGGGAATCAACTAGCCTACTTCACCGAACCACATCGACTGCGGGGATTTTATGCGGCCTTGCGTCCACCAGATCGCGCGCTCAGCGCCTCGAGGGGATGCTTCCGACCAGCGCCGTGGTTGTTGCTGTTAGTGAGCCAAACCCAGTGGGGGAGCGACGGGGAACCATTAATCCCAGGAAGCCTCGAAGTCTGGAGAGAGGCTCTTCTCCGGAAGAAAACCAGTCTTGGTCGGCGAGAGTGGAGCAAGGCAACTGCGCTGGAGAAGCCGGAGCAGTTGATGGAGCTCATGTTCTCACTCTCACGCGAAGAAGTGGATGACGGCCCGTTACAAGCCTATCTGGCTCTCAGCGAACTCGACAGGAAACGATCTCCCGGGCATCGTTTGGCTCCAAGTACGGTCCGGTTGCTATCGCTCAAGTTTGCGGACTTTAGCGACCAGTATCGTATTTTTTCTGAGTTTTCGGAGTTGAGCGATGCCTCCATTACGCTCTTCCTGGAGATCGCCGAACACCTGGAGAAGATTCCCAATCCGGTGCGAGGCAACGCGCTCGGTACCTTTCAGGCGAATATCGGCATCTGGCAGATTCTCGCGCGCCAGAGACAGATCCCAACCGTTGAGCTAGATAGTTCCTGGCAGAGCGTCATCAGACCATTCGCCGAGATTCGATCCTCAACACAACTGTATGACGCGGGGCGAATGTCCCTGTCCGGCATGTTCCAAGCGGTTACCGGCAAAACCCGGGTTTCGCAAGATGAAATCATTGAACTTCTGGCGGGACCCCAGCAGACGACGCCGGAGGGGATGAAGGTTCACCGCGAGTTAGCCGACGCAATGCGATCGGTTCTGGATGGCCAGCGACTGGTTTCCCTTGACACTCTGATTGCGCTGGGCGATGGCCTAAACGAAAAGGCTAAGGGAAAATTGCCGGAAGCGTATCTGCTCCACATGGCCGAGGAACTCCGCTCGTTCCAAATGCCTCAGCCGATCTTCACTGGCACAGAGAGGACAGAATGGGCTGCGAGAGTTTACAACACGCGTCACACTGACCTGGAGATGCGAACCGCTGTGGACGTTGCATTGAAGTCCACGACGGTTTCGAGCGCGAAATTGGAGGAGGTTCGGGGTCAACTCGCGCCATTCCTCCGAGACACTCTTGTGGGTCTGAACTATGCCTACTATGAACCACCGGGCGCGCAAGCTCTACACAACAATCCGCTTTTCGTTCGCTCCCACGATTTTTCCGCGGAAACAGTGGAAGGTATCAAGGCTATCTGGCGGGCGCCGGTACTATACGGAGCGGGATATCCTGCGGGTGGTGGCGCTCATCTGGTCGGCTCGCTTGCCGATTTGCCGTATGCACTGGCTGACCTCGAACAAGACTTTATCGCGCCAAAGAATGTTCAAGCTCTCATCTGGAAAGAGCTGGTACCTAGTCTCTTGACCAGCGCGGTTCTGCCCCGCTGGTGGAATGTCAGCCGCGATGAACTGCACGCGGTCACGCTCTATCAGCGAACCGGGGAAGAACTCCTGAGTGCATCTACACAGGATGAGCAATTGCGCGGCAAAGTCATGGCAATCCTTGCGGACCGCGTCTTACCACGACGATCCGAACAGGTTGAGCAAGCCATGCGTGCCGGGGAGATATCGCAGTTACTTCCCAAAATGATGCCTGCGGACACGTTCTATCTCGCGGCGGAATTCGAGCGCAGATATCCGGATGAAACGTATTCCAGGGGAAGCGCCGGCCAGGAACTGCAAGAAGTGCGTCGCCGGCATCCGGAGCAGATCAGCTGGGATCGTTTGTCGCAGGATTTCGGTGTGCCGCATCCGACACTGACGCAAAGTAATGCCCGCGAGTTGCTCAATGTGCCCCCTCTGCCTGCTTTCTCGGGATATGCCAGCCGTCTGCTGGCGGAATCTTGGGATTCCTCAAATCTATACTGGGCTCGTTTGGCGGATGAAACTGGGTATCCGCCGGTCGCTCTGAATCGACTGGTGCCGCAGCTGACCGAGCACATGGTCGAAAAGACATTTGCTACCGACTTCGAAGATTGGCCTGCGATTCTTCGAGCCCTGCGCGAAACTGGCGAAGATTTCAGGAAGGGGAAGATCGCATCACTCACGGATAAGAGTGACTCTCCCCGGTGAAAAATTTGAAGTACTCGATGCGATGCCATCGGCAAGCGCTCTGAGAACAGCACACGGATGGTTGGAATAGGAGTCTAGCAATGATGTCCGGTAAATTCCTCGGTTCTCTTTGGATTTTTCTGGTTTTATTTTCCGCTGAAGGCGCCAGAGTCGAAGGACAGCAGGACTCCGACGTGCGTGTAGTTGTCAGTATGGTCCAACTCAATGTTGCGGTAACGGACAAGAACGGTAATTACATCACAGGGCTGACTCCCAAAGATTTTGTGATCACAGAAGATGGAATTGCCGAGAAGCTTGCGACCTTCGCCGAGGGCAATGCGAAGGCGCACAGTCTGCTTGGATCCGAGTTGCCGGGTGCGGAACTTGCAGGCTCCTCGGACGGAACCAGGGACCCGGCGCAGACATTTGACTCGTTGATTGCAGGCGCGGATGTTTTCGTTCTGTTCGATACCAGCAACTACATGTACCGGGACTTTGTTTTCGCGCAGGATGCGATTTCGGAGTTTGTTCGGTCTCTGGAGAGAGCCGACAAAATCGCCTTCTATTCCTACAGCAGGGATCTTTCCCGAGCTGCAACGTTGACCTCGGACCGGATGCAGGTTTTGCGCGGGATTCGCTCAACTGTCGCCGGAGATTCAGCTGCACTTTATAACGCTCTCCTGCTTACGGTGAAGGATGCCGACCAGTACACGGGCAGACGTGTCGTCGTGGTGTTCTCCAACGGCCCGGACAGCTCCAGCGTCGTGCCGCCCGAAGACGTTGCCGAGGTTGCCCAGTCCGCGGGAATTTCCGTTTACATGATCAGCACGCAGGAAGCGAAGTTGGAGCCGATATCGACAGCGGTTTTTGAACGCATGACCGCGGCCACGGGTGGCAAGGCGTACTTTGCCAAGAATTGGAGAGATGAGAGGCGCGCTTTTACATCCATCTCGGACGACCTGGCACACCTGTATACGCTGAGCTACTATCCGAAGCCGAATCCAAACTCTGGCTGGCGGGCTATCACGGTTAAGTTGGCGGGCGACAAGGCAAAGTACAAAGTGCGTACGCGCAACGGGTACCGTTTGGAGCCGAACAGATTTTCCTCTGGCCGTAAGCCAACCGTGCCGGACCGCCTGCCCGAGTAGGGGATCCGAGCTTCGCGATTGCATTTTCCGATAGAGTCGTTCGCCGGACCGTCAGGGTTTACCGAGCCTTTGGTAGCGTCATCCATCTAGAAACACATCAACCCCATCACTTTCATTGACTTATCCTCGCGTCACGCCTACCATTTGCCGACTTCACGATAGGCCAAACCATCTCGCTCTCGGGGCAGTGTTAAGGGCCGGGAGATTTGTACGAAGAGGACCACAGCATGCGCCCCAAAGTACTCTCGGCAGTTCTGATTACCGCGCTCAGTGTCGCTCTCTGCATCCCTGTCGAAGGGCAGAACTCAGGCAAAATTGTCAGCAACGGGACAATCGCCGGAGTAATTGTGGGAGTGGTCGCGGGAGTGGCAGTTATCGCTATCGTCGCCATTCACTATTCGAAAAAGAGAACCATTACGGGATGCGTCAACCCGGGAGCAAACGGGATGACCGTCACCGACGAAAAAGACAAGCAACTTTACGCGTTATCTGGCGACACGACGAATATTAAGCCGGGCGATCGAGTGAGGTTACAGGGCAAGAAAGCAAAGTCGAAAGGCCCCGACAAGATGCCTGTGTGGGAAGCAAGAAAGGTAACCAAGGACTTCGGAGTCTGTCAGCCCTAGAGTGAGACATCGAGCAGTTCACAAACCCACCCGTTACTAATCTCTCGCACGGTCAGTGAATGATATGGGGCTGGTTCAACAGTTGAGCCGAATTTTGTGGCTTCTCGGACCGTCGCAGATTTTCAAAGTTATTGACAGGACATACCCCTGCGCCTAATATCGCGCCGCGGGGTTCCGCCTCTCCCAAGGAGTCTCCCCCAGAAGCGCGCAGCCCGAGGCGAAGATCTCCGACTCGCCGTCAATCAGGAGGTATTCACTATGCACCGAATGTGTGCTTTGCTGACAGTGCTGTTCGCCGCCAGTTGGGTGGCCGCAAGTCCGGCGTCAATCACCGTGGACTGCGGAGCGGGGCAGTCGCTGAGCGCCGCCCTGGCCAAGATTAATAAATCCGCGCCGGCGACTGTGACCGTCAAAGGAACCTGCACCGAGTTTGTTCAAGTCGACGGATTCAGCGACTTAACATTGAATGGCGCGCCGGGTGCGGCCTTGCAGCAGCCGGCTTCGAATCCGCAGTCCAATTCCTATGTCCTCTCCATTCACGGTTCACACAGCATTGTGGTCTCGGGGCTGGCTGTCAACTCGCTGTCGACCATTTTTTCCGGCATCGGGATTGGCGGAGGCAGTAACGATGTTCGGCTGGAAAACGTGACTACGGACGGTTCATGGGGAGTGGTGGTGTATGAGGCCAGCCAGGTGTGGCTGGTGAATGTAACGGTCAACATCACGTCGGGGTACGGCGCCATTTCGGCATTCGACAAATCCGACGTCCACATTGTGAATGGATTGATTGAGCGACCCGCAGACTCTAGCTTTTACGCGGGCATCTTCGCATCTTCAGGCCATGTCACCATGCAGGGGACGGTCATCCGCGACATGCAGCAAGGCATGAGCATAGGTGCAAGCGGCAGTGTCGACCTGGTCTATTTTGATAGCTCCGTAGCTGCACATGATGTGATCATCAATAATCCTGCGGGCACCAACATCGACGGCGTTGTGGTCTCCGACGGTTCGTCGCTCAACGTGAGCAGCGTGAAGCTCAGGATCGCACGTGCCGGACAGTCGTATGGATCGGACAGTGCGGCGGTGTTTGTGACTAACGGTTCGACAATGAACGTCGGCCCGAATCTCATTGTTTCGGGGAGCCAGGGCCAAGGTGTCATCGTGGCCAATAATTCGCATGCGGCATTGGCCGGATCCAGCATCACTGGGGGAGCTCACGGAGGTCTGGTCGTCGTTAACCTATCGACGGCCGGAGTGACGGCGAGCAGTCCTTTGACAGTCATCAGCGGGAACGCGGTGGATTTGTTCTGTGATTCCAAGTCGCAGATTGCTGGCGGCGCGAATATCGCAAATGCCACCAGCGTGCAGTGCACGAACCTTTTGTCCGGTGACTACGAAGCTTTGCCGTAGGCAAAACGGTAGAACGACCGTGCCATCGTTGCAATGGCGAAAGGAAAAAACTGCAGACCCGTGGCGCCGCCCGATGTTCTGGGCGGCTTTTTTTTGGCAATTGGGTCGAATTCGAGTTTTTCCGCAGCCTTTGTCCGTGAAGGTTTTGAAGCGGCAGGAATCAGGAATGAAGACTTTTCCACTCCTGCCGCATCGCTGATATTTCCCGGTTCAGATGCTCCGTCAGTGTACGGTCACGGCCACGGTAGCGGTCGTGCGTCCGAATTGATTGGTTGAATACAGAGTGTATGTAGTCGAAGCCGACGGCGTGCACGACGACACTGGTGCCGCGCACTGGTCCGGCCTGTGGATCAATAATGTTGTATGTGCTGTTGGTTACGCTCCAGCTTAGGGTCGTCGGCTGGCCGGCCGTAACCGTCGATGGATTGGCGGTGAAGCTGCTGATCGTGGGCGATGCACCGGTGGGAACGTTTGCAGGTGTATAGATTGTGCCAGTCTGCACCACTTCGAAGTTCGAGGCGGTAATCTGCTTCAAGAGATTCAAGTCGGTATTGTTCCAGCGATTGTCGGGCGCTCCGCTGATGAAGATTCCGCTGCCGTTGTCGGCCAGAATCAAACCGTACTTCTTCATGGCGGTCAGAATTACCTGATCATCCGCGGGATAACTGGAAATATCGAAGGAGGCCTTGAGGCGAAGGCGAAGGCCCATGGGCGGAGCATTCGGATCCGTCGTGGTAGATGCCCAGTGAGTGGCAGGAAGCACGAACGCCTTCTGCGAGGTGGGTATGGTGAATCGCAGGGCATGGTTAATGGCGCCCGCGGCAACCTCGTCATATCGGGCGAGCCCGACAAAGACCGGCAAGCCAGCCGCATCGGCCGAAGTCCAGGTGTAGGGACGCTGCTCATTAATTGTCATGTCCCAGATGGCTGTCGAATTCGGCGCTCCACTGTCCGCTTTTCAGAGTGGCATTGTAGAGTTCATACAAGCCAGCAGCCATCTTTTTCGAGCACCAACACGTGACGATCGCCGTTGCCAGGTTTGGGATAGCCTTCGATGAGGGCGTTCGGCGGGAATTGGCTCGGGCCCAGGATCGCTTTCATTCGCGAACGTTCCAAGGGTTACCGTTACTTTCGCCTGAGTTCCCGCCACAACTTGATAGGGAATACCAAGCGTCTGGTTGTGAAAGGTCCCCGCCCCGAAATCGGGATGGAGGGTTACGGTGCTTCCGATGAAGTTGATGTAATTCGCCGAATTGGGATCGACCGGCGAGCTGGATATATCGGTATTCCACAAACTATTGGACGGGAACGGTACAAAACCGTTCAGGCTGGTGAGCTGGCCCACGGTCATGCCAGCGCAGGTTCCGGCTTGAGAAAATGCGGCACCGCAAAGGAAAAAGATAGCGGTGAAGGTGAGGGCGAACGACCGATGCAGATGGTGTCTCATAAGTCTCCTTCAAGCGCTGCTGAGCAGCAGTTTGGGATTGAAGATTGCGGTCCCAGAAGGTTGGGATTCGCGAAAGCGACGAGATGGCGCACACAGGAAAAACAACCGGTTCCGCATGCCGGCGCAAGCACAGATTGAGCAGTTTACCATCGAAAATCGACGATTGCTTGTTTTTATTTACTATTCGTCTCGAGTGGCCTTGTGAAACGACGGTATGCGAAAGTGAGCGTAAGGGAGGACGGTGAGCTTGTCGAAGGGAGTGCCCTTCCCTGCTGTGGAGTACCCGCCTTGTGACGGATCAAACTTCGTCCCACAGGGTCAGTTTCGTGGTCTGGGGTGTTTGGGCTGGTAGATGCCGACTTTGCCGCCGCCGGGGAGGGTTAGTTTGGCGAGGGTTCCCCAGCGCTGCTCGCTTAGGTCCGACACGGGGACCTTTTTCCTTTTTAAATCGTTCAGGGTGGCGGCGAGGTCGTCGCACATGAAGAAGAATTCGTGCTTGTCGTTGTTGTCTCCATCATGAAAAGCGGCTTCGGCGGGAGGCAGGGCGAAGATGAGCCAGCCGTGTCCAGCGTCGACGGAGGGGAGCTGGAGCACGTCGCGGAAGAAGGCGCGGTCGGCTTCGGGATCCTTGGTGTAGAGGACGACGTGGGCGCCGTTGATCATGAGAGCCTCCGCGTGAGCGCCATCGTCTCATTCGGAGTGACACAGCGCAAGCGCCTGATGAGGCAGTCAAAGGCGTAATGGATGGAGGTCCGTGGAATCCCGCCTTTCGCAAAGAGCGGCGAAAGATGGGGCACATGGCGGTGCGTTCGAGGAGGTTGTACGCAGACAGCACGAGATTGCCCGAAGGCAACGACGACCGTAGCGGCTTGCTGAATACTGGAGGTAATCTTTAGAGAATGAGGTAAGAAAAGCATTGTCATCCCTATCTTCCGATTCGTTGCACACCATCGACGCGCCCTCCCTGGCAGATCTTCTGGAGCCGATGCAGTTCAAGGCGATGCTCCTCGTCACATGTGGTCTGGAGAATCACCAGATCGCACAATGCCTTCGCACCACGGAACAGACGATTCGAAACGTACTCTGGAATTGTTATCAGCGCACCGGGTGCCGCAACAGCGATGAACTGGTGCGCAGATACTTCTGTGAAGTAGCGACCGGCCTTCTGGAACTTGGTCGACTGAAGCGGGAATTAGCAGAACTTGAGGATCGGGTCGCACTGATTCTTGATCGACTTCCTGAATCCCCGAGTCATTACATCAATTGATCAAATCCCCGCAGTAGCCTAACGGAAAGTTCTCCGGCAGGATCCGTATTACCGCACAGCTGTCGCCCCACGCCCAAATGGAAACAGAGCGGTTAAAGGATTACACTTGTCGGTAATGAGTCAGCGCCATTCGCGCAGACTGGGAGGGTGAGAATATGTCGCCCTTGGTTCGCGGTTTGATCCTCGAGAAATTCCTCATCGTCCTTTCCTGCACGCTACCCGTTTGTATCTCCACTACGCTGGCCTGGGCACAGCACCCCGCCGTCCGCACTGGTGGAGGACCAGTTCACACGTCGGCTCCGCCGATTTCCCACATTCCGATTTCTTCAGCGCCGATTATCCACGCGCCGATGGTCTACGGACCGATTTCCACACCTCGAATCTCTGGAGCCCCATATGCCGGCGCACTCGGCACGGCGGGTTTTCGCCCTCCTCGCCGTCCGATCCGCCCATTTCCGCCGGTATTGATTGTTTACCAAGCTCCTTTTGCTCTTGCCGGACACTTCTGGGGATCGAACTCCTGTTGGTGGGCGAACTGTGATCTTTTCTGGTCTTGGCCGCTCGGTTACACGACGGTCTCCTCCCCTGGTCCAATCAACTACATTTCGCAGACGTACGAGACTACGGTGGATGTCTACGGCGAGGAGAGACCGGACTTACCGCAACTCATCTTGAAAGATGGCACGATTCTCAACGTGACCGATTACTGGCTCGTCGACGACCAACTTCATTTCACGATGATTGAGGAGAACGGCACGAAACCAGTGGAACACGTGATTCATCTCGACGTGCTGGACTTGCAAACGACCGTCGATGCAAACACGCGTCGAGGATTCCGATTTATGCTACGCAACGAACCATTCGAACAGTATTTGCGTGACCACCCCGAAGGCCCGCCACCCATCGTGACGCCCCCTCGCAAGTAGAGTTTGAGAGTAACGGGCGGCGCTGTCAGCCCGCTTCGAACAGGCGTAGTACTCACAGAGAACTGACTGGTCCGGGTCAATAAGTGTAATCGAGATGTTTCGCCAGTTGAGGAATCGCCTAACAGTTCTCCAGATTCAGAAACGGAGCATACGCACTCCCCGCAAGCGCGTTTCGCAATGCCATAGAGGGCTTGTTGTAGACTTTCGACCTAATATAATGAGTATTATCGTTATGGTTCGACGGTTGGTTCTTATCGCTGCCAGTCTCACGGTTTTCTGCCGCCCGGCAAATGCGACCTACTCCATTGTTGCTTGTGATGCGGCTAGCGGTGCGTGTGGTGTTGCCGTACAGACGAACAATTTAGCTGTTGGCGCCAGCGTGCCATACGCTGCCGCGGGTATCGGCGCACTAGCGTCTCAGTTTGAAACTAATCCTATGTATGGTCCGCGTGGACTGGCACTGCTGGGAACCGGTCATACACCGGAGCAGACACTGAGACAGCTGTTGCAGGAAGACGGTAACTTCGGCGGCCAGGGCGTGGAAGCGCGGCAGATTGGAATCGTCGGCGCGGACGGACGATCCTTCGCATACACCGGGACGGAAGCAGCAGCATCAGGCTGGGCTGGATCTCGCACAGGCAACGGATACAGCATCCAGGGCAATGGTCTGGCAGGTGCCCAAGTTCTCCAAGCGATGGAGGAGGCATATCTCGCAACGAAAGGGCCGCTGGCGGAGCGGTTGATGGCCGCGCTGATGGCCGGGGATCGTGCCGGTGGCCAGAGCACAGGAAAGGAGTCGGCCGCCCTGCTGGTTCGCACGCCGGCGGGCTTCCCAATCGATGTTGATCTGCGCGTCGATCACTCGTCCGATCCGGTCGCCGACCTGCGGCTCCTTCTCAATATTCAGACTGCGCGGCAGATGGTCGGCCAGGCGCGCATAGTAGCCGGCAAGGGAGATTTGCAGCAAGCTGAAGCGTTAGTTGTAGCAGGCATTTCACGCGCGCCAATGTGGCCACGCATTTGGATTCAAGGTGCGCGCGTTGCGGCAACTATCGAAAGGCCGGAGTTGGCCATCCAGTACCTGAACATCGTCTTTACCAGCAACCCGATTTGGGCGGAGAACGAACTCGGAGAAGGAAGGTATCCGCAATTGGGGTCGAACCCGCTCTTTCATCGCTGGATCACAGCGGCGCAAGAGCAGGCGGCGCTCAGCGAGTATCGGCATATAAGATCATCCAAAGAGATGTCATTCGCGGAGACGATCGAGGTCGCCAACAAGTTGCTTGAGGTCGGAAGACCGAAGGAAGCGTCCGATCTCCTTGAGGGCGTGGTGCCGCCCAGTTCCGCAAAACATGAACTCCTGCTCTCGAAAGCAACTACGTATGCTGCGCTTGGGCTCTACGAAAAAGCCGACGCCCTATGCGACGAGGGAAGACAGGGAGATTCCTCGGTGATACTCCGACGGCGTTGTGCAATGTGGGATTGGGTCGCGGGAAAACCTCATTAGCGCCATGCGTCCAGATCACCTCTCGGAAGTCGGCACCTCCGAAGTGACGCTCGAAGTCCCGAATGACGGGCGTTCGCCCGTAGCTGGCGAAATCAGGCGATTTCACTCAAGTGCCGCGCGCAAGGCCAGATGAGTGCTATAGAGATAGTTACATTCATTTCTGTACTTGACAAACCTTTTACAATTCCACGACACACCTGCCTGCAGATCGTCGTAAGCTGCTTCGCGACAATTTTCTGATCCTCACTGCAACTGAAAAGCAGAAAAAGGAATACCCCGTCCCTTAAGCCGCCTCCAAGAGCGCGCCTGATTCCACAGAAAGGCAGCCATGACGACAATGCACACGGAAACAAAACGAATGCCTCCACCGATTACAAGAACAACGCCTGAGAAAACTATGAGTGGGAGAACACAGGTGACCAGAAGAATGATCGGAGCAGGCATGATTGCAAGAGTGGTGGTCGCCATCGCGATCTCGGCCCTAGCCGCGCCCCTGTCTCAAGCAGCGTCCCATGGAATCGTATCCGCCAAGGAGTATCACTTTCGCGGCACACCCGATGGATCCCAACCTGACGGCGCTCTTCTCTCCGATGGTGCGGGAAACTTCTACGGCACAACGTCCAGCGGCGGCCTCAAGTCCTGCGGCCTGAGCACACCTCTTTGCGGGACCGTGTTCAAAGTAAGCGTCGGTACCAACGGGACCTTGACCGAGACTGTGCTTTACAAATTCCAGGGCGTCACCGATGGAGCTGCTCCCGCTGGCAGTCTCATCTTCGATTCGGCCGGCAATCTCTACGGCACGACCACCTCGGGCGGCGATCCTCAAGTCTGCAACGGACAAGGTTGCGGCACCGTATTCAAGCTTTCCCCCAACTCGAACGGCACCTGGAGCGAAACCGTCCTCTACCGCTTCCTCGGCAGCACCGACGTGGCACAGCCGGCGCTCGGCGTCGTAATGGATTCCGCCGGAAATCTCTACGGCGCTGCCCTCGGCGGCTGTATCGAACAGTGCAATGGCACAATCTTCAAGCTCGCACCCAACTCCAACGGCATTTGGACCGAGAGCATTCTCTACACCTTCCAGGGCGGCACTGACGGTGGATTTCCGACGGCGATCGTTCTCGACGGAGCGGGAAACCTCTTCGGCACTACTTTCAGTGGCGGCGACGGAAGGTCGTCCTGCACCTGTGGCACCGTCTTCGAGCTGAGTCCTCCACAGAGCGGAACAACCTGGAAAAAGACCGTCCTCTACAGCTTTAATGACGGCCTCGACGGCGGATTTCCCAGTAGCGGCGTCACCTTTGACAGCGCCGGCAACCTCTACGGCGAAACCTACGATGGCGGATCATTCGCCTGCCCGCAAAGCGGCTGCGGCGTCGTGTACCGGCTCACCCCCGGTTCCAGCGGCTGGACGTTCGGCGTGGTCTACACCTTCAACGGCGTTGATGGATTGCGAGGCAGCCAGCCCTCCGGCGGATTGACAGTGGATTCCGCCGGCAATCTTTACGGAACGACCAGCGGCGGAGGCAATCTAACCTGCAACAACGGCAACGGTTGCGGGACCGTCTTCAAACTCTCGCGCCAAACCGGAAACACCTTCACCTTCAGCAAGATATTGCAGTTCAACGGCACTTCGGGCTCATTTCCGAATAGCGGCGTAATCGTAGACGCCTCCGGAAATCTCTACGGCACAACCTTCACCGGAGGCAATGCCTGCAATTGTGGTGTCGCGTTCGCCCTTATGCCCTAACTCGCCTCGCCAGTAGCGCGAAGCGGTAATTGGTAGAAGAAAAAGGCCAATCATGTTTTCTCGGTCAGCCTTCATTTACGCTGGCAACGGCCTGGATTTTATCTTGAGCCTGTCGAAGCGCCCGCCCTGAGCGCCGCCGCACCGAGATCAGCACGCGGTGATACACGGTGACAATGCGCCGTGCGTTTGTGCGCTCATCAAGTTATCGGTCAATCCCGCCAGTCAAAATCGCTTGCCCGAAGTGCGTAAAATCCGGCGATGATTTCCAAGTATTTCATCAGCGCAATCCGATTGGTGTCCATGATAACTGTCGTAACCAGACGATTTCACTCATTGAGAATTTGCGGGTTTCCCTCCGAGGTCAATGAGTGAAATAGGGATTTCCGCCAGTTGACCCGCGGCGACTAGTTCTTTTTACAGTTGTTGAACTTAGGATTTCTCATAACCTTCACGAACGGGGACGCAGTGATGGGCCCACACTCTTCCCAAGGAGTTACTGATGAAGGACGTTTATGAACTTCTGCAGCAGAAGGAAGCAGACGTTGCCAAGGTCCGTCACGAAGTCCAGAGCCTGAAACTCGTCTCCTCTCTATTTTCTTACGACTTGGCTTTGAAAGATGCTTGTGAACTTTTGCGGCAAAAAGAAGCAGAACTCTCTCGCGTCCGCCACGAAATTGAGAGCCTCAAACTCGTCGCCCCTTTACTTTCGGAAGAATTGGATTCCGATGAACTGACTGAGACGCGTACCAATTCAGCAGGAGAGGAAGCATGGGGCAGTAACGACCGTTCTGAGGCAAACGGAACGGACGGCCTGTTTCCCTCACTGATAGCGGATCCGCGTCCAACATTGTGGAAACGTCTAAAGCGGAAAACGTAGGTAGTCATCGAAGCTCAAGGCTGTCTGACTCCAATCGCTGATTGTTGAGTCGTCCCGAACTGTTGGAACCGGCCATTACACGCAATATAAAAAGGCGCCAGGCTGAGAATCTGCCAGTCACGGGCCAGCCTGATGACCGGACCGCCGGCAGGACCGGAGTCACTGCAGAGAGTCGCGAAGACAACGAAACCCACACTCCGCGGGGCAAACCCTCAGCGGGTATAACGCGAGCCCACGGCGTTGCCAGCAAATCTGGATGTCGAGCGCATGAGCATTATTGCTCAGAACACTCTGGTCCTGATTTGTTAAGGTACGTCTAGCCTCGTTGCGTCTAGATTCCCCGTTGGATTCTCTACAGATGCTGAATGATCCCGGAGTGTCGACGCAGAGGCCGGAGAATCCATGAAAAAAATAATGTTCGTACTTGCGATGTTGAGTCTCGGTACGCTGTGCTGGGCTGGGTCGGCGACGGGAAGATGCCACCGACCGGCTGGACAACGCCACCACGGTGTTACACGAAATTATGGGAATGCCGGACAAGGGAATCCCGGAAGAAGTGTTGGAGCATGCCAAGTGCATCGCCGTCGTACCGCACATGGTCAAAGGTGGTTTTGTCTTCGGCGCTAAGGGAGGCAAAGGCGTAGCCACCTGCCGCACTGCGAATGGCTGGAGTGCGCCGGCGTTCATTACGATTTCGGGCGGAAGCTGGGGACTGCAGATCGGCGTGGAAGCCGTCGACGTGGTACATGATCATTCAGAATGAAAAAGGGATGCAAAGACTGCTCTCGAGTAATTTTCAGGTTGGAGCGGACGCTTCTGCGGCGGCGGGTCCAGTTGGACGGCATGCCGAGGCCGGTACGGATTGGAAGATGGATACAGAGATCCTGACCTACTCTCGTGCCAAGGGAGCGTTCGCGGGCCTCACGTTAGAAGGTGCATCGATCCGGCAAGACAATGATTCGCGGCGCGCGATTTACGGACGCAACGTCACAACTCGGGCTTTGCTGTTGGGTAAAGTGCCGGCTCCAGCCGCAGCCCAGCCGTTCCTGGCGGAAGTTCACGGAGCAAAGGTTCAAGCCGTAGCCGCAGAGAAAGCTGACGACAAAGCTAAAGAAAACAATCAGAAGTAGAACTTGCAGAACCATGCTCTCGCTGTTTGTGTTCAGCGGGAGCAGTTCTGCGGTGCGAGGGAGACTGCCATGCTTTGGACGATTTTCGTTGTTCTCATTATTTTGTGGCTTCTGGGTTTCACTCTGCATATTGGTGGGGGCCTTATCCACCTATTGCTGGTCGTGGGTTTGGTGGTTCTGGTCATTAATCTACTGGGCGGACGGCGAAACGCGATTTGAAGCCAGTTGGAAAACAAGGGGCCTCAGTGGGGAGCAACCGACACCGGCTACGGGTGTCCGGTCTGCTCTCTGGCTACAGCCTGACAAGGAGAACCTTGCGTCAAAATCGAAGGAATCTGGCGCAGTAACTTCACGGCCGAATGCTTGCGGCTTTCTGCCACAATCAGCTTGCCTTGCATCCATCACCGCCACCGAGATGGTGGCAAAAGTGGGCGCCTTTTTATATTGCGTGCGATAGCGATTTATCGCCAGCTAGCTGTGGGAATCCTTTGGCTCTTGTGACACTCCTTGACAGTCCGCATGATGCGTAGGCGGGCTCCTCCCCCTTTTCGCTCGCATTGCTATTACTGAGTCAAAGTCTCCCCGACCGGCCTTCTCATGGAAGGCCATAGCGCTCTTTGAGGGGGTTTGAGCGTAATCGATTTTCCGCCAACTATCCGAGTTCCCTGTTGCAAGATTGACCATTTTTCTGGTGCGGACTGCTGCATCATAGTCGACCGTGAAGGCCAAGAAGCTTCCTCTCAAACAGATTCAGGCCGTCCGGTTGCCCTACAAGTGGCGTGAGGCCGGGCGAGAATTCGGGCATATTCTGACAATTCAGCCATCCTACTTAGGTGGAGAATGAGTATAGGTGAATCAAATAATGAAGAAATTAACTTTGGCTCTGGGGATGCTGCTGGGGGTGCTGCTGGCGACTACTTTTGGGCAGGCTCAGAACGCCTCGACAGGCAACAACATGAAGAGCGTCATCTATGTGACTGCAGATAAGGCGACGTACAAGCAGGCTCCAACCGGCGGGGTTTCGATGGCGACCGTTTGGGGTGACCCGGACAAGGGTGTTCACGGAACGTTCACGAAATTCGAGCCGGGCTTCGACGCGGGAATACACACTCACACGAACGATGTCTGGATCGTCGTTATCAAAGGCGCTTATCTATACAAAGATGATGCGGGCGAAAAGCATGTGGGGCCGGGAGAGTTCCTTCTGGTTCCTGGTGGACACAAGCATTGGAGCGGTGGTGACAAGACGGAAGGCGCACTCTTTTACGAGGAAGCGTCAGGAAAGTTCGATAGCATACTTGCGAAGTAGAGGTTACCCAAAGAATCTCTTGCTTGGCAAGAACGCCCCAAGCCCAACCTCACACACTAAGAGTTTCCGAATCGAGGGAGGTCGCCCTATGTCTGGGCGGCTTTTCTTTTGCATCGCGCTGAAAGTGGGAGCAGATAACTATCGAAACCAAGCCGTTACACTCAAATTTCGACTGCTTTCGGTTCGGGCCGCATCCGGTCCATCCGTCAGTAGTCGAAAGATGAGCGTAATGGGGATGTTTCAACAACCATCAATCGAGTTTTCGTCCGGTGTAGACCGTGATGAGCCATGCGACCGTCGCCCAAACGCCGGGTAGTGCGGCGAGAGCCACTGCCAGAATCAGTTCCGCCTTGTACAGTCGCATCCGTGGGCGGCCCTTGTACCAAACCGTATCCACAACCCATCCTAGCGTGTAGCAGACGTTCGCTATCACAATACAAATGACCGCACCGTCAAGGATTGCAAACGGCTCTACAAAATCCTCTCCCGGCTTTACCGCTGCCGAGCCAGCAATCATGACAAGAAGCCAAGACGCGAAGCCGACAGCAAAAACGAAGGCGTTGAAGGTATAACGTCGCGCCTCCCACCAGCGGATGATGTCTCCTCGCGTGCTTACGGGGCCTTCGTCCGATGCCCACTCCAAGCGCTTCTCCATTGATTCGCCTCAACGACAATCTTAAACGGTCATAACTGTTTCAATCAGGCGAGAGCAGTCAAAACCCCCGGGAGAGCTTGATGAGTTAAATAGGGATATATCATCAACGGACCCGTTACTCTGCATGAAAACCTCCGCGAGGTGTTATTAATTTGTTGCTCTAAATTACTCATTCGCCGCTGGTTGTCGGTTGACACCTACTTGATCTAGCATGCATTGACTGCCATCGAGAGAAGGGCCGATGCTGCACTCATGAAGGCGCTACATCTCAGAATTGGCACCGCGCTAGTTTCGGTTATCGTGTTTGCTCTGTTGCCTGCCACCGCGCAAGAAGCCTCACCTACCACGTCAGACCATTGGGACCTTGGCCTAACCACGACTGACGCCGATATCTCTCCCGACGACCGCCTGATCGCCGTAACCTCAGAATTTCACACCGCTCCTCACGCAACTGCGCAGACCGTCGAATCGCTGGAGGTGTGGGACTATCGCCAACACAATAAGATCGCCAGCTCGAAATTGGCAACTTACGTTCGGGCGGAGAGAGGGACGAATCCTGTCCGCTTCACCGCTGATGGTTTGCTTCTCGCTGCTGCAGATTCAACTAAAGTGCATGTGTTTGAGACGGCGTCTCTAAGGGCGATGCGATTGATCGAACCGCCCCTGCCTCAAGGCTTTCGGATCAGTGCTCTCGAACCATCTCCGATAGGGCACGTCTCAATTATCGTCACTCGAAGAGAGAGAAGAACCTGCATGCTATTCGCTTACGATTTAGACACAGGTGATTTGCTTTTCGACTGGAAGCCCCCGGACTGGGTTTGTCCAATTTCAATTGCGTGGAAGCCGGACGGGACACAAATCGCAGTTACTGCGACAGACCCCTCTATAAAGGCCGCTAGGCTCCACATCTTCAGCACGAATCCTTGGGCGCACGTCCGAACGTTGAAGGGAGAAATCCCCGGACCCATTGCTTTCTCAAACGGCCACCTGTATGCGGTCGAGGGAGCGGACTCCAAAAGCTCACTGTTCAAGAGCCATTTGGATATGACCGTGTTCGACGCTCACGGGTGGAAGCGGCAGAAGGCAATCTCTCTACCGCACAAAGACATCCACGACTCAGTTTCCTTTGCGAATGGCAGGCTATTAGCCGACACAGGCACAGTCAAAACTGACTTTGACTGGTTGGATGGGGTAAGTACGCGTTCGCTACTAGTGCGCAGATTACGATATGGGAGGGCGAAGCGCGCACGATAATATTTACATCCACCCCATTACCAACAAAGCGCCCATCGGGGATTCGCATGCGACTGAGCCGAACCGGAAGAATGGTTTTGTTCAATCCTCAGAACCCCCAAGTCTTTCAAATTCCGTAGTTCGAAATCGGGTGTTGCGGCTTCAACTGTTGTTAGCAGGCCATAGCGCTCAGAACCACTAGCCCGGAAACATCAAAGCTTGAGTCATGCCGCTCCGGGCTGGCCCTATTGAATACGCTCATGGGTGAAGCGGTCGCGTCCGGCCCAATAAGGACATTGCGGGCAAAAAGTGCCCTCTGGGTAGTCCACGCCTTCTTCGTGCGGGCAGCCGATAATCCCTTCGGCCACGACAGTGGAGCGGGGTCCGTACGGCTTGAGGAAGGTCAGAATCTGCTCACCGATGGCGAGATTTTGGCGTATATCCAGGTCGTCATCGGAGAACCAGCGCTGGAGAGAATCTGGGTCGTCACTTTCAGTGAGGAAAACGCTCACCACAACCTTGGTAGCCAGTTTGTCATTGGGCCCATAAAAGGCCACGGTGGCAATTGGGTAGCCTCGAAAACCAGGCCGGAATCTCCTGTCCACCCACGAGCGGACGGGCCTCTTCTTGCGTAATCCCTTCCTTCTCTTCTTCACCCGTGCAATATACGCCGTGCCTCGCCAAGTTGTCGAAAACAGTGAAGCATGGGGAAAACTATTTTGACTCGCGGTAGATGAGTGCAATCGCGATGTTTCAACAGTTGCAGTCGCTGCTACTCCCAAATGTGCTGCAGAAATCTTTCCCAACGGGTCACAGGCCGCGCAAGCAGTACGACCTCGCCCGGCCTTGCTTTAATCTGATTGACCTGCTGGCTGAATTTGCAGCGGCAGCCCTGAGTCGACTTTGAGCAATGTGAGGCAAGGCCAAATTCGCTTATTTGCTGAGTATCGGTCAGCAGCAAGTCGTAGCAAGGGTACAAGTCGTAGGCGGTTACGGAGACCTTCGGCGTGGGCGTAGGCAACTGAAAAGTTGCGCCTCCGTTCGCATCCGTTTTGATCGCGAATGTCTCGAAGTCCGATGATCCACCAGCACTTTTCCGATACTGAATCGTGACTGTTCGGTTTGGGAAGGGACGCCCGTTACGCACGTCAAGGAGGCGAAGCGAGAATTCCTGTGCCGTACAGATTGACGCTTGCGCAAAGAACAAAAGCGAGATAAAGATCAGCTTGCATTTCATCGGCGTTCTCCAGACGCGGTCTGTTGGCTGCCCGTCCGCTACAGATTGACGGAGTTTTATGAACGTGGCAATACTCACGAGATAAAACGCAAGTCATCTCGCATCATCTCTGATTTCAGAAAGTTACGACGGAGAGTCATCGCCATGTCTGATTGGCTGACGCTGTCAGGCGGTTACACTCAAGTGCCCCGCGCAATGCCATGATGAGTGCTATGGGGATTTTTCACCAATCATCGCCCGTTAGAACACTATACTCATTTCGGTTATGCCGATTACGCAGCTAGCGTCCGCAGTGCTCTGCTTTGGAGTTGGCGCTTATTGTCTGTACACACCAAAGAGCGTCCGCTCGTATGTGAGTCGATTGAAGGATTCACCCAGCAATCGCAAAATCAAGCGACGAGGAGTTTACCTGCGGATCGCTGGTGCCGTGTTCATCGCTATGGCGTTGTGGCACCTGTTCAGATTTGTTCGCTGATTGAAGCAATCCGGCGATAGTTCTCATCGAGCGGTTTTGAGTGAAATGGGGATGTTACGCCAATCATCGAGGTCGGGAACGGTTCATCTCCTCGATGTCATCTCGCACCTTGTCCTCAATGGCCTTCTGATGCTGCGCTTCGTCTCCATGAATCTGCTCGCCGCCGTGCTCGTGCAAAAAGCTCACGCATTCCTGGTGCTCTCGTGAAGCAGCCAACTCAGGAGGGCTGTCTCCAGCACGGTCCATTGCGTTTACGTCTGCTCCATTCGACACAAGAAACTGAATCGTGCGCAGGTCTCCAGCAATTGCGGCAGCGTGGAGCGCGGTTCGCCGTTCAGAGTGGTCAGTCGCGTTAACGCTGACGCCATGCGACAGCATCGCCTTAACTGTGCGGAAGTCCTTGTCGTACGCAGCGTATATAAGCAAATCACCGGCACGCGGGGAAGCGGCCATTTGTCGGATGAACAGCCGCTGCCAAACACCGCTCGGAACGGATAAGAGCCCAAGAGCAACAAAGCTGAGCCGAACGCTATGTAGGTCGGCGTATCGGTTCTTCGTTTCCTAATGAGATTTACCACAATGAGCACGAGCGCAATTGCCCCCCAAAGTGCAAGCAAGAAAGGAGCCAGCAGCAAGACAGCGCCCGACCCGTGGGCCAGTGAAAAGCCCACCATCTGAGGCCCTCGTTCCCAGGTCCACACTGTCTGCTCCCAAATCAGACGCGTCGCAAGAAGTGCTGTGCCGATGAGCGGCACCGCCCCTAACGCGAGCAGCCACCACTGCACACCGGGAATAATTGCAGGGTTCGAGGACTCGCCAGAAGCGGTGGTCATAGCGACTCTTTTTAGCATACGAATTGCGGAGTGACAAATGTAAGTGTTGAAACCAGATGGGATGAGAAGGCCGGTCTCCGGACGGGATGCGGTGTACGCTCCCAAGTTATCGACGTGCTCAAGGCACAGATAAAAAGGAGACCGGCAATGAAGAAGGTTAGCACCGCAGCGGTGAAACAGAGCAAGAATTTTTCGCAGCAGAAACTGACCATCGGATTGGATCTGGGAGATCGCAACAGTTGGTACTGCGTGCTGGATGAATCTGGCCAGATACAACTGGAGCAGCGCGTGCGCACGAATGCGAAAACGTTGCAGGAAGTCTTCGGCGCAATGCCGCGCAGTCGCATCGCGTTGGAGATCGGGACGCATTCGCCCTGGATCAGTCGCTTGCTAAGCGAGTTGGGGCATGAAGTGATCGTGGCCAATGCGCGCAAGGTGCGGCTGATCGGGGAGAGCCGCAAGAAAGACGATCGGCTGGATGCGCAAACGCTGGCGCGGTTGGCCCGGATCGATCCGGAGTTGTTATATCCGGTGAAGCATCGCAGCGCGCAGGCGCAAGCCGATCTCACGGTGATTCGAGCGCGAGCCGGCCTGGTGAGAGCCAGGACGTCGCTGGTGAACACGGCCCGCGGGCTGGCCAAGAGCTACGGCGAGCGACTGCGCGGCTGCAACGTGCGCAACATGAATCCGGAGAAAGCCGAAGGCTTGAGTCCGGAACTGCAACGGGCGCTGGAGCCGTTGCTGTCGGCCATCGCAGAGTTGAGCGAACGGATCTGCGAGTACAACCAACGCATCGAAGCGTTGGCGCAAGCGAGTTATCCGCAGGTGGCGCTGCTGAAACAGATCAAAGGCGTAGGTACGCTGATCGCGCTGACGTTCCTGCTGACGCTGGAAGATCCGCATCGTTTCCGCAAGAGTCGCGACGTGGGCTGCTATCTCGGGCTGCAGCCAGGACGAAGAAACTCGGGGCAGAGTGAGCCGCAGATGCATATCAGCAAAGAAGGCGATCCGTATCTGCGCACGTTGTTGGTGCAAGGAGCGCAACACATTTTGGGTCCGTTCGGTGTGGACTGCGATCTCAGGCGCTGGGGGATGAAGCTGGCCGAGCGTGGCGGAAAGAGCGGCAAGAAGCGAGCCATAATCGCGACGGCCCGAAAGCTGGCGGTGTTGCTGCATCACCTGTGGGTGAGCGGAGAAGTGTACGAACCGTTGCACAACAGCAGCCGAACGACCGTGGCCGCAGCCGCGTAAAAACAAAACCGTTCCAGAAAGAGAAAAGACGAAAAGAGAAAAGACAAAAGCCCAAAGCCGAGTTCCGGTGACTGCGTTAATGGCCTGGCCCAGGTTCCACTCTCGAAGAGCAGAACCACAGGGCGCCAAACAGATGGCAGCACCGGCTGAACCGAGAACGCCCAATATGCACCGAGCGAATGAATCGCTCCTCGAGAGTGCGAATGGAAGCATGGCGACAGTGGCCACTCGGCAGGAGAAGAAAACGTGCCTGACCAAAAAGAAACAAGAATCACCTTGACTCCGACCGGCCTTCTCATGGAAGGCCATTACACTCATTGGCCCGGAGGGGGAAGGCCAGCCCCTCAATGAGTGCTATCGGGATTTTTCGCCAAGTGACTCATCCGACGGAAACAAAGCCCTGATTCCCGGTGTCAACGATCATAGGGGAGCGTCTATGCGAGGGTCATGCTATGCGGCACTGATTTCCGCTCTGACAGTATGTTGCCTTGCGCAGTCAGAGCCAACTCCGAAGCTGGTTTTAGATAGCGAAAAGCCAATCGTTTACATCGAACTCGAACACATTGGGCCACGGCCAGCTGTCGAAGATGGCGAACCCGATCGAGGACTTTGGTTGCGTTTGGTGAACAATTCGGTGGTGCCCATTGAGGTCAATCCAATGGACACGAACACCGATCCTGCGCTGAGGCTTCGCCCGGACGAGATCGTTGGACTTTGGACGAGAATTGAAAAATCCGATGCGCCCGAGCCAAAAATGCCGATGGGATACACGACCGGAGACATTATTGGTACGGAACTAATACAGTCCGGCAAAGGCTTCTTGTTCAGTGTTCCCGTTACTCATGTGGGGCGAAGCTGGGGACTCGGAAGTTCCTTTCCGGTTTCACTTGCCACCGATCAAACACGGGACGCAACCTCTAAGCTACGCCCAATTCACTCTAGAAGATATTCCCGAAAACCTGCGCAGCAAACTTCGGAAGTGAGATGGTTGTTGTAAGCAGGCGATTACACTCAAAACCCCTTCCGGCAGGGTCAATGAGCGTAATGGGGATGTTTCGCCAACTACAGCAGCCCTTGAGCGGCGTGTGTGAATACAGGTAGTATGGCATCGCTCATGAAACCGTATGTGTTGCTGGTAATCGGAGGGGCGTGGCTGCTCGCCGCCATCTACGTCCGCAGGGTGGGCTTCAGTATTTTTTGGAAGGGCCATTACGATCCTGCCCACGCGATGCGGGTGTTTGACGTAGTGTCTTACGTCATCTTTCTTGGCTGGATTGCACCAGCGTTACTTGGTGCGTGGTTGCTTTGGAAAAAATAGAATACGGAAAGCTGCTTTTACAGCTTCGTCAATGAGTGCTATCGCGATTTTTCGCCAACTGGATTGATTCTTAGAACGCCTCGCGTGATCACTGCGGAGGCGTAAGTGTCCCTTCTTGAAGGTGCTCGATTTTCCATGTGCCGTCTTGCTTTACCCAAATCTCAGTCACCAGTGCCTGTTCGGCAGGTTCGTTTGACGCTATTTTTACTTCGGTAAGTCCTGTCAGGAGGGCCACATTACCGAAAAATCGGATGTCTTGTCTCCGAGCGGTGTAGGTCACACCGAGGTCGCGCTTCTCACGTTTTTCCATCAGTTTCAACTGTTCGATCTTGGTCACCTGGCCGCTCGAATCGCACGGCCAGTAAAAGTCGCTGTTTCCATCCGATCGACGATCGCCACATCGCCTCTCCCGAATGCTGTTAGCCACTCTCTCGAGCCGAATAATCGTCTCCGACTCCTTATCGGCGGCCTTCGCCATTTCAAACGATGGCGCAATAACCAGACTGAGCAGCAGCAGTAGCACAGCGTTGGCGGCAATAGGCACAGTAGATTCTCCTTTGGGAGAGGCACAATACCAACGTCTTGCCTCGGTGTCAACGAGTTAAGGCCACCTGTCCACAATTTCTGGGACCCCACAATTTCTGTAACCGGGCGATTACACTCAAGTGCCCCCCGCTAGGCCAAAGACCGTAGCGTATGGGACATTTTGTCAGCGACCATCTACGGGATTGTCATCGTCGAGACTCTGAGCAGCGGCGCTACCGCCAGACTTCGGGCCGTGGGGTTTTCTGACCGGAATTACAGAGTCGTCATCCCCGCCTGCGCTGAGGTCACCGATATTGAAGATTTCTTGAATGACTGCTGAAATCTGCTCCCTTCGCCAACAGTCGTGCAAGCCTTGAGCCAACGCAGGACTGTCATGCTTCGTGGCGAGTTGCTTCAAGAAATCTGCGGCAAAAGGGGTTGGTCCCCAGCCCTTCAGGCGCAGGACGAAGTAATCGACAACCTGACGAGGATTTTTCACGGTCAGGTCCTCCGTCAGGTCAACCGGAAAGTCAGTTCCGAATACCCCTTCGGCAAGCTCGATCTTTTCCAGGTCTTCGAACATCTCGCGGACTTCCTTTTGCCAATTCTAACGCGGGGACACGAATAACTGTTGTTAACAGGCCATAGCGCTCATTGAGGGATTTTGAGCGTAATGGGGATATTTCGCCAGTTAGAATGCGTTATGGCCGATTCCGCGCAGCCTTACGACGAACTTGCTGCTTACTATGACCAAATATTCGAGGACTGGGACGCAACCATTGTGCGACAGGCAATGGTGCTTGGCGGCATTCTCCACCACGAGTGTGCTGACAGACACCCCATTCGGGTGCTGGATTGTGCGTGCGGCATAGGGACTCAATCGCGGCCTCGCGATGAACGGTTTCGATGTGGAGGGTTGCGATACAAGCTCGGGGGCCGTCCAGAGGGCGCGCTCAGAAGCCTTGAAACGGGGGCTTAGCGTTCAGTTCTCTGTCGCGAATATGCTGCAACTGAGCGCAATCCCGGCATCGGGCTTTGACGCCGTGATTTGCATCGACAACTCGCTTCCACACTTGGAAAGCGATGAGCAGTTGCTGCGGGCGGCTCAA
>CAWAXV010000016.1:0-15158 GCA_963786095.1 uncultured Acidobacteriaceae bacterium | reverse complement strand
GATGGGTTCAGCTTCAATTACACTAGGTTCTCAATTCCGCAATTACACAATTAACTGACATTCTCAATCTACCATGCTTCCGATCAAAGACGACCAGCCCCGCTACAGTACGCCGTATGTGAACTGGTCTCTGATTGCGTTGAACATCCTCATTTTTCTGTTCGAGGTGCAACTTAACCGCGCTGACCTGAAGCGGTTGTTCGACCAGTTTGCGCTGGTGCCATCGCATGTCTGGAGTCCGCTTTACGGCATAGTTCAAACGATCGTGCCCTTTTTCACGTCGATGTTCCTGCATCAGGGCTGGCAGCACGTGCTGGGCAACATGTGGTTCCTGTACATCTTTGGCGACAACGTCGAGGACTACCTGGGACATTTCAAGTATCTGGTGTTTTACCTGCTGGCCGGACTGCTCGCCGATGCGACGCAGATCGCGATCTATCCGCAGTCGAATGTCCCGACGGTGGGAGCGAGCGGGGCGATTGCGGGAGTGCTGGGCGCATATTTCCTGCTGTATCCGCGGGCGCGCGTGCTGACCTGGTTCTTCGTGTTTGTGATGTACCTTCCGGCATGGGTCGTGCTCGGGGAATGGTTTGTAATTCAGTTTCTGAATGGCACGGCGGTTCTTGCACTGACTCCGGCGGGGCAGGATGTGGGCGGAGTGGCCTTCTGGGCGCACGTTGGCGGATTCCTGTCGGGCATGGCGATGATCAAGATTTTTCCGGAGCGGGGGAGACGAACGCCGTACGCGTACCGGTGAACCACGGGGCTGAAGCCCCTGCAGACCTCAGGCGACTTTAACGCGGCCCTGAAGGGCCGCTCTTCCACGATCGATCGAGGCCGACTTCTCTCGGCACGCAGAAGACATTCCATTCCTACTTCAGCAAAAATCCCCACTTCTCGCGCACAGAACGCGCGAGAAATGGGGCACCCGCTGAGTGTCTGCGCTACACGGGCTATTTCTTGGGACGCGATTCGGGCGGGACCAGGCCGGCGATGCGGTAGTAGACGACTAGTTGGCCGTAGTGTTCGCCGCTGTGTTCGATGAAGCCGTAGGCTTCGTCGGAAACGCGCACTTGCTGGTGGGCGAAGGGATCGACGATCAGGTCTGACATTCCTTTGTCGCCTTTGGCCTTAATGGCGGCGGCTCCATCGGCGAAGGCTTTCTTGACGAAGGCGACGACGTCGGCCTTGGTCTTGTACTGATCGCGCTTGGGATCTTCTTCGGCGGGAGGCTTCTGACCCAGGGCGAGATTGGTGAAGAAGTAATTGGCGTTGGCGGCGTGCAGCAGTTGCTCGGCAAAGCTGCGCTGGGCCGGCGTGGGCTTGAAGTCGTACTTGTCCTCGGGGAAATCTTCAGCCATGGCGATAAGCTTGCGACCAATGTCGTTCCAGGAGTCGAGGACGACCTTGGACGGCGGGTCGGCGGGCTTGATGGCGGCGTCCTTTTTCATGGCGTCTTGGGCGTGGACAGGGAGAGCGATGGTTGCAGCGAACAGAAGTGCAGCCAGAAACGGTGACTTCTTCATGGATATCTCCTTTGTGGAATTGGGCGGGGCAATTGTAATCGGAGTGTGGGTTGGAGGGAAAGGCTAGTGGTGGCGTCCCTGCGGGACTCGATGATTTTGCCATTGTCTCCCGGCACTTCCGTTCCGGGCTTTCACATAGCGCCGCTGCGCGGCTAAAGATCAACACCAATAGCGACGGACAAGAGTGTCCGTCCTACACGTCACAGGGTGCCGGCGGTGGGGAGAATTTCTAGCGTTTCCACGGTGACATTCGTGGGGAGCAGGATTGCGTCTACTACGATTTTTGCTACCGTTTCGGGCGACATCATTTTGCGGCGCGGGGCTTGGGGCCAGAGGGTGGTCCAGATATCGGTGTCGGTGGCGCCGGGGAGCAGAGCGATTACGCGGATTCCTTTCGGGCGTAATTCTTCCCGAAGCGTGTTAGTGAGGCCGAGGGCGGCGTGCTTGGAGGCGTTGTAGGCGGCGGATCCGCCGAAGACGCGAGTGGCGGCGATAGAGAGATTGTTGACGATGGTGCCGCCGCGTTTCATGATGGCGAGCCCGGCTTGAGTGACGAGGAACATGCCGTCGAGATTGGTTTCGAGGACATCTTTCCAGACGGGGAAAGGAAGTTTGTCGACGGGGAGATTCGCGTGGGCGATGCCGGCGTTGTTGATGAGAATATCGAGGCGACGGAAGTGGCGTCTCGCGGCGCGGAAGAGAGCGTCGACGGAGTGAGGGTCGCGGACATCGCAGGGGTGAGCGCGGACTTTGACTTTGTAGCTGGCGAGTTCCCTGCTGAGTTTCGTCAGCGCTTTATCATCGCGGGCCGTGATGATCAGGTTGCATCCTTCGGCGGCGAGGGCGCGGGCTACGGCGAGTCCGATGCCGCGAGTTGCGCCGGTGATCAGCGCGACTTGAGACCTTAAAGTATTACTTGAGCTTCGTGACGGCACGGTGCGAGCCTCGATTGACCTGACATATTACCGCATGGATTGAGAACGGATCGGTGGGTAAAGTCAAAATCCCCGCTTCTCGCGCACAAAATGCGCGAGAAATGGGGCACCCGCATTTGGGGAAATTACACGCCGTTGGGGCGCTGGCGGATCAGCGACAGGAATTCGCTGCGCGTTTCTTCTTCGTTGCGGAAGCAGCCTAGCATGGACGACGTGACGGCGGCGGAGTGTTGCTTTTCGACGCCGCGCATCATCATGCAGAGATGGCGGGCTTCGATGACCACGCCGACGCCTTGCGGTTCAATCACTTTCTGGATGGTCTCGGCGATCTGCGTGGTGAGGCGCTCCTGAATCTGCAGGCGGCGCGAGAAGAGTTCGATGAGGCGCGGAATTTTGCTGAGACCGATGACGCGGCCGTTCGGGATGTAGGCGACATGCACTTTGCCGAAGAACGGCAGCATGTGGTGCTCGCAAAGGCTGAACATTTCGATGTCTTTGACGATGACCATTTCGTCGTAGGTGACGGTGAAGAGCGCGCCTTTGAGCAGGGCTTCGGGATCTTCGTTGTATCCCTTGGTGAGGAACTTCATGGCCTTGTGCACGCGCTCGGGAGTGTCGCTGAGGCCTTCGCGGTGCGGGATCTTCGCCGAGGCGGACGAGCATTTCGCGGACGAGGTCTTCGTAGGTGGCGCTGGTGAGGCGTTGGCGTATCGATTTTGTGATCAGTCGGGGCTGGTTTCATAGGTAATCGACTTTAGTGGGCGACTTTCGCGCCTTCTCTTTCCTGTTGCTGCTTCCTAGTGCCGCAGTTCATGTCCGCCGGCGTACTCGAAGGAGTTCATCATGGTTTCTTCGAGCCTTACCCTTTCCAGATGCGCCTGTGCGAAGCCGCGCTGCAATATTTCGAAGATCTCGATGCATAGATTTTCCGTGGTGGGAACAGTTGCCGGCAAATTCTTGCAGCATATTCAAATTCTCGATGATCGTAGCGGGAGAGCACTTCCCTTTCGACGAAGCCGTCGAGATCGACCAGATTGCAGACCATGCCGGTGGTTGGATCGACCTGTCCGCTGACCGTGACTTCGAGGGTGTAGTTGTGGCCGTGTCCGTAAGGATTGTTGCACTTGCCGTAGGTGGCGAGATTTTCGGCGGCAGACATGTCGGTCGCTGTGCAGCCGGTGCGAGGCGGAGAAGAGGTAGCGGCGGGTGAGGTGGGCTTTCATGCAGTCAGCTTTTAGCTCTTAGCTTATGGCTCGGACCTCCTTGATTTCCGAAGTGCCTTTCGACCTGCTCAGGATGACAGTGCAAGTCATTTATTTCTCTCCGTAGAAATCCACGAACAGGTCTGGAGTTTCGTACACGCGGACGCGGTGCAGTTGGGCTTTTTGTAACTTCGGATTCGAGGCGCTGCCAGATGGCGATCGCAAGATTTTCCGTGGTCGGAATCTGGGTCAGGAATTCGGGGACTTCTTTGTTCAGGAAGCGGTGGTCCATGGCGTCGAGGACTTCGCGGTGCATGATTTCCTTGAGTTGCTTGAGGTCGACGACGAAGCCAGAGCGCGGGTCGACCTCGCCCTTGACCGTAACTTCGAGCGTGTAGTTGTGGCCGTGTCCGTTGGGATTGTTGCATTTGCCGAAGAGTGCGCAGGTTTTCTTCCGGAGTGAAGTCCGGATTGTGGTAGTAGTGCGAGGCGGCGAATTCGGCTTTGCGTGTCAGATAAACGCATTTTCTTGCTCGGCGAATCAAAAACCTTTGCCACGATTCTCAGGATGTCCACGGATCAACTCAATTCAGAGATTCAATCCAGGTCATTGACCGTTCCGGGCTCAAATCTGCCGGAGGTTCGAGCGAGTATGGGGCGGATCGCCTGCCACTTGGACGAGTTCATGGTTTCCTCCTCGGGACAGAAATCCTTGTTGGGTTCGAAGACGATCATCTTGTAGATATAGCGCTTGTGCTGCGACGGGTCGTAAGGCGAGGGCGAAGGCAATGCCCTTCTTCTTGTCGACCCAGAAAACCAGGGGCCGGTCGCCGAGCGATCGGGGCTGGAGGAGTGAGCAGAATACAGGCGCGCATGTCTTTGTAGTGATCGCGCGACCTTTCTCTGGCGAATCGAAGGTAGTGATGCCCTCAGCGGTCTGGAAGCGCGTACTGGAGGACTCGATCTGGAAAACTTTTCCCTTCTTCAGGCGGATGATAACGTCGCCGCGGCCGTTGGGATTGGAGGAGTCGACCCAGTCGAGGGTGGTGCCGCAGGGGTCTTCCCACTCCTGGTCGATACCTTGCTTGGGAAAAAGTTCGACGGCGCGGTCGCGGGAGTCGCCGAGTTTGAGGGGCCGAGGCGTAGGCCGGGCTCGATGCGGTGTTGGGAAGCTGACGGCTCGTGATCTGCGCCGGCAGAGGCCTGGAGAACAGCAAGCACGAGTTGCAAGAGGCAGCGTGCGGAGAATGAGCATTGTGGACATTTTCATGAGATGCGTCCGGCGGTCGACTGGGAGTTGCGTTTGCAGTCTTGACATTTGCTGGTCGATTCGCCTTTGGTAGTAGTTGCGGCCCTTCCAGGAGACGTTGCCGTTTGCGTGGGCGCGCTTGGAGCGGAGGAAGAAGTAGGCGAACATCGGCATGCCGAAGATCGTCCCGAGGAGTGTCATCTCTGTTGAGAAATTCGACGCGACCGGTCCGCACGACGAGAAGAACGAGCCGCGAGAATTGCAAGCGTGTCTCCAACTGACAGACTTCAGAAGTCTCGCGCGAGCCCAGGGACAGAACAGTCCAAGGAAAGACCCACTGAAAGAGCGATCTTCACGGCGAGCCATCCGGGATTCGGGAACAAGAGTGCGAGATTCTTGGTCCAGCCTTCGCGAAGTTGCGCGAAGTTGCGGTACATGCGGGTGCGGACGGCGTCGGCAGCGTAGCGAAAGCGAATCTTGCGGCCGGCAGCGTTTCACGGCGCGGGCCAGCGCGACGTCTTCGAGGATTTCGGACGCGACGGCAGCGTGGCCGCCGACAGCATCGTAGGCTTCGCGCCTGATCAGAATGTACTGGCCATTGGCGGCGGCTTCGGGCGAATTCGGATCGCTTACCTTCGAAGGCGGATACTGCGCGAGCGAGTTCGGCGAAGACGACCGGGAGCGTCGCCATCTCCCAGAACGTGACGGCGATCTGCTCGGGCGAGTAGGAGAGCATGTCCGCGTTGTTGTCCTTGGCTTCCTCTAACGCGCGTGGCAGCGATCCCGGCAGGTGGACCGTATCGGCGTCGGTGAAGAGGAGCCATTTGCCGCTGGCCTCGCGGGCGCCGGTGGCGACGGCGTTGTTCTTGCCGGTCCAGCCGGGGGGGAGCGGGCCGGCGTCGATAACGCGAACGGCTGGGAACGATGTGGCGATCTCGCGGGTGCGGTCGGTGGAGTGGTCGTCGACGACGATGATTTCGAAAGTCAGACCCTGCTGGGCGACGAGCGACTCGAGGCAGGCGCCCAGGCAGGCCTCTTCGTTGCGAGCGGGGATGATCACCGAGACTTCGGGATGCTCCGGAGCTGTTTCGGTCGCCGTCATGGGTCGAATCGTGAACTCGTTCATCAGTACAATGCGAAGAAAAAAAAGACCTCAGGGCTAGAGCCCACAACGTTGGGAACTCTCGCGGCACGGCTAAAGCCGTGCCCTTCCCAAGTCACCGCGTGGCGGCCTAAAGGCACGCCTTCCCTCTTTCCAAATCCCCTTGGGATGAGGAATCTATTATTATAGCTACGTGCGACGCCTCTCTCACTTCGCCAGTCTAGTTGCTGCGGCTCTCTTACTCTTTGGCCTTTCCGGCTGCTATAGCGGGACGAGGCCTCCGCGGATCGGGTCGAATGCTCCGGATTTCACGGTGCAAGACGCGGATCGATCGGTGGCGCTGAATCAGTATCGCGGACAGATCGTGGTGCTGAACTTCTGGGCGACCTGGTGTCCGCCATGCGTGGAGGAGATGCCGTCGCTGGTGGAGATGCAGCGGCGGATGAAGGCGAAGGGCGTGACCGTGGTGGCGGTGAGCATTGATGTGGATGAGAACGCTTATAAGCTGTTCCTCAAACAGCATGGCGTGGATCTGGTGACGGTGCGTGATCCGAAGCAGAAGGTTCCGGTTCTTTATGGGACCACGGGTTGGCCGGAGACGTTCATCATTGATCGCAAGGGCGTGATGCGGCGGAAGTTCATTGGGGCGGTGGACTGGACTGAGCCGGAGATCACGGCGTTCCTGGGGAAGCTGTAGACGCCCGCACTACACCCACCACGGAGACACATCACGCTCTGGCTTCTGTCTTGTGGGGAAAATCAGATGCATTCCAAACTGTTGATGCGGAGCTCAGAATCAATCGCTCTGAGCCTGGTCGCGTTCGTGTTCATCAGCGTCGCGGGCATGGGAGATAGCGGCATGAATCCGAAGATCGTACAGCAGAGTGGCTTCACCGTGGTCGGAATTGCGGTGCGCACCAGCAACGCAAAGGAAATGACGTCGGACGGTTTGATCGGGAAGCAGTGGGCGCGACTGATGCAGGAAGGGCTACTTGCGAAAATTCCAAACAAGGCGGACAAGTCGATTGTTGCGGTCTACACGGAGTATGCCAGCGATCACAATGGAGAGTACACGTATGTGCTCGGGGCGCGAGTGAGTTCGGACGCGGATGTGCCGGCGGGGATGGTTGCAAAGAAGATTCCTGCAGGACGGTACGCGGTGTTCACGTCGGCGAAGGGGGCGCCGGCGAAGGTGGTGCCGGAGACGTGGATGGGGATTAATTCTTTGCTGAAGTCGGCGGTCGGCGGGGATCGGGTGAATGGCGCGGATTTTGAGATCTATGATGAGCGGGCGGCGAATCCGCAGAGCGTGGTCGTGGATGTATACGTGGGAATCAAGTAGCGCGCGGATTTTTGGAAATCTTTCATAGTACGTACACCCGCAGCATCCACCCGATGAGGAGTATCGCAACGATCGCTCCTGCGATGTGAACGATCCAGTCGCCAATGGTTTTCGGTTTTCCGAAATTGAACATGCGGCCATGGTAGCAGACGCCGCTGCGGGGATCGATGCGTCGCAAAAAGGGCGGAGCCGTGCCCGCACGGGCTCCGCCACCTAATAGGAACGAGCGGCAACGGGGCGAAGCCGCTCAAGTTCCCACGCATATCCGACGGACTCTATGCGCGCGACTGGTTGCTGTCTGTATCAAATTGCACACTCTCGCTGCCATTTGAATGGCTATCAAGTTGACAGGTATTCGGCGAGGGGGGTGACGAGTCTGTCACATTTCCAAGGGTTGCACCACTTTAAAGGACCCGGGATTGTCAGATAGTCCCTCGCGGATGAGTTGCACATTGAGTGCGTGCAACTCGTTCTCCAACGCACGTAGCTTGTCCGTGATCTCCTGATTCCGTCTGGCGATCGCTTCCTGTTCGGACGAGGGCGCTCTCCGATCTGTGATTTTCAGCATGGACAGCAGGTCGCGATGCTTCGTTACTTCCCGGATCAGTTTGCTTCGGCGAAGTTTGTCGCTCTCCTGCATACTCTCAAGCGGACAGGTGTAGCCGAGGGGAGCACGCGGCTCAACCTAGTGCAAAATCGCCTCTCTCACTCCGCGATAAAGATCATCTCGCGTGAATGTCCGCCCTCGAAGGGGCAAGCATTCCAGTCTCCGAAAACGTTACGGACCCGCAGTCCCGAACGACTGATCAGGGCCTCTACGTGTTCGCGTGATGGAAAGCGCAGCGTGCTGTTCGTGCTCATTGTTCCGTCGGAAAGCCGATAGGAAGTCTGGAACGAGATGAACTCACCGTCCACGCTAGTGATACTTAAGGTTTCGGTGATCTCTCCACCGGACAGTATTCGAGACTTCGCCCTCCACTCGCCGACCCAATCCATGCCGGGGTTTCGAGTCTCGAACGCTGCCCTGCCCCGCGGCGTGAGATGAAGATGCATCGTCTGCAATACGGCCGTCGCATCGGCATCAGTGAGAAGGACTTGGAAAGCATGTCCGGTCATGACAATCAGGTCGAACCTCCGCTGCGACCTGTATGTCTGTGCGGAGGCCTCGACCCATTCGACCCGTTCTGCGTAAGGTTTGCTTCTCGCCACTGCGAGCATCGCCGCAGCGGGATCAACACCCGTCACCCGGTGACCCCGTTCGGCGAGAGCACAACAGAGCGTGCTGGTTCCGCAACCCAAGTCGAGGACACTACATGACTGCTGCCCGGCAAGAGAAAGATAGAAGTCGGCATCCTGCGCCAAGGGGTTCGCCAATTCGTAAATCGCTGCGATCTGTGCGTCGTGGTAGTCCATGCCGTAGTTAGCGGCCTGCTCACGAGGATTGTACCGTTGCAGCGTGATCCATTCCGGCTTTAAGGGAGCCACCTGGCGAAACTTATCTATTTCATTCACTGACCGCGGACGCCCCGCCGCATTTCTCAATGCGTGTAATCGCTGATTGCGACAGTCATGGTCGTCCTGATGTACTCAGTGTGACTCTGTGGCGTTTGCTCAACATCCGCACCGGGTTTTTGCTGGCATCCGGCCGCTTGCAGTGCTGCGCAATGAATTGTTTTTGGATGTGGGTGTGTGCATCTTTGGGTAGGCCAATGGTCGCGGGATCTGCCGAGAACTCGGCATTGCAATATTCACACACGCCAAGCACCGCAAAGTTCTTCTCTCGCTTGACGATCCTGAACTTGCGTTTCGCAGCTCTGACCGAGACGAATGTTGCTCCGTCGGTATCGGAAGACGCTCGCTGACGGTCAGGGAGTTGCTCAACTTCGTTCAGGATGGACTCAAAAGCCATAGAAGGTCTTAAGAAGCAATTCGCCCTGTTCTAGGCGATTGATAGTTTCAGAGTTCTGCAGCGCGCGGTACATAGCCGCCTTCCTGGCGCGAGCCGAGCGCATCCTGCCCGGTGAGCCGAGAAGGCGGAACGTAACTCCGCCTCCTCGTGCTCAACCAGCGCAGAGAGTCTTTTACGCGGTCACGAGTTCGTGCTGCTTGAGGGTGGAGGTGACAACGTCAAAGGTGTGAACCTGGGGCGTTCCCTCGATAAATCTTGCCAGCGTCTTCAACACTTGCGGATAGGTGTTGGTGTTGTAGTTGTCGGCATCTTTCTTGTTTTCCCACATACTGATGGCGGTCACATCAACTCCGCCGGGACCTGCGAAAGTGATTTCGTCCTTAAAGCCATGCTGCTGACGCAGCAAAGGCAGAACGTCTTTTTCAAAAGATCGCGTGTAATCGGACAACATATTCGACTTCAGATGGAAAGAGATATTGCGTGCAAACATATAGGCAACCTCCTAAGGTTGTGGTCGCTAAGAGGAGAGAACTTCAGATGGGCTGACTTAGTTTCAGGAAACCTGAAAGAGGAGACGGACACATCACTCGATTGAACTGGTGCATGTAGGTGGCCCTCTGCCTCGACGCGCAAGTTGTTGCTTCCAAGACAGATTGGATGCTGCGGAGGCTGGCCGGTCGTGTACTTTTGGCGGAGAGCGAGCCAAAACGGCGACTCCGGTCGCCCGCGGATAACTCAACGATGGCGTAATAGTCGCCTTTACGCTCAAAACCCCTCAATGAGCGCAATGGCCTGATAGCGTTACCTGACTTGCGCCACATTGGTTCTGTGCCCGGCCACTCGGAGTAGACTCTAAGGCCGGAAGATTTTCATGACAGCAAAGGAAAAGAAGGTCCGAGCAGCGGTCACGATTGGCTTTTTCGCCATCTCCTTCGTGGTGCTGTTCTATTACACGTACGGCAGCCCCTTCTGCTCACGGCCCGGAGAGTCCGGTCATGTCGCCCAAACCTTGCACCTGACTATCGCCTGTTCTTTGTGGGAGGTACTCGTAAGCATCTGTGGAGCGTTTGTGGCTAAGAAATGCGGGGCGCGGGGGCTAGCGC
This sequence comes from uncultured Acidobacteriaceae bacterium, assembly GCA_963786095.1. GTDB lineage: Bacteria > Acidobacteriota > Terriglobia > Terriglobales > Acidobacteriaceae > Sulfotelmatobacter. The sequence goes on along the minus strand of CAWAXV010000016.1, from coordinate 4,790 downwards.
CACTTGTCAGCACAGCATTGGCTCTGCTGGGCTTTGCCTCCATCCCATTCTGGATATATGACAGCGGAAGGTTCATGTTTGAAGGGACGTGGGTAGATGTGAGTTGTTTCTTTACAGAGGGGTTCGGCATGATGTTCCCGATATTTGTCGCCCCGATTCTCGCTGCCGCGACACTGGCGGGAGAGTTTGTAATCCTCAAGTTGAACGGCATCCCCAAGTCGGCGCTGAGCCTAGACTCGCACTGAGCGCCCTCAATTGGCGATAAATCCCCATAGCACTCAATGACCGACGGTCAAAACGTGCTAAGGCCTGGTTAGGTCAACCATCGGCTAACCGCAAGCGACGAGCAAGGACAGCGATTGCAGGCCGTGCATGTGATCCCGAGAGCCCAGTTGTGGCCGGAGGATCCTGAGAACGTTCTCCGGCGGAAGGACCTTGGGCTTTTGGCTGGTCTCACCCGCTGCGGCAAGCGCGGCATGCTCGACAGCAATTTCGCCATTACTTGGCAATCTGGACATTGTCGAAGTCCGTTTCCATGTACACCCAGGTTTGGTTAGCGGTGCAGTTGGCTGGGAAAGTGCTGACGTTCAATGACCCAGATGGTGTCGTCGGAGGCGCGGTGTCGCTCAACGAGTAAGGCATCGTACCCTTCGTCTTCACTCCAGTAACGAGGTCTGTCCAGCTGATCAAAAATTGGTGATTGCTTTGATCCCAAACTAATGTTGCTCTGACCGGCGTTCCCATTTGGACGGTTCCGAGCGACGTGTAAAAGAAGAAGTTGGGACCTTGGTTGATCTGGCCGAATACCGTGATCTGGCCCTTCGGGTCCGTGAAAACCCGCCCAAATGCCAGGCCCCCACCTACATCGTCGTTGGAATTGCCAGTGCCCGTATTGAAGAATGTGCCCGCGATGCCCGCCGCGGCTCCGAGCTCTGGATTTGCGAGGCAATTTATCTCTTCAACATCCCGGATCGTCAGATCCGTGACGATGGTAGTGAGCGACGCGGGATTGGATAGGATCAGACTGTCACCGCCAAACTGGAAACCTACATCGGAATCTCTCTGGCCGAAATTGCGGTGAGCCAGTCGGAGTCGGCCGGCTTGTATCTCGCGAACGCATTCCATCTCTAATCCACTTCCTGCGAAACAGGAGCTGGACAGGTTCCACCGTAGAGGATCGAGGAACTTCTCGTTGAAATTGTCGTAGACAGCAGCGGACCCTCCTGATAGCGCTGCGCTGGAGGATGTCGAGGTCTGCGCGAACGTCGTTGTCGCGCACGCAATGCAAAAGAAAAGAACAAGAGTCGCTCTAACTGTCATACATGTCTCCTTTGGAATTTGGATTTGCCGCCCACAAGCTCTGCGGTCGTAGGCAGGTGCCCCACATCTGCCGACCAGTTCGGAAGCACGCTAAGAATATGCGAGTAAGCTGAATGCCTATCCGAGTTTTAACATTTTCGATTGTCATGTTTTTCTCTGGCCCTTAGTAGATTCTGGCGAGTTACTGACCTGTTCTCCCTCTCCAGTTCCTTCATCCGCTTCGCCTGCAAGGGCCGAAGCGACTGGTAAGCAAGAGGCTTACGCGCACGGGCAACGAGTATGTGGCCGGTGGGACCAACTGTCAATGTGAATAAGCTTGCACATGGACCAGGTTTGGTTGGTGAAATATCCCGATAGCACTCATTGACCCAGCCCGTCCAGTCTGGCTGAGCCTAATGGCCCGGTTTCGTTAGCTGGTCAGTAAGCGATGCCCCGGTTCCTCGGCGTGTGGGCTTCCACATTGTTGACAGGTCCGTGCCTTAGCGCCCGTCACAAACAAACGAACTTTGGTTCACCATGCCTTCGTACTCTCGCCGAAGTGGACGGAGACGCCTTAAACTCCGAGCGTCAGAGGGACTAGACCCGGAGCAACCTATGCGAGACTTGGCCCGTCAAAGCGGAAGTTTGACCGCCGTGCTATTGCTCGTTTGCTGCTTGTCGTTGAATGTCCTTGCGTCGGGCCAACCAACCAGTTACGACGGACAGTGGTGGCTTTCCATTGGCGAGCACCAGCGCGTTGGGTATGTGCGTGGATTTTCAAATTGCTATGTCGAACTCGTAGACCGGGCAGCTTTCGATAGTGGGTCCCTGCGCCTCTACAGTGCTTCATTGACAAAGTACCTGCAAGATCACCCAGAATCACGGTCTGAATCTGCAGAAAGTATTCTTATTAAGGTAAATACACTCCTGCCTAAAAAAAAGAAGTCTTCTGCACCCCCGAATGAAACTCCTGAAGAGCTTGCGGCCAAGTGGGGCGCTCACAACGATGGCGACGACTGGCGCGGGCCGGACACGTTCCAGTTGGGCTACGTTCAAGGATTCTTGGAATGCTACTCGAAGCGTACTCAACAGAAATACGGCAGATTTTCCAAAACGCCGAAATGGTATGTGGATGCCATTGCGAACTGGTACGGCACCGGACCCGATCCCGAACAGCTCAACCCGGACAGGGAAAACGAAAAGGTTCCAGAGGTGCTGTTTCGGTTTCACGACTGAGGCGAAAGCCGAGCGTTGGCGATAAATCCCCATATCACGCAATATAAAAAGGCGCCCACTTTTGCGGTAGGTTGAGAATGTTCGCACGACCAACCTAGCGAAAGGAGCGCCTTTATGAGTCAAGAAAAGTATATCGGCATGGACGTTCACCAAGCAACGATCTCAGTTGCTGTCATGGAGAGTTCGGGCAAGCTGATCATGGAATGCATCCTGGAGACCAAAGCGGCCACGATTCTAGAGTTCATCGCTGGGCTACGCGGAACTTTATCAGTAACCTTTGAAGAAGGAACTTCTGCCGCCTGGTTACATGACCTGCTGAAGCCTCACGTCAGCCATCTTGTAGTCTGCGATCCGCGAAAAGCGGCTCTGTTGAAAGAGGGGAACAAGAGCGACCGGATCGATGCGCGAAAGTTGGCAGAGATGTTACGCACCAACCAACTCAAGTCGGTGTACCACGGAGAGCATGGATTACGCACACTTAAGGAGTTGGGGCGTAGCTATCTGACGATCACCCAAGATGCCACCCGTTCCATGAATCGGATCAAAGCGCTGTACCGAAGCTGGGCCATTCCCTGCAGCGGCAGCACCGTGTATGCTCCCCGTCATCGCGCCGAGTGGCTAGCCAAGATCGAGCAACCTGGAGTTCGGATTCGAGCCGAGCGTTTGTACCAGCAACTCGATAGTTTGCAGCCGCTGCGTTTGCAAGCCCGATGCGAACTCCTGCAGGAGAGCCACAAGCATGCGGCAGTGCGGCTACTTCGTGAGATTCCCTCGATCGGTCCGATTCGCTCGGCTTTGCTGGTGGCACTGCTGCAGACACCGCATCGCTTTCGTACCAAGCGCCAGCTCTGGGCCTACAGCGGTTTCGCCGTGGAGACTCACGATAGCGGCGAGTACCGCTCAGTGCGCGGCAAATTGCAACGCAACCGTGAACGCATCACGGTACGCGGTCTGAATGGCAACCACAATCGAGATCTGAAAAACCTCTTCAAAAGTGCTGCGGTATCGGCCAGCACACGACCTGGCCCGCTGCGCGACTTTTATGTGGCTCGGGTGGAGAGAGGAATGCGGCCCACCATGGCCCGTCTCACCTTGGCACGGAAGATTGCCGCGATCAGTTTAACCATCTGGAAGAAAGGAGCGGAGTTCGACATCCAACAATTGCAGCGACCAACAGCTTGAGCATCTCTGAGGAACAGGCTTTCTATCTCTGCGGTTTTCTCCGCGGGAGGGCGGTCGGGTTCTGCAGATGCTCGGTTCGAGGGTGAGTATCAGTCAATGAGATCGGCCCCGTGTGCTTCGGCACCGAGTCACCCATTACACGCTATGCCCCCTCGGATAACCAGAAATAGCGATAGGCCACGAGCCTCGGATAGAACCATGGTTGACGTCGTCCTGCTTGCCGCGTCTTGCGCACTCGAACTTGCCACCAGCAGCAGAGAAACCTTATGAGAATGGAAAACAAAGCCGAACAGCTTCAGGGTAGCGAAACACAGTGGGCTGGATCTCGAGAAACAACCTCGCTCCTCCGGTCGAAGCGGAGCTTTTTTCTTGACATCCCTTTTTATAGAACTCATTGACCCTGCTAGGGGTTTTGAGCGCTATGGCCTGTTCTCGCCATTTACTTGCCCGCAAGCTAGAATGATGGCCGCATGAGGGACGCTCTCGTTCTTCTAATTATCGTTTTGATAGCTGCCAAGGGTGGCGAGACCCGAACCACGGGCAACTTTACCCTCTCGCTCAAGTACTCGTGCCATAACAAGCCCTTTCTGAGTGTTTCCGCTTACGCAGCAGGCCATGCCAGCTTCCCTGACGTTGACCTTCGGCTAGTTGACCCGTCGGGACGATCATCAGGCAAGGGTAGTGAGGGAAAGCGGATTCCAAATTCTCACTATGGCAAGGTAATTGAAATGCCAAGCCACCCCGCATCCAGCAAGGCCGTGGCGGTCGAGGTGTGCGATGCGATAGAGGGCGACTACATTGTTGTTGTTTCCGAGCACAGCAAAGGCGAGTATGGGTTTGCCGTTAGCGCCGACAACGGTGGGACGGGGAACGAAGCTATGGGAACCACCTTCCATGGGCTGCGAGATCGCACATGCAAGTACGAATTTCGTTTCCTGATGAAAGGCCGTCCGGTAACACTTCGGTGGTTGGGAAATGACCATGTTCAAACCGCCGACCCGGTCTGTGAGCTTCCGCAACCGTGATTCGACAAGTCGTGGTTGAACCGGTTGAACTCGTCTCAGTTGTCGCAA
>CAWAXV010000015.1:0-23095 GCA_963786095.1 uncultured Acidobacteriaceae bacterium | reverse complement strand
TGGAGGAGAGCCCTGTACCCGCCGCCTCATTCTTGCTAGAATGTCCGGTCACAAAACCGTCGCGGTAGTAAAATAGATCGAAGAGACTCTCAGGAGACTGACACCCTTATGGCCTACGTGATTGCTGAGCCGTGCATCGGCACCAAAGACACTGCATGTGTGGATGCGTGTCCGGTGGATTGCATTCATCCCAAGAAAGATGAGCCCGCCTACGCGACGGAGGAATTGCTCTACATCGATCCGGTAGAGTGCATTGACTGCGGCGCCTGTGTTCCGGTATGCCCGGTCTCGGCCATCTTCGCGCTCGACGACCTGCCGGAGAAGTGGAACGCATTCACCGAGCGAAACGCCAAATACTACGGGCGGTAGGAACAGTTTTTAGCTATTGGCCCTTGGCTCTTGGTTTTGAGTCAAAGGCGCGCGTCGGTATGGACGCGCGCCTTTCTGTTTTGTCAGGGTTGACTCCACAACGCTCACCGCTTGTTGGCATTTCCCAGTACCTCCGCGTCGATGCCGGTGTGGGCCTTCAGTGCTTCGAGAATGCGGATGTAGTTGTGCCTGTCCATGTGCAGCACGAAGACTTTGGTGCGTCCTGCTCCTGGTAGTGAATCTCAAGCCAGTTCTCTGTTTCACCCATCAGACCGATCGAGTATTCGTAAGCGCACTTGTCGATCTGGCTATAGGGAATGATCACAGGGGCGCCTTTGGAGGGGTGCACTTCGACAGCCTTGTCCTGGTCGCTGAAGGTCAACACGGCCTTGACGTCTTTGCCCTTCGAGTTTGGCACCTTGACGTGGTTGAACGAGGTCTCGTCGGCAAAACCAATAGCGGCGGCAAGCGGAATCAACAGCAGGATCGAGACAAGTCTTTTCACAATCCTAGAAGTATATCGAAGCTGGAACCTGCCGAATCAAGTAGGGCCGCTTCTTGCTGGGGCGCTGATAGCTGACGGCTGAAAGCTGCTTCCACTAGAATCAACCCTTCACCCGTCGAGTTCCCATGGCCCTGAGAGAGTCGGAAGCGATCGTGCTGCGCAGTTATCCGCTGCGCGAGGCCGATCTGCTGGTCACGCTGTTCACGCGCGCCGAGGGCAAAGTGCGGGGCGTGGCGCGGTCGGCCAAGAAATCGAAGCGACGCTTCGGCGGGGCGCTCGAGCCGCTGACCTACGTGCGGGCGTTCTATGACGTCCGCGAACGGCAGGAGTTGGCCCGGCTCGATTCCTGCGAAGTGCTGGAATCTCCGATGGCCTCGGAGGTCAGTTATGCGCGGGCCGTCGCCCTGGGACACATCGCTGAATTGCTCGACGAACTTCTCCCCGACCACGAAGCCAACGACGCCATCTTCCGCCTGACGCTCTCCGTGCTGCACGTCCTGACGGGCCCGGACATCTGGATGCCGGTTACGTATTTCGAATTGTGGCTGACGCGGCTGGTCGGCTTCCTGCCGGAGTTGACGGAGTGCATCGTCTGCGGCCGCAGCCTGAACGGCAGCCGCGCCTACTTCCACGCGCTGGCCGATGGCCTGATGTGCCCCGACGACAAGCGACTGGCGTCGTCGGAGATTTCAAGCGAATCGCGGGCGCTGGCCGCGCAAATGTTTCGCGCCCCGGTAGAAAGTTTCGCGGGAATGCCGTGGCCCAAGGCGCAGGGTGCCGACCTGCGGAAGTTCCTGATCCAGATCCTGCAACGGCATCTCGAAAAGAAGTTGGTAACGGCGGGCATGCTGGAAAAGGGCGGATTTTAGTGCCTGCGTGGTGATTCACCCTGCGAACACGCGAGGCGAGGTGCTAATAAAGTCCGAGCCGGAACCCGCACGATTTTGCGGTCCCACCCCTTGGAGGAACGGGCGACTACTATACGCCACGAACACTTGTATTACGCCTGCGTCGGTCGGCAGGTTTTACAACGACAGTACCCAGCGGCAAGGGAGGATTCTTGCCCAAGTTCTCCGACCATTCTAGGAGTCGACGTTGGAGCCTCCGATACCGCGCTTATGGCGCAGATGAGAGCAGCCAGATGCTCGATCTTCATACAGTTTCTCCCTCTGTTTTTCGATGTTGAGAAGTCACAACTGCGTGGGTCGTTGATTCTTCTGCGATGTTCCTTGCCGGTCACGAATTTGAGTGAGGGCTTCATTAGTTTTCTTCCTCGTTGCGCGGAGGTCACACGATCTCTGCATGACGAAGTCAAACCTTCTCTTGGCCGCTGCGAGCCCCGCGTGATTAAAGGGAGGCTGCACGGAAGCTATTGTGCCGAACAGCCAGTCGAAAAATGCAAAACCGATGCCAAAGTTCTTGTCCATGAGCCCTTCGTCGTTGACCACGCGGTGATGGATATCGTGAAGGTTGCGCGCCCAGCGGAACCAGTCCCTTACAACCGGCACACGCTCCATCCAGAAGCCTTTGATATGCATGCGGTCGTGCAGATAGCTGAAGACCCAGAAGCTCCAGGCGAGAACGATGCCGAAAAACAGAATCTGGTAAGCCGGTCTGATTCCGAGGAACCAGAAAAGACCACCCAAGGTGATCAGCAGAACGCCGGCAGGGATGATCCACTCGAGTCCAATGTTGCCAATGGCAATCTCACCCGTGGTCGCATCCATGTACTCTTCACTGGGCCGTTGTTTCTGCAGGGGACCGTACAGAAGCAGGTGGTGCTTCATATGGTTCATGCTCAGAAACTGGATCCATCCGCTGTGCAGCAGACGATGGAGCAAGTAACCGAGCAGTTCGGCGACGACGACTGCCGATACTGCCCATGCGGCGACTGCAATCGCTTTCGTCATGCGCTGGAAACTAGCGGTAGAGCTCAATCGGGCGCAAGCGGCAAAGCGCGGCACCGGGCAATGTCGCATTACGACACGGGTGCGCTTACCTTGGGAGATCTACTTCTGGAGGTTTTAGAGGGAATTCGTGAGGAAGAGTCTATTCGGCGCGGAACCAGGACAACTCGTCAGTGCTGGGAGCGAAGTCCCAGCTTTTGAAGCAATTGGGGGAAGCGAGGGTCGCTGCGCAGTGGATCAGCCGCGGGTTCAGTGGACAAATACACCAGGTATTCACAATCTTCGTCGTAGGCCTGATCCAGCCAATGGAAAGCGCGGTTCCTATCGCCCAGCCCCGTCCATATCAGCGCGATGTAGAGAGCGGCTACATACCTCTGGCTGCGCATTTTTTCAAGCTGAGCCTCGATCTTGCGGGCTGACGCCGCGTCGCCGGAAACGGCATACTCATGCGCCATTAAAGACAGCACGCCAGGATCGTCGGGGGCAAATCCGAGCATCTTCTGATAGATCGCGCGCGCCTGCGGGTGCTGGCCTGCTTGCTCGTAAGCCCGCGCTAGATTGATCATGCTAACTGGGTAAGACGGGTCCAGTTCGAGCGCCTTCTGCGCCATCTGGATCGCCAAATCGAATTGGCGGTTTTGATAGTAGGCCTCTCCAAGCGCGGTAGTTAGCAAAGGCGAAACCGGGTCCAGTTTGCGCGCGGTTTCCCGCTCGGCGATGGCTTTTGTCATGTCTCCCATGGCAGTCAGGTAGTAGGCATAGTAGTCATGAGCCGTGGCAAATCCTGGACGCAGCTTGATTGCGCGCTCAAACTCTTGCCTGGCCTTCTCATAATTGCGTTCGTAGACAAGCAGCGAGTAGCCCAGCGAAATGTGGGCTTCGGCCAGAGACTCGTCCAGTTCGAGTGCTTTTCGTGCAGCAGACTCCGCTCTGGAGTAGCTTTCCTTGGGGGGAAGTTGAGTGTAAGGGGCTGAGCCGAGTAGGGAGTAGCAGGCTGCCAGACCGGCGTACGCAGGTGCGTACCGCGGATCTGCCTGGATGGCTTTTTGAAAATAATCCAATGCCTTCAACAAGTCGTGGGTGGTTCGCTTGTTCAGGAAGTACGCGCCCCATAGATAAGCTTCGTAAGCCTCCGTATTGAGCTGCTCCGTGGGTTGCGCATTCGGAATTTGACTCAGAACAGCCTTGGCAATCGCAGACGAGACCTCACTTTGAATGTGCTGAATATCGCGCAAGTCTCCTTCGTACTGATCGTTCCACACGGAAGTCATGCCGCGGGCACCCACTCGACTGAGCCGAGCGGTAATCGACACCCTCTGACCGATCATCTTCGCGGCGCCTTGCAAGACGTAGGCCGAGTTAAATTCAGCCGCAACTTTCTCTACCGGAAGCTCCGCGTACCTTTTGGTAAGCAGTAAGACGCCCATTTTTTCGGGTTGAACCTGTTCTAACCTCGCCTTGGTCTCGGCGGTAAACCCATCGACGAGAGCTTCCTGGTCGAAGCCACCAAGGTTCTTGAAGGGGAGCACGGCGAGTACCACGTTCTGACTTGGTGGCCAGAGCAGATGTGCCCCAACAGCTGCGACTACTGCCACTCCCAAAATAGCGAGAGAGACCTTCAATCGTGGTGACAGAAATCGTCGGACCGGTCCGGGTGGCGGCGGGGCAAATTCTTCTTCGGAATATGCCAGATCCTGCGGATCGTCTTCCGTCTCAACGTTATCTGCATCGGCGTCGTTGCTAAAGTCATCGTCTTGCAATTGACGACCCTGGCTCCATGCATCAATCTCTGATTTGAAGGCGTAGACCGTGCCTTGTTTCTCGTGAAGATGGCGGCGCACTGGGAGTTTTTCCATTTTCTCCCAGCGCTGAACGGTGCGGACGTCCCGCTTGAGATAGGAGGCAATCTCCTTCCAAGAGTCGAGACGGTCGGCCGCCGCGTATACGTCGTCCGAATAGGATTGGGGGCTTCCCGGCACGGCACCTCCGTGTGAGGGAGGAAGTCTACCTCAAGGGCGGCGTATTGCATAGCGTGGGCCGCCTCTGCGCGCCTCTGCGTGTGCGAGGCATCCGAGAGTGGCTTTTACGGACTCAGGCGGAGTGCTCTTGAAAGGAACGTTTTCCGCTCCGCATGCTGACGGCTGGCTCCTGCATCCATTACAATCGTGAATTAACCTGCTGGTCTCCGGCTGCGCTGTAGGAGTTCGAGCGACCACTCGCACCCTGGGGTTTTTGAGCCAAGAGCCAAAAGCAAAGAGCCGAGAGCAAAGGCTGACACCTGTGACTCTGTCCTCCTCCAACCCGCTGACGTTCCAGGAACTCATCCTGCGCCTGCAGACATTCTGGGCGGAGCGCGGATGCGTGCTGCAGCAGCCCTACGACGTCGAAGTCGGCGCGGGGACCATGGCGCCGGAAACGTTTCTGCGCGTGCTGGGGCCGAAGCCTTACAAGGTTGCGTATGTGCAGCCGTCGCGGCGTCCGGCGGACGGGCGCTACGGGGAGAATCCCAACCGGCTGTTCAAGCACATGCAGTTGCAGGTGATCCTGAAGCCTCCGCCGGAGAATGTGCAGGAGTTGTATCTGGAGTCGCTGGCCGCGATTGGCATTGACCTGCGCCAGCACGACATCAAGTTCGAAGAAGACAACTGGGAAGCTCCGACGCTGAGCGCGTGGGGCGTGGGCTGGCAGGTCATGCTCGACGGCCTCGAGATCACGCAGTTCACTTACTTCCAGCAGTGCGGCGGCGTGGATCTGTTTCCGATTTCGGCCGAGCTGACGTACGGGCTCGAGCGCATTGGCGCGTTCCTGCAGGACGTGGATTCGATCTACGACATCGTGTGGGCGCGCGATCCGGAGACGGGCAGCGTGGTGAAGTATGGCGACGTGCGGCTGGCGGATGAGCTGCAGTTTTCCGTTTACAACTTTGAGTTGGCCGATGTCGAGAAGGCCTGGAAGCATTTCGAGCTGTACGAGGCGGAATGCAAGGGGCTGATGGAGAAGTATGCGAGGCTCACGAAAGACAAGATCAGTGGCGATGGAATCGCGCGTGAGAAGGCGCGCTTCCCGCTGCTGGGCGCCTACGACCTTTGCCTGAAGTGCTCGCACCTGTTCAACATTCTCGATGCGCGCGGAGCGATTTCGGTGACCGAGCGCGTGGGCGTGATCGCGCGGGTGCGGGCGCTGGCCGTGGGGATCGCGAAGGCCTGGGTGGATCAGCAGAAGACCGAGACGGCCTCGGAGAAATCCGACGAGCCTGAACCTGCGGCCGAGAAGAAGCCGAAGGCGAAAAAAGAGGCGTTATCGCCGGTGGGTTAGCGGGAGCAGAGGTCCCGCTTTGGGTCTGCGAGCAGGCAGGTTGTGATTTCCGTCACATTCGAGGACGACGACCTTTTGAAACACTAGATGGTTTGAAGGCATGCCAGACTTTCTACTAGAGATCGGGTGCGAAGAGATTCCGGCGCGGATGATTGACGCGGCGTCCGAAGAATTGCGCGAGCGTGTGTCCGCGCTGCTGACCCGCGAGCGGTTGTCGGGTGGCGAGGTCACGCACTTCGATACGCCGCGGCGGCTGGCGGTGATGGCGGCCGGAATCGCGGCTTCGCAGGCCGACGTGGTCGAGCAGGTTACCGGGCCGTCGGTCAACGTCGCCTATAAAGATGGTCAGCCGACGCCCGCGGCGCACGCGTTCGCCAAGAAGGCCGGCGTTGATGTCGCGCAGCTCGAAAGAGTGACCACTCCCAAGGGCGAGTACATCGCCGCCAAGGTCACGAAGAAAGGCCGCAGTGCGGCCGAGATTCTCGCCGAGGGCCTGCCCAAGGAACTCTCCACGATCTACTGGCCGAAGAATATGTACTGGCGGAAGCCGAACGAGCGCTTCGTGCGCCCGGTGCGCTGGCTGGTCGCGATGCTCGACGGAGAGACGATTCCGCTGGAGTTTGACGGCATTCGGGCAGGGAAGAATTCGCGCGGGCATCGCATTCTGACCGATGGTGCGGTGACGATTCCGCGGGCTGGTCCGGTATACTTTGAATGCTTGCGAGCGGCGAAGGTTTTGGGACGCGGGGAGCGCGAGCATCAGATTCGCAAGGCGCTCGATGCCGCGACGCGCACCATTCCCGGCGCGCGCTGGCGGGAAGACAAGGCGCTGCTCGATACGGTCGTGAATCTCACGGAATTTCCGTCGGCCATTCTGGGCAGTTTCGATCCGCAGTTTCTGGCGCTGCCGGAAGAAGTGCTGGTCACGGTGATGCGCGATCACCAGAAATATTTCGCGGTGGAAGATGCCGACGGCAAACTGGTGCCGCATTTTCTGGCCGTGCTGAATACCGACAGCGATCCGCAAGGCCTGATCCGGCACGGCAACGAGCGCGTGCTGCGGGCGCGCTTCAACGACGCGCGTTTCTTCTGGCAGACCGATCAGAAAAAGTCACTGCTGGAGCGGCTGGATCTGCTGAAGCATGTCACCTTCCAGAAAGACCTGGGCAGCTACTTCGACAAGACGCAGCGCGTGCAGCGGCTGTGCAGTTGGCTGAGCGAGATTCTCAAGCAGAGCGGAGTGACGGTGCGTCCGGGAGTGATTCACAAGGCGGCGTGCCTGTCGAAGACCGACCTGACCACCGAACTGGTGAAGGAGTTCACCGAACTGCAGGGAATTGTTGGCGGCCTGTACGCGCGAGTGCAGCAACTGGATGAGAGCTTGCCCGAAGCCACGCGGTTCGCGATCGCCGACGCGATCTACGATCACTACAAGCCGGAGTCGACTGACGACGATGTTCCGCGGTCGACGGAGGGTGCGGTGCTTTCGATCGGCGACAAGGCCGACACGATTGCCGGAATGTTCGCGCTGGGGCTGGTGCCGAGCGGGTCGAAAGATCCGTTTGCGCTGCGGCGGCAGGCGAATGCGATTGTGAAGGTCATCGCGGAGAAGAAATTGCCGCTGCGGCTGGGCGACCTGATGCGGGATGCGCGGGCGGGATACCAGCGGTCGGAAGCAGAGAAGAAGTTTGTCGACGATGAGAAGTTCGACGAGTCGGTCGCAACGTTCTTCCGCGAGCGGCTGGAGTTTTATCTGAAGGATGTGTGCGGTTATGCGTACGACGTGGTGAAAGCCGTGCTGGGAGCGGACGCGGAAGACGTCGTCGATGCGGTGCAGCGAGCCGAGGCGGTGAAGCAAGTTCTGCACATGCCGGAGTTTCAGGCGATTGGCGCGGCCTGCAAGCGCATGCGGAACATTCTGAAGCAGGCTGAGGAGAAGGGAATTGCGCCGGCCGCAGCAGTCGAGGATCTGCCGGATTCTGCGGAAGAAGAGAAGAACCTCGCGGCCTATGTCGAAGTGAATGGCCCCAAGGTGGAGGCGCTTCGCAGGAAGAAAGAGTATGGCGAAGCGTTGACGTTGCTCTCGACCGCGCGCGAGCCGGTGGATGCGTTCTTCGACAAAGTGATGGTGATGGTCGAGGATGCGCGGTTGCGGGCGAATCGACTGGCGCTGTTGCGGACATTGCTGAAAGAATTTTCCACGATCGCGGATTTTTCAGAGATCGTGACGGAAAGAAAGGTGTGGGAAGTTAAGTCCCTCAGGGGCTGAAGCCCTGTTTCCTCCTGGGAGCCTGTCGTAGCGTTAAAGTGCTGCGCCACCCAAAATCGAAATAGCAAGATTTAGACTCAATTCGCAAATCCAGAAACAAAGGACTCATATATGGCGACGATGACTCTCCCCGAAACGGAAGTGAAGGAATCCAAGAAGTCCACAACCAAGTACGTCTACTCGTTCGGCGGCGGCAAGGCCGACGGCAACGGCAAGATGAAGGATGTGCTCGGCGGCAAGGGCGCTGGTCTGGCCGAGATGACCAACGCCGGGCTGCCCGTGCCTCCGGGATTCACGATTCAGACCGAGGCTTGCCGCGAATACATGCGGACGGGCGCGACCTCGAAGGAAGTCGAGCGGCAGATGGACGAGGCGCTGGCGAAGCTTGAAGCGCTGCAGGGGCAGAAGCTGGGCACGGGCGAGAATCCGCTGCTGGTGAGCGTGCGCTCGGGCGCGAAGTTTTCCATGCCCGGCATGATGGACACGATTCTCAACCTCGGCCTGAACGACAAGAGCGTGGAGGCGCTGGCCAAGCGCAGCAACAATCCGCGGTTCGCGGCCGACTCCTACCGGCGGCTGATTCAGATGTTCGGCAACGTCGTGCTCGACATTGAGAAGTCAGCGTTCGACGAAGTGTTTGACGCCAAGAAGAAACAGAGGAAAACCAAGCTCGACACCGACCTCGACGCCAAAGATCTGCAGGAAGTGATCGTCGAATACAAGAAGGTCGTCAAGAAGCACGCCAAGCGCGACTTTCCGCAGGATCCGCGCGAACAGCTGGTGATGGCGCGCGACGCCGTGTTCCGCTCGTGGCAGAACGATCGGGCGAAGCACTATCGCCGCATCAACAACATCGACGACATGCTCGGCACCGCAGTCAACGTGCAGGCCATGGTGTACGGCAACCTCGGCGACACCAGCGGCACGGGCGTGGGCTTCACGCGCAATCCGGCGATTGGCACGAAAGAGTTCTACGGAGAATTTCTGATGAACGCGCAGGGCGAGGACGTGGTTTCGGGTGTGCGCACTCCGGTGCCGATTCTCGAACTGCAGAAGATCATGCCGAGTGTGTACGACCAGCTGCGCGAAATCACCACGCGGCTGGAGAAGCACTACAAAGACATGCAGGACTTCGAGTTCACCATTCAGGATGGCAAGCTCTACATGCTGCAGACCCGCAACGGCAAGCGCACGGGCCTGGCCGCGGTGCGGGTCGCGATCCAGATGGTGGAGGAAGGACTGATCACGAAGGAAGAAGCGATCTTCCGCGTCGAGCCGAACCAGTTGTACGACTTCCTGGTGCCGCGTCTCGATGAGAAGAGCACGAAGGTGGAAGTGCTCGCGACCGGACTGCCGGCTTCGCCGGGAGCAGCGGTCGGGCAGATCGTCTTCACTGCCGACGAAGCGGTCAAGATGGCCGGACACGACACGATAAAGAAGCCCGTCATTCTGGTGCGCGCGGAAACCACGCCGGAAGACATTCACGGCATGGAAGTCGCGAAGGGCATTCTCACCTCTCGCGGCGGCATGACCAGTCACGCTGCCGTTGTGACGCGCGGCATGGGCAAGTGCTGCGTGGCGGGCGCGGGCGACATCGACGTCAACGAAAAGGCGCGCGAGATGCGCGTGAAGGGCCAGACCTTCAAGGAAGGCGACTGGATCTCGCTCGACGGCACGACCGGTCGCGTGATCAAGGGAAAGCTGGGTACGCTCGATCCGTCCCCGGATGATCCGGAGCTGCAGAAGTTCATGAACTGGGCCGATCCGCATCGCAAGATGAAAGTTCGCGCCAACGCTGACATTCCGCGCGATGCGATTCAGGCGCGGGCGTTCGGAGCGGAAGGCATCGGCCTCTGCCGCACCGAGCACATGTTCTTCGGCGAGGAGAAGATTGGGCACATGCGCACCATGATTCTCGCGGACAACGAGAAGGACCGTCGCACGGCGCTGAAGAAGCTGTTGCCGCTACAGCGCGAGGACTTCGCGGGCGTCTTCAAGGCGATGGACGGATTGCCGGTCACGATCCGCACGCTGGATCCGCCGCTGCACGAGTTCCTGCCGCGCCGCGAAGACTTGATGGTCGACATCGCCCTGCTGTCCTCCTATAGCGCCAAGCAGAAGAAAGAGCTCGTTGCGAAATATAAAGACTACGGGGTGAAGGGTGTTGGCGACCTGAAGAAAGCTCTTGCCCCCGCTGCTGGCGCGCGTCGAACAGTTGCACGAGTTCAATCCGATGCTCGGACATCGCGGATGCCGTCTCGGCATCACGTATCCCGAGATCACCGAGATGCAGGCGCGCGCCATTTTCGAAGCGGCCGTCGATTGCACCAAGAAGGGAATCAAGGTGCTGCCGGAAGTCATGATTCCGCTGGTCGCCACGGTGAAAGAAATGGCGAACCAGGGCGGCGATCGTGCGGCGTGTTGCCGACGAAGTATTCAAAGAGAAGGGAAGGAAGGTCGAATACATGGTCGGCACGATGATTGAGTTGCCGCGCGCGGCGCTGGTGGCGGACGAGATCGCCAAAGAAGCGGAGTTCTTCTCGTTCGGCACCAACGATCTGACGCAGACCACGTTCGGCTTCTCGCGCGATGACGTCAACAAGGTGCTGCCGACGTATCTGGCCGAGGGTATTCTGAAGCAGGATCCATTCGCAGCGCTCGATCAGGAAGGCGTAGGACAACTGGTGAAGATGGCCACCGAGCGCGGGCGCAAGACGCGGCCAACGCTGAAAGTCGGAATCTGCGGAGAACATGGCGGCGAGCCGTCGTCGGTAGAATTCTGCTATAAGACCGGGCTGAACTACGTCTCGTGCTCACCGTTCCGTGTGCTGACGGCACGGCTGGCAGCGGCGCAGGCGGCAGCAGCTGAGACGCTCAAAGTCGAAGGCGGAAGAACGAAGTAAGAGCATTTAACCACAGAGGACACAGAGGATCTCAAGACTCCGTGTCCTCTGTGGTTTTTATTGCACTTTCTGCAGGCGAGCGATCAGTTTTTGCGGCAGGCTCTCTTCTGATTCTGACCACAGGCGCCGCGAAGTGGCGCGCGTGTTCACTCTCCGCTTTCTTCGTGAACTCGACCAACTTCGCGACGTTGTCGCGAATCTTGGCCTGAGTCTCTTCGGTGAGTTCGACATTCTCCTGCACGAAAAGCGAGTCGAGGCCGAAGTCGATTTCGATGTGTCCGGTCTCGTGGTATGTGCTCCTCGTCGAATTCTTCCCCTTGCACAATGAACTTGACCAGGCTCGGGATCAGCGACCACTGGTGTCCAGGTTTCGTCGGGTGTCCAAAGATCCCAATACGCGTCGAAGACGTAAGCGTAGTCGTCATGAATCAGATCGGCGGCGACCACGACCGCTTCTTCGGGGGTGATCCCGGGCGAGAATCGGCGCTCGAGCACGCTGGCCTCATTCCACGAGACAGGTTGCACGGAGGCGTAGGTCACGCCGGGACGCTGCTCGGAAAAAGGGAACTGCTGCAAGACGGCAAACATGTGTGGCAGCATCGCCGGCCCGGAGAAATCGGGAAACCACAGACTCAGAATAAGGGATCAGCCATAGGAAAGACGAGGCAACCGCCTCGACTCATATTGTAAATGCGATGGATGCCACTGGTCCCGCCGGGAGCGGTTTGTTAATCAGCAGCAGAGGACTGTTGACCCGTGTCCATGAACGCGTTGCCGTCCTCGGGTTCCAGTCCGTCGGGGGTAGAGGCTGGAATCGTGGCGCGCAGCAGCGTGCCGTCCAAATTCGATTCGATTTCGAGTGAGCCCTCGAGTTCCTTCAACCGTTCGCGAATTCCAGCGAGGCCTACGCCAACATTTCCCGTCCTCCAGAAGCGATCCAATACTTCTCGCGGAACTCCCATTCCGAAATCTTTCACGGTCAGCACGACGCGGGCGTCATCGGCAGCCACGGCCACTTCGACCGCGCGACTGCCGGAGTGACGGTGCACGTTGGTCAGAGCTTCCTGCAAGATGCGGAACAACGCAGTCTCTGTCCTTCGCGGAAGCCGGTGCACATGTTCGGGAAGATGAAGTTGGGTTGCGATGCCGCTTCTCGTGCCAAAGCCTTCCACGTACCATTTCGCGGCGGAGACAAATCCCGCCTCATCGAGCAATGGGGGATGCAGCAGGTGGGAGAGAGTTCGTGTATCGGAGATCGACCGGTTCACTAGTTGCTGCGCATCCCGCAGGTAGCCGAGACTTGCTTGGACTGTCTTGGGAGAGCATGTCGAGGCTGATCTTGGCCGCGGTAAGATCCTGTCCGAGACTGTCGTGCAGTTCGCGGGCAATGCGGCGGCGTTCCTCGTCCTGCACGCGCAATAACTTCACTGAGAGCCGGCGCAATGCGACAGTGCGCTGCTCCACCAGGGATTCCAGCGCATCATGCGCGCGTCGCAAGGCTTCTTCGGCAGCTTTCTCTTCTGCAGATGATCGCGAACCTCATACTGCCGGCGCCGCGCCAGCAGCGCGCTGCGCACCGTGCTGATCAAAGTAACCGGACGCAAAGGACGTTCGAGCAAGGGTCACGTTGCCCAGCGGAGCGCGCGAACGCACCGCCGACTCCGACGTGGCGGTGCTGAACCCGCTGCCCGTCAGCACGATAATCGGAAAATCGGACCACGGGGGCTGCGCCGAAAGTTTCTGTGCCAGCGCCCAATCGCTCCATTCTGCAAGACTTCTTCGGTGATGATTGCTGCACCGGCATTCTCGGAGATCGACGTCTTTCAGTTGCTGCAACGTGGGCAGCGATGCAGATGGTAATGGCAGACTGTACGCAATACTCTTTCGATGAGCGCAGCGTCTTTGCCGAACGGGGCAAACACCAGCACACGAAGATCGGTCAGCGTATCAGGCATTGACCGGATCTCTCCCTAAGATCGGAGCCAGTGATGTTGGACTGCCGGACAGAATTCCCTGGAAATCCGACAGCGGCGCTCCCACCCGTATCGTATCGGGGCCGAGACGTAGTTCGCGGATCGAGCGCTCGTGTCCTCCGCTGCGCTTCTTCATCATCGAGATGGCCTGGCGAACTTCGCCGCGCGCCTCGAAATAGCGAAGCACCAGAATGTTGTCCGCCAGGTAGCTGACGTCGATTGGAGTTTGCATCGCGCTGCCCACCAGCCCCATTTGCGCCAGCACGAGTAACGTCAGTACGCCGCGATTGTTCAAGTAGGTCAACAATTCGTGGAGATGAAGCGCAAGAAACTGCTCACCCGGCATGGCCTGGAGAAATCCGTTGAGACTATCGATCAGGACGGCGCGAACCTCGTCTTCTTCGACGCTGCGGCGGACCATGTCGACGAACTCTCCGGGCGAGACCTCTGCGGGATCCATGTGCTCGACTCTCATTTGTCCGGATTCGATGTGGGAATTGAGATTCATCCCAAGCCCGATGGCGCGGCCTATCAGAGTGCTCACGGTTTCTTCGAAAATGAAAGCCACTACCTTTTCTCCGCGTTCCGCGGCAGTGGTCAGCCAGCGCAGAGCCAGAGTGGTTTTACCGCAGCCGGCGGGCCCGATCAGTAGTGTGCTGGTTCCGCGGCTAAGGCCGCCGCCCGCGAGAGCATCGAGTTCCGGGATACCGCTCTGCGCCACGCTCTTGTCAGTCTCATCGTTGGTATATTCAGATGCGACGAGCCTCGGAAAAACGACGACGCCGCCACTACGAATCAGGTAATCGTGAAAGCCTTCGCGAAAAGCGCAGCCGCGAAGCTTCGTCACTTCGATCCGTCGCATAGTCTTGCCGTACTCCCGGCCAACCCGGCTCATCGAGACGACGCCGTGCACAATGCTGTGAAGTTCAAGATCGGCGTAACGGCTGGTGCGATCGTCGAGCAACAAGACCGTGCAGTCCTCTGGCGCGTATTCCTTCAGGGATAGAATCTGGCGGCGGTAGCGCAAGGGATCTTTCGCGAGCATGCGCACTTCGGAAAGCGCATCGATGACCAGGCGGTCGGGTTTCTGGCGGTCGACTTCAGCCATGATGGTCTGCACGCGATCGTTCAGTTCGACTTCAGCGGGGTGGAAAACGGTGTACTGACCTTCCGGTTTGAAGATCCTGTTCGCTTGGCCGCACTTCGAGAATGTAAGGCCGTTCAGTTTCAGTCCGTGCAACTGCCCCACCGTCAAGAGTTCGTCGCGCGATTCGGAAAGCGTGACATACAGAACTTTTTCGCCTCGTCTTAGCCCTTCGGCCATAAACTGCAGAGCCAACGTAGTCTTGCCGGTTCCGGGTTCTCCCTCGACGAGATACAAGTGACCAACCGGCAGACCACCGCCCAAAACATCATCGAGACCTGTACATCCGGAACTGCAACGTGTGATTTCTGGCGCTAACGTTTCTTGCGGCATAGGATTAGAGTCAGATCCTTTCGTTGATTTGTAAATTCCCTGGATGCATTCTTGCGATCCCTCTGTTCGTAGCGGAGCTATCTGATTGTTCGAGCAAGACAGCCGTCCCGTAAATACATTATTTTCTGTACTTAGCGCGAGACCATGCTGCTGAGTGGGGATGCAGAAAGCCGGATATCAGCAGAGGACGAAGCCTTTGGTCCGTAGGATATGTTTCGTCGGTGGGAAGGTCGTCGGCCTTTTTCCAAATCGACGGCAAGCAGTCACGAGGTCCTGATTTTGACAGGGTGTAAGGCGGCTGCTAACATCAGTAGTTCGCCAGCACTCCAGCCTGAGACTCGTCCCCGTCGTCTAGCCTGGCCTAGGACATCGCCCTTTCACGGCGGTAACACGGGTTCAAATCCCGTCGGGGACGCCAGTTTAGAACCAACAACTTCCAGCCGTTCGCTCGGAAACTCATAGGCACAAAAAGGCACAAATCTTCGAAGCAATTCAGTTCCCCTAACTCGGCGACGGCACCCTAAGCAGTTCTCGCGCTAGGAAAGAACTGTGTGACGACTGCGGTTTGAGCCGCTCGCTTCGCGGGCGTAACAGCCTGAGTGTAGGTGTCCAGTGTCACCCGTGTGGATGCATGCCGAAGCAGTTCCTGCATGACCTTTATGTCTGCTCCACTTGCCTTGAGCAACGTTGAATACGAATGACGGAAGGTGTGCCAGCCGATTCGTTTAGTGATGCCCAACTTTATTGCAGTCGGCCGGATGAAGTGCCGCATCAAAGTCTGCCCCCAGAAGGGCAGACTACCCTGAGTCGCCGGACTGGCGAAGACCCAATCCGTTGGCTGACGGAAGCGCGCACAGCGACGCCATGCACGAAGAGTCCGAACCAGACGGGGGTCTAGGGGTACGGGCTTTTGTGATGCTTCAGTCTTACACGGACCAACCGCCTGTTTAACGATCGATCGCAGGACGCTGGCCTGCTTTCCGGCGAAATCAATGTCCCGCCACTTCAGACCGAATAGTTCGCACATGCGCAATCCAGTGCCTGCAGCCAAAAGAACCAGCGTCCTTTCTCGGTTGTGCAGCCCCTGGAGGAGGCGATTGATCTCGGAAGGAAGAAGGACGTCTGGTACGGTTTGCCGCTTTGCACTCTGGCGGACAAGGCTGATGGGATTGCGGTCGATAAAGCCGTGCCGTCTCCCATGGTTAAACACAACACTCATAAGATTTCGAATCTTGGCTCGACTGCCCCTGGCGAGTGGCAGGGTTCCGAGCCACATCTCGACCTCGACTGCCCTGACTATATTGAGACTACTGGATCCCCACCGCGGTTCGATCCACTTTCGCAGATAACCCTCGTAGGTTGTCCGCGTTGACAGGGTCTTCCACTCATTTTCTGTCGCGAGCTCTCGCTGGCGATAGTGATTGATGAGTTCGGCGACCGTCAGAGGTTTTGCCCTGAGTCGAGCGTCGTTTCTGTTGATCTCTCTGCGCAGAGCCGCAGTAGCTTTCAGCGCTGCCGCTTTATCTCTGAGGGTGTCCAGCGATCCGATCACGATTCTGCGATGCTTCCTCTTATCGCCGGGGCAAGACTCTCTCCATCGATATTCCCAGACATCAGGTCCACGGCGCCGCGAAGATTGAATGAGGCTTCCTTTTTGCATGGCTGCTCCTTGAGTCAGGCCAAAAGCGCTCCGCTATGGCCTGTTGTATAGGCACAATATAGGCACAAATCGGTGGGCCGTCTTGTGTTCCTCGTTGGTGACATCCGGGCTGGGATCTCGATTTACGCCAGATGGAGTGGCTTGTTAGTTGCGATATCGAGTCTGATATCGCTTTCCTGCGGCGATGTCCTGAGTTCGAGAAGAAACTGTCGTAACTGTCGAAAAAATTGCCGTTGCGCTCATTGGCGGGCTTTGAGTCAAAAGGCCTGATAACAACAGTGATCTCCAGAACGGCCGACTTGCGCCGTTACTTCCGACCAACCGGGGACTATGCATTTGTGGCACAAGCGCGTTTACCAGTATTGATACAGTTTGATCTCGCAGAAGTGGTCTTGAAGGGGCGTAACCCGCTTACTTCAGCTTCGCGTACTCTGCCCTCGCTTCTTTCAGGATGGGGACGTCGGGGTCGGCGTCTTTCCAGAGCGAAAGGAAATCTTGATAAGCCGATCTTGCCTTGGTGTCATCACCCGACAGCACGTAAGCCCTGCCCAATTGCAGGTGCGCCAATGCGCCGATGGGTTCGTTAAACACAATTCCGCGATGATTGAGGACCTTCTGAAACTCCACGGCGGCTTCGGGACCTCGATGCGTGGCCAGATAGGCTTCGCCGCGGACATAAACAGGTAATAGGGCCTGAGGGAAGCCATATGCCTCCAGTGTCCCCAACTCGTAAGGAACTGACGCTTGGAGTACTTCGATAGCCTGTGAAGGTTGGTCGCGATTGAGAGCGATCTGCGCACGAAGGGTGGGCAGGTAGTTAAACCTCACCAGTGTATCGTCGGGGAAGCGCTTCGCCAGATCGTCTGCCAGGTTTGCGATCCCTGTCTGCTCGCCGCGCGCATTGTTGGCCAGAGCCAATCCCAAAGCTGCACCGTACTCCACGTCGCGTCCCCTCCAGCCGGAAAGTGCGGCGTGGGAATGCTCGCGTGCTTCTGCCGCGAAGCCAAATAACGCTTCCCACTGGGCAGCATCGGCTTGGTAGAGAGCCCCGGTCTCTTTCTCGTCCGCTCGCTCCGCTGAAGCGACCGCTCTGCGGAAAAAATCCCTAGCTTTGCCCACCTGGCCGGTAAAGACTGCAGTGTGGGATTCCATGGCCAGAGTTAGGTCTTCAGCTCCTGGCTTTCCAGAAGCCCAGGCTACTTGTTGCGCCATTTTCGACGCATCGTTCTCGAGGAATGCCAGCTCATAGAGGCTGTCGCGCAGGAAAGGCGAGTCGAGGTTCTTTGCGAGCGCCTCAGCGGCAGTCGCCCGGGCCTCGTTAAATCGGCCCAAGTTAAGGAGAGACAGGGCCAAGCCCCCATATCCTAAGGCGCTTGTTGGATCAAGACCAAGATTCGCTTGCGCTTCCTCGAGTTCCCGGTCATATTGACCCAACCCAGCGTAGATCCCGACTCTGAAACCCCGCGGAGAGTGGTCCCGTGGGTAGGTCTGTGACCACACCTCGCAAGTTTGGCGCGCCTTCTCCAGATCTCCGCTGACGAACTCGTAGTAATTAGCTTCGATCAAGAACTTCTCCGCTTCGCTCACTCCGGATCGCAACTCGTAAGCTTTCTCCGCAGCTCTCGAGGCCAAGTCGGTCTCCAGCAGATTGAGGTAGGTCAACACCAGGCCGGAGTAGGCGGCTGCGAAGTTCGGGTCCAGATCGATCGCACGCTGGAACAACGGCAATGCTGCATTGAAATCACTCTTGCCTATCAGGAGTTTCATTCCCAGACTGTAGGCTTGGAGTGCCTCGAGCGAAGGAGTCGTAGCCTGTTCGATGGGCGTATCGAACCTCTGCACGGAACTCAAAGACTCACCCAGCTGTCTGCGTAACTTGGTAGCTGCCTGAGCCAGCGACTTCAGGACTTGTTCCTTGGAGTCCGCTGTTACCTGCTCCTCTCCTCGGCAAGAGCATTGCCATTCCTGCACTCGACAGCTTTTAGATCCAGAACATACTGCCGGCCAAGGCTGGCAATCGATCCATTGATGACGGCCACGCTGCCGACCCTATGGCAGAGATCGCGCGCAATCTTCGGAGTTAACTGAGTATCGGACGGCTGCCCCATGAGTGGGAGTGTCCCCTGAATCCGCGCTTCGGACACGAGGCTAGAGAAAAGGCGATTGTTCCAATTGGACTGTCCAACCCTATGCCGAAGGGCTCCGTCAAAGACCGAATCTCCCGTAGCGTTGACGAAATCGGAAACTACAAGCGTGTCCTTTTCGGTCAGGGCGCGGGTGTGACGGAGAAAGCGGTATCCGCCCCAATGTCAGCCCGGCAAGGAACACCTACCGCCGCGGCGCCCCACAGCCCGGCCTTGGCTCTCCTGCCGGTTCTCCAGCCCTTCGGGGAAAACCGTGAAGTCGCTCTATTATTCTCGACCATTGGCTCCGTCCGCGAAACGCCTTCGACGGCAGCGATAAATCGATACCCTCTTCGGGGTAGTGTCTCGATATATTGAGACGCTTCCGCGCTATCGCCCAGAGCTTGACGGAGCTTTCGAAGGGCGGTTTTGATACTGTGCTCGTACTCGACAACGGTTCCATCGGGCCAGAGCTTCTTTCGGACCTCTTCTTGCGTCACCAACTCCCCGGGACGGTCCAGAAGCAGAAGAAGAATTTGGATCGGTTGCCCTTCCAGCCGGATTCTGGGGCCGGACTCCTTACGCAATTCACCGGTACGGAGATCGAGTTCGAAAGATCCAAAGCGAACCGCGTTTGAGCGAGTGTCCACCGTTTTGTCACGAGTGATCTGTTCCTTGCGGCGGATGGTACCACGCGCGTTCCGTCCTTCCAATCGCATTCGAGGTCGTTCGTCAGTGGCTTGTAAACGACCGATTGCGTGGTGTTCGTGCGCTTACCTAGGAATTACCTCGCCGTTACCCCGCGTGCCTCGACATCTGAAGTCGATTCTGGTCTGCTGCTTTGTGGAAGGCGCTTCAGGCGAGAACGATTGGCTCAGAATTGTTTCCTGCTTTGGAGGTCCAAGAATTGAGGTGTAAAGCGCCACTGTTTCCCCGTAGCTGAAAAGCCACCGTAAGACCCTGATCCAATCTTTTGGGAGTTCCTGTTGATTCCCAGTCCGGCTGGATCTGGACCCCGGCCGGGTCCGCTCAGACATGGCTTAAGTGAACGTATGGAGGAGGTTCTATGTTAGCGCGTCGTGAAGTTCTTCAAAAGTGCCTTACCCTGGGTTCCATCGTCATCGCGTCTCACTTTTCCCGCTGACTCGATGCTCTTTGCCTTCCAGGAAGGTGAAAAGCCGGTTTCGAAGCCGACTCCACCCAATCCGCTGGGACCGTTTTACAAGCGGCTCACGCCCGTCAACAACATCCTGCGTGCGCCCGGAGATCCCGGCTTGCCGCTCACTCTTTCGGGACAGGTGGTGGACACACGCGGCGACATCGTGCCCGATGCCACCATTGAGATCTGGCAGACCAACCATCACGGTTTGTACGACGTTGACGGTTATGGGTATCGTGGCAAGCAGACGGTCGATACGACCGGGGCGTACAGTTTCCGTCCGTGCTTCCGGGCCACTATCCCGATAAAAGCCGCGTCTGTCAGCACGTCCACTACGTGGTGATGGCCCCGGGGCACAAGCCGCTGGTCACGCAGCTCTACTTCGCCACCGATCCCGCGTTCGAGGGCAATCCTCAGAGGAACTACGCCCGCGATCCTTTGCTCCAGACCCCGGAGCTTATCCGTCCCGTGATGTTGACCGGTGAACCGAACGAAGTGCATGCCAAGGTTCGATTCGAGCTTTGCCTGGAGCTCCTGTGATGAATATGAAAGTCGCGGCTTTGACACTCGTATGCTGTCTGCTCGTTGCCGCTTCGGCGCAATCGGGCCGGCAAGTGAAGGCCATCAATCTGCCGGCGGGCGTCACGGTTCAGTATGGACCCATGTCCCGCGCGGGTACCTTGGTTGCGACCATTGACAGCGACAACGTTGTGCGCGTCTGGTCAACACGCTCGGGGGAACTCTGGCAGCGCCTGGCTGACGGCAGGCATCCGCCCACCGATGTGGAGTTTTCGCCGGATGGGCGGTACCTTGCGATCGCCTATCAGTTAGTGCCGAACGAGAAGGGAGTGGTCAGGACTTTCAACGTCGAATCGTGGAAGATGGAGCACGAGTTCGTTGTACCCGATGTGTTCGCAATGGCATTTTCGCCGGACAATCGGCGCCTCGCTCTCTCGGGCATGGTTACTCAGGCCAGCGGACGTCGAAAATTCGAGGATGCTGGCCGATATATCGCCTCCGTTTGGAGGATCGACGTCGCTCTCGTTTTCAAGTGATGGCGATTGGGTTGCCACTGCTGACGGTGACGGCCACGTCCGGGTCTTCGATGCTGCCACCGGAAAGCCGCGGAGCACAGGGACAGAATTTGTGCTGGAGCCACTTGCGGTAGCATTTTCTCGAGACAACAAATCAGTCATTGCCGGTGGAGTAGACAAGACTCTCTCCATCATCGACCCGGAGACGGGTAAGGTCCTGCGGACGCTCCCCAAGCAACCCGGACTGATCATCTCGCTCGATGTCTCTGCAGACAAAAAACAAGTGGCGGTGATCTACCGTTCCGCCGATTACTTTGCCGACGTTGACCACCTGATGCTGTGGGATCTGGATACAGAAGCCGTTATCGCCGATTTTCGGAAGCCGGGAATCACCATAGTAGGAGGCGCCTTCGTGGGCGATCATTACCTGTTCGCAGCCACGTCCGACAATCAACTCGGCATTTGGTCCCTGCGCTGACGATTCTCCCCTCAAGCGCCATGGGTGCGTTTCCACTGGCTTCAGGCCAGATGGAGCCCCTACCTGTAGGGGGCATTGGAGACTACTGGAACGGTTCCACGTGCCCCTCGTGTAATCACTCTCTAATTTCTTCCGGCGTAATGGAAAGTCACTTTCTCAGCCGCCGAACCGACCTGCATCCGGCCGTCTACACCGACGGATCAAAGAGTGTGGGCCAGCGCGATTGTAGAGAACATCTATTGCACCTCGATTTGCTGAGCAACCTTCATTTTCAGGATACCCAATTGAGACCTGAAGCTGCAGCGTGCCTGCCACTGTCGGTTGATATTCAAAGTCGTAGACTTCTCCAGCCAGGGCAGACTGGCGCGCCTCTTGCATCACAGCTTGCGCGTGTGGCAGATCGGCTCCATCTTTTGCAATCGCGCGCCACTGAAGCAGGCCATCGGGGCCGAGCAGTGAGAAAAAGCCGCCATCGAAGGCGGCAATGCTGATGAGTCGCAGGCGGTACCTTTCCCGATGCGCCAATGCAAAGTGGGCGGGTTTGTGCTGCCATTCAAAAGCAGAGGGCCCTCAATCGGACTGGGACCAGCCCGGCTCAGGACGGCAATGGGCTCGTGCGACGGGTCAAACTTCGTGCCCGGTTCGACTACGATCAGCGGCCCATACAACCCGCCGGAAAGCTGTTCTTCATCGTGCAAATGTGTGTGATACATGAATGTCCCGGCACGCGGCGGGTTGAATCGGACACGGAACGAGTGACCTGGCTGAATCTCGGGAGTGACTTTATTGCCGCTCGCGCCCCAGCCCGCCACTCCGTCGTAATAGCTTTCCACTTCCACGCTGTGCCAATGAACCGTGGTTGATTCATGCAGTTGATTGACGACGGTTATTTCGACTGGCTGGCCGCGTTCAAGTACCAGTAGCGGACCTGGCACCGTCAGATTCTTCGGGAACACACTGTGACTCTCCTCCAGTTGATAGCTGAATCCAGCTGGAAGACCGTGGGCAGCTGGGCGTTCCCGCACCCACAGCCGGATCTTGCGAGTTCGACCGTGTGAGGCCAGGGGTGGACGATTGCCGGTAACAGTGATGCCCAGCACCATTCCAGCCATGTGATCGTGGGTGTGTTGCATGATGAACTTATCGGCCAGAGCATTGGCGACGGTCATCTCGGGAGACATGTGGGGAACAAAGTGGCAGTGAAACAGCCGATGACCCGGCGGTGGAGTCCAATACATGGTCATGGTTCCGTTGGTCAGCAACCTGTTCGTTGCAGCGGTGCGCTGCTGTTCGGCCGTGAAACTATGATCGGTCTCGCTATCACCCGCACTGTCTACCCGGAAATAGGAGCCGTAGGTGTGCGTCGGGTGCCCGCCGTCGCTGGCATTGATCCAGCGCCAACGTACCGGTCCGCCCGCCGTGTAGGTCAGACGCTCGGTGTAGGGCCATGACTTTCCGTTGATTACCGGAATCATATTGCGGCAGTGGGGCCTGCCCTCTGACTGCGGCCAAGTCGGATCCGCTCCTCCAAATTCCCAGCACAAAAATCCGATCTGACGCCACCTTCCCCGGCGGGTCGATCACGAACGCTCCCGCAAGCTGGCTATCTTCTCGAATCGGACGACCGGTATCGCCCAATTCTCCACCGGCGCTTGCGTAATATTGATACGTACCCGCAGCACCTGCCGCGAATCGCAATTCTCGCGTTTCTTCGGGAAGGAACTCCACAACGGCTTTTGCATCTCCCGGATGCTGATGCAAGCCGTGCAGTACCGCCGTGACCCGGAGGAGGTTGTGAAGGGTCACGTGGATCTCGGTGCCCTCCGGAACACGGATCAGCGGAGCGGGCACTTGTAGCGCTTTGCCTTCTTCGCAGGAACGCGTACACCTTCATGCTCGGGCCGGTGTCGGCTTCCGGGTACC
>CAWAXV010000014.1:0-77039 GCA_963786095.1 uncultured Acidobacteriaceae bacterium | reverse complement strand
ACGTACCGCGCCAGCGAGTTGGGCGCAGCTAAGGCGTCGGTGGAAGTCAGGGGCTGGAACGTGGAGTAGAGCGGGACACGAGGCAGGGACTTAGTTTAAGACAGGCCAGGGGATGCAAGATACTGCATCTTGCATTCCCTTCTGCTCAAGAGGAGAATCGTCGGGCTTCCTATCGGAGATTCTCGCATGATTGCTCGCAGCCTTTTCTTGTCGTTCGCTATTCTCTTGATTGCCTACTCGCCGGTCACACTGGCGCAGGGAGCCTACACGCAAATTGATTTCCCCGGAGCCATCGACACTGCCTGCTTCGGCATCGACAAGGCCGGAGACATCACCGGCGTCTACATCGATTCCATGGACGTCTATCACGGGTTTCTTCTCCGCGGCGGCAACTACATCACCATCGACTATCCGGGCGCCCAAGGCACGTCACTGTACCGCATTAACGATGTGGGCCAGATCGTCGGCACCGCTGACTACATCGGATTCTTATACGATCTGAACACGCAAGCGTTCACCCCGATCAACTATCCCGGGGCGTCTCAAACCTACGCGGTTTCTATCAATAACGCCGGCGTAATCGCCGGATTCTATTCGCAGCCGAGCGTGTATTCCCGCGGTTTTGAGCTCGTAGGTTCGACCTATCGCTCCTTGCCGCCACAGAACGCCAATGTATATGTATGGGGCATCACCGGAATAGGCGAGTTGGTAGGCTATGGCCAACTCCACGGCATTTTTGACTTCTCCTTCAACCACGGCAAATACCAGACGATCACAATCCCCAACGCAAACCTGGTGCAGATTTTCGGAGTCAACAAAGCCGGCACCGCGCTCGTCGGACAATACAATTCGGGAAGCGGATTTCTTTATCAGAACGGCACACTGCAGCCGCTGAGGTTCCCCGGCGGGGGCGTCACCTATGCCTACGACGTTAACAACGCTGGCGAAGTAGTGGGGATTTTTCTCGATACCGACGTCATTCAGCACGAGCACTGCTTTACGTGGGTTCCTCAGGCGAATAAGGCCCGCAAATAGTCCACCCAGCTTCCGCGTCACACGTGTTGCGAAACCGACAATATATTCCCGTCCGGATCCTTGAACCACGCCACCTTGTCACCGGTCGGCGCGGTCCAAATCCCTAACTCATCCTGCTTGAAGAATCCAAAGATCTCGAACTTCACGCCCTTCGCCTGCAGGTCCCGTACCACGTCCTCGATCCCGGAAACCTGCCACCCCAACACGGTGAATTGAGCGGGCGTAACCTCTTTCATTTTCGCCGCCCTAACCATGATTCCGTTCGCCTCGAATACCGTGGCGAACCCGTCATCCTTGACGAAGCGCAACCCAAGCACGCCCTCGTAGAACGCCCGCGCCTTCTCGCCATCGGTAATCGGGACAAACGCAACGATGTTGTTGGAACCGAGCATGGGCCGCACTCCTCAAATCAAAATTTCCCAATTACTCAATTTCCCAATTACCAAATGCCTCAGTTGTCGCTGAAGTCAATCATCACCGGCGCCGACCGGAACCAGTTTGTTTTGTAGCCCACATAGAGGATTCCGATCGCGAACCAGATGCCGCCCACCGTCTTGGCGATGATGTTCAGATTGAACCAGATCAGCAGGCAGAAAAGGAAGCCCAGAATCGGCAAGATCGCATCGCGCACCAGACGAGGTTTTGCGCCCGCCCTCTTTCCAATCACTGAAAACTGCCAGAAGCATGCGAAGTTCACGCCCATGAACGCAAGAAACGCTCCGAAGTTGAGCAACTCGCCCGCGTGTTCGTACGCGCTACCGATGTAATTCAGCAGCACTGCGCCCACAAACGATAGCCCGCCGATCAAAAGAATGTTATTGGTCGGAGTGCTGGTGCCGGGTTTGAGCTGGCCAAAGAACTTCTTGGGAAGCACGTTGTCCCGTCCCATTCCGAAGAGCAACCGCGCCGCGCCCAGTGTGCCGGTCAATCCGCTGCCAAAGGCAGCAATGATCAGAATGAAACCCATCGAATTGAACAGGACCTTTCCGCCTACGCGGCTGCAAATATCCATGAACGCAGTTTCAAGATTCGGGAACGACCGCCAGTCCGGCCACACCCGCGCTCCCAGATACGCTTCAAAGCCGCTGCACACGCCGGCAAAAATGCAGGTCAGCACTACTGCCAGCAGCACATTGCGCTTGGGATTCTCCACGTCCTCGGCCAGCGTGGTCACGCCGTCGAATCCGATGTAGGTGAGCGCCGCGAACGAAGTAGCGGTCAGAATCTTGTGCGAATCAAATGTCCTCGGGTTGTACAGCGGCTGCAGCGAGAATAATCCAGCCCAGCCCTGTCCACCATACAGATACTTCAGGGCCAGTACGACGAACGCCACCACCACCACCGACATGATCGCCAGCAGCACTTTGTTCGCTCTCGCCGAGGCCTTGACTCCAATCAGATTCAGCAACGTCATGATGCCGGCGATCAGCAACGCCCACACCACAAACGGCACCTGTTGCACATACCGTTCATGCAGCGCAGTCGAGATCCAAACCGTGTTGATGAGAGGCTGCAGCAGGTAGTCGAGGATCATAGCCCAGCCTGCCAGGAATCCCAGGTGCGGGTTCAGTCCACGGCCCACATAGGTGTAAGCCGAACCGGCGGTGGGATACAACGTCCCCATGCGCCCATAGCTCACAGCAGTGATCAGCATGGCGAAGAGGGCGATTAGAATGATGGTCACGAAGTGACCGTCAGACAGTTTCTGCGCCACGCCATAAAGAGGCACGGGCGCAATGGGCTGAATGAGTACGATTCCGTAAAAGATCAGATCCCAAAGCGTGAGCGTGCGGCGCAACCGGGGCGGGGCAGAGGACGTCGCGACAGTATTTTCCATGGGTCCGGCTATTGGATTATGGGAAGGCCGAAACTGTCAATATTAAAACGATTCTGTAAAGCGAAAGCTCGGCCTTTCGAAATCGCGTTTAACAAGCCAGCCGGAAGTTCCAGAGTCCTTTGGCCGCGATTCCATGCTTTCTTTACTCCGGCCGGTGACGCTGTCGTAAGTTCAGCCGGCTCTTGAAAGATCGTGCTGCCCCCGGAACCAGCTGTTCAAATCTCCTCATCACGGCCCTTATCGACTCTCGCTGTAATCGAACCAATACCCGCGCTGCTCATTCCCTGACATGTGCCGTGTGTTGTATTCGAGAAGATAATTCACATGCGCGTCATCCAGCGGGAATGATTTCGTCGGCGCGTAAGGATATCCGCCCATGCTGAGGAACGGCAGCGGTGCGACGTAGTTTCCCTCCGCAGCGTAGAAATCCATGTCCTTCTCGTAGCCGTTGGCCGCGAAGAAATAGTCGCGAACCCAGCCCTTGGGCAACACAGGCAGTTTCGACGGATCAAAGTCCAACCGAACTTCGTCGCCCGATCCAAACACCGCTAGTTTGTCATCTGTCGCGGTCAGAAGCGGAAGCACATCGCCGTACCGCGTGTAGGTTCCAAACGGACGAGTGTAGGGGCCGGTCACACTCGTCTTCTCGTAGATGTATTCCACATTCCCTGCGGGCTTGCCTTCGATCTTCAGCGGATAGCCGTGGAATTCGAGATCGGCCTTGATCAAAGGAACGGGCGTCACGCGGGGCCCTTGTCCTCGACCGGCGTCATCCCGAAGACCCGCGTCTTTACCAGCGGGGCGAGGGATCTCGCGAGCGGGGGGCTGTTCTGTTCGGTCCACCAGAATGCTGTCCCAATAAACCTGCAGGTTGGTCGTGATGCGAATCTTCTTAGTGCCTGCGGGCAGCTTGCCCGTGAGATCGGCTGTCATGGTGCGCGGACCGCCCGCGGGAAAGCCCATATCTTCCACCACGCGCTTCCACTTCCCGTTGCCACCGAGTGCCTCCACATACGGCGAGATCGCCGTGATTCCAGCTTGCGACGCGGCATACATGCTGTTTGCCGAGAAGTACTCGACCTCACCATGCATCAAGAGCCATAGGGGTCCGCCCTTGCAGGCCTCGCCCAAATCCAGCGTGAGGGTGTGTGGCTTGGCAAATCCCTGAAACTGCGTGAGCGGAAAATCGCCGACATACTTATGCGCCAATAAATCCGGTAGCAAGTTGCGGCCATGGTCATCCCACGCTCCGGCCGGTGGCCGTGCGTCGCGACTCACCACAACTTTGAACGGAGGATATGGCGGGTTCGACCCGAAGTATTCATTCGGATAAACGTCCACATCCGCGGGATGATCGACTGCCACGACTCTCACTTGATCGAGGTAGACCGCCTCTTCCAAAGGCTCCATGAAACGAAAACTCAAGAGATCGGCATCGGCCCTCGGCCCTCGGCCCTTCGACAAACCTCTGGCCTCGAAGTCTGACGTCTGAGGTCCGACGTCCGCTTTTTTCTCCCGAATCGCGTTCCGATCAATCTTGATCCACTCCACGGGCCGCGGAATATCGCGCTGCCCGGGCCCAATCCAGTGGCCGACGACCCCCGCGCCCAGCATGTCAGCCACGAATTCGTAGCGTTCTCCATTCCACACGAATAGCGTCGGACAAGAACTGCCCCGCCGGTCAATCTCGAGATAGTTCTGCTGCTTGTCGCCGGCAACCTGGATTTCATCTTCTAGAACGCCCGTCGGCCACAGCATGCGCACGATGTCGGCTTCCTTCGAGTCGCCAAGGCCCACCGTCAAGTAAGGAGAATTCTGCCCGAGGTATCCGTTCGATCCATAGATCTCAAACTTCTGGCGGTTCCCACCCGAGAACACTTCCACCTTGGTACCGATCGCCGACTTGTTATCCGCCAGTCCTTTGAGCGCAAGCCGCAGCCAGTGGTTCTGATTGCCCCCTTCATTGCGAAGCAACACGGCCGGCCCATGATTTTGCGTGATCAGCAGATCGGTAGCGCCGTCATTGTCGTAGTCCCCGGTGATGATGGCCCGCGGATTTTTCAGTTGAATCTTGTCGAGGCCGAGGTCGGTGGTGACATCTTTGAAACCTTCCGGCCCAAGATTGCGAAACAGCCTCACTTCGCCCTTGCCTTCTTTCGTCTCGCCAACGGCAACGAGATCCACCCAGCCGTCGTTGTCGTAGTCGAACGCGGCCACGCCGTAGGCTCGGACCCAGTTGGTTTCAGGGAGTTTCACTTGCTCGAAGGTCTTACCGTGATTGTTGCGCCAGAGGGTTAGAGCGCGCTCACCGGACGTCTGAGTACCGTGGGTAAACACTAGATCCATCCAGCCGTCATGGTCGAAATCAAGCACTGCGACGGCTGTGGCGTTATTTATTCCAGAGTCCGACCAGAAGCCCCTTGCTTTAAATTTGCCTTCCCGCGGATTCTCGAAAATCACGGGCACCGCGTTGTTCTGTGTCGCAACTATGTCTACAGCTCGGTCATTATTGTAGTCAGTTCCGATTGCAAATGTGCCCGGCGCCAAACCGGACATCCCTCTCGCTGCGGTTTCATCGGTAAAGGTGCCGTTTCCGTCGTTGCGCCACATCTCAATCGCACCCGTCACGGCGGGGGCATCTGTCGCTGCCTCACGGATGACAAGCAGATCGAGATCGCCATCGTGATCGTAGTCTATCCAGGTAACTCCGGTGCTGAACAAGCTAGCCGTGATCCCGGCGCGTTCCGTTACATCTCTGAATGTTCCATTCCCTTCATTGTGGAGCAGCATCACCCTTGCGCCAAAGCTGATCGCCAGATCCGTGAATCCATCGTTATCGTAGTCACCGGCACTACAGCTCGAGGGATGTAGGCCTGAATCAAGGCCAGCTTTCCTCGTGACGTCTTCAAATTTGCCCGCACCCAGATTGTGATAGAGCGACATTCCACCGTTTGTGCCGTTGTCTACTAGAAAGAGGTCAATCTTGCCGTCATTGTCGTAATCCAGAAAGCACGCACCCGGACCTAAATCCACAAAGCTCGAATCAGAAGTGTTGGAAGCTTTTGAAACCAGTCCCGATTCCTTCGTCACATCCACAAACTGCACCTTGATCGGCGCGGGCGCCTTCAGCGTCGCCGACGACGATTCCACCGCGCGCGAATACTGTCCCTGCTCGCCATAAGACAAGCTCATGGGCGCGCCAATCTTGTTCTGCGTGATGTATTGGAATTTCTTCAGGTGCTCGCGGGCATGTTCCACGTCGGTCGATTGCTGGTAGGCACGCGACAATCCAAACTCCGCGGAGGCATGAATCGGATTGATCTGCAGCGCATGCTGAAAGGCTTCGATCGCCGGCGGAAACTGCTTGGCCTGCACGTACGCCGTGCCCAAGAAGTACCACGTGTCGGCGTCTTTCGCGTCAATCTCGGTCACACGCTTAAAGGCATCGATCGCCGCCTGCGCGTCGCCCGTGTTCTTGTACATCAGCCCGAGGTTGTACCACGCGTTCGGACTCTTGGGATCAATCTTCAGCGCTTCTTCGAGGGCGGCCTTGGCTTCATCCACCTTCTGCAGGTTCAGGTACGCGATACCCACGTTCAGCCGCGCAATCGCCAGCTTAGGATCAGCTTCAGCAGCCTGTTTGAAGAGATTCAATCCCTTCTCGAACAATTGCTGGTTCATGTAGGCGGATCCAAGATTATTCAGGCGCGCCGCTTCAACGGGGTTCGGTTGAGATGCGGGTGCAAACAGACCAATAGCGGCCAGGAGCGCTGCGACAAACGCGGCAGAGATTTTCAGATTCATCTAGTTAACGATTTAACCACAGAGGCGCAGCGGAACACAGGGGCTTACTTCGCGTAGAGATGCGGCGGGGCATAGGCCCGGTTGCCGACAATGCCCTTGCCTTCCTGCACCGTCACCGTCTGCCCGGCGTTAACGTTCGAGAGCTTATCTACCTGCCCGCTCGGCCATTGAATCTCCACGCTGTCCGCCTTCGTTTGCGCGCCCATGCCGAACGTTAGGACCAGTTCGCTTTGCGCCAGATAGCTCGACCCCGAGCGCAGCATCTTCCACTGCTTGTCACTTCCGGAGTTCACGCGAACGACCGCACCAATTCCGTCGCGATTCGACGTCGTCCCCACTAACTTGATGCGCAAGCTGTGATTGGTGCCGCCTTCGTTATGAAACAAGTACGCTGGGCCAGCGTTGGTGGTGAGCA
Organism: uncultured Acidobacteriaceae bacterium; assembly: GCA_963786095.1. Classification (GTDB taxonomy): domain Bacteria; phylum Acidobacteriota; class Terriglobia; order Terriglobales; family Acidobacteriaceae; genus Sulfotelmatobacter. Next base: position 69,948 of record CAWAXV010000014.1, on the reverse strand, counting down.
AAATGTCGAGGAAACCATCATTGTCCACATCGCCATAAGCTGTGGCCCGCGCCACTTTCGGCGCTGCGAACGCATTGCCCATCTGCGCGGTCACCTCGGTGAACTTGCCGCTTCCCAAGTTGCGGAACAGGTGCGACGGCTCCGCGTAGCTCACGCGCTTCTGCACGCGCTCGATCTGGTCCTCGATATGGCCGTCAGCCACGAAAATATCCTGCCATCCATCGTTGTCGTAGTCGAAGAAGAAACACCCAAAGCCGAGCGTGACGAGTGTCGCCCGGCCGACTTCCGACTGCGGAGCTTCGTCCACAAACAATCCGTTGCCTTCGTTGTGGTAGAGCGAAACCATCTGATTCGCGAAGTTGCTGATGATCACGCTTGCGTGTCCGCTGCGGTCGTAGTCGGCAGCGTCAGCACCCATGCCCGCGCGCGCCACACCATCCTCACTGAACCCGATACCCGCCGCCACGCCGCGCTCTTCGAAGGTTCCGTCTTTCTTATTGAGGTAGAGCTTGTTGGGCTGCGTATCGTTGGCGATCAGAATGTCGGGCCATCCGTCTCCGTTGTAGTCGAGCACCGCGATGCCCAGGCTCTTCGAAGCGGGGTCGCCCATCCCAGCCTTCTGCGTCGCATCTTCAAACTTGCCTCCGCCCAGGTTGTGCCACAGCCGCACCGATGTGCCCTTGTACGACTCCGGTGTGCAGTACGACTTATGCGCACCATCGATGGTGCAATACAGATCGCCCTGCTCACTCCATTGCACGTAGTTCGCAATCACAAGATCGAGCTTGCCATCGCGGTCGTAATCCACCCAGGCCGCGCTGGTTGAAAACTCATTTGGCCCCCACATTCCCGCGCTCTTCGTGACGTCCGTGAAAGTGCCGTTGCCATTGTTGTGAAAGAGATGGCTCTGGCCCAGCGCAGAAACAAAGACATCGTCGAACCCGTCGTTGTCGTAGTCGCCGACAGCCACACCGAATCCGAACATCGGCACCGCAAGCCCCGCTCTGTGCGTCACATCAGTAAATGTGCCGTCGTGATTGTTGTGGTAGAGCTTCAGGGTGGTCGCGCCGCCATGCGGGTGCCCCGCAAAGTCATCACCATTAATCAGAAGAATGTCGGGATATCCGTCGTTGTCATAGTCAATAAACGCGCAGCCTGGCCCCATCGTCTCAGGCAGCCACTTCTTTCCGAACGCGCCATTGTTGTGGCTGAAATGGATTCCGGCCTGCGCGGTGATGTCGCGGAAGTGAACGGCTTGGGCAGAGCCCGATGCGGTCAGCAAGAACACTAGCCACAGAGGGATAGAGACCCGGAGAAAATCGGAAAAAGAAAATGGGTTTGCTTCTCCGTGACTCTGCGATTCCGTGGTGAATTTCTGGTTTGGAATGGGCATTTATCTGGAAGCACCAGCCGATACGGCCGGAGAACTCGCGCCACGAGCGGCGATTTTCGGTTTCGGCACACGCCCGACTGCGGTCAGCGGGACAGAAACGTGCTCATGCACCGACTGTCTTTCATTATTGTCATCGGGATGAAATTGCCGGTAAGGCCCCGTGATCGCCTGCGAAGATTCGTCGGCCTTGAACCGCATGTAACGCGCCTGGTGCTCTTTGGCCAACTTCTCATTGCCCATGCCGTTATAGCAGAGCATCAGGTTGTAATGAGCCTGCAAGTCCTCGGGATCAATCACCAGCACTTCTTCCAGGGTCTTCACCGCGTCCGCGTAGTCGCGCTTCAAAAAGAAAATCCGGCCTAAATCGTTAAGCACCACGCGGTCGCGAGGATACTGCGCGCGGGCAATGCGCAACCGGGTGGCCGCGGCATCGTAGTTCCCATCAGCGCGGAGAACTTTCGCATAAAAGAAATTGGCGCGGGCAAGATTCGGAGATAGGGCCAGCGCTTTCTCCAGCACCGTACGCGCGCGCTCCATGTCGCCTTCCTGCACGGCACAACGTCCAATGTTCACCCACCCATCGGGATTGTTCGGATCCGCTTCAGTCACCTTCTGGAACGCAGCCGCCGCACCTTTCAAATCTCCCTGGAGGAACAGTCCGATTCCATAGTCGTTCCAGCGCTGCCACTCTTCCTTGCGAACGATTGTCTTCGGCGCTGTTGCCGGAGCGTTGTGCGCAACCACTGGAAGTGTCACTTCGTTCTCCGCGATAGCGACAATCGGCAGGTCGGGAATCTTCTCTTCCTTTGCCGAGACTCCGCTCAACGACGCCGTAAATATCGTGGGACGGTCATCGTAGTCGGGCGTAACCGCATTCGGCTTGGTCGGATCAGGCAGGCCAGCGAACGCTTCCTGCGTCCCATACCAGGAAAACTTGCGGTAACAGAGCCGCGCGTGCAGCGTGATCTTGCTCCCGGCATTTTCGGGTACCAGCATGCGATAGTGCACGGTGTCTGCGGCTCCCGGCGGAATCAGCCGCACATAGACCACAGCCCGAGTCGCCCAGGCATTGCGCTTGTTGATGGGATTGCCGTGTGCATCAATTTGCAAGGATCGATAGAAGTGCGCTCCCTTTTCCACCGGACCATGCCCGTTATCCTCGACCATCCCACTCCAGAAGATTGTCTGTCCCTTGTCGTCGGTTCCCTTCAGTTCAAGCCAGGTATCGTAGGCATCGACGGTACCGCCGGGGAAGAAGTGCCCGATTTTCTTCGTGCGCACAACCACGTCCACGCGCACCGTATCGCCGCGCCGCAGCGCTGGTTGCACCAAATTTAGCGGCGCAGTCACCGGAGCCGCTTCCCCGCCGGTTTCTGCGCTGACCTTGCTCTCAGCTTCTTCTCCGACAGCAAACGTCGTAGACAGCTCCGACTGGGTCGTTGCCCCGGGTTTGATTGCGGCTTGCGCCGGAGACAAGGCAAAAATATCCACCGTCAGCGCGCCGTTTTTAAGAAAGTCTTCTGTGAGCTTGAGCTGAGCCGCATCTTCGTTCGCAGTTGGCACGGCTGTGTTCGCACCCGGAAAACGATGTGAGTGCACGAACCCGTTGATATTCCCGGAATCCTTCGACGACTCCAGCGGCATGTGGCAATCGGCACACTGCTGCGGCTTGGGCGGGTAGTAGAAAGAGCGAGCGCCCTGCCCCGAGACTCCGCTGGCCTGCCAGTTGTCGTATTCGTTGAACCCGCGGAACCAGCGATAGTTATTGACTGGAACGTCAAGATGCACTTTGTGACACGACGAACAAAATTCGGCCGTCTGGTTGCGCATGAACGGCTTCAGAAAGACCCGCCGGTGCGGCTCCGGATTCAGCCGGATCACAAAATCATGAAATGCCCTCGCGAGCGGATTCTTCGTCGCAGCGAGTTCGTGCAGCTTGGGATATTCGAGATAAAAATCGCCCTGGCCCATCGTGCTCTTCACATCGGCAATGGAGTGGCACATCATGCAACCCAGCCCCGCTTGCGCCTCCGGACGATGCACGATCTGCTTGATCGGCGTATCCATCATCCCGGCATACAGCACCGCCGGATCGTGGCATCCCCCGCACCACTTCGAGGGCTTAGTTCCGATTGTGTCCTGCATGTACTCGATGGATTTCCGGTACCATTGATTATTGAACGATGAAAAATGGTGTGCCGAGCTGAACCATTGGTTGTAGGTGTCTTCGTGGCAGCGCTTGCACGAATCCGACTCCATGAAAAACTTGCTCGGAATTTTCTGCTTCCCGTAAACCTGCGCGGAACTGGGAAAGAATGCGCCTTGGGGCCCGTCGCCCTCCCCATTCATGTTCTCGGGAGGCATCGACGGATTCTGAATTCGCGCGCGCGACTGCCAACTCTGCCGAATATACCGCGCGCCGTATCCAACTCCCGCAAGCACCACCAGGCAGATCACCGCGCGCACGAAACCTGCCCCCATGCCGGTCCCATGCGATCTGTCATAGGGTTCGCGTCGCAGCCAGCCGGCAACCAGCAGTCCGACTCCAGCCAGAGAAATCACCATGTGCAGATAGAGCTTGTTCCAGTCCGCCCGCGAGGTTCCGGTCTTGATGAGAATTAGCCCCACGACCGCTCCCACCGCAATCAGAAGCCAACCTGCGCGGGAAGATAGGCGTCCGTTGCGCATCAAGCGCAAGAACGCAGGCACGAGCAGAATCGCGGCCAACACTCCACCGAACGCGTGCGCCAACACCACGCCCGCATAAATGATGTTGGGTTGCGGAAACGCATAGAGATAAGCAGCCGAAATGACGAGAAACAGCACCAGCGTGGCAAGCGCCCGCCCTACGAATCCCCCGGATGTTGGAGTTCCCCGCATGTGCAGCGACATTCGACCGTAGTGCGCGGAAATCAGCCCCACAGTGGCTAAAATCGCGTGCCAATAACCTTATACAGCCGTAACTGAGGACGAAATAATACAAAAGTACTACGCTGCCGTGGAGATTCGTTAGTGAATGGGCGGCATCTTCGATGCTCTGCACTCTCGCTCGAGTGCCGCCGCCACCGCCAGCACTTGTTCTTCTTCCCATGGACGACCGACGATCTGCACACCGATCGGCAAGCCTTCCGACGAATGACTCACCGGAACCACTGCACCAGGATTGCCTAGCAGGTTGAAAAACTCTGTGTAACTCCACGCGTCAAGATAGTCCACAGTCTTACCATCAATCGTCCAACTGCGTTCTCCGTGGCGAAAAGCCGGAATCGCGGCCGCCGGACAGAGCAGGATCGGGAACTTCCTCATCTGTGCAAGAAACTCCGCGCGGGTCACGTCGCGGCGAATCCATGCGTCGAGAACCGATTCGCCGGTGAGCACCGGCTCAGCCGAAGACCACTCGAGGAATTGTTTCAGGATTGGGCTGACGTCACGATCGCGACCATTGAAGATGGGGCGAATCAACATGCCGGCGGCTGCCACAAAGAACTTCTTCCACAGCACTCTCGCTTCTTCCAGACCTTCGGGACGAAACGGCTCAACGTGAAACCCAGCGTGCTGTAGAGCTTCCACGGCGGTTCGAATCGCGGCGCGAGTCTCAGGAGTCACCGGTGTGCGGCCATCATCTTCGAAGTACCCGATGCGCAACTGCTTGACTTCATGGTCGTTCGGCCAGCGCAACGGAACCGGTGCGGCGCAAGTGTCGCCGTCGTCCGGGCCCTGCATGATCTCAAACAAGGCCTTGAGGTCGCCCACGGTGCGCGCCATGGGACCAACCACGCCGATCAGCGCAAACGGCCCGCTGGACGCTGGATAGTGCCCAGTCGAAGGAATACGCCCCGGTGTTGGTTTGAGACCGCAGATCCCACTGAAGTGCGCTGGCACTCGAATCGATCCGCCGCCGTCGCTGCCCACGCCCCCCGCCGACATTCCAGCGGCAATCGCCGCAGCTTCGCCGCCACTTGATCCGCCGGGAGTGCGTTCGAGATCCCACGGGCTGTTGGTGCGGCCATAAAGAAGATTGTCCGTCTCCCAGGCCATCAGTATTTCTGGCGTATTCGTCACACCGAGAATGATCGCACCAGCGTTGCGCAAACGCGTAACCAGCGGTGCGTCATGCTCCGCGATGAATCCCGCACGAAGTCGCGATCCGGACTCGCACCGCATGCCGGCAACTGCAATCGAACTCTTGATGCTGATCGGAACACCGTGCAGCGGGCCATTGGCCTTACCGTTCATCACCGCCGCGTCAGCGTTGCGGGCTTCACAACGAACGCGCTCCGCATCCACATGCACGAACGCGTTCAGCTTCGGATTCAGCCTTTCGATCTTCGAAAGATGCGCGTCGACAAGTTCGGTGGGAGAAATTTTCTTCTCGCGAATTTGCGTCGCCATCGCAACGGCAGAAAGAAAAGTCAGATCATCCATGCAGGATTCGACTCTATCGAGAACCAATGTCGCAGTCCAGTCGCGCCGGACGCCCGAAGACTCAGGTCCGGCCCCCAAGGGTTCTCATCGCGCGATCGAGCGCCAGCTTCTCGTCGGTAGTCAGCGCACGATGCGTCGCCTTCGCCAGCTTTCCCAACTGCAGCGGCCCAATCGATACTCGCACCAGCCGCAGCACTTCCACTCTCAGAGCTTCCAGCATCCGGCGAATCTGCCGGTTTTTGCCCTCATCGAGCGCAATCTCGAGCCAGGAATTCTTCTCGCCGGCGCGCAAGAGGCGAACCCGTAGAGCGCGGAGCAGATCGCCCTCCTGGCTTCGGATGCCCGCCACCATCGCCTGCGTCAATTTGTCATCCGCCACCTTGCCGATTTGCACGTGGTAGGTCTTCTCTAAATGCGTCTCTGGCGCCGCCACCCGCGCGCCCCACTCCGAATCATTGGTCAAGAGCAGCAAACCTTCGCTGGCCTTATCCAGACGCCCGACTGGAGCAACCCAGGGCAGCGACTCATCCAGCAAACTGTAAACAGTGTCGCGTCCCTTCTCGTCTGACGCCGTGGTTATCAGTCCACGCGGCTTGTTCATCATCAGATAAATCTTGCTTTGCGGCTTAATGGCCTTCCCGTCCACCGCCACCCGATCTCGATCCCACCGGACTGGCGTTTCAGGATCGCGCCACACGCCTCCGTTCAACCGTACTCGGCCCGTGCGAATCAACTCCGTGGCTTGCGAGCGCGAGCAATATCCCAGCTTCGAAAGCGCCCGCGCCAAGCCGATCTTGCGGCCTCCTGCATTCTCCGACACGGGGTTCATGCTAACTGAACCAGGAACGCACCGCATGCAGAATCCTGTTGCGGCTTGGTACCATGTTGAGGCACGCTAATCAGCGCAAAGGAGTTCTCATGGCCCACCAGCATCCTCCCCGCTTCCTGAAAATTGTGGACGACGCCAAGACGCGAGTCCGCGAAACCAACGTCGGAGAAGTGAAATCCCGCATGGACCGTGGCGACAAATTCCTTCTCATCGATGTCCGCGAAGAAAGTGAATTCGCCAAGGACCATCTTCCTGGCGCAATTCATCTCGGCAAAGGCATCATCGAACGCGATATCGAGGCCCGCGTGCCCGAACTCATCACGGAAATGATCCTTTATTGTGGTGGCGGATTCCGCTCGGCCTTGGCTGCCGACAACCTCCAAAAGATGGGCTACACCAACGTAATTTCCATGGACGGCGGCATCCGCGACTGGCGCGAAAAAGGGTATCCGCTAAGGAAGGGATGACCTCAAACCGCGGGCCTCAGACCTCAGCCGTCGGCCTCAAACTTAACCCTGCAGCCGCGACGACGGAGCCTCCTCACCTCTACAAAGAACGAAGAAGGTGGGAGAGTTGAGGGCATAAGGCTGAGGGTGGAGGGTGGGAGTTTGAAGCCTGACGCCTGATGCCCGACGCCTGTTCTATGATAATCTTCGCCTTCTTCGCACTATGAACGGTCGCATCTTCTTCTGGTCGCTCACCTCGGCGCTCGCCGGATTTCTCTTCGGCTTCGACACCGTCGTCATCTCCGGCGCGGAAAAGACCATACAGACGCTCTGGGGACTGAGTCCCGGCCTGCACGGCATCGCCATGGCCTCGGCGCTCTACGGCACCGTCCTCGGCTCGCTGATCGGCGGCTGGCCGGCCGACCGCTTCGGACGCAAAGCCACGCTGCTCTGGATCGGCATTCTCTACTTCGTCTGCGCGGTTGGCTCAGCCCTCGCGACGAACGTTACGATCTTCATCATTGCGCGCGTCATCGGCGGCTTAGGCATCGGCATCTCGACGGTGGTCGCGCCGCTCTACATCTCAGAAATCGCGCCGCCCAAGTATCGCGGACGCCTGGCCGGCATGTTCCAGTTCAACATCGTCTTCGGCATCCTGATCGCCTTCGTCTCGAACGCGCTGCTCGCTGGCGTTGGCGAAAATGCCTGGCGCTGGATGCTGGGTGTGGCTGCGTTTCCTTCTCTGCTCTATTCGGTCTTCTGCTTCGCCCTGCCCGAAAGCCCACGCTGGCTGCTGAGCCGCAAGGGAGACCGCGCGGCGGCGTTGAAGTCCTGCAACGCGCGGAGCCAGACCTCTCTCCAGCCGAAATCGCCGCCGAGGCCGATGCAATTACGGCCGCCTCTTCCGAGCAGGTTTCGTCGGGGCATTTCTGGACGAGACGTCTTCGGAAGCCGATCCTGCTCGCCTTCCTGATCGCCTTCTTCAATCAACTTTCCGGCATCAACGCCATTCTCTACTTCGCTCCGCGCATCTTCGAACTGACCGGCCTGGGCGCGAAGGCCGCACTGCTGCAATCCGTCGGCATCGGCGTGACCAATCTCATTTTCACTTTTGTCGGCCTGTGGCTCATTGACCGTCTGGGCCGTCGCACGCTGCTTTACATTGGCTCGTTCGGCTACATCGCCTCGCTGGGGTTGGTGGCCTGGGCGTTCTTTACGCAACATTTCGCCATCGTGCCGGTCTGCATCTTCGCCTTCATCGCAGCGCACGCCATCGGCCAGGGCGCGGTCATCTGGGTCTTCATCTCGGAAATATTTCCCAACCGTCATCGCGCCGAAGGCCAGACGCTCGGCAGTTTCACGCACTGGATCTTCGCGGCGGCTGCTCACCACGTTCTTTCCCGAAGATGGTCACTGCTTTCCCGCCCGGTTACGTCTTCTCGTTCTTCTCCGGCATGATGGTGCTTCAACTCATCTGGGTGAAAACCATGGTTCCCGAAACCAAGGGCGTCCCGCTGGAGCAAATCCAAAAACAGCTCGGCATCGAATTGACATTCGCCGCTCGCTCTGGAAATATCTCAAGACCCCCATGGTTCAGCCGCGACCAGCGACAGGGGCCCTCGTCTGTCGGGCGTTAATTGATATCCATCTGAGGTAATTCGCGATGATCGGAATCCGCACTCACGATCTGCGCAAGGTCTACAACTCGGCGCCGCCCTTTGGCGCCGGCGGCGGAGGCTTCGGCACCCCAGCCCGCGCTAAGCAAAAGACAACAGCCCAAGCCGGAAATTGTCGCGCTCGACGGCCTCTCGCTCGACATCACCGCCGGCGAAGTCTTTGGTCTGCTCGGTCCCAACGGCGCGGGCAAATCCACGACCGTCGGAATTCTCACCACGCGCGTGCAACCCACCGGCGGCCAGGCATGGATCGGCGAGCACGAAGTCTGGAAGAATCAAGTCCCGGTCAAGCGCCTGATTGGAGTCGTCGCGCAGCGTCCTAATCTCGACTTCTCCCTGACCGCACGCGAGATCCTGGTCTTTCACGGCGCCTACTTCGGCCTCGACTCCGCTGAACGAGACAAGCGCGCCGAACGCTCTGCTTGATCGCTTCAAGCTGACGCGACCGCGGCGATCAAATGGTGCGCGGATTTTCCGGCGGCATGATGCAGCGTCTCTCCATCGCGCGCGCCATGATGCACGATCCGCAAGTTCTTTTCCTGGACGAACCCAGCGCAGGCCTCGATCCGCAAACCAAATTGCTGCTGTGGGAAATCATTCGCGAGTACAACCAGACCGGCAAGACAATCCTGCTGACCACGCACAACATGGAAGAAGCCGACGCGCTTTCGCACCGCCTCGCCATCATCGATCACGGACGCAACATCGCGCTCGGCACGCCCGCGGAGTTGAAAGACTTCCGTCCCCGGCGGATACCTCTTGCGCTTGCGTTTCGGCGACAGTCCACTGACCTGCTTCAGCAACTTCGCTGCCCCGGCGTGCGCGAAGTGCGCCCGAAGATCCCGGCGGAGCAGCTGCTGAATGCGCAAAACCCGGATGCTCAAGACGGAGCGCAGGTCGGCGCCGATCTCTATGCCGACCGCGGCGGCTCGCTGATTCCCGAGATTGCCAGCCTTGCGTCCGCTGCCAGCGTCGAGTTGCGCGACGTGCACATCTCCGAGCCGAGCCTCGAAAACCTGTTTCTGCACCACACCGGAAGGAGTCTGCGGGAATGAACTGGAAAGCATTTTTCGCCATGCTTGCGCGCGATGCTCACGTGGCGCGCCGCAACTTCATCTCAGTTGTTGCTGCAAACTTTTCTGCAGCCGCTGATGTTCGTCTTCATCTTCGGCCGCGTCATGGTCCGCAGCGGCTACATGCCGGAGGCCTACAAGAGCCTGCTGCTTCCCGGCATCATGGCCATCAGCATGGTCTTCACCGGAGTCTGGGCAGTCGCCATGCCGTTGATTGCGGAATTTCAATTCACCCGCGAAATTGAAGATCGCCTGCTCGCGCCTATGGATATCTCCTGGGTGGCCATCGAAAAGGTGCTCGCCGGCACGATCCAGGCGCTGATCGCCGGACTGATCGTGATTCCCTGCGGCATGGCTGATCCTGCGGCCGGTGGCGTTCAATCTCAGTTCGCCTCTGACCTTTGCCGTGCGTCACCGTGCTGGTGGCGCTCTTCTCGGCCTGCGGCGGCCTTGCCCTCGGCTGCAGCATCAATCAGACCGCACATCGGCCTGATGTTCAGCATGGTGCTGACGCCCATGATTTTCTTCGGCTGCACCTACTATCCGTGGAGCGCGCTTGAACAGCTTTCCCATCCTGCAGAAGGTCGTGCTGGTGAATCCGCTGGTCTACGCGAGCGAAGGTCTGCGCGGAACGCTCGTCCCGCAGTTCTCCGCATCTGCCCGTGATCGCCGTGCTGATCGTTCTGACGTTCTTTGATGCCATGCTGTTGTTCGTTGGCCTCAAACAGTTCAGAAGCAAAGCCGTGAGTTGAGATTGCCCAAGGTTTTTAGGATTACTCCAGTGCTTCCATGACACCGAGTCTTCCGATATCCGTTGAGGTCGTCATCGACTCAGTCGCGTCCGCCCGCGCCGCCGAACGAGGCGGCGCCGCTCGCCTCGAACTCTGCAGCAGCCTGATCGAAGGCGGCGTCACTCCCAGCGCCGGACTGATCGAACTGACCCGCGCTGCAGTGTCTATCGCCATTTTCGTGATGATTCGCCCGCGCGGGGGCGACTTCTATTACGACACAGAAGAATTCGAAGTCATGCAGCGTGACATCGTCGCCGCCAAGCGCCTCGGTGCCGATGGAGTCGTCTTCGGACTCCTCGACCTCAATGGGAATATCGACATCGCGCGCACTCGCCAGTTGGTGGAGCTATCGCGTCCGCTCGGAGTCACCTTCCATCGCGCCTTCGACATGACTCCTGATCTGTTTCGTGCCTTGGAAGATATCTGCCAGGCTGGCGTAGACCGCCTTCTAACGTCGGGAGGCGAGCAGACTGCCCCGCTAGGCAGCACGACCATTGCAAAACTAGTGGAAAAAGCCCAGGGAAGAATCGCGATCATGCCCGGCAGCGGTGTCAAGCCAGAGAATGCCCGCGCCCTCGTCGAACAGACCGGCGCAAGAGAAATTCACGCAGGGTTGCGCACTTCCCATCCCAGTCCCATGCTCTATCGCAACCCGCGGATTTCCATGGGATCCGCCGCAGACCAGGAGTACCAGCGCTTCGTCGTGCTCGAAGAAAATGTCAGGAAACTTTGTGAAGCCGTGGCACACATCGGATAGCCGGGTCTACCGGCTCGCCAGCCCGCTCAACAGTTTCTCCGCGGCCTCTCCCGGATCCTGGCTGGCAAAATTCTCGTCCAACACCATGAGCGACACGGCTGGATCAATCTCTTCCAACGCTTTGCGCGTCGGTTTGCCATACACAGATTGCATGCGCGAGGAAATCACAACCAGTTTCGCCTTCGTGGCCTTGAGCAAGATCTTGGCATCGTCAATGCTCGCCGTGGTCAACGCGTTATATCCCGCGCTGCACAGCACCTCCCGCAGAAACGTGCAAACGTCGGGCGACTCGTAAGCGCAGAGAATCCGCGGCCGCGCGTCTCCGGTTTTTCCCCGCGAATATTTCGACCCCAGGTACGCCGCCGTGATCGCCTCTTCCACTGAGTCGTACACTTCAAATTGCGCGAGCAGATGCGTCATCTCGAGCGTCTTGCGAATGTTCGGCGGCACTCCACTGAGTTTAAGATCTCCATGTTTCGAGCGCGCCGCCTGCATCAACCGCACCAGCGCTCCCAATCCGCTGCTGTCGATGAAGTCTACCTGGTCAAGCTGCAACACGACGTCGGCGTACTTCGAGAACGAGTCTCCCACGTAGTGGTGCAGCGTCAAGACTTCGTTTCCAGACACAATTCGCCCGTGACACTGAACGATCAGCACCTCGCCCACCGCTCGGTCTTCCAAACGCAATCGCATCGTAATCTTCCTCGCTGCGAACCTGCCTCACATCTCACGCTTCGATGAGGTCGCTTGCTGCAAGAAAGGCAGGCGATCACCGGCGCAAATCTTACGTTGGTGGTGCGGCCAAGTCAACGAAGGTGAGAGCACGGCTACGTTAAGCGGCAGCTACCGGTACAAGAACCACCGTGTCAAACATACGTGAGTTCGTAGGCGAACACCCGGGTGAAAATCAGATAAAATTGTCCTACAGATCGCGAGCCGCCACCATCGCGGCTTCACCCCAGCCTTATTAGGGAGCGCCTTTGAGAAGTATGTTTTTGCACGGACGCCGCGTTATGGCGACCTCGGTTTGCTTTCTCTCAGTTCTGCTGACATTCGCCGCGACGGCCCTCGCCGACAACGCCGCTTTTGACCTTATCGGGCCGAAAGTCGAAGTCCGGGTCCAGCGCGCGGGAAAGACTCTACCCATCGCGGAAGTCCCCAACCTCGAAGCTGCCGACCGTTTGTGGGTACACGCCGATCTTCCCGACAGCCAGTCGGTGCACTATCTGATGGTCGTGGTCTTCCTTCGCGGAGCCACCAACCCTCCGCCCGACTCCTGGTTCACCCGTGTCGACACCTGGAGCAAGCCCATTCACGAAGAGGGGGTCTTCGTCGTCGTCCCCGATGAGGCCGAGGAGGCCCTGATCTTTCTTGCCCCGGAAACTGGAGGCGCGTTCAGCACGCTTCGCACCGCGGTGCGAGGCAAACCGGGCGCATTCGTACGCGCCGCGCAAGACCTCGAGCAAGCATCTCTCGACCGGGCACGTCTGGAAAGATATCTCGAATCTGTCCGCGAGATCTCGACCACCGATCCGGAACAATTCAAGTCGCGCACCACTCTGCTGGCGCGTAGTCTCAACATTCGCCTCGACCAGCAATGCTTCGACAAGCCAAGCGCGCAACAAGTTCCCTGCCTGACGCAGAATACCGATCAACTCGTGCTCGACGACGCGCACAGCCAGACCATGGTCGCCACGCTCACTTCGGGACCATCCAGCGATCTGCTGGCGCAGATCAGTTCCACTCCTACCGCTCGCGGCGGATACTACAGCCCGTACGTCGGCGCGATCGTCGATGTGGCTCGCATTCTCAGCACCGCGCACACTGCGCAGTACCAGTACATCCCGGCTCTTGCGCTGCCGTCGCAAAGCGAACTCAACCTTCGTTTGAATAATCCGCCATCTTTCCGCAATCCGAAGTCGGTGATCGTAATTGGTCTTCCGCCAGTGCGGCCGTCTCCTTTGCCGCCTCTGCATGCCGTGGACGCGACCCAAATATTTTGCGGGGGTAAGCCTTCGCTTCTACTCCCGGCCGAAGGCGCTCCCCTGGTGTTTGGAACCGAACTGGCGCACAACTTCGTATTGCATGTGGATCCCAAGACCGGCACGGGTATCGACATGCCGGCCAAGCCCGACCCCATGCGCGGCGGATTCGTCGTCGAAACGCAAGCCCTGCAGGCCGCCAAGCTGGACGGCGAAGTCTCCGGAACCCTCCGTGGCTCCTGGGGATTCCGCGTCTTCGAAGGCCCTCATTACCGCCTGCGCACCTCGCGACCGGCACAGTGGGTCGTCGCATCCAAAGACGCAAGTGCGCTGATCGTGGGCCGCGAAGACGTCTTGCACTTGCAGTCGCCCGACGCCTGCTGCGTGAGCGAAGTGAGCGTCAAGAACGAGCAGGGCAAGGTGATCGAGACCAGTTGGAAGGAGTCGAAGCCTGATGAACTCGAAGTAAAAGTCCCGCTGCAAACTGCGGCAGCAGGATCGGTTACCATGGCGATCAAGAAGTTCGGACTCGCTGAACCCGACGAGATTCCGCTTCACACTTACGCCGAAGCCGGACGGCTCGATAGCTTCAGCATTCACGCCGGCGACTCCGACGGCGTGCTCAAAGGCACGCGGCTCGACCAGGTCAACACACTCGAAGTCGACGGGCTCGCCTTCAAACCCGGAACGCTCTCACGCGCGAACCAGCATGACGAACTCACGTTGACCGCACTCGGCACGACTGCCAGCACAGCTCTGCATCCCGGAGACTCAATCGTCGTTCACGTCTCTTTGAAAGATGGCCGCGTGCTCGATTTCAAAACTCAGGTAGCGGAACCACGTCCAAAGGTCAGCATGCTGAATAAGAGTGTCCAGGCCGATCCCGGCGCGGCGGCGCCAGTCGTTCGTCTCGGCAGTGAAGACGAATTGCCGCAGGATGGACGCCTCACCTTCTTCCTCACGACGCAAGTACCTGCGGCCTTTCCACCCAACGAAAAAATTGAGGTCGCCACCGCCGACGAATCCTTTCGCGTCCTCTTGAGCATGAAGGATGGCAATCTTACGTTGCAGGATTCAAAGACCGTCTATGCGGAAATTGATCCCATGAAACTGCTGGGCCCCTCCGCCTTCGGCCCTCTGAAATTTCGTCCGGTCGCAGGCGACGGCATCGACGGAGACTGGCAACCGCTGGTGAATCTGGTCCGCATCCCCAAACTGGATGGAATTCGTTGCGTCCCCGCGACAGAAAAACAGTGCACGCTCAGCGGCGAGAAACTTTTCCTTCTCGATGCAGTCAGCTCCGACCCAGACTTCGTAGACGCAGTTACCGTGCCAGAAGGCTTCGCGCAAGAAGCCCTTGCAATCCCGTCCCCCAAAGCCCGCACCGTCTACATCAAACTCCGCGACGCTCCCGGCACCATCGACACCGCAGTTCTGCCCGTGCTTTCCGCCTCGCAGTAATTACAACCACGAGCCAGCTGGGGTTGTTCCGCTTGACCATTCGTTTGTACCCCGAGCCAGCGCGCTTCGCCAGAGGCGAACACTTCCAAAGGCAGGCCACCCGGCACAGTTGAGCCTAGCTGCACCGAGTATCCCCCGTTGGAATTGACGGTGACATTCTGCGCCTCCTGCCAGAGAGGAGATCCGCCTTGTTGATCTTTATAGTTGGCATCCAATAGCGACGATCAGTTAGCAACGATCAGTGTGCTGTTTCTAAAATGATCTTTTGCGCACGCCAGTTCAGAAGTTCGGCCACGTACAGTTCATTCTCCGACGGACAAGCAATCTCGTGAATCCATCCGAACTGGCCTAACTGTTTTCCTGTCTTGCCGAACATGCCAAGAACTTTTCCGTCCAGGCTGAGCTTGTAGATTCTCCCCGGAAATGCGTCAGAACTGAAAAGTACCTGATGTGGAGGCGGGGTAATGCAAATTGCCCAGGGAGAACCCGGCGTTCTCGAACCAGACGGATGGTCTGTTTTGTTCCCAATCGCGGGCTTTGCATCCGACGGGACGGGAACATCGATGATGATCTGGCGGAGGAATCTCCCGTCTCGATCGAATACTTGAATGCGATGATTTCCGCGGTCCGCGACATAGATATTGTCCTTCGCGTCAACAGCAAGGCTGTGCGGAGTGTCGAATTGACCGGGCTTGTTGCCTGGTTCACCCCATGACTTCAGCCAATTCCCATCTTTATCGACTTTCGCAATTCGCGAATTGATATAACCGTCGCTGATGTACGTATTGCCCGCGGCATCCCAAGCCACGTCTGTCACCTGCCTGAATAATCCATCTTCGGGCGGCAGAGGAGGATGGACTTCTTTCAGCGGGCCAGTCCCACCGTCCGACGCCTCCTGCTTGCGGCCGAAAACCATGGACACTCTTCCCTCGGGAGTGAACTTAACGACGACATCCGACCCCTTGTCCGTAACCCATATGTTGTCCTGTGGGTCGATCTTGACCGTGTGTGCATACGACCACGCATACAGGTTGTGCCCGATCTCGCGCAGAAATTTCCCATCCCGGTCGAATTCCAGCAACTGCGCCGCCGCGGCACCATACGCAGGACCAGTCGTATTGCCGCGTGAGAACACGAAGATGTGTCCTTTTGAATTCACTGCAACTCCGGTGACTTCCCCAAAATAGAGATTGGGTGGAAGGTGCAGGAAATCGGGCACAGAACGGTACTGAATTTCAGGGACGGCAGATGTTTGCGCAGAAAGCGAACAGGTGGTATGCGCAATTGCCAGCAGAAGGAGAATTGTCGAGAATTTCATTTCCTCTCCAGTCTTAAGTGATTCAGCTGAGAATCAACTCTTGAGATTTCTTACCGTGTCCCGCCAGACGACCACAATATAGCGCACACAGGCGGCATCCGGTCCCAGGTCCAATTGAATTGGACAGCTCGCGAGTTGATTGCCAGGAATTGCCAGGAAAAATACGCGGCCAGATTCAATTCGTGAGGGAATTGCCCTCAAATCGTCGCTCTTAGAAGTGAGCCACAAGTTGAACCGGGTCCAACTCAGGAGAACAGTCATGAAACCTGCTGCCATTTTGCTCTGCCTACTCGCATTCGCGGCGGCCAGCTTTGCCGTCGCTCCAACCATCGATCTTCCAAGGGGCCTCGCGGTAGACGCTTCGGGCAACCTTTACGTCGCCAACGCCGGGGGAAACAATGTTCTTGTCTATAGTCCCGGCTATGTTCTACAGAAGTCCAAAACGATTACTGCCGGCATAAGTACTCCATGGGGTGTCGCTTTCGATCCCGTCGGTGATCTGTGGGTCGCTAACAACGGGAGCAACAGCATTACCGAATACAACGGTGGCACGCAAGACACCGTCAGCACCATCTCCAGAGGTATCCTGAGTCCTGAGGCGCTGGCGTTCGATAGCGCGGGCAATCTCTGGGTGCAGAACAATGCCATGTACCTGACCGTTTATGAGTCAGCTCGTACTTACGGCGCTCCTGTGAATCTCTTACAGACGATTACGCCGGGTGGAACGATCTATGGCTTGACCGTTGGAGCGGGTGCGCTTTCGATCGGCACCCCAAGCGCGGTATTAATCAATGCAGAGGGTTCTGCATTGGTCGTAGGGCTCTTGAACCAACTCCAGCTTTCTTCAAATACCGGTTTCGCAATGGCGTGCGATGCGAGCGGCAAAATCTACATTGGCAACCTCGACAATTCCGTTACCCTGGTGACCCCCGCACAAACGGGGGACGGCGAGGGTTCGATCATAGTCAAAATCTTCCTACAGTTGCCTTTCGCTCCCAGCGGCATTGCGATCGACAATACGCGCGGGCGGATTTACTTCTCCAACTACAACAACAACTCAATTTCCGTCTACAGCACCGCCGGCGCGCTCCTGCACGTGATCCAGTAACAAGCCCGTAAACGGGCGGAGACGCTGCAATGCTGCGGAAACCGCGTCGTTGCACCAGCGCAGACTCGCGGTTCTGAAGCCTGGAAAAGATGGTGAGCGCGGAAGGAATCGAACCTTCAACCTACTGATTAAGAGTAGGCGAGCCTGATAGGGCCTTCCACGTCTTACCGCTTTTAAGAATCAATGACTTACCGACAATCAAGCCCGCACGGGAGCAATTTGGTCTGGTATTGAAAAGAAGCAAGTTAGCGCATATGGGATCGAATGGTACGGCACACTTATGGCACACCTGAATGGGGTGAACCCCTCGGTTGAGACACGTCTACGATTGGCACACTTGGCAAGCCAACTGAACTTGCTGCTACCTACAAGTTTGCCTTGGCAAGTCGACGCAAGAAGCTCTCCTTGGCGGCGTGTGTCTGCCGGATCTTCTCAAGTTCCATCTGAAATTTGGCCGCTCTTGCCCCGGCGGACTGCGAGATCATGCAAGTCGGTCAGCAAGCCAACCGCCCTGGCATAGTCGTTGGGCTGCCGCTTCTGGATATGTACGGCGACCTGCTTCCAGATTTCCGGTTCGCGTCGCCCTAGTTGATCGAGATAGCGAGCCCGGTTTGCCTCGTCCTCGGCCTTTCGTCTTGCCGCTTCTGCCACGCGCTGTTCGTTCAGTCGCCGGATTCTTTCCTTCGCTCGCGCATGGGCCACGGCCAGGATATCGCCTGCACTACGCCGGTCCGCTTGCAACGGTCTGCGAAGAGTGTTGAGAGTTTTGACGCCGAAAACGCCGCATGAGATTGTTTCGCCAGAGTTCACCCTGACTCCACTCCCGCAGTAATGAGTAACTCGTTCTTGTCCTTTTCCGGCAGGCCTCGAATCCATGCGGACAGCTCTTTGCGGCTCGGTCCAGCGGCGAGTGGTTTTGAAGCCTGTGCTGCAACCTCGACGAGATCCTCGTCGATTTCGAGGAATTCGATCAGAGCATCGAGGGAACCGGACAATTCTTGCAAGCCTGCAGGCACGGGCGGCTCCATTTCATCTTCATCAAGTCCTCCATCCTGCGCACTGCGAAGCCAGCCGAGATACAGGCATCGGAGGTCGCCGCGAAGCAGGTCTGAGCGCAGAGGCATCAGGGAGGCCATCCATCCGGTCCCGTCGTCCTCGCCATCCCACTCCGACTCACATCCAAATTCAACGATCACGAATCTCGCGGTTCTTCGCACACGCACGGTCTCGCCTGGGATCATGGCCTTGAGCAACTTGTAGTCAACCGATTCCTGCGGGAGGCGAATATAGAACTCATGCGTCCCCCAGTTCGCGAAGTAGACAAAAGCGTCAAAATATTTCTCCAGCAGCTTGCTCGGATTGGCTTTCAGGTCTCCCCATTCGTAGTGGTTCGTGAAGCTCGTTGTGGTGATTGCGGCCCGCGTCGAGATGGAACGTAGCGCGGCCATCTCTTTTTTCGTCAGCGGACGGTCGATTGCGCGGAAATCGTAGTACTGGTATTCGCTCACCAGGACCCTCGGCGCCAGTGGCGATAAGCGACAATCCATTCCACGCCTGCCGGTGCCGGCGTTGGCAAAGGCAGGTCCAGGATTGGGATCTTCTGGCGCGTTTTGCCTCGACGGCAAATGGCAACAATTTGGCCATCTAGCGTCATGTCGACTTTCTCCACGTCAGCATCGACGCCGAGGACCTTCACACGAGAACGGCAACGCTAGGTGTTCCTCAATCATGGTGAAAAAACCGCCCACTTGTTCTTCTTCGCCGTAAGCATCCACGATCGCTTGTTCGATCAGTTCCTTCAGCCTCGCCTTGCTGAGCGAAGGGAGATTTGTCCCAGACTCGCCTTTCAGCTTCCGCAGATGCAGAACCGCCGGGCGACTGTTCCGTTTCGTCATGTTTCTCCGTTGATCAAAGGCTCTTTGGGAGATCGATTTTCAACCTGCTGAAAGAACGACGTTTCGTTGCTGGCGTCCCGGATCGTGTAGCCGATCAGGTTGTACCCTTTCAGGCGACGCGCGTACATTCGCGCCAGCATCAGGACGTTGGAATCCACGTAATCGTAGACTCGCACAACACGCTTGGCATCATGAAGTCGGTGGAGACGCCCTACGTATTGCTGTAGCGTTCCCTTCCAAGAAATGGGCATCGCCAGAAAGAGCGTATCCAAGCGAGCGTCGTCGAATCCTTCGCCGATGTAACTGCCGGTCGCCAGAATGACTCTTGGCTCGCACTCTGGCACGGCCGCGATTGCCTCTGCTGTCGATCGTCGTTGTTTCTTGCCCATGCCACCCTTGAGGATAAACACGTTGTTCACTCTGCCAGCAAGCTCCGTCTCGAAATATTTCAAGTGCTCAGTTCTGCCGGTAAGAAGCAACGGTGAGCGGCCATCTCTGCTTGCCTGGATGAGATCGGTAAGGATCAATTCATTGCGGACGCGATCATCGACGAGTGCGGCGTACACTTCCTGAATCGTCATATCGGTTTGCTCAGGCGGCAAGGAAAAGTCCGTCAACCGTGGAACTACTTCATGCTCGAACGGCGTAGCTGCCGTCATTGAGCGGGCGCTGAGCTTGAATCGAATCGGGCCGCACTGCATATAGATGATGGGATGATGTCCATCTTTTCGCTCTGGAGTTGCTGTCAATCCGACGACGTACTTCGCTTTCACCTGCCTCATCACCTGCTCAAAAGTAAACGCCGACAGATGGTGACATTCGTCAACAATCACTTGGCCATACTCTGCCACGAAGTCTTTCACCCCTTCCTTGTCGTGGGCGCTTTGAAGAATGGCAATATCCACACAGCCGCTGCGTTTGGCCGCCCCTCCCCCGATTTGGCCGATTGACTTTGCGGGAAGACCGAGAAACATTGCCAATCTTGCATGCCACTGGTCCAGCAACTGTTGACGATGCACCAAGATCAATGTGTTCACCTTCCGTGACGCAATCAACCATGCTGCGACTGCCGTCTTGCCAAAAGCTGTGGGAGCGCAGAGAATCCCCTCATCGTGCTGTGCGAACGCATCAACGGCATCCTGCTGTAACGGGCGCAGTCGACCGGAGAACTCTACTTCGATCGGACGACCAACGAACCGTTCGTCCCTAACCATGGGCTTGATGCGGTGCGATTTCAATAGCTCGATGACCTCCGCCAGACAACCACGTGGTAGGGCAATGTGGTCGGCAAGTTCCTCGCCACAGGCGATGACTCGCGGCTTGTTGAAAGTGGGAAGCCGCATTGCTTGCGCCTTGTAGAATTCGGGGTTCTGGAATGCCCCAAGGCGAAGCAACCGGTTCAGCATCGCGGAAGGAAGATCCTTCTTTTCGATATACAAGAGGTTGCCGCGAACAACTTGGACCTGCACCGGAAAGGGGCCTGGTATTGGACGCTCTGCTCGCTTTCGGGATGGTGGCAACGTCCAAGGATCTTGTCCCTCATCTTCCGCAGAGCTGATTCTCACTCCGACAAGGTCTCCACTTCGTTGGGCTTCCAGAACAACGGCCTCAGCAGCAGCAATGGGCATCCGTTTCACGCTCGCCAGAAAAGCCCATTGGTCACCGTACGGACGAAACTCCGCATCTACGAAGACGCTGTTTCCGTCTGCGCGAGGAAGTTTTTGCAGAGGCAGAGCGATTAAGTTGCCAAGCCCTCCCTTTGGCATGGTGTCTTGGTTGGGGAAAAAGCGGTCATACGAATCCAGTCCAAGTTGGTGACGGGACTCCATGGCACGAGTCAGGATTGCACAGCCGAGTTTTCGTGCGGTGGTTGCGGGGATCGCTTGGTCGAAGAAGATCCACACGTGGCCACCGTTTCCTGAGCGTGAACGCTCTAGTGCCGCTGGCACGTTCAGTTCGCAGCATACGGCCAGAAACGCAGTGGCATCCCTTTGCCATGTTTTCTTGTCGAAATCAACCGCGAGAAACCAGCAGGTCTCATCCTGCAGCAGCGGATAAATGCCGATGGTGTGATCTCCAACGAGGTGCCCACGTACTACCTCGTCGGTCAACGGTCTGAACTTCCGAGTCTGGCGGTCAACCTTCTTGCGGTCCTCGTCTTTGGCGCGAAGATAGGCCTTCCAGTCACGATCTGCCTTGGGCATGTACCCAGATCGCCCGTCGGTGTTCTCCCAGCGAACTGCATAAACATCGTCGCGCCCGTGGAAAAGGCTCCGGAACAAGGCGATTCGTTGTTCAGCTTTCAAGACAGGAATATGAGCACTTGGCAGTGCGTTCGTTGTGACGGGAATCACGGTAGTGGACTGCGCCGCCGGAATCTGTATGCCGTGCTCCTGCAAAAGACACCGTAGACGAACATTTTCTTCACGCAAGCGCTGCATCTCAGCAAGAGCAGACTGCAGGTCCAGGAGCTTGGGATTAGATTCGTTCACGTGAAGCCATTGTCGCCGTCTACAATCTGTGACTCGATCAGGAATAATCTCACAGTTTGCGGACCTGTCAGTTGTCGCGTCCGAAGGTTCGTCTGCTAGGTGCCGGTCGCCTGGCACAGCAGCGAGTGGCGTGCTGCGGGGCGCTTGGTCGCGAAACAACTGCCCAGCCGACTCGCGACTAGTATATTACGCACAGCGTTGACGAATCGATTGTATGCATAGTATATTAGGCATACCATGCTGAAGCTGCACTCCATTGGCGCTCAAATAGCGTCCAGACGGAAGGCTCTCGGGTTTAGCCAATCCGCGTTGGCTGACAAGGCCGGTGTGAGTCGGGCAACGCTCGATGCACTGGAAAATGGACGATCCGGTGAACTTGGTTTTTCCAAGGTCGCCAACATTTTGTCGGCGCTCGGCCTGGAGCTGAAACTACAAGAGGCAAACCTGCAACGGCCCACTTTGGACGAGCTCTTAGAAGAGGATCGTGATGATAAAGGTCTGGACAGACGCCGCTGAGGCAGGCCTGCTGGACAGGCAGCGGGATCGCGGAAGCGCTTTTGCGTACTTGCCAGAGACAGTCCCACAGCGTGCCGTCTCCGTTACCATGCCCGTGCGGCTTCCCTCCTGGGACGTGCCCTTTGGCCTGCCCCCAATCTTCGAGATGAACCTCCCGGAAGGCGCGTTGCGGGAACGGTTGCGCCTGGCCTTTGCGAAAGCGACTGGAACGTTTGATGATCTTGACCTGCTCGCCATTGTTGGCCGCTCACAAGTTGGCCGCATACGATACACCGGCGACAAGGAGCGGCTCAATGAGGATGTTCCTTTTCAGTCGGTAGACGAGATTCTGGCGAGTCGCCGCGACGGGGACTTGTTTCGCTTCCTCATTGAGAAGTTTGCAGCCTTTTCCGGTATCAGTGGCGTCCAGCCGAAGGTTCTTGTGCGCGACGAGAATGCGTCCCTCACCCTGACAAACGCGCAACCCCGAATGTCACCGAGCTGTAGGGGTGCAACTCACATCGTGAAGTTCTGGGAGCCAAACGAATTTCCGCAGCTCGCGGCGAACGAATACTTCTGCCTGAAGGCCGCTGAGCGTTGCGGGCTGGACGTACCTCGGTATCGGCTCGCAGAAGACGGAATGGCCCTTGTCGTTGACCGTTTCGACTTGCGCCCAGATGGTACCTACCGCGGCTTTGAAGATTTTTGCGTCCTGAACGCGAGAAGAACGGATGAGAAGTATCGCGGCAGCTATGAATCATCCGTCATGAAGCGATTTCAGCAGTTCGCAAACTCATCCGATGTACTCGTTGATGCTGAAAAACTATTCACGCTGATCGTGCTGAATTGCGCATTGCGCAACGGCGATGCTCATCTCAAGAATTTCGGCATCGTCTACGACGACGTGCTCGGTGAAGCTCGACTCGCACCGGTCTTCGATCTCGTAACCACCTCCATCTACCTGCCGAAGGATAGTCTGGCCCTTACGCTCAACGGAACAACCCAGTGGCCCGACAACAAAGTTCTCCGTCGGCTCGGCGAAACTCGAATGACGGGCACACCCGCAAGAATTCGCGCGATCCTTGAGCGTATCTCGGACGCCCTTTCGCAAACCGAAATCGACCTTCGGTCATACATCAAGGAACATCCCGCCTTCAAGGAAGTGGGTGAGCGCATGCTGCAGGAATGGGTGAAGGGCCGGCAACTCTCACTTCAAGCCGGCTAATGGTTTGTACCCTCTTGTGCTTGCGGTGCGAGAACAGTACTAACTGACGTTATCAGGCCAGCGCACTCAGTGAGAATTGCAGGTGTGGGAGCGGTTTTCTCAATCAGATATCAGAAAACAATCGTTGCCCTGCCGTTTTGATTGACTTCCCGCAGAATCGAGTCGTACTCCTCACCGCAGAATCCGAAGCGCACACAAAGGTGCTCCGGCAGCCAGGCTTCCGGAATGTTTTTGTGATCGAGTTCGCGGTTCAAGAAGAGGTCAAAAGTTCCGTCAGTCTTCTTGACGACTTCGAGAACCGTGTTCTTGGTTTCGTTCGAGTCTTTTTGAGTCCGGCTCACGGCACATCCTCGATACGTGCAGCAAGCGTGTTCTGCACGTGTTCCAAGATGAACCGTTCGTTGCTCTTCCCGAGCAACCGCCCGACCTTGGGCAACACGGTTCCGAACAGCACCAATCCGGGAGGTACTAGTAACCCGACCCATTTGTCACCACTCATGTAATGGCTACCCGTGACTACATCGATCACTGTTCGAACAAAAATCGGTGTGCCCATCAACACAGCGAAGCCAAGCCAAATACGCATGAAGTATTTTGCCCAACGCTGAGCATCGAAGTAACCCTCGATTCTGGTTCCCCCCGGCTCAGGCATAAATCGAGCATAGAATTGTCCAGCGAAGTCATTGCGGTAATATTTGCGCTTCTGCAGTCTGAATGTATTCTGGCCAACCTCGCCCAGCAGTGGGCGATTGCCTCTGTAGCCAGACATGGAAAATATCGTCCAACGTTCTTCGTCAATTGAACTCCGCAGGGAATCAACAACTGCATTAGGAGTAAGGGCGGAATGGAGCACGAAGAGTGTGCGGCCCATATTCGTCCCAGTTTATCCAACTTGCCACTGGAAGTCGTCAGTTGATGTAGTCATGCAAGAGTGCTGACAACCCGCTGTCAAGAGCTCTACGGGAACAACCGCGTTGCCGCTCGTGTCTATTCCTCTATATAGGAGGCCGAATGGTCATCCGCTGGGGAGTGTTCTCCGCCAAAAGCAGACACGGCTCTGAAAACAGGCTGGCTTATTACGGCCGGAGTAGTCGCACTCTACCTGGGAGTCATTCAACCCCGTGACCAGGCGCGAGGCATTGCCTCGGAGAAAGCGACCGGCCTTGCCGCCGTCAGCGGCGGCGTGGGTTGGGAGCCAATCTCGCTCTGGCGACAAACCTCAATTCTTCCGCACTTCCGATCCGAAGCCTACCTTCAAAAAGGCATCGTTGGAGGCGTTCCCGTAGACCGTGCCGTCGTCGCACCCGCCTCTCTCATGACATTTTCAGGAGGACGTGCCGGCGGAGAGGAAGGCACGTCGGAGGACCGTAAGCTAGTCCGGACGGAGTCCCTTGGCCTCATCGTCAAAACTCCGGCCGAAACTGCCGAGAAAATCATACAGATCGCGCAAGGTGCAGGAGGATTCCTCGTAACCTCTAACGTTAACGGTGGCGCGGACGCGACCAACGCCGTCGCTCAGTATTCGCGTGCCGGCAGAAAAGTTCGACGAAGTCCGCGCCCAGATCCGAAAGCTCAGCTTGCGCGTGGAAAGCGAAAGCATCGACGCCCAAGACGTCACCAAACAATATGTCGACCAGGAAGCACGCCTGCGCAACCTACGGGCTCAGGAACAACAGTATCTCGGAATCCTGCGCAAGGCTGCGACCGTGAAGGACACGCTCGAAGTCAGCGACAAGCTGAACGAAGTCCGCGGAGCGATCGAGGAAAGGCAAGCGGAATTCGAGGCGCTGTCGAAGCAAGTTGAAACCGTAGCCATCAACATCACGCTGCGGGCTGAAGCCGATGCCCAAGTCTTCGGCCTCAATTGGCGTCCGCTGTATCAGCTGAAGATCGCCGCCCGCGAGGGCCTCGACGGGTTCGGTGAATACGCTGCCTCGATGACGACGTTTGTGTTCTATCTGCCCACGATCCTGCTGTGGCTGTTCACGATCCTCGCCGGGGCCGCCGTGGGCTGGCGGATTCTGAAATGGGCAGCCCGAAGACTATTCATTTCGCCGAAAACAAGCTTGGCTGAGAAAGCAGCGAGTTAGCGCGCGCTCGTCGCACGCGGCGCACTGAGCGACATCGCGATCCAACGTCAACCACTCTACGGTTCGCTCGTGTGAGACTCCTTAGCCTCTCTCTTTCCGCGCCAATGCACGAAGTCCCAGAAAGCCGAGAAAATACATCACTGCTTGAAATATCGCCACAGCACCGATTTCCCGATAATAGCCGGTGAATAAGCCCGCGATCGGAAGGACCAGCATGAAGAAGGAAACTACTCGCAGCGCTTTCGGAGTCATCAGGCCACCCTTGTGTTTGCGCCCTGTCAATAAACGAAAGCACTTTTCGAGTACCCAAAGGCAGCCGAGCAATAGAACAAGCCCGACGACGACCGCCAGAACCGGGCTCTGTTTATTGGGTACGAGCAAAAGCGAGAGTGAAGCAAATCCGCAGAGCAGAGTGAACAATCCAAGAACCAAGCCAACGGGCACTTGAACCAACCGAGGGAGTTCCCTCTCTTGAAGATCTAACGGCGTCAAGTCATTCATCTTGGCGCGTCGAATAACGCGCCCGACAATCGAGTCCTCACCCTCCAAAAGACTCTGGGCCTGCGCAAAAGCTGGATCGGAGCGGTTTAGTGCATTCGCCCAACGTAGTAGCATTGCCATCTTTTCTTCGAAATCGCCCTCAGACCACGGACTGGGTTTAACTATTTGGCGGCCAGAGTTGTAGTGCTCGGAACCGAAAAGGCGGGTCTTATCCGAATCGCAGAGTGACGAGTCGGTTTCCTTGTACGCGGCGTAGTTGATGCCTTCCACAACGATTTGTCGGGCTTCCTCTAGCGTCATGCACGCAATCATAATTGACTTTCAGGCCATAGAAGCGCTCAGAACCCGTCGGTGAGCGCAACCCGCGGTTTATCGCCAGTCATCAGTTTCGGTATACGATGACAGTCGTAGCTGTCATGGATAATCCTATGAAGTTAGGTCCACAACCTCTCACAAGGATCGGATTGGGAGTTTTGCTTCTTTGGGGAGCCGCGCTCTGCGCTGCCCAGCGTCCCTCAGCACCATCTCGTGTGTGGTCAGTTGGCCCACTCACGAAAGGCGAACAGGTGATGGGGTTTGCCGTTGGCGCTAGCGGCGGGACAACGTTCGCCGGCCCGCATATAGATTCTCAGACAAGCTCGATTTTTGCTGCGACTCGCAGCGTTGTGTTCGTTGGCGACCGACTTGTTCTGGCGTCCAAGATTGGCATGCGGCAGGTACCGGACGCGAAGATTCCGGCGCAGGTCTATCAGCTCTTATCTCTTGACACTCAGACTGGTCAGGTCAAGGAGAGTCGGGAGATTGCGGCATTCGGTTCATTACCGGTGTTTGCGACAAATGATGCGCACGTCATAGTAGCTGGGCGCACTGTATTGCGGCTGACGCCCGACCTGAAGGACGCAGGTGTTTTTGATTATCACGCGGACGGGCGCAAGTCTGGAAGCGTGGAGAATATCTCTCCGGACGGATCGACACTCGGAAACGCGACAAGTCCGGGCTTCGAGTTCATAGACACTGGAAGCTTGAAAAGTACCAAGCTGACGGATAGTCCCGCCTACGCTACATCGGTGAGCAGCAAGGGTTTCGTGACAGACAACGTGCATTGGACGGGGAAATACCCGAATGACCTCGGATTCGTCACGTACAGGGACGCTTCTGGAGACCGCCTGCTCTATCACGGCAGTTGTGGCGGAAGACCTCAGTTTCTTACCGATGACCTTATTCTCGAGCCGGGCTGTGAGAGTCCCCTGATCATTGATACCCGCGGCAATCTCGTTGCGACGCTGTCCGTAAAAGGCGGATTCTCGTTCGCTGGAGTTTCGCAGAACGGAAAGCGCTTTGCCCTGCAACTCACCGGTTTGGGCCAGCACGAGAGGTTCGTGATCTTTTCCGTGGAATCGGGGGAGTTTATTGCAGAGCTGAAGCCAGACCAGGACGGCGAACAACAGTCATGGACCGCATTTTCTCCTGATGGTTCGATGTTCGTTGTCGGGTCTCCGTTCAAGTTGACTCTTTACCGTCTTCCCTGAGGAATCGCCTGCTAAAGCCAACTGGCGACAAGTAGCCAGCTATCGTAGACGGGTAAGAGCGAAGATGATAGCTGGGTACGCCAGCACCCCGAAAAGACCTAGAGCAGCAACGCTTTCTAGGCTGAGCCAAATCACGTAGACGGCTGTGTTGTGGACCGTGCCAACTCTGCGCCACGCCTGATTAAAATAGGTGGTCAAAGCGACTGGAGTTCCAATCAGGAGTAGTGCATATCCGACGGCCACAATTGCCTTCACTGTTGGGTGGGCTTGTGCGTGAGAATCGAGGTTCGGCAGGACGACTGCAGCACCCCACAGGAACACAATCCACGCTAGAGCAACCTTGCCGATTGTCAGCCGAGAAAGAAGCATTTCGTGCGAATGATAACCCCGATAACCGATACCTGTCGATGATAGGCGATGTAACTCGGCACCCACCAATGCGCCACACCGCGACGTTACAACAATTGCGCCGGTGCACCTTGAGCGTCGGCCTCGGCCATTCGCTCAATCGCTTCTGACATGGTGAGCTTAAAGGGAGACGGGAACCGCCTCTTTCTCCGCACCACAACCGTTCCTTGGATGGTCTGGAACTGAGGCTTTGTCACGCGGAACGAGTAGGTTCCATCGGCAATAGCAGGCAGACTGAAGCGGCCTTTCGTATCGGTGACAACGGCCACGGCTGGATGAAAGTCGGCGTGTATCTCGAACCGAGCATCAACGACAGGTTTGTCCATGGCGTCGCGCACAGTCCCTCTCACGAACCGTACTACTACGGGCTGCTCGCCGCGTCGCCTGAGTTGGGGCGCGACGAGCAATAAGAACCATGTCAGGGTGGCGCCCGTTAGGAACCCGCCAACATGCCCCCAGAACGCCACCTCCGAAAACCGCACCGCCTGGGTGAGTAGCGCAAGGATGGTTTGTTCGCCAATCCACGCACCGACAGCGCCGTACGTATACGTCTCGATGGTCTTGACCGGCCACCGGAAGAATACGACTACAATCTCAAATCGGGGACTGGGAACAGCACGAAATAGCAGCCGACGATGCCGGAGATCGCACCGGAAGCTCCTACGCACGGAACGTTGGACGCGCTGTTGAACGCGTAATGCAGCGTACCAGCACCACACCCGCAGACGACGTAAATTGCTGCAAATAGCCAGTGTCCGAATGTATTCTCCACGCGGTAACCGAACATCCAGAGAAAGAACATGTTCCCGGCGAAGTGCCAGAACCCGGCGTGAAGAAACATCGATGAGAGCAGCGTCGAGAGGTGCGGATAGGCCCTGGAACGAAACCGTATTGCCGGAACACGGTGTCAGAATTGGAAGGGTGGATATAGGTGGCGGCAAGCACCAACGCGTTGACGACGACTAAGCCGAGAAGGACGTACGCTCTTCGTCCTATGTATCCGTCTTCGTTGAGAGGCAGGATGAACACGCGGCGATTCCGTCTAGCTGATGCGCCAAGTGTAGCAAGGAAAATTCATTGACGTGCAACTGGCTTTGCGCTGAAGAGCCCAAGATTCTGCCAGAGAGGTCACCCGTCGTACATCTCGTAATGTGTGGAGCACGGTTCCAGTTCGAGCAGGAAATCCTTGTCGAAGTCGTAGTATTTCGCCGCGCTGATGTCGTCTCCAGCGAAGGCGCGGATAGCCGCCTCGGATTCCCAGAACGTGACCATCAAGAAATGTGCGGTGTCGCCCTCGATACGACGTAGCGCATAAGCGCCCTTGTTGCCCGGAGTCGCACGGTAATCGGGGATGGCGACGGTTCGCATCAAGTTTAGGTACTCGTCGCTTTTGGATGCGTGGGTCGCGCCATGCCCAGATTCGGGTGATCATCTTGAGACTCCGTCTGTGTCATCGTTAGAACACTTAGATATATCCCAACCAGGGTTAGCGTTCAGGACGCGGTTGTGAGCGATATATGGCCATGTCTCGACAACAACGAGCAGTGGTCCCACTGCCGAATTTGCTATTCACTGTGGGCGAGCGGCGGGCGGGACTCGAAATCGGTCTGATCTGCTGGTTCCCAAATTCCTTGCGAACTTCTAAGAGATTGTCATCGAGCTTGGCAAAGAAATCTATGCCATCCAAGGACTGGGGCGAGGTTGACCTAACGTTCATAATAATGTACATTATACATGTTAGTGACCATTATTATGGACATTAAATATGAGGACCAGTCGATCATCCGTCGTAATGCCACTCCCGGTAAGGCATGCCCTGCGCAAGCTCGGCCGCGACATCCGTGACGCCCGGCGGCGGCGGCGCATCCCGGCGGCCATCGCGGCGCAGCGCGCCTCGATCAGCCGCACGACCCTCGTCAAGATTGAAAAGGGCGATCCCGGCGTCGCGATCGGGATATACGCCACGGTCCTTTTTGTGCTGGGCATGGCGGACCGGCTGGGCGATCTCGCCGCGCCGAAGAACGATCCCGTGGGCCTGCAGCTCGAAGAAGAAAACCTGCCGCAGCGCATTCGCGTGGCGCGCAGCGCCGAAACGCACGAAAGACAAGTGATGGACAGAGAGGCTCTCGTATACGTGGATCTCGACGGCGTCCCGCACCTGATGGGGCGTCTGTGGGCCCGTACGCGCAAGAACAAGGAAAGCGCCACCTTCGAATACGACAAGACATGGCTGGAAAATCCTGCGCGATTCTCTCTGGAGCCAGCCCTGCAGGTTGGTCCCGGCCCGTTTCACACGCCGGCAGACACGCCCATGTTCGGCGCCATCGGCGACTCCGCGCCCGACCGTTGGGGGCGGGCGCTCATGCGCCGCATGGAACGCAGGCGCGCGGAGCGCGAGGGCGGGGCGCCGCGCACGCTCCAGGAAATCGACTTCCTGCTGCTGGTGGACGACGAGGCCCGTCAGGGCGCGCTGCGCTTTGCGGAAAAAGAAGGCGGACCCTTCCTGCGGGAGGAGGGCGTCAAGCGCATCCCCCCGCTGATCGAGCTCCCGAAACTGCTCTCCGCGGCCGAACATGTGATGGAAGAGAAAGACACCGAGGAGGAACTGCGCATGCTGTTCGCGCCCGGCTCCTCTCTTGGCGGCGCGAGGCCCAAGGCTTCCGTCAGGGAAAAGGACGGCCATCTCGCCATCGCGAAATTCCCACGCAAGGACGATGAAATCAACACGGTGGTCTGGGAGGCGGTCGCACTGTCCCTCGCGCAGAAATCTGGCATCCCCGTTCCCCAATCGCGTGTCGAAAACATCGCCGGCAAGCCTGTGCTCCTCCTGCGACGCTTCGACCGCGACGGCGAACGGCGTATCCCGTTCCTCTCCGCGATGAGCATGCTCGGATCGAAAGACAGAGAAACCCGAAGCTATCTGGAAATTGTTGACGCGCTGCGCCAGCACGGTGCCGCGCCGCAAGCCGACATGGAAGCGCTGTGGCGGCGGCTGGTTTTCAACATACTGATCTCCAACACCGACGACCACCTGCGCAATCACGGCTTTCTGTACGAAGGCCAGGCGGGCTGGCGCCTGTCGCCCGCTTACGACCTCAACCCGGTGCCGACCGACATCAAGCCGCGCATCCTCAGCACGGCAATCAATGAGGATGACAACACGGCTTCACTCGCACTGGCGATGGAGGTGGCGGGATATTTCGAACTGGACGACGGCAAAGCGCGCGAAATAGCAGCACACGTCGGTAAGGCCGTCTCGAAGTGGCGCGATGAAGCCGCGCGGCACGGTCTCGCCAAAGGCGAAATCGACCGCATGGCGTCGGCATTTGAGCATGATGATCTGAAAGCGGCTCTCGCAGCGCGGTAAGTAGAAAGAGCAGCACGATGCACGGCATGTTGTTTGCCTTCATAAGGTAATTTTCTTTTCCCGCTCGGGGCTAAACGCCTACCTCGACTGGCAGACCCGCTTCATCAAAATCCTTGCATTCAAAACCGCCAAAGTTGCCGGGATATCCGAGTTGATTTGAAATGATCCGGGTCTGGCCGATCGTCTGATCGTCGCATTCATGCGTGTGGCCATACACCCAGAGGACAGGCTGGTGGGTCTCAATGATCTCCACCATGTCCAGGGAATTGAACGCCGGCGTGAGAGGGCCGCCCTTGTATTTGGAGTTGGGATTGATAACCGGTGCATTATGGCTGATAACCACGCGCGGACCACTTAGATTCTTGCCAAACCAGTTCAGCAATTTCGACGAGAAGTTTTTATGTAGCGCAATCGAATCTGCTGGCGTGAAAGGCGTTTCGTCGGGGTTATAGATGAGGCGGTAATCATTCATTTGAGAGCGGGCGGTCTCCATGGCGCGCAAATCGCCGCCGTTGAAATCCGTCCACATCGTGCCGCCGAAGAAATTGACGCCGCCGATGCTGACCTCTTCATCAAGCAGCAGTTTCACATGCGGATGTCTGTCTTCGAGCCACGCCTTGAATCTATTGTCCTCTTCGTTCATTGGCCGCCGCGTGTAATATTCGTGGTTTCCCGTCACATA
The DNA here is from genome assembly GCA_963786095.1 of uncultured Acidobacteriaceae bacterium. Lineage (GTDB taxonomy): Bacteria > Acidobacteriota > Terriglobia > Terriglobales > Acidobacteriaceae > Sulfotelmatobacter. Next base: position 38,005 of record CAWAXV010000014.1, on the reverse strand, counting down.
GAGGACTGGTTTCTTCCACTTCCGCAGAATCTGGTCGAGCGGCTCATAATCCCTGAGCGTGACGATATCGCCTGCCAGGATCATGACATCTCCGTTCGCTGCCGGGGGCAACATCCAGCCCGAGCCAAATTCAAGATGCAGGTCGCTATAAGTAATGATTCTCATGCTCGTAAGAGAACGCTTTTTTGAACACGTCTTTCTCAAGTGCTAGATCTCCTCCGAGAGCGATTCGACTCGGCGCGGAGCGCCGGTTCGTGGAAGTAAGAATCTGACATCCCCCGGATAGCTGAATAATAAGCCGAGGCGCAAAGGCCAGTGTCAAGGCTCTTCGACCGCGAACGCGGCGCGCGAAGCGCGGCCTTGACACTGGCCGGGCCTCGGCTATGCTCTGGCTATCCGGGGTATGTCATGCGGGAATGCTGCATCACAGACCTAGACCGAAACCCTGACTGATCTGATTCGTGTGCGTGGTTTGTGGTTCTATCTTGTGCGCTCCTGGCTCTTGCTGAATCGCCGGAGAATGGGACACGTCGCGGCTGAGTTCCTGCCCGAGCGTCGCTGCGTTGTTCGTATAAATCTGCGCGTCATAGCGTCCACGCGAGACCGAGACATAGGCCATGCGGCTATTGAGCAGATCCTTAGCGCCCAACTCGGTGTCCACGTGAATCAGCACACGGTCGGCAGTCTGTCCCTGGCTGGAGTGGCTGGTCATGGCATAGCCATGGTCGAGATGCGGATGCTTGCGCGGGTCGAGTTCGACCGTGCGGCCACCGTCCATCTTCAAGTCGCAGCCGCCCGTCTTCGTCGATGCTCTCGATGGTCCCCAACTCGCGGTTCGCAACTTTCAGTTCGTTGGTCGGCGCGGTGAACTGAATGCGGTCGCCCACTGAAAAACTCCGCATCTCCTCGCGGAAGACGGAAACACCCTGCTGCCGGCGCGGATCGTAAGTGCGCTGCGTGCCATCCTGCGCTCGACTGTCAGCCGGTTTCTCGGAGCGTCGATGCTCTTCACCTGTGCGTACTCGCCTTTCCCGATGCCGGTCTCCTTCGATGCGCGCGAATAGCGCAGCACATCGCCCACCTCATAGCGCTCGGCCCATGTGCGGTCCGCTCCGGTGAGATCTTGGCGCGGCACTAGCGTCCTGATGCGGTGCTCCTCGCTGCTGACGAGGCCACTCCGCTGCAATTCCGCATGGACGCGCTCGTTGATCTCCATGCGAGAGCGATTATCGGGAGAAATCACCAGCGTGTTCTCCGGCGATTTTGCGTACTCCTTCGCGATAGCGGCGATGCGCTCGTCGTGGCCTTGAATCTCATGGACTCGGCCCTGCCGGTCAAGATTCTCGACCGCCTTCGCGCACTTCGCCCCGCGCAAGCTGCTCGACTACCTCGTTTCAGTTCTGGGTCTTTCTGGCGCACGATCTCTTCGAGCTTCACCGTTTTCATACCCGCGTCCTGGAGCTGCGCGAAGGGACGCCCGGCCTCGACCGCCTCATGTTGCCGCCGGTCGCCGACGAGCAACACACGGTCATTCGGATGGAGCCGGTTCACAAACTCATGCACCTGCCTGGTCGATGCCAGCGAGGATTCGTCGAGCACATAGAGCCGTTTCTCGCCGGTATCCGGCTGCTGTCCACGTACCAGATGCTTCTGTAGTGTGGATGTCTCCATGCCTGCTTCGCCGAGCTTCTGCGCCGCGCGGGACGTTGGCGCGAAACCTTCCACCCTGTAGCCCTCGGCCTCCGCGCCTTCGCGGATCACGGACAGAGTTGTTGTCTTGCCCGCGCCTGCGATGCCATCTAAACCGACAACCTTCTCCCGCGAAAGAAAGATTTCGTCGACTGCCTGGCGCTGCGACAGCATTCAACTCCGGGTGGCGGTCTTCCGTGGCGATGCGCACTTGCGGCGAGACCAGCATGGGATCGCTGTAGTCGCGCCGATTGCCTTCCTGCATCCGGCCAACGATCTCACGCTCCATGCGAACCATCGCGGCGGTTGTGTACTGCCTGCCAGCACCAACGTGCGAGACTTCGCGGAACTCCCCGGTCTCGATCCGGCGCTCGAACTCCTGCCGGACCTGGGCATAGGTGGTTTCTCCCATGCCGCGCACCAGCGCTGTTTCAAGGATCGCGCGGCGGTCCTGCACAGCCGATCTCTCGAAGACATGATCGCGCGCCCATGTCACGGCCTGCTTCGCCTGAACCTCTGGCTCCGGCATCTGGTATTGCCCATGTTGGCGCGCCTGTGCGACGACGCGGTCCGCCTGATGCCCGTACTGTGCGGCCAACTCGCGGTGCCGCTGTAAGACTTCTCCAGGCGACAGCAGTTCCTTGCGGTCGCGCGTATGGTGGGCCGCGATCTGTGCCGCCGCGGCTCCGTCGATTCCTTGTTCGCGGAGATGGTCTTTGATCTGTTCACGTCGTCGGGCTGGAAGCCTCCAGATATTCCTTCGTGTAGCCTTTTATTTCCGGCTGTCCATGCTTGCCGCGCTCCAGTTCGTAGCCGAGCTTTTCCAGACGCAGAGCCAACTCGGATCGGTAGACCGCCGTGGCGTAGCGCTGTGACACGAACATCTCGTGTGGCTGCAAAGCTCGCATCTGTTTCCCATTTTCGAGACCGTTCTCGCGCTCGGTCATGTTGAAGATCACGGCATGGGTATGAAGCTGGGGCGCAGCATAGCCATCGACGGGCCGCGCGGTGTCGTGCTCGAAAGTGGCGGCGATGAATTTTCCGGTCGTCTCCGGGGCATGGACATTGCCGATCCGCGCCTGCGTGTATCGTTCAAGCTCCTGAAGTGCCGCGCGTACACTCTCCCGATGGGCTTCCCGCACCCGATCATCGCCGCCCACAAGCGCGGTAAGCGATACCGACTTCGGCGCAGAGAATGTCGCGTCCCATCCGGCGCGATGCTCGGCGCTGGTCACCTCTCTGCCAAATTTGCCTTCATAGGTTCTCGAAACCTGATGCCGTACGAGCTGCTCTTCGGTGTGCGGATGCTGGCCTTCACTCAGTCGTGCAAAGTGTTCGGAACCAACGCCACCTTGCAACTCCCACTGCTCGGCGAGTCTGCCCTGCCACTCACTGTGACCCTGCTGATCGCGGCTCCAGTAGTTCTGCTCCTGCGAGGCAAACTCCCGCGCATGGTAGGTCTGCGCCTGGCTGGCTGACAGCGGTTTCGAGATCGTGAGCATAAGTGCTCCTCAACTGAGCGGGATTCCTCACGCGCCAATCTGAAGTGCGTGTTCTTGGCAATTTGTCTCTCATTCGATTCCCTTCGTTTTCTCCCAGGCGAACGCCTCTTTGGGTTTGGTCTCGGGCGCACCGATGGTCGAACCGAAGAGCGCGAGCATCGGCTGGGTAGGCTTCTTCAGCGGATCGGCGGGAGCAGCTGGCGGGCATTGATGGCGTTGGTTTCGGCGCGATCTCTGGCATCTGCCGCTGCGAAAATCTCGGCAGTCTGAATCGGATTCTGCCCATCTTTATCCTCCATCTCTGGATCAAACTTGGCCGAGGTCGGCCCCATTCGATCGTCTCCCTATCCCGCCCTTTACGTGAGGACCGGTTCTGCAACACACTCCGCACAGCCAGTAGCAAAAGGAACATCGCGGCTACCCAAAGCAACGGCGTCAAGAGCGACCAAAAGCTTCCGGGAAAAGGCATGGCACTCATGGCATACGAGCTCTTTCCTCTCGCCCGCGGGCGAAGAAGTCATCAAGCAGTTTGCGTGCCTGCTGAAGCTTTCGTGCGTCTGCCTGGTCGCGAATTTTGAGGACGGAATCAGGCGACAATTGTCTGCCTTCCGATGCCGCTTGAGAGGCTGCATGGAAGAGATTCAAAAGCGCGTAACGCAACGCCCAGACTTCGGCCAATACCAGTTCGGCGGGATCGGCGGGCCGCTGTCGCGCAGCGCACAGAGCGGTCCCGCGCAGCCACTCGGAGAGAGCCTGTCCCGCGCTTTCGGCGGCAGCTTCTATCTCTCCTAGTTCTTCGGGAGTCAGTCTCGTGGCCGCGGTCTTGGTGCGGAAGCCGGGCTTCGCCTCTTCTCCGAATGGCAAACTGGACTGTGGATTAGCTTGAGCGCGAGGACTACTCATTGGACGAACCGCCTTGTTGCACTACTGCACTTGATTCCGCTGCGCATCAAGCTGCGTAATTGCTAGTTCACAGCAAGCTCCTGCGCTTCAACGCGTTTACGTGATCGACGCTCTGGGGCCACCTGTCTCAAACAAACGTCATCGTTCGATATCGCAGTCACTCAGCGGAGACGAATTTGTTGACGCAGCGAAAGTTAACCTGCGTAAACATCGAAGCGCCGTCTGGCGCTCCGCAGTTCCCAACTTGGGGGTGACGTGTCCCCACTTCTTCCGGTGCGAAGCACCGCGTTCTTACAACTCGCCATACTCAAGAGCCAGCGCGTCCCACAGGCGGCGTACTTGCGGAGCCTGCCACGCGCGTCGAAACAGCTTCTTGATGGACTGCCAGTCTTCGCCACGAAAGTTAAACGTAATTCCGTTGTCACCAGCGCGAAAATTCACGCCGATTTCGTCCTTCTCGTCAGCCACCGTGTACGCGAGAAAATAGCGGCCATTCCAGGAGATCAGCACCCGCCTTACATCCAGCCGTTCTAGGATCGTCCTGAATTCCGAAATCTTTGGGTATCCCTCCACGGGATAGAGCGGCGCAAGTCTTCCGGGGAAGGACAACCAAACGGAAAAGCCTTCGCTCGGCGAGCGCACGAATTCGAGACGGTAGTCGCCTTCTTCAAATTTCGGTAATGGCGGATTCAACGGAGCGTCCATTCCCCCTGCCGAAGAGTTCGGATCTTGCAAGGGCTTACCATAGTGAAAATAGTGGCCGCGGGCGCACACGCGCCACAGGGTCGGCCAGAACGGCCGAAGCGCCTCGTTTAGCCTCTCGATATTGGGGAAGTCTAGCTCGTCGAGGAGAAAGTAGAGGTTCCGGGCGACAAAGATGGGTCTCTGCCGCTCTTCTGTCGGGTTTTTTAGCATCCGAATGGTGCGGGTGACGGCGCGCCGAACATCGTCGCTTCCGATCTCTTCCGGTTTCTTCGCTTCGGCTTGCCGATCGGGCGGGAGATGTGCGACGAAGAAAGAGTCCAAATGGGTCTTGTTTGGTTTGCGAAGCAAACCGTAAACCGCCTGGAATGCCTCAAGGATTCCGGCAAGAGATTCATATGAAATCTCCGTCTGTGCGGTGTTGGCAAATCTCTCCACTCCGTGCAGACAGAAATAGGCAACGGCGGTCCATTCTGCTTGCGAAAGCGGGAGCTTTGAGTCTGCCTTTCGGCGAATCATTAGCAGAGAATCGGTCGGCTCGGTAAGCAGACTTACCAGCTCAAGTCGTTCTTCTTTTGAGGACTCAAGAAGCTGCTTTGCCGCCTCCGATGTGGAAACGGGTTCGCCGCTCTTCATGGACATGAGCACCTTTAAGCCCTCAAGCTTTAAACGCAGAGCCTCGGAAATACGAATGGAGATCACTGGCTGCTGCGCTATCGCTGCCTTCTCCGTCGTGAGCTCTCTTTCGGTCAATTTCACCTCCTATGTGTAACGATACAACTTGACTATATGTGTACACCTGCGCTACCGTCAAGGGCAATGTCGTCCACGAGGGGCGGATGAGTCTCCCCTCAGGAGTAGATGAACCATGCCCCAGCCAATCGTGATGAAAAAACCAGCCATGCCTCAGCTCGTCAACACGCGCAAGGCCGCTGAGATTCTCGGACGCTCAGCAGCAACATTGAAACGATGGCGCGCCGAGGGAATCGGGCCGAATTGGATAGAACTGCAAGGTCGGGTTAGTTATGATGTGAATGTTCTTTTGGAATACATCCAGAAGAACACACGAGTTGCTTCCGTGCGGGCTGCAATGGAGGAAGCTCGTGAAGCTGTTTAAGAAAGCGAAGTCCAAGTTTTACTGGTATGACTTCACGGTGCGCGGACAACGCTACCGCGGGTCAACCAACGAAACAAAAGCGGCCAGGGCGGCAAAGGTTGCTGGTCTGAAACTCGCCCATGTGGTCGAGAATACTGATCCGCTTCCCCAAAAGGCTCCTGTGTTGCTGGAGTTTTCCCGGCGCTTCCTGGAATGGCTGGACAAGGTCAGACTGGAAGACAAAACCAAAACCTACTACCGCGATGGCTGGCGACTCCTCAAGACGACGACCGTCGTGAATATGCGATTGGATCAGATCACCAGGGACGTTATCGAAACTTTGCGGTTTTCGGGCGCGTCCTCAAATGCCAATTGCGCGCTGAGAACGTTAAGAAGGATGCTGCACAAGGCGGAGGAGTGGACACTGATTCGCCACGCTCCGAAACTCAAACTGATGAAGGAATACGGACGTTCACTCAGGCTTGACGATGAAGCGGAAAAGAAATTGTTGGTGGGCGCCGCCGCCTGCAATTGGCGGAAACGCAGCCTTCAACTTTTCCAGGACATCATCATCTTGATGCGCGATACGGGCATGCGTAACGAAAGAGAGCTTTACCGGATGCGCATCGAGAACCTGGATTGGAAAACCCGCGTGATCTTCGTGCCGGACAGCAAGACCGAAGAAGGAAGGAGACGCGTGCCGATGAGCAATCGCGTCTTTGACGTTCTTAAACAGCGGTGCGGAGAAAAACGCGAAGGATGGGTTTTCCCGTCGAAACGCGCCGAGTCTGCTCATCTCACCACAATGGCGAAGAGATTTCGCGAAGCCAGGGTCAAAGCTGGGCTTCCCGAAGATCTTGTCCTCTATTGTGGACGGCATGATTACGGCACCCGGATTCTGAAGAGAACCGGAAACCTGGCTGCCGTCATGAGAACCATGGGACACAGGGATGTGAAGACTGCGATGCAGTATCAACATCCCGAACTAGAGATCGTGCGCGCTGCGCTCGATCAAGACACAACAGTGGAGAAACGGGCGTAGCCGGATTGAGTTACGGCACACTTTACGGCACACCCGAAACATCAACTCCGGTAAGTGATTGAAAAGATGGTGAGCGCGGTAGGAATCGAACCTACAACCTACTGATTAAGAGTCAGTTGCTCTGCCAATTGAGCTACGCGCCCACGGTGGGGATTTGGCTGGAGGGACAAACAAAAATTATAGCATCCGTCTTCGCTTTTCGCAGACATCGTCGCCGCTAAATGTAAGAGAGTCCCGCAAGAAAGAAAGGCTACAGACCGGACGGATATTGACGGATAAACCTGGCCCTGAGAATGATCGGTTTTGATCCGTGCGAGTTCGTGGCTAAAATTTTCGTTCTAGCCGACGGCGCGCCCCAAGAATCGGGCCATGTCCAGCCGTTATCCAACTTGGTATGAGGCCGTGCGCGCGGCCTGCGCTACACTTTCCTTACAACTTCTCTGGTGGGGCGGGTTGTATCCATGGAGGCCACAATCATGTCGCGCAAAATTTTTTCGTTGGCGTTCGCTTCTCTTCTCTGCTGCTCAGCATTGCTGATGGCGCAGACCACTCCTCCGGCAGGAGGTTCAACGACCCAACCTGGACGCCGCGGAGGGGAACCTTGCTGGCAGCAGGCAGGCATTCAAAAGTCGGCGATGGAACAGCGCTGGGCCGTCGAGCGCGATACTCGTTCGCAAGTGGAAGCAGTCTGCTCCAACACCTCGCTCACGCCGCAGCAGAAGCATCAGCAAGTGCAAGAAATTCGCCAGCAGGGCCGCCAGAAAATGGAAGGCCTCGTCACCGCCGACCAGGAAAAAGCGCTGACCGCATGCCAGCAGCAACGCGGCATGAATCATGGTGGAGGAAATGGAGCTGGCGGTCAGCACGAAGGCGCCGGCGGTGGATGCGGCGAGTGGCCGCGCGGCGGACAACGACCTGGCAGTGCTCCGAACGGCGCCACCGGCAGCAACGGAGGAAGCAGCAATCCTCCGCCAAGCTCATCTTCGCCGCAGAATTAACCATTCGCGGCAAAGCCACTCTTTCAAACGAAGGTCGCCCCTAAGTAGGTCGCGGCGACTTGAAACCTCAGCCGTATTTGCATGAAAGCAGCCTGCAACCAACGCGCTCGAAGAAGCGCACGAGCGAACAGGTGCGCTCCGTTAACTGCACACGGCTAACCGCGCACTTCTATCGAGAAGATCAATGGGCCGAGCTACAGCCGCTGCCGAGCTTCCGCAGCCAATGCGCTCGTTTCGCGCACTGATGGACGCCGCGGCGGCAATTGATCGGCTCCCACCGGCGGACGGTGCTCGACCGTGCCGATGACCGGCGCTTCATCCATACCGTCGGCGTACGCCATTGACGCAAAACGCTGCTCACTGCACATTCGGTCAATCATTCGCTGCTGCCGACCGGAAAGCACCGCGTGAGGAAGAATAGGAAAGTTGCGAAACATCCAGAGCAGATAAATGCGCTGAAGGAATGATGGCATTACGTAACGCGGACCAATCGGTGTCTGCACTTGCACGACACCGGCCGTGAGTTTTTCAATCAACATACCTGGGCCCACCTGGAACCTGAAATTGGCCAGAGCAATTCTAGGGCCGCCATTATTGCACCTGGCTCGATGCAATGGGAAGCTTTTTTTCACAAACTTTGAGATATATCGCTGGAATCGCGCTAATTGGCGCGGCGCAACCGTGATTTTTGGGGAATCCCTCTGGGAAGCATTCCTGAAATGGCACCGATCGGCTCTGCTGCTCCCTTAAACTGTGGCTTCGGGGAGGATGTCCATGCGGCGGATCTGGGCGGCCACGCCGAACTCTGTTCCCTCTTCTTCGACGCGGACGATCGTCGCCTGGCAGCAGACCCAGCACTTCTCGCCAGAGGTGAGTTCGGGCGGAAGAATCAGCACCAGTTCGACTTCGGCGCCCTTCTCCATGCGCGACTTGGTGTACAGGAAGACGCCATTGGCGCTCACGTCGCGAGTCTGCGCCGTGTGGTCGGTGCCGTGATTCGTGCGCACGCGCGTGGGAACGCGAGTGGCGATTCGTGCTCCCGCGCGGCGCTCGGTGTCAGCTTTCATGCAGGGCGAAGTGTACACCAACGCGGCCGATTGGACGAGGAGTTCCGGGATCGTTGCCGATCCCGGAACTATTTTGGGAAAACGAGATTAAACGAGTGATTTGCGGCTAAATGTTCGGACGCTTGGAGCGAGCCGCTGGAACGACCAGAGCCTGCTCCATGGTCGGCACATTGGTGCCGCGGAGCTTGGCTTCGACTTCGTGCAGCTTCTCGGTCTGCTCGTCTGGTAGTAGGCCTGCACCAGCAGTTCCATGGTGAAGGGATTGTCCCGATCCTCTTCGAGATGCGCGATGGCCGCCTCATATTTCTTCTGGTCCATCAGCAGAGTTCCAGCCGCACCGTGATACGAGCTCTGGATCACGCGGTTGCGGCTGCCGTTGGCCATCGCCTCGAGTTGTTGCAGCGACTTGTCGGCGAGGGGCTGATTCCCGGCGTGCGCGGCGCGCACCGCGACGTTGCGCAGAATGCGCGACAACTCTTCGTCGCGATCCGAGGCGGAGATGGTCGACGCGATGGCTGAGGGACTCCTCGGCCAGCTTGAGATGCTTCAGCGCGACGTTGTCATCGGCCTGATATTCAGCCATATGACGCAGAGCCTGCGCCTCCTGCAGGTCATGCTCCTTGGCGTGGGCAGTCTCGGCGATCTCCAGGAACTCCTTGTCGGCCTCGGCATAGTTGCCGTCGCGGACGAAGGTCATCGCCTTCTGCATGCCGTAGGTGAGGCGGTCGGCTTCGGTGTGAGCGAAGCGGATGGCCTTGTCGTATTCCACGCGGGCCTGTTCCTGATTGCCCATCAACGCGTAAGTGTCACCGAGTCCGAGCTGCGAGCTCACGAAGTCCGGATCGATCTTGAGCGCGGCGCGATAGTGCACGAGCGAGCCATCGAAGTTCCCCGCCATGCGCGAGCAGTTCACCGTAAGAATCCTGCGGATTGGGCTCTTTGGGCAGCAGCGCGACGTAGCGGTCCATCGCCGCGAAGGCCTTGTCGAATTGGCGATTGCGTGCGTCGACATAAGCGAGATCGTTGAGCGCGGCGAGGAAAGTTCTTGTCGATGGCCAGCGCCTTTTCCATGATGCGCTGCGCCTGCTCGTTGCCGTCTTCTCCCATCAGCCAATTGCCCGCGAGATACAGCAGGTGCTTGTCGCGGGGATACATCTCAAGCATGTCGTTCATGGCGGTGATGCCGCCGAGGAAGTCGCCTTCCTGCACTTTGGAGATCCAGGCAACCATCAACTGCTCGCCGGGAGTCAGCTTGGGCGCGAGCGCCTTGGCCTTGGCGCGAGCGTCGCTGACTTCCTGCGGATTGCCGCTGTTGAAGGCGATCCAGGCCCAGGCGACGGCGAGCGTTGGGATCTTCTTTCACGGCCGCGCGCCAATCTTCGTTGCAGCGCTCGAGATAGAGATTCTCGTAGTCGGTCACACCCTTATCCCACAGCTCGCGGGCTTTGGCGGACGAAGTCGTCACCGGCATCGTGGCAGACTGTCCCTTTTTGACATGGTGCGCAAACAGAGGCGCGGCGAGGCAGAGACCGACAGCGAAAACGGTGCAGAGTCAGAAACGATGCGGCGCATCAAGCGTTCTCCGGAACAGAGCTGTTTGTGGGGGAGACTACGAGAAGACAGTAACATCGGCGTAATCGCGGGGCGAGGTGACGAAAGGCGTTGGACGGCTGCGAAGTTGGCGCGGGAAAAAGGGTTCGAAGAGCTATCTTCGGCGGGAGAAGAATGACGGGCGGCGACGGCTTGCGGGCAAGATCTTGTCCCCCAAGGGGTTACAGCGTCAGCGCTGCGGGTTCCAGCTGGAATTCGCGAACCGGACAGAAAAAAGCCCCTGCCGAAGCAGGGGCTGGGATTGAGACCCACAAGTGTTAGAACTTGAGGATGGCTGCGAACTGAACGCCGCGTGGTCCGCCGCCTCCCAGGAACGGGTTGCCGATGCCGACGTCGCCGGTAGTGGAGCGTGTAGTAGCCGGTGTGCTGTCCGGTGAGGTAGCTCGGAGATCCGATATTGCCGATGAAATTCGGCAGCAGCGGACTGGAGAAGTTCGGATGGTTGAGGATGTTGAAGAACTCAGCGCGGAATTGCAGATTCACATGCTCGGAAAGGAACGGTGTCCTTGAAGACCGAGAAGTTGAACTCCTTGAAGCTGGGCCCCTTCAGTGAATTGCGTCCCAGATTTCCGAAGTGGCGCGTGCCCGGCACGCAATTGTCTTCGGTGACGTCGTTGGGATTAGCTTGAGTACCCCAAGTGCAAGGCGCGGCAAACGAGGCCAGATTCAGGAACTGCGACGGATTGCTCGAAGTGTATTGAATCGGCCCAATCACATCGGGACGGTCGAAGCCTTCGCCCGATCCGGAATAGTCGCCCTGGAATTCATAGTTCAAGTGCCACGGCTGGCCGTCCTGCAGGTTCAGAATTCCATCCAGGCCCCAGCCATCCGTCAACTTCGCCATGTGGCCATGAGCCTTGGGGAACTCGTATACAAAGTTCCAGGTAAAGCGTTTCCGAATGTCGAAGCTGGAATTGCCGCGGTCGCGCTCGGAGATTGGTGCTGTTCTGCGGCTGCGCCTGGTTGGGCTCGAAGTCCTCCAGATCGCTGGCCGTGTCGATTCGCGTGCGACCACACGAAATTTGCCTGCGACGTAAGACCGTGCCACTTGTTAACGTGCAGGCTGGTCTGCAACGCATGGTAAATCGAGTTCGCCGACGACCTTTCCTGGTTCAGATAGAAGAAATTCGGATCGTAAGTGCGCGGCACGCTGTAGCCGTTGACGCAATTGCAGCCAAGTCCGCAGCCGTGATCTGGGCCTGGCTGGGCTGGTTGATGTCGAGAAACTGGAACAGCTTCGTCCCCTTCGAACCGACATATCCAACCTGCAGCACCATGCGGCTGCCCAGTTGCTGCTGGAAGTTCAGATTGAAGTTCTGCACGTAAGGAGTGCGCATGTGCGGATCGACCATGAAGAAGTCACCTTCTGCGCCGTAGCTGGAATACACCGGCTGTCCCGCGAGTCAAGAGCGCCACCGGCTCACCGATCGCCAGTCTGCAGCGCTTGCGGTCCAAGACCCGGATACGCTGGGCCGGGACAGAAGACGCAGTTCCACGGCAGGTGTCCCAGGAACATATCCTGCGAGAACGCGTCGTAGAACATGCCCCATCCGCCGCGAACCACAGTCTTTCCCTTGCCGGTTAGGTCGTAGGCAAAGGCCACGCGCGGAGCGAAGTTGTTGAAGTCCTTGCCGTACAGCTGATTGGTCGGAACGTTGTCGATCCCGCTGGGGAGTTCGGGACCACGGTGTAGAACTGGTTGTTCTTTTCTCCGGTGACACCGAAGTAATCCCAGCGCATGCCGTAGTTGAGAGTCAGCCGCGAAGTGGCGCGGAAGCTGTCCTGCAGAAAGAGCCCATGGCTGTTCTGGAAGGTATGCCGCCTCGAGTTGCCGGCGACCTGATTGCCGCCGTCAGGAATGCCTTCGAGAAAGGCCTGGAGCGCGGTGAGAGGTCGGTCGAGTTCAGCCGACACGTCATTGCCAAAACTGAGGGTTCCGCGGAAGTTGTGATCGATGACTTGCGTGATCGTAGTGCGGCGGAATTCGTAGCCGAACTTGATGTCATGCTTTCCTGACTTCCACGAATAGTTGTCGACGAAGTGCCAGTTGGCAGTCGACCCGATTGCGCGGGATCGAAGAGGTAGCGCCAATCTGCGAGAAGCCTGCCCACCGTCGGATCGCCGGAAGACCGCCGTCGTAGAGCTCCGACTCCGGTATCGAGACCGATGGAATTGGGATTGAAGCTCTGGTCCTGAGGGAAGAATCCTTCGACAAAGCGATTCCATCCCAGACGGGCCTCGTTCACCTGGCTCGAATTGACGACTTTCACGTACGAAAGCGAAATCAGCTGTACCCGCGTCGGGGTCGTGGTGTTAAAGCCAGGCAGCAGTCCGCCAGCTAACTGAGCGAAATGGGAAGCTCTGAGTGCTGTCTCCGAAGTAATAGCGCCCGGTCAGCATGTTGTTGGGATTGAAATTGTGATCGATCTTGCCGATGAAGCTGTCGACGCGATTGAAGAAGCTGGTCGAGGTCGAGAAGTTGTTGGCGTATGCAACCATTCGCATCGCTGGCAGCGTCCGCGATATTCGGCGTCGGCCAGGGATTCGCGAGCAAGCAGTGCGGTCAGAGACCGGATTCATGGGACCTCCGCCAGGCGGTGATCTGTGGCCTCGGCGCTGGCGATCACGGCCGGATCGGGACGCAGGTCTGCCCGGCCTGCGCGCCGTTTTCGCGCTGGCCTTCATAGTCGACGTAGAAGAAAGTCTTGTCCTTGACGATGGGCCCGCCGAGCGAACCGCCGAACTGGTTGTTGTTGAACGGACTCTTGGGATTGGGAGTCGAAGTTGAAATAGTTGCGCGCGCCCATCTTGCCGGTGCGGAAGTACTCCAGCATCGAACCGTGCATGTTGTTGGAACCGCTCTTGGTCACGATGTTGATCACGGCGCCGCTGTTGCGGCCGTATTCGGCTTCGTAGTTGGAGAGCACGCGCAATTCGGCGACGGCATCGATCGGAAGAATGGTCGCCGGATCGCCGAACACGCCCGCTTCGTTGATGGCCGGATCGTTGCGGTATCCGTCGTTCATGTCGGTGCCGTCGAGCAGGAAGTTGTTGGAGCGGCCGCGCGAGCCGTTCATGGAGAACACGCCGTAGGAGCCGGGAGAGTCGGAGATCTGGTCGGGCGAACCGGCAATGCCGGGGTTCAGGTAGATCAGCTTCTGATAGTCGCGGCCATTGACCGGCAGACTCTCGATCGTGTCGGCGGTCAGGGTTCCGCCGAGCTCCGCGGAGGTCGTCTCGACCTGGGCAACAGGTCGCCCGAGACTTCGACCGTGCGTGGAGATCTGGCCGGTCTTCATGGCGGCATCGACGCGGCGTTCGCCGGCCACATCCACGGTCACGCCGGTGGCGACGAAGGTCTGGAAGCCGGTCTGGGTGACGGTCACGGTATAGGTGCCGATGGGCAATTCGGGGAGGGAGTAGCTGCCGTCGGCGCTGGTTTCGCTGGTGCGCTCCAGGCCGGTGCCGACATTCTTCACGGTCACCTTGGCTCCGGCGAGTACCGCGCCGGAGGGGTCGGTGACTGTCCCCAGGATGGTGCCGCGGAAGGTCTGTGCTGACAGGCCGGCGGCCGCAACCAGCACGAAGACCAAAGCCAGGGACACCAGGATGATGCGCGTTCTCATGAATATCTCCTTGGAAAACCGAATCAATTTTGGGGAGTGTGCAGTTCTTTGCAGGTCGGTCTAGTCGCTTCGCCCACATCTGGGAGGGCTTGCAATTCCTTGCATACTAACAACATGCGATGCCCCGCCCGCAAAGGTCCGTGTCTGGAACATTATCGAAAGGCAGTCCTTGGAGTCAACCAAAGAGTTATAGATGGTTACCATAGATTTTACGAATAAGGTAACCCCGGAAGAGCAGCCATAAGCGGTCAATTATCAGCTTTCAGCCGACAGACTTTCAGGTCTGGCGCCAGCCTGAGGGAACAGTTCGGTTCGACTGCCGAGTTGGTTTTGGCTGAGTGCTGATGACTTAGAAGCTGAAAGACACGCCGCCGCGGACGGCGCGGGCGGACTGGACCAGGTAGACGGTCTGGCCGTCCTGGCCGAGAACCGGAACGTACCCTTGAGCAAGAAGGTTGCGAACGTCGATGATGGCTTCCATGTGGCCGGGCAGAAATCCCATGCTCGGGATCGGCTGCCGGATAAAGAGGTTCAGGTAGGGATCGCTCTGGCCTGGCGACGCGTTGAACATGTCGACCGGGGTAAGGGCCGGACCATTAACCCAGCGGTAGGAAGCGATCCAGTGGGTGTGGGTGCGAGGCACGGTGCCAGCTAGCTTGGCGGCAAGGGCATGGCGGCGCTGAGTGGAGATCCATTGCGGAGCGTCCTGCAGGGAGACGTCGGGCTGAGAAAGATCGAGGACGCCTCCGAAGGCGTAGTCGAGAGTAGCGGTCAGATCCGCCGAGACCTTGTGCTGCAGTACGACACGCATGCCGTTGGTGTCGAGATTGCGACCGGTGTAGCTGAAGGTGCCGGAGGAGACGTCGGGCAGCAGGAATCCACCGGAGGACGTGACGTCTCCAGTGCCGGTGAGAACGGTGTCACCCACGCGATCGGAGAAGACCGCGACCTGAACATTCGTATTGCCCATGCGGTGCGAGAGGCTGATTTCCTGATGATGGGCGCTCTCGACCTTGGGAGAAAAATCCAAAAGGCTGACGCGCGGATTCGATTCGCTGAAGTCGGGTGGAGCGGAATCGAAACCTTTTTCCGTTCGAGGATCAGGGCGCGAAGTTGTGTAGTCGTACTCGAGAACGGTGTCGGGCGAAAGATGAAGATCGGCTGATCCGTAGGGACGAAAGGCGTTCACGTGCCCGAGGAACTGGATGGTTTGCAACTCGCTGCCGAATTTGAATTCGAGAACATCACCGACGGAGAAATCATCGCCCGCGGAAAGCGAAATCGCCTGCAGCGCGGCATTGTGCAGGTTGGGATCGGAAGCGGCGAAGCGGCGCACCGTCAGCGCCATCGTCGGCTCAGAGCCATCTGCCATCTGCCGAGAATATCGGGCGCGCACCACCGCGGCGGGAAGGCCTTCGCCGTATCCAACGTTGCCGCTGAAGGCAACATGTCCGTCGGAGAAGACGGAGCGCTCGAGCGTGAAGCCGGTGCTCATATCGGAGCCGGTGCCATATCCTCCGGCAGCGGAGCCCGCGAGGAACGACACGGTGCCGCTCAGTTCGTGGTTTTGCTTTTCGGCCGACGCCGGGTCGTCAAAGACGCGCAGGATGGGGCGGTTCGCGACCGAGCGCAGCGTCCACTTCCAATCATCTTCGTCAGGAAGCGCGCGCACCGGGCCGAGCTGCATCACGCCAAGCAATGTGCTGAGCGTGACGTTGACGTTGAGAGCTGGCGCCGGGGCGAAGGCCAATCTTTTCGCGCAATGCCGGCAGGAAAGAAGGGGCAGTGACTTTAACGCTGTAGAGACCGGGCAACAATCCGGTGGCGATGTAGTAGCCAGCGCCGTCGGTGAAGACGGTCAGGGTGCGATTGGCCGCGCCGAGGATCTCCACTACGGCGCCCATCTGCGGGTCGCCGGTGGCATTGCGCACGTATCCCGAGATCGCTCCTGGCCGCTCAACGGCAAACGCAGGAAGCGACAGCCCCAACAGAATCGCCCATGTTCCGAGCTTGCGTAGTCGCACGCTACCCCACCCCTGGGGAAAACGCAGGTAGTTACTCTACTGCAAACACCGCTGACGGATCAACCGTCTGCTTGGAGATGTTGTCGTTCACCTTGATTTCGATCTTGTAGATGCCGGGTTGCAGGTTGGCGGCAACGATTGACTTCTGCAGGGTCACCTGTTCGCCAATATTGCCCATCGGTGTCGGTGGATTCGACTTTCTGGACCACCGGTTTATTGGTTGCCACGTTGGTGATCGTCGTATTCGAACGTAGCGGAAGGTTTGTGCGTCTTCTCGTCCACGCCGAGATTGTAGACCTGCATCCAGAAATTCAGCTTCTGATCTTTGTCGTTCTTGAAGACGGCCGGCTTGCCGTCGGCCGGAGCGACGCGCGGACGGACCTTCGTGGTGCCGATCACGAAACTGCCGGTGCCGATCGCCTTGGTCGGAACCGGTTCCATCTGGTCGGCAACGATCAGAGTCGAGGTTGAAAGCTTGTCGTCGGAGTAGTCCGGAACCACAATGCTGCGGCTCCAAACGCCTTTGCGGTCGCCATTCACGTCTTTCACCGCGATGTACAGTTTGTAGCGGCCGGGGCGCAGCGGCAGAGCCTTCCAGTAGACCGAGGCATTCTCCGCGGTGCGCGGCAGCAGTTCGGCCGGAACGTCGACCTGCACCGTGTCTTCGAAGGTCTGCACGATCTTGCCGGTCAGCGTGGAGAGACGCCCGAAAATATTGACCGTGCCGCGCTGCACGCCGTCTTTGTTGACGAACGTGATGTCGCGATTCTTCATCTGGATCGTGACCGGCACGAGCACCGTGTCGCTGGTGACCTTCACGAAGTCGGAGCGCACATCGAAGGGCATCGGGTTGAGGATGACCTTCGACTGACGACTTCTTCCAGAGTCGCTTGAACTTGACGGGAGGCGCGGCTTGCAGCTTGGCGAACTCCGTCCAGGCGGTCGAATTCCTTGGTCTGCAGCTGATTGCTCATGGGGCCGCCGCCCAGTCGCTCGAGGCCGCTGCCCGTGAAGCGATCCGACTTGCTTCGACATGCCCATCTGCTCCCACATCGTCAGGCCGGCGTTGGGAGTCTAGCAGCAGTGCGTCTTTCTCGGAACGGTCGATGGTCATGTGATATTCGCCGCACATGCAGGTGTCGACGAATTCGATAATGATTTCCTGACCGATGCCTTCGAGGTAGCGATAACGCCAGTCTTCGAACGGGAAGGTCGAAGTCTCGCCGCCGCCTTCTTCCATGGGGCGTTCGTAGGTCCCGCCCGAGGGATGCGAATCAATTTCGTCGGGCTTGCCGTACATGATGTAAATGCGGCCGCGATCCGTCTTCCAGCCCGGGATGCCAGCGGCGAAGTGTTCGTTGGCGTAGGCGATGCGCTGGTAGTGCTCTTCTTTGTACTCGTTCTCTTCGGTGTCGGGAGTGGGGTCGCGGCGCTGCCAGAAGGCTTCGATGAAGTTGTCGCGCTCTTCGTCGTTCGAGAGTTGCTTGAAGGCCGCACGCTCTTCGTCGGTGATGATCCAGACGACGTCCTCATCGAGCCACTTCTTGTAGGGCTTGCTCAACTCGACTTTGAGAGCCTTCTTCTGATTTTTCCTAATTTTTTCGTTGGCAGGACGCTTGAGCGGATCGACCGCGTCGACGGGTGCTTGGGCGGCTGCTGTATCCGCGGCAGACGCATCTTTGACAGGCAAATCTTGGGTCACCTTATCCGTGCTAGGGGGTTGATCGGTAGGCTTTTGGGCTGGCTGATCCTGGGCGACGGCACCGCAGGCCATCAAGCCGAGAGATACCAGCAAAACTCGCAGAAACACTTGATAAGAATCAACCCGGACCATGAGAGGGACTCCTGCCAGACAACCGTTTGTCTGTCTATTTTAGGCCCTTTACTTGTGCGAAAGCAAGGTTAAGTCGTGCCCGGAGAACCAATTAAAACAGACCTCAACCGTATCGTTTAGAAGCAAGGGGGGTTGTCTCGAGTTGCCTGACCCGATAACGAATCTGGAACTGCCATTTTGGGCTGGCAAGCTATAATGATGAGGTTTCCGGGGTGTAGTAAGAAATCTCCACGGTAATGGTCTCGGCCACACCTGGCTCTCCTGATCGGGAACTTTCTCGGCGGCAGGATCGTAACAGAGAGTGTGTATCCGTCACCTGACCAAAGCAGAGGGGTAGTTCGCGCCAAAACGAGTCGTGGCAGAACCTGGCCTTCTGCAGGAGATAAATTACCCGGATCGTGACGGGAAAAATGAAAGCTTGGAAAAAAATTGCGATCATCGTCGGGGCTGTGCTCGTCGTGGCCATTATTGTCGGCGTCACCGTTTCTCAGAGCAGCAAGAATGTAGTCACGGTGCAGACCGGGAAGATATTGCGGCAGGATCTGGCCACGGTCGTGAGTGCCTCGGGAGAAATCAAACCGAAGACCTACGTCAACGTCGGCGCCAACGCTTTCGGCAAGATCACCCACCTATACGTGAAGGAGGGCGATCAGGTAAAGAAGGGTCAATTGCTGGCGCAACTGGAAAACGTGCAGTCCTCGGCCGACGTAAACGCCAACGAAGCGTCACTGCAGGCGGCGCAGACGGATGCCCTCGCGGCCGATGCGGCGCTGAAAACGTCCCAGGCGGACCTGCAGCGTGCGCAGGCGGACTACGACCGCAACAAGCTGGACTGGGAGCGCGCACAGAGCCTGTTCAAGGACGGATTGATCGCGAAGTCCGACTTCGACAGCCGCAAGAACGCCTGGGCTACGGCCGATGCCGGATTGGTGCAGGCACAGGCGCGGGTGGCGCAAGCCAAGGCACAAGGAGATTCGGCGGACCGGCACATTCGACAGGCGCAGCCACGCTGACCCACTATACCGACGTGCTGCAGAAGACCACCTACCCCGCGCCCTTTGACGGCGTGGTCACGAACCTTCCGGTTCGCGAAGGCGAAACGGTGGTCATCGGAATTCAGAACGCGCCAGGGCAGCACGTTGATGACGATCGCCGACATGTCGGTCATTACCGCGGAGGTCAAGGTCGACGAGACCGACATCGTGAATGTGCACCTGGGACAGCCCGCCGACGTGACGATTGACGCCATTCCGAAAAAGATATTTCACGGTACGGTGTCAGAAATCGGCGACAACGCGATCGTGCGCTCCAGCGGCGTTTCCACCTCGCAGCAGACGACGGCCAGCGAGGAAGCGAAGGATTTCAAAGTCGTCGTGACCTTGCAGGATGCGCCGCAGGATCTGCGGCCGGGGCTTTCGACCACGGCCAAGATCACGACCGCGACGCGGAGCAATGCGCTGGCGATTCCGATCCAGGCGCTGACCCTGCGAAGCAAGGAACAGATCGATCAGCAAAATAATCAGCCGGGATCGGTGCATGCCGCGGCACCTGCGGCCAAGGAAGTCGCATCCAAGACGAAAAAAGAGGATGATGTGCAGGGAGTCTTCGTCATTCGGAACAAGAAGGCCATTTTCGTGCCGGTCACTACCGGAATCACCGGAACCACCGATATCGAAGTGCTGGACGGTCTGAAAGAAGGGGACGAGGTCATTACCGGCAGTTACAAGGTCTTGCGCACGCTGCGGCCCGGCAGCAGCGTAAAGATCGACAATACGGTGCCGAAGAAGGAAGAGGAATCGTCATAACGTTAGCTGGGCTGGCACGTCCAAAGGGAAAGCCAGTAGAGGTCTCAGAAAACGGAGCCCGCAGAAGCAGAACGAAACTGAACCTACAACGATCGGAGAGGTCAGTGGCACCGGACGGACAGGAAGACCAGGAGAAAAACATGGCAACCGCAGAAGTCATCAGTATGCCCACCACCGCGAACCTGGCACCGCCCGAATCGTGCATGATTGCGGCCGAAGATCTCTGGAAGACCTACGACATGGGCTCGGAGCAGCAGGTACACGCCCTGCGCGGCGTCAATCTGCGCATCCAGCGCAACGAGTATGTCGCCATCATGGGACCGTCGGGTTCCGGCAAATCGACGCTGATGAACCTGATCGGCTGCCTCGACACGCCCTCACAGGGCAAGTACTGGCTGAACAGCCAACTGGTCAGCGAACTGGATGACGACGAACTGGCGCGCATCCGCAACAAGGAAATCGGATTCGTCTTCCAGACGTTCAACCTGCTGGCCCGCGCCACGGCGCTGCACAACGTGGAACTGCCGCTGATCTACGCCGGCATTCCGACCGAGGAGCGCATGGAGCGCGCCAGAGCGCTCGCTGGCGGCAGTGGGCATGGAAGCCCGCATGAGCCACAAGCCCAACGAACTCTCCGGCGGTCAGCGGCAGCGCGTCGCCATCGCGCGCGCCCTGGTCAACAAGCCGTCGATCATCCTGGCCGACGAACCCACCGGCAACCTGGATTCGCAGACCGGCATTGAAATCATGGCGCTGTTTGACCGGCTGCACGCCGAAGGCAACACCATCATCCTGGTCACCCACGAAGGCGACATCGCCGAGTATGCGCATCGCGTCATCCATATCAAGGACGGCGTGATCGCAAGCGACGAGAGCAAAGGACCGGGACAACGCAACTAGCGGTTTTCATTTCTTGAGAGCAGCGCCCGGCTCACGGCTGGGCGTTTTGCTTTTGATGTCGGGCGGATGCGCGACTGTGCCGTGCGTTGCGATCCTGCGATTCCTTATCCCGGCATCCTTATCCCGGCAATGGATCGTTCCGGAAGCCGGAGCGATCTTCACCGATTCGCTTGCTTTCGGCGCTTCCGATGTACACGTTCTTGAAGCGCACGCGGATCAGCCAGAAGATCATCAGCAACAGGGGCAGAAACGCGGGAACATACCACACCGCAAGTCCGCGCAGGAAAACGGGGAAAACTTTTTGCTGGCCCAGGAAGAAGGACCCGGAAGCAATAAACAGTCCCACGCACATGCGCCAGAGATGACGCACGATTCGCTGTCGCCCGTAGAAGACGCCGTGGCGCACGAGCATGCGAATGTCACCCGCCACCGACAAAGCCACCACCACGGTCCAAATGAAATACACCGGAGGCGGATATCCGTCCTTCAATCCCGTCGCGCTATATAGAGCCTGAAATCCAAATGTTGTGGCGATCGTTCCGAACACCAGCGCGATCAGAAGCGCACCCCAATCGAGAATGCTCGTTTCCCCATCCCGGCGCCTGCCCGCAAGCCACGCGGTTGCGACCATATAGAACGTCATAGCGCCGCCCATGAGATTGCCAGTTTGCGATTTCATGAAAGCCAGGTACGCGCCCGCGCTCGACATGGACAGCATGGCGATGACGAACACTCTTCCCGCCAGAGCATGGGCAGGGGAACCTTTGCGGAAACACATTGCCACAAAGCCAGACACGATTCCTGTGATGCCGCCGCTAATGTGAAGAATCAAGATCGGAGAGCTCATTACAAAGCTCCCTTCGTCAGTTCCTGAACTTTTCGCGCAGCAGTCTTGTTCTTTGGATTTAACTGCAGCGCTTTTTGATAGTTCGCAAGGGCCTGCGGCTTGTCGCCGTGGTTGATGTAAGCTTCGGCGAGGCTGTCGTAGACATTGCTCGACCGCGGATAGGCCTCAACGTTCAGCTGAAATATGCGGATCGCCTGATCAAATTTCTTCGAGCGCATGAGGCTGTAGCCCAGAGTATTGAGTTCGCTTTCGTCGAAGTTGTACGTGGCCGGTGCTGTAGCCTTGAAGCCGTGATATTGCTTGACGACCTCGTCGATGCCGCTCGAATTGATGGTGCCGGAGAGAATTTCAGCAATCGACTTGCGGCTGTCATAGGCCCGTTTGATCGACGGCACCCATGTCGTCAGGGCGACCGCAAAGATCCCCGCACCCAGAGCGAAGGTCAGCACGACAAGACCTGCGGCCATCGCCAAGCGGCCCGGCGCACCCGCTCGCTCCCTGATGCGCAAGTAGATCTCAAGAACGGCGAGAGGTACCAGGTATTGAGCGAACGCAATAAGAGTAAGGAACGGACCGCTGAACGTGGTCGGATCGAAGCCGAAAGGACCGCGGTTGAGAACAAAAGAGAGGAACAGCCCCGCGCGGATGAACAACGATGCGCTCACTACAAGGTACAGACGCAGGGCCCAGCGACGATGCGTTTTGAAATCCCGCGCTAGCGCATAGCGTAGCGCCATCACCGCGAAGAACATGATGAGCACGGCCATGAGAGTGCTTCCGACGTGCTGCGGAAGATCACCCACGCTGCCGCGGACCCACGTCATGTAAAGACCAGCAAGGCTGACAGCAAACGCGGTAACGATGTAGAGTCGGCCGTTCCAGCGGTGCAGCGACGGAGCACGCTCCCGGATTTGCGGAACCAGCTGCAGCATTCCGGCGAGGATCACAATGACCGCCGAGAAAAGATGCGAGGCCACCGCGAAGTTGCCCCATGTATCCTCCGGAACGTAGCCATGCGTGATGTGGCGACTCCACGCCTGCGCCGTCGTGCCCCGCAACACCGCCATCCCGTAAAGAGACGCAACCGTAAACGCGAATACAAGTTGGCCGACAACCACGACGAAACACCAAAACCGGACGGCCGCTGTCAGCGCGGTGTTCGCGATATTCCGCTGGGACCGCGCATTAGATACACCGGTGGCATGGAACGCCACTTGAGCTTGGGCGCTCATAAGTCCTCCCTATTTGCGAACAGTTACATCAGACGTTCAACGACTCAAAGCGGGCCCTGGGAGCGGCGCAATCGCACAGCCGCGACAAGGAATATCGCGACGATTGCCAGCCCAATCCAGAGGCCCAGTGACGCCACAAACGTACCCGGGGTGATATGCGTCATTGGATTCGTCGGAAAAACATCCGACGGCGACGAGCCCGCGGGCGCCGTGGCGCCGATAAACCGCGAACCGACCAGGTTTGCGAAATGCCAGGTATTGAAAGCAATCTTCTCCAGGCCGCCGATGGCGACGATCGGCAACGCTGCCCAAAGAATGGTTGCCCTTCGTGCCCAACCCGACACCAGCAACAGCCAGCAATACACCGGCGCCGGCCAGAGAGCGTGCGCAGTCAGCACGTGATAGAACATCAGCCACGTCATCCGCAAAATTGGCAAATGGTCCCACAGCATCGCGACATCGCCGCCCGTTGCGATCAGCACGGCGCTGCTCAGCAGCAGCATGAGGAACCACATCACGCCCGTGATCACTGCAATGAGCACCGGAAGAATCACCAGCGGAATGCTCGCCTTCACCAGCACCGTTGTGGCATCGGAGACCGGCAGCGACTTCCAGAACAATATGCTGCGATCGCGGCGCTCGCTGTGCAGCGCCTCGGTGCAATAGAACACGCTCATGAGAATGACGGTGCCCATCAAGAGAGCTGCCGCGAGGTCGAATGTTCCTGAGATCTCGTCGTGGCTGTGTCTGGTTTGGATCGCCATCAACTCTCGCATATGGCTCGGCGAATGAATCGCGCTGATCAGGAATCCGAACAAGAACACCGCAGCCACTCCAATCGGAGCGACATAGAGGTACCGGTTCTCCCAGAATTCGCGCCGCAGCGACCAATAAATGTGCTGAGTAGCGGACGTGACGGCCGGTGCAGTCCGCTGCGAGTCGACCGATCCAGGAACAGCATTGGCATGAGTATTCATCGAGCCACTCCTTGCGCCGCGCCGGCGTTGTCGCCGATCACGGCGACGAATAGATCGGCAATGCTGGGCGTGTGTACCTCGCCCAGAGCGGCGAGTTTCTGACGATCGGTGCTATCCATGTTGAGATCGAATAACAGGACGTTGCGCCCAATCGCCGGGCGCTCATGAATCGGCTTGAGCGCGCGTGCCGCGGCGATCTGGCCGGGATTCACCATTAATTCCACGTACCGCGACTCGAGTTCTTCCATGCTGCAATCGAATACGATGCGGCCACGGTGTATGAACATGAGATCGGTGAGGACGTGCTCAATCTCCTCTACTTGATGTGTGCTGACGACGATGGTGCGCCTGCGGTCAAAGTAATCGTTCAGCAAGGAATCGTAGAACTGCTTGCGATACAGGATGTCGAGTCCGAGCGTCGGTTCGTCGAGCACCAGCAATCTCGCGTCGATCGCCATGACCAGCGCGAGGTGAAGTTGGGTCACCATGCCCTTCGACAATTCCCGAACCTTTCTGGACTGGCTGATCGTGGTCTTCGCGAGAAATCCTTCCGCTTTCGCGCGATCGAATCGCGGATGCACTCCGGCCACGTAATCGAGCGCCTGCGAAACCCGTATCCACCGCGGCAACACCGCGACATCCGAGATGAAGCAAACATCGCGCATCAGTTGCTCGCGCTCCCTCCACGGATCTCGCCCCAGAACTTTCAGCTCTCCCTCATAGGGCGTGAGGCCGAGAATCGCGTTGAGCGCTGTCGTCTTCCCTGCTCCGTTGGGACCGATAAGACCGAGGATGCGGCCCTCTTCGACACGCAAGTTCACGCCGTCGAGCGCGACCGTCGAGCCGAAGGTCTTGCGCAGACCGCGGGCTTCAATCACTGTCATGGCTTTGGCTTCTCCTCTTCCCCGGTCAACTCAAGAGGATTCTTTTCCGTCTTCGACTTGCCGGCATCCGAAGCCACGGCATCGGATGTCGGCTGGTGCTTTGCGTTGCCGTTGAGCAGCTCTTCCGCCTTCAGTCCGAGGCGCTGTATGGTCGCGTACACCCTGGGCCACTCTTCGCCAAGAAACCTCTGGCGCTCGCCGTGCAGCAACAGATTTCGCGCGCCCGCATTGATGAACATGCCAAGACCTCGCTTGCTTTCGACCAGCCCCTCATCGACGAGTTGCTGATACCCCTTCAGAACCGTCAGCGGATTCACCCGATATTCGGCCGCGACACTGCGCACCGAGGGCAGGGGATCGCCTTCCTTCAGCGCGCCGTCGAGAATCATCGCGACCACGCGGTCTCGAAGCTGCCGGTAAATCGGTTGACTGTCGTTCCACGGATCCATCTTCGGTTCCTGACTATTTCCTTCTGTTCTAGACGCTGGCCAACTTCGGGATCTCGTACGCTACTGGCCGATTCTCGACTACGCCGATGCCCTCATTCTCTTTGGAAACGACAAATACGTTCTGAATGCGTATCCCCAGGGCGTCGCGAGCAGCGGCAACGGCAGCCATAAGAACGCATACGTCAACTGCTCGGCGGGCGAACCCACCAACTGGTGCTTCGTCCACAGAGGATAGGCAACGATCATCAGCCATATGCTCTTATAGAAGATCTCGAACAGAATAATCGGAAGCATTTTGAGCGGATTGATCAAGCCCAGAATAGATAGCGTCGAATAAGCCGCCCACACGCAAAAAGCCACCGCCTTCAAATGATCCCACGGACCCTGGTGCGTGACGATCGCCGTCCACGAATCACTTCCGACGAAGATGATCATCAGCAGATACAGCAAGCGCAAAAGGTAGATATTAATTCGGTACACGCCCTCGTAGCGCTCGTAGTCGGGACCAAATATTTTCTTGATCCAAAACATCGGCCGTATTGTTTGATCGGTGTTCATGGTTCTTGCCATCCATTCTTCAAGTTCAATGATCGGAGCCCTTAAACGGATTAGCCGTTTCGACTCGATCTTGAGAGAAGGTGCAGTTTGAGCGCGATCTGAAAGCGACAAACTGCACCATCTTTCCCCTAGATTCCCTCGGTTCGCGAAAAAAACACGTCAATTCACGCGATGCAGATCTGCATGCGCGTGCACGGGCTTGTCCCCGGGCATCATATAGGTCCAGTCCTCGGTGTGGTGGTTGGCGTCGATAATGGTGAAGACGGCGTGGTGCATATGTCCGTACTGCGTGCTGCCGGCAACGTCGAGAAAATCGAATTCCACCGTCTTGCCATCTCCCGACGTGCGGGCCGTCATGCGCGGGCGGTTCCCGGCGTCGCAATAATGGGTAAGCAGCAGGCGATCGTTATCCAGGTAGAACATTGTGACGGGATGATCTGTCTTCATCGGATCGTCAGGACTTGCTGCATCCTTCATTTCGTGTACGAGAGCGTTTCCCCGAGAGGTCACGCGCAACGTGACCTGCATGGGCCCAGCGCTTGACATCTCGGCCATCGGCGGGTCCATGGTCACCGGACCCTCCCAGGTCGCCGCCAGGGTTTTCAGCTTGTCGAAGGATCTTTGCGCGTCGGCCTTTGCCGGATCTAGCTTTGCGGCATCGACCTTCGGCGCGTCCGACTGGGCAAGAGCAAAGGTGGAAAGAGACAGTAGAACTAAAGGCAACAGAAAGCGAAGGGATTTCATACTATTCTCCCAAGTCATTTATTTTCTTTGTCGTGAGCTCGATTTGCCTGGCGCGCCCAAAGCCAATCGAAGACTCACGATCAGTACTGTTATACTTAACTATAACACTATATTACTTGTCAAGCTTTTTCTGAAAATTGGCGCGGATTCCTTAGAGGGGCCCGTCCCAGAGAGAAAAAAAGACGACTCCGCTCTTGACGACCCATAACCATGTGGTTATTAATAATCCATAACCGGTGGGTTATTGGTCCCTTATGCAGACTGCCCCAGATGCCTTGTTCAAATCCCTCGCCGATCCGACCCGGCGCGCGCTCTTCGAGCATCTAAGCCGCGACGGAGAGCAGACCGTGCGGATGCTGACGGATAACGCGGGCGTCTCGCAGCCGGCAGTTTCGAAACATCTCAGAGTTCTCAAGCACGCGGGACTGGTGCGCGCTCGACACCGCGGGCGCGAGACCCATTACAGCGCCCAGCCTCGCGCCCTCACGCCGCTGCTCGACTGGATGACTTACTACAGTCGCTTCTGGCACGAGCGCTTTGACCATCTCGAAGACCTACTCAAAAGGATGGAACCATGACTGATCAACTCGCGCCCGGCCAGCCCACGCCCGGCCAGCCAAAGACTGCAACCCGCTCCGTCGTGATCGAACGAGAGTTCCCCTACCCGCCGGAAAAAATCTGGCGCGCTCTCACCGAAGGCGCGCTGATCAAAGAATGGCTCATGGACAACGACTTCCAGCCGGTCGTGAGCCATCGCTTTAATTTTCGCGTGACACCGGTGCCTGGCTGGAATGGCTTGATCGATAGCGAAGTCCTGGTCATTGAGCCCCACAAGAAGCTTTCGTATAGCTGGAACACCTTGGGGTTAGACAGCGTGGTCGTCTGGACCCTGACCGCGACCAGCGGCGGAACTCTTCTGCGCATGGAGCATTCTGGTTTCGGCCCCGACCAGGACGCGGCCTACAAAGGCGCGACCTACGGCTGGCAGAAGTTTATCGGCAACCTGGAGCGAGTCATCGCCGGGTTGCAATGACATCCGCATCGAAAGGAGCGTCGCTTCAGACAGCGGTGTCATCCTGAGCGGAGCCGTTTTTCAGGCGAAGCGAAGGATCTCCCGCTTATGCGGCCTCGCGCGTGAGCCAAAGTGCACGGTTACAACAAAGGGAGGCGATCATGAACCAAACTACCCTACGCAAGATTTTCCGCTGGATTCACATCATCGTGAGCATTCCGATCTACGGTTACATTTACAGCCCGTTCGACAAAATTCCGCAGTATGCCTTCCCTACCCGGTTTATCTTTTTTCCTCTCATGGTCCTGACGGGATTTTTGATGTGGAAAGGCCATCTCCTTCGACGACTTATCTCCAAGAGTTCGGCCCGAGAAATTGCACTAGAGAAATCGGCTTAAGAAACACGGCGTAACACGACACACCAAGGAAGAGGAAAACGATATGAAAGGCGCGAAAGCAAACAAGGAGCTATCCGCGAAACAACGCGAAGAACTACTCAAAGCCTTGCAAGCCCGCTTTGAGAAAAACAGGAACCGCCATGAAGGCATCGATTGGACGAAAGTAAAAGTGAAGCTAGAAGCGAACCGGGAAAAACTGTGGTCCCTCAGCGAAATGGAACGAACCGGTGGTGAACCCGACGTTGTCGGTCAAGACAAGAAGTCGGGCGAATACATCTTCTTTGATTGTTCGCCGGAGAGTCCTAAAGACCGCAGGAGTTTTTGCTACGACCGCGAAGCACTGGATTCAAGGAAAGAAGCGAAACCGAAAAACAGCGCGATGGATGCCGCCGCAGCCATGGGCACTGAGATTTTGACGGAAGAACAGTATCACGAGCTGCAGAGACTCGGGGAGTTCGACCTCAAGACGTCAAGCTGGTTGAAAACGCCCGCGGAGGTGCGAAAACTCGGCGGCGCCCTCTTCGGCGATCGCCGCTTCGGCCGCGTCTTCCTGTATCACAATGGCGCGGAGTCCTACTACGCCGCCAGAGCATTCCGCGGCTCGCTCAAGGTCTAGACCGACATCGGGTAGGGACGCGGAGCAAAATCCAAAGGGTGCCCCACGCCTCGCGTTTGAGACGTGGGGCTTTTTGACGTCAAGTGGAAGTCGTGCGGAACAGATTACGGAACATCCTCTCCGCCGCCCCCGCACTGGTCAGGCAGCCTTTTCGGCCCCCGCCTCGGATAAGTTTTCGAGTCGCTGGATCGATTGCACGATCGACTCCACCGCCCTGCGAATTTCCGGGTCTCCCGGTCCCTGCGACGGCAGTTTGTGGATTTGGCCCTGCCCGTCGATATAAATCAGGACTCCGTCGGCCCCTCCGAAAATGACTTTGACCCCATTAGCGGCCTCCCGGGCAATGCGGAGGATGACGCCGGTGTCGATGACTTCCAGCTGTTTTGTCACGTGCATGATGCGCCCCTTTCATTAAGCGAATGTTGGGAACAGGCCTGGCATATCGCCTCTTCCAGCTGCGCCGAACCCATGACGGGATAGTGCGGCTCGCGCACGGAGCGTTTCATCCTGAAACGGGCAGACGCGACGTTGCAGTAGTTTCGTGAACCGGCGCTCTTGCGTCAGTCGCCTGTGGGGGTAGTATCTATCGGGAAAAATTCGGGCTACCCCCCTCCCCTGCCCCCGCCGCCCGCCCGCGCGCGGCATTAGATTGCTGTGGCTACGAATGGGTGTAACGCTGGTTGATTAGCTACTCCACGACAGAAATCATCCCGCTCTGAGCTAAATCACGTGTATTGAGTACGCGGGGGGTTCCCATTGTCCGGATGATGAGTCTAATGGATATGTTTTGACAGCTAAACGTCGGCTCATTCGTTTATGTGTGTGCCATTTGCCTTACTGACGTAATTTTCTCAGTGTGGGTGAAAAACGAGCTTCAAGACACTTCTGACATGGGCACAAAAAAACTCGATCGTCCGGAAAGACAATGTGCCCGCACTTCTCACAGATCCGGCGGCCATTCCCAAGAACTTTCATTTCTGTGAACACAGTGCCCGAAACACAATAAGGACAACGCGGCACCTCGTTCTTCGCAGCTGACTCCACTAATCAGATTTCTCCTTCTGGCCCTGAACCAAACCGAGCAGCGCGACTGGTTCTGGTCGGGAAGCCGGGTGAATGGCTTTAGCCCGATCAACTGTGGCACGGTGCCGTTCTAGCGCACGCACCCCTCAGCAAGTGTGAAGAACAGACCGAGCCAAGTAACAAAACTAGGTCTTGTGGAAGCTCGATGTCGTTGCTCTGAAGCACTGATCTCGACCATGCGCGAGCCAGCCAGAGCAGTGAGAACGCAGGGGAGGTCTTGAAAATCGAGACCGTATCGCCCCTGCGTCTTGTGCGCAGGCTACAGCATGATGGGGGAGGCATGCTCTTTCGGAAAGCAGGTCCTTTGTATATCACCCTTCCTGATGGCGATCCATGTTGACTGAAACTCTTCGCAAAGCGATACCTTGCAGCTATCGCTTAATGTCTCCCCGCTCTCTTTACTGCTCTTGGGCAACGACGGGTCAATCGTCCCGTTGGAAGACTCATGACTCATGAAGAACGACAAACTCAAGTCGACAACCGTTCGCTTCACGGGCTCGGACCTTTATCTCATTGAACGCCTGCAGGAAAAGCTCGGGCTCGATATGTTTCACGTTATTCGGCTCGCCGTTAGGCACTTGGCCGAAAACGAGAATTTACTGTCTTCCCCGTCAGTCCTTAAGAAGCATTAGCTATTGTAATCAGCGATAGCACAAGTATGCGCCGTTTGTTCGCCTTTTTGCGGGACAATGAGTGCTATGGAGATTTTTCAACAACTATCCGAGTTTTCTGTACTAAATTGAACATTTTTTTGCTGCGGATTTCCGCATCATAGACAACTGTGAAGGCCAAGAAACCTAGTCTCAAGCAGGTACAGGCCGTCCGTTGCCCCACATGTGGCGCGGGGCCGGGCGAGAAGTGCGAACTCACCACGGGACAGCCTCGCACAGAACCGCATCGGGATCGACGCTTGGCTGCAGGGGACTGAGTTCTGCGCCTCAAGCTCAACGCCCATACCACAATCCAGTGTCGTGGCTTGCGGCTTTGGATGGTCGCGGCCAAGAGCGCTGTGTACGCTAAAGGGTTGACGGTTCCGCCGTAAAAGTATAGCTTCCGGGATTATGGCTAGAGCCACCGACCCGCCTTTAGCGTTTGGAGAGATCATCGATCGCATCGAGCAGATGCGAGAAGAGTTGCTCATCCTTCAAAGGTCACTGGAGAAGATCGAGGACCCGCCAAAAAATGACGTGGACGAGGCGGCGCTACGATGATACAGCAAGCCGCCAGCTAGGGCTTCCGTGGACAAATCAAAAGTAGGAGCTAGGCTCAATTCGATTTCGGCGACCGCTTTGAAAGCTCGCCCTCGAAATGAGTTTCAACTTCTTCACGACTGAGCGGGTTTTTGACGTCGGTCAGCACGATGGAATAGACAACTTTGTTGCCTTCGATCTGAGCGGTGACAAACGCCCAGTCGTCCAGTTCTTGGTTGGTGAATTTCACTCTTCTGCAATCCGCAAGTGTTTTAATCCACTCGTCGCTCATCCCGCTCCTTGGCTACCGCTTTCCCTTGTTTTCTTGCTTTCCTCTCTTTGGCAAGTTTTGCTTCGGCCGCGAGACTTTCTCTTTCGTACTGAGACATACTGACGGGGGTAATCAAGAGAAGCGTCTGTTGCGGGGAGGAGGACTATATTTCTCTTGCTTGCCATGCGGGACAGTGTCCCACAGGCCAGACCGGAGCGCCAGCAGCGAAACAAGCCAGTGCCGTTACACGTTTCGAGGAAAAACCGGGGGAGGCCCGGTCGACGAGTGAAATCGGGATTTATCGCCACTAGCTTTGTATTCACACACTTCGAGATGAGGCTGACGTGACCGTCGAAAAATTGGGCAAGTTTGATCTTGTTGAAGGTTCTGATCTGTGAACGCCGCCACACCTTTACTCTTACTTTGCCGGGGCGAAATCGAGTTTGGTATCGCCTTTCACGGTCACCGTGAGGGTCGTGGCTTTGCCATTGTGCCACTCGGTCGCCTTGTACGCTCCGTCTGGGACATCCTTGATGGAGTAGTTGCCATCCGCGTCCGTTTCGGCGAAGTACGGAGAAGGACTGACCACAATCGTTCCAACCATCTCCGGATGCACGTTGCATAGCAAGGACACGTTCCCGGCATTTTCGTACTTAAAGCTCACGGTCTTGCCCTTGTTGAAGGTGCCGACGGTATGGCTTAGCCCCTTGTTGCCGGAAATATTCGGCCAGAAGACGTTGTGGGGGACGTTATCGTCGTTGCTGAACACGACCGTAGTTCCCTGCTGGATGACCAAGAGCGCGGGCGTAAATTTCATCCCTCGCTGATCCATCGCGGCAGTCTGCGTTGGGGCTGGGAAAGCTTTGGCGGGCACAGTCTCAAGCACCACCGCCGATTGGCCCGTGGCTTTTACGCCTCCGCTTAGCGTGCCAGCAAAAGCATTCAGGCATGAGAACAGCAGGATAACGAGCAACGAAGTGAGTTTCATAAACACTCCCCTTTCAAAATGCCACGGCTAGTTGAGTGGTGGATACAGCGACAAGTACAAATATGCATCCGCCGTCTCGTCCGGGGTCAGATACGTAAACACAGGCATACGACCACGGACGGGTATCGCGGGTGAGCCTTCGAGCACAGCCGTACCAACCGTGACTTTGGTGACGAATTGGTTAAGGCTCAGACGCGAGGTAAGACTGCTGAGTGGCGGAATTTGCGCTTCCGCAAGTTCTTGAGGGCTGGGATTGTGGCCGACCGAAGCATGGCAGATATGGCATGCGGATTTCACGATATGCTCGCCCACTCGCAATGCTGGTTCGACTACCGGAACCTGCTGCTTCTCCGCACCAGGGATACCTGTAAGCTGCCGTAGGTATGCAAACAGCGAGCGGACCTCCGCCTCGGTCAGGTTAGGATTGGGGGAGGGCATATCTGTGCCGCCCTTGTGCAGGCGGTCGAGCAGCATGCCATTGGCCTGTTTGGCGAGCGGCAAAGCATCCTTCGAAGTCACGTCCATCCCGACCTTCTTCATGCGTTCTATGTACATGCTTGCGGATGTTGCTCGCACGGGGTCAATGACAGAGTTGATTTCCGGAGGAGCGCCTGTGCCAAAAGCGCCGTGGCAGCTTTGGCACTTAAAGCGGTACAAGTCCGAGCCGTACAGGGTGGTGCTTTGCCCGGTGAACTTGTTGGAAAGCTGCAACGCCGGGAGCGGCTGCGGCCATTCGCCGGGTATCGGGGCTGCGGGGCCGTAGACGCCGGACGACTTGCCCATGCTGGTTTCATCAAAAGACCGATGAAGGTGCACCAGCCAGCTTTCGCCCTCCACCGGGGGTCACCACCTGTGAGCACGCGGATAACGACACCGCTAAAAGACAAAGAACTAGCACAACAGCCCTTATGCCATGTCTCATGCCAGTTTGGATTCCCCGACCAAGAGTTCCACCTCGTGTTCACTTCTCTTCTGGCCGAATCGACACTCAGCCTGCATGCAGGGTGGCTCCTTGGCTGAGTCTGGCTCATCCACATTCACAATACTGAGGAGGATTGCTCATGTCGAAGGCTGATGGCTGACGACGGGAACGCAACGGCTATCGCCACTGAGGTTGACTGTGCCCGGATGACGGGCGCTCTGGAAGTTAATGTCAACTGTTGCAACCGCATTATAAAAGGGCCATTACACGCAATATAAAAAGGCGCCCACTTTTGCGGTAGGTTGAGAATGTTCGCACGACCAACCTAGCGAAAGGAGCGCCTTTATGAGTCAAGAAAAGTATATCGGCATGGACGTTCACCAAGCAACGATCTCAGTTGCTGTCATGGAGAGTTCGGGCAAGCTGATCATGGAATGCATCCTGGAGACCAAAGCGGCCACGATTCTAGAGTTCATCGCTGGGCTACGCGGAACTTTATCAGTAACCTTTGAAGAAGGAACTTCTGCCGCCTGGTTACATGACCTGCTGAAGCCTCACGTCAGCCATCTTGTAGTCTGCGATCCGCGAAAAGCGGCTCTGTTGAAAGAGGGGAACAAGAGCGACCGGATCGATGCGCGAAAGTTGGCAGAGATGTTACGCACCAACCAACTCAAGTCGGTGTACCACGGAGAGCATGGATTACGCACACTTAAGGAGTTGGGGCGTAGCTATCTGACGATCACCCAAGATGCCACTCGTTCCATGAATCGGATCAAAGCGCTGTACCGAAGCTGGGCCATTCCCTGCAGCGGCAGCACCGTGTATGCTCCCCGTCATCGCGCCGAGTGGCTAGCCAAGATCGAGCAACCTGGAGTTCGGATTCGAGCCGAGCGTTTGTACCAGCAACTTGATAGTTTGCAGCCGCTGCGTTTGCAAGCCCGATGCGAACTCCTGCGGGAGAGCCACAAGCATGCGGCAGTGCGGTTACTTCGTGAGATTCCCTCGATCGGTCCGATTCGCTCGGCTTTGCTGGTGGCACTGCTGCAGACACCGCATCGCTTTCGTACCAAGCGCCAGCTCTGGGCCTACAGCGGTTTCGCCGTGGAGACTCACGATAGCGGCGAGTACCGCTCAGTGCGCGGCAAATTGCAACGCAACCGTGAACGCATCACGGTGCGCGGTCTGAATGACAATCACAACAAGGATCTCAAGAATCTTTTCAAAAGTGCTGCCATCTCGGCCAGCTCCCGTCCGGGTCCTCTGCAGGACTTCTATGTCGCTCTGGTTGCCAAAGGCATACGGCCGACGATGGCCCGGCTCACCCTGGCCAGGAAGATTGCCGCCATCACTTTGACCATGTGGAAGAAAGGAGTGAGTTTCGACCCCAAACAGTTGCATCGGCAAGCAGCTTGAGCCTCTCCGGCGAAGCAGGCTTTCCCATCTTCGCGCATTCTCTCCGATGGTGGGCAGTCGGGTTCTGGAGATGCTCGGTTCGAGAGGAGTATCAGTCAAAACGGTCTGGCCCTGCGTGCCTCGGCACCGAGTCACCCATTTACACTCTATGCCCTCTCGGATAACCAGAAATAGCCATAGGCCACGAGCCTCGGATAGAACCATGGTTGCCTCGGAAGCAACCAGCTCGCTTGCTGCTCTCTTAAACTCGACGGCGGCATCACCAGCAGCAGAGAAACTCACGAAAATGGACAACAAGCCAAACTTCTCAAGAGAAGTGAAACTTCAGTGGGCTGGATCTCGAGAAAGAAATCTCGCCTCCAGTCGAGGCGGAGCTTTTTTCTTGACATCCCTTTTTATAGAACGTTTTGACCTGCGTGGGGATGTAGCTCCACCAGTTGACGCAGATACTTTCCGATATTCCGCCCGCACTGGGGACACTTTACTGCTCCCGGCGTTTCTTCGTTCATCAAGACGCCGCATCCGGGACAGAACCACTGGCCGCCGAAGCGGTAGCCTGCCTTCGTAAAGTGGAAGTCCTCAGGTTCCTCAGTCTTGCTCACGAACCCTGAGTACAGGCGCTCCGCCATATGAATTGCGACAATTCCATCTGTCCGCGCTCACAGAGGAACACGCCACCTTGCTCTCTTAGAGAATCACCACACTTCGGGCAATACATTTCGGAGAGATTCTATCGTCAGTTGACGAAACCATGCCATTACACCCAAATTCCCACCCGATCCCCAGGCTCAAACAGCTTTGTCACGGATGCCGCGAAGGGCGGCTTTGCAAGCCGTTCCCACCAGTCCGAAAGCGGCGGTATACCGGGCAAGTGGGCGGGAGTTGTTCAACCAATTCTGACCCCTGCATTTCTTCGTCTGTGGATTTCAAATCGCACCATTACCGAACTCTTTTGCGGTTTCCCGGCTGCCGTGCGCCGATGTTAGACTGCGGCCATGGCTACCAAAAAGAAGGCTAACAAAAAGGCGACGAAGTCCAGAAAGACTTCCCGCAAGAAAACCGCACCCGCGAAGAACAAGAAGAAGAACAAATCTGCCAGGAAGGCCACTCCGGCCAAGTCGGCGAAGAAGCGGTCGACAAAAGCTCGCAAGAAAGCTCCGAAAACGCCGGTTCGTGCCAAGTCGGCCGCCGCAACGGCAGCGACGAAGACCAAGAGCCCGTCCCCAAAGCCGGTTCGCGAACGACGTGAGGGCGCGGACGAGGCTCTACCCGGTACTCGACGAGCGCCAGCGCAATCGGAAGATTTGCGGGGAGTTTCGCGCGCCGAGCTCGCGGACTCGGAAAGCGTCGATGAACTGCTCGACGAAGGCAATGCCTTCGAGGCGGGCGCCGTCGCGGGCGTCGAGGAGGCCGACAACGAGGACGAACGCGAAGTTCACACCCACGAGTTTCCCGAAGACGACGTCCCCGAGGAATATCTCGACAAAGATTGAGGAACGTCGCAACAAAAGACGAGTGGGAACTCGGGCGTCACCCCGCCTTCGGTGATGACACAGTCGCCGCAACGCGAGCCCCGACGTTGAATACGATGGGCCAAAGCAGATACAGAAGCGCCACCATGTACATCACTTCGTTCCCCTCGGCGAACGCCCACATTCCCGACGAGGCATTCTGGCGGTCGATGATCTCCGCGACCGAAATTCCAGTGGTGACAGATTCGTACAGGATCGTCAGAGTGCGCTTGAGAACCATCGCCTGATAGGCAAGCATCCATATGACTACGAACAGGCACGCCTGGTAGCCGACCCGCACCAGCCCGTTCAGCTTACGCACAAACCGTTCATGCCGGTCCGTTGCTCGGGGCGATCTGTCGTTCAGCATCGCTAGAACGGCGAAGCCGAAAGGCCCAAATGCCGCCAACAAGATCCACCAAAACGATCGCTCTTTGGAACGAATCACAAAAAAGCAAACCAGCAGCCACAAGATCG
This sequence comes from uncultured Acidobacteriaceae bacterium, assembly GCA_963786095.1. Lineage (GTDB taxonomy): Bacteria > Acidobacteriota > Terriglobia > Terriglobales > Acidobacteriaceae > Sulfotelmatobacter. The sequence goes on along the minus strand of CAWAXV010000014.1, from coordinate 1,634 downwards.
CTACCACCGCAAACGATCCCCACAACGACATGAGCTTCATAATGTTGAGGAAGTGATAGTTCCGCACGTAATTCGGATGGCCCGCCGCACTTTCGGGATTGATCAGGCTGAACGCCAATCCCCCCAGCTTGAGGACGATGGGAATCAGTAACAGCAGGACCAGCGCGACCACGGTTTGTTTCTTCATCATCGTCGTGCCATCGCCTGCTTCTCTCTGGACCAACCGGCCTTTTTAGTCCCGGGGGCTGTGAGGGAGTCTTTATATCACGAGAAGTTTACGTCGATTGACCGTAAGATTTTCGCGCTCCGGCATACGGGAGGTAGCAGGGAGTCAGGATTGGCGACTGTACGACAAGTCAACGTAGCCGTTCTTGTAAGCGACCACATTCTTCAGATGCCACTTCTGCTCGCTCGCGGAACTACCGAACAGATGCAGTCCGTCACCCAAGGTGACCGGCGCAACCATCAACCGGATTTCATCCACCACGCCGAGCCTGAGAAAACTCTGGCCTAACATGGCGCCACCCACCAGCCATATGTTTCGGTATCGCGGCGCCAGTTTCTCATCCACCAACCTCTTGAGATCGCCGGAGTAGAATTCCACGGTCTTCCTGGTGCAAGGCAGTTCTCGACCTGTCACCACGACCGTAGGGGTATCGCCATAGGGCCAGCCGAGTTCGAGCGCGTGCTCATAGGTGCGAGAGCCGAGCACGTAGCAGTCGATCGACTGGAGGACCTCGGCACCGTCATCCGTAACCCCTTTTTCGTAGACATCAGAACTGTCCATCCACGAAATACTGTTGTCCTTCTTGGCGATGAAGCCATCTAGGCTTGCAACCACATGCAGCGTTACCGTCGCTTTCAGTGCGTTCGACATGTTTCCTCGGGATGAAAGATGAAGATGAGGCCGGCGGCCCTCACGCTGTTCCGTGGCCGTGTCCCTCAGAGGAAATAACGTATCACGCTTGCTTGTGCGCTGTGCCGTCTGTCTTATCGCGCTCCCTCAGAGACTTGCCGGAGCCGGGTCAGCCCTTGGCCATGTCGATGGCGGGCACTTGTGTTTCGACGTTAGGAGGCGGAGGTGCATCCACGACGCGGTCGCGACCCTCCCGTTTGGCGCTGTAGAGGGCGGCATCGGCCGCCTCCAGCAGTTCTTTCGGCGATGTGCCGTGAAGTGGAAGGCCCGCCACGCCGACGGAGACGGTAATTACTCCCAGCGCCTGCCCCGGTGCTGCAGGCCGTACTCCGGCGCAGCTTCGAGCGGATGCGCTCCCCGCGCGCGTGGGCCGCGCTGAGTTCGGCCGTAGGCAGAATGATGACAAACTCCTCTCCCCCGAAACGGCACACGATGTCCTCGGCGCGGATGCTCTTCTCCAGGAACTGCGCGGTTCTTGCGCAACACGGTGTCGCCAGCATCGTGGCCGTAGGTGTCGTTGAATTTTTTGAAGTGGTCCAGATCGAGCATGAGGATCCCCAGGGCCTGTTCGGCCCGCACGGCGCGCCGGATTTCGCGATCGAGTGTCTCTTCCAGATAGCGGCGGTTATAGAGTCCGGTGAGCGGGTCCTTGATGGGTTGAGCGCGCAGCGCATCGCGGAGCCGGATATTGGCCACAGACAATCCGACCTGTCCCGCG
>CAWAXV010000013.1:0-145795 GCA_963786095.1 uncultured Acidobacteriaceae bacterium | reverse complement strand
CTCACGCGATCGCGAAGTTCTGCCCGATCCATTTGGGATAATCGTCGCCCGATCTGTCGCCATCTGTCGAGTACCATGTAGTTCCAGTGCGCTGTACTTGCGAAAACCAGGACGAACAAAATTCTCGCCCATTAATACCACCTTACCTGATTTGAGCATTGGCGTCAGATTCCGCGTTCATTGAATAAAGCCCTGGGAAGCGATTGAGTCCTCGCTCAACTTTTCATATTCAAGCATCGTCACACGGAAGGACATTGGCCCTTGGACATGTACCAGTGTGACCGGATAGACCCTGATCCCACGTTATCTGCCCAATCCTGATTCACCTCTATAGAGTCGCCTCAGGACTCGAACGACGGTCCCCCAACTCCGTTCCGAGGATGGTCTTCATGCATAGCAACATCCAGCACCTAGGAGTCGCAACCAGTTCGCCACGCGAAAAAATCGGATATGCGAAGCTGCTCTCTCTCGTTCTTACCCTTATCGCCGCTAGCTTGACTGTTGCCTGCAGCGTCGTGTCGCAGTCCGGCAAAAGCGGAACATCCTCTTCGAACCAGGCCACCAGCCAACTCGTCCTCTCAGTCCCGACGCAATCCGCCAAAGTTGGATTTGGCTATAACATCGTGCCCTCCGTCAGTGGCGGATCGGCTCCCTACATTTTCGTTCCGGACGGGGGCCTGCCCCCGGGAATTATGGTGAACTCCGCGACGGGCTCCATCACAGGTGTTCCCAAGGTCGCGGGCACGTACACGTTCACACTTCTTGTTGCAGATCCGCCGCGCAATGATCATGGTTCAGGAACGGTCCACATCATCGTGGCGGCCGCGGATTCCAACACCCAAAAGGCTGCCATCGCCGTTTCACCCAGCAGCGCAACAATTGCTTCGCTTGGAGTTCAGCAATTCACTGCGAGTGTCAGCGGAACCTCGAATACCGCGGTCACTTGGTCTACAACCGCCGGAACAGTTTCAGTACTGGCAAGTTTCAGCCCCCGCAGTTACGACCAATACCTCCGTCACAATTACCGCAACCAGCACCGCCGACGGGAGCGTGCGCGGTACGGCGGCACTGGTCGTGACAGCGCCGGCGCAGTTGGCCATCGCAAAGTCTGTCCTACCCGAGGCCAACACAGGAATGGCCTACACCGCTTCCCTATTCGCCTCCGGAGGTACATCGCCATATCAGTGGGCCCTTTCTGCTGGAACCTTGCCTTCTGGAATCCAGTTGCAGCCTTCCACCGGCGTAATTAGCGGGATGACATCCCTCAGCGGTTCCTTCGCCTTTACCGCAAAAGTAACTGATTCTGCCGGGAGCAGTTCTACTCAGTCCTTTACGCTGCCCGTTTCTTCGAGCTCTGCCACTGGCTTTGATGGCCCTGCAGAGTTACCTCGTATCTACATCCAATCGGCCATAGCGAACACGCCGGCGTCTGGAACGACGATCACGGTCAAGTCCGGCGGGGATCTCCAGTCGGCCCTTAACAGTGCCAATTGCGGCGACACAATCGCCCTGCAGGCGGGAGCGACCTTCAGCGGAACCTTCACATTTCCGGCAAAGAGTTGCGATGACAATCATTGGGTCATCGTCCGCACCAACGCCAGCGATTCTGCACTGCCAGCCGAAGGCAGCCGCCTTACGCCCTGTTATGCAGGGGTCTCTTCGCTGCCTGGACGCCCCGCTCTCCAATGTACCTCGACCAAGAAGTCCTCGCCAAACTGACGATGATAGCCTCAGGGGTCGGCCCTGTTGTTTTCGCAACCGGTGCGAATCACTATCGCCTGCTCGGTCTGGAGATCACCCGCGCAGTGGGCTCCGGTTTCGTCAGTTCGCTGGCTTCAGTCAAAACCGGCGGCACAGCCAACAACCTGATCCTCGATCGGGTCTGGCTGCACGGTACGTCTCAGGATGAAACTAACAAGGGCCTTACACTCATTGGCTCTTCCTATGTTAGCGTGGTGGACTCTTTCTTCACTGACCTTCATTGCATCGCGATTTCGGGAAGCTGTACCGATGCCAGTGCCATCAGCGGTGGATCCGGAGACCCGGTCGGTCCCTTCAAGATCGTGGACAATTTTCTTGAAGCCTCCGGGGAGAACATTCTGTTGGCGGCTCACAGAGTGCGACGACTCCAGCAGACATCGAGATCGGTCATAACCACTTCTTTAAGCCTCTCACGTGGATGAAGGGCCAATCGGGCTATGTCGGGGGATCCAACGGGGATCCATTTATCGTCAAGAATTTCCTCGAATTGAAGAATGCACAGCGTGTGCTCATCGAGGCAAACATTATGGAAAATACCTGGGGCGGGTTTTCGCAGAATGGATATGCGATTTTGCTGACTCCGAAAAACCAAGCCGACCCGAGCAGCACCGCCAATCTGTGCCCTAACTGCTTTGTCACGGATGTGACCGTTCGCTACAACACCATCAGCCATGTGGGCAGTGGATTGCAGATCGCGAATGCGTTATCTGACAACAAGGGTGCCGCGCTTGACGGGCAACGCTACAGCGTTCACGACCTCATCATCGACGACATCGACCCCGTTAAATACACAGGATCCGGACACGTCGCGGAAATCATGTCCGTGCTCGGAGCGCCCCTTCTCCAAAACCTCTCGATCAATCACGTTACAGCGTTCGCGCCTTCAGGTCTCATGAGCATTGGAGACACAACCGGCACGAAGATTCCAAACTTCACCTTCAACAACAGTATCGTCTCGGCCGGCACGTATCCCGTTTGGTCGATCGGCGGCGGAACTGCAAATTGCGCTTATTACGATAAACCGTTGACGACTTTCACTGCATGTTTCAGTCCATATTCGTTCGCCAGCAATGCCATTATTGCAAGCCCGTCTGCGTACCCTCCGACCATGTGGCCTTCGGGTAATGCCTTCCCAAGTGATGCCTCCACCGTGCAGTTCGTCAAGTACAACAACGGCAACGGCGGTGATTACCACCTGCTGCCATCGAGCCCCTATAAGAACGCCGGCACTGATGGCAAAGATCTGGGAGCCGACGTCGATACGATCCTGTCAGAGACCGTGGGAGTCTACTGATTTTTGGGGGCCTCGGTATAGATAAGCCGAGGTCCTCGTTTTCCTTTTCTGAAGTCCATCCCAGTCGCACAGAGCGCGGCGGACTCTAGCCTTTGTCTAGTAAACTAGACAGGCTCTGCCGGGTGTGCCACTGTTCTCTCAGAGGAGAACTTTGGCTCCTCAATTTTCGAATACATGAACATGAGTCTGGGCATGGACATTCAGCACCCGGAGTTCCTTATCGTTGCGCCTCTCTCGTTAGGCGCGGCGGACGTACACCTTTGGCGCGTGGACCTGGAAGCGGTAGCGAGCGAGGAAGCGCAATGGTCAGCGATTCTGTCTCCAGAGGAGCACGCTCGTGCTCTCCGCTTTCATTTTCAGGAGCATCGTCAATGTTTCACTGCGACTCGTGCCATCCTGCGGAGAGTTCTTGCGTCATACCTGGACTGTGACGCACGAGATCTGACATTTGTGCTCTCTTCTAAGAGCAAACCGTCCCTGGGTGGAGCGCATGCAAACAGCGGCATATCGTTCAACGTTTCTCATTCCGGTCACATCGCCCTTCTTGCCTTCACGCGCGATCGCCAAGTTGGCGTTGATGTAGAAAAAGTGCGGCGCGACTTCGACACGAATGCCATCGCAGCCCGCTTCTTTTCCACCGCCGAGCAGGAACAGCTAGCCTCCCTTCCAGTGGAACAGCGTCATGATGCTTTCTTCCGCTGCTGGACCAGGAAAGAGGCTTACATCAAGGCTACCGGTGAGGGATTGTCGCTTCCCCTTCATCAATTCGACGTTCGCATTGCACCGGGCAGCCAAGACGCATTGCTTGCTACTCGGCCTGAATCACTGGAAGTCAGGCGGTGGTCTCTTCGCGATGTTGCTGTTAAACCGGGATACGCGGCGGCGCTGTGCATTTCTGGAAAAGACTGGAATCTGATCGATTGGTCCGGAAGGAATCGTCCCGTTTAACAATGGCTAAGCAAAATGAAACAGGAATGAAGCCTTGAGGCATCGTGCGCCACAACATGCGTTCGTCATTCGGTGGAATCCCTAATGCGGGAACCCGAAGTGGTCTTCCTCATGTATCACGAACTGGGACACCCAGAACGCCCCCTGCGCCAAAACGAACCCGGCTATGTCCGATACATTGTGGCGGCAAGCGATTTCCGCGCGCAGATGGAAACGCTGAAGAGTGAGGGATGGAAGGGTTTAGGAGTCGGCGACGTCATTGCCGCCTTCCCCGATAAGACCGTAGGCATAACTTTCGATGATGGTTGCGAGACCGATTTGCTCTTCGCTGCGCCAATTCTTCGCGAACTCGGGTTCGGAGCTACCTTTTACATTACCAGCGGATGGTTGGGACAGCCCGGCTACCTCAGTCACGCACAGCTCCGTGAGTTATCCTCGCTGGGCTTTGAAATTGGATGCCACTCCATGAGCCACATATATCTCACCGAACTCGATGTTGCCGGACTGCACTGCGAAATCTTGGACTCGAAGATACAGTTGGAGGACGTCATTGGTAAACCGGTCCAGCATTTTTCGTGCCCAGGTGGCAGGTTTGACGAGAGGGTTGTAAAAATTGCGAGCGACGCCGGATATCTGACCGTCGCCACGAGCGAGACGCACGCGAACACACCAATGACAGACCACTTCGGCCTTGGCCGCTTCGCCATCATGCGCCACACCGCACTTCCTGAATTTCGCAGACTGTGCCGCGGTCGTGGTCTGTGGCAAAGGCAGGTAGGCGTTCGCTTTCGTAGCGCGGTCAGGAATGTGCTCGGCAACTCAGCTTATGATCGTCTCCGGGATGCAGTTCTTAGGAAACGGCCATTGCCCTGAAATCTTTTCGCAATGGCGAAGACCGAGCTCATTTCTTTTTTTCGCTCGTAATACGTGCCGACAACAATTCGTGAGGAGATGCACGCTATCCTGCCGTGACGAAACAGATTTTGCTGGGAGCCTGCGGCAGCGGCTTTTTCTTTAGCTTGGTGTTCGGGATATGGGCACTAATCTCCTTGGCACACAGGTGAGGAAACATGAGAGACTTTCGTATGTCGTTTGACGTTGTGACTTCGATGCTGCTTCTTGTGCTGTGCGCAACGAGCGCGGCTCGCCGCGCCGATGCGCAAAATTCCCGTTTTGATGGACCCGCGGAGTTGCCTCGCGTGCTGGTCAAGAGTTCGATGGCCGACACTCCCGCGCCCGGACACACCCGAATTGTCAAGCAAGGTGAGAACCTGCAGCACGCGATCGACACCGCCGTTTGCGGCGACACGCTTCAACTTCAGGCAGGAGCCACATTCCAGGGCCAATTTCAGCTTGCTAACAAGTCCTGCGATGATTCTCATTGGATCATATTGCGAACCAGCGCGCCAGATGGAAGCTTGCCCGCCGAAGGCGTCCGCCTCACGCCCTGTTATGCGGGCGTCGCGTCGCTCCCCGGGCGCCCCGACTTTCAGTGCTCTTCCGTCGCGAACGTCCTGGCCCGCATCGAGTTCGCCGGCAAGGGCGGATCGGGGCCACTCATGTTTCAGGCCGGAGCGAGCCACTACCGCTTCGTCGGCCTGGAAATCGCGCGCGCAAATTCTGACGCCTCTATCACTGCTCTGATTTCAGCCAGAGACAACGCAACAGTCCATCACATCATCTTCGATCGCGTCTGGCTGCACGGAACTGCGCAAGGCGAAACTCGCCGTGGCGTAGCGTTGAGATCGATGACCTACGTTGCCATCGTGGATTCGTTCTTCTCTGACTTCCACTGTGTCGCGGTGACCGGATCATGCACCGATGCCCAAGCAATCACTGGAGGAAGCGGCGATGATCCAGGAGGACCGTATAAGATCGTCGACAATTTTCTCGAAGCCGCCGGAGAGAACATCCTGTTCGGAGGTGGTGCCGCGACTACCACTCCCGCCGATATCGAAATACGCCATAATCATTTGTTTAAGCCAACTATCTGGATGGAAGGCCAACCGGGGTTCGTCGGCGGCGTCTCGGGCAAGCCCTTCATTGTGAAGAATCACTTTGAACTCAAGAACGCGCAGCGCGTGTTGTTCGAAGAGAACCTGCTCGAAAATGTCTGGGGTGGATTCTCACAAACCGGATTCTCTATACTTCTGACACCGAAGAATCAGAACAACCAATGCCCGACTTGCCGGGTCATGGACGTCACCATACGCTCCATCAAGATCCGCAATGTGGGCAGCGTGTTTCAGATCGCCAATGCCCTCGCGGACGCCGGAGGCGCAAGTTCGGGAGGCGAGCGGTACAGCATCCATGATGTTTTAGCCGATGAGGTGCATGGCAAGGACTACCAGGGGTTCGGGAATTTTGCTCTCATCATATCCGTTGCACCTCCCCTGCGGGATGTTCGCATCGAACATGTGACCGCCTTTGTTCCGCATTTCCTCATCTCTATCGTCGATATGACCGGACGAAAAATGTCGGGCTTTACGGTCGCGAATAATCTGTTTTACTCTGACGGCCTCCAGATGGCCTCTGCCGGCGGGGGCGCGCAGAATTGCGCCTTCCGTCCCGACGCCCAAGGTCCATCCGGGGTGATCAAGAGTTGCTTCGAGAATTCGTCGTTTACGCATAACGTCATCATCGGTGGTGGGAGTTGGCCCTCCGGAAACATGACTCCGAAGAACGCCGCAGCCGCCGGATTGCCTAACAAAGATGCCGCCGGGATCGCTCGCTATCGGCTCTGCCGCGAGAAAGATGACGTCTGCAAGAACCCGTCTGTTGCAATTGGCGCGGGAACGGACGGAAAGGATGTTGGAGCGGACGTCGACGCGATTCAGAAGGTGATGGATGAGATAAGGTAACGCCGAGGTCCGCGAGTGTTTCGCCTGCCGTCCTAGTTTGTCTTTGCCTTGAGGATCTGCACTTCCGTGCTGGTAGGAGAGAGTGATAGCCAGCCACGGCTTCGTTTCGATCAAGCGAGAACCCCGACTTCACTCACCAGCCTTTGGGGCCGGTTCGACACGTTTAGACTGCAGCCATCCCAGGAAACGCTGCTTCTGCTCAAAGGCTTTCTTGGCCCCATCACGAAGTTTCGAGACGACCTGATATCGCGACTTGGTAAACCACGGCACCGAGTGGGCGACGCATCCGTATTTTTCTTTGTACGTCCCGCCGCCGCCCCAGTCGTACACCGCCACGCCCCGGCTCTTCCAGTAGCGCATGACGTACCATTGAATGTATTCGTTCGGCCGCAGAATTTGGCTGCTTGCGGAAACTCGCGTTGCCCCAGAACTCTGCGATCTTGTTGTAACCGGGGAAAATTCCGGAGGCGATGCATTTCCCATCGGCGTCCCGTGCCCGGACTAACAGGACACGACCCGTCGGCTCGAGATGCTTGATCAACGATCGGACGCGCTCAACATCATAGGTCGGCACCAGATCCTGCTTCGCAAATACATCCTTGAGTTGCTCGTAGTATTCGTCGGCAAAAGCCAGGTCGTGGGCCTCTTCGATCGTAACACCTGACTTTTCCGCCTTGCGCACGCACCGGCGGCATGCACTATCCATGCTGTTGAAAATCTCGTCCTCCGTCTTCGTTAGGTCCGTCCGGTAGCTCGAATAAGCAGTGCATTGAAAGCCCAGATCGCGTCCATCCTCGAACCTGAAGTTAGGATCCGACACTTCCATGTGCAGGCACTTTAGCGTCGTCCCAGACCGCGACTCTCCAAGGCCTGCAGCGCCGAGGCGCGTGACACCTCTTTGATGAGATTGAATCCCATGTAGGGCGTCGTCCAGCCGGGAAACGAACTTCCCAGCACCCTTACTCCAAACCGTGATGAAGGTCAGCCCAGTGAAATACCCGACTATTTCGCCGCCGTCGTGCAGTTCGGCCAGCACAGGCTCGGCCTTTTGGCTCTCGCTCACAAAGCGAACCCATTCCCGCGTCTGGAATACGGTTCGATCTTCGAATCCGTCCAGATGATTCCAGTCTGCGGATTCAAAATCGATGAACTTGCACTTCATTCCTAGTGCTCCCCATTCTTGCGACTCATTCATCAGCCCAATTAACTACTTATCAATCAAGATCGCCGAATAATCCACCATCATCCGTGACAGAGGCGTATGAATCTTCGCCCACTGCTTGCATTCGTAATACGCTGCATAAATCAACCGTTGCCTCGTCCTGCCCAGCGAGTGATCATCTGTCCGCGCGATAGCCGACGGTGATACCCGAGTTCCTGCATGTACTCGCCCACCAGAGTTTCCAACTGTGCCAACTGTTCAGGCGGGAAACTTGTCCTTCCATCGGCCCAACCGGAGTAAATCGTCCCTCCTGCAAGTCTTCCTTGAACGACGTAAGCGGCTTCTTCACCGAGCCGATACTGTCCCGCTGAATACGTTCGTAATCCAGATCGTGATGCAGAAAGTCTCCAACGGCCATCAGGGCTTGACGGGGTTGCTGCACCAGTTCTTCGTATCGAACTTCGAAGTAATTTGTTGCCAGCATTGCGCCCAACTTGCGGCCCTTGCGCACAATCCATTCCCAGTACAGTCCTGCTGCCACCAAGCTGCGATTCTTGTCCCATGGCAAGGGACGACTCCACGCTCGCTTGTCCAGCGACAGGGCAACATCCCGCGGATCGCGAATTATGTGCACAAACTGGGCGTCCGGAAAATCCTCATGAATGCGCAGCATGTGTGGAACATTCGTAGGCGTCGAATCAATCCACCGGTCGACTCCCTGCTTAAGTGCGATTTCGTCCATGATGATGCGCAGAAAATCGCTAGCCCCGTGGCACTCCGCAAGAATCTTTCCTTCGATCGAGCCCGCATCGAGCCCGGATACCCGAAACGCCTTACTCCGCAGCCATTCCTCGACCGCCGCTTTCTTGTTTTTCATGACGCCGAGATCGCCACAAATCGGCTCCAGCACGTCGTAGACATTCATCTGAGTGTGGAATTCGGCAAAGCCGCCGGCGGAAAGCAGCAGATGATATAGAAAACTGGTTCCTGAGCGTGGACATCCGACAATAAAGACCGGGGCTTTCATGCTCGTGTTACCAGCAGATCCCTTCATAGGCGGCGACGCCGTTCGGCCGGCGTGCCTTGTCGAGATGCACTAGGTCGATCACGATCTGATCCGGACGAAGATACTTGCTTAGCTCATCTTTACTCGCTGACTTGTTCCCGATAATCACCACTTCGGCTCCGCGCATTACATCTTCCAAATCAGCGGAGAGGATCGAACCGATATGCGGGATCACTTCTTCAATATATTGCCGGTTTGATCCAGCCAGGCACCCGAGGCTTACGTCCCGATCCCAAACCTTCACCTCAAACCCCTCCCCCAGCAAGCGCTTGACGAGTTGTACCTGAGGACTCTCCCGCAAATCGTCCGTTCCCGCCTTGAAACTCAAGCCTAGTTGCGCGATCTTCCGCTTGTTGGTGCGCATCACGGCATCCACGGCACGTTCCACATGCTCAACATTGCTTGGCAGCAACGACTCCAGCATCGGCAGCTTGAGATCCAGTTCCTTCGCGCGATAGGTCAGCGCGCGCACATCTTTTGGCAGACACGATCCTCCAAACGCAAATCCAGGCGACAAGTAAGCTGGAGAAATATTCAGCCGCGTATCCGAGGTGAATATCTCGCGTCACGGCCTGTGCATCTACGCCAAGATGTTTGCAGAGCGTTCCCACCTCATTGGCGAACGTAACCTTCACCGCGTGAAACGCGTTGGACAGGTACTTCACCATCTCGGCAACCGCAATGCTTGTCTCGAACACCTTGCCCGGCGTGCTCTTGTAGAGTTCGCGCAGCACCCCGAGTTGCGCAGAATCCTGCGCGCCCAGAATCGTGTAGGGCGGCTGCAGAAAGTCGGCGACCGCGCTTCCCTCCCGCATGAATTCCGGGTTGTAGGCCACGGTAAAGTCCGCTCCCGCACGCTTGCCGCTGGCTTCCTCAAGAATCGGCCGAACCACCGTCTCGGTCGTCCCCGGCAGCACCGTGCTTCGCAGTACGAACGCGTGCGGCGATTTCTTCTGTTTCAGAGCCGTCCCAATCTCCCGCGCCACCTTCTCGATGTGGCTCAGATCCAGTTTCCCTTGCCGCAGACTTGGCGTGCCCACGCAAACGAACGAAACGTCGGAGTCCAGCACGGCCGCGATCGAATCGGTCGTGGCATGCAGGCGGCCGGCTGCATGAGCCTCCGCCACCAGTTCATTCATGCTCGCTTCGATGATGGGACTGCGCCCACTCTCCATCATCTCTACCTTGGACGGATTCACATCCACGCCGATGACGCGATGTCCCATAGACGCGAAACATGCCGCCGACACCGAGCCCACATAGCCCAACCCGAATATGCTGATCGACAAACTCACGCTTCCCGCTCCTTCGTACCCTGCTTGTACCTTGAATCCGTGATCAATTCGGCGAACCCTCGCATATAGTCACATGCCAGCCAACCTACATCACTCCGATCAGAAAGGATCAATGCGAAGGGCGATGCTCAACCTGGATGCGCCCCAACCGCACCTTCCGCCCCAGCGGTGTGTGCGTCTTTCAACCATTGCTTGACGGGAAACATCGTGAGATACGTAGTCCGCAACCGAATCGCACGCAGGCTCGATGTTCCTCCCGCCGAAGCCAGCGGATAGCCCAGTTCCTGCAGACGATCTCCCACCAGAGCCTCAAAGTCCGCCAGTTCCTTGCGGCGACATCTTGGTCCGCCAGCGCTCCACCGGATCAAACGTACCTGCCTCCGCGCCAAACGAAGTATTGGGCTCGCTGACTGAGCCGATCGCCAGCGCGTCTGAATCGTTTCATAGTTCAAATCGTGGTCAATGAACTCACCGAATCCTGACAAGGTCTCCTGCGGATGCGTACCAGTTCTTCAAATCGAACCTCGCGATAGTCATCGCCTAGATCTCTCCCGCTCTCTCGCCCCCTGCCGACAATCCACTTCCAGTACAGTCCGGCAACACCTAAGTGTTCGTGTCTCTCCCAGGGCAGCGGGTACGACCATCCTTGCTTCAAATACGAGAGCGCGACATCGCGTCCATCGCGAATAATGTGGATGAACAAGGCGTCAGGAATCTGGCGTTTGATTTCCAGCCATATACAGAAGATGCTCGGGCGTGCAATCCGCCCAGCGCTCCACGTCGCTGGCTCTGTGCAACCTCTCCCATCACGATGCGCAGGAAGTCTCCTGGGCTGTGGCACTCTTCCATAACTTTGGCCGTGATCCTCGCCGCATCCAATCCTGACACCCGAAATAGCATGCTGTTCAACCACGCATCCAGCAATTTCTTCCGATCGCTGGCCGAACGCATTTCTCCGAAACGCGGCGCCAGCAAATTGAAGACATTGGACTCGGACCGGTACACAGCAAACCCGCCGGCCGACAACAACATGTGATACAACACCGTTGTTCCCGAACGAGGGCAACCGAGCACAAACACTGGAGCATTCTTGCGGCTGCGCTCGGCCATGTTCCGCACTCCCTGTTTCGTCTCCTGTTGCTGAGAGATCATTCTTTTGCTCGTATTCACTCTTGCACGCTATCTCGACCGGGCCATCGCCCTATCAAGTGAGTCCGACTCGTGGCAACGAGGTCGAGCATACACCCGCAACCATTGTTCCCGCACGGCCGTCCAGCGGTAGCGGCTCGATTCCTCAAAAGCATTCTGCGAGAGTCGTGCGGCCAGTTCCGGTTCCCGCAGAACGCGCAGAATGTTTTTCGCCAAGGCAGCCGGCATCTCCGGGCTCCGAGAGCAGTCCGGTGCGCTCATGCGTAAACGATAAACTTCATGCCTTCGGGTTCGGTCGTCACGACCGGCGTTCCGGCCGCAAAGGCCTCGAGCACCGAAACCGGCATGTTGTCCAGATTCGAGCCGTTCACAAAAATGTCCGCGCGATCGTAAAACCCGCCGATTTCCTGCCGCGATGCCACTCCCAGCAAAATTAACGTTCGACAAATTCAACTGCTCCACCAGATCGCGAATGCTGCCTTCCAGCGTTCCGCCGCCAACCAGATCAAGTTGCGCGTCAGGATACAATCTCTGCACCTCCGCAAAAGCCCGCACCACAACGTCGATCCCGTAGTAGGGATGGAACCCGCGAGTACAAATCAGATGAGGCCGCAACGGCCGACGAATCCGAAACTTGAACTGCGACAGATCGATGATGTTCGGAACAATCTGCGCAGTCAGTCCGAACTTCCTGAAAACCTCGACGAGGTATCCAGATGGCACTACCAGTTCGTCGGTGCCCTGCAGCACACGGCGCGCTATCCGTGACCGCTGCAAATGATCCCGCGCCTCGCCGCTGCGGTAGTTGATCAGAGTTTTCTTGGCTCGCATTCGCGCCACCAGCCACGCGGGAAGAGGCGCCAGCAGAAAAGACGTATAAGAAGCCGAGAAAATGTGCGCTACATCCACATCCTTCAGACCGCGCCACAAGTTCCAGGCATAAAGCGGCTCGCGCAAGACGGTGCGCAGCAAAGGCACTCGCTCCGCCCACCCTAGTCCAACTGGAAAACGAGGGTCGACCGCGACAAACTTCGTGGCGACATCCGGATCGTGACTTCCAGTTGCGCATCAACAGATCAGCCTGCACCGCCTGCCCGCCGACATACCGCAGCGAAGGAGCGACAAAAGCAACCCGGATCGCCGCTCTGGATCGCCCTCGCGATCCTGCGCCATTCGCTGGACGCCGCAGACTCCCGCCGCGCACTCAGCACATCGGCGTATAGCTGCTCGTACTGCCGGCACACACGTTCCATGCTAAAGTTCGAGCGCACAGAGTCTCGAGCACCGTGCGCCATGCCGAGCGCAAATCCGCATCTCTCGACCAGCTCGCCAACGCAGCCGCCAACGCCTGTTCGTCATTCGCAGGAACCAGCACGGCGCGACCGTCGTCGCCGATTTCGACACTTCCCGCCGACCGCGGTCGCGACCACAGGCACTCCGGCAGCCATCGATTCCAGCATGACATTCGACAAACTCTCCGAAGTCGACGGCACCACCGAGACGTCGAAAGAAGCGAGCACCGCAGGTATATCGCTGCGATCACCCCAGAACTGGACCTTCCCGTCCAGCCCGAGGTCGCGACACCTCTTTTTCCAGGTTCAGCTCGAAGTGGCCCATCCCCCACCAGCACGAAATCAAGATTGGGGAATCTCTCGCTCAACCGCTTTGCCGCCCGCACAAAAATGCGCGATGATTCTTGTACTGCGCGTTCATACGCGCGATCATGCCGATCCGAAGTGTCCCCTCTGCACGGCTGAACGCCGGCGTCAACCTCGGCAAACGCCTCCGGCGGCAAAGCATTGCCAATAACCACCACCTTGCGCTCCGGCAAGCCAGCCTGCAACAACCGCTCCGCTGCCGCGTGCGAATTGCACACCACGCGATCGCACAACCGGAACGTCGCCAGTTGCGCGCGGAACTGCGCCGGCAGTCAGCAAATCTCCAAGTTGGCGGTGACTGCCGATCACTGCAGGAATTCCGGCCAGCTTCGCGGCCGGAATCATGGTCAGGTTCGTATAGAAATCGAAGGAATGCGCCACCGCGACGCCGATCTTCCGCAAATGACGTTGCAAGCGCCACCGGCTTCTCATCGACTGCAACCCGTACAAACTGCCGCCAAGCCGGAATTCAGCAACTACCCAATCCATCCGCGAAGGCGATCCCTTTTTGCGCACGCACCCCACATGCACCGGAACATGATCCGCCCGAAGCGCACGCGCCATTTCGACGAATTGCCGCTCCGTGCCGCCCGTCTCGAGCGTATTGATCATCAGAAAAACTGACTCAGAAAACATCGGCGCAGAACCGGATTGAGAATGCACGGGCGGAGCGAACTGGGTCACGGACCCGCCCTTGCTATCGATCAGCGAACTCATCGCAGCGTACCAGCCGTCCGCGTCACGCGGTAGGCACTCGATGGTTCGGGTCCGTAGCCCGGATTCTCTCCAGGTAATTGCGATGCCACAACTCGAACATCAACAACCGCCAGATTCGGCCCGAGTGATCACGCTTCCCGCGAAAATGCTCTTCCAGCAACTGCCGCACGGCGCGCAGGCTCAAAGTACCCGCGCTGCAGTGTTCTCGGATCGAGCAGCACGGTCATGATCAATTCCTTCAGCTCGTGCTTCATCCAGTGCACCAGCGGCATGGCGAACCCCTGTTTCGGCCGGTACAGCACTTCCCGCGGCACTCCGACCCGCTCGGCAAGTTTGCGGAGAATGTATTTCTGCTTCCCTTCGCGGATCTTCCAATCCGACCGGCAATCCGGTAGCCCATTCCACAAACACGTGATCGAGAATCGGAACCCGTACTTCGAGCGAAGTCGCCATGCTCATCCGATCCACCTTCGTCAGGATGTCTGCGACCATGTACGTTTTCGTGTCCACATACAGCATCTGGCTGACGGGATCGTGCGCCGGCGCCTGATCGAAATACCGGTACATCACCTCTTGAGGATTGCCGTCGTGTTGCAGGACCGCCCGGAATTCATCCGACAGCAGCGGCATGTCCCGTTCAAACGACGGTACGAACGAGATCCCATCGACATAGCGCTCTTGCCACGGCAGCGAGACGTTATAAGAAAATTTCTTCCTCCGCACGTCACCGGGCAGGCGTGGATAAACCTTGTTCCCGGTAAAAACGACGCGCCCAGTTCGGAACTCGCTCAAGTGCATTTCGGCGCAAATGGATCCTGTACCGGTCGTATCCAGCGAAGATCTCGTCGCCACCGTCACCGGAAAGCGCCACCGTTACGTGCTTCCTTGCCATGCATGACACGTAGTAGGTAGGCAACATTGAGGAATCGCCAAACGGCTCTTCCAGTGAACTTGTCAGCGTCTCCACCGTCTCCAGCACATCGGGTTCGACGATTAATTCGTGGTGGTCGGTGCCAAATTTCTTGGCGACGATTCGTGCGTACTGCGCTTCGTTGAAGTCCTGGTCACGAAACCCGATTGCAAAGGTCTTGACCGGTTTCGAACTCGCCCGCGCCATCAAGCGCGACTACGGTCGATGAATCCGTGCCGCCGCTCAGCAGTGCTCCCAGCGGGACGTCCGAGATCAGACGGATACGGACCGCTTCCGCCAGGCGGTACTCCATTTCCTCCAGGCATTCTTCTTCGCTCCGCGGTCGGATGCGTGCCGTACTGCGGCAAATCCCAATATTGTCGTACTTCGATCTTGCCGTCTTCAAATTCAAGCAGATGCCCGGGTGGCAGCTTCTGAATCGTCGCTAAACGCCGTCAGAGGATCGGGAACGTAGCCGAAATACATGTACTGCAGGAGAGCCTTGTTGATTGACGGTCGCCAGTTCCGGAGCCACCGTCAGAATCGACTTGATCTCCGATCCGAACAGCAGGCGCTGACCCTGCAGCGCGTAGTGCAGTGGTTTTTTCCCGAGCCGGTCGCGTGCCAGAAGGAGCTTGCGGCGGCGCTCGTCATAAAGCGCAAACGCAAACATCCCGCGAAGCTTGCTCACGCAATCCGCGTCCCATCTCCTCGTAGAGATGAACGATCACTTCCGTATCCGCTGTGGGTATAAAAATCGTGGCCGCGCTTGATCAGGTCTTCGCGCAGTTCGGGAAAGTTGTAGATTTCCCCGTTGAAGACGATCCAAACCGTCCGATCTTCGTTAAAAACCGGCTGGTGTCCGCCGGATAGGTCGATGATGCTCAGCCGCCGCATCCCCAAACCCGTTCCCTGCTTAACGAAAAGTCCTTCGTCATCCGGCCCCCGATGCACGATAGCCTGGCACATGCGGTGAATTACCTCGGCGTCGATCTCGTCGCCGGCGACCGCGCTCACTATGCCCGCTATTCCACACATACTTTATCCCTCTTCGACCTCGCAAAAACCTGAGATCGTGACTTCACACTTCGTCGCAAATACGTTGACTCACCGTCCTTGGTTCGGCACCGCCCTAAGCCAGGCGCCCGATCCGTTTGATCATTGGACCAGGGTGATTTCCTCCGGATTCTGATTGCGGGTGCGCAAATCTGCAAAACGACCACGGATTCGGGTCTTCTGAACACTCAGGTCTATGCCGCGTTCTTGTTCATCCACAGTCGCTACCAGAGCAGATGTGTACGCAATAGCGAAATATGGGAAAAACTGGTATGCCTCGGGTCCAAAAAGGATCCCCACGATGAAGCCGATCAGCGAACTGTGTAACGCTCCTACGAGCAATGTCGTGTGTTCGTCCAGATCCTTTTTGCGGAGCATCTTCCTCAAATTCCCGAATCCCCGACCGAAGAACAACAAATACAGAATCAGAGAAGGAAGTCCTCCTTCTACGGCGATCTGCAGATAAGTCATGTGTACGTCGCGCCACACGCCGGAATAGATCTGAAAATTCTTCACGCCCATACCCAGGATCGGATATTGCTCAATGCCCTGCAGCGCGCGTTTCATCAAATACGTTCGCTGCTCGTACGATCCGTAGGCCCTGGCCTCTTCCTGCGAGCCGACGTCCCCGGAAATTGCGCCCATGCGCCTCATCAAAGGCCCACCAGCCACGACCAGCAACAAGATCACGGTAAATCCCGCTGCTATGATCAAGGACACTCGCCGCCCTCTCACGCCAAAATGCCACAAGCACACAGTCCCGGAAATGACCAGCATTACGAATCCGCCACGTGATGCTGTCATAAAGAGCGTGAGGGCCATGATGAGAATCCCTCCCAACCAACACACCCTGGCTAAGGCGCTTTTCGAGGTCAAAAGGAAGGCCAGACAAAACGGTAGCGTGATCACAACCGCAAACGCCAAATCGTTGGGGTTGGAATAGATTCCACCGATTACACCTTCGAGCCTCGGTCGCGAATGCCCCTTAATGACCGATACCACGCTGATTACCACCACCGAGGCCGTTTGGATATAGATGATGCGCCGCAATCTCCGGAAATTGGTAACCAACAAGAACGTGAGCACCCATGCCACATAAACCTTGGCAAAGTCCAGCGTATGACTTAGTGCGCCGCCGCGCCAGACGGGTGAGAACACCGCCGACAAAAGCAGCACGCAGATCATGGCCAGCAGATAAAATGATTCTCGCGGCAGATCCTTAAATTTTCTTTGTGTCTTGCCCAGACTTGTCAGCAGGCCCACGAACGCAAGGATTCCAGTGATTTTAGCCAGGGGAATATAAGTCAGCCCGGGGATCCAGTCTTCGGGGCGTGCACAGTAAACTACGTAGAAAGCAGTGAGCCAGAAGAAAGCTCCGCTGAGTGTTGGGCCCGTTTGAACGGTCTGAGCTCTTCCCGCGATTTCTGGCGTTGCTTCGCTCAAGCTCCCTCTCATGCGATCGGTCCGCTTGCGGAGGGAGTTAAGGGTTCCGCAAACCTTTCCGTCGTCAGTACTCTCCCCGAATTTGAGACCCTTTCCAGCACTGCTTCAAGTCTCTGCCCGACCGCCTCCCATCCGTACTTCGCTGCCAGTTCTGCGGCCGAACGTTCGTAGCGCTTCCTTAGTGGGCTGTCCAGCAACAATCTCACGATCGAGTCGGTGAATGTTCGGGGCGTGTCTGCGAGAACAATGTCGTGATTGTGATGAACATCCAGCCCCTCGGCTCCCACCGACGTCGAAACCACCGCCTTGCCCGCGGCCATCGCTTCATAAATCTTCAGACGCGTTCCTCCGCCAATACGCAGCGGAACCACGACCACCGCTGCCTCCCTCAAGTGATTGATCACGGAGGGCACTCGACCGGTCACCTCCACTGAACTACTGGCGAGACTTTGCACTCTTCGGTCGGGATTGCGTCCGACAATGCGGAACCGCGCGGCCGGAATCTGGGTCAGCACCGAGGCCAAATTTCCTTACAGAAGTATTCCACCGCATCAATATTCGGCTCCCAATCCATCGCGCCGACAAACATGACCAACGGCTCCGGTTCGCTCCCGGAATCATCGGGTACATATTGCTGCAGGTCAACTCCGGTAGGAACTACCGTCACACGCGCCGGCTCCACCCACCGGCACATCAGCTTCCGGTCATGCTCTGATACTGCAATGACGTGATGAAACCTCTTGACGGCCGCTTCCTCGTAGGCAAGCATCCTTTTGAATTCCATGCTGTACATCAGGCGCTTCGCAGGATTTGTCTCCGTCTCGGCATGGCGACGCCAGATTTCGCTTTCCACATTGTGCTGAAACAGAACGGTCGGCGAGCCCGAACACGGCGGGAAAATTCATCGCTGCATCCAGGAAATCGCAAACCACGACATCGAATCGTTTCTCGTCGAACCAGCCCTGCAGCGCTTCCTGCACCCGCGGAAGATTGAAAGCGGCTCACCGCGTAAGGAGCGCCGCTCGGCAGCCGTCATCAGATAATCCAGGAGTCGCGCGGACTTCGACTCCTGCCGCTCTAGTGCACACGCAGACGGCGCCCGGCAAGTGCTCTCCTAGTTCCCGCTCGTACTTCGGCATCCGGCGCACCGTCGTAGTAGGAAAAGAAAACCAACTCGTGCCGCGCCGCCAGAGACGCGTGCAAGATGATACGAGCGGATATCGCCCCCGCTGTGTACCGGCAACAACTTGTTCGCTTTGACCCAAAGAATTTTCACCGGATCCACACCTCTTTCCGGCCGGTCACGAAGTTGCCAAAGCCACCACCGCAGCCGAATTGAGAACGATCAACGTGAGCGCGGCATTTGCTACTCGCGCCAGGGGTCCAAGCCGCACTCCCGTCAGCGCCAGAAGACTCAGTGCGTAAAAAAACAACTGTGCGAATAACGCGACGCGATAAAAAGGCTGCGCTATCAACAACGAGGTGACCAGCATTGCCGCCAGCGCAAACGGCACCACCAGCCGCAGCAGTTTGTGACTGATAAAGCGGAATCGCAACGGATTCTCTCCCTTCATCAACCACGGCGCGATTTGCAACAACTGATAATTTCCGGTCAACGTGCGCACTTTCCGGCGAAACTCTCTTCCCGCGCCGAGATCGGGACTGTCCCATGCTCGCGCGCGACCGTCAAAAACAACGCGCGCGCCCCTTCGCGCGACGCACAGCGGAAGGAATACATCATCGAGAATGGTCTCCGCCGGCAGCGTCTCAAGCAAGGCATGCCGCGCGGCATAGAGAGCGCCGGTAGCGCCCACCACTGAGCCCGATGCGCTCTCCAGTTCACGGATCCTTTTTTCGACCCGCCAGTAGATCCCCATGCCCTTTTCAGCCTCGCCCGAATTCGCATCGCCCAGCATCAATTCCCCGCTGGCGCATCCCACCGTGTCCTCGACAAAGTTCTCCATCAGCAACCGCAGCGCATCGCGCTCGATCTCCTGTCGCGCATCCACAAAGAGCACGATCTCTCCCCGGGCCACAGCAAGCGCATCATTCAACCGGCAAGCCTTGCCCTTCCGCTCAGAGAAGATCAGCGCACGGCAGCCAGCTTCTTTTGCCGCCGCGGAAAGAATCCTCTCCGTGGAGTCCTGAGAACCATCCGACACCACCACGACTTCCATACGATCCTGCGGATAGTCCAACGCCGCCAGGTTCTGGAGTTTGCGCGGCAATGCCTTTTCTTCGTCACGCACCACCATCACGACGGAGACGAATGGCACATGCGGCCCACGCCGCAACGGCCATGGACGCACCCGGCTATACACCCACAACCATGCCGCGTATCCCAAGTAGGCGTAGAAAACAAGCGCCGTCGCGCACCAGAATGCGGCCTTCACTTCGCGCCCCGGCCCAGCAGCACGATCTTGATGGTCTGGAACAAGATCAACAGATCCAGGCCGAGGGAGGCGTTCTTGATGTAGAACAAATCGTATTGCAGCTTCTCGCGAGCGTCTTCGAGCGTGTTGCCGTACTTGTACTGCACCTGCGCCCAGCCCGTAATTCCCGGTCGCACCATGTGGCGCACGCCGTAATACGGAATCTCCTGGCTCAGCCACTCCACGAACTCCGGACGTTCCGGACGCGGCCCCACAAAATGCATGTCGCCCTTCAGCACGCACCACAGCTGCGGAATCTCATCCAGTCGGGATGCCCGCAGAAATTTGCCCACTCGCGTGATGCGCGGATCGTCATCGGTTGCCCAGGTCGCGCCCGTATCGGCCTCGGCATCCTGGCGCATGGTGCGGAACTTGTAGCAATAGAAAATCGTCTCCGCCCCGGCCCACGCGTTTCTGCCGGTACAGCACTGGCCCCGGAGAGTCCAACTTCACCGCCAGCACAATGAAGGGCAACAGCGGCAGGAAAACACCAGCCCGATCAGCGCCACCGAAAAATTGAGAAACCGGCGCATTAGCCGGAAGAACCCGCTGAAGCGAAATCCATCCGCGAAAATCAGCCAGCTCGGATAGAGCTGCTCGACTTCAATTCGTCCCGAAATCTTCTCCAGCCACGAAGTCGCTTCTTCCACCTTCACACCGGCCAGCCGCAAAGCCAGCAACTCGTCGACCGGAAGCGTGCCCCGCCGGTCTGGCATCGCGACAATCACTCGGTGCACGCCGTTCTCCCGTGCCAGATTCAACCAGATGTGCGCCAACGGTCTCTCGCGTCAAGCTCACCCTCGAAGTTGCCGGTCCATCCCACAACTTCAATCCCCAGTTCCGAGCGCTGCCGCAATCCCTCGAACCAACCGCTGCGCCCGGTCTCCCGTTCCCAGGACGTAAACCCGCTCCCGGAAATATGGCTGGCTGCACGATCCAGGAGTACGCCGCTCGCCAGCCAGAAGAGGGCGAAAGTCAGAATGCCGATGCCCGAGAAGTGAAGACCACCTGCCGGGCAGAAAGCCAGGGACAAAGTGATCGACAGCCGCCAGAGCCAGGCCACCAGGCCCAGCACGAAGAACAGACGGAATGCCTGATCCAACTTGGCACTCAGTTGAGACGTGTCGTAGAGATCGAACCCGTGCGAAAGCAGCAACACGATCCCGGTTACGCACAAAATTCTGAGATATCCGCCTTCGATAAACAGCTCGTTGTTAAACTCCAGCCAACCGAGATTCGCACAACGTCCCCAGGAGAAACGAAAACCCGACGATCAGGGCCTCCACCACCAGAAGCACCAGTGTTCGCACCGGGTAATAGACATTGAAGAGCCGGATCACGTCTACTCCCCCTAGGCCTTGGTCGTGGTTGGCTTCTTCTGGTACGCCTCGTAGTAATAACGCGCGTAGGGAGCGCTTCGTCGCTGGTTCCGTTCAGCACCACGCCGACCAGCGCCTGGTCGGGAAATTCCTGGCGCGCTTTGCGCGCCACATCGGACGGTGTCGAATTCGAGCGCACCACCATCAACACGCCATCGCAAGCCTTGGCCAGCACGCTCGCATCGGACACCGGAACAGCCGGCGGCGAATCAATGATGATCCAGTCAAACAGAGGTTCCACCCGCTGCAGCAGCATTTTCAGTCGTCCGTTGCCCACCAGTTCCGCCGGATCTTCGATGCCAGTTCCGCTCGGAATGAAGAACAGATTCTCCATCGGCCCGCGCTGCATGATGGAAAACTCATCGTTTCTTCCCAGCAGATAGTCGGAGAGCCCCGGACCCGAAGTCGTGCCCAGCATCAGGTGCAGCCGCGGTCCGCGCAGATCGGCATCGATCAGCAACACCCGGCGTCCGTGCTGCCGCACCATGACCTGCGCCAGATTCGCCGAGGTAAACGACTTGCCTTCCTTCGGCAGCGCGCTGGTCACCAGCAGGGTCTTCAGCGTCATCTTCTCGCGCAGGTGATACAGGCGCGAGCGCAGAGTGCGGAATTCCTCCGTGCCGCGCGCGCTGTCGTCGCCGTTCAAGAACAGCATGGTTGCCAGGTCCGGTTTCCATTCCATCTGCGCGGCAGCGAGCCAGCAGCGTGTCGAGACTGAACGGGCTGGCGAAGGCCGGCAGCACCCGGGTTCGAACGTTGCCACGAGCCGCCATCATCGAGGCTGGCGCGTCGATACACCGGTGGACTCGGCCACCGGGGTCGTCGCTGAAGCTGGGCTGCACCGCACCTCCCTGGGTCGCTGCCCGTTCCTGCTCGGCTTTCTTCAATGCTTCATGAATTCGGCTCATAGTTTCCTTTCGTCGGGGAGGTCTCTTTCTCTTCCGGCTCGCGCAAACGGTCGGCCAGCGTAGCGAGCGATCGCAACGCTTCCACCAAGTCGAACTTGTCGGGACCCGGGAGCCGGCGGCGGTACTGTCAACGCCGCAGACGAATGGTTCTCGCCCAGATCGAAATCCCGTGCCACGGCATCCACCACCGTCGGCCCGATCAGCTTTCTGCTGATCCACGAACGCACTCACCAGGCAGTGCTCGCA
This sequence comes from uncultured Acidobacteriaceae bacterium, assembly GCA_963786095.1. Lineage (GTDB taxonomy): Bacteria > Acidobacteriota > Terriglobia > Terriglobales > Acidobacteriaceae > Sulfotelmatobacter. The sequence goes on along the minus strand of CAWAXV010000013.1, from coordinate 123,510 downwards.
GATCAGGTTGATCACGCGCGGAATTCCGGCCGCGTAACGGTGAATCGCCACCAGCGCCTCGGGATCGAAAATCTGCTGCCCGTTCGAACCCGCGATGCGCAAACGCTGCTGCACGTACGCCTTGGTCTCGTCGAGCGTCAAAGCGTGCGTCTTGGCGCGCAGCGTCAGCCGTTGCCGCAACTGCCGCAACTGCGGCTGCTTCAGCTTCTGTTCCAGTTCCGGCTGTCCCACCAGAACGATCTGCAGCAGCTTTTCCGTGAACGTCTCCAGATTGGTCAGCATGCGGATCTCTTCCAGCACTTCGTCGGAGAGATTCTGCGCCTCATCCACGATCAGCACCGCCGTCTCCCCCGCCCGGTAGCGATCCAGCAGCCAGTTGTACAGCCGCAGCAGGATCTGGCTCTTCGCCTTCGAATCGCAGGGAATGCCGAAGTCCGCCATCATGTAATCCAGAAACTGCGGCACGTTCAGGCGCGAGTTGAAGATGAAGGCCGTCGCCACCTGCTGCAGGCGCAGCCACTCCAGCAGCTTGTTGATGAGCGTGGTCTTGCCCGTGCCCACTTCGCCGGTGAGCAGCACGAAACCTTTGCGGCTCTGGATTCCATAGGTCAGGCACGCCAGCGCCTCTTCCGTGTGCCGCGTCAGAAACAGATAACGCGGATCCGGATTGACGTTGAACGGGTTCGCCCGTAGTCCGTAGAACTCTTTGTACATAGTTGTCCCTGGGAGCTGACTGCCTTACACGCCAACCGTTTCTTTATCTTCGTCCGGACTCTTGTTCCGGTTCCAGAACTTCAATTTGCCGTTCTTCTCCACGCCAGCGGCCGCTCCAACCCACGGAACCGCCACCAGCATCGGCAACTCCAGAGCTGCTTCGGCATCGGCCTCGGTGCGAATGGATTTGTCGCGCAATTCCAGCCACATGGTCAGCCCGATTCCCAGGCCCAAACCTGCGCCCAATCCACCGAGCGCAAAGAACAAACGATTCGGGAAACTTGGCGAATCCGGCAGGTTCGCGGGATTCAGCAGAACATCCGCTCCCCTTCCGACTGGTTGTTCATCTTGACGGTCAGATCGGCCGTGCTCTTCTTGGCCAGCAGGTCCTGGTAGTTCTTCTGCGCGTTGTCGTAGTCGCGAGTCATCGCCTTGTACTGTTCTTCGATCGCCGGGCTCAGCGATACTCGTCCCTGGTACGTCGCGATTTCCTGCTGCAGACGTTTCTGGTCGCGCGTGGCGGCCGCGAGTGAGATCGCCGAATACTGGTGAATCTGCAACCGCAACTGGCGAATCTCGGGAGGTTCCGATCGCCGAAGCCTTTTCGTTGCTGGCATCTCCGGCATCAGCCGATGCTTTGTTGACCTCAGCCAGCTTCTTCTTCACTTCCGCAATGTCGGCCTTGGTTTTGATCACATCCGGATGATCGTCGGTGTAGCGCGCCTGCAGCTCGAGAAGCTGCGACTGCAAGTCGGACAACTGCTTTTGCAGCGTCTCCGGATTGGTCGAAGACTGCGACGACTTGCCACGCCGCCAACTGCTGCGCCAGCATCGACTCGGTGTAAGCCTTATCCTGCTGCGCCCGGTTCAGCGTCTGCGTATTGGCTTCCAGTTGCGAATTCAAACCCATCAGAATTTTCAGATTGTTCTCTTCGTCTCCCGGAAGCTGTCCCACATATTGCTTCTTGAACGCCGCCAGTTCGTGTCCATTTCGTCCAGATTGTTCTTGGCGTCCTCGAATCCCTTTGCTCAGAACATCACTGGTGCCGCTCGCCGCCGCCTGAATTGATTTGAGGTTCTCGTCCACAAGAAGCGAAGTCAGTTCGGTGCAGATCTGCTGCGCTTCGCGCGGGTTCGGGGCCGTGTAGTTCACGTAGAAACCCGGCACCGGACTGCTCTGCGACCCCGGCTTCTTCTTGCCCGATCTGCGACAGGTCCGTCACCACCGGCTCCAGTTGCATGTTGAGCCGGATGGTGTCGATGATCTCGCCTTGCTGCTGGCTGTTCTTGCCCGGAAACACCCGTTCCACCACCGGCTGCAGATTGCTCTGGCTCAGTACCTGCTGCTGCAGTGTGGCCATGCGAGCCGTCAGATCCTCCGAGACCACCGGCTGCACCATGCTCTCCGGCACCTTCTGCCCTTCCACCAGGATCAGCGACTGCGAGGTGTACTTGGCGTGAAGGCGTACGAAAGCCAGAAATCCCACCAGGGCGCCAGCAGCGCCGGAATCAGAATCACCTTCGCCCGCCGGCGCAACATCGCCAGATAGTCGTCCATCGTCAATTCGCGATTCTCAATCATCCTCGTATCCGTTTCTGGCCGTTAGCGCCGCCCTAGACTCTTGCCAATATGGAAGCGCACGCGACCCTGAAAATCAGTCAATCCGGATCGGCCGGGGAGTCCAATCCAATCCGAATGTCACAACTTGTCGATTCGAAATCCGATTGCATGCCGGCAGTCCACCACAGTACGAATGGTCAAACGACAACTCGTTGAACTGGTAGCTGACAAACGCGTGGAAATCGCGCCCGAACGCGCGGTGCAACCCTCCGCCGCCAAAACCATAGGTGTAGGTGTTCGCATCATCCGCCGGACACATGGCAAGCCTGCGGGGTTGGGCTGGTTCTGGAAAACGCACGTCGCCGCTGTTGCGCAGTGAGACGTCTGCAGTCGGTCGTTGCGCGAATATCCGATGTCGAGAAAGGCACTCCACACGCGCGACAGAGGACGGTCCGCGCTCAGGCGGACAATGTCGCTCTGCGCACCCGCAAACAATCCCGACCCGCTGGTCTCGAAACGCTGATACGACAGATCGAGAGAAGTCTTCGGAAACTTGTAGCGCAGCCGTGCCTGGGCCGCCACGCCGAGCTTCGTGTCTTGGAATCGAACCTGTGACGTTCCCGCTTTGATCCGTGCCGCAGTGGAGATTGCCGGCTAAAAGATCGAGGATCGCTGCAAACCGCGCTTGATAAGAGTGATCTGCGGCCCTGCCCCGAGCAGCAAATCCATCCGCCCGGAAATCCGATGTCCGTACATCCCTTGAATAATGTGGGAATGAAATGCGGTTCCCACGACTGAAAAATCGAATCCCTGATATCCGTACACCAGTGCGATCTGCGTATGCGACGTGAGGATCCGGTTGTATCCCACTTGAGCGGAAACCTGCGAACTGCCGATGAAAGGAGCGCCCGTCGAAATATCATTTCCGTAAAAATGCGTGAAGGCGTATCCGCCCGCGGCTGTGATCGCCGACTTGGGTGTCAGATTTTCGGAGATGTCCGCCAGGCTCACGTTCAGAATGCGCGGAGTCAGTCCCAACGTCCCCAGACTGCTGCCGCCCCAAAAACCTCCAAAAGAGGTGTTTCCGAGCGACGAGATGCCCTGCGACCCGAGTCGAACCATAGGCTCCCCCGAAGTTTCCTTCAGGCAGATAGCTGAAGCTGTCGCGCAATGACAATTGTCCCCGCTTCCAGGTAATCTTCTGGTCAAGATCCATCTGTTGCAGTGCCTTGAAGCCTTGTCCCTGCTGGTCGTAGTAGCCGACGCCGCCGATATAGTCGAGCGCCAGGTCGTAGTGGCTCCACAATCGTTTCAGCGTCACGCTTCCCAGTGCCGCGACTGACGGAAGTGAAAGACTGGCAGCCCCCCAATGTACTGCCGATATTCGAATCCGCCGACTCGCTGACTGTCGCTCCCGGCTGCAGGTAACTCAACGGCGCTGCATGCGGCTCCAGTGAAGGCAAATCCAACCCGGAAAGAGGCGGATTCTCGCTGATCGGCGCGGCGCATTCTCCTGGCCATACGCCGGCACCGGTTCCTGCGGAGTGCTTTGCGCAGGAGTCTCGGTTGCTGGCGGCGTGGAAGTGTCTTGAGCCCACGCTCCACTCAGCGCGAAGGCCAGCATGCTCAGAATCCATATGCTCTGAAGTTTGCTCATCACTTTCCTTACGGAACCACGACCGTGTCGCCCGGTTTCAATTCCATGTTCTGTTCCGGATGATTTCCTTTCACCACTTCCTTGTAATTGAACGGCAATTTCTGCTGCTTCCCGTTCTCGGTCCGCAGCAGGTAAATCTCTTTTGGATTGGCGAACTGCGTGAAGCCCGCCTGCGCCAACGCCTGCAACATCGTCATGTGCGGCAGCAACACCATCGGTCCGGTGTGCATTACCTCTCCGGTCACGAAAATACGTCGGCTGTTCATCGCCGTCACGACCACCGTCACCCGTGGATCGGCAATGTACTTCTTCAGCTTCTCCGTGATCGAATCTCTTAGTTGCAGCGGAGTCAGTCCCGCCGCCGGAATGTCATTCAGCAGCGGCATGGAAATCTTGCCGTCGGGACGCACCGGCAGCGTTTCTGAAAGATCCGGCTCCTTCCACACCGAAATGTGCAGAGTGTCGTCGGCTCCGATCACATAATCGGGCGCGCCTGCAGGCTCTTGTACTGCCTCAGCGGGCTTGGCGCCCTTGGTGTCGTTGCCTTTGGCCGCGTCGCTGGTCTGCGCCAGCATTCCCGCCCCCAGCAAACCGATCCCCATCAGCACCGCAAGTTTTATCGCTTTCTTCATAGCTCTCCGCGGAGTTCCTATGCTCCGTAACCTTCATATCCAATTTGCTTCAGCTTGTAGAGCAACGCTTTGTAGCTGATCTGTAGTTCCTTCGCGGCCCGCCGGCGGTTCCAGCGAGTACGCGTCAGCACCTCCAGAATCAGTTCCTTCTCCGCCTCTCGCGAGGCTGCCCGCGAAGCGGCCTTCAGTGAAATCGCTGCCCCGTTTCCGGCGGTATCGGGCTTTCGCAGAAGTGCGCGCAGACCGCCCAAGGCCACGTGCTCATCTCCTAGCGCCACCAGCACGCGGGCTGCATCTTCCAGTTCGCGCAGATTGCCCGGCCAGGCATAGTCCAGAAACAAACGCAACGTCTCAGCGCTCAAGTCGGGAACCACACGGCGAAAATCCCGCGCATACTTGCGCAGGAAATAACCCATCAAGAACGGAATATCTTCTTTTCTCTGCCGCAGTGGAGGCAAACGCAAACACACTCCGCTAATGCGGTAATACAAATCCTCGCGCAGCCGTCCGCGTTTCACTTCGACTTCAAGGTCGCGAGCACTGCCACAAATCAGCCGCGCACGTTCCTTGCCGCCTGCCTCAGTCCCAGAGGACTGCGGAAGCACCTCGAACAGTCGCGCCTGGCCCTCGACACTCAAATCGGCGAGTTCTTCCAGATATATGGTTCCGGAACTTGAGGGCGGCACTCTGTTGTCTTGCAGAACGTCCAGATCATCGGGGCGCACGTTGGAACACTGAAACCACCGGAAAGGTTGTGCGCTTCTTTTCGACATCCTATGAATTCGCTGCGCCGTCGCATGTTTACCAGCCCCGGGCTCGGCCAGTACCAGGACCGGAACGTCGCTCTGCGCAAGCTCCCGAATCACAGCCTCGACCGGACGCATGCTGGCGCTCACCCCTTCGACAAAGGCGAGTCCCGCCGGCGCCGCAAGGGCTGCTTGGCCTTGTCCGCTCTCAGCACTAGGCAATGATTTGCCCACTTTTCCCCTTCTTGTAGTTGGGACTGGTCGGTTGTTGGTTGCTTCTCCTTAAGCACGACTCTTGCCAAGGAGTCTCACGAACTGGAGCTGACCGCAGTATATTACTATATTACTTGATTTCAACAACATACAGCCCGAGAAGGGCGGTTGATACTCGATTATCCAGACTTCGTGCCATCATTTGAACAGGAGATATGGGAAAAGTTTTTCTCATTTGCCCTAGGCTCGGTAAGTTTCTGCGATGAAGGCCGCTATTGGCCAGACCATTCTCTAGAAGAGGAACCGCTACCGTTGGCTTGGATCGGGGGCAACGATTGAACCCCGGAAAGTTACTCCTGCGGCACAGCGGGTAGTTGGGTTTGCATTGCACAGCCACTCTAATTCGCTTATTCTCAAACTTCCTCGACGGCGTAGGGCTTAGTGAGCCAACAGGTGCAACCCGACTCCACGACTGCTCGCGAGTCGTCCGCTCTCCCGGGAGTGATCCCGCTCTGGCAAGTTGGGGTCCTGGCAGTTCTCTGCCTCTGGCTTTACTGGACCACCATAGTGCACTTGCTGGGTCAATGGTGGAGCGATCCCAATTTTTCTCACGGCTTTTTCGTTCCTCTCTTCTCCGGCTTCGTGCTCTGGCAGGAGCGGCACCACCTTGCCCGGCTGGTTCCCCGTCCGTCCTGGACCGGTCTGGCGGTGCTGTCATTTGCTCTAAGTCTTCTGATTCTCGGACAGATGGGCGCCGAGCTGTTTCTGGCGCGCTTTTCACTCCTTCTGCTGATAGCTGGAATTGTGATCCTTTTTCTGGGATGGAATTTCTTTCGGGCTCTGCTTTTCCCGTGGGCTTTCCTGCTCCTCATGATCCCAATTCCTGCCATCGTCTTCAACAAGATCACATTCCCGCTGCAATTGCTGGCGTCTCAAGTCGCCGCCGCTATTCTTCCGTTGCTCGGAGTTCCCATCTTGCGGGAAGGCAACGTGATCAACCTGCCTGCGATGGCTCTGGAGGTAGCCGAGGCTTGCAGCGGCATTCGCTCACTCATGTCGCTAGTGACGCTCGCCATCATTTACAGCTACCTGATGGAAAAACGGCTCTGGGTACGTTGGGTGCTCGCGCTCGCATCAGTGCCCATCGCAGTCGCCGCCAATAGCGTCCGCATTATCGGGACCGGGTTGCTTGTCCAGTACTGGGACGCCGACAAGGCAGAAGGATACTTCCACGCGTCCTGGGGATGGATCATCTTTGTCGTCTCGCTCGTGATGCTTTATGCTCTGCACGCCCTCATTGGATTAATATGGCCTCAGAAGGAGGATGAGTCGTGAAGAGTTCCACGCCACGTTTCATCCTGGCAGCAATCCTGATTGCGTCCGCCGCGATCCTTCTGCAGGCGCGCTCGCGTAGGGAGGTCTTCCCCCCTCGGCTTCCGCTGCAATCGTTTCCGGCAGAACTGGGAGCATGGAGCAGCAGCGACATTCCTCTTGAGAAAGACGTTCTCGATATCCTCGGGCCCGGCGATTTTCTTTTGCGCGTTTACCAGAACCCGGAAAAATTCCAGCCCAGCATCGGACTTTTCATCGCCTACTTCCGGAGCCAGCGAGCGGGTGACACTATTCACTCGCCCCAGCACTGCCTCCCCGGAGCAGGCTGGACGCCGATTGAGAATACCCGCGTCCTTCTGAACATGCCGGGCCACGAACCATTTCCGGCCAACCGTTACGTGATCGCCAAAGGAGATTCCCGCCAGATCGTTCTCTACTGGTACTGGGCGCATGACCGCGGAGTGGCCAGTGAATACTGGGCAAAATACTATTTGGTCGCCGACTCCATCAAAATGAACCGCAGCGATGGCGCATTGGTGCGCCTGACCACCGTGATCCAGCCTGGGGAGACGCCGGACGCTGCACAGCAGCGCATTCTTCCCTTCTCTGATTCCATCTTGCCGCTACTCGATAGCTATATCCCACGCTGAAATCGCCCCAGATCGCCAATAGCAACCGGATTCTGCGGGGCTATAATGGCCGCACCAATGGCCCTGACCTCTGGCACAAAACTGAGTCAGTATGAGATTCTTGCGCCTCTCGGCGCCGGCAGCATGGGCGAGGTCTACCGCGCGCGCGATTCGCGCCTGGACCGCGACGTCGCCATCAAGATTCTGCCTCAATTAGTCTCTTCGGACCCGGAGCGTTTGCACCGCTTCGAGACGGAAGCGAAAGCTGCAGCCGCGTTGAATCATCCCAACATTCTTGCGGTGTATCAGATGGGCACCTACGCGGGTGTGCCCTATCTTGTTTCGGAACTGCTCGATGGCATAACGCTGACCGAAACCATCCGGCGAGCGCCTCTGCCGCTGCGTAAGGCTATCGACTACGGAGTCCAGATCGCACACGGCCTGGCGGCGGCGCACGAAAAAGGAATTGTCCACCGCGACCTCAAGCCCGACAACTTGTTCGTAACCAAAGATGGGCGCGTGAAGATTCTCGACTTCGGTTTGGCCAAGCTGATTCAACCAAAAGAGTCGGTAGCCAACGCCTCGCCCACCCTCACGCTGCCCGGAGTGGCCATGGGTACCGTGGGCTACATGGCTCCCGAGCAAGTGCGCGGGCTGGCCACCGATCATCGCGCCGACATCTTCGCCTTTGGCGCCATCCTCTACGAAATGGTAATGGGCAAGCGCACCTTCGAGCGGCCAACGTCTGCCGACACCATGAGCGCGATTCTGAATGAAGAGCCGCCGCCGATCTCGCAGCTTTCGCCCGACACGCCTGTCGCACTGGAAAGAGTGGTGCGCCGTTGTTTGGAAAAAAATCCCGAGCAACGTTTTCAGTCGGCCTCCGACCTGGCATTCGCGCTGCAAGCCTTATCCGATCCCGGAGTCTCATCGCCAACCGCTGCGCATCCGATTCGGAGAGATGCAAGCCCCAGTTCCCGGCTGGCGCTAGCCGCAGCGGCGCTTGTGATTGTGCTCGGCGCTTTGGTGCTTGCTTATTTCTGGATGCAGCCGCCGCGCCCGCCCACGGTCGCAAACTATGTTCAGCTCACGCATGACGGCCAACAAAAATCAGTGATCGGCACGGACGGCTCGCGGCTCTATCTGGCGTTGGGCGAAGTAAGGGCGGGCAGCTTCGCATCCCACGGCGTCGAAGCAATGTCGGTCTCGGGCGGCAATCCGAAACAAATCTCGATCCTTCCTTCGGTCAACATGGCGCCCGTTGATCTTGCTCCGGATGGGTCGGAACTTCTCGTCGTGGACGGTCAAGGCGCTCCTCCCAAAGGCCCGCTGTGGACTATTCCGATCCTGGGAGGTTCTCCGCGCAAGCTGGGGGATCTCGTGGCAGAGACCGCCGCTTGGTCTCCAGATGGAAAGATGATCGCTTACACGAACCTCACCGATTTGTTCGTTGCCAAAGCCGACGGAACAGAGTCGCGGAAAGTCGTGAGTGTGAGGGGCGACATCCTCAATCTGACTTGGTCGCCCGACGGCACTCAGTTGCGATTTGACTCGACCGAGACTGCTGGAACCGTAGGTCAGCGCTTGGCTTGGGAAGTATCGCTAAACGGGAGCGGTCTGCATCGCATTCTTCCGGGCTGGCACGATCCGCCCGACGAGTGTTGCGGCAAATGGACGCCAGGCGGAAAGTATTTCGTCTTTCAATCCGGAGGTCAGATCTGGGCTCTTCCGAAATCTGGCGGATTCCTGCGCTCCGAACCGAAGCCCATCCAATTAACCTTCAGCCCGCTGTTCTTATCGTCGCCACTTCCTAGCAAGGACGGCAAGAAAATCTTCATGGTTGGTCAGGCGTACCGCGGCGAGCTCATGCGGTACGACGCAAAGTCTAGCCAGTTCGCGCCATTTCTCGGCGGAATTTCCGCGGAATACGTCGCGTTCTCGAAAGACGGCCAGTGGGTGGCCTATGTTTCTTACCGAGAAGGCACGCTGTGGCGAAGCAAACTGGATGGCAGCGAACGCCTGCAGTTGACCTATCCGCCAATGTATCCGGTTCTGCCGCGCTGGTCGCCCGACGGCAAGAAAATCATCTTCTTTGAGTTCGCGCTGAGTGCCGACAAACCCGCCAGGATCTATGAGGTTTCTCCGGACGGGGGGAGTCCGCGCCCGCTGCTCCCGAATGATCGCCAGCAGCAGTTGGACCCGAACTGGTCGCCGGATGGCAGCAAGATCGTTTTCGCGGGCGAATCCAACGATCCTTCGTCGGCGGTCCGCGTTCTCGACGTCACCAGCGGCCAAACCTCAAATTTGCCCGACTCGAAGGGACTCTATTCACCCCGCTGGTCTCCGGATGGTCGCTACATCTCTGCGTTCTCGGCGGACTCGAAGAATCTGCTGCTGTTTGATTTCCAAACGAATAAGTGGACTCCATTGGCCAGCGGCTCGTTGAGCTGGCTTAACTGGTCGCATGATGGCAAGTACGTTTACGTTCTCGATTTCAGCGGGAGGGATGCAATCGTCCGGATTCGAATCAGCGACCACAAAACTGAAACGGTTGTCGACTTGAAAAATTTTGTGACCGCCGGACGATACGGCGGCGCCCTGGCTCTCATGCCGGACGATTCGCCTCTGCTGCTCCGCGATACCGGAACGCAAGACGTCTACGCAGTGGATTGGGAAGCACCGCAGTAGACCCATTGCTATCCAACTTTCCTTAGCTGCCACTCGCCTGAGAACAAACGACTCCTTCTACGGGGATTTCCCTATTGACAAACCCTCCGGTCTTGATCAGTATTCATGCGTTTCATTAAAACCGTTCACTGGCGGAGGATCCCCCATGGCAAGTCACACAGGGAAGTTCCCTTTCGTCCGCGCGCTCTCCCATGCTTTCCTCACCACTCTCACCATCTTTACGGCCGCTGGTGTGTCGAACGCGACCAGCGCCTTCATTCGAGTCAATCAAGTCGGATACGCTAGTAGCACAACGAAGCGCGCGTATCTGATGTCCAGCGCGGCTGAGACCGGCGCAACATTCGCGGTCAAGAACTCGAGCGGCACTACCGTTTATTCCGCTTCGGTTGGAACGAGTCTTGGGGCCTGGGGAACCTTCTCCAGTGTTTACGCGCTCGACTTCGATTCCGTGGCCACAGCCGGTACATACACGATTTCTGTAGCATCGCCTATCGCAGCGACCTCTCCGGGGTTCAAGATCGACACGGCAGCAAACCTTTATGCGACGCCGCTGGCGAATTCTCTCTTCTACTACGAAACATCACGCGATGGTCCGAACTACATTCCGAACTCCTTGCGCACCGCACCCGGGCATTTGAACGACGAGAGCGCAACAGCGTACTTCAATCCGACGTTCAATCGAAAAGATAACGCCGGCCCTTTGACTCCGACAGGTGTCGTGCTCGACGCTTCAGGTGGTTGGTGGGACGCCGGCGATTACATGAAATTTGTAGAAACACATAGCTACACCGTCGCCATGATGCTGGCGGGAGTGCGCGATTTTCCGGGACAGATGGGCTCGGGATCAAGCGGCTCAAACTTCACAGCGGAGGCCAAGTTTGGCCTCGACTGGCTGCAGAAGATGTGGGTCGACAGCACGCAGACGCTGTATTACCAGGTCGCCGTGGCGTCGGGTGGAAACAAGTACGCTGGAGATCACGACATTTGGCGCCTGCCCCAGGCCGACGACAACTATCAAGGCTGCACCTCTCTTTACCAGTACATCTGCCACCGGCCCGTGTTTCTAAATGCAGCCGGCGGCTCGGGAGCCTCGATCAGTCCCAACCTCGCGGGTCGTCTGGCTGCGGACTTTGCGCTCTGCTACAAAGTATTCGCGGCGAGCAATGCGGCTTATGCGAATCAGTGCCTGCTCTCGGCGGAACACATCTTCGATCTCGCGAACACGTCGCCGACGGGAAATCTCCTGACGGCCGGCCCGTTTGATTTTTATCCTGAAACCGAGTGGCGCGATGATCTCGAACTGGGCGCAACCGAGTTGTACTTCGCCCTGCAAGGCGCGACCAGCCTGCCTCCGGGATTGCCTCACACCGATCCGATGTACTACTTGCCGAAAGCGGCGACGTGGGCCAACGCATACATCACCGGCCCGAATGACGCTGCCGACACACTGAACCTCTACGACGTAAGCGGCCTGGCGCACTTCGAGTTGTACCGCGCCTTTGTACTCGCCGGAAACCCCACTGGGCTTGCCACCACCGAAGCCGCGTTGCTCGCCGACCTGAAAAAACAGTTAGACAAGGCAGTGACGCAAGCGGGCAAAGATCCCTTCGGATTTGGATTCCCGTGGAACACCTACGACACGACGTCGCACGGCGGCGGGCTCGTCATCATGGCGAATGAATACGACTACCTGACCAGTTCGACGGCGTATGCCGCCTTCGGCAATCGCTGGCAAGCCAACGTACTGGGGGCGAACGCGTGGGGCACTTCGCTGATTGTCGGTGATGGCGGAACCTTCCCGCTCTGCATGCAGCATCAGGTAACAAATCTCGTTGCAGTCCCGCCGAATGGGCCACCGTTCCTCCTCGGCGCTGCAGTGGAAGGACCGAATTCCGCGGCAGCCAAAGGGGCTCTGAGCTGGAATGGTCGCGTGCCCTCCCAATGGTGTGGACACGTTTGCGACATTTAACGGCAACGGCGCCGTCTACAAGGACAACGTGCAATCCTATTCGACGGTAGAACCTGCCATTGATCTAACAGCTTCGTCGTTCCTCGGCTTCTCGTGGGAGATCGCCGGGGCGCCGTCCGGCACACCCTAATTCAATTTCGAAGCGGCGCGGGTCAATCGAGCCGCGCTGCTTCGCTTTCCTTCTCATCACCCGCCAGCATCTGCTGGCGGCCAGGGCCCTGCGTTGAAAAATCAAAGGAGACACCTCGATGCGAAAGATCGCAGTGCTGCTTTATCCGAGCTTAATCGCAGTGTTCCTATCCGGCCTCGTCGGGACAGTTCCTCGCGCGACCGCGCAAACCCCGCTGCAAATCTACGGCGCCTGGCATTGCTACACCGACGGTTGCAGCTGGGCCTCGGTACCTAACATGACGACTTTTGATACGGACAACCGCTGGATGATTGATCGCAATATGAACGGGACCTACCAGCCGTCGGTAAATCTCGTGATCTTGAGCTTCGTGGATCCTGTGAAGCTGATGAACCTGACCACTGATTCCGGTGACACCAACGGCATTCCCGTAGGCATGAATACGGCGGTCATCAGCTACTTCCAGAGCAAGGGCGTGCGTGTGATGATGTCGATTGGAGGAGCCAGTTACAGGAAAAACTGGGACAAGGCGCTCAACAGTAATCCGACAAAACTGGGTATCAACGCGGCTAATGCTGCCAAACAATTCAACGTCGGCATGGAGATTGATTACGAAAACAGCAGCAGTCCCAATCTGACGGGGCTCCAAAGTTTTGTAACCGCTTATCGGTCCGTCGTGCCCTACGACGCAACAGGTGCGAACAATGCTGCGCGCCTCACTATCGATTTAGGAAACGACGATTTATATCTAACCAAACTTGCCAATTATGCCGTGAACAACTGGTTGCAGACCAGCGCTCCAGTGCTTGACTACGCCAACGCGATGGTGGCGTCGCAAAAGACGAGCGTAGCCACTCTCGAGACGGGCTGGCAACAGCATGTGGACGGCGTGTCCGGGTCTGTGCCACCAACGGCGCCGGCCAAACTGACGGGAAGCCTTTGGCTGATCGGCGGCCAACCCAATTGCGACAACTTCAGCAACTCCGATCAGAACACGGCAGCCAGTTTCGTCGAGGATCTCGCACCAGCTGGCGCAGGGACCACAACCGGCCTGCTGGGCTATATGTTCTGGGCTGCAGGGTGCCAGGGCAACGGCACAGGCTGCACTTTTCCGCCGAACACTTGCCAGAACGGAATGGGAGGGGCTGCCACCGCATTCGCCATTCCCATTCCCATGCCTGCTTTGCGCCAGAATTAATGCGCGAGATAGAGGCTGAAGATCGTTCGCCGCCTAGTCGAAATGATGACTATGGTGCCCGGACTGGTCTTCAGCCTGTTCCCCCGGCTCCTTGAGCCATTGTTTGATGGCCCGGTCGCTAATCTTCAGCTCGACGACTGTAGCTTCGGAAGACTCTACGTTGACGATCATCATTCGCATCTTGTCAGCCGACGGATTGGCATAGATCAGAGTCATCTCGCTGTCATTCTTCGATCGCACGCGCACAAACGGATACCACTCGGGGCCGAGAGACTTCTCAACAATGCGTTGCACGTCGGCGGCCGGTGGCGCCTGAAAGCCCTCGAAAACAGCCAACCTCAGGCCACTGACGCCCTTAGGTTTTGCGAGAAAAAGCGCGAACCCCATCAGCGGAATCCGCATGTGGTGGACGCCACAGTTGTGCTCTATGGCATTCACGACTCCGCGAAACTCGTTATCTCCACCGAACGCCAGGCTTGACGCACACACGACAAGAACAAGAACTCGAAGCCATTTCATCGGTGCTCTCCCTTCTGCGCCTTCGCCAGGCTCTTCGCACTCAACTTCGGGATGCCGAACTCGCCGCCCAGGTCCGCGAGTTGGTCCACATCAATCGGACCCACGATGTTCACGAACGTGAGTTCGCGGGGCTCGGCGTCAATAATGACAACGCCTGCCATCTTGTCATCCTCCAGCTTGAAGAAGACGTCAACATTGTCCCCGTCGCGTTCGCTGCGCACGCCCACCACCCTGGTCCACCCGGGCACGCGCATTTGAGAACGCAGGGCCTCGACTTCCGCGTTGGTGTAGCTGCCCTCTTTGTCGAACTCGAAGCTGCGCACGTAAATGGCCTTCAAGTTGGCGACGAGTTTGGCGGCCTTGGCTTCATCGGGATCTTCTGCCGACAAGAATTTGCTGGCCCAGCGCAGCATCGGGCCGTCCATGGTCACTTCGACAGTCTCCTTCGCCTTGGCCGAAAGCTTTTCGACGTCAGGAGGAATCTTGAACTCCTGCGCCCGCAAGAAACCAGGCGACAGAAGCAGCACGAACAGCACTAACGTCTTTCTCATGGACTTACTCCTTTTCCTCTTGTGACTGGTCCCCGTGGGCCTGATTCCCATTGACTTCATTCACCTTCGATTTCGCAAGTTGCAGCTTGCTGCCGGCGATGCGCAGTGCCAGAATCAGCCGCTCCTTTGCCGCCTCGCCCTCGGCTTGCTGGCGACGGACGTTGTGTACGTGAACGCCAAAGATCATCCCGGCCGAAACCGCCGCCACCGCCGCCCAGCGGACCAGCGGTCGCGCAGACAAATCCAACCAGGAGTTGTGTACGCCAGCTTTGGGACTCGCACTCTGGTTCGCCACCCGAGCCAGCACCCGATCGGCAAAGCCATCGGGTACATTCTCCCGGCGAAGCGCATTCTTCAGATCGTTTTCTAGATCGACGCGGTTCATATCGTTACTTCTCCCATTGCGCGTGCCACTTTCTCGCGCAGCATCGCCAGCGAACGCTGCAGATGACTCTTAACGGTCGCCAGCGGCATATCGAGTGCTTTGGCGATTTCTTCTGCGCCCATGTCCTCCTGGTAGCGCAGAATGACAACCAGCCGGGGCGTTTCCGGCAGCGAAGCCACCAACTGACGCATCCGATTCGCCAGAAACAGATCACCAGAACGCGCGGGAGCGGCAGGTTCGGGCGCATCTTCCAGGCTCACTTGCGGAAGCTTCCGTCGGCGTTTGTAGTCGATGCAGCGATGCGCTGTTACTTTGCGCAGCCAGAAAGTCACGTGCTCCTGCGACTTCAAAGCGGAGAGATTGGCATGGAGTTGCAGGAAAACATCCTGCGCCAACTCCTCCGCGGCCGACCGATCCGCCAGAAAGTGCTGCGCAATGCTGAAGACCATGGACTGGTGCCGCCGCACCATCTCGGCGAAGTCGGATTCGGCGATCTCCCCAGATTGCTCCCGGTTGGTGCGCTCTGCCATGGCCAAGCTTCTCTGTCTGCCTCACTTACCTATACGTAGGAGAGACGGCCAAAGAACGCAAAAGTTTTGAGGGGATCTGACACCACTGGACGGAATGAACTTATGCCCAGTAAGTCCGGTCCAGCGACCGGTACTGAATGGCCTCCGCAATGTGCTTGGGCTCCAGGTTTACTGCGTCTTCCAGGTCGGCGATCGTGCGGGCAACTTTCAGGATGCGGTCATGCGCCCGGGCGCTCAGCCCCTGCTGCGTCATAGCCCGTTCCAGCAACCGCTCGCAATCGGCTGAGAGTTCGCAGAACACGCGAATATGGCGGGACGACATCTGCGCATTGCAGTAGAGCTTCTCGCGAGACGTGGCGAAGCGCTCTTGCTGCTTGTGCCGGCTGCGAATGACGCGCTCCCGAATCTTCGCCGAATTCTCCGGTTCGTTCGTCGATCGCATTTCTTTGTAGTTCACCGCCGGGACGTCAATGTGAATGTCGATGCGGTCCATCAAGGGTCCTGAAATCTTCGAGATATAGCGTTGGATCATCGGCGGCGTGCACTGGCAGTCGCGGGTGCGGTCGTTGTGAAATCCACAGGGGCACGGGTTCATCGCGGCTGCGAGCATGAAGCGTGCCGGAAAGGTTAGCGACATCGAAGCCCGGGCAATGCTGACGGTACCATCCTCCAGCGGTTGGCGGAGCACTTCGAGCACGTTGCGGGGAAACTCGGGCAACTCGTCGAGAAAGAGCAGCCCGTTGTGTGCCAGCGAGACTTCCCCCGGCCGGGGAATCACTCCTCCACCAATCAGCCCGGCATCTGAGATCGTGTGATGGGGCGAGCGATAAGGCCTCGTTCCCACCAGTCCGGTCTTCTGGTCAAGCACCCCCGCCACGCTGTGAATTTTGGTGGTCTCGAGCGCCTCTTCGAAAGTGAACGGCGGCAAGATCGTCGGCATGCGCTTCGCCAACATCGTCTTGCCGGAACCAGGCGGCCCGATCATCAGAATGTTATGCCCACCTGCGCAAGCGATCTCGATCGCCCGCTTGGCAGTCTGCTGTCCCCTGACATCCTTGAAGTCCACGTAGAACTGCTGTGACTCCCGCAACAGCGAGTCACTGTCAGCTTTGATCGGCATGATGCCGTTGCCCGAGTTCACAAAGTGAATCACATCAAGCAGCGACCGCACCGGGTAGACCTCTACGCCGCCGACCATCGCCGCCTCTTTGGCATTGGCCTCGGGCACAACCATGCGGGTAATCTTGCGGCCGCGCGCTTCGAGCGCAATCGGCAATGCGCCGCGTACGCCCCGCACTCCACCATCCAGAGAAAGCTCCCCTACAAAAAGGCAGTCCGAGATCTCTTTCTTAGTTAACCCCCCGTACGCTCCGACAATACCGAGCGCCATGGGCAAATCGAATCCCGAGCCTTCCTTCTTGATGTCCGCCGGAGCCAGATTAATCGTGATCTGGGTCGGAGGAATGTCGTATCCGCAGTTCTTCAGCGCAGCCCGGACCCGGTCGCGACTCTCGCGTACCGCCGCGTCGGGCAGCCCAACCGTGTGGAAGTGGTCCTGGTCGCACTTGATCCC
The DNA here is from genome assembly GCA_963786095.1 of uncultured Acidobacteriaceae bacterium. Taxonomy (GTDB): domain Bacteria; phylum Acidobacteriota; class Terriglobia; order Terriglobales; family Acidobacteriaceae; genus Sulfotelmatobacter. Next base: position 106,483 of record CAWAXV010000013.1, on the reverse strand, counting down.
GGAGCAATCGACCTCCACCTGAATGATGTTGGCGTCGATCCCGTAAACCGCGGCGCTGAGGGTTTTGTAGAGCATAGGCTGGCGCCCGTGCGGCCCAGACCTGCAGGCACACACAGTCCTTCTTCGTCCTGTTCTTCCAGGTACCACCCTATAGCGTTGGCGCAAGCACTGGCTGTGACGGATGTCACCAAGGGCTGTGCAAAAGTGAAGGCATCATCCCCCAGGTGGGGCCAACCGAAGCCAAGCCGGCAGTTCCTCGCGTACCAAGATGTCCAACAACAACGCTGTTCGTCTAACCCATATAGAATTAGGATGATTTTCAGTTCGTATCAGCCAGTTCTCCAATGACGACAGACCCCCTCAACTCCCCGCGCGCTCCTCGCCCTCCCGACAATTTTGACCGCGAGGAGTCGCAACTGTGGCGCTGGGCCCTGCTTTTTATGGTCTTCCTCGCCGTCGCCCTGACGGCCCTGTTGTGGGAGCGCCTGGAAAACATTCCCTTCAGCCTCCGCTCGATTCCGATCGGGGTTCTGGTCCTCATTGTGTTGTTCGCGGTCTACGCCTACGGACGCCGCCGCGAGGTCACTGAACTGAAAGGCCTGCTCCGGGGCCTGCAGGAACACGTCGGCGCGGCGCCTTCCGAAGAGCAACTCGACCAGCTCAGCCAGGTGATTCTGCGGTCGCAGCGCAACTTCAAGGAACTCATCGACTCCTTTGACGACCCGGCCTGCGCCGTCTCTCTCGACGGCACCTTGCGGACGGTCAACAAGCGCGTCACGGAATTGACCGGACTGACCTACACCGAACTGGTTGGCGGCAAGATTTATGACCTGGTCGAGGAACCAACTCGCGAAGACGTGGAACGCACGATCGGGCGCTTTCTAGACAAGAAACGCTGGGCGGGCACCGTACGAGTCCGGCTGAAGAACAATTCCCGGCCTCTTTATTTTGACTGTGTGGTCAACGGCATCGTCAAAGGCGACGAGGTCGTCGGCGCGAGCATGCTCGGCCGCGACGTCACCGAACAGCGCGAAAAGGAACTCCGCTTCACCGAACTGTTTGAAACCCTGCAAGAGGGCGTCTACTTCAGCACGCCGGATGGCCAGTTGCTCGACGCGAATCCCGCGCTCGTCAACATGTTGGGATACGTCGAGAAGAACGATCTTTTGTCACTCGAACCCGCAGCCCTGAACTTCGATCCGGGCCAGCCGGTCCTGGGACGCGCCGTCGACGACCGTGGCGGCGTTCGCACCCGCGAGATCAAAATGCGCCGTAAAGACGGCAAGGCCGCGGTCTTCCTCGATTCCTCGCGCGCTGTCTGGGACACATCGGGCAACATCATTCGCTACCAGGGGACCCTCGTCGACATAACCGACCGGCGAAAGATGGAGCGGCAACTCGCCCAGCAGGAAGAATTCCGGGGACGCCTGCTCGAGAGCTTCCCCGACCTGATCCTTGTGGTCGACCTCGAAGAAAAGTACACCTTCGTGAGTTCGCGGGCTCACGACCTTCTCGGCTACGAACCGCGAGACATGGCCGGAAAGAAAATCTCGGAGGTGCAAGATCATTCCCCGGAACTGGTGGCGCTGTACCAGTCGGTCGTCTCCGGCCAGCAGGCCTTCGGGGCGGCCGAGTACGGGGTTCGCCATCGGGATGGGAGTTGGCGCACCATGCGCGCTTCGGGAAGCCCGCTGGTCGATGCTGACGGGAAGATCAGCGGTGTCATCGTCTCCGTCCGCGATATCACCATCGAGCGGAAGCTCGAGCAGCAGAGTGGTTCAGAGCGAGCGCCTGGCGGCGATGGGCGCAATGATCGGCGGCGTTGCCCACGAGCTGAACAACCCCCTGACCAGCATCCTGGGCGTCAGCGAACTGCTGCAGGACACCGAGACGAACGAAACCACGCGCAGGCAACTCGCCATGTTGCAACAGCAGGCGCGTCGCGCGGCCGAGATCGTTCAGAACCTGACTTACTTTTCGCGCCCACCGGCACCGGGCAAGAGCAAGATCAACCTGGTGGAGGTGGTCGAGCGCACGCTCAACCTGCACGCCTATTCGCTGCGCAAGAACAACATCACGGTGGATTTCCTGAAAGAAGCCGGCGTTCCCTATGCGCTGGGCGATCCGCACCAACTGATGCAGGTCTTCCTAAACCTGATTCTCAATGCTGAACATGCTATCCGCGACGCGCGCGACAAGGGCACGTTAAGAATTCGCTTGGGCAAGGCGGACAATACGGTATGGGTTAGCTTTCACGACGACGGCCCCGGCATCCCGAAGGAAAACATGGCCAGCATCTTCGATCCCTTCTACACGACCAAGCGCCCCGGACGCGGAACCGGATTGGGACTGAGCATCTGCAAGTCAGTCATGAAGGAACACAGCGGCAGCATTGAAGCTGCAAACTCTGCCGAGGGTGGCGCCGTGTTCACCGTGACGCTGCCCGTCGGCGGGCCAAACTAGTCTCGGGAGTCGAACTCTACCGTTCCACCGCCATCGCCACCGCATTCCCGCCGCCCAAACACAGCGCCGCAATTCCACGCTTCACATCGCGGCGGATCATTTCATAAATCAACGTCACCAGCACCCGGGCCCCACTAGCCCCGATGGGATGGCCAATCGCCACCGCACCGCCGTTCACGTTGACCTTGTCGGGATTCAAACCGAGCTCCCGCATCACTCCCAGCGCCTGCACCGAGAACGCCTCGTTGAGTTCGTACAGGTCCACGTCTTCGTTTTTCCATCCAGTCTTCTCCCAAATCTGCCGAACAGCGCCCACGGGAGCCATCATGACCCACTTGGGTTCGACGCCGCTGGTTGCCTGGGCGACGATCCGAACCATGGGCTTCGCGCCCAACTCTTTCGCTTTCGTCGCACTCGTAACCACCAACGCCGCGGCGCCGTCGTTCACGCCGGGCGCATTGCCGGCCGTTACCGTTCCGTCTTTCTTGAAAGCCGGCTTCAGCGACCGAAGCACTTCGATGGTCGTGTCTTCCCGAGGGCCTTCATCTTTGTCAAAGAGCGTGGGCGGATCGGTCTTCCTCTTCCCCGGAATCTCGACGGGAACAACTTGCGCCTTGAAGCGGCATTCCTTAATCGCTGACAGCGCCTTGCGATGTGAGTTCAACGCAAACTGATCCTGCTCCTCGCGCGTGATGCCATACTTTTCCGCAACGTTCTCGCCGGTGATCCCCATGTGGTAGTTGTTGTAGATATCCCAGAGACCGTCGTTGATCATTGAGTCAACAATCTGCGCGTTGCCGAGGCGATATCCTTTGCGCGCCTGTGGCAGCAGGTACGGAGCGTTCGTCATTGATTCCATCCCGCCTGCAACGACGATGGAACTATTTCCCGTCTGCACCGCTTGCGCCGCGAGTGCGACAGATTTCAATCCTGAGCCGCAGACTTTGTTTATTGTCATGGCACCTGTCGCAGGAGCGAGTCCACCGAAGATCGCAGCCTGTCGCGCGGGATTCTGACCGAGTCCGGCGGAGACGACGTTACCCATAATGCACTCATCCACCTGCGTCGGATCGACTCCGGCGCGCTTAACCGCTTCGCGCACCGCGATGGCACCCAGTTGCGGCGCGGTGAAGTCCGAAAGACTTCCTTGAAATTTTCCGACGGGTGTACGGCAACCGGAGATGATGACAACATCGTCAAAAGAGGCCATGAATCAATGCTCCCGCGATGATTTCGCGCTTCTCATTATAGATGGATGAACGGGAGACTGCTTGGCGGCGAGCGTCAACGCAAGCTGGTCTGGCGAGAGTGCCAAGGGATTTTAGTGCGGTCTGAACCTGCTCGCACCGAGTACTCCTTGTCTGTCGGTGAGTGGAAATTTTGCTCTGCTCGACGTCGCGCGCAAAAATTTAGTTGACTTTTGCTCTGAAAGTTCTCTCGCCGTGACTTTGGTATCACGACCATGCAGCATTCGATCATCATTTTTTTCTTGACTTCATTTTTCAATAACTCTATACATCAACTAGTTGCAGTAAAAGACCACTGCACATTTTCCATGAACAATGGAAGGGAGAATAGAACAAATGGCAACCAAGAAAAAGGCAAAGAAGAAAAAGAAGCACTAAGCAAGTTCAGTACGAAGTCAAAAGGGGACGCGAATAGCGTCCCCTAAGTTTTTGCCCAAAACACTTTTTCGCATCAGCTCGGCTTCCCCGCAATGCCAGCTACCGGATGTGGAATGCGCTTCTCCTTCTCAGGACAGAGAGTCCTGTACGCGCAGAAATTGCAGTGAATTCCCATCTTCGCCTCGAAGATTCCATCGGCGATTCCTTGCGCCGCCGCTTCCACTCGGTGCGTGGCTCCGAGCATGTCCGCCTCCGATCGCATCGTGCTGACTGGAACGTTCTCGTCCAGGTTGTGAAAGATCAGCGCGCCAACGTCATATCCCCACTTTTCCTTGGCCGCGATCGCATACAACGACAACTGTAAGCTCTCGTCAGCATCTTCCTGATCGCGGGCCTTCCCCGTCTTGTAATCAACGATGGCAACGCTCCCATCAGGCCGCCGGTCAATGCGGTCGATACGTCCTACCACGGTCGTCTCGCCTATCCGGATATCAAAGGACTGTTCTGTATGCAGAACCGTGGCGGGCGGCAGAGCACGCACCGCTGTTAAGAAATCCTTCAACTGCGAGATCCCCTGCTCCTCGTAAAGCTCGTGCTGGTACTTTTCCTGAATTCCCGCGGCAGCCAAGTCATCCCGGAACTGCGCAATGAGCTCGTCGTCCGTCTTCGTGCGTCCGAGATTTACCGAATCGTAATAGGTCTTCAGAACTCGATGGATCGCGGCACCATACTGCATGGCCGCAGCGGGCTTGGCTGCAATGCGCCAGTCGCGCTCCAGTTTGAACCGCAACCCGCAGCGCTCGTACGTATCCACCGCCGATGCGCTCAGGCGGTTGTGCAACCCCTCAAGCACGGGCAACTCGAACCATACGTTGGTTTGCGACTCGGCTGGATAGGCGAGAGTCGTGGCCGCCGCGATATCGAGACTCGCCTGCGCGCCCCGTGCCGGGATCGCGCGCAAATACGGAGCCAGACTGCGGTTGCCGATCAACTCGCGCATGTATCCGGCGGGAGTCTTGTCGATCTTCCCGGTCCCCTCGCGCGCGTAAATGTGCAGTGAGTCGCGAGCGCGCGTCATGGCAACGTAAAACAGCCGCCGCTCCTCCTCGCCATGAAGCGTCTTGTCATCGGCCTCGGTCACGGAATCGGCATCCCCCAGATCTCTCGGAAACGCAACCAGGGTTTCTTTGTAGGAAGCGGGAAACGAGTTGGAATTCGCCCGAAGAATAAATACGTGGGGAAATTCCAGCCCCTTGGCCCCATGGACGGTCATCAGCCGAACGGCGTTCTCGCTCTCATTCGCCAGCAACGGAATCACGCCGCCAGCTTCGCGAAAGTATCCGAGATAGTCGACGAGTTCCACCAATTCGGTCGTCTTGTTGACCTTCTTCATCTCCCATCCGCTCACGAATGCCAGAGCTGCCTGAAGAATGGGCGAAGTGGCATCAAGCGCAAACTGCTTGACGACGATGTCGAGAGCAGCACGACCCTTCACTTCTCTTCGGCGAATCTCTTCCCGCGCCCGCTGTACGGCTGCTAAAACATCGGGGCCTCCTCCCACCCGATCGAGCGCAGAGGATAGCGGAACCACCTGGCTCTCGCGGTTATCGCGCGCGATGGAACGCATCACCTGGCGAAGTTGCTCCGGATCCACGCGGAAGCAGGGCAGCGCCGACACGCGAAACCAGCTGACATCGTCCCCTCCGGAAACCACCGCATTCAAACACGCGAATAGGTCGCGCACCTCGGGAGTGTCCGAGACGTCCATGCTCTCGATGACGAACGGGATATCGGCCTCGGCCAACTCCTGCACGACATCATCTCGCTGGTAGTGAGACCGATAGAGGATCCCGAAGTCCGACCACTTGCACCTCGACTTCTTTTGCGCATCTCGAATGAAGCCAACGATGTCCGGACCCTCTGCGTCTTTGCTGGCCAGCACGACGACCGATACGGGATCGCTGGCAAGCGGCGTTCCCGCTTTCAATGCTTCCTCTTCGCGGGCCGACAGCAGCGGCATACGGCGAGTCGCAACGCCGCTCTCGAAGCTTCCCTCGAATACCGATGGATTCTTATCAATCACTGCAAAGGCGCTGCGCAGAATCGGCGTCGTCGAGCGGCGGTTTTTCTCGAGCACGACTCGCTTCGCGGTCGGGAAATGACGCCGGAACAACTCAAACGCCGCACTCGACGCTCCTCGAAACCGGTAGATACGCCTGGTCGGGATCACCCACGGCAAAGATGTTGCCCTCGCCCCCCGCGAGTCGAGCGAGAATCTTGATCTGCGCGAAGTTGGCATCCTGAAATTCGTCGGCGAGAATAAAACGCGCCCGCGAACGAGCTTCCGCGAGAACCTCCTCATCGCTGTGCAGCAAGGCGTGCGCCCGCGTGATCATGTGGCTGAACGTGCCGAGATTCTCCTCCCGCAGCCAGCGCTCCATGGTCGTGAAGACCCGGGCAATCTCCCGGCAGCGGCCAAGAACCTCCGCGTCGTCGAGGACATTTTTGGACTTCGCCACGCGCGGGATCGGGACTTCCCTACGCTCCAGGCGTCCCACGTACTCCGCGTATTTCTCTGGCGTAACCAGTTCGTCGTGGCAGCGGCTTACAAAGTCCAGCAGGTCGGTCAGGAACTGCCCGATGTTGGCCGCGCGGATGTAGTGCTCGAGATGCAGATCTCGCATGCGTCGGCGGAGATATATCCACAGATCCTTCTCGTCGAGGACTCCGAAATCCTTGTGCACACGCTTGAGCAGATCAAGGCAGTAGTCATGGAAGGTGACTGCTTGAACTTCTTTCCCACCAAGCAGCTTGCGTACTCGCTGCCGCATTTCCGTGGCGGCGTTGAGCGTGTAGGTAAGGGCCAGAATCTCGCCGGGTTGCGCGTGGCCTTCGCCCACGAGGCGTGCAATGCGATTGACCAGGACGGACGTCTTCCCAGTCCCAGCCCCGGCCACTACCAGCATGGGGCCATGCACATGCTCGATGGCCTCGCGCTGGCGATCATCGGGAATAAACGCTGCGGGACGGGAAGTGGACTTCAAAACCGGCATTGCCGTCAGAATATCACTTGCCAGGACGAGGAAAAGAAAGACTAATTGAGCTCCGAGGCCACGATCGCCATGGCGGCGATGGCAGCGGTTTCGGCGCGCAGGATGGCGGAACCCAGGGAAGCAGAAATCCAGCCAGCATTCCTGAAAAGCTGTTGTTCGTCGTCAGCCCATCCGCCCTCGGGCCCGATTGCGAGGAGAATTTCGCCATCCGGATGCGAAGCGAGGGCATCGCGCAGCAGCATTTGCTCTTCTGACTCCGCGAGTACGATTCGCGAAACGCCGGTCCGATCCACAGCGTCCTTCAATTTCGCGGGAACGTCAACTTCCGGAGCAGCCGTGCGCCGCGACTGTTCTGCGGCCTGCAACGCTAAACGCCGCCAACGCTCAACGCGCTTCGCCGAAGCCGCTGCCAGGTGAGCATCCGTGCGGCGAGCGATGACCGGCACGATTCGCGATACGCCCAGTTCCGTACATTTCTCAATCGCCCACTCCATGCGGTCGAACTTGAATACGGAGAGCAGCAGGGTGACATTGGTGGCCTGCGCCGCGGATACCTCTTCGCCAAGATCGAACTCCACCCTATCGGATGCGACAGACGCGATGCGTCCGCGTCTCAAAGTCGGACCCGCCGCGATGTCGAATTCCTGTCCTACCCGCGCCCGTAGCACTCGAACCAGATGATCAGCATGCTTGCCGGTAAGCGCGGCGCGGTTGCCCGAGACTTCGTCGGCGATCCATCTGCGTCGGGTCATATTTGCGAGGGGAAAGGCACGGCTTCAGTCGCGCCGTAAGATGCATCTCGGCTTGAGCAGACGGGGCTCGTTGCTACCCGAACATGTCCTTCACTTTGCCCAGCAGCGAGCGGAGCAAGGGTTGGTTGTCCACCTTCGAGAGCGCATCGAGTTCCTGCAGCAACTCCTTCTGCCGCTTATTCAGCTTGGTTGGCACCTGCACGAGAACCTCGACGTACAAATCGCCCTTGCCGTGACCATTCAGCACCGGCACGCCCTTGCCCCGCACGCGGAACGTGGTGCCCGGCTGCGTACCATCTGGAATCTTGAGCGTATGCTCGCCGTCCATCGTGGGCACGCGAATCTCCGCGCCCATCGCCGCTTGCGCGACCGAAAGGGGAACGACACAGTGCAGGTCATTCCCTTCCCGCGCGAAGAACGGATGCTCCTTGACATGCAACACAACGTACAAGTCGCCCGCCGGCCCGCCGAACTGCCCAACTTCTCCCGCGCCGGTAAAGCGAATCCGCGTGCCATCTTCCACGCCTGCGGGAACCTTGGCATCAACAGTCCGCTGGCGCAGAATACGGCCTTCTCCTTTGCACTTCGGGCAAGGATCGGTGATGACGCTTCCCGTCCCCTGGCACGCAGGACAAGTCCGGGCGATGCTGAAAAATCCCTGCTGATAGCGCACCTGTCCTCGACCCGCGCAAGAACGGCACGTCGTGGGGCCTTTTCCTGGAGCCGAGCCCGATCCGCGACAATCCTCGCAGGCCTCGTGACGGCGCACCGTAACCCGAGTCTCCTTACCAAAGAACGCTTCCTCGAACTCGAGCGTCAGGTCCTCGCGCAGATCGGCGCCGCGCTGAACCCGGCTGCGACGGCGTCCGCCTCCCCCACCACCGCCAAACATATCGCCGAAACCGAAGAACTCGCCGAAGATGTCGCTGAAATCCTGGAAGACCGTCGGGTCGAAACCTGCACCCTGCCCAGATCCGCCACCCAACCCAGCATGCCCGTAGCGGTCATACGCCGCACGCTTGTCTTGATCAGCGAGCACGGCATAGGCTTCGCTCACTTCCTTAAACTTCTCTTCCGCGTCGGGATTATTCGGATTGCGGTCCGGATGAAACTGCAGCGCCAGCTTTCGGTACGCGCTCTTAAGTTCCACTTCAGTCACGGTGCGGCTGACGCCCAGCACTTCGTAGAAATCGCGTTTTGCGTTCGTGGTCAAAGAAACCTTTCGTCCAACAAATTAAATGGGGCGAGCAAGGGCCGGATCTTGAAACGTATGCGCCAACCCGCTCTTCAGGGATTCTTTGCGACCTTCACCATCGCAGGGCGAAGCAGGCGGTCCTTGAGCTTGTAGCCGCGCTGCAATTCTTCGAGCACCTCGTGGTCGGCCGCGTCGCGGGTTTCCACCATCTCGATCGCCTCATGCACATGCGGATCGAACGGCTCCCCCTTGGCAGGAATGGCGCGCACTCCCAGCTTCGCCAGCGCGTCCTGCAACTGCTTGTAGATAAGTTCCACGCCGCTGCGGAAATCTCCCGAATCCGATTTCGTCTGCAGCGCGCGCTCAAAGCTGTCGAGCACCGGCAGCAGCGGCCGGATCGCGTCCGCCGCGGCATAGTCGCGGAAGTCCTGCTGTTCTTTGCTGGCCCGGCGGCGCGCATTCTCAAATTCAGCCTGCGCACGGGCTAGCCGGTCGAGAAGTGAATCCCGTTCGGCCTTCAGCTTCTGCAACTCTGATTCGCCCGCACTCCCCGCCGCAGCTCCTTCGGACGTCGTTCCCGACGAGCCTTCGTTGCCATCTCCGGCAGGAAGTTCGTGCTCGAGATCGAGTCCCGCCATTTCCGCTTCTTTTTTGCCGTTAGATTTCCCCATAACTGCGTATCACCTACTCCGATTCATTCAGGATCTTGTCAAATAGTCGTGCGATGTATGACACCGCCGTGATCGTGTGCTGATAATCCATGCGCGTCGGCCCGATGACCGCAAGCGATCCCATCACCTCATTGCCCGCATGCGCCGGGGCCCCGATCAGCACGAAGTTCTGCATCGATGGCAGCGCCTGATCCAGTCCAATGACCACGCGAACCGCTTCCTGCTTCACGTCGAGATAAGCGCCGAGGAGCTGTACGACTTTCTCTTTCTCCTCGAGCGTTTTCAGCATCTCCTGCAGCCGTTGGCGATCCTGCTCGTCCGTAACCAGGTTCGCCGCGCCTTCGACGAATACGACCTGCGACCCTTGCTCGGCCGCGAGCGCCCCTTGCTTGTAAAGCTGCTCAATCGAATTCATCAGCCGGTCGTATTCGCTGCGCTCTTGCTCCAACCGCCGCGCCAACTCAGAGCGCATGGACTCCATGGTCCACCCGCGAAAATTCTCGTTGATGTAGCGCGCCGCCAGATCGAGATCGTTCTGCGACAAGTCGAGCCGCAGCACGCGGTCGCGCACCAGGCCGGACCGGGTGACGAGCACGGCCAACACTTTCTGTTCGCCGAGCCGCGAAAAATAAACATGCTCCAGCGCATTCTTCGGACCGCTCGTCGCCACCGTCACGCCGACGTTGCGCGAGATCAGCGAGAGCACGTGCGAGGTCCGCTCCATGAACTCCTGTACGTCGGTGATGCCCGCCAGCGAGTCCGAAATCATCGTCTCTTCCTGCGGTGCCAACCGCGCGCTGCCCGAGATCTGCTCGACGTAATAGCGATACGCTTCGGTCGTGGGCACACGTCCCGCAGAAGCGTGCGGCTGCTCCAGAAAACCAGCGTCGGACAGATCGGCCATCACGTTGCGGATCGACGCCGGACTCAGTCCTTCGCGGTTCGAGCGCGCCAGCGTGCGCGAACCAACCGGCTCTCCCGTGGAGATAAACGTCTCCACGAGCGCGGTCAGGATTTCGCGCTCGCGATTCCCGATATTTGGGTCAGCAGGCATGTCCAGTTTTGTTCAGTTATCTCAATCCGAGCGGCGCCGGCCGGGGGGAGAAACTGCTTCCACTCTATTTTACCTAACTATCTTAGATGCAGAAGCTTAGCTTTTGGACCCAATTGCGATCCCGTCTGGATTCTAGGAACGGTGCGCGGAGGTGTCAAGCAGAGCGATTTCAGAGCCCAGTGGGTTTCCACGAGGATCTCAGGCATATCGGTTGTTACCGGAATTCCTCAACTCTGCCTTCCCTGCTATTCTCTTCCGGCCCAATCTTTGAAACCTTGAAACTCTGAAACTTTGAAACCTTGAAAAGCAAACCTCACATCGCCGTTATCGGGGCCGGAGCCTTCGGCGGCTGGACCGCCCTTCATCTTCTCGAACGCGGAGCACGCGTAACGCTGATTGACGCATGGGGACCGGGGAATTCGCGCGCCTCCTCGGGCGGCGAGACGCGAGTCATGCGAGGCACCTACGGGCCCGATCAGCCCTATACAGAAATGGCCGCCCGCTCTCTCAAGCTCTGGCAGAAATATGAACGCCTCTGGAAGCGCCAGTTTCTGCACCGAACCGGCGTGCTGTGGATGGCCAGCGGACGCGACGACGCTTTCGAGAGCGGGTCCGTCAAAATGCTCCGCGCCGTGAAGATCAAGTTCGACGAACTCTCGGCTGCTCAGATGAAAAAGCGCTGGCCGCAAATCAATTTCGAAGGCATCGAGTGGGCGATCTTCGAGCCCGAATGCGGATACCTCGATGCCCGCGCCAGTTGCAAGGCCGTCGTTGACGCCCTCCTCACGGCTGGTGGCGATTACAGGCTGGTCGCAGTCACAGCCGACAAGCTTGGTGAACGGGTCCATGCAAGGGCTCACGCTCGCCGACGGCTCAAAGCTCAAAGCTGACGGCTACGTTTTCGCCTGTGGTCCCTGGCTCGGCAAGCTATTCCCTCAGGCCGTCGGCAAACTCATCCAGGCCACCAAGCAAGACGTCTTCTTCTTCGGCACACCCGCGGGCGACGATCGCTTCACCGAAAAATATCTCCCTGTCTGGGCCGACCATCGCGGACGCTTCCGCTACGGCATCCCGGGCAGCGGCCGCCGAGGATTCAAAATCGCCGACGACACGCGCGGCCCGGAGTTCGATCCAACCAGCGGTGAGCGTGTCATCAGCCCGGACACGCTGAAAGACATTCGCGAATATCTCGCCTTCCGCTTCCCTGCCCTGAAAGAGGCGCCGCTCGTCGAAACCCGCGTCTGCCAGTACGAGCAAACCCCCGACAGTCACTTCATCATCGACCGCCATCCCGCAAACGAGAACCTCTGGCTCGTGGGCGGCGGCTCTGGCCACGGATTCAAACACGGCCCCGCGCTCGGAGAAATGATGGCTGAATTGATTCTGAAGGAAGGCGAGCCGGAACCGATCTGGCGGCTGGCAAGGTTCGAAAAGCCATAACCACAGAGGACACAGAGTTTCACAGAGCCTTCCTCTGTGATCCCCTGTGTCCTCTGTGGTTAAAGGTTTTGGTTCTTACTGAATCTGAATCACGCTGCCCGACGCGCTAGCCTTGAGTCTCTCCAGTCCGCGCCACCACCTTCCGCGCGAATTCGAATATCGACTTGGCATGCGGAGAATTCTCTCCTTCCAGCACTACCGGAGTCCCGCCGTCGCCGGACTTGCGCACTTCCGGATCGAGCTGCGATGCTGCCCAGAAATGACACGCCGAACCGCTCCGCCATCTTCTCCGCTCCGCCACGCGAAAAAATATCAATTTCGTGCTGGCAATGCGGACAAACAAAGTAGCTCATGTTCTCGACCACGCCGACGATATCCACCTTCATCTGGCGGAACATCTCGACCGCCTTGCGCGCATCCTGCAGCGAAACATCGGACGGAGTCGAGACCACCACCGCTCCCGTCAGCGGCACCGTCTGCACCAGCGACAGCGCAATGTCGCCCGTTCCCGGCGGCAAGTCAACGATCAGATAATCGAGTTGTCCCCACTCCACCAGTCCCAGAAACTGCCGAATGATCTGGTGCAGCATTGGTCCGCGCCAGATAATCGGCTTGTCGCCCGGATTGAGGAATCCCACCGAGATCACCTTCAGCCCAAACGCCTGAATCGGCTCAATGCGGTTCTCCCCCACCATCCGCGGCTGATCGCTCACGCCCAGCATCAAGGGGACATTCGGTCCGTACACGTCGGCGTCGAGCAGCCCGACCTTGTAGCCCATCTTGACCAGCGACACAGCCAGATTTACCGACAGCGTGGTCTTGCCCACGCCGCCCTTTCCCGACCCAACGGCGATGATGGCGTCCACTCCCGGCAGCGGTTGCGGCCCCTGCGGCGCCGGTCCTTGTCCATGTTGATGCGGTGTATGTGCGTTCAAAAGATCACACTCCAGAGATGAATTGCGGAGATAACGATGAGGTGGAACCCCAAAAGTCGATTATACAGGCGCAGGCAGGACGGTCACTGCGTCCACGGCGCTCGTGGCTGCGAATGCCAGGAACTGTTGACTGAGGCTGTGCGAGTGCTACACTCCACCGCACGAGTTTCTCCAACGGGATTCAGGGTCCTTAAAGCCCTGCATGGAGGCGTGACCAATGTTCAAGTCGATCGCGGTTGTGATTGGCAGCTATGCGCTCTCGGTTGTTCTGGTGCTGGCAACAGATCCATTGCTCTCCCAGCTCTTCCCCGGTGATTTCGCCAAGGGCCATGTACCCTCCAACGCTGCCCTCCTTGCGAGCACCGGCTTCTTTGTCGCCATCTCGATTCTATGCGCGTGGCTCTGCGCCCGCTTCGCTCCAACCCGCGCTCAACGTCTTGTGCTTTGGTTCTTTATCCTCGGTGAAGCGATGGGCATCGCGGCTATCATTCCCAACTGGAGCAAGGGCTGGCCGCACTGGTACTGGCTATCATGGCTGCTCACGTGGCCAGTCAGCTGTTGGATCGGTCTGCTCCTCAGCAGGCGCCGCACAGATCCGGCAGTCGCGGCAACGGTGTCACATTAGTTAGCAACACATTGCGCTACCAAATCCTGACCCGCTCCCCGGGCGCCAAATACAGCTTGTCCCCGGCCTGCACGTCGAACGCCCCGTACCAGGCATCGATATTCCGCACCGTCAGTGCGCGGTACGGCCCAGGAGAATGCGTGTCGGTCAACACCTGTTGCCGGAGTGCTGCGTCGCGCTCCTTCTCTGCCCAGGCCTGAGCGAACGCGATGAAAAACTGCTGGTCTCCCGACAGTCCGTCTTTCACGGGCGCAGGTTGACCGGCAAGAGACGCCTTGTACCCGTCGTAGGCGGCGGCCAGTCCGGCGACATCGGCAATGTTTTCTCCCAATGTCTGCTTGCCGTTCAGAGCGAGATCGGGAAAAGGCTTGTACCCGTCATATTGAACCGCCAATTTTGCGATGGCTGATTGAAAGTGTGCGAAATCTTCGGGCGTCCACCAGTTCCGTACGCGGCCTTTCGAATCAAACGCGGCGCCCTCGCTGTCAAAAGTGTGGCTGATCTCGTGCCCAATCACGGCCCCGATGGATCCGTAATTCGCCGCCGCTGGAGCCTGCGGGTCGAAATACGGTGGCTGCAGAATCGCCGCGGGAAAGTTCAACGCATTCTGCAGCGGCAGATTCACCGCGTTCACGGTCTGCGGCGTCATCGACCACTCCTTGCGATCGATCGGCGCGCCCAGACGCGCGACCTGTCGCTGGTAGTCAGAAAGATTGCCGCGCCACAGGTTGCCGAAGAGATCGTCCGCCTTCACCTCGTAGCTCGAGTAGTCGTGCCAGCTCTCCCCATAGCCGACGCCGACATAAAGCGTATTGAGCTTGGCTTGCGCTTCGGCCTTGGTGGCCGCGCTCATCCACGTCAGCGCGTCGATTCTCTTCCGGAAGGCCGCAACGATATTCGCAACCATGGCCGCCGCCTGCGCCTTCGCCTCCGGCGGGAAGTAACGCTGTGCATAGAGCTGGCCAACATCGTCACCCAGATAGTTGTTCACCAGACTGACGCCGCGCTTCCATCGCACGCGTTGCTGGGGCGTGCCCGAGAGAATTTTCCCAAAAAACGCAAATCCTTCGTCGTCAAACGCTTTCGGCAATCCTGGCCAATAGGCTTCAATCAGGTGGAACGCCAGCCAGTCCTTCCAGGTCTCCAGCGACGTTAACGCCACCAGAGCGGACTCCCCCGCGAATGCCGACGGCTGCCAGACAATGAAACTCTGCTGCTGGCCGAGTCCCGCACCACGAAAATACTCTGCCCAGTCGAGGCCCGGGGCTTTGACCGCGAAGTCCGACATCTTCCAAGGATTGTTCGCCAGGCTGATGTCGTTGTTCTCCGCCAGCGTGCGATGCTTTTCCGCGATCGCATGCTCCAGTTCGATGATGCGCGTCGCACGCGCGTCCACGTCACTAAATCCCGCGAGCCGCAGCATCGTCGCAACGTGTACCTGATACTTGCTGCGAATATCACGCATCTCCGCGCTGTCGGAAAGATAGTACTCACGATCCGGAAGCTGCAGTCCACCCTGCATCAGATACGCGGTGTAGTGCTCCGAATCATTGAAGCTGGGCGCAACCCAAAGTCCAAAAAGATTTTCCGTATGAAAGTTCGTGTTGTTGAGCGCATCCACATCGGCCCGCAAAGTCTCTCCCAGGGCTCGCGCGAGTTCGGCCTTGTTGTGGATGGCGGCAATCGCATCCAGGTGCGGCCGCAACGGGCTGAGGCCCTTGGCCTCAATACCCGCTTCATCCATGAACGAATTGAAAAGATCGCCGATCTTACGCGATTTGTCTCCCGCGGCGGCTCCACTCTTGGAGGCTTCGGAGATCAAGTCTGCGAGGCGCTTTTCGGTTTGCTGCACCATCGCGAGGTCCAACGCCACAGAGTTGCGGTCGGCGGGAATCTCGACGTGCTTCAGCCATTCCCCGTTGGCGTACTCGAAAAAGTCATCGCCCGGTCGCACCTTGCGGTCCATGTAATTCGGATTGACGCCGTGCACCTGTGACTCGGGAACGTCTCGACCCCGCGGCTCCTCAGCGCCAGCCGCAAACAACGGGACAACACAGACCAAGACATGCGCCAGCAGACGATTCCAGTGTTTGGTTTTCATG
This sequence comes from uncultured Acidobacteriaceae bacterium, assembly GCA_963786095.1. Lineage (GTDB taxonomy): Bacteria > Acidobacteriota > Terriglobia > Terriglobales > Acidobacteriaceae > Sulfotelmatobacter. Next base: position 90,568 of record CAWAXV010000013.1, on the reverse strand, counting down.
AAGAATGCTCCAGAAAGATAGCCACAAGGCAGCCTACGTTAGACGCAATCCTGAAGGGAAGGATAGCAGGGCCGTTCTTCGAGGCTTTTCAGTATCCTTCCCCGTCCAACCGCACCTTACCTTTAAACATGCGGAATAGCAGGGTGAAATAGCTCAGCGCTAGGATCATCCCAAGAATCCACCAGGTGAAACCCACCGTCAGGCCGTGATGTCCGGCAGCCGTGTTATAGATGGTCAGGTTCAAAGCCGGATCGGTGCTCGACGGCAGCACCACCGGATACAGTGCGAACGCCGCTCCCACCAGCATGCCGACGATGTAGAGCGCCGAGGCAACGAAGGCAAGTTTCTCCGCCGCGACTTCCTGCCCCTTTCGCATCGCATAGATCATCACACCCAGGCTCCCGTACACCACTCCGGGAATCAGAAATCCGACAATGTGCAGGCGGTAGTTATCGAGCACCGTCGGACGGATATAGATCGTGGCCACGAGTCCCACGATCGTCAGCAAGACCTGCAATGGCCAGGCTGCAAGCGCCACGGTGCGGGCACGCCGGTTCAGCTCGCCTTCCGTTTTGATCGCCACATAGAGCGAGCCATGCGTGGTCAGGGTGACCAGCGCGATCACGCCGGTAAGCACGGTGTACCAATCCAGGATGCCGGGATTGGCGCCGACCCTGAAGTTCGTCCACAACGGCTTCGAAGAAGTAGTGATCCTGTCCCAGCGGAACGCCGCGCACCACATTGCCCAACGCCGCGCCGAAGAAGATGCAGAGCAACACGCTCGACACGCAGAAGATGACATCGAAAAATCCAATCCAGACCGGATTCGCCATGTGCGCGCGGAACTCGATGCCGATGCCGCGCAGCATCAGCAGCCACAGAACCATCATCAGTGGCAAGATAGAATCCGCTGAAGCTCGACGCATAGAGCTGCGGGAAAGCAAAGTACAGCGTGCCCCCGGCGGCCAGCAGCCACACTTCGTTTCCATCCCACACCGGACCGATGGCGCGCATGATCGCGCCGCCTCTCATCGGCGTGCGGGCCGCGCCAAGGTAGATCGCGCCCGCCCCAAGATCGAAGCCATCCAGCACGACGTAAGCCGCCACCATCACTGCAACGATCATGAACCAGAGCGTTTCCATGCAATCCTCACTTACCGGCCCAGTTTGCCTGTCATCGAGAGCCTTGTCATTTCGAGCGAACGAGAATCTGCTGTCTCGCAGGCACAAGCTTGTGCCCCGCCGCCACTTCCCATGGCCCGTGCTCGATCTCGCGTCTCACCAGAAACAGAAAAGAATCGCCAAAACGGTATACATCCCCATGAATCCCGAGCAGCGTGAACATGCCATTCCCGGCCGACACGATCTTCGAGTAGCCGTCGGCAGTGCGCATCAGCCATAAACCAGCCACGGCTGGCGTCCAATCTCGGCTGTCATCCATCCGGCGGTATTGGCGATGTAGGGGAATGGCAGAGCCAGCAGCAGAATCCACAGCATCCAGCGGCGCTCGAACAAGCTTGCCGCGCCACAGCAGAAAGCGCCGCCACCACCATGATCGCGATGAACATCGTGCCCAGCCCGACCATGATGTGGTAGCTGAAGTAGAGCAGCGGGATGTTGTGCGGCCACTCGTCCTGCGGAAATGCGTCGAGGCCTTGCACCTCCGCCTCCCAGCGCGCGATAGGTCAGAAAGCTGAGCGCGTTGGGAACCAGCAATGGATTGTCGATGTTCTTCGTGCATCGACGTTGGGCTGGCCGATGAGCACCAGCGGCGCGCCCGGTTGCGTGGTGAACAGTGCCTCCATCGCAGCCAGCGTGACGGGCTGATTGTGCGCGATCATCCGGCCTTGCCCATCGCCGGTGGGAAACAGCTGCAGCACGCTGAAGATGCAACCCGGCGATCACGCCGACTGCGCACGAAGATGCGGCCATGCTCGACGATGCTTGCCGACAGCAGATAGAACGCGCCGACCGAGGCCATCACGAACGCGCCGGTGATAACGGCGCCGCTCATGTTGTGCGCGTATTGCCACCAGGCCCACGGATTCAGCACCAAGCTCCCAGAAGCTGCGACAGCTGCACAGATCCGTCGGCCGCCTTGACGTAGCCCACGGGATGCTGCATCCATGCGTCGGTCGCCACGATGAAGAATCCCGAAAGCCACGAGCCGAGAAACACCGCCACCGCCGACCACCAGTGCGCCCGCGGGCTCAAGCCGTTTCTCGCCGTACAGGAACAGTCCGAGGAACGCCGACTCCAGGAAGAAGGCGAACATGCCTTCCATGGCCAGCGTCTGGCCGATCACGCCTCCGGCAAAGCGCGAGAAGTGCGACCAGTTGGTGCCGAACTGAAATTCCATCGGAATGCCGGTCACCACGCCGATCACGAAGTTGATGCCGAAGATGCGCGCCCAGAAGCGGGCCGCCTGGTTGTAGGTCTCGTCATTGCGGCGAAGTGCCAGCGTCTTCAGCACCACAATCAGCGGCGCCAAGCCCCATGGTCAATTGGGGAAACAGGTAATGAAAGGTGATCGTGAAGGCAAAATGCAGGCGGTGAACCAGGAGCGCACTATCCATAGAGAAATCCCTCGGAGCAGGAATAGGCTAAATGATCTTCCGACAAGTCTTTATGTGACGCAGATCACAATTGCAATGAATTTGCCGGGCCCGCCGACGCCGTTCCAATTCGGAACGCCGGATCTCTCGACGTCGCCCGGCGTCATCATAGCGACGCCGTTGCTCGTCGGTCTCAGGAATCACCGGCAGCAACTTGCAAATGCTTCCCCGCGGCGTCAACGGCGACAAAGGTCAAATACGCTGAGCTGACGTGCTGCGCCGTGTCGGCGATATAGTTCTCGACAAAGACCTTCACGCCGACTTCCATCGAAGTGTGGAAGACCCGGTTCACCGACGAACGCAGGATTACCAGATCGCCCACGCGCACCGGAACCAGGAAGTCGATGTGATCCACGGATGCAGTCACTACATAATTGCGCGAGTGACGGTGCGCGGCCATGGCGCCCGGCCAAGTCAATCCAGTGCATGAGCCGGCCGCCGAGCAGCGCTCCCAGCGGATTCGCGTCGTTGGGCAGCACAATCTCGGCCATCTCCGATTGCGAGTCCCGCACCGGCCGCGACGCTAGGGTTTCGTCTGTCATCGTTCTTACCTCGTCTTCCCTGCCGCTCAAGCTTTCTTCTTCAGGTACGACTCCAGAAAACATTCCGCCATCTTCTGCACTCGCAAATCGTGGTGCCGCAGCAGCCAAGTGGCGCGCGGCAAGTCGAATTCCAGATCGCCGCTTTCCACCGGCCGGTGATCGCGCTCGCATACGTAACGCAAGCGAAGCACCTGCGCGGCGACCTTGCCAATCCCGCCGTCTCGAGGCTTTCCACCCTCAGGCGGAGCCGAAACCGCAAACCGCACCGCATCCCAGGAGCGCTCCCTCGGCGCCCACGCGCAGCAATCCGCGTAGCCCAGATTGCAGAATGCCTCCAAAATATCCTGTGCCGGAAGTTCGCCTTCGTGTCCAGGAGAAGTGCAGTGGCCACGCCATCCCGCACCCAACGGCAGCCGCGCGGGATGCGGCCATGAGCCATTTTCCAGTTTCTCCACCGGCATGAAATACGGACAGGCCAAGTTGGCTCGCTTTCGCTCCGTGAATTTGTTGGGACTCGCCATTGTAACCACTCACTGACGGACTGGCGAGTGGTCATTCGCCCGGGCAGCATCTTCGGACAAAGGGCGTAACCATGTTCGACTTTCCCCGTAAGCGATTTCCTTAGCGTCCTTAGCGGCTTTTCTTAGCGACCTTTGCCGGTTAAGATCTTTGCCGCGAGACGGCTCGAGCGCCTTGTCGGTGAGGGTTTGTAGTAATCTCTTTCGCAGGGCTCGCTTACACTCTGCCCGTTGACACCATGGACCGCATCGCCGCACTGAACGAGATCCTGACCGAAAATCCAAAGGACGCTTTCGCGCGTTACGGTCTCGCCATGGAGTATTCCAAGCAAGGCGACTTCGATCGAGCCCTGGCGGAGTTTGCGATTCTTCTCGAAAACCATCCCGAATACACTGCCGGATACTTCATGGCAGCGCAAACGCTGGTGAAGGCGGAGCGCGTCGAAGACGCGAAGAAGATGCTGAACAATGGCATCGCCTCGGCCCGCCGCACCGGAAATCTGCACGCCCAATCGGAAATGGAAGCCCTGCTCGCGGAACTAGCTTAGCCCAGCGCGTTCTATTCACGTGATGTGGAACATGGAAGGTCAGTGGAGAGCGGCGCTGGTTGAAGTCTCATGCACGGTGTCATCGGAGCGTAGCCGCTTTTCAGGCGAAGCGAACGATCTCGTGCTAATCCACTCTTGCGCGTTAGCCAAACTGCACCACCACCAAGAAGGGATGCGTGTTGTTGCGAATCGCGATTTACTTTGCCATCCGTCCCATGCCCCACTCCACTACGGATGGGAACAACTGGTAGAGTTTGATCGGCACGTGCATTGTCCATGGCACAATCACTTCCCGCTTCTGCTTCATGTATCCGCGTAAGGTAGCACGAGCCACCCGTTCTGCCGTGATCCCGCGGACCGAACCCGGCCGCACCTTCTTGAGTTCGCTGCCTCGCACCGCGTTCTCGCTGAACGCAGTACGAACGAAGCCCGGACACACGGTGAGCACGTGAATGTTGTCCTTCTTCAGTTCGACGCCTGCGGCTTTGCCGACGGCATTGAGCGCAAACTTGGTCGCGCTGTAGGTGCCATGAAAGGGCAACGGAATGTGGCCGGCAACGCTCGAAATATTGATGATGGTCCCACCGCCCTGCTGGCGCATAACCGGAATCACTGCCTGCATCGCAGACAACGCTCCGAAAAAGTTGGTCTCGAACATGTCGTGGCAGGCGGACATATCCACCTGTGCAATCGAGTCCAACAATCCGTGACCGGCATTGTTCACCCATATATCCACTCGCTTGAAGTGATGCAGGGTGAGCGCGAGAACGCGGTCAATTTCCTCAGAGTTACGAACGTCGCACGAAAGTGCAACCGTGCGCTCGGGGCACCCCACCCGCGTGCGTGCGGCCTCGGCCCTTCCTGCATCGCGCGAGAGCAGCACCACGCTCGCGCCTTCGTCCGCAAAGACCTTTGTGATCGCTTCGCCAATGCCCATCGAAGCGCCCGTCACCACCACGACTTTCCCGGCAAGTTCCATGCTCGCGTTGTATGCTCCGCATCGTTGCAAGTCAAGACGCGCGGCAGTTTTTGAGGACTGATTGGCTTGTCATTCCGCACGGTGGCGTCATCGCGCTGCGAAGAACCTGTTGTCTCCCGCCTCGCAGCACCGCTGTCGTACAATCGGAGGCTCAATTGCTTCGCTCGCGATCCGGAGACCTCTTGGCCCTGCTTCCCCTGTTCCCGCTGGAAGTTGTATTGCTTCCCGGCGCTCCGCTGCCGCTGCATATCTTCGAGCCGCGATACAAGGAAATGATCGGGGAGTGCCGTGCCAACAACGCTCCCTTCGGCGTAATACGCGCCCTCGACGAAGGCATTGCCGAAGTGGGATGCACCGCCGAGATCATCAGCGTCACCAAGGAATATCCTGATGGCCGCCTCGATCTTGTCGCCGAGGGCCGCAATCGCTTCGAAGTTTTGGAACTCAACCAGGAACGTTCCTTCCTGCGGGCCGAGGTGCTGCTGGTTCCCGATGAGCCCGGCACTCCTGTCCCGGAGGACAAGGCGAGAGCGATCCAGGCCCATCTTGAAATCCTGTCGCTCGCCGGAGCAGTGCAAGACCTCTCGGCAGTAGAGCAATCCGCCCTATCTTTCCACCTCGCGGGCTCACTGCCCCTCGATCTCGATTTCAAGCAGAAGTTGCTCAGCATGCGGTCAGAGAGCGAGCGCATCCAGACGGTCGCCTCGTACCTGGAGAGCATCCTGCCCAATCTCCGCCGCGCCGCCCACGCGCGCGAAAAGGCCGGAGGCAACGGCCACGCCCACTGAGGCAACTCTCGACTGTCGACGCATCAGGTCAATGTGTATGTAATTACGATCTGCATCTCCGCGTCGACCGGGACTCCCGCATGGTCCATATGAAAGACCAGATAGTCTCCAGCGCTGAGATTGAGCGACGGTTGGACGACCACGTGCCGCGCAGTGGCGCTGCCGGCACCGTCCGCCGGAACCCATGTTTTGAGAATGACGGCGAGAAATTGATCCTGCACCATTCCGCTCATCACCAAAGAGAGCTTGTGGGCATTCTGCGCGGTGACCGATCCAAAGTGCGGGCTGGCCGGCTGATTCACATACGACTGAGCGAGCGGATTGTAACTGGGAACAGCCTGGCGAGAGACCCCGCCCGTACAAAGGACTTCGGCAAACCCTGAGCCTTTGGCCTTAATCATTGCGGCGGAAATGTCGGCATTGACCGTCTGCAAGACCATGTTGCTGAGAATCTTCACCTGAGTGTTAGCGCCGTTTCCATGCAAATCGATGGCTTCCCAGCCAAAGGATGCAACCTGCGTTCCCGTTGCGGACGGAGCCGCTCCCAAAGAAAGTGCTCCATACATCTCACCGCTTTGTGTAGTTAGAGCGCCTACTGCGAGGCCGCCCTTAAGAAAGTCTCTTCTCCCCGGAAGTGTCATGGTCGCTGCTCCTTATCGGAATGAAGCTGAGATGTGTGGCTCGTGGAATTGGCTGCCCGGCAAGGCGCGCCGGGGCGGCGGCGTATAATCTTGGAAAGTTGTCCGACTGGGGGTTCCTTTCATGAGTCTTCCGCGCACACTGGGTGAGCTGCGCCGCAGCGTATTCTCTGAAGAGCGTTTACGTGCGCGCCGCGTCAAAGACGAACTGCGCGACAACCTGATCGCGCGGCTGCGCAAGAATGGCGACGCGCCAGTCTTCCCCGGCATCGTCGGCTATGACGACACGGTCGTGCCGCAGATCGTCAACGCGATTCTTTCGCGGCATAATTTCATTCTGCTCGGCTTGCGCGGGCAGGCCAAGAGCCGCATCCTGCGCGCGCTTACGACGCTGCTCGATCCGCAGATGCCGTATCTCGCCGGATGCGAAATTCACGACAATCCCTACGCTCCGATCTGCCGCCGCTGCCGCGAGTGAAGTCGCGCGACTCGGCGACGACATCGCCGATTGCCTATCTCTCGCCCGACGAGCGCTACGTCGAAAAGCTGGCGACGCCCGACGTCACCATCGCCGACCTGATCGGCGACATCGATCCCATCAAGGCGGCGCGCGGCGGCCACGAACTGGCGAGCGAATTCACCGTGCACTACGGCTTGCTGCCGCGCGCCAATCGCGGCATCTTCGCCATCAACGAACTGCCCGACCTGGCGGGCAAAATTCAGGTCGGCCTGTTCAACATCATGCAGGAAGGCGACGTGCAGATTAAGGGCTACCCGATGCGCCTGCCGCTCGACGTCGCGCTCGTCTTCAGCGCCAATCCGGAAGACTACACGGCGCGCGGCAAGATCATCACGCCGCTGAAAGACCGCATCGGCTCGGAGATTCGCACGCACTATCCGGCGACGGTTGAAGAAGGCATCGCCATCACCGCGCAGGAAGCGTGGACCGAAGCGCAACGGACATCCAGCTGCACCTTCCGAACTTCGTGCAGCGAGGTCATCGAGCGGGTTGCCTTCGTCGCGCGCGAAGACAAGAGGATCGACAAGCGCTCGGGCGTGAGCCAGCGGCTGCCGATCAGCGCGATGGAGAACGTCATCTCGAACGCCGAGCGGCGCGCCATTCGCACCGGCGAGAAGCTGGTGGTGCCGCGCATCGGCGACATCTACGCCGCGCTGCCGGCCATCACCGGCAAGCTCGAACTGGAATACGAAGGCGAGCTGAAGGGCGCCGACAACGTCGGCCGCGAGATCATTCGCGCCGCGATCGCCAGGACCTACGACGACTACTTCCACGGCAGCGAACATGAAGCAGATCGTGCAGTGGTTCGACCTGGGCGGCGAGATCCAGTTGTCGGACTCGGTGCCCGCCGGCGAAGCGCTGGAGAAGCTGCAAAGAGATTCAGGGACTGCTCGACAAGCTCGGCCCGCTCGGCGTTGTCGCAGAAAGAGAGCCCGGAAGTGCAGGTGTCGGCGGCGGAGTTCATCCTCGAAGGCCTGTACGCGCACAAGCGCATCGGCCGCAGCGAAGAGCGCGTGTTCACCGCCGGCGAGAAGAAGCCGGAGCCTGGCGGGAGAAGCGTTTCGAGCCGGACGAGGAGCCGTACCGGCAGAGAAGGCAGTTTAACTAAGCGACTCAGTCCCAGTCTCAGTACCGTGCGTGAATCTAGCGACGGCCGGCAGCTGTTGCTTTTGACTTGAAGCTGAGCACTGACGACTGAGACTAGCTCACTTATGAAACGCATTCGCTACTCCAAATACGTTCCCGAGCCCGCCTCCGAGATGAGCATGGAGGACCTGCTCAGCGCGCTCTCCGACTACCTGCTGCAGAGCGGGTTTCAGGATTCGCATGTGGTACGAGCTGCCGGATGGCGAGCAGACGCTGGACGATCTGCGGCAGGCCATCGAAGAGGCGCTGATGAACAGCGATCTGCTCGACGAGCAGATGCGCGAGCAGATCGAGAACATGAGGCCGACGGGCAGCTCGAAGAACTCATCGAGCAAGCTGATCGAGCGCATGCAGCAGGAAGACTACATCACCATCGATCAGCCGCACGATCCGTCGCGGCAGTCGAGCGTCGGCGGACAGGTCGGCGAGGCGCAGCAGGCGAGGTTCGAGATCACCGACAAGAGCCTCGACTTTCTCGGCTTCAAGGCGCTGCGCGATCTGCTGGGCTCGCTCGGCAAGTCGAGCTTCGGCCGCCACGACACGCGCGACATGGCGACCGGCATCGAGGCCAGCGGCGCGTCGAAGACCTACGAGTTCGGCGACACGCTGAATCTCGACATCACGGCGACGCTGTCGAGCGCGATCCAGCGCGAAGGACTGACGCTGCCGCTGAACATCGAGTACTCGGACCTGCAGGTGCATCAGTGCGAGTACCAGTCGTCGTGCGCGACGGTGCTCATGCTCGACTGCTCGCACTCGATGATTCTGTACGGCGAAGACCGCTTCACGCCGGCGAAGAAAGTCGCGATGGCGCTGTCGCATCTGATTCGCACGCAGTATCCCGGCGACTCGCTGTCGCTGGTGCTGTTTCACGATTCGGCGGAAGAGATTCCGCTGTCGCAACTGGCGCGCGTCAAGGTTGGGCCGTACTACACCAACACGCGCGAAGGCCTGCGGATGGCGCAGCGCATCCTGCAACGCCAGCGCAAAGACATGAAGCAGATCGTGATGATCACCGACGGCAAGCCGTCGGCGCTCACGCTGGAAGACGGACGCATCTACAAGAACGCCTTCGGCCTCGATCCGCTGGTGGTCAGCGAGACGCTCGAAGAAGTCTCGAAGTGCAAGCGCGCCGGAGTGCTGATCAACACCTTCATGCTCGCGTCCGACTATGGCCTGGTGCAGTTCGTGCAGAAGGTCACCGAGATGTGCCGCGGCAAAGCCTACTTCACCACGCCGTACACGCTGGGCCAGTACCTGCTGATGGACTACATGTCGCGGAAGACGAAGACGATTCACTGATCCGGCCGGGCCTTCCTTTAATAGAGTTCCTTCCTCTGTCTGTCCTTAGATATACCGGTGAAAAAATTTTGCAGCCGGTCTATGTAAAATATTGATTCTATTAAAGTTAGCGTCCTGCCATATCTCCTGCTGCCCGCAAAATCTTGATTCGCAATAACTTACACGCAAAATATTCCGGAATAAGGAGTTAGCATCACGAAGGATACGTCGACGCCGGATCTTGTTCTACTACATGATTCTTCGAGAAAGTTTTCGAGCACAATTTAAGTCTGCGCTTTTCATATCCTGAGTCAAGGTTGGATGTCACAAGAACTGAATTTTTTTCGGTGAGAACTGTGGAAAAAGCGAAGCGGACTAAAAAGGGGGCGACTCGTGCTGGGTTCGCCCCCCATGCTTCGGAATTGATCGGCGTTCTTAGATGGTGACAGCAGCCGTCAGAGTCGTGGTCGCTCCGTTTGCTGGAACTTTCCGGGTATCGAGTGGAGAGCGGGAAGCCGTACGTTGTGGCAAACCGCTCGTGCCGGTAGTGCCAAGAACACTGTAACTCGTGTTCATGTTGTCCGTGGTCTGGGCGGTCAGGCTCCAGGAGTAAGGGATTGAAAGCTTGCAGGTCCGCGTGGTTCCGGTCCCAGTCCCGGCTACCGTGTTGGACTCGGCATAGGAAGTGAAAGAGGTGGTGCCATCAAGCACGGCGACCTCAGCGATGCAGGTCACGTTGGTGATGCCAGTCGTCTTGAGGGTAACGGTTATGGTCAGGCTTACGGTCCCAGTGAAGGTAGTTGCAGCAGGTGCTTCCGCATCGTCTGCAATCGCTAGAGGAAGGGGACGGAACGCCCCGGTGTGCGGATCGAGGTAACCGAGGATCCCAGGCTTGGCCGGGCTATTCGCAGCTTGGCCCCACACTGCCGGCGCAGCGATGAGGCAGCAAATACAAACCAACAACAGCTTTGTAATTCTCATTGTGGTCTCCTCTCAGGAAGGTGAAATCCAACTGTGCTTTGCGGTCTTGCTAAACCCGGGGAAAGGAGTACGGGTGGGGGAATGGGTTACCCGATACTTTCCGACAGTCTAGCACTGGAAAACTAAAAGGCAAGTGCAGTTGAATGGTTAGCGAAGGATAGCGATCTCAATATGGCTGGTAGTAATTCGAGGTTCACGCCCAGAGCCGAGCGTCTTGACGCAGGCGTGCGATGTCTTTTGTTGGGGCATTGCCGAAGAAGCGGCTGTATTCGCGGCTGAACTGCGAGGCGCTGAGATAGCCGACGCGTTGGCTTGCTGTGCTCGCATCCATCATGGCGGACAACATGAGACGTCTCGCTTCCTGGAGGCGCAGAACTTTTTGGTAGTGGAGCGGGCTCATGGAAGTGACGGACTTGAAGTGTTCGTGGAAAGAGGAAACACTCATGTGCACCAACTCGGCAAGGTCTTCCACTTTCATCGGTTGAGAAAAGTTGGTGCGGAGCCAGGAAATCGCTTTGGCCACTCGTTCCACGCTGGACTCGGCAAAACCCATCTGAGCGACGCGCATACCGATGGGACTACGAAGGAGCCTGATCAAGATCTCGTCCACGATGAGGGGGGCGAGGAGTTCCGCATCCCCGGGCTGGCCCTGGCATTCCATTAATCTGGTCGCTGCGCCGACAACTCCAATCTCGGCCGGAGTCACGTAGACGGCGCTTCTCTCCTGCAACGGAGGCAGACCGTGCGGGTACACCTTCAGGACCAATTCAGCAATTTTTTGCGGCTCGAGGTCGAGCCTGAGAGCTAAGTAAGGTTCGGTTCGGCTGGCTTGCGTGATCTGGGAGGCAATTGGCAGCGCTACCGAGAACACGATCATGCGCGAGGCGTCGTATTCGTAGACCTCCTGACCTACGATGACGGTCTTCGCTCCTTGCGCGGCGATGCAAAGGGATGGCAGCCGGAGGGTATGAAAACATTCTGAATTCACTCGCGCCATGCGACTGGCGTGCAAACCGGGGACGCGCAGTTCGAAACTGCCGTCGTGCGGGGCATAGGCGGCGATCAAGCGCGCCAAAGTCGCCGTGTCTGGTTCGCTTGGGGCCAGATCGTGAGTTGCTTGCGGAGAACCCGAGTTCCCACCCTTCGAAAACCGTGAAGGGTGGGGCAGCCTGACCACTTTGCCGTTGGTCTTCATCTCTTCATCATCCCTTCACGTCTTCGGGAATACCTCGGCTGCTGCCACGATCACACTGATGGCACCGGCCTCGCGGACTTCTTATCCATCCAAACTCTCCATGTGACTGGCCCGATTTCCTTATTGCTGACTGGGTGACCCGCCAATTTGAGGGCGAGTTTGATTTGGCCGTGATGGTATCCCTCGTGCCAGATCATGTGCTGGAGGAACAGGATCGGGTGGTCGTAATGGATGTCCATTTCGCGGCCGGTTTCCAGCTTGTTTTTTGCCGCCTCTCGCACGACCTTGGCGCTCTGGTTCAACATCTCAGCGATGCGACCCGGGTCGCGCTCGGCCACCCACTCTTCTTTTGGGACGCCTGCGGCGAACTCGGGCGCGTCCTCGGAGACGAAAACAAGCCGCACATAGTGGATGTGGGTGAACATCTCCGCGACCGAGGGGCTGCCGGGCATCGCCCTGGTTTCCAGAATGCCCTTCGGCAGAACGCGGAGCAAGTTGACGAGGATAGTGTTATTCCGATCCCAGGAGTCCACGAGGGCGTTGAGCAAGTTTTGATCTGAAGGCATTCTTTATAATGTGCTCCGTTTGTTTACGTTTTCAGAATCGCCTGCACGTAAGCGGGCTTCAGCGGAAGGCGCCGAAGGATTTTTCCGGTTGCGTCGTGAAGGGCCGCCGCGATGGCGGGCGCGGCGAGCGCATTCGCGGCTTCCGAACCTCCGCCGTACGCGCCGACTTTCGGATTGTTGAGCAGCACGACTTTGATCTCAGGGATGTCCGCCATCGTCGGGATGGGATAGGAATTCCAGTCCTCCGTGGTGATGCCGCTCTCGTCAAACGTAACCTCTTCGAACAGCGCGTGGCTGATGCCCATGACGGCGCCGCCTTCGACCTTGCCGCTTCAGTTGCATCGGATTCACGACAATGCCGGGATCCACCGCGATCGTGTACTTCTCAACCACGATCGTGCCGGTGCTCGGGAGTGACGGCGATCTGGCAAACGCAGGCCCAGTAGGTTCCGCTGCGGAACATCAGCGAAACTCCGCGACCGCGCACCGGCGTTGATCCGGTGGAGACCGCATCGGGACGCGGTGAGGGGCGCGTGTCCCAACCGGAAGCATCGCGGACCGCTTTCAGCACACCGATGACGCGCTCTTCGCTGGCGTGGTCGATGCGGAACTGGATGGCGTCGGCGCCTGCGAGCGCTGCTGCTTCGCTGATCGCCAGTTCGCGCGGATAGTTCTGCTGGAACTGCCCCGGCGTCCGCATGCTGTGGTCGCGAAGACCGACGGCGAGAGGCGAAGCTTTCTGTCCCACCTGGAACGTGCCGTGGCCGTGCTCGATCACATTGGCAACCGGAGCGTAAACCCACGGATCGTCAATGCCGTTGACCGTGGAAGTGACGAAACCTCCGTGATGGACCTCGGGCGCCGGCATGGTGGGCAGTCCCGCGAGGACCGCACCGATCGGGCGATCATCCTGCATGGCGGGCATGTAGTGGTCGATTTGATAGGCAACGATTTTGCCTTTTTCGTCGAGCGCAACCTGAACATCGGAGAAGGCCGCCGACGATTGCGTGGACCACTGCATATCGTCGGCGCGCATCCACTGCACGCGCACCGGCTTGCCGACGGCTTGCGACAAGAAGCACCGCCTCGTCTTCCGCGCCGGCGTTTCCACCGTTCGACCGTCCGTAGTGGCCGGGGCCGGGATACGAGTGCACGATCACGTGATCGGGCGTGGTGCGAAGCATCATCGCAATTTCGCCGCGAAGTGCCTGCGGATTCTGGTTGTGCGTATAGATGTGCACGGTGCCGTCGGGCTTGACATCGGCAACGGCCATGGTTGGGCCAATCGGCGCGTGCTTCATGTAAGACAACTGATAGGTGGCGGAATGCTTCTTGTGAGCCGAGGCGAGCACGGGCGCGACGTCGCCTTTGTTGGCCTCGCCCTTCGTGACGGGCGCTGAGGTCCAATCGGCCTCTTCCCGAAGGTGCTGGTAGAGTTTTGCGTTGCCCGGGCAGACCCTTCCACTCAGTCCACTTCGTGGCGCTGGCGACCTGCTCGGCGGCCTGGATCGCTTCCCACTCCGTGGGCGCGACCACTCCGACGAGATTGCCTTTCACGATGACTTGCGAATTCGGGAACTTGGTTCTTGTCCACTTGACCGGCAGACACCAGAGTCGAGCCGAGCGTCTTCGGATGCACCACGCGCGCGTGCAACATGCCCGGCAGGCGCACGTCGGTCGCCCAGGTTTCCTTCGCCGCCACCTTCGAACTGATGATGGAATTCTTGAAAGACTTGCCGATGATCGTGTACTCGCTGACCGGCTTCATCGGCGGATTGCCTTCGATCGTCAACCCCAAGATGCTGGTGAGGTCTCCCTTGACGGGAATCGTGAGCTTCAACTGCTGATTCTTGACGAGGTCGCCGTAGGAGATGCTCTTGCCGCCGCCGGAGACGATGCCGTCTTTGACGGAGAGCTTGTCTTTCGGCACGCCGAGCCGTTCTGACGCGAGATCGAGCAGAGCCTGGTAGGTGTAGGCGGCCGCCTTGCGGATGTTCGGCGTTCCGTCGGCCGAGGAAATCGAATGCGCCGCTGCCGTCGGGCGTGCGATCGGTATGTCCCGAGACGACCGTGGTGATCGCTTCGAAGGGCACGCTCAACTCTTCGGCCACAATCTGCCGGTAGGCGGTAAAGGTTGAGCCCTGGCCGAAGTCGCTCTTTCCGGTGCGAATCAGGACCGTGTTGTCGGGGTGAATCTCGATCCAGGAAGCTGGGAAGCGTGGGATCGAGTGAGTTCTTGAACGCGGCGGGCTTGCCCGTATCGGCTTTCAGAAGCTGCGAGCCGGCGAAACCGAAACCCACGACCAGAACGCCGCCCGCCTTTATGAATTGACGGCGAGATAGGGTGGGTCCAACAACGCTGCTTGGATTTTCGCGAGTGATTTTCTGATCCATGGTTGCCATCGCTTATCTCCCCTTCGCCATGATCGTGGCGGCATGTTGAACGGCGTCCATGATGGCGACGTAGGTTCCGCAGCGGCAGAGATTGGGCGACGACGCCGGATGTGGTGAAGGCCTCTTTGATTTGTGTCAGGGTCGGATTGGGATTGCTTTCGAGCAGTTCGGTCGCCTTGATCATCATGCCGTTCTGGCAAAATCCGCATTGCGGAGTCTGCTCTTCGATCCAGGCCTGCTGCACCGGGTGGAGCGTGTTCTTCGCTTCCTCCGCCGAGAGGCCCTTTTGCTTGGCCCATCTGGCGGGCAAGACCTTCGAGCGTGGTGATCTCCTGGTTCGCCACGCTCGCGACCGGCGTGATGCAGGAACGCGTTTCCTTGCCGTCGACCAGGACGGAGCAGGCTCCGCACTGTGCGAGTCCGCAACCGAACTGCGGGCCGATCAGCTGGAGATCGTTGCGCAAAACGTAGAGCAGCGGAGTATCGTCAGGCGACTGCACCTCGTGCCGGACACCATTCACATTCAGAGTGACCATAAAGAACTCCCTTCCACCGACCGTGGGATTCAGATGACTCTAACGCGTCTGAGCGAGAACCGCGACATCGAATTTTGAATAGTACTTCTTTACATCGCCGGCGTACTTGGCGCGGAATTTCTCGATCACCGATGAAACCTGTTTGGGTTCGGTGACCGGAGTAGCTTTGAGCTCGGCCTCTGCGCCTCCCGCTTCGATGCGCATTGCCGGGTTCTTCAAGATGTTTTTGTACCATTGCGTATCCGATCCCTTCACGGGCAAGAGGTAAAGCTTTCCCTCCTCCCAAACGAACCAGATGGGCAGCGAGATGGAGCGACCCGACTTTCTGCCGGTCACGGTGATGTTAATTTCGCTCGATTTCGCCAGCCGCTTTTCCAGAGAATCGGTTTGCGTTGTCATGTGCGCTCCTGCTCCAGGCTTCACCATCGGAATTTCTCGAACCGCTTTTTCTTCCGCTCAGCGGCCCACTAATTTCTGCAACTCTTCAGGGTAGCGCGCACCTTGCACCGTGATCTTCGAAGCTGCGTTCTCGATCTGACTGAGATCTTCAGGCGTAAGCTCGACGGCAGCGGCTCCAACGTTTTCTTCCAAGCGATGTAGCTTCGTTGTGCCGGGAATTGGAACGATCCAAGGCTTCTGCGCCAGCAGCCAGGCCAGTGCGATCTGCGCCGGTGTTGCCTTTTTCCGCTGCGCGATGGTTCCGAGCAGATCGACAACGGATTGATTCGCTTTCCGGTTCTCGGGCGAAAAGCGAGGGACGATGTTGCGGAAGTCGTTCTTGTCGAACTTCGTGTCTTCGCTGATTTTGCCCGTGAGGAAGCCCTTCCCGAGAGGGCTAAACGGAACGAATCCGATTCCGAGTTCTTCAAGGGTAGGGAGCACCTCCGCTTCAGGCTCTCTCCACCACAGGGAATATTCGCTCTGCAGCGCGGTAACGGGCTGAACGGCGTGGGCGCGACGAATGGTCTTTACGCCTGCTTCGGAGAGTCCGAAGTGTTTGACCTTGCCTTGTTGGATCAGGTCTTTCACTGCGCCAGCCGTTTCCTCGATCGGCACATTCGGATCGACGCGGTGTTGATAGAACAGGTCGATGACATCGGTCTTGAGGCGCTTGAGCGAGGCCTCGGCGACTTCCTTTATGTGCTCAGGGCGACTGTCGAGTCCCGCTTGCTTGCCGGTGTTCGGATCGATTTTGAACCCGAACTTGGTGGCAATTATCACCTTCTCGCGGAACGGCGCGAGGGCCTCCCCGACGAGTTCTTCGTTGGTAAATGCTCCGTAGACCTCCGCGGTGTCGAAGAAGGTGACGCCGCGTTCGACAGCCGCACGAATCAGCGCGATTCCCTGCTGCTTGTCGACGGCTGGGCCAAGGCCAAAGCTTAGGCCCATGCATCCGAGTCCGATTTCTGAAACTTCCAGATTGCTGTTTCCAAGTTTGCGTTTGTCCATTGTTTCTCCTTCGATATCTTTGCTTAGATGAGGACGAGTGACTCTGCAGGCGCGGTTAAGAATTCCCCGAGTCCGACCAGCGAAGTCTTAGCATAGCTTCTCCAGAACTGGCACTCTTGCCTATTTCGATGAAGTTCTTGCCAAATTCTCCGAACCGAGGCCTCACACGATTTCCCACGGATTTTAGATGCCACACCGCCTTCAGGCGCGTCGCAAAAGCGACGGCCGTCTATACCTCTTCGGCTTTCAGCAAACTTCGCATGAGTGCTGATAATCTTTTATTGAAACTATGGCCAACTGTATTCGATGTGGGCGACAGCTTCCTCCGCTGACGTTTGGCAAGAAGATATGCCAGTGGTGTGTGCAGCACGAAGCGGCACAGCGCGGCGAAGTAGATGACGATGCGAAGCAGCCGGTGATGGCGGCGCCGTGGGTGCGGCGCGAGTCGAGCATCACGCTAACACGTGTAATCTTCGGCGCGAACATCGCGGTTTTCCTCGCAATGGTGTTCGCCAGCGGCAACCCGATCGAATTCTTTTTAAATCCCTCTCACGAATTCACTCCGCAAGTGTCCATCCCCTACGGAGCAATGTATGGTCCCTTAGCTTTTTCTGGACAGTGGTGGCGAGTGCTGACCTACATGTTCCTGCACGGCAGCCTGCTGCACATCGCCTTCAATATGTGGTGTCTGTGGGATTTAGGGGCGCTTTGCGAGTCGCTGTACGGAAGGGCTACCTTGGCGGCTCTGTATCTGATTACGGGTGTTGCGGGCGGGCTGGCAAGCATCGCATGGAATCCGCAGGTGTGGACCGTGGGAGCATCGGGAGCTATCTTTGGCTTGGCTGGAGCACTGATTACATCGTTTTATCTCGGCGAATTCTCGCTGCCCAGAGCCGCGATTCAGGGAACTTTGAAGAGCTTGGTATTCTTCGTCGCATTTAATGTGTTGTTCGGAAGCTTATTTCCGGGCATCGACAACGCCTGTCACGCCGGGGGACTGGTCAGTGGACTGATTTTGGGTGCGCTGATTGCGCGTTTTGCGCCAGCCCATGACAGGCCGCTGCGCCGAGTGGGCGCGGTTCTGTTCATGGTTCTGGTCCTGGCGGGCAGTGGGCTGGCGGTCAATCGCTGGCGAGGTTCGGGAATCCGCTTCGGACCTTCCGCGATTCGCGCGCAGCAGCATGTTGACGAAATGATCGCCACGCTCCAAAAGAAAATACAGAAGAACCCGCAGGATGCCTCGGCACACTACGCGCTGGCGCATGAGTACTTCGTCAAGGGGCAGGCTTCCGAAGCTGAAGCGGAGTTAAATCGTGTTTTGGAACTGCAACCTCAGAACGCGGATGCTCGCCTCGATCTGGCGGCGTCTTACCTGATTCACGATCGAATCAAAGAGGCGAAAGAGGAATTCGCGAAAATTCTCGCGCAGGATGCGAATAATGCCGATGCGCACGTCGGCATGGGAATGGCGTTGGCCAACGAAAAGAACCATGCGGCGGCAGTCAAAGAGTACCAAGCGGCACTGCAGATCGAGCCAAAGCTCAGGGGCGTCAACTATAGGTTGGGGATTTCTCAGGCCGAGCTGAAGCAGTACGACGACGCCATCGCGTCCTATTCGAAGGAACGCGACGACGGCGGGGATGGTCCCCAGTTGGAAAGTGCGTTGGCGGACGCGTACCAGGCCAAAGGTATGACGCAGCAGGCGCAAGAGGCACGCGACAAGGCAGCCCGCATGAAGAGCGGGGAACAAGATTAGCGTTTGCTACGCCCGCGCCACAGTTGAAACGAGCCCATCAGCCCTTCGTGATCTCTCCCACCGCGCGGTAGGCCTGATTGATGGCCTCGTCGGTGTAGGCGTAGGCGCCGGCGTCCGCGTTCGCAATGGCGATGCGGCCGTAGGGCTTGCGCGCCACTTCACACGGAGTCTCGCCGCCTTCAAGCCAGAACAGATCGAAAAGTGAGTTGTATTCGTAGGCATAACCGTGAGGCCAGCGATTCACCGTGATGGCTGCGATATCGCGGGCGGGATCGAAGCCGCCGGGCCCGAGCGTGCGCGCCAGTTGCTCGCGAATCTTGCGCTCCATGGTTTCGAAAGTGGTGCTGAAGAGTTCGATGCGGCCGAGGCGATGTTGTTCGCGGGCGGGACGTCCCGGGCGGCAGGCAGCCTTCATCATGTGAATGACGATGGGGTCTTCGGGCTTGCGGGCGCAGTCGTATCCGCCGATGCTGACGGGCAAGTCGAGATTCATGCCGGTGTGGTACATGCCGGGCGCGTAAACCGAACTGACACCGAGTTTCTGGAACGACGTCCAGTTGCGGAGGGCGACGTTGGTATAAAGCAGCGGAACTTTTTGCGCCGAGGCCAGCGCATCTTTTTGCTTGTCGGGAAGTTCCTCGCAGATATACGGAATCACAACGTGCCAGCAGGCGAGAATCGTGTTCTTGCCCTTTGCGGTGTAGGCCTTGCCGCCGCGAGCGTAGGTGACTTCCACTTCTTTGGCGCTGGCAGCGTCGCCGAGGTGCTTCACGCGGACCGCGGTGCTGTTCAGGCGAATGCGCACGGGTGAAGCGGAATCGTCGAGCTTGGCGTAATTTGCCTTGGCGAGGATTACATCCGCCATCGCATTGCCCGGGATCACACCTGGAATCAGTTTGCGGACCAGCAGGCGAGCGATGCTCGCGTTGCCGTCGGGAAAGTGGAAGAAATATTTCTCAGCTTCTTCGTTGGGAATGGCGTCGCGATTCATTCCCTTGCCGGGCGCCGGATCGAGCTTCAGGCCAGCGAAACCGGGCAGGTCGAAACCCCACGCGTCCTGCGCAGCAACCGCATCGATGCCCACCCCAAACAGGCCGTGGACGACTGTCTGATACATCTTGACGATGTCTTCGTGAACACCCGCTACCTGTTTCAGATAGTTGGCGTAGCTGATGCGCGCGAGTTTGGCCTTCTTCTGATCGGAAGTCAGGCCGGGGAAATAGTCTTTCGGCTCCTGATGCAGGCGTTGCAGGTCGCTGCTTGGCCTGATCGGCGATAGGAGCATCGGCGAGGAATTGCTTCAATAACTGCGCCGACGCACTGGCGGATTCCCCGCTCTCGTTGCCACCGCGCGAGGAGATGTTGGTTACGAGCTTGTCGGTGCCGAAGGTTTCTTTATCGAAGAAAATCTTGGGACGCAGGCCGAGCGAGGGGTACAGCTTCTTGTCGACATACTTGGTGTAGGACGGCACGTCGATACCGAGTTCTTCGATCAGGCCCTTGGCAACGGCGCTGTAAGGAGCGGGGCTTTCGATCGAGTAGGTGCCGCCGAAACCGAGGCGGAACTGGTCGTTGACGCGAAATTCGTTGCGCTTGGCGTGTCCGCCGAAGTCGTCGTGGTTGTCGAGGATGAGGATGCGCGCTTTTCCGCCGCTAGCCTTGCGGTAGAAGTGGGCCGCGGAGAGGCCGCTGATGCCTCCCCCAACGACGATGAGGTCATAAGTTTCGCCGGTGTCTTGGGGCTTGCCAACGGTGTCCCAGAACGTGCCATCGCGCAGGGCGTGAGCCGCGTCGAAGGAACCGGGATGGCTGCCGCGCATTCCGGTGAGCGCAGGAGGATAGTAGGTGGGGGACTTCTCCGGGCTGGAATCATCGGCGGCGAGAAGATGCCACGGCATCATGGCTGCACCCGCGGTCACTGCCACGCCGTTGATGAAATCGCGGCGCGTGATTCGGCGATGCATTCCCAGTTCCCGGTCTCGTGAATCGTGCACGATCTCCCTCCCGCAAAGGTCCCTCAGGGGCCAAAGCCCCGATTTAATTGGAACTTGATTGCAGCGCTGAAAGCGCAGCGCCATCCAAAAGCAAACTCTCTCCCGCTGACCGGGCTCCCTTACGAGCCTCCGCCTTTCTTTACGGCTAACTCTGCAGCTTGGAATCCGAGTTTACTGTGGGTGCCGTCGCAGAAGGGCTTGTTGACGGAGCCGCCACAGCGGCAGAGCGAGAACGCAGGCTTGCCGGTGAGGTCGTACGGGGTGCCGTTGACGTCTACCAATTCGATTGTGCCTTCCGGGGCTTCTACACGATACGGGACCATTGGGTCTTACGGTGATTTTTACTTGAGCCATGGGGGATTCCCTCCAACCTTACGGGTTTCTAGTAAGCCTTAGAAAGATATCACGGCGGCGGGGGCGCGTGCTTGTGCGCCGGGCTTCGCCCAGACTTTAATGGCCGAGGCGGCCGTCGCTACAAGAGCATAGCTTACGCGGCGGCGGAACCGACGGAAGCCAGGCTGCGGTACAGGCTCCAGGCAGTCGTCGATCATGCGTTTGGTGGTGAAGCGTTCGCGCGCGCGGGTGTAGGCGAGTTCGGCGTAGGCGCGGCGCATGGGACGGTCGTCGTTGAGTTGCCGAATGCTTTCGGCGAGGCTGGCGGCATCGTTGGTGCGAAAGTAGAGGGCTGCGTCTCCCCAGACTTCGCGAAAGCTGGGAATATCGTTGGCCACGATGGCACAGCGGGAAAATGCGGCTTCAAGAGCGGGCATGCCAAGCGGTTCGTAGCGGGCAGTAGCCGCGTAGATAGACGCGCGGCTGTAGAGTGCGCGGAGCTGTGCTTCGGTTTGCGGACCGCGAATCGCAACGGAGGTTTGATCGATGGCAACCTTCACGTCGGCGCGGATCGGAAGACGCGGCGTGGGCACTGTGTGTTCGGCACCTACAATGCAGACCGGCATGGGATGCGCGTGCTGGGTGAGCAGGAATACCTGCTTGCTGGCGTCGACCATGCGTCCGACCGCCAGCACGCAATCGTCTTTGCTGACATAAGGATTGAAGAAGATCGGGTTGCGTCCGGGATAGATCACTTCACCGCGCTGTGGGTAACCGTAGCAGGCGCTGATGCGATCGAGCATCCACGTTGAGGGAGCGAGCACTGCATCGGCGCACGAAATGCCTCGGACTATGGTGTCGCGATACCACTTCATCGGGCGGTTCGCTCGGGGAGCTCCGACGGCCTGCGTCCATGTGAGGAGGTCGCCATGAGCCATCACGACGCGCGGCACATCGACTTGCAGATCGCCGTAGCAAAACTGATTGAGGTGAAGCACGTCAGGGCGGAGTTCGCGGACGAGCGCGGCAAGGAAAGCAGAAGATTCGGGCAGGTCGTCTTCAGCTTCCTGCATCCACTCCAGGCGGAATGCGGTTGGTCGATAGTCGAGGCCGTGCAAGTGGTCCATCCAGGTCGTCTGCTCGGGGAGAGGAATCTCACCGAAGCTGACGAGCGTGACGCGCACTCCGCGCGTGACCAAACCAGTAACGAGTTCACGGGTATAAGTCCAAGCTCCCGACAGCGTGTCGGCGGTGACGAGGACGTGCACAGAACCTCCGGGGGAATCGTCGGAATGCTACGATGGGCACGGCATCCCGCGAATGCAGGACTATTCTAGTGCGGAAATGGCAAAGCGGCGAAGCAAATTTGGGGATGGACTGCAAAATCTTGCATGGTAGGGAGGGGCCGCGAAATCGCCGCCCCGAATCGCTTGGATGGCGGGACGAGGCGGCTTCAGTTCACCTGCAGACGCAGCCGCAATTCCCGCGCGAGATGGTCGATGGCACGGATTTTCTCCGCCGCGGGCACTGGAACGTCGGGCACTGACATCGCTAGCTCGCAAGAAAGCAGCAGCGCTGTGAGCGTCTCGCGCATCTGGCTGCCGATCTGCTCTGCCACTGCGCGTCGCGCGGCAGACTCTTCTCGCTTGCGGCGATGCAGGGCCGAGCGCACTTCACGCACCAGGCGCTCCATTCCGGTGACTGCGAAGTTGATGTAGACCGGAAAGGCCGTGCCCAAGTGTTCGATCATCTGATCGCTTTCCTCGGGCTCGGTCTCGAGCAAAAACTGGTCGATAACGGCGGCTGAATAGGTTTGTTCACGCAGGCGAGTGGCGGCCTCCTGCAGGGATTGGGCCCAGTGCGTCTCCTGGCCAGTTGCGGCTTGCAAGGAATCGGCGCACTGTGGACCCCGTTCCGAAGGTGTAATGAGGAGAATCATGCTCCCTGAAATAGCACGTCTGCCGCCACATTCGACGCGCTGAAAATACGGCGCTTAGCGACGTGCGCGGCAGACTGGAGTCCCGTTGCGGTACATCTTGTCCGTCAACAGGTTCAAATTGGTTGCTCAGTGTTGGAACTCCTGGACCGCGTAGTCCTTAAGCTTGCGGTAGAGCGTGGTCTTCCCGATCCCCAGCAACCGCGCGGCTTGCAGCTTGTCGCCGTTGAGCTCCGTGATCGCACTGCAAAATCGTTTGCTTCTCAAGTTCGGCCATGGGAATGATCTTGAGGTCCGTTGCCTGATGGCCGTTGGCGTTTGAAGGATCGAGCCCCGGCAGCTTGGCGATTTCGCGAGGCAGGTCCGTGCGTGTGAATCAGCGGACCGCTGGTGAAGGCATAGGTACGCTCGAGGCAATTCTCCAGTTCGCGGACATTGCCCGGCCAGTCGTAGGCCAGCATGGCCTTGAGGGCATCGTCGCTGAGCATCTTTTCCTGTCCGGAAGTTCGCGTCATGCGCTCCAGGAAGTGACCGATCAACAGCGGAATGTCCTGCCGGCGCTCGCGCAACGCGGGAATGCGCAGGCTCAGCACGTTGAGGCGGAAATAAAGATCGCGGCGGAACGTCCCCTGCGTGACCGCCTGCTCGAGATCGCGATTGGTCGCGGCCAGGATGCGCACATTGATGGGCACGCGCCGCGTGCTGCCGACCGGGCGAATTTCCTTCTCCTGGATCGCCCGCAACATTTTGGCCTGCAGATCCACCGGAAGCTCGCCGACTTCGTCGAGGAAGATGGTGCCGCCTTCGGCCATGGCCAGCAGTCCATCTTTGGCCTGATTGGCGCCGGTGAACGCACCTTTCACGTAGCCGAACAGTTCGCTCTCGATCAGAGTGGGCACCAGCGATCCGCAGTCCACCGGAATGAAGGGCTTGTCGCGGAAGGGTCCGGAGTAGTGAATGGAGCGCGCGACCATCTCCTTGCCGGTGCCGCTCTCGCCCAGGATCAACACGGGATGCACGCTGTTGGCGGCCTTGGCGATGATGCGGTAGAGCTTTTCCATCTCCGGGGCGCGACCGACGATGCCGCCGAATCCCTGCTTGGATTTCACTTTCTCGCGCAGCAGGCGATTTTCTGACTTCAGCTTCAAGTGGCTGGCCACGCGCTCCAGCAGCAGCTTCAGTTCGTCGACGCTGAAGGGCTTGGTCACGTAGTCGTAGGCGCCATTCTTCATGGCCTGCACCGCCGACTGCACGGTGCCGTAGCCGGTCACGACGATGACGACGGCCTCCGGACGGCGCTCCTTGATGCGGCGAAGCGCGTCGAGGCCTCCGGCGCCCGGCAGTCGCAGATCGAGCAGCACGGCGTCGAAGGTCTGAGTGTCGAGAAGCCGGTAGGCATGCTCGGCGGAGTCGGCCACATACGCGGTAAAACCGAGCGACTGCGCAACTTCGCGGCAGGCCTCGCGGATCGAACGTTCATCGTCCACGATCAGAAGGTTGAGAAAATTGGCAGGTTCAATCTGCGGTGCGGATGTAACCGGACTCAATGCTGCTGACGTCATGGCGTTTTTTATTCCTTCTCTTTCATGAGTGCTGAGTCTCGCTTGCGGTAGGTAGAACGTTTTCGTCCTGAGAATTCAGAGCCGATTCCGGCACCAACGGCAAAAGCACGGTCACGCGAGTTCCGCGAACGGGCGCGCTCTCCACGTGGATCAGGCCACCGTTGCGGGTCACGATGTCGTAAACGGTAGCCAGTCCCAGCCCCGTGCCTTTGCCGCCGGGCTTCGTTGTGAAAAAAGCTTCGAAGAGATGAGCGCGGGTGGCGGCGTCCATACCGCTGCCGTTGTCGCTCACCACAAAAAGCGCACAGGGCAGCGAGGCCATAGTCGCGGTCTCGGTGACGCGGGTCTGCAAGGGCCTGCACTTTGCAGTTGCTGGTTTCGACGGTGATCTTGCCGCCGCAGGGCATCGCATCCCGCGCATTGAGCACCAGGTTGAGCAGAATCTGCTGGGCTTGCGTCGGATCCATTTTGACCAGACCCAGATTGGGATCGAGGCGGAACTTCAGTTCGATGTTTTCCCCAATCAGGCGAACCAACAGGTTGCGCATGCCTTCGGCAATCTCGTTGAGGGAAAGCAGGCGCGGTTCGAAGCTCGCTGGGCCGCGCCACCGCCAGCAGTTGCCGCACCAGGCCGGTGGCCTGCAAGCCAGCGTTGCGAATTTCCTCGGCATATTTGCGTACCCGATGGCAGGGTTCCAGGTGCGCCATCAGCAGATCGCAATACAACAACACTCCGGTCAGAAGATTGTTGAAGTCATGCGCCACGCCACCGGCCAGGCGGCCGACAGCTTCGAGCCTCTCGGCCTGCCGCAGCCGCTGCTCGGCCTCGCGATTCTCGGGAGCATCCTGGGCGGACGCCATCACGCAATCCGGCTCGCCATTGGCGCCGGAGACCCTCCATGCAGTCCAACGCACAGGGCGGCCGTCGGTTGTGGTGGGAACGGTGTCAATTTGAAAACATCGCCGCTCACCGTCGAGCAATTCGCGCAAGAGGCGATCCGTTTGCTCGCGATCTTGTGAGTGAATCAAGTCTGCAAGAGAAAGCGATGGGGCGGCGTCCCCAAGCATCTGTTCCATGGCCGGATTGAGCGCGGTGATGGTGCCGTGGCAATGACATTGCACCAAACCCATCGGCGCGTTCTCAAAGAAGGAACGTAGTTCTAGTTTTGAATCTTGGGGCAAGCAACGGAATTCCGTAACAGCGCTCATATGCCTACTTTGCGCGGGAAGATTCCCGGAGGAAACCAGGAATCCAGTCGTCTGAGACCTTGGTTTTCCCAAAATGGGAATCTGAGGTGGCGTTGGTGTGGAGAATTAACTCCCATTTCGGCTCACTATAGAGAGCCGAGCTCGTGCGTAATAGGGCAGATGTCACTAAAACTGGGAATCTTTCTGTGGAAAACTCAGATAAATGACTCGAGGAGGGTCAATGAGCCGGAATTGGACGCTGGTTAGCCAGGTAAACGGGTTCAGCGAGGCGAAACGTGAGGCGGCGGCCTTTCTCCAAATGAATGACGGCGACGGAAGTGTCGCCACCGGCAGCCCCCAGGTCATCCAAATTGCCCCGGGCAAAGAGGCTGGAAGTTTGAACGGGGAGGTCCCGGCCAGCGACATCGATCGAATCAAGGATCAAACGAACGTAGCCACGGTTGCGCGTAGCCTTGAAGGCGCGGGCTGACTCCACGCGACCGGCAACGGAGGCGCCGCGAGGAATGAGGATATTCCCGTCGATCACCAGCGGCTCGTCCACCACCGCCTCGAAAGTGTCGCTGGCGCCTGGCTTGTCGGTGGTAATCGGAGTCTTGAGCCGGACGGTGAGCATGGTACCGGCGGGAAGATTCTGATCATCGCGAAAGGGCAAGGCGCTTTCGGCGCTGCCGTGCTCTGAACCAGCGTTTGAGGAAAGCTCAGCCCCGCCACCATTCTGGAAAGGAACCTGGCGCTGACTGGCTTGTGCAGTATTGTCGTCGCTGTGCAGGCCGACGGGACGGGAGCAGCCCGCGAGGAGAAGCAGGGGCAGCACCAGCAAAATCGCTCGATTGCACGGTCCGCAGAACCGGCTCATCAGAATCATCGTCGCCCGCACCTCTTCCCCTTGGAAGTGGCAACCCGAATACCAGACACGATCTCATCAAATCAATAACTTGGCGATAGCACTTTCGGGCAGGTCTGTAGATTTTTCACACAGCTGAGACCTGGCGCATGCTGGGAGCCCGCCCGGTACGCCACAAACAGCCCTCGGAGCAGTGGCGTTGCGACAGTAGGGAGAGAAAAAAATGCGGAGAGCGAGTGATCGCTCTCCGCGAGGTCTTTCTACCTTTTCGCCGCTGAATTATTTCTTCTTTGCAGGCGCCTTCTTCTTCGCAGCTGCCGGAGCCTTGGTCCTGCCACCGATCAGCGTCAGGGCGTCCTCAGCGTTGAACGGGAACTGCCGAGTGGAGACTTCCCCGGTATTGCTAAGCCGGACGTCCACGCGGCGATTGCTCGCTAGGATGATTGTCCGCATGTTCCGGAGGGTTCTCGCCCGCTCTTCCTTGGTCAACTGGGGATTCGCATCAAGCGAGGCCTTCACTTCGTCCGCAGTCAGATTGTGCTGATCGCCCAAGGCCTTGGTTTCAATGGCGCCTTCAGGAACCCCGTGCTCGACGAGGAAACTCTTGACGCGCGCCACACGACGCTCGGAGAGCGCCTGGTTGTACTTGACCGAGCCACGCGGATCGGCGTGACCTTCGAGGATGAGGTGTGCATCCGGTTTGGCCTGAATGTACTTCTTGATAGTCTGCCGCAAGGTCAGCTAGCGTCCTCTGCTGGCTGGCCAAGAGGCCACCGTTGGGGTCCTTCTCCGTCGGCAGGGCCGTCGGGAAGTATGCGCTATGCAACGACAAGCGGGCTTCGAGAGCCTTATCGACCGGCGGCGGAGGCGGGTTCTCGACCGTGACTTGCGTTGAGGCCTGTCCATTCAGCCCGCGCGAATCAGTGCAGGTCGCGCCGATCGTCACAGAGCCGGGGGGCAGTCCAGCGGTGCTCAGCGTTGCAGAGTTGCCGCTGCCGGAGATGGTACCCGCGCTGGAAGTCCAGTTCGCGACGGAAACTGGAACGCCATCCGGGCTGGTGCAGTTGGCCGACACGGTCACGCTTCCGCCCGGAACAAGACTGGATGGGCTGGCAGAGAGAGACACTGTCGGAGGATTCTTCGGCGGCAGCGGCTTCACCGTGTAGTTTGCGGTGCAGCTGGCTTCATTGTTGGTCTTGGATTTGGGATCGGTCACGTGCGCCGTAACCGCATAATTGCCAGGAGCCGCATTGTTGGTATCAATGCTGGCTGTGGTTTCTTTTCCAGTCACCGTGCCACCCGTGCCGCTCCAGCTATAAGTCAGCCCGGGATGCTTGGGATTGAAATTGCCAGCCGACACCGTAGCCGTGATCGGTTCGCCCACCAGGACTTCGGTCGGTTGCACCGAGCAGGACGCGGTAGGAACTAGAGGTTCGACGCCGCCCCAACTGAAGACCACGCCAGTTCGAAGGCGAACGCCTTCCATCGTGGCACGCCGCAGAGACGGAAATTGCGGATCGGCATAAGCGCCGTAGTTATGACGTCCCCAAACGTAATCGGCTTCAAAAAGACGGAAGTAGAAATTCTTGGTGAGCTTCAGGTCCATGCCGCCGCCCAACACCGCACCGATGCCGTTGGTACCCGTGTTGAGGCCGTTCACTGAAAGAAAATTCCCGCCAATCAGAGCGTGCACGAAGTAGTTCACGTCTTCAGTGCGCCACATAAAGCGGGGACCTACTGACGCGGTGGTCTCCGAGTTGCTGCTCCCGGCGTTGTATCCAAAGTCTACTTCCCCACCCCAGTGCGGATCGAAATTATAAGTCAAGGCGGTGCCGAAGCCTTTCGGCATATCTGGGACTTTGTAGGTCAAAGGGGCGGAAGGATCGCCAACCGGAACGGTGATGCCAGGATGCATCCACTGATAACCGGCAAACAGATCCCACTTGGGGTTGGGTTCGCTCTGCGCGAAGGCAGAACTGGAAACTAGTGTCAGCGCGAGAAGCGCGAAAAAGCCGGCCACCAGCGGGCGGCTTGCGCGTGAATTACAACCAATTGACATGGAATCCTCCAGAAAAATGTGCGTTCGTTCGCCGGGCGCCCTCGCAAAAAAGGCGTGGATAAGGACATAGACGGTCCAATACCTGCGAATAATGAGACAAAGCCCTTGGGAACGAGAATTCTACCGTACCGAAGCTTAAAGCGAAAGCACGGACTTAAAGAATTGACTATGTCGTTAACCCTGTTTCACGTCTCAAATTGAAATTCGCAGTTTGCGGGTGGATCGACGCACAGCCGGATCCGCCCAATACAGGCCTTGCCGGGCGGGAAGCGGGCCGCGTATCGTGGGAACTGCCATCAGTCTGGGCGGCTCCCGCGGCGTTAGCCGTCTTCGCCCGCTGCCCGAAGGGATACGAGAGACTCAATCACGAATGAGCCACGAAAGAATATTGATCGTTGAGGACGAAGAGAACGAACGTTCAGGGTTAGCCGAAATAGTGTCTTCCTGGGGATTCCGCGTGGAGACCGCCTGCGATGGAGCGGAGGGCCTCGAGAAGGCAACGCAGTGGGGGCCGTCAATTGTCATCACTGACATGAAGATGCCCCGCATGGGCGGCATCGAACTCTTGGGGCACCTTGCCGAACAGGCGCAGACGATCGCCGTCATCCTCGTAACTGCCCAAGGAACGATCGACAGCGCGGTCCAGGCCATGCGCATGGGAGCGTATGACTACCTCACCAAGCCCATCGATACCAATCGCCTGAGGACTATGCTGTCGAATGCGACCGCGCTCCTGGGCACACGCGCAGAGCTCGAAGCCACTCGGCGCAGGCTGCGGGATGCAGGATCGCTCGGGCGGCTTAGCGGAGCGTCGCGCAAGATGCAGGAGATCTTCCGGCTCATCGAGATGGTCGCGCCCAGCACGGCATCGGTACTCATTACCGGCGCCAGTGGCACGGGAAAGGAGTTGGTGGCACGCACCATTCATGACCTGAGTCCGCGCAAGGACCGGCCGTTCGTGGCGATCAACTGCGCCGCAATTCCCGAGACGTTGATGGAGAGCGAAATTTTCGGGCACGAGAAAGGCTCGTTCACGGGCGCCGTTGAGCGCCGCACTGGCTGCTTCGAACTTGCAGAGGGCGGAACGCTACTGCTGGATGAAATCGGAGAAATGCCGGTGGGCACTCAGGCCAAGCTGCTCCGCGTGCTGGAAGATCGCAAGCTGCGGCGACTAGGCAGCAAGGTCGAAACGTCGGTGGATGTGCGTGTGCTCGCGGCTACAAACAAAATTCCGGACGAGGCCGTCTCTCGTGGTGAGTTGCGCAGCGATCTGTATTACCGGCTTAACGTATTCAACATTCACATGCCTCCGCTGCGCGAGCACAAAGAGGACATCCCGGTACTGGTGCAGCTGTTACTGGCAGAGATGGGCTCCAAGCACGGCCGCAAAGTCGGCGCTGTCAGCGAAGCGGTGCTCAACCAGTTCAATAACTATTCGTGGCCGGGAAACGTGCGCGAATTGCGGAACACGATCGAGCGCGCCGTGATTGTCTGCGACGCCGGTGTGATTGAGACCAAGCATCTGCCGCCGGGATTTGGACAGGCACCGCTGCGCACCGCAGCCAACGATCCCGATGCCGTTCGCCTCGGGCGTGGGGACCACCGTCGAAGAAGCGGAGAAAATGCTGATTCTGAAAACCCTGGAGGCGACCAGCAACAACAAAACGCGGGCCGCGGAGATTCTCGGCATCAGCCTGAAGACCCTTCACAACAAACTGAAGGAATATGGCAGTGTGGCCCCAGATGGGGCCGGCAAAGAAGAAGCCCCAGCAAGCTAGGCATGGCGGGCCAGCTTGCAACATCACGACTCGTAGCTAATCACTGCGCTTATGCTGCGTAGAAAAACCATCATCGTGCTGACCATCACCCTCATGGTGACGTTGATGGTCTCGGCATTTTCATACCTTTACATCTCGCAGGTACTGCGGCTCCGCATCGAGAATGCCAACGAGACGGCGAAGCAACTGACGCGACAACTGGCATACGCTGCAGAAAACGACCTGCCCGACTTCAGCAGCACACCCATCAACACCAATGATCCGGTCGCAGTCCGTCGCGCCCTGGTCGAGTACCTGCAGACGGACATCGACCTCAACAACATGCTGCAGTCCGCGCGCGGCAGTTGGGTGTTCGTGATGGACGCCGCGATCATCGGCCCCGAGGGCAAAGCGCTGCTGCACACCGACACGAATATGGTCGGCAAAGTCGTGCCAACGCGTCCGGAGTTCCAGCGACTGCTGAGCGCGAGGTTCCGGGAGCAACTCCGCCTGGTCTACGGGCCGCCTGTCGTCTACGACGTGAGTTATAATCTGCGGCTTAACGGCGAACCGTTCGGCAGCATTCGCATTGGCGTCTCGCCGGTATTTCTGAAGCGCGAGATCAACGTGAAGCTCATGCAAGCGCTTTACTCTTCAGTCGCGTTGATTTTTGTGTCTCTGCTGCTCTCCGCGGCTATTTCCAATGTGGCTTTCGGCCCCTTGAAAGAAATCAGCCGCAATCTCGACAGCATGGCGGCGGGCGATCCTGAAGAAATCCACGGGGACGGGTCAGGTCACGACGAGTACGGCCTGGTCACGTTGAAGATTGCCAACCTGGGTCGTCAAATTCGCGATAGCAAGGAAATCTTTTCCGCGCTCAAAGACAACGTCGATCAGCTGATGTCGAACTTGCAGGACGGCCTGATGCTTTTCGCCCGCGACTCGCGCGTGGTCCTGGTAAGCGCTCCGGTGGAGGGGTTTCTGGGACGTCCGCGCGCCGACCTGCTCGGGCACACGGTTCAGGATCTCTTTGACCGGCACTCGCATCTGGGAACCGCATTGCTCGATGCCTTCGAGCGGCGGCGGCCGTTGTCGGAGCGCGAGTTTGAAGCGGCGGGAGGAAAGCGCGTCCAGGTCTCACTCGACTTCGTGCAAGAGAAGAATTCGCAGATCGGCGCATTGCTGATCATGCGCGATGCCGAGTCAGTGCGCCGCATCGGGGACGAGATTGAGATGTCGCGCCGCCTCTCCGCCAGTGGGCGGCTCACTCGCGGCGTGGCGCATGAAGTGAAGAACCCCATCAACGCCATCGTGCTGCACCTCCAGCTTCTGCGCAACAAACTGGCGCACCAGGAGCCCGACGCCCGGCGGCACATGGACATTATTGATACGGAAATCCGGCGTCTGGATCGCGTGGTGCAGACTCTGGTGGATTTCACGCGGCCTCGCGATCTGCGCCTGGAGGAGGTCGACCTGCGCAGGCTGATGGAAGACGTGGCGCAGCTTGCCGCTCCAGACGCGGAACAACATGGCGTCACCATCGAGCGTCACCTGCCGAAGCGACGTCTACCGGTAAAGGTGGACGTCGACTTGATGAAGCAGGCCATGCTCAACGTCGTGATTAATGGAGTGCAGGCCATGCCTCAGGGAGGGGTGCTTACCATCTCGGCGCGTCAGGAGGAGCACGCGTTTGTTGCCGAGGTTCGCGACCAGGGTGGCGGAATCCCGCAGGATGCTCAGGACAAAATCTTCGAACTTTATTTCACAACCAAAAAAGACGGTAGTGGCATCGGACTGGCTCAGACTTATCAGATTCTGCAATGGCACTATGGCTCGGTGGACTTTGAATCGGTCGATGGCGTCGGAACAACATTTCGGTTCCATATTCCAGTCGCTGGTCCACTAGAAAATGGTAAGGAACTTGAGCCTGACGCAACTGCGTCGCAGCGGGGAGATTGACCCCTGAGCCTGGCGAGGGCGGAGTTA
This sequence comes from uncultured Acidobacteriaceae bacterium, assembly GCA_963786095.1. Taxonomy (GTDB): domain Bacteria; phylum Acidobacteriota; class Terriglobia; order Terriglobales; family Acidobacteriaceae; genus Sulfotelmatobacter. Next base: position 58,436 of record CAWAXV010000013.1, on the reverse strand, counting down.
ATCAGCACAGCAACTTCAGTACAAAGGCGTAAAATTGAGTTGCTTCGGTTTTAGACCGCTCGGGACCCGTATGACTCTGGCCACGATCCTTCTGATCAGCATTACATGCGCCACAGCGGTTCCTCCGCTGGCCGCGCAAGCCCCCGGGGCGCAGTCAGCGCCGGCTAACCAGCAGACGGAGACGCCCGCGCCAAATCCTCCGCCTGAAGCAAAGCCATCGACGACACCTCCTTCCAAGACGCCTTCGAAAAAGGATCATCCGGCTGCTGCAAACAAGCCCCGCAAAAAGAAGGTGGTTTCAGCCAACTGTGCTCCAACGCCTGGTGAGAATGCGGGCTCAGCCAAGCCAGATCCTGCTCCTGCGAGCGGTGCGCAAACGGCGGGAGCAAGCGCCACCAGCAGCGCTCCCACGACCTGTCCTCCGTCGAAGATCATTGTCCGCCAGGGAGGAACCTCAGAGCCGAGCATTCGACTCGCGGGAGGCGCGGTCGGCGCTCAGGCCACCCAGCAACGGAACACCGCCAATCAGATGCTGGGAGCGACCGAGCAAAACCTGAAGAAGATTGCCGAAATGCAACTCAGCGAGGACCAACAGGGTATGGTCACTCAGATCCGCCAGTTCATGGAGCAGTCAAAAACTGCCGTGGCGGCAGGGGACACGGAGCGCGCCCGCACACTGGCATGGAAGGCGCAACTGCTTTCTGAAGAACTGGTAAATCCCGCGAAGTAGCCATTCGAACCCGGAACTCACTTTCCCTTAGCCCGCGCGCTGTTAACCTTGGTTAACAAATCCTGCGACATCGGCTGCCAGGGACTTTGAATCTTCACGGCTTCGGTGAGCACCTCACGCGCCTCGGTCAGCTTGTTCAACTTACCGTAAGCAAAGCCGAGTCCGTACATCGCGCGCCCATACTGCTGCTCGTCCTGCCCCTTGAGCAGAACTGTAGCGCTCTTCAGTTCGGGAACAGCTGCCGCGGTTTTCTCTTGTTTCAAATAGGCGAAGCCGATGGTGCTGTGGGAGACGCCCGCCGAAATCTTGCGGGACTTGTCGGCATCGGGTGCGTCCGCTTTCGCGACCTCAATTGCTTTTTGCGAATAGGAGATCGCCTTCGCGCTGCTGCCGGGCTTCGAGTCGTCGCCGTAGAAATTTGCAAGCAGCAAGAGGGCCGGCAGCGAGTTGGGATTCGCGGCCAACACCTTTTCGCCGTAGGCCACCAGCCGCGCGTTGTCTTTCAGTTGGCTGAGTGCATCGAGGGCATAGTTCGAAACGTTCTCCTGATATTTCGATTGCGGAAATGCCGTGGAGAATTTCTCAATGTACGTCATGCGAGTTTTGGGGTCGTTCTCGCCGGAGATGACGTTCAAGGCCGAGATCTCCAGAAAGTCGCAGGCATTCTGGACAGCAGCCTTCTCTTCGTTGACTTGCCGCGCAAACTCTTCGTCGCTCGTCCCCTCAGGCTTCGGTTGCTTGCCGATGGAGGCGCAAACCTCGCCTCCCTTGACCGCGTAATCGATCAACTTGGAATTATTCTTCGCCTGCTGTGCGATGTTTGCCAGCGACACCAGGATGTCGAGGTTGTGCGGCGAACCGGCCAGCGCCTTATCGCCAGACTCAAGCGCCTTGTCGAATTCGCCGGTCGCCTGGTAGGACTGCGCAAGCTGCCAGTTTCCGAAGGCTACAGCGGGCGCATTCGACGCAAACTTCTGCACGAACTCCTGATACATGGCCAGTTTCTTCTGCGGGTCCTGCTCGTTGGTGATGGCCTGCAGCGCATGATCTTCATCGGTGCCCGCCGCAATCACGATGTGGTCTACTTGCGCGATGGCCCCAGGAATAAAAATTGTGAGTGAGAGAACGACAAGAACTGAAAGGAGCAAACGGCTGCAGCGCTTCATAGCCCGCCTCCGGTATTTGCGAGAAATCGAACCTCAAGTTTCGAGCAGCAGGCGAATCCTAGCGCTGAACGCGGCTGCGCGCAAGGGCAGAGATCACGGAACCAGTTCTCAGAGAACTGAGAACACCTCCGTGGTGAATTCCTGCTCGCTCGGCTAAAGTAGAAGAATGCGTGAAATCCTCGGCCAGCGTCCGTTGCGGTTCGTTTTCGCGGCCAACCTGATCTCCATGTTGGGCAGCGGGATGAACTCCGCCGCCGTGGCCTGGTACATTCTCGCAGGCCACGCACTCGGAGATGGCGCTGGGGACGTTCGCGGTGCTGCAAACCATTCCCGCCATGCTGATGCTTCCCTTCACCGGCGTCATCATCGACCGCGAAGACCGGCGGCGCCTCGTCATGTGGCTCGACGCCATGCGCGCGGTGATCATCCTGACGGTTGCCATCCTCGCGTTTCGGCATCGCGTGCAGAGTCTGGCAACTCTACCTGATGAACACGCTGGTGGCCGCGGGCTTCTGGATGTTCTGGCCGACCATCACGGCACTCATTCAGGAACTCACGCCCGAAGGAGCAGTTCGTCCAGTCGAATACTTTTCTGCTGGCGGGCGTGCAGGGTGGCTGGCTGATCGCCGGGGCGATTGTCGGTTTCATGTACAACCACATCGGCCTCGGGCGGAGTGCTGCTGATCGACGTCTCCACGTATGTGGTTTCGTTCCTGTGCTACTTCGCGGTGCGCAAGGGACGCCATGTCGTGCTGCGTCCGGAAGAGTTGCGGGCCGACCTGCTCGCCGCCGAGAGCCAGTTGCAGCGCTTCTGGCGCGAGATGCGCGAAGGCCTGCACTTTCTGCGCGATCATCGCGCCGTGGTGCTGCTGGGAATCAGCTGGGCGCTGTTTCTCGGCGCCATGATCACCGGAGTCGTGGTGACTCCGTCTCTGAGTGACCGCGTCTTTCACGCCGGAGCCGTCGGCTATGGCTGGCTCAACGCCGGCTGGGGCACGGGCGCATTCCTCAGCGCGCTCTACGCCCCGCAGGTGATCGCGCGTCTCGGCGGGCGGCGCGCGGTTGCGTTCTCCATGGCACTGCTGGCGGTTTGCGATGGTCTGCGCTCCGATCTCGCAGTTTCTGGTGCTGGCGATGGCGATGTACTTCGTGATGGGCTCGGCACGCGGCGTCGGCGGCGTGGCCATGAATACCAGCCTGATGGAAATGGTCCCCAACCATTTGATGGGACGCGTGCAGAACACCTTCTATTTTGCCGGAACATTCCTGCAACTCGCGCTCGCACTCTGCGGTGGGCGCGGTGGCGCACAATGTGAGTCTGGTTGCCGGATTCGCCATTCTGGCCTGCGTGTACGGCTTGTCGTTCGTGGCGGCGAGCTGGCCGGTGAATGTCCGTTCCTACGCCGGGAAGAAATTGCCGACTGAGTAGAATCGTCAACCGAGGGTCGAGCGTTCAGTAAATCTCCTGATGGTGCAAACAGATGCCACGACTTGACTCTACAACTCGTGGTCAACGAACACCGCTCCGGCTGATATCCTTTCCCATTCCCAAGGAGCGACACATGTCCTCTGACCTGCAAGGCCGCAATGCCGTGGTCTTCGGAGTCGCCAACAAGCGCTCGATCGCGTGGTCCATCGCCCAGGGATTGCACGCCGCCGGCATGAAGCTCGCCATCACCTACCAGAACGAGCGCCTGGAGCAGGAAGCCAAGGATCTGATCCTGTCGCTGCCCGGCGCCGAGGCCTACATGTGCGACGTCTCCAAAGACGAAGAGATCGACCGCCTCTTCGCCACGCTGAAAGAACGCCACGGCAAACTGCACACGCTGGTGCACTCGCGTCGCCTACGCTCCCGCCGACGAACTCAAGGGCGACTTCGTCAACACGACGCGCGAAGGCTTCCGCGTCGCGCTCGACGTAAGCGTCTATTCGCTGATCGCGGTCGCGCGCGCCGCCGCTCCGCTCATGGAAGATGGCGGCTCGATCATCACCATGACCTATTACGCCTCGGAAAAAGTCGTCCCCCGCTACAACGTGATGGCCGTCGCCAAAGCGGGACTCGAATGCTCGGTGCGCTATCTGGCGTACGAACTGGGAAAGAAGAAGATTCGCGTGAATGCCATCTCCGCCGGACCGATCAAAACGCTGGCTGCTCGCGGCATCGCCGGCTTGGGAGACATGCTCAAAGCCCACGCCGAGCGCGCCCCGCTGGGACGCAACGTCGAAGTCGCCGAAGTGGGATCGACCGGAGTCTTCCTCGCCTCCGACGCCAGCAGCGGAATCACCGGCGAAGTGATCTACGTAGATTGCGGCTACAACATCATGGGGTTCTGAAACCGCCGCACGGTACTCGAGTTCCCGGAGATGCACGAGTCGGCGAAGGGCCGGGTCGGCGTGCCGCAGGTCACGATATCGAGCTTTAGCCCGAGATCTGGCTTCGTTCTGCGGCATCCATGAAGCAACCTGTGATCTGCCGCAATGACATTTCGTGAACTCACGACGACCATCCCGCGTTGCGCCTTCGTCGTCTCGCTCGCGTGCCTACATATCTCCGGCTGGGCTCCAGCCGCTGCGCCGCTCCCCGCCGCCGCCGTGATCGACTCCATGCCACAGGCGAAGCGCATCGAACAGGCCGCCATCTCTCCGGACGGCACGCAAGTCGCCTACATCATCGACGGGCACAACTCGCGGTCGCGCCGAGTGGCGAACTCGGCGCTCGCCCGATCGCGGTCGAAGGCAAGCTGGAACTGCGCGACGTCTCCTGGTCGCGCGATTCCAAGCAGATCACCTTCCTCGCCGATCTGGCCGGCGACGTTCCTGCCGCGCAGGTCTTCACCGCAGCGCTCGACGGCAGCGCGCCAGTGAAGCGCGCCGACGTCAAAGGCTACGCCGCGACCCCGACTTTTTCTCCCGACGGCATCGAAGCTCGCACTGCTCTTCATCGAAGGCATGCCGCGCATTGCCGGGCCGCTGCAGCCGATGACTCCGCTCGCCGGAGTGATCGACGACGAAGTCTACGAGCAGCGCCTGACCACAATCGATCTGGCGACCAACACGCTGACCCAAGTCACACCCGCGGACATTTACATCTACGAATACGACTGGACGCCCGACGGTCAGGGCTGGGTCGCCACTGCCGCGCACGGCTCCGGCGACGCGAACTGGTACGTTGCGAAGCTGTATCGCATCTCGCAGTCCGGTGAGCATGCACGAGATCTACGCTCCCAAGTGGCAGATCGCCGAGCCTCACATTTCACCCGACGGAAAGTCTGTAGCGTTCATCGAAGGCCTGATGAGCGACGAGGGCTCGACCGGCGGCGACATTTACGTCGTCGCCCACGGCTGGCGGCACGGCGAGAAATCTCACTCCCGAATATCGCCAGTTCTCCCTCATTCCCTGGCCTGGACGGCCGCCGATCAAATTACTTTCGGCGCAAAATGTAGATGGTGAAGTCGGGCTTCGCGACGGTCAACGTCTCTGGTGGCGCGGTGCAATCGCTCTGGTCAGGCGAAGAATCTCTGGAGTACCGCGCCTTCTCTGAGCGCTCGCTCTCGCGCGATGGATCGGTCAGCGCCGTCATCCGCCAATCGGCGAGCACTCCGCCGGAAGTGTGGGCGGGCCCGATCGGCAAATGGAAGCAGTTAACTACGGTCAACGCCGACGTCAAGCCCGCCTGGGGCGAGATGCGCAATTTCCACTGGACGAACGGAACCACGAAGCTCCAAGGCTGGCTGATGCTGCCCAAGGACTTCGACCCGGACAAGAAGTATCCGCTCATCGTGAACGTGCACGGCGGGCCGTCGGCGGCGTGCGGCTCGCGCTGGGACTCGCGAACGCTGGGCCCCGAGTCGGCGATGGGCTACTTCGCCTTCTGCCCCAACCCGCGCGGCAGCTACGGACAAGGGCGAGGCCTTCACGCGGGGCAACGTCAAAGATTTCGGCGGCGGCGACTATCGCGACATCATGGCCGGCAGTCGACGCGATCGTCGAAGCAATATCCCATCGACACGCACCGCCTCGGCATTCGCGGCCACAGCTACGGCGGCTACATGACGATGTGGGCCGAAACGCAGACCCATCGCTTTGCCGCCGCAGTCGCGGGCGCCGGGCTTCTCCGACTGGCTCAGCTACTACGGCGTGAACGACATCGACGAGTGGATGATTCCGTTCTTCGGCGCGTCGGTCTACGACGATCCGGCCGTGTACGCGAAGAGCGATCCCATGCACTTCGTCAAGAACGTGCAAGACGCCGACGCTGATTCTGGTCGGCGACCGCGACGGCGAAGTCCCCATGGAGCAATCCGTCGAATGGTGGCACGCGCTCAAGGCCCTGAACGTTCCGGTGCAGCTCGTCGTCTATCCCAACGAGGGACACATGTTCGTCAAGCCCGCCGATGCTCGAGACTATTCCGTCCGCTCGCTGGAATGGTTCGACGAATGGTTCGGGAAAGTGCCGGCAAAACCGTGATGGCTTGCGTGGAATTCCGCATGGATCGTCAAGATCTGGGCGAGATTGGTATGATGTAGCTCAGATGAAGCGTCGGCGCCTGATCTTCGTGCTATTTTGCATTGCCATCTTGTTCTCGATGGTGCGGGAATGGAGTGTGCCAACCCATTGCGAACGAGCCACGCTCATTCCATCTGCACCGACCAAGCCTCACTGAAACCGAAGCCTACGACTTCTCCTTAAATTGTCAAAACTGGAGGGAGCCTAATTCAGGGCTTCAAAAACCCTAGAAGCGAGATCCCTATGTCAGGATGAAGAAACTTGCAATGTCTGTATTCCAGCTCGACTTAAGATTCGCGCTCGTCCTCACCACGTCAAAGTCCGGCGTTACTTTTTTAGCTCCTGAATGTGATTTTTTGTTGCTCCCGTCACCAGCTACTTTTAGACTCGTTCCACTTTCTACGCTCGATCCGAGCCTTGGTTTGGATTCCGAACCAGAGCGTTGCGGGCCACGCGTTGTAACTCCTTATGAACTTCAGCCTCAGAAATACCATAGGGTCGCTATGGTCGCGCCCTGACCCGGTCTTAGCTGCTGCCGGCGTGGCAGGCGAATTGTTGGTGGCAAAGATCCGGTTGTGCCTGGCAAGCATTCTTTTGCTCATCCCGCTTATTGACACCTTGTTTTTCCCGGTAGAACCGAAAGAAGCGATCGTCGGCCTGAGCCTTACGGGCGGGACATTCCTGCTTTCCATCATTGTCTATTTTCTGATTTCCCGGGAATACAATCCGTCGTGGCTGAGCTTTGCCAGCAGCGGATTTGACGTCACGCTGGTGAGCGGCGCGCTGGCGCTGTTTCTGGTGATGAATGAGCCGCACACCGCGGTAAACAGCAAGGTCGTCTTTGAGGGGTACTTTCTGGCCATTGCGGCGACGAGTCTGCGGTACGACAAGCGAGTGTGCATCACTGCCGGGGTGCTCGCGTCTGTTGAGTATTTTGCAATCGTATTTTTCGCAGCGACTCACTGGGACCTCAACAGTCCAAAGTACGCACCTTATCAGTACGGTGTGTTCGGATGGTCCAACGAAGTCTCGCGCTTGATCATCATGCTGGCGGCATCGGCGCTAAACCTGGCGGTGGTTTCACGGGGCCAGAAACTGCTGCAGTTGGCGACCAGCGATCCCCTGACGGGCTTGTTTAACAGGGCTTACGTAGATGAACGTTTCTCAGTGGAACTCAGTCGTGCCCGCCGCTACGGCCAGGTATTGACGATTGCGGTGATTGACGTGGATCACTTCAAATCGCTGAACGACACGCATGGCCATATGGCGGGTGATAAAGTCCTACGAAAGATTGGCGAGATCCTGCGGGAGACCTTCCGCCAAAGCGATACGGCCGGGCGCTATGGCGGGGAGGAATTCGTCGTGGTCCTGCCCGAGACCGATATCGAGGCCGCCCAGCAGAAGCTGGAATCGTTAAGAGAGCTGGTGGCCAACACTCAAATGATGTTCGGCACACTCGACGAAAAGGCAGAGGTGACGATCAGCGCTGGACTGGCCAGCTTTCCACAGGATGGAGACGATGCGGCGGAATTGTTCGCGTTGGCTGACGTCAGAATGTTTCAGGCCAAGGGCGAGGGCCGGAATCGAGTGGTCGCTGGTGTGGTTCTCTCGTAACCGCTTTTATCTGTAGAGCCGAATCCTGCGTCCACTCTCCCCTTCGCGATCCAGAACGATCTCCAGGTCACGATGACGCAGCAGGCGCGGAAACTTTTCTCCCCACTCGATCAGCAGAATGCTGTCTCTCGTCCCGCAAGTCATCGAGCGCGAGCGTCTCGAGCTCGCGCTGCGTGTCTATGCGGTACAGATCAATGTGGAAGAGATTGGCGCGGGGGCCGCGATACTCGTGGACCAGCGTGAAGGTAGGACTGGTGACGTCTTCTTCCGCGGCAGCTTCGAATGCCGCCGCAATACCCTTGACCAGCGTGGTCTTCCCTGCTCCGAGGTCGCCACGAAGCAACACCAACTTCGGGGGCGTAAGCAATTCAGTCAGAGTTCGCCCAAAGGCGATCGTCTCGTCCGCCGAGTGGGTGGTGATTTCCTGCAGTACATTTCCCGCGTTGGTCTGGCCGATCACACGACCAGTATAGCGAGAGTGCCCTGGCAATCAATATTTGGAGAACGCGCTCGACTTCATCCCCAGTTGCTTGCGGTCCACGACGTGATCGAGCGACGTACGCAGACGGCGATGGTCGTCGTCCTCAAGCGCCACGAAGCGGAACGGCTGCAACACGCTGTCGTCAAACTTTTGCATGGGGGTGAGGATCTCGGCCATTCCGTGCACCGGGCCCGACTGCGTCTGAAACGCGACTTCCACAAAGTCACCGCGTCCCAACGAATGGGAGAGCCGCAGCAAGCCGCCGGTCACAGAAATGGTTTGGAGTTTCGCTTTGGTGCGGCGGCCGTCTTCTAGCCGGATCGCAGCCAGGACGGAATCTCCTAGCTGGACCCGAGCCGCGCGCCGCGAAGGGTGCGGTTGGGGGAAGTGGGTCATAGGCTCATTCAAACTATCGCACTAGGCTGTGTTGCGTAATAGATTACTGAAGCCCCTCGTCCGGATTCCCGTGCTGGACGCCGCACTTGGACACATTGAGGCCTTGCGTTTTAAAGGAGTTAGAACCTTATTTACTGATTGATTAATGTCCGAACGGACAGAGTCGACGGGCGGCCAAAGGCTCGGGTTACGATAACGAAGGAAATGTCGGAGGGGTCTCATGTTCCGAATTGTGCCATTGTCCTTTTTTGCTTTGATATTCACCGTGACTCATACGATGGGCCAAGCCACGCCGGCCCAATCGCATCCTCCCCTTCGTGTCGCCATCGTGGGCCTGGTTCACGGACATGTTCACGGATTTCTCGACCAGTCGCGCCACAGCCCGGAAATTGAGATCGTGGGCATTGCGGAGCCTGACGCGAGTTTGCTGTCGCAGGCGGCGACCCGATACGGCTTTGACCGCGCCATTCTGTTTGCGGATCTAGAAGACATGCTGGCGAAAGCCCGTCCGCAGGCCGTACTTGTTTATACGAATACTTACGATCATCGGCGTGTCGTGGAAACCTGCGCTCGGCACGGCGTTCACGTCATGATGGAAAAGCCGCTGGCGGTCAGCCTCGACGACGCGCTGGCCATGGAGAAAGCTGCGCACGCCGGCAAGATTCACGTCCTGGTGAACTACGAGACTTCGTGGTATCGCAGCAACCATGCTGCTTACGATCTTGTTCACGAAGCGGCGCTCGGGGATGTCCGCAAAGTCGTGATACACGATGGCCATAAGGGTCCAAAGGAAATCAATGTTGAACCGGAGTTTCTTGCCTGGCTCACCGATCCCAAACTGAACGGCGGCGGCGCTCTCTTTGACTTCGGCTGCTACGGCGCCGACTTGATGACTTGGCTGATGGATGGCCAACGTCCAACTACAGTCACTGCTGTCACGCAGCAGATCAAGCCTGAGATTTACCCGCGAGTGGACGACGAGGCGACGATAGTCCTGACTTACCCGAAAGCGCAGGCCATTATTCAGGCTTCATGGAACTGGCCGTTCGATCGCAAAGACATGGAAGTGTACGGACAAACGGGGTATGCGATCACGGTCAAGCGCGATGACATTCGAGTGCGGCGCCCGCAATCGAACAGCGAAGAGCAACTCGCCGCGAAGCCGGTGCCTGCTCCGTACGACAATTCGCTGTCGTATTTGCGGGCGGTGATACTCGATGGGGCGAAGGAAGATGGTTTGTCATCGCTTGAGACGAACGTCACCGTAACGGAGATCCTCGATGCGGCGCTTCGGTCTGCAGCAGAGGGAAAGACAATTCGGCTGCCGGCCTCCAGATAGCTGTAAGCCACCGCCTGGAAGGCTCCCTTCAGGGCCGCATAATTCGGTTAGCCGTCCCAGCGCACGAACTTTTCCAGCGCCGTGCGCTGCGCGCTCCAAAAAGCTTCGGGCAACCCTCGCAGCAAATCGGTGGCAACCATCGAATGTTCGCCCACACTTTCGAGCATGACGTCTCCCGCAAGCCCGTGCAGATGAACCGCGGCTAGAACAGCGAGCAGCGCGTTCTTCGGATTCTGTGCAATCATCGCTGCCACCATGCCCGTGAGAATGTCGCCCGTGCCGCCGGTGGACATTCCGGGATTTCCCGTCGTGTTGACCCAGGCTTCGCCATCCGGTTGCACGACCAGCGTTCGGTGTCCCTTAAGAACGACGATCAACTCGTGTTCGCGCGCAAAACGTGCGGGCTACGCCGAGGCGATCCTTCTGCACATCGGCAGTGGAACAGCCCGCCAGCCGCGCCATCTCGCCGGGATGCGGCGTGATCACCAGCGTTCTGTCCTTCCCGTTGAGTTCCGTCGGTACGGCCCTCGAAAGCGTTGAGCCCGTCCGCGTCGACGACCATGGGCATGGTGTGGCACGCGACCAGCGAGCGCACGAGCGTTGCCGTATGTGGATCGCGTGAAATCCCCGGTCCGATCGCGACCACGGTTATGCCTTTTAGCAGCTCGTCGATGCGTAAACCTGCTTGGGTTGCGATCGTGCCGGCATCGGTTTCCGGCAGAGGCTCGGTCATGAGCTCCGGATAAAATCCTGCAACGGTCGAAACTGCTGACTTCGCGGTCGCCACGGTCGCCAGTCCCGCGCCAGATCGCAGCGCCGACATTCCCGCCATTGCAACCGATCCTGCTTTGCCCACCGAGCCTCCGACCACGAGCACATGCCCATAGCTCCCTTTGTTCGATTCCGCGGGGCGCGGTTGGATGAGCGGCGCAAAGTCGCGCGCGGTAATCACGTTCAGTTGCAACGAGGAAACGATCGCCTCTGGCGGGGATCCGATTTCGGCGACATACGTGGGCCCACCGGTCAGCAAACTGAAAACGTGTGCTGGTCGCGCCGCAGTGAAAGTAATGATCGAGTCGGCGCGCGCGATGATTCCATCCTGCTTGCCCATCGCATCCGCGTCGGCGCCTGATGGAATGTCGACCGCAATCACGGGCGCTGCGCCCGCATTCATGATCGAGATGGCGTCGGCATAGAGGCCCATCACTGGCGGCTTGAATCCGGTGCCGAGAATCGCGTCTACGTACAAATCTGCAGGCAGCGAGAGCCGCACGCGGTCAGCTTTCAGATCTTCGCTGGAATGAACTGTCATCGGGGCCACGGGCAGCTTGCCGTACATGACCGCCGCGTCACCCTTCAACTCCGCCGGATCGGCGAGCAGAATGACCTGTACAGTCTTGCCCTTCTGATGCAGCCGGCGCGCCGCCACGAATCCGTCGCCGCCGTTGTTGCCCTTGCCGCAGAGGATCACAATCCGCCGCACCGCGTTGTGATGCGCGAGGACGTGCTCGGCGACCGCGGTGCCTGCGTTCTCCATCAGCGTGAGCGACGGCACGCCGAAGCGCTCGCTGGTGGCGCGGTCGATGGCGCGCATTTCCGCCGCAGTTACGATTTTCATGAGGGTGAAGAGGCCGTCTGTTCGAGCTGCCGCAATTGGCCCGGCTCGCCCATGGCAATCAGGCAGTCGCCGGGCGCGATGGGTTCATCCGGCGGGGGATTGAAGCGCATGCCGTCGTGGCGCTTGATCGCCAGCACGATCACGCCGCGCTCCTGCCGTATGCGCGAACTCTCAAGCGTCTTGCCCGCGAACGTCGACGCGGGCGTGATATGAATCTCGCCAATCTCAAGGTCCATGCCGAGATGCGTCGTCGCCGTATCGAGAAAGCTGACCACATGCGGACGCAACAGCGATTGCGCGATGCGCTGTCCGGCGAACGAGTAAGGCGAGACCACGGAGTCGGCGCCGGCCGTCAACAAATGCTTTTCCGCGCCTTCTTCGCTGGCCCGCGCAATGATCTTCAATTGTGGATTGAGCCCACGCGCGGTCAATACGATGTAGAGATTCGTGGCGTCGGTCGTAGTGGCGGCGATCAGGCCGCGCGCATGCTCGATTTGCGCCTGGCGAAGAACTGCTTCCTGCGTGGCAGTCCCCGGTAACCACCAGCCAGTTCTCGGTGCTGAAGCGCTGAATCTTCGCTTCGTTGTTTTCGATGATCACGAACGGCACCGGCTTGCGCGCCAACTCGCGCGCCACGCTGCGTCCCACCCGTCCCATGCCGCAGATAATGTAGTGGCCGTCGAGACGTCCGATTTCGCGCTCCATGCGCCGCCTTCCGAAGAAGCTCTGCAGCTCGAATTCTAGCAAAGCCTGGCTGAGCGCTCCGACTCCCAACAACAACAGCGACACGCCGGCAAGTATCACGAACACGTTGAAGACGCGCCCGGCGTGCGAGAGCGGATGCACCTCCTGATACCCGATGGTGGTCAGCGTCGTGACCACCATGTAGAAACCGTCAAACCAAGGCCAGCCCTCGATGAAGTGATAGCCCGCCGTTCCTACTGCCATCACGAGCAGCAGGAGCGCGCCGATGAGTCGCAGATTGCGGAAGGCTTTCATATCGGTCGTTGGTCGTTAGCTTGGAACTCCCGATCCCGGCCAACGACCAACGACCGACTATAAAACAAAACGGCCCTCCGCGCAGTGCGGAGGGCCTGCAAATCGATCTTCAATCATTCTTCGGGTTTTCTCCCGGCGGCCAGCGCTTGCACCCGGCTATGCTTCTGGCCGTAGCTGAAGTACACGACCAGTCCAATCACCAGCCAGATAATCAGTCGAGCCCAATTGACCCAGCCCAGTTTGTACATCATGTAGCCGTTGAAGATCACGCCGAGTATCGGGACCAGCGGCACCCACGGCGTGCGGAACGGCCGCGGCTGGTCGGGATTGGTGCGTCGCAGAACCAGGACCGCGAGGCAGACGATCACGAACGCCAGCAGGGTTCCGATATTGACCATCTTGCCGATATCGTCGATCGGAGTGAGGCTGCCGACGACCGCCGCGAGCAGGCCAACCAGAATTGTGTTCTTCCATGGCGTGCGGAACTTTGGATGGATAGCGGCAAAGAACTTCCTCGGCAAGCAGACCGTCGTTCGCCATCGAGTACAGGACGCGCGTCTGTCCCAGCAACATCACCAGCATCACGCTGGTGAGTCCGGCCAGAGCGCCTAACGTAATGATGTGCGACCGCCGTAGTGAGACCGCGGTCCAGAAATGCGACGGCGATTGGCGCCTCGATATTGATCTGCTGCCAGGGCACCATGCCGGTCAGTACCCCAGCCACGGCGATGTACAACACCGTGCAGATCGGCCAGCGAAGCGATCATGCCGATGGGCAAGTCGCGTTGCGGATTCTTGGCTTCCTGCGCCGTGGTGGAGACAGCATCGAATCCGATGTAGGCGAAGAAAATGTAGGCAGCGCCTGCGCCGATTCCGGCGAATGCCGTGAGGTGCGAAGGAGTGCCAGTCCATTCCCCAGTTGGCGCGGTTGATGTAGTGAGACCCCAGCGCGATCACGAACAGCACGACCGAAACCTTGATCACAACGATGGTGGCGTTGAAGCGCGCGCTCTCTTTAATCCCGATCACCAGAATCGCCGTGATGACCAGGGCGATAAGGAAGGCAGGCAGATTGAAGCCAATTTCCATCCCAAACAGGTGCGGCGCGCCAAGCAGATCGTGCGCCCGCTGCAACAGCTCCGGAGATTGCGCCGCGACGATGGCGCTCACCTTGTCGAGAAAAGCCTGCGTGCCAGGCACCAGAGTAGAGTCCGAAGCCTGCGCCATCTGCCGCGCAACAATATTTTCCGCGGTTTGCAGCGCGGTCCAGTGGTCGTAAGCCAGCCACAGCGGCATCTTGATGTGGAAGATATTCAGCAGCTCGATGAAGTGGTTCGACCAGCCGGAAGACACGGTGCTGGCGCCCATGGCGTATTCGAGAGTCAGGTCCCAACCGATGATCCAGGCGAACAACTCGCCCAGCGTGGCGTAGGCATAGGTGTAAGCGCTGCCGGCCAGCGGAATCATGGCGGCGAACTCGGCATAACACAGGCCGGCGAAGGCGCACCCCAAGCCGGACAGGACGAACGAGAGCATGAGGCCGGGCCCAGCGTAGTGGGCGCCCAAGCCGGCCATGCACGAAAATTCCGGCGCCGATAATCGCGCCGACGCCGAGAGCGGTGAGTTGGAAAACGTCCGAGCGTGCGCTTCAGGCTGTGCTCGCCCGTCTCGCGGGCTTCTGCCATCAGCAGGTTCAGCGGCTTGGTTGCCAGCAGATTTGCCATTCGTTTGGTTTCTCCTTGGCTTTTAGGCGGACTCACTCGTGTCGCCACGTTGCGATCCCCGCGACCACGCGTAGTACACCGGAATTCCCAGCAGCACCATAATCAAGCCCGGCCACGTGTACTGCGGTTTGTAGCGCAATAGTACGACATCGATAAATAAAGCCATCACAATATAAATGATCGGCAGCACCGGATATCCGACTGCTTTATAGGGCCGCTCGGCGTTCGGATGCGTCCGCCGCAGCACAAACAATCCAACGATCGTCAGGATGTAGAACACCAGCACCGCAAAAATGATGTAGTCGAGTAGCTGGCCGTAGCTGCCGGAGACGCACAGAATGCACGTCCAGACCATCTGCACCATCAGCGAAACCGCAGGGGTCTTATAGGTAGGATGCAGCTTTGCGACGCTTGCGGAAGAACAGTCCGTCTTTGGCCATCGCGTAGTAGACGCGCGCGCCAGAGAGGATCAGGCCGTTGGCGCATCCGAAGCCCGAAATCATGATGGCGGCGGCCATCAGAAATCCGCCGACGGAGCCGAACATCTGCGTCATGACCGCGGTCGCCACCCGGTCTTCGGTGGCGTACTTGATGCCCGCGTTCCAGAATGGTCGCGCCGTTCGCGGTCGCCATCGAGCGGCAGGGCACTCAGATAAATGAAGTTGCAGGCGATGTAGAGAGCGATCACCACGCCCGTACCCATGGCCAGCGACAGCGGCAGGTTGCGGCTGGGATTCTTCACTTCCCCGGCGGTGAAGGTCACGTTGTTCCAGGCATCGGCAGAAAACAGCGAACCGACCTGGGCCACCGCCAGTATCGTCAGCGTTCCGACCATCACGATCGGTCCGCCGACCCCGACCTGCACGGCGTGCTGCGCGCCGAGACCCGCGTTGTGCCAGAAGTTTGCGCCGAAATTTGCGGCCAGGGCCTGCGCGTTGCGTCCGAGCGCCAAGCCCAAAGATCGCGAGTCCCAGCAGTGCTGAAACCTTCGCGGTCGGTGAAAATGTTCTGGATGATCGCGCCCGTCTTCACCCCGAAGATGTTGACGACCGAAAGGAAGATCACCAGCAGGATCGCCATCAGGTTCTGCGTATTGATGCCGACTTCCATGTTGCCGAGCACCATGGGGCCAATATGAATGGGCGGAACTTTCCAGATGTGAACGATCCAGTTCGTCGAGGAAATCGAAGGAAAGAATACGCCGAGAAACTTGCCGAAAGCCACGCCCACGGCGGCGATCGTGCCGGTCTGAATGACCAGGAACAGAGTCCAGCCATAGAGAAATCCCCAGAGCGGGCCGAGCGCCTCGCGCAGGTACACGTATTGACCGCCGGCGCGCGGCATCATCGCCGCCAACTCGCCATAGCTGAGGGCAGCGACGATTGTCATGAATCCGGTGACGGCCCAGGCGCCGATCAGCAGCGCGGGCGAATCCACTTCGCGGCCAATCTCCGCCGACACAATAAAGATGCCGGAACCGATCATCGAGCCCATGACCAGCATGGTGGCGCTGGTCAGGCCGAGGCCCTTAACAAGTTCTTTATCCTGATGACTGTGAATTTCCCAGTCGCTGCCTGTGGACGGCTGCGTCGTCGATGTGCTCAGGGCTCCTCCGAGAAACGTCAGTGATCCTTAGTCGGTGTTCGTTGACCAAACCGCAGTGCAGCCTTGGATTTGCCAACGACTAACGACCAGCGGCTAACGACGGTGTACGCACTTTACCTCAAGATGCGGAAAAATTCCTCTGCTGATTTGCGCGGCTCCCGTAACAGATCGGATATCACCGCCACCGAATCTGCACCGGCCTCAATGACAGAAGCAGCATTGGCCCGGGTAATACCTCCGATCGCGACCAGAGGCTTGCGCGTGAGAGCCCGCGCCCGGCGCACGCCTTCGAGTCCAACCACTGGATCAGGCTTGTCTTTGCTCGAGGTCGCAAATACTGGGCCAATGGCGAGATAGTCCGCGGAAGTGAGGTCGGCCTCGTTCAGTTGCTCTGGATTATGCGTAGATACTCCGAGCCATCGGTCGGGCCCGATGATCCTCCGAACTGCCTCCGGCGACAAATCTTCCTGCCCCACATGCACGCCGTCGAACTCAGCGGCCACGCACAGGTCAGCCCGATCATTCATGATCAGCCGCACAGAATTGCCGTTGGAGCCGAGGCGCTTCTTCAATTCTCGTGCCTGCTCCAGCATCACGCGAGGTTTGTCGGTCTTGTTACGGTATTGCAGCAGAGTGCATCCGCCGTCGACCAGGGCTTCGGCGAATCTGAGGAGATCCTCACCCGCGCCACCGTACGCCGCATCGACGATCCCATAGAGCTTGGGAATTTTAAAATCAGATAGTCTCAAGGCCGCCATTCCTAGGGTATTTCCTGTAGACGCCGTTCACTCCAGAAACCATATAATTCGACGAAATATGACGCGATCTGAGTACGCCTCTCTCATGCTCCCTCGCCTGTCAGCCGAGAAATCCAGCCTGATTTCGAATTTTCAACGGCCCGGCCTGGTCCAGAGCTGCTTCATCGATTCCCTCTTGCCGGAAGCCGCCGCTCGAGAAATCTTCTCCGCTTTTCCTGACACTTCGGAAATGATGCTCAAGAAAAGCTTGCGCGAATTCAAATATGTCGCCGCGCAGATGAACCAATATAACCCGCTGCTCGAAGAAATCGTTTATGCATTTCAGGACCCGCAAATCGTGCGCATCGTCGGCGAGATTACCGGCATTGAAGAATTAATTCCCGACGAAAATCTTTACGCCGGGGGCATCAGCCTCATGGCGAAAGGCAACTACCTCGAGCCTCATCTCGACAACTCACACGACAAGGATCGCGAGAACTATCGCGTGCTCAATCTTCTGTACTACGTGACGCCTGACTGGAAGACGGGCTATGGCGGCAACCTCGAGTTGTGGGACTTGGGACCGGAAGGTCAACCGCGCGAAATCGAGAGCAGGTTCAACCGCTTGGTCATCATGGCCACCCACGAGCGTTCCTGGCATTCGGTGAACAAAGTTGTTCGCGACGGCAGGCGATGCTGCGTCTCAAATTACTACTTCTCTCCCAAACCGCTCGAGCCGCACGAGTACTTTCACGTCACGTCATTTCGTGGACGACCGGAAGAACCTGTTCGCGACCTCGTCCTCCGTGCTGATATCGCCGTGAGAATGGGCCTGCGAAAGGTTTTCAAAAAGGGAGTTCGAGAAAACCCGCACGTCTATAAGCGAACGACGGAACCGAAAACCTAAGCGATCGTCACTCAAGCCTTCTTCGCGAGAAACCTTTCAATGAATCCCGTGTCGAAATTGCCCGCTCGGAAATCCTCGTCCGCCAGAATTTTCCGGTGCAGGGGAATCGTCGTGTACACGCCTTCGACGATGAACATCTCCAGCGCCCGCGACATGCGCGAGACAGCCTCGCTGCGGTCCTTCCCGCGCACAATGAGCTTGGCAATCAACGAATCGTAGTAAGGCGGAATTACGCCCTCAGCGTAGGCTGCGGTATCGACTCGCACGCCTGTTCCGCCCGGCGGATGAAAAGCGGTAATCTTCCCTGCCGACGGCGTGAATTTCTCCGGATGCTCGGCGTTGATGCGGCACTCGATGGCATGCCCGCGGTGGACGATCGGCCCCTGCAGCACGTCGCGCATGTGAGCGCCGGCGGCGATCATGATCTGGCTCTTCACCAGGTCCACATCGGTCACCATTTCCGTGACCGGATGCTCGACCTGTATGCGGGTGTTCATCTCGATGAAGTGCAGGCGCTTGTCCCGATCCATCAAAAATTCGATCGTGCCCGCGTTCGTGTATCCGATCGCCGCCAGCGACTTGCACAAAACTCCGCCGATTTGGTCGCGCAATTCGGGAGTGACCTGCGTCGAAGGCGACTCTTCCAGCAACTTCTGGTGACGGCGCTGGATCGAACACTCGCGCTCTCCGAGGCTGACCACGTTGCCGTGCTCGTCAGCCAGCACCTGAAACTCAATGTGGCGCGGATGCTCGACGTACTTCTCCATGTAGAGATCGCCGTTGCCGAAGGCGCCAGCTGCCTCAGCTTGCGCCGCCTTGAACAGCCCGGGCAATTCTTCTTCGTTGCGGACGATGCGCATCCCGCGTCCACCGCCGCCGGCCGAAGCCTTCACGATCACCGGGAAGCCCACCTGCTTCGCCCACTCGACGGCCTCGGCGTCGGACGCAATGATTCCGTCGGAGCCAGGCAGAATGGGCACTCCCGCTTGCTTCATCGCCGAACGGGCCTTTTCCTTCTCGCCCATCAGCCGCGTCACTTCGGGCCGTGGCCCAATGAATTTAATCCCGCTGGTCTCACACACTTCGGCGAAGTTGGCATTTTCCGCGAGCAGCCCGTAACCGGGATGGATTGCTTCGACATTGGCAATCTCCGCGGCGCTGATGACCGCCGGAATGTTCAGATAGCTCAACGCGAGTTGTGGCGGACCGATGCAGATGGCCTCATCGGCGAACTTCACATGGAGCGAATTGCGGTCCGCTTCGCTATAGATAGCGACCGTGCGGATATCGAGTTCCTTACAGGCGCAGATCACGCGCAAAGCAATTTCGCCGCGATTGGCAATCAGGATTTTCTTGAACATGAAAGATTCAGCTTTCAGCTACATCGCTCTCCGGGAAGATGTGCGAATCGTGGAGTCCCGGACGTCCTCGTCGGGGTTGCGCAGCGCATGCTCGCGTACCACTTTCGGCAAGCGCAAAAAGGCGCGCAAGTTGCGCGCCCGGAATTCCCATCTTCACTTCTTCGGCCGGATCACAAACAGTTCCTGGCCATATTCAATCGGCTGGCCGTTGGTCGCCAGCTTCTTCACGATCTCCCCGGCAACATCCGATTCGATCTCGTTGAGCAGCTTCATGGCTTCGACGATACAGAGCACTTGGCCGACTTCCACCGAGTCTCCCGGCTTCACGAATGGCGGAGCTCCCGGCGAGGGCGCCTCGTAGAACGTTCCCACAATCGGGGACTTCACCGTGTGCAGCCCCTCCTCGGGAGCAGGCGCTGCTGGCACCGCAGGAGGCGCCGCTGCCGCCGCGACGACGACCGGCACAGCGCCGATCTCAGCCGCCGGACCGGGCGCAGGAGGCACCGCAAAATAGCGTTGCTCGGCGTGGCTGTGGACCACGGTCTGCTCTCCGGCCCGCTTGATCCGCACTTTGACATCGCCGCGTTCCAACTCAAACTCGGCAATATCCTTCTCAATTAAAAATTCAATGAGTTCTTTGAGCTCTTTTTGATTCATTCGTGTTCGGTGGGACCGTTTCCATTTCCCCCGCTCTCCAAAGCCAAGGGACGCGCACCAAGAACCGGGTGCGGATACTGCCCGGCCCAGGTTAAGAAGACTAAACTGCCAGAAAATCCTTACTCGTGGGCGTCAACTGGTCACGACCGCCTGCGGTGACGGCCACCATATCCTCGATCCTCACGCCCCATTTGCCGGGGAAGTATACCCCCGGCTCTATGGTAATGACCATACCCGGCTGCAGAACTTCTTTCCGCCCGCTCGCTACCCGGGGAGCCTCGTGGATCTCAAGTCCCACTCCGTGACCGGTTGAGTGGGTAAAATAGCGGCCCAACCCCGCCTTCTGCAACACTTTCCTGGCTGATTCGTCCACTTCGCCAACAGTGACGCCCGGTCTGACGGCATCGACCGCCGCCTGCTGAGCTTCTTTCACTGCGTCGTAGGCTCGCCTGGCCTCTTCTGGCGCAGAGCCCACCCAGACAGTGCGGGTCTGGTCGGAACAATAACCTCTGAGTATAACACCGAAGTCGCAGACCACGAATCCACCCGCAGCGATCGCCTGATCCGAGGCCCGCCCGTGCGGTAAAGCGGACCTGGCGCCCGAGGCAATGATCGTGGGGAACGACATTTCTTCCGCGCCGGCCCGCCGGGCAGCATGCTCCATCTCGCCGGCGACCTCGGTTTCCTTCATCCCGGGCTTCAAAACCTCGACCGCCCGATCGAATAACTTCGCCCCCAGCGCGACTGCTGCCCGGATGAGTTTGAGTTCGTCGTCGTCCTTCACCATGCGAAACCGTTCGACGATGGATGGCGCGTCTTTCAACGTCACACCGGATGGTCGCAGATTGGTCAGGCGCTTCTTTTCTGCGATCGTGAAGTGCTCGGACTCAATGCCGACCGTCCAACCCCGAGCCCGCTTTCGCCGACCTCCCATCCACTCCGACAAGGCTTCCAGCGCAGCCTTCTTGGCGATCACCACCTTCGCGGACTTCACCTCGTCGTGCGCCTGCGTGTCATAGCGTACGTCGGTGAAAAACACGCTGCCACCTTCTTCCACGAGCAGAAGCCCGGCACTGCCAGTAAACCCACAAAGGTATCGGATGTTGGGAAGATGGCTGATCAGGAGTCCATCAAACCGGGTAGTCGCGAGATGCTCCCGGAGTTTTTTCTGACGCGATTGGAAATCCATTTCGGAGAGTTTAGCAGGAAGGGGAACAGTTCTCAGTTCGCAGTCGGTCACGCTACCGATTTTGCTGAGGCGATGAGGCCGTTCGGTTCGTCAGGGGGGCCTTTCAAACGCGAAACCGCCGGCCTGACAGGTTCTTCAGGCCGGCGGCTTCAATCTTCGAACTCGCTGCTTGCTATGTCTGAATGATTCGCGGCGTGATGAAGAATATCAGCTCCTGGTTGGAGGTCTGAACTTGCGTGTGCTTGAACAGGTTGCCCAGGCACGGGAATGTTGCCGAGCAGCGGAACCTGCGAGATGTTGATCGAGTTCTGCGTCTGGATGACGCCGCCGATCACCACCGTGCCGCCATCGGTCACCAGCACCTGCGTGGTGGCCTGCTGCGTGATCAGTTCCGGGTTGCCCTGCACTTCCTGACCGAAGTTCGGCGTCGTGTTTTCCACGTCGACGTTCAGGAAGATCGTGTTTTCCGACGTGATCTGCGGAGTCACCGTCAACCGCAGGAACGCGTCGACGTAGGTCACGGTCGGAGGACCGCCCAACTGCGCCTGCGTCACGATCGGCACGCGCACGCCCTGTTTCACCAAGGCTTGAATGTTGTTCTGCGTGACCACTCGCGGACGAGAGAGCACTTTCAGCAAGCCGCGCGATCTCCGCCAGCGACAGGATGGCGTCGATGCGCACGTTGTTGCTGGCGTTCACGAAGCTCAAACCGCTCGAAGGCGATGTTGATCCCAGGTTCGAAAACAACGGAATCGACGATCCGGTCGAGCTGCCAGTTCCAGGCACTGTGATGTAGCCCGGGTTAAGTCCATTGACGGTCGTCGGCGACGAACCGGCTGCCTGGTTTCCGCCGATCGCGCTGTGGCCGTTGCCCCAGCCAAAACCAAACTGCGTGCCGATGTCGCGGGCGAACTGCCGGGTCGCAGCCACTACGCGCGCTTCGATTTCGACTTCCTGCGTCTTGCGGTCCAGCTGCGTCAGCAGGCGGTCGATGGTCGGAATCACCTTCGGAATGTCGTTGATGATGACGGCGTTGGTGCGATCGTCAGCCACCACATCGCCGCGCTGCGAGAGGAACTTCTTTACCGTGATGATAACGTCTTTCGCCTTGGCATAGCTCAGGAAGCGGGTGACCGAGACCTTCTCGACGGCCAGTGCTTCCGATTCGATCTGCGCCCGGCGAGCATCGGCTTCATGCTTCAGGGTGTCGACCGTGGCGATGCGCAGGACGTTGCCTTCCAGTTCGCGCGCCAGTTCGTTGTTCTTGAGCACGATGTCGAGTGCCTGATCCCACGGCACGTCATCGAGCACAACCGTCAGCGTGCCGTGCACGTTCGGATCGAGCACAACGTTCAGGCCGCTGATTTCGTGAATGAGGCGGAAGAAATCTTTCAGGTCAACGTCTTTCAGGTTGACCGAGATCGGCTCGCCCGTATACTTCGGCCCAATCGCGGCAGGTTGTTGGCCGGACTGCGCCTTTTGCTCCGCAGCCAGGTTGACCGCGGGTGTGATGCCGCTGGCGGGTTGCTGCGCCTGGGCAGCGTTGACGCTGACCGGAAGCAGTTCCGCGGCAGTCTTGTCGGCAAAGCGCGCAGCCGCTTCCTGGGCGCGAACCGTGGGTTCGTCCGCGGGCTGATCGGTCTTGGCGTCGGCCTTCACATCAGTTTTTTCGTCGGTCTTGGCTTCTGACTTGGACTGATAAGAAGGTTCGACGAAAACAAAATCGGTGGGCGAGGCGGAGGCGGTCGGCTTCGTCGCCGGCGTCGTCTCAGCCTTCGGTGCGGAGCGCGTCTCCATCACTCGCGGAGCGAATGGCGACATCGGCCTCGCGGCTGGAGACGGCGAGCTGGCCACTGTATTCGACGTGGCCGAGGCTTTGGCCACGGCGTTCGCGTGCAGAGTCAGCACCAGTTTCCCTGCCGGGCCCGGCGTCAACTCGTAGGCGCAGCGCCTTGTCGAGATCGACCACGATGCGCGTGGTCGGATGCGTCTGGCCATCCGTTCCAATGCGCACGCTCTTGACGCCAGCCGCGCCAACCGTGATGCGGCGCTGTCCGGTCGCCATTGACGGTCTCCGGCAGATCCACCACCACGCGGGCGGGCGAGTCCAGAGTGCTGAGCTTCGGCGTGACGCTGCCGGTGGAGCTCATCTCGACCCGGATGTCGTCCGTGCCCCGGACTACGTTGACTCGATCGAGCTGGCTCGGTGTCTGAGCGGCCGCGGCCACCCCCAACACCAGCAACGATACGAACATGGTCAGTTGTTGCTTTCGCATTTCGCCTCTCCCCAACCCGCGGGCCTGGCCCGCGTGTCCTTCTTCAAACTTGATTTCGGCGCTCCGGTTTCCGGTGGCGCCGTCTTTCTTACCGAACCTAGACCGCCGGCGTGAAGATTCTCTTCACCACTTCCCGCGTGAACGGTTTGCCCAGCTTGTCCTGCATCGTTTCCTGGAACACCACCGAGTCGCCCGTGATCTTCACCACGTAGCCGTTGAACACGGGATCGTTCTCCCGCAGGAAATAAGCCTTGTTCAGGTTGTTGGTGACCACGGCGATGAAGCCCGTGTCCGACTTCACCACACCGCGCAGATTGATCGCACCGATCTCCAGGCACTTCTTTCCCGTCGAGCAACCCGAGCCGTCCTGCTGCACCACCGGGCTGAAGAATGGATCGCGTTTCCCATTCATCGCCCACTTCTTGTCTTCCGTTTTCTCTTCTTTCTTCTCAGCCGGCTTGGCGTCCTTGGAGGCTTCCGCGCCTTTGAACGGATCCGCTTTGGCGGTCACTGCCGTCGTCGCGGGCTTGGCTGCCTCAGACCCGGCTTTTGCAGCCTGAGCTGCCGCCTTCGAAGCTTGCGCCTTCGCAACTACTGGAGCAGCCACAGCAGGTTTCGCTGTTGCGGTCTTGGTCTGCGCGGATGCAGCCGTCTTGGCTGGAGCCGGAGAATTCTTCGCCACCGCCGGCGCTTCGCCATTGGTGTGCAGAGTCAGGACGATTTTGCCCGCTGGCACTCTGAGTCTCGTAATGACAATGCCTTTTCGAGATCGACGACCACGCTGGTCGTCGGAGGCGTCTTGCCGTCCATGCCGATGCGGACGCCCTTGACTCCGGCGCTGCCGACGGGAATCTTGTTCTGCGCGCTGGCAACGACCGTCTCCGGCAGCTCAACGACGACGCGCGCGGGAGAACTCAGCTTGCTCACCCTCGGCGTCACCGCGCTGGCTGGAGCTGATCTCAATCTGAATCGTGTCCGCGCTCTGAACCACGTTTACCTTCTGGAGCTGGTTATTCGCCGAGGAAGCCGAATCAGACTTCGCTGCCGCTTTCGCCGCAGGCTTGGCCGCGGAGCTGCCGCCGAAGCGGCCGGCTTGCTCGCCGGAATCACCGCCGGCTTCACCGCCGGAGCCGGAGCGCCCGGAGCGGGCTTGGAGCTGGCCGGAACTCCGGCCGCGTCCAGTGCCGCGTTGGTGTCGTTGGCCTGCTTCTGCTGCAGCGATTTTGCGACGCTGCGCGCGTTGTCGATGGCGTCCGGATTCTGCGCCACAACCGTGGCCGCAGAGCCGCTCACCATCAGTGCCATTGCCAGAATGCCTGTCGTCAGCTTCATAGTCATCCCTACTTCGCCGCCGGCGTTCCGGGTTTAGTCCCGGCGCCGCCGCAGAAGGTGTCAAATCATGACTGAAGTATGTGGTCGCCGTGAACGTCGCGATCACGCTCTCGTTGGGCGCGTACTGATACGTGTGCTTGGCCTTCGCTCCGCTCGGGTTCTTGCGTCGTCGCCACCAGCAGTTCGCTGATGTTGACGATGCGCTCCAGCTTGCTGACCCGGTCGAAGAAGTTCAGCAGTCGAGTAGTACGGCCCGTCCAGTTCCATGTCGAACGGAACTTCGGTGTAGTACTGCTGCGACTTGATGTCCTTCGCCGTATAGCGCCGCAGTTCCACGCCCGCCTTCTGCGCCTCGCCATCCATCATGGTGATGAAGCCATCCACCTGCTTCTCGTCGGGAACGATGCGCTGCTCGATTTCCAGCTGCTGCTTCAGTTCGGCCAGTTGCTGCTCGATCTGCTTCAGCTTCGGCCGGTAGGACTCGAGCTCGTTGTTTTCCTGGATCTTGTCTTCCAGGGCATGCTGCGCGGCCGTGTTCTTCTCGTCCTGGCTCTTGAACACGGTGAAGTACAGAGCCGCCGTCACCACCGCGCCGCCGACGATCACCGCTCCCCACTGCTTGATGCCCGACAGTTCGCTAAAGTTCGCCATAGGTGCGCCTCGTCCGCTACGACTTTCCCTTCTCGCAGGTCAGCGTGAACTGGAACGCCTGCATGTCCTTGATCTGCTCGTCCTGAAACGTTTCCTTGATCTCGACGGTCTTGAAGTATCCGGTCTTCTGCAGGTTCGCGATCAGGTTGGCCACTGCGTCGGTGCTCAACGCCGTGCCTTCCAGGTTCACGTTCGGACCTGTGATCGTCCATCTTGCTCAGCCACACAGCTTCGGTGTTGTTCACCGTCTCGCCCAGCATGGCCAGCAGATTGACCGGGCCCGTCTGGTTCGAGCGCAAGCCGTCGATCACGTCGACGCGCCGCTTGTAGTTGTTGGCCTGGGTCTGGCGCTCCAGGAAGCGCGCCTTCACGTCGGCCAGTTCGCGGTTCTTCTGCTCGGCTACTTTCATGTGCGCTGCGATCGCCTTCGCCTGATGGTCCAGCCGGTACCAGTAGCCCAGGTTGAACAACCCGGCCAGAATCAGCACCACCAGCACCTTCAGCTTGGGCGACCCCATGTCGCCCATTTCCATCGAGGGCATCGATGGACCGCCGCCGCCGCGCTTGCTCTTCCCCTTGGAAGTTTCGAGCAGGTTGATTTTGATCATAGGGATTCAAAGCTCCTCAGGGCCAAGCCCACCGCGACTGCCATCTGGCCCGGGTTCTGCTCCACCAGCTCCGCTCCGTGCCCTTCGACTGGCGGCGTCACCCGCTGGAACGGATTGAACAACTCGACCGGCATCGAGAACTCCTGCCGCAACGCTTCCACCAGGCCCGGCACTTTCGACGAACCGCCGGCCAGGTAGATCTTCTCGATGTGCTCGCCCGCCGCGCTGGCGCGGAAGAAGTCGAACGTCTTCTGAATTTCCAGCACGATGATTTCGGTGACCTGCTGCAGGATCGGCTGCTTCGCGTCTTCGCTCACCGTGCCCACCTTGTTGCCCAGCTTCAGAGACTCGGCGTCGTCGAAGCTCAGGTCCAGTTCCTTCTGCAGCGAGTCGGTGTACTGATGTCCGCCCACGCTGACGTCGCGCGGGAACAGCGGCGTCGTGCCCTTCACGATGTTGATGTTCATGACGCTGGCGCCCAGGTTCAACAGCGCCACCACCTGGCCCGGCGCCGGCTGGTAGTTGTACTCGTAGCAGTTCTGCAGGGCCAGCGCATCGATGTCGACGATAGCCGGGGTGCGTCCCGACATCGAGAGTACGTTGGTGTAGTTCAGAATCTTGTCCTTCTTCACCGCCACCAGCAGGACGTCCATCTGCGGACTGCCCACTTCGTCGGAGAGAATCTGGTAGTCGAGGCTCACATCGGCCAGATCGAAGGGAATGTGCTGCGCCGCTTCCTTCTCGATGGTCTCGGCCAGTTCCTGGTCGCTCATCGAGGGCAGCGAGATCTTCTTCACGATCACCGAGTGACCGCTCACGGCGGTGGCCACGGCCTTGGTCTTGATCTGGTTGTCGAGCGAACAGCTTCGAGATCGCGCTCGACACCGTGCCCGAGTCCACGATCATCGAATCGACCACGATGTCGGAAGACAGCGGTTCCAGCCCGAGGTGCGCGACTTCGATCTGCCCACCCTTTTTCTTCAGCTCCACCGCCTTAATGCTCGAGGAGCCTACATCCAGGCCAACAATGGACTTCGATCCCAATCCAAACATGTGCCCACCTTTTTCGTGTGCCGGCTTTCGCCCGCGAGTTCTCGCTACTGCCCCGCAGCTTTCGCGCCGCCTTCGGTTTGCGTTTCGCCTGCGGTTCCATCTCGCTCGACTTCTCTTCCATCCACTGATCCAGCCTCGATTTCTTGAAGCGCCAGCGGTTGCCCAGCTTGAACGCGGGAATCTTCTGCTCGCCGACGTACTTGTAAAGCGTGTCCGGACTCACGCCCAGATATTGCGACGCCTGGCGAATGTTCATCACTTCTCGCGAGTCGGCCATAGTTCCTTTTGCCTTCCCTACCGCAGTCATTCCCCGCTCCGGTCTCTCCGGCCCGCGGGTATTCGCTTGGGAGACTGCCTCACCCTCTACTATCGGCTCCGAGGGCTTTCGGTGTCCCGAGCATATATCAGCCCCGAAAAACCCCGGCTCCAAGCGAATGTCCGTGTTTTGTTGGGTTTTTTGCCTGTTTTCTGGAATCGGAAGGTGATGCGGGAGGATGAGTAGTCTATATGTTGTGGTATTTACAGATGTGAGATACAATTAGAAGGATTCGCGTTGCAACCCACGGAGCCCGGTCACTCGCGATACCGGTAACTGAAGTACTAGGCACGGTACGGAGGTACTACATCGTCCGGAGAACATGCTGCAATCGCAGGCTTTACCCTCGTAGCTTGGAAAGCAAAGCCTGCGCGCGATTACTGCGACTTAATGAGTACGCTCTTTGCGGAACGTCGCGCTATTGAACGCCATCTACTGAACGTCGGAAACCTTCCCGTCTTTGAAGGTCACTTTCATGTCTTTGTAGACGTAGATTTGTTTGGGACCCAGCGTCACTTTCTTGTCCGGCTTGCCGAGGGCGCCTTCGACTTGATCGGGAGTCATTCCCAATTTAACTTCCGCCGGCTCCGCTTGTTGTTGTTGCTGTTGTTGTTGTTGCCCGCCCTGCTGATCCCCACCGCCCTGCTGCGCGCCTTGTTGGCCGCCCTGATCCTGCTGGCCTGAGTCTTCACTGACGGCTAGAAGCTGGCCGATCGTATCTCCCACGTCGCCCGCACTCGCCTTGGCGAGAGATGCTCGGGGAATTGAAAGACTACTTGCGTCTTGTTATAGGTTGGCGGATCCGTCTTGTTGCAGCTGTCGCAAGCAACGATACCC
The DNA here is from genome assembly GCA_963786095.1 of uncultured Acidobacteriaceae bacterium. Taxonomy (GTDB): domain Bacteria; phylum Acidobacteriota; class Terriglobia; order Terriglobales; family Acidobacteriaceae; genus Sulfotelmatobacter. The sequence continues at coordinate 30,332 of CAWAXV010000013.1, read as the reverse complement.
ATCGAGACCGTGTCCTTTTCCACATTCACGTCGATCTTGGTGGGATACACCTTATCGCCCTTTTGAAACAATTTCGTCGTCTGGCCTTGGTCTTGCGTTTGTCCGAAATGGCCAAAGATTTTCTTGCGTGCCTCCACTAGACCTGCATTGGGCGGATGCAAAACCCCGCTCTCATATTTGTTGGTGAGTGTCGTTTTATCGGAGTAGGGCACTCCCAAGAGACCTCCCTTCTTGATCTCGAGCAGCGTGCCCTCTTCGGTTACCGAATATCCGCTCGTGTCGGAGGCCAGCTTGGCAACTTTGTACTGCGCTGCCAGTTGCTCCTGCAAAGTGGGTGCCTGCGCACTCACCTGCACGAGGGACTCATAGGAATTGTCCGGTCTTCTCGGCGAGGTAGATCAGGATGGCGCCCGACTCGAACATGACGAACCCGTTGTCATCCAGGGTCGGGATGCGGCCGTTGGGATTGAGCTTGACGTACCAGTCGGCCTTTTGCTCCAGCGTGGCAAAGTCAATGACCCGAACCTCGTACGGCAGCCCCATTTCCTCGAGCGCAATCGAGACTTTCCAACCATTCGGTGTCGCCGCCGTGTAAAGCTTGATGGACATGGTTTCCTACTCAGCGCCTCGTTCGCTGGCGCGTAATCGAATGAGTGAGAGGGCCGGCCTTCAGCCCCAGCGGTTGATCTCCGGACCCACCGCCCAGCTCGCCGCCGGATCGGCACTCCGTGCCAGTGACAGCGCCTTGGCGACGGCCGGCTGCGCGCCCATGAGCGCCAACCATGCGCTGGTGCGTGGCTTGCCGGCGAACGCTGTGGGCACCAGTGCCACCATGCCCGCCAGCCATGCGAAGCTTTCAAGGTCGGCAATCGAGAATTCGCCCATGAGCCAGCGCCGCCCGTCCAGCCTCGCTTCGATCTTGTCCACTGCTTGCCGGATCTTGGTCCTGCTGTCTGCCAGCAGTTCCTCGGAGAATTCCGCGGAGGCGATCTGCTCCCAGCGCGCACGCAGATCGGTGCTGCGGATGCCCTGCAGCGAGTCCTCGGCCATCCTCGGGGGATGCGCCTGGCAACCCAGGTACGCCGCAGCCGGCGCGGTGCGTTCGATCGTCTGCCGGCACCAGGTCATCATCTCCCAGCGCGCGTATGGATCAGCGGGGCGCAGTGGCGGTCCCTGCCCGACATCGTCCAGATAGCAGGCAATGAATACTGAGTCGGTCAATGCCTCGCCGTCGACCACCAGTACCGGCCCCTCCCCCTCGATGCTCATCGCAACCAGAGGTTCCTGCGCACACGCAAGGCCATGGCGCTGACCGCTGGCAAGCTCCACGTGCACCAGCTGCGCCGGGACCTGCTTCGCGAACAGCGCGGCGAGCACGGTCAGGGACGGGCCGTTCGGTTCCCCGTGATACACGGTCACGCTCATGCCGGCTGGCCCCCTCCGATGTGCGGCTGTTCGAGGATTGTCACGCGCTTGGCCATGTCCGTCCTGCCCATGGCCCAGCACGCCTTGGTGGCCGGGCGTGCGTAGATCGCCCGCAGCCAGCGCAGTATGTGGGGCGTGAGTTCATCGTTGGACAGCGTCGGCTGCGACAGCGGCAGCGCAAATGCAAGGTTGAAGCCGTTAATGTCGGCCAGGCTGTATTGATCGCTGGCGAGCCACTGCCGCTCCGACAGTGCCTGCTCGAGCATGCGGATGCCGAGCGCCACACGGCGCCGGGACTCCTGCATTTCCGCTGCGCTGAACTGCGCGTAGATTGCCTTGCGCCACGCAACGCGGCGCTCCGGGAGCGGAATGCGCTCTATGGCAGCCTTCAGTTCCTCCGGGTCCCGGGAGCGCACCGCCGGGCCTACGAACACGCTCCAGCCGATCATGGAGAAGCTCGGGCCCAGCCACTGGTCCATGAACTTCATCCACCAACGCACCCGCCAACGGTCGCGCGCATCGCCGGGCATCAGCGGCGGACCGGGAAACGCCTCGTCGACGTATTCCATGATTGCGGTCGACTCGGTGAGCACGCGCTGCCCATGCAGCATCGCCGGGATCGTCCCCTGCGGGTTGATCGCCAGGTATTCCGCACGATGCTGGTCGAAATTGAGCAGGTCGAGGTAGTGGCTGTTGAACGGGACGCCTTTCTCCATCAACGCCAGCATTGGCTTGCCGGAGTTGGCGTTAGGCTCCCAGTGGTACAAGGTGACGGTGTGCATCGCGGTCGATCGTAATTTTGTATGCGTTGCATACCATCCGCACGAGCGCCGGTCAAGCCGGGCGGCCCAAAGCGCCCTTAGTCAAATCTCAAGCCGACGTAGTTCTCGGCCATCGCCTGCGAGGCAGCCGGGGACTCAGCCAGCTGCTCCAGTTCCGCCAGTTGCAGGCGCTGCGCGAATGGATCGGCGGAAAAGCGATGCATCAGCGTGGTGAACCACCAGGAAAACCGCGTGGCCCTCCAAACTCGGCTAAGGGCCCGGGCGGAGTACTCGTTCAGTAGCGTCGGACTGCCACTGCGATAGAACTCAGTCAGCCCCTGCGCCAGAACCCGCGCGTCGGCTGCTGCAAGGTTCAAGCCCTTCGCACCCGTGGGCGGGACGATGTGCGCAGCATCGCCGACCAGGAACAGCTGCCCGAACTGCATCGGCTCGGTTACCAAACTGCGCAGCGGCGCGATGCTCTTCTCAAGCGACGGCCCGGTCACCAGTCCCGCGGCGCGGCGCGCGGGCAGCCTGGCGCGCAGCTCATCCCAGAAACGGCTGTCCGGCCACTGCGCCACGCTATCCTCGAGTGAGCACTGCACGTAGTAGCGGCTGCGTCCCTGGGAACGCATGCTGCACAGTGCAAACCCCCGCTCGTGATTCGCGTACACGAGTTCCTCGTGCAGCGGCGGCACGTCGGCCAGGAGGCCCAGCCATCCAAACGGATACACGCGCTCGAACTGTGCAAGTCGCTCCCGCGGGACGCTCGCCCGGCTGATGCCGTGGTAGCCATCGCACCCGGCGATGAAGTCGCAGCGCAGCTCGTGTGGCGTGCCGGCGTGCGTGTAGCTCACCCACGGCTTTGAGGTGCCCCAGTCGTGCAGTGCCACCTCCTCCGCCTGCCACAGTACCGCTGCCGGGTGTGCTGGCGGCGGCCTTCGCGAGATCCTTCTGCAGTTCGGTCTGACCGTAGACCAGGACGCTGCGCCCGGTCAGTCCCTTCAGGTCGATGCGGTGGGCGGTATTGGCGAAGGCGACGTCGAAGCCGTCATGCACGAGCCCGTCACGCAGCATGCGCTCGCCAACCCCGGCCTCCTCGAGCAGCTCCACCGTGGTCCACTCCAGAAGCCCTGCGCGTATGCGCGCCTCAACATGCTCCTGGGAGCGGCGCTCGAGCACGACCGAGTCGATGCCGTTGCGGCGCAACAGCTGGGCGAGCAACAGTCCCGAAGGTCCTGCGCCGATGATCGCCACCTGCGTCGAGCGCACCATCAGCGATTTACACCGTCGGCCGCACCGCGCCTGGCCTGCCGGGAGGCTGCCGCCCGCGCGTGCCGGCGCAGCCCTTCGACCAGCTGGGTCTGCACCTGGGTCGGACGCCAGCCGCGACGCACCGTCAGCCCGATCGAGCGCGTCACGGCCCCAAACGGGTGCGGCAAGGCGACCAACTGCCGGGTCGCCAGTTCGTGGTGGATCTGGTGTTCCGAGGAGAGCATCACGCGGTCACTGGCCAGGAGCATGGAGCGCGCCGCGACCAGGGAGCTGCACTCGATCGGCGCTGCCGGCGGTCCGGCCAGCTGCTGCACGAGCGCGTCGAAATGACGGCGCAGCGGAGAATCGCGGCGCGGTGCAATCCACGGAAAGCGCGACAACGCTGCCAGCGTCGGCGCGCCGCGCCCGGCCATGGCATGCCGTGCCCCGACGACAATCGCCAGGGGATCATCGAACAGGTGCTCCTGCACGATGTCCTCGTACGGCAGCGGATCGCGCAACGCGCCGACCAGAACGTCCGCGGCACCGCGGCGCAGTGCGCCCAGCATGCACTCATACGGACCATCCAGGATGCTGATGGCGTGCTCGGGTCGCGCCCTGGCGAACTCCAGCACCGCTCGCGCCACCAAGACACTGCGCGCCAGTGGCATGGCACCGATCACGGTAGCGCCACTGCCGGTGCCCTGGGCGGCGGCAACCTCCGCCTGCGCCTGGGCAATCTCGGCAAATGCCAGTCGACTGCGCACGGCGAGTTTTTCTGCATCGCGCGTAGGGCGCACGCCGAAACTCGTGACCTCGAACAGTTCCGTGCCAAGGGCTTTTTCCAGTTGTCGCGCCGCGCGGTGCACCGCCGTGCGTGCACGCCCGGCACGGCGTGCGGCGCGCGCAAACGCGCCCTGCTCCACCACGGCGATGAGCGCGTTGAGTTGCGTGGAAGTTATGCCTCGCAGGACATCGGCATGCACCCCCCCGGCCGGCCGGCTACGTGCGGCGAGCCAGCGCTTCGCGGAGCATCTGCAATGCCCGGTCGACCCGCTGCGCCGCCGTCCGACCGGCCTCCGTTAGGGCCAGGCCGGAGTAACTGCGGTCGAGCAGCCGTCCGCCCAGCGCCGTCTCGATGTGGCGCACCGCCTGGGTGACCGCCGGCTGGCTCAGGTGGGCCGCCCGGGCCGCCGCGCTCACGCTGCCGCGCCGCACCACCTGATCGAACAGCATCAAATGCCGCAGGTTAGGCGTCGTGCCGGGTCGGGCGGACGGTCGGATCCTCATGTTCACAATTTCTTATACCTGGGCGTGAATTGCAATTACCCGCTCCGGCGTCGCCGGGCGGACAATCGGCCTCCCGCGGCTGCAGGTGGCTGCTCATGAATGTCGTCTACACGAATATCCGCCGCGCCGACGCTGAGGTCGTGAACGGCCTGGCGCGCTGTGGCGTGGCCACCGTCCACGAGGCGCAGGGTCGGACCGGCCTGCTCGGACCCAGGCTGCGTCCCATTTACCCGGGCGCCCGCATCGCCGGCGCTGCGATCACGGTCAGTCTTGCGCCGGCCGACAACTGGATGATCCACGTCGCCGTCGAGCAGTGTCAGGCCGGGGACATCTTGGTCGTCGCGCCGACGTCCTATTCAGACGCGGGCTATTTCGGCGAGCTCCTGGCCGGCTCGCTGGCCGCACGCGGCGTGCGCGGCCTGGTCATCGACGCCGGCGTCCGCGACGTGCGCGAGCTGACCGCCATGGGCTTTCCGGTCTGGTCCAAGGCCGTACACGCCCAGGGAACCGTAAAGGAGACCCTGGGCTCGGTGAACGTACCCATTGTCTGCGCTGGCGGCCTGGTAAATCCGGGTGACGTGGTGATCGCCGACGACGACGGGGTGTGCATCGTCCCGCGCCGCGAGCCGCTGCGGCGCTCAAGGCGAGTGAGGCCCGCGAAGCCAAGGAAGCCACCGTGCGCGAACGGCTGCAGAAAGGCGAACTGGGACTGGACACTACGCCATGCGCGACAAGCTCGCCCAGCGCGGCCTCGTCTACCGCGAGCAATCGTTACCGGAGTGATGCAGCCATGCTGCACGCCATTGCCAGCACCCTCATGCGCGGCGGCACCTCCAAGGCCCTGTACTTTCACGCCAGGGACCTGCCGCAATCGGCAGCGGCGCGCGACCGGGTGCTGCTCGCCGCCATGGGTTCGCCTGATCCGCGCCAGATTGACGGTGTCGGTGGCGCGCACCCGCTGACGAGCAAAGTCGCGATCATCGGCCCCTCGCAGCGGCCCGATGCAGACGTGGACTATCTGTTTCTTCAGGTGGTCGTCGACAAGGCCGAGGTGAGCGACTCGCAGAACTGCGGCAACATCCTCGCTGGCGTGGGGCCGTGGTCGATCGAGAATGGCCTCGTGCGCGTCACGGGCGATTCCACCCCGGTGCGCATCCACATGCTCAATACCGCAAGCATCGCCGTCGCGCATGTCCCGACCCCCGGGGGCGCGGTCGAATATGAAGGCGACGCCCGCATCGATGGTGTACCGGGCAGCGCCGCGGCGATCCCCATCGATTTTCTGGACGTGGCCGGCTCCTCGTGCGGCGCGCTGCTGCCGACCGGATCCCCCAGCGACCGAATCGAGGGCCTCGAGGTGACCTGCATCGACAACGGCATGCCGGTGGTGCTGATGCGTGCCGTGGATCTCGGCAAGCGCGGCGATGAGTCCCCCGAGGCGCTGGAAGCCGATGCAACACTCAAGGCGCAAATCGAGCGCATCCGCCTGGCCGCAGGACCGCGGATGAATCTCGGCGACGTCACCAGGAAGACCGTGCCCAAGATGTGCCTGGTCTCCCCCGCCCGCCACGGGGGCCTGATCGCACGCGAACCTTCATACCGCACCGGGTGCACGAGGCCATCGGCGTGCTGGGCGCCGTCAGCGTCGCCACCGCCTGTCTCACGCCAGGCTCGGTGGCCGCGCAGGTCGCAGGCGTCAGCCCGCACTCGGGGTCACAGCGACTGGAGATCGAGCACCCCACGGGATTCTTCACGGTGGAGATGGACGTGACCGTTTCCGGCAGCAGTATCACGGTCAACCGCTCAGCCCTGCTGCGCACGGCGCGCAAGCTGATGCAGGGAGAGGTATTCGTGCCCGCGCGCGCCTGGAGCGATCCGTGACCCACCTGCAGCGCATCACGCTGATCGGCCTGGGCGAGGTGGGCGAAGTACTGGCGACCGACCTGCACGCGGCGGGCTACGCCAACCTGGGCGCCTGGGATAGGCTGTTTGCGGTGGCGGGCAGTGAGCCGAGCCGCGCTGCCGGACGGCTGCCATTTCTCGCCGCCGCCGCCTCGATGGCCGAGGCGGTGCGTGCGGCCTCGCTCGTCGTCTGCGCGGTCACGGCGGGTGAATGTGGCGCCGCTGCCCGCGAGGCGGCCGCCGCACTGACCCCCGGTACGTTCTACCTCGACCTGAACTCGGTATCCCCGGGTACCCGCGAGCAGGCCGCGCGCGCGATCGAGGTCGCCGGCGGCCGCTACGTCGAGGCGGCCGTCATGTCGCCGATTGGCCCGCGACGGATCGCCTCGCCGGTGTGGCTCGGTGGGCCGCACGCGCGAGGATTCCTGCCCGTCGCGCAAGCGCTGGGGTTTGCCGGCGCGGCGGTGTATTCGGATGCCATCGGTGCCGCCTCTGCGGCGAAGATGTGCCGCAGCGTCATCGTCAAGGGCATGGAGGCGCTGCTCGCAGAATCGCTGCTGACGGCACGGCGCCACGGCGTCGAGGATGCCGTACTTGATTCCCTCAATGACCTGTTTCCCGTCGGGGACTGGCGCAAGCTCGCCCGCTACATGATCTCCCGCTCGCTGCTGCACGGTCAGCGGCGGGCGGAGGAGATGCGCGAAGCGGTGCGCACCGTCGCCGAGGCGGGCTTCGAGCCGTGGATGAGCCGCGGCTGCGTCGAGCGACAGGCGTGGGCCGCCGGCCACGCGCAGGCGCTGCGCCAGGAAGCCCTGAACGACATGCTCGACAGCCTCCTGGCGCAGACGCCGCTGCCGGAGCGATCGCAGGAGCTCGCGCACCCATGATCATCGACTGCCACGGTCACTACACCACTGCCCCGGCCGCCCACCAGAAGTTCCGCGATGCGCAGCTCGCCGCGCTCAAGGACCCGACGGCGCCGGCGGCCAAGCCGGGCGCCATTTCCGACGACGAGATCCGCGAGAGCATCGAAAAGAACCAGCTGCGGCTGCAGAAGCAGCGCGGCTCGGACCTGACGGTGTTCTCCCCGCGCGCCTCGGCGATGGGCCATCACCTCGGCAACGAGGCGATCTCGGCCGCCTGGACGCGCGCGAACAACGATCTCATCCGCCGCGTGGTCGAGCTGTACCCGGAGAACTTCGTCGGTGTCTGCCAGCTGCCGCAGTCCCCCGGCGTACCCATCGCCCACTCGGTCGCCGAGCTCGAGCGCTGCGTACGCGAACTGGACTTCATCGGCTGCAACCTGAACCCGGACCCCTCCGGCGGGCACTGGACCTCGCCCCCGCTCACCGACCGGCACTGGTATCCGTTCTACGAGAAGATGGTCGAGCTGGATGTGCCGGCGATGGTGCACGTGTCCGCCTCCTGCAATGCCGAACTTCCACGCCACCGGCGCTCACTACATCAACGCCGACACCACCGCGTTCATGCAGTTCATCGAAGGCGACCTGTTCCACGATTTCCCGACGCTGCGCTTCATCATTCCGCACGGCGGCGGCGCGGTTCCCTATCACTGGGGCCGCTACCGCGGGCTCGCGGACATGCTCAAGCGGCCGCCGCTGGACCAGCACGTGATGAAGAACGTGTTCTTCGACACTTGTGTCTATCACCAGCCGGGCATCGATCTGCTGGTACGCGTCATCGACATCGGCAACATCCTCTTCGGCTCCGAGATGGTAGGCGCCGTGCGCGGCATCGACCCGCAGACCGGTCATTACTTCGACGACACCCGGCGCTACATCGACGCGCTGTCCATCCCCGCCGCCGACAAGGAGCGCATCTTCGAAACCAACGCGCGGCGCGTATTTCCGCGCCTGGACGCGCGGCTCACGGCGCGTGGTCTGTGAGTGCGCGAGCCAGCATCGGCCCGGCTGATCCGGCGTGGCCCGCACTGCCTGCCTCCGGGCCCTTCACCACGGACGCGGACTGGCTGCCATTTCACCCGGCCCCCTGCCGCCCGCGCTTTCGGCCCCCGCCCGGCGCGGTGGACGCCCACTGCCACGTGTTCGGACCCGGCGCGCCGTTTCCCTATGCGCCGCAGCGCAAGTACACCCCGTGCGACGCGCCTAAGGCCAAACTGTGGGGACTGCGCGACTACCTGGGATTTGAGCGCAACGTCATCGTGCAGGCCACCTGTCACGGCACTGACAATGGCGCCCTGGTCGATGCGCTGGCAGGCTCGTCGGGGCGCGCACGCGGCGTGGCGACGGTGGCGCCCGACATTTCCGACGACGAACTGCGCGGGCTCGATGCGGCCGGCGTGCGCGGCGTGCGCTTCAACTTCGTCAAGCGGCTGGTCGATACCACGCCGCGCGCGGTGCTGCTGCAGATCGCCCGCCGTGTCGCCCCGCTCGGGTGGCACGTCGTCATCTACTTCGAGGCCGCGGAGCTGCCGGAGCTCTACGACTTTTTCGCCTCGCTGCCGACCACGGTCGTCGTGGACCACATGGGCCGTCCGGACGTGACAAAACCGGTCGACGGCGCCGAGTTCGAGCTGTTCGTCAGGCTGATGCGCGAGCATGCCAACATCTGGTCGAAGGTGAGCTGTCCGGACCGGCTGTCGGCAAGCGGCCCGCCCGGCTACGACGACGTCGTCCCCTTCGCCCGACGGCTGGTGGAGAGCTTCCCGGACCGGGTGCTGTGGGGGACCGACTGGCCACACCCGAACCTGAAGTCGCACATGCCGGATGATGGCGCGCTGGTGGATTTCATCCCGAGAATCGCCACCAGCGCGCAGCTGCAGCGGCAGCTGCTTACCGACAACCCCGCACGCCTTTACTGGAGTCGCTGAGGAGCGCCCAATGAGCCTTGACCGACTGCACGCCCCGCGATGGGCATTAACCGCAACGGCGAAGAGAGAACCTAATGGCCCGCATCACCGCTGGTGTCACTACCTCGCACGTGCCGGCGATCGGTGCCGCTCTGGACAACGGCAAGTCGCAGGATGCCTATTGGGCGCCGGTGTTTGCCGGCTACGACTTCTCCAAGCGCTGGATCGCCGCACAGAAGCCGGACGTGGTGATCCTGGTCTACAACGATCACGCCTGCGCCTTCAGCCTCGATATCGTGCCGACCTTTGCCATCGGCTGCGCGGCGCAGTTCACGCCGGCGGACGAGGGCTGGGGACCGCGCCCGGTGCCCGTGGTGCAGGGGCACCCGGAACTGGCATCGCACATCGCCCAGTCGGTGATCCAGCAGGACTTCGACCTCACCATCGTCAACCGCATGGACGTCGATCACGGCCTGACCGTGCCGCTGTCGCTCCTGTTCGGGCAACCCGCGGCCTGGCCGGTGAAGGTGATTCCGATTGCGGTCAACGTGGTGTTGTACCCGCCACCTTCCGGAAGGCGATGTTATGAGCTCGGCAAGGCCATTGCGCCGTGCAGTCGAGGCGTTCGATACCGACCTCAACGTGCAGGTCTGGGGCACCGGCGGCATGAGTCACCAGCTGCAGGGACCGCGGGCCGGTCTCATCAACCAGCCCTGGGACCAGCGCTTCATCGACGGCCTGATCAACGATCCGGAGACGCTCTCGCGCATGCCACACCTCGAGTATGTGCGCGAGGCCGGTTCCGAGGGCATCGAGCTGGTGATGTGGTTCATCATGCGCGGCGCGCTCAGCGAGAAAGTCCGCACCATCCACCGCTTCTACCACGTGCCGGCATCCAACACCGCCGTCGGTCACCTGGTGCTGGAGAGCCTGCCATGAAGGTCATCCTCGCCGGCGGCGGCGCCTTTGGCGCGAAACACCTCGACGCCATCAAGGCCATCGGCAACGTGGAGGTGGTTTCCCTCGTCGGCCGCACCCTGGAGCCGACCCAGACTCTGGCCAGAAGCTACGGCATCGGGCACGCAACCACCGAATTGTCCGAAGCGTTGCAGCGCCCGGGTGTGCAGGCGGCCATCCTGGCGACCCCGACACAGCTGCACGCATCCCAGGCCATCGCCTGCCTGAAGGCCGGCAAGCACGTGCAGGTCGAAATACCCCTGGCCGACAAGCTGGCTGACGCGCAGGCGGTGGCCGACCTGCAGCAAGCGGACCGGTCTGGTGTGCATGGTCGGACACACGCGCCGTTTCAATCCCTCGCACCAGTGGATCCACCGGAAAATCGCCAAGGGCGAGCTGGCCATCCAGCAGATGGACGTGCAGACCTACTTCTTCAGGCGCACGAACATCAATGCGCTCGGGCAGGCGCGCTCATGGACCGACCACCTGCTCTGGCACCATGCAGCGCACACCGTGGACCTGTTCGCCTATCAGACCGGCGCCGCCCGTGACGATCGCGCATGCCGTGCAGGGCCCGATCCACCCGACGCTCGGAATCGCCATGGACATGTCGATCCAGCTGCGCAGCGCAACTGGGGCGATCTGCACCCTGTCCCTGTCCTTCAACAATGACGGTCCGCTCGGCACCTTCTTCCGCTACATCTGCGACAACGGCACCTACATCGCCCGCTACGACGACCTGATCGACGGCAGGGACCAGAAGATCGACGTGTCGCACGTCGACGTGTCGATGAACGGAATCGAGCTGCAGGACCGCGAGTTCTTCAAGGCCATCGCCGAGCACCGCGAGCCCAACGCCAGCGTCGCCCAGGTACTGCCCTGCTATCGCACGCTCGCAGACCTCGAGCGGCAACTGCAGGCCCAGGGCTAGCCGGCTCCACAGGAAGACCCCCGCCAGATGGTACCCATGCAGTCATTCACGACCTCCGGCGTCGACCCGCGCCGCAAGCTCGCGTACTGGAACGAGCGCGCCGGGGAGAGCTTCTCGCCCCTGGTATCGGATCCGGCGGACATCCGCGCCTTTCACGGTTCGATCGAGCGCACCGCGATCGGTGAACTGACGCTCGCCGAGGCCTGCACCGAGGCGCAGACGGTGCGTCATTCGCGCGCGCACGTGGCGCGCACCCGCGGCTCGTTGTTCTTCCTCATGCTGCAGCTGAGCCGGCGAGAGCCGCAATCGCCAGGACGGGCGCGAGGCATTCCTCAAGCCCGGCGACTTCACCCTGTGCGACACGCACCCAGCAGTACGAGATCGTCTTCCCGGGCGCGAACCGCATGCTGGTGCTGGGAATCCCGGAAGCGCAACTGCGCCGGCACATCGCCTGTCCGGAATCCCTGGTCGCGGTGCCGATGCGCGCGGACAGCGGCGTCGCCGCCCTGTTCTCGCGCTTCCTGCGCAGTTTCTGGGCTGGCCTGTCACCAGGACCTGGACCCGCAGGCCGCCGCGCGCGTATCAGGCGCGGTGCTCGACCTGCTCGGTGCCACCTATACCGACGTGCCGCGCGCGCACTGCGAACGCTCAGCCGTCGCTGCGACGCAGCGCATCCGCATCCTCGACTCACATCGAGGCGCACCTGCACGACCCGGAGCTCACCCCGACCCGCGTGGCACAGTCCTGCCGCATCACGCCGCGCTACCTGCACCATCTGTTCGCAGCGTCCGAGGAAACGGTCGGGCGCTACCTGCTCAGGCGTCGACTGGAGGAGTGCTGCGCGCGCGCTCGGCTCCGCAGTTCAGCTGGGGCGCACGGTCGCGGAAATCGCCTTCGACCACGGCTTCAACAGCCCGACCCACTTCGGCCGCGCGTTCCGTTGCCGGTACGGCGTGACGCCGCGCGAGTACCGCGAGTGCCACGCGGCCGACCGGCACCGACCATGGCGCCCGCGCCGCGCTCCTCAGATAAAGGAGCGGATCGGGTCCTTGCCGTCCCAGGCGAGGCTTTCGCGGTAGAACCGTCCGAACACTTCCTCGAAGGCACCGCCGAGCTCGATCACCTCGGTGAAGCCCGGGCAGCACGTGCGTGGTATCCATGTACGCCACACGGCCGCCGCTCGGTACCGCGGCGAGAAAGCCAGTGCGTAGCCGGCGCTCTCGTACTTGGCCACCTCGGCATCGAAGTTCCAGGTCGCGATGCCCCAGTGATGAAAGCCATAGCCGCGCTTCTCGATCACCTCGCGGTACACCGAGGGTGCATCGTTCTTGGTCTGGATGAGCTCGATGTTCATGTGGCCGGCAAAGCCCATCGCGAGCATTATTTCCGCCTTCGAGGGCTGCCCGCGGTACACCGGGTTGTCGCCGGTGAAATGCTCGAGCACGAACCACGGGCCGACCTGCAGCGTCCGGCTCCACTGTGTCATCGCCGCGTCAAGGTCCGGCACCACGTAGCACATCTGGATAATGCCGTCGTCCGGCTGACCGAATCCCACCTGACCCATGAGCTGCCCCTATGATCCGGCCTGGTCCACGCCGCGCGTCGACGACAAGTCGGCCGGCTGACTGTACGCGCCGCGCCCGCACCCTGCCAGCAACGCGCCCGCGAACGCAGTGCGACTCAACCGACAGCGAAACCACCGTCGCCGCGGAGGGCAAGCCGGCCGACCGGCTGCTCGGGTACAGTGGCGGTCGGGACAGTGGGGGACCGCAGGAACACTATGCGCTACGAACAGCGTCTGATCTGGGTGCTCGGCATCACCTTCGGCTTCCTGTTCTTCGATCGCAACGCGGCCAGCTACCTGATGCCGTTCATCACCGACGACCTGCACTTCAACAACAAGCAGGTCGGCCTGGTAGCCTCGGCGCTGTCCTTCACCTGGGCGCTGTCGGCCTACCTGGGTGGCGCGCTCTCGGACCGCACCGGCCGGCGCAAGGCGGTCCTGCTCACGAGCGTCATCGCCTTCTCGCTGTGCTCCTTCCTCTCAGGCCTTGCCGGCTCGTTCGTGGCGCTGCTCGGGGCGCGCCTGCTCATGGGGCTCGCCGAGGGGCCGTTCCTGCCGGTGTGCCAGTCGCTCGTCGCCAGCGAGTCTGACCCCGCCCGGCGCGGCCACAACATGGGTGTCATGCAGAACTTCGGCAGCAACATCCTCGGCTCGTTCCTCGCGCCGCTGATCATGGTCGCCATCGCCCAGCACTGGAGCTGGCGCGCGGCGTTCTTCCTGGCGGGCGTCCCGGGACTGCTGATGGCGGCGCTGCTGGCGCGCTACGTGCGCGAGCCGCAGCACACAGCCCGGCCGCAGGCAGTCGCGGCTGGCGGCACGGCCACGGACGTCAGTCCCCTGGCCATGCTGCGCCATCGCAACATCCTGCTGTGCGTGCTCATGAGCATCGTCATGGTCGCCTGGATGGTGCTCGGCTGGGCCTTCCTGCCGCTCTTCTACACCAAGTTCCGCCATATCTCCGCCGGCTCGATGGGCGTGCTCATGAGCGTGCTGGGCCTGTCGGCCGCGTTCTTCAGCTTCGTCGTGCCGCGCCTGTCGGACCGGTTCGGCCGGCGCCCGGTCGTATTCGCCTTCAACCTGATCGGCGTGGGCGTGCCGCTGGCCGCCCTCTACTGCGACAGCTCGCTGTACCTGCTCGGAGCCCTGATCTTCCTGTGCTGGTCGGCCAGCGGCACGTTCCCGCTGTTCATGGGGACCATTCCCTCGGAAACCATTCCGGCACGCTACGTCGCGACCTCGCTCGGGCTCACCGTCGGGATCGGGGAGATCCTGGGGGGCGTCGGGGCGCCCGGCCGGGGCCGGCTGGGCTGCCGATCAGTACGGACTTGCGGCACCGATGCTCATCCAGGCCGGCTGCGCCCTGCGTCGGCGCGCTGCTGGCGCTGGGCCTGAAGGAGACCGCACCGCGGCGCGCGCGACGCGAGCGCCGCTCGGATCCGGCTCGCCACCTGAAGCGTGGCGGCTCATGCCGGCACGCACCGTAACCGTCCGCGAGGCCGTGTTCGCGCTGCTGCGCGACTTGGGGCTGACCACGGTCTTCGGCAATCCCGGCTCGACCGAGCTGCCGATGTTCCGCGACTTCCCGGCCGATTTCCGCTACGTGCTCGGCCTGCAGGAGTCCGTGGTGGTTGCCATGGCGGACGGCTTCGCGCAGGCGCGCGGCGATGCCGCACTCGTGAACCTGCACTCTGCCATCGGCGTGGGACATGGCCTCGGGAGTCTGTTCACGGCCTTCCGCAACCAGACGCCGCTGGTGGTGACCGCCGGCCAGCAGTCGCGCTCGCATCCTGCCGTTCGAGCCGTTCCTGTACTCCGAGCAGGCCACCAACCTGCCGCGGCCGTACGTGAAGTGGAGCTGCGAGCCGGCGCGCGCCGAGGACGTGCCGGCGGCCGTCGCGCGTGCCTACTACGTGGCCATGCAGCCGCCGCGCGGCCCCACCTTCGTGTCGGTGCCGGTCGATGACTGGGACCGGCCCTGCGAGCCGGTCGCGGCGCGTGAGGTCAGCCAGTACCGTCGCGGTGACCCTGCCCTGCTGCGCACGCGCGGCGACGCGGCTCGCGGCCGCACAGCACCCGGTCTTCGTCGTCGGTGCCTCGGTTGCGCGCGACGGGGCGTGGCAGGAAGTCATCGCCCTCGCCGAGCAGCATCAGGCCCCGGTGTGGGTCAGCCCGCTGTCCGCGCGCAACAGCTTCCCCGAACTGCACCCGCTGTTCGCCGGCTTCCTGCCCGCCGACCGCGCCAGGCTCGTGGCGAGCCTCCAGGGTTGCGACCTGGTCCTGGTGCTCGGCGCACCGGTGTTCACCTATCACATCGAGGGTGAGGGCCCGCACATCCCGGCTGGGGCCTGCCTCGTGCAGCTGACCGACGACCCGGCCGCCGCCGCGCGCGCCCCGGTGGGACTGTCCATCGTCACGGACCTCAGGCTCGGCATCCGTGCCCTCGGCGCGGTGCGCGGCGCCGGTCCGCGCACCCCCGGCTGCGCCCGGGCGCGCGCCGCGCGCTGCCGCCGGATCGTCTGAGCGATGGCTATCTCCTGCAGCAGATCGCCGCCCTGCGACCTGCCGACAGCATCGTCGTGGAGGAAGCCCCCAGCAGCCGCCCGGCGATGCACGAGCACCTGCCGTTCCTGACACCCGACTCCTTCTACACCTGCGCAAGTGGCGGACTCGGCCACGGACTGCCAGCCGCGGTCGGCGTCGCCCTGGCACGGCCGGGACGCAAGGTGATCAGCATCCTGCGGCGACGGCTCTGCCATGTATGCCATCCAGGGTCTGTGGAGTGCCGCAGAACTCGCCGTGCCGGTCGCCTTCGTGATCATCAACAACGACGGCTATCGTGCGCTCGATGAATTCGCCGCGCACTTCGGCCTGGGCACGGCACCCGGGACGCGCCTTGCTCACCTGGACTTCTGCGCCCTGGCGCGCGCGCAGGGCGTGGAAGCGGTGCGTGTCAGCCTCGTGCGGGGAGCTCGATGCGGCGCTGCGCCTGGCGTTCGCGGCCACGCAACCGCTGCTCCTCGAGGTGTGCGTCGCGCATTAGCCGGCGGCCGCTGGTGCTTAGTCCCCCGGGCGCGGAGCCGGCGCGGCCGCACCTCAATCGTAGAACTGCGGAGCCTTCTTCAGCCGCGCATAGGTTGCCGCGTCGTGCTGAATCCACATGGTGGCTCCGGTCTGGCGCACGAACTGGTCCACTTTCTTGCGCGTCTGCCGCGTCATGGCGCCATCGAAGTCGAAGGTTGGCACGCGGTCGAGCGTGCGCTCCTCGGGCAGGTGGTACAGGTCACCCTCCAGCAGCAGGGGTCCGAAGCGGGCCAGCCGCAGGAACAGCATCTGATGCCCCGGGGTATGGCCCGGTGCGGTCTTGATGATCACGGTGCCGTCGCCGAATACGTCGTGGTCCTCATTGTTGAGGGTGATGCGCCTGGCGTCCTTGAGCCGCTCGTAGGTCTGCGGGCGAGCGGATCGCATGTTCGGCAGCGCTGAACATGGCGTCGTATTCGGCCTGCTGCACGATCCAGGTGGAAGCTGCAAACAGGTTGGCGTTGGCGGTGTGGTCGGCGTGATAGTGCGACATCGCCAGGAAGGTGATGTCCCCGGGCCGGTAGCCGAGTGCGGCGAGTTGCGTTGTCAGGCGCTGCCTCGCCTTCAGGAATTTCTGCTGCACCACTTCGCTGCCATCGTCGGGGATGTCCTGGTCCGGTACCTGGCCCACCTCCCAGATGAGCGTGCCCTTCGGGTGCACAACGAGGTAACACGGGCTCGCGAAGGCGGCCTCGCGCCCGAGCTCTTCGGGCTTGAGGCCGAAGAGCGTCGGATCCATCGCCGAGATGGTGCCGCAGTCCAGCACGTACAGCCGCAGCTTGTGCGGGGCCGCCGCAGCCAGCGCCGCCGGTGGGACAGCGAGCCCGAGGACTACGCTGGCGAGCGCGGCGGCACACAGGCGCCGCAGCGCCGTTGAAAAGCGCATGGTCATGCAGTCTTCCTCAGGCCAGTCCTCAGGCGATCTTCACTCCGTGCTCGGCAAAAGCCTCGTTCGCGATGCGGAAGCTGTCCACCGCGGCCGGCACCCCTGCGTAGATCATGACCTGCAGGAACACCTCGCAGATCTCCTCGGGGGTCACCCCGTTGGTCAGCGCGCCGCGGATGTGGGCCTTGAGTTCGTGCGGGACGGTTCAGGACACTGATCATCGCCAGGTTCAGCATGCTGCGCTGCGTGCGATCCAGTCCGGGGCGCCCCCACACCTTGCCCCAGCAATACTCGGTGACCAGCTTCTGCAGCGGTGCGTTGAAGCTGTTGACGTTCGCGAGCGCCCGGTTGACGTACTCCTCGCCGAGCACGGCCTTGCGGATCTTCAGACCTTCTTCGTACGCGTCATCTGGCACGGATCTCTCCTGCGAGTCGCGTGGAAGCAGATCATACGCTGCCGGGCGGAAAACCCCCCTTTTGGGTGGAGATGACGGCGGCGGTCGCCGCTACTAACCTGCCGGCTGGCCAAGCGGGCGTGCCAGGGGGAGCTGTGCCGGAATCGTTCGATATCGTCACGGTCGGCTCCGGCCACAACGGCCTGGTGGCTGCGGCCTACCTGGCCGTCGCCGGCAGGAAGGTCATCGTGCTCGAGCGCAACGCCTGGCTCGGCGGCGGCGTGGTGACCCGTGAACTGACCGTGCCGGGCTTCCGGCACGACCAGCATTCGATGGCCCACATCTTCATCCAGGGCAACCCGCTGCTCGTGGACAGACGAGCTGCAGCTGAAAGCCCGGTTCGGGCTGCGCTACCTGTTCCCGGAATCCCCGATGGCATCGCTGTTCGAGGACGGCCAGACACTGGCGCTGTACCGCGACCGCGAGCGCTCGTGCGCAGAGATCGCGAAGTTCTCCGCGCGCCGATGCCGCAGCGTTCCGCCGCCTCTGCGCGAGCAGGCGGCGGCCTGGCTGCCCATGATCGCCGCGACGCTGTACACAGCGCCGATGCCGCTGGGGGCCTCCACGGCGATGCTGGACCAGTCGCGCGAGGGACGCGAGCTGTGGCGCATCGGCCAGATGAGTACGCACGAGCTGCTGTGCCGCACCTTCGAGAATGACCGGGTGCGCATGCATTTTGCCCGCGTGGCCGCGGAGAACCTGGTCGCCCCGGATGAGAAGGGAACCGGGATCGGGATCTACATCTTTCTCGGCTTCCTCGAAGCCTACGGCTTCGGCGTGCCGGTCGGGGGCAGCGGCAGCCTGACCAGCGCGCTCGTCAGGTGCATCGAGGCCCACGGCGGCCGGGTGCTCACCGAAGTCGATGTCACCGCTGGTGCTCACCCGCGCCGGCCAGGTGACCGGCGTGCGCAGCCGCGACGGTCGCGAGTTTGCCGCGCAGGAGGCCGTGATTGCGGCCATCCATCCGCATCACCTGGGACGACTGGTGCAGGGCATCGACCCGGTGCTCGCAGCGGATGCCGCCGCCACCGAGATCTCCGCCAACGCCTGCATCACCGTGCACGCAGCGCTCAAGGAGCCGCTGCGCACCATGCACGGGGAGCCGCTGCGCTCGGTGATGACCGAGCTGTTGCCCACGCGCTACGAGCAGCTGCGCCGCTCGTTCGATGATCTGCGCTACGGTCAGTTGTCGAGCTACCCGCTTGTGGGCCTCGGATCGCTGTCCGAATTCGACGGCTCACGGGTACCGGCGGGCCGGGCGACGATGCATGCCTGGGACTACGTGCCGTATGAACGCGCGGACGGGTCGCTCGTGGGACGAGACCAAGGAGGCCTATGCCCAGCGCATGCTCACCCACATGGCCCGCTTCCTGCCCAACCTGACGCCTGAGAATCTCATCGCCTGGCACTGCGACAGCCCGCTCGACATGGAGCGCACCTCCCCGAGCTTCGTGCGCGGCGACCTGCACGGCATCGCCATGCCCAGCTACCAGCTCGGCGCGCACCGCCCGACACCGGAACTCGGACAGTTCGTGGTGCCCGGCACCGCCGGGCTGTACCTGGTGGGACCGTTCCAGCACCCCGGCGGCGGCGTGTTCGGCGCCGGACGGGCGACCGCGCAGCGGCTGTGCGAGGACCTGAAGATCGATTTCGCCAAAATCCCGAAGATGGCCTGAACGGCCGCGGCGCGCGGCTGCGCCCGTCAGCCGGCAGCGGCGATGCCGCCGTCGATGTGCAGGATCTCGCCGTTGATGAACGCCGCCGCCGGGCTCAACAGGAACACCGCCGCCGCGGCGACGTCGTCCTCGTGTCCGAGTCTGCGCAAGGGGATGGTGCGCGCGCGCCGCTCGTATTCGGCCTGGTCGTTCAGCCCCATGGCCCCCGGGGTCGGCACCGACCCGGGCGCCAGGGCGTTGACGCGGACGCCGCGCGGGCCGAGCTCGGCGGCCAGTGTCTTGGTGAGGGTGGTGAGGGCACCCTTGACGGCGCTGTAGAGAGCGGTGTTCGGGATAGCCGCGCTCGGCCACCGGCGAGCCCATGTTGATGATCGCCGCGGCGCGATGCGGCTTCATGTGGGCCAGCAACGCCTGGCTGCCCCAGATCGCCCCCTTGATGCCGATCCCCAGCATCTGATCGGCGACTGCCTCGGTGATCGCGGCGAGCGGCTCGTAACGCAGCAGCATGGCGTTGTTGATGACGGCATCGAGCCCGTCGTGCTCGCCGCGAATCGGGCGGCCGCCGCCAGGAAGCGCCGCCCGATCCGACACGTCCGCCGCATACGCCTGGGCACGGCCGCCCGCGGCGCAAATCTGCGCGGCGGCCGCGGTCACGGTCGCAGCCTCGATGTCCACGAGTCCTACGGCCGCGCCGTGCTGCGCCAGCCGTACGGCGATCGCGCGCCCGAGCCCGCGCCCGGCACCGGTGATCAGGACGCTCTGCTCGGCCAGCTCAGCGATCGGTCGCACGCGAATGTCCCCGTCATTTAGAGCGCCCCGTAAAGCGCGTCGATGAGCCGCGCCGCCCGCGGACCATTGGTACCCACCGCGTGCATCCGGTTCGACGGCATACCCGAACCCGACGCGCCCGTCCGGATCGGCAAAGCCGAGGGAGCCGCCGATGCCGTGGTGACCGAAGGCGCGCAGGTTGGGGCCCATGTACACAGCCTCGGGCGTATTCAGCAGGATGCCAAGCGCCTGGTGGTAGGGGCGGTCCTGCATGAGCTCCGTGATGTGGTGTTGCTCGGTGGTCATCGGCGGCAATGGACGCGGGGCGCGTGAGGCGTACCCCGTCCAGTTCTCCGCCGCGGGCAAAGGCGCCGTAGATCCGCGCCACACCGCGTGCGTTGCCGTGGCCGTTGCCGCTGGCGATCTCGCTCTCGCGCCAGCGGCTCGAGTTCAGCGTCACTGGCCAGGGCTCCGCGGGGTTTTGCACGAACGCCCGGGCGCGCAGCGTGTCGGTTTCCACTTCCTTGGCTGCAAACAGCCGCGCCTGCATGTTGGGCATGACCTCGGCGCAGCGCGCCTGGTCATGGGCCGACAGACCGCCGATCATGAAGTCCGCCCCGAGCGGCCGGGCGATCTCCTCGCGCAGGAAGGTGCCCACGCTCTTGCCGGTGACCCGGCGCACGATCTCCCCCAGCAGGTAACCCTGGGTGTGCACGTGATAGGCGGCCACCGATCCGGGTGGCCACAGCGGTGCCTGCGCAGCCAGTGCCTTGCAGGTGGCTGCGTGGTCATAGATGGCGCCCGGCCACAGCGGGTCCTCGATGATCGGCAGGCCGGCGCGGTGATCCAGGATGTACCGCAGCGGCAGGTCCTGCTTGCCGTTGGCGGCGAACTCGGGCCAGTACTTCGCGACCGGTTCACTGACAGCCACCAGGCCGCGATCGACCAGGAGGCTGAAGGCAAGCCCGGTGATCCCCTTGGAGACCGACATCATGCAAACGATCGTGTCGTGCTGCCATTCGTGCTGCCGCGCCGCATCCTTCCACCCGCCCCACAGGTCGACCACGGTGCGCCCGTCCACGACGACGCTCACGGCCGAGCCGACTTCGTCGTCCAGGCGGTAGTTCTGGATGAACGCCTCCAGCACCGCCGCGTACTTCGGCTCGCAATGGCCGTTGACGGGGACCCGGCGATCGCCCGCGCTGAAGGTTTCGTTGAGTCGGATGGTCATCGGGACTGATGATTCTATGTTTCCGGACGGCTCGTGAGCCCCCCCTTTGTGGTGGACCGGGCCATGAGTTCCCCCCTAAGGGTGGTGGCGGTGGGGCAATGGGCCGGTAGCTTGCACTCGGGTGACCGGGGCCGCGCCCGGTGCAGTTGAGGGGGACCCCAGGCGGATGACCGAGACGGCGGAGGTGTTCGATTACCTGGTGGTCGGGGGCGGGACGGCCGGGTGCGTGCTTGCCAGCCGTCTCTCGGAAGACCGCGCGACGCGGGTCGCACTCATTGAAGCCGGACCCAGGGATACCCATCCCCTCATCCACATTCCCGCGACGGTCGGGGCGGCCATCAGCAGGCCGGCACTCAACTGGCGGTTCACGACCGTGCCACAGGAGCACCTCGCCGGGCGCCAGATCCCCATTCCGCGCGGACACGTGCTCGGGGGCTCCGGCTCCATCAACGGCATGGTCTATTTCCGCGGCCATCCGAGTGACTTTGATGACTGGGCGGCGGCGGGCAACCCGGGCTGGAGCTACACGGAGGTCCTGCCCTACTTCCTGCGCTCCGAGCGCAATGACGCCTACCCGCCTTCGGCGTACCACGGTCACGACGGCCCGATGAACGTCAAGTTCGTCGAGCGGCCCAATCCCATGACGCCGGCATTCCTTGCGGCGATGCAGGGACTGGGATTCAGGCGCAACGAGGACTTCAACGGCCCGTCCACGGAAGGCTACGGCCCGAGGCAGGGCACCATCCTGAACGGACGGCGCGTATCCACCGCCACCGCCTATCTGCGCCCGGCAAGCCACCGCCGCAACCTTACGATCCTCACCGGGACACGCGCCGCGCAGATTCTCATCGAGCAGCGCCGCGCCGTCGCCGTCCGGGTGCTGAGCGGCGCCGGCGCCCGCGACCTCACCGCGCGCCGCGAGGTGATCGTGGCCGCCGGCGCGGTCCTGTCGCCGCAGTTACTGATGCTGTCCGGCATCGGGGACCAGGAGGAACTGCGCGCCGCCGGCATCCCGGTCAGCGCAGCACCTGCCCGGGGTGGGCGCGAACTACCACGATCACCTGGCCGTGGCGGTGCTCATGGAGATGAAGAACAGCGAGTCGTACGGCATCTCGTGGCGCGCCGCGCCCCGCGACCTGTTCAACCTGCTCGAATACGCGCTTGTTCCGCAGCGGTCCGCTGGCGAGCAATGTGTTCGAGGCCACCGGCTTCATCCGCACCCAGCCGGGGCTGTCGCGGCCGGACGTGCAGGTAGTCTTCCAGGCCGCCCGGCGCAACCGCAACACGTTCCCCTTTCCGCTCGGCCACGGCTTCGCCATCAGCATCGTCGGCCTGTATCCGAAGAGCCGCGGCCGGGTCACGCCTGGCCAGCAACGATCCGCGCGCGGCACCGCTGGTGGATCCGCGGCTCTTCAGTCACCCGGACGATGTAGACCACGCTGCTGCGCGGCCTGAAGCTCGGTCGCCAGGTGAGCGTGCCGCCGCGTTCGCCCGCTACCGGGCGCTCGAGGTGCAGCCCGGTGCCGTGCCGCTCGAAGATGATGCAGCGCTGGTTGATTACATGCGGCGCGCCGCCGCAACCGTGCATCATCCCTGCGGCTCGTGTCGCATGGGGCCGGACGCTCAGTCGGTGGTCAACGAGCAACTGCAAGTGCACGGCATCGAGGGGCTGCGCGTGGCCGACGCTTCGGTATTCCCGCGGCTGGTCGGCGGCAACACCAACGCCGCGGTCGTGATGATCGCGGAGAAGGCTGCGGACATGATCCGCGGCATTGCCGCGCCGCCGCGCGCTCGAGCTGCCGCCGGCGCGCTCGGCGTGAATGGGCGCGATGCAAGTGTGCCTTTAGGAGACTGACGACATGAGCGTGGAACACATCAGGCACTGGCGGATCGGCGACGTCGAGGTGGCGCGGATCGTCGAGGTGAACGCCTTCGAGGACAACATCGCCATGCTGCTCAAGGACGAAACGGCCGAGTTCGTGCAGCGGTTCGGCTGGCTGCAGCCGCACTTCGCCACCGCCGCCGGGCTGATGAAGATCTCCTTCCAGGCCTTCGTGCTGCGCTCGCGCGGCAAGAACGTGATGATCGACACCTGCATCGGCGCGGATCGCAAGCGCGAGTACGAGGTCTTCTGCAACCTGAGGACGACCTTCCTCGAGGACCTCGCCGTGGCCGGGTTCCCCGCCGGCCAGCATCGACGCGGTACTGTGCACGCACCTGCACTTCGACCACGTCGGCTGGAACACGCGCCTGGTGGACGGACGCTGGGTGCCCACCTTCCCGCAGGCGCGCTACCTGTTCGGCCGGCAGGAGTTCGAGCACTGGGCGCACCTGCGCAGCACCGGTGGCTACCACGACGTGGAGCACCTGCACGACTCCGATCGACCCGGTCGTCGCCGCCGGGCTGGTCGACTACATCACCCCGGACTATCAGGTGACCGATGAAGTCTCGCTGTTCCCGACCCCGGGCCATACGCCCGGCCACGTCAGCGTCCTCATCCGCTCGCAGGGGCAGGAGGCGGTGATCACCGGCGACCTGATGCATCATCCCATCCAGCTCGTCGAGCCGCTGCGGCCCGGCAACTTCGACATGGACAAGCCGCAGGGCGGGCTCACCCGCCAGGCGTTCGTGGAGCGCTTCGGAGACTCGCAGACCGCTGATCATCGGCAGCCACTTCTGCGACCCGACCGCCGGCTGGATCGTGCGCGACGGCCAGGGCTGGAAGCTCAGGACCGAATGAGTCGCGGCAACACCCGGAGGCGTACGTGACGCGCGAGATCCTGGTCACCGACGAGGACCCGTTCAGCGCAGCCGCGGTGCGCGACGCGCGCGCGGTGGATGACCGGCTGCGCGAGCTTGCGCCCGCGGTGAAGCTGTCGCGCGAGAACATCACCCTGGTGACGCGCTACGAGCACGTGGCGGCCGGCCTGCGCGACTGGAAGGCATTCTCCTCTGCCTCGCGTCCCTGGCACGATCCGAACTCGGTGCGCCCGGAGCTGCTGCTGGTGGATGACCCGCCCGAAGCACACCGCGGTGCGCGCCGTGGTCGCCGCGGCGCTCTCCCCGCAGGCGCTGGCCAGCATGGGCGACGGCGTTCCGCGCCGATGCGGAGGCGCTGGTCAGCGCACTGAAGCCCAGGAGCGGCGCCACCATCGATGCCGTCGCCGAGATCACGCCGGCCCTTCGTCTACAAAGTCCTGCCCGACCTGATCGGCATACCGGCCGAGGGCCGCGAAGTACATGTACGCGTTCGGCAACATGGTCTGGGCCACCCTCGGACCGGTGAACGAGCTGTTTCACGAAGCCATGGAGGACACCGGGCCGGTGATCGAATGGGTCGAGCGCTGTTGCAGCCGGCAAGAACCTGGCGCCCGGCAGCCTCGGGATGCAGATGTTCCTGGCCGCCGACCGCGGCGAGGTGACCCAGGACGAGGCCAAGCTGCTGGTGGGAATTCTGCTCTCTGCCGCCGCCGATACCACGGTCATGACGCTGGCGAACGCGATCCGCGCCTTTGCCCTGTTTCCGCGACCAGTACCAGCTCGTGCGCGCCGACCCTCACTGGTGCGGGCGGCCTTCGAGGAGAGCCTGCGCTGGGACTCGCCCTCGCGCATGGCCGGGCGCATTACGATGCGTGACGTGGAGATCGAGGGTGTGGTGATTCCCAAGGGCGAGCGCTGCGGGCTGATGTTCGGCGCCGCCAACCGCGACCCGCGCCAGTGGGCCGCAGCCAGACCGCTTCGACGTGCGCCGCGACAATCGCGCCCATCTGGGCTGGGGCCAGGGCGTGCATGCCTGCGTGGGGCGGGTGCTCGCCGGACTTGGAGGCGGATGCGCTGCTGGGTGCTGTGGCGCGCCACATCCAGGCGTTCGAGCCGGCCGGGGAACCGGAGCCGTGGATGACAACGATCGGTCACGGTCCCGAAAAACTGCCGGTGCGCTTCACGGCGTCCCGGCGGACGCTTACGGAGGATTGACTGATGGGCGTAGAAGCCAAGACCGGACAGCGAGGCGCTGGTGCTGCGCTTCCTGGCAACCCTGAGTGCCGGGGACCTCGAGGGCGTGCGGCGCCTGCTGCACGAGGACGCCACCTGGCAACCCCAGATGCGCAGCGTCCCCGGCGCCGGCATTCATCGCGGCCCGGGCGGTATCGTGGATGACTTCCTCACGCCGATCCGCAAGCTGTTCCGCCCCGGTGATCCCGAAGATCGTGGTCGACACCATCGCCTCGCGGGGCGCGTTCGTCATGGTCGAGATCCCACAGCGGCGGCGCGCTCGCGGACGGGCGTCCGTACGAGAACCTGTACGCATGGGCGGTGGAGGTCAGGGACGGGAAGATTCACACGCTGCGCGAATATTTCGACAGCCACTACGTGATGGAACTGATGAGCTGCGGGGCCCGCCGGATGAGCGACCGGCGCGTTTGATCAGGAGCGCCTCGGCGCACCTGCGGCGGCGTGATCGCCGAAGACATTGCCGCGGGGCGCTACTTCGGCGCCGTGATTGCCATTGCGCGCGCCGGCCAGCTCGGGCTGCACGAGGCCATCGGCCACGCGGACCAGGCGCGCACCCGGCCGCTGCGCCTGGACTCGGTGTTCAGCATCTTCTCCGTGACCAAGGCCATCACCAACGTACTGGCGCTGCGCTCGATCGAGCTCGGCCGGTTTGCGCTCACGACGCGCATCAGCGACCTGGTGCCGGAGTTCTCCGGAGGCCTGCGCAACCAGATCACGGTGCATCACCTGCTGACGCATACCTCGGGGCTGCCGATCGTATTCGCCATCAAGCCGGACATGTACATCGACCGGCTCGACGAGATGGTCGCGGCGGTGTGTGCGAATATCCACCCGGAGGAGCCCCCGGGGGAGCGGGTCGCCTACTCACCGCTGGCCAACCACGTCCTGCTTGGGCGAGGCCCTGCGGCGCACTGATCCGCAGCAGCGCCCGTATCGCGCCATCGTTCAGGAGGACCTGCTGACTCCGCTGAAGATGGCTGACACCTCGGTCGGGCTGCGCCGCGACCTGCGCGCGCGCCACGTGGTGCCGGACTTCCGCGGCAACTTCCCGATCACCCACCCCGGCCACAGCAACCTCGGTCCCAACGGGGCGTTTCGAGGAGGAGGACGCCGAGATGCCCTGGGTCGGCGTGGCCTCGACCGTCCCGGACATGTTCCGCTTCGCCGAGATGCTGCGGCGGCGCGGCGAACTCGACGGCACGCGGATCCTCTCACCGGCCACCCTGGAGCTTGCCACCCGCAACTGGACCGGCGAGAAGCCCAATGAGCTCTACAAGCCGCTCTTTGAGCAGCGCGGCTGGCCGCCCGCGCCGGCCTACCTGGGCCTGGGCTTCGCGCTGCGCGGCACGGCGATGTGCCATCATCTGTACGGGACCCTGACCTCCAGCGGAACGTTTGGCAACTACGGCGCCGGCAGTGCGCTCTACTGGGTCGACCCGGTCGCGCGAGCTGACGTTCGTGTGCCTCAGTGCGGGTGTCATGAACAACCTCGACAACGTCGAGCGGTTTCAGCGCCTCTCCGACATCGCCGTGTCCGCGGCGCTGTAGGCCGGAGATGCCGTGAAGATCTTCGGAGCCGACAACAAGGAGATGATCGCCATAACGGCCATCGAGCGCGACGGGCGGGAACTGGTGCTGAAGGGCAAGATCTTCGGCACCATGCCGATGACCGCCCGCATACGGCCGGAGGAAGTCCGCCAGGCGCTGAAACTGCTCAGCTGGCGCACCGCCTGGTTCCTGCTCACCCTGCCCCTGCGCCGCGCGCGCTGAGCCAGCGGTGACCGCTCATGGTCTCATGCAAGAGCGAGTTCGCACCGCCGCGAGCGCGTCGGATTCATCGGCCTCGGCAACATGGGCGCCCCGATGGCGGGGCATCTGGCCGCCGCCGGGTTCCATGTGGTGGCGGCGGACGCCAACCCTGTGGCGCTGCGAGCGCTTCTGCAGCACGGTGCCGTGCGAGCGGGCCGCAATCGCTCGCGCACCTGGGTCGCTCCTGCCGCGTGGTGATCACCATGCTCCCCGACGGCGCGGCCGTGCGCCAGGTGCTGCTGGGGGCTGGCGGCGTTGCGGCCGGCCTCGCCGCCGGTGCGGTGGTGCTCGACATGAGCTCGGCCGAGCCGGTGGGCACCCGCGCGCTCGCCGCGGGAGCTGGCGCAAGCCGCTATATCCCTGGTCGACGCTCCGGTCTCCGGGGGTGTCAAGCGGGCGGTCGCCGGTACGCTTGCGATCATGGCCGGCGGTGAGTCCGCCGCCATCGCACGCTGCCGGAGCATTCTGGCCCCGCTCGGCCAGGTGTTTCCGCGCCGGGGCCTCCGGCTCCGGGCATGCGGTGAAGGCACTCAACAACTACCTGTCGGCGGTGGCATTGGCGGCCACCGCGGAGGCGATGCTGGCCGGCGAGAAGTTCGGCATCGATCCGGCGGTCATGCTGGAGATTCTGAATCACTCCACCGGGCGCAATACCGCCACCGAACAGAAGTATCCGGCATTTGTCCTGACCGGCAAGTTCGACTCCGGCTTCGCGCTCGGCTTGATGGCGAAGGATCTGCGGATCGCACTGGGCCTGGCCGAAGCGCTCGGCACTCCCGCCGCACTGCTGGGCGAATGCGCAGCGTCTGTGGGGCGCTGCGCAGCGCCGGCTGGGGTTCGGCGCGGACAACACCGAGATCGTGAAGTACCTGGCGGAGGCCGGCCGGGGCGAGCGCCGATGAATGAGCCGCGTCCCTATGAGGTCTATGCGATTCGCTACGCCACGGTGACGCGCAACGAGGCGGAGGTGTTCATCGGCGGCGACCCGCACCACAGCGGCCTGCCCATGGACTACTTCGTCTGGGTCGCCCGCAACGAGCTGCACACCGTCGTCATGGACACCGGATTTGATGCAGGCCGCCGCCCAACGAGCGCGGGCGGCAGCTGCTGCTCGAGCCCGGCGAGGGCCTGCGCCGGCTGGGCGTCGATTGCGCCGAGGTCCGGCACGTCATCATCACGCACCTGCACTATGACCACGCGGGCAATCTGCCGCTGTTCCCGCGGGCGCGCTTCCACCTGCAGGACCGCGAGATGGCATTTGCGACCGGCCGTCACATGGCACACCCGTTCTTCGCGCACGCCTACGAGCTGGAGGGCGTACTGTCGGTGGTGCGCCTGGCCTACGGCGCGCGGGTGCAATTCCACGACGGCGATGCCGAGATCGTTCCCGGCATCAGCGTGCACCACGTGGGCGGCCACACCCACGGCCTGCAGGTGGTGCGCATCTGGACGCGCCTCGGCTGGCTGGTGCTTGCCTCCGATGCGACGCCACTATCTGGCCAACATGAACTCGGGGCGTCCCTTCCCGATCGTGGCCGACGTGACGCAGATGGTCGCCGGCTGGGAGCGGCTGCAGGCGCTCGCCAGCCGACCGGAATTCATCGTCCCCGGTCACGACCCGCTGGTCATGGAACGCTATCGCGCGCCGGAGCCGAGCCTGCGCGGGCATCGTTGTCAGGCTCGACGCCGAACCCCTTGGAGGCCCGGATGGAACACCTCAGGCATAAGCTCGCCTTCATCACCGGTGCCGCGAGCGGCATCGGACTTGGCATCGCCCGCGCCTGCCTGGACGCCGGCATGAAGGTCGTCATCGCCGATATACGCCAGGCGGCACTCGAGGCGGCCGCCGCGCAGCTCGCCGCCGGCGGCGGTGTCGTACTGCCCATGGTACTCGACGTCACGGATCGGCAGCAATGGGCCGCCTGCGCCGAGCGGGTCGGCCGCGAATTCGGTACCGTGGATCTGCTCTGCAGCAACGCCGGCGTGAACTTCGTCGGTCCGACGCAGGCGGCGACTTACGAGGACTGGGACTTCGCCCTGGGGGTGAACCTCGGCGGGACGTCAACGCGGTACGCACCTTTGCCCGGCACCCATGTGTCACTCCGGACGC
This sequence comes from uncultured Acidobacteriaceae bacterium, assembly GCA_963786095.1. GTDB lineage: Bacteria > Acidobacteriota > Terriglobia > Terriglobales > Acidobacteriaceae > Sulfotelmatobacter. The sequence continues at coordinate 1,387 of CAWAXV010000013.1, read as the reverse complement.
GGCGGCCACATTGTCATCACCGCATCGGTCAGCGGGCTGTTCAGCGGCGCCGGTGCGGGCGTGTACGTCACCTCGAAGTTCGCTCTCGTGGGACTGGCCGAATCGTTGCGCGCGGATCTGACGGAAGCCGGCGTCGGGGTCTCGGTGCTGTGTCCGGGGCCGGTCAAGTCGGAACTCTTTGAGAGCACGCAGGCGGTGCGGCCGGCGGGGCTTGCGGCCAGTGGCTCAGTACCCCTGCTGCCTCCGGGGGTCGAGCGGACCGACACGGCCATATTTCAGACCGCGCCGACGGCAGCGGAGGTCGGGGAGTACGTGCTCGAGGGCGTGCGGCGCAACGACCTGTACATCCTCACGCACCCGGAGATTCGCCCCGTGCTCGAGGCGCGCGCCGCCGCGCTGCTGCGCGCACTTCCGGGCGGCGCGGTCAGCGAGGAGCGCATCCAGGCTCAGGCAAGACTGCTGGACGCATCGCTGTACGAGCCGGCGGGGCACTCCAGGAGTCCGGCGCAGCTTTGATTGAGGAGTCGCGACGCGACAGCCCGGTGCTGGCGAAGAAGAATAAATGCAGACGCGTTCCCGTGTCTCACAATGGTCATCGGCAAGTGTCCCCGGTCCTCGATCCAACGGAACACGCCAATACGATGGCGCTCTCTTTGACTTCCTCCATTTCAAAGAAGGGCCTGGCCGCGCAGTCAACGGTATATTAGAGCTGATGTAGCTGATTCCGAAGGACGACCGGCCCTTGTTTGGGTTGTTAAAGAGGAGCAGAGCATGGGCATGGGGCCGGACATAATTTGGGACTACTTGCTTCAAAAGCAGGTCAACGACCTTCGTGCCAAGGGAACCGTGACCGCGCAAGCCGCCGAAGAAGCCGTGGCAAAGTCTCGCAGCCTGGAACAGCAACACGCAGAGCTTCCCCCGGTAACTCTCGCTCTGTGGAGTCTCGTGAAGGATCGATTGTCTTTAACGGATGAACAACTGCGCGGAGAACTCACTAAACTCCAGCAGACAACGAGCGCAAAGGTCATTGAGTGCCCTAGCTGCAAGGGGCGCACGCCATCGAACTCGAATAAGTGCATGTACTGCGGCGCCGCCACGTTGGGCCTGGCGAAGTAGACACCACACCAATCGCCACGCACCGCTGCTGCAAGTCTCAGCAGATAGCGCTGCTGGGTACGTTGAGGGATGGATCGCAATGCAATACAAAAGAGCACTGCTCGACATTTTTGGGCTTGCATCGATTCTGCTGGGCTCGGGCTGCGCGAGCACTTCCCCGGACCTTCGGTACGAGCCGCCCAAGCCCGGAACTCCGGCGGCGACAATCGCTGTGGGCGCCGGCACGGCTGCCCATATCTCAATGATCGACGGCAAGGAAGCCCCCGCCTTC